>NZ_CP104558.1:0-1336250 GCF_025398035.1 Rossellomorea vietnamensis
ATGATCATGCTTTCAGATTGGCATCCCGATATTATTGAATTCATTATCTCTAAAATGCAAAACCCGCGTATCCTGCGTTATCTTCTTGAAAACACGGAAGATGAAACCATCAAAAAGGCGGCTCAGGATAAGTTGAAATTCACCCCGCTGACTGAACAAGAGGAAGCGATGTATCAAGGAATCCTGAACTACAGACAGATCCCCGGCTATGGTGGATTTGATGCGAAGATCCTCAAGAATGCAGAAGAAAAACTGCGCACAGGGGGCACATACAGTGTCCATAATTCAGAATTCCTGACAGGGGCGAACATCTCCGTCTGCCTGACAAGCGACTTCATGGAAGCCGTGGAGAACGATCGTGAATATGAGCTTCGCTTCCCTGATGTGGAAAGCTATAATGAAGAGCAAATGAAGTATTATAATGAAGAATGGCATAATGTAGGTGATGTGCGCGAATGGGAAAAGCTTGGATACAAAGTTCGCACATACCGCAAGATCAAGGCGAAAGAACTGTGGAACCTGATCAATGTGTGTGCAACCTACTCAGCTGAACCAGGAATCTTCTTTATCGATAACGCCAATGATATGACGAATGCGAAAGCATACGGCCAAAAGGTAGTGGCCACGAACCCATGCGGCGAGCAGCCCCTTGCTCCATATTCAGTTTGTAACCTGGCAGCCGTCAACCTTGCTCAGTTTGCGGATAAAGAGACGAAGACCGTTGATTTCGAGAAATTGAAGCGTACGGTTGAAGTCGGTGTTCGCATGCAGGACAATGTTATCGACGCGACTCCATACTTCCTGGATGAAAATAAGAAGCAGGCTCTCGGGGAGCGACGCGTAGGCCTTGGTGTAATGGGTCTTGCCGACTTATTGATCTACTGTGAAAAAGAATACGGTTCAGAAGAAGGCAACAGGCTTGTGGATGAAGTCTTTGAAGTCATCGCGACAACTGCTTATCGTGCTTCCGTTGAATTATCGAAGGAAAAAGGAAGCTTCCCATTCCTGACTGGAAGCACCGAAGAAGAAACGAAGGCCTTGCGTAAGGCATTCGTGGAAACAGGCTTTATGAAGAAAATGCCTGAAGACGTACGTCATGATATTGAAGAGTACGGAATCCGTAATTCACATCTGCTGACGGTGGCCCCAACTGGTTCAACAGGTACGATGGTAGGGGTGTCGACGGGGCTTGAGCCTTACTTCTCCTTCACCTATTACAGAAGTGGACGTCTCGGTAAATTCATTGAAGTAAAGGCGGATATTGTAGAGGATTACTTGAAGAGAAATCCGGATGCGGATGCAGACAATCTTCCGGAATGGTTCATTTCTTCCATGAGCCTGGCTCCACAAGCACATGCCGACGTTCAATGCGTCATCCAGAATTGGATCGACAGCTCCATTTCGAAAACCGTGAATGCCCCTCGTGGTTATACGGTAGAACAAGTAGAAAAAGTATATGAGCGACTGTATAAAGGTGGAGCAAAGGGCGGTACCGTGTACGTGGACGGAAGCCGTGATTCTCAGGTGCTTACCCTTAAAGCGGAAGAAAACAGCTTTGATGATGAAAATGAACAGGAACAACATGATATTCCGACAGCCAAAAAGCCGATCGTCTTGCTGGATACGATCCAGGACGTACGTTCAACGGACGTGACCATCGGTTCTGAGGTGGGGAATACGTGCCCGGTCTGCCGTAAAGGTACGGTAAAAGATATGGGTGGCTGTAATACTTGTACAAACTGCGGCGCTCAGCTGAAGTGTGGACTATAATCATTGAAGTGTGCAGGAGGGGACTGGTTCCCCTCCTGTTTTTTTTAGTCTAAAATCCTTTTCGGTGAATTAAAGATGTAGTAATACACTAAAAGGAGTGGAGCCTTTGGACATCGATGGCGTATTTTCCGGTGGAGGCATAAAGGGGCTCGCCATGATTGGGGCATACCAGGCGATTGAAGAGGAAGGATACACATTCAAGAGACTGGCAGGAACCAGTGCAGGGGCAGTGATCGCTGCATTTATTGCTGCAGGATACTCAAGCCGTGAATTACTCAAAATTATGGGTGATCTTGATTTGAAAGATCTGTTGGATTCAAACGCGGTCATTTCCCTGCCGATCCTCAAGTGGTTTCGGATTTATTATCGTTTAGGCTTATATAAAGGAGTCGCACTTGAAAGCTGGGTGGAAGAAAAGCTGAAAGCAAGGGGGATTTATACGTTTGCGGATCTGCCCCCCAGATCCCTCCGTGTCATTGCATCGGATTTATCAAACGGAAGACTGCTCGTCCTTCCTGATGACCTGGAGAAATACGGCATACCGAAAGAAACCTTTCCCGTTGCCAGGGCGATACGGATGAGTGCGAGCCTTCCTTATTTCTTTGAACCTGTGAAACTGCGTTCACTCGAAGGGACCAGCTTTATGGTGGACGGGGGGGTGCTCAGTAATTTCCCCATGTGGCTCTTTGACAGGGAAAATGTGAAGAAGGTAAGGCCGGTACTCGGAGTGAAGCTTAGTCACGACTTGATAAGCAAGCCGAAAAAACCGATCAAAAATGCCATTGATTTATATGGAGCCCTCTTTACAACCATGAAAGACGCTCATGATTCAAGATATATTTCCAGAAAACTTGAAAAGAACATTATCTTTATACCGACAGAAGGTGTACTCACCACTGAATTCGAACTCACTCCTGAGCGGAAGATCGAACTCGTCCAATACGGGAAAACGAAGGCCGCAGCCTTTTTGCAGACATGGCCCCATTAACAAAACAATCGAGCTCCTAAAACGAAGCTCGATTGTTTTTTTTATTCTTTTTTCCTTCAATTACGGTTAATTTGGCATTGGATTTTTTTCGTATCGAACGTTTTTTTGAAACATTGGATACTTGAGGTTTACTTGTAGACTTCTTCTTATGCCGCTTCTTCGATTGCTTGGCTGCTTTAACAAACGCTCTCTGTTCATTGCTGTTTCCAGTCCGTCTTCCACTGAACCATCTTTTGTAAATGAAATAGATGATCCCGATGACGGCTGCTGTAATCAGCAATTGCCTTGCAAGACCTAAAGGATTTCCGAACAGGGAAGTTCCGAGCCCGATTATAGCCAACAAAATGAGTGTGAATACAAAGATATTACGAGCGTTCAACAAAGCCACCTCCTTACATCACTATCCATCTTAGATATTATCTATACTATTATTCTAGACCATTTCGGTCTTCTTTAACCGTATAAATTGATTTTTTATCAGGGTATGAATGGGACGATCCCACTTCTTTTTTTCTGAAACTTTAAAAGATATTATCTATTTTACTAAATATTGAAGAAAAGCACTAGAGGGAGCGTTTCCCGAATGTTATTTATCTAGGATCCTGGTTCCCGATTGAATGAGTTAAAAATAAACAATTCCATGCAAATGTTTCATTCTATGGGACATACTACGAATGGAGGTGTTACAGATGGCAGAACAGAAAGGGCAACATGAGAAGGTCCAGGCCGGGACGGAAGAGAGTAAAGAAAATCCACGGTTGGAGCAGAATCAAAGTGAAAAACCGCTTTCCTTCACGGCAATGGTCGTCGTGACGGGCTTTACTGCCGGGATGTTATGGAGCGGGATTGCATACATTTGCTACTTCTTTTCCTTTACGAAGATTGAACCCAATATCATATTCGAACCTTGGGCAGTCGGGAACTGGGTGGACAAATGGATCGGTATCGTTCTATCCATCGTTGCTTATGGTGTCATATCGATCGGTGTGGCCCTCATTTATTATGGCCTGTTGCGAAAATTCAAATCCATGTGGGTTGGTGCAGCGTATGGAATCGCTCTGTACCTGGCATTTTTTCTGGTGCTGAATCCACTCTTCCCAAGCATAAAATCCTTTACAGCCATTGATTATCACACATTGATCACGACATTCTGTTTGTATATTCTTTATGGAGTATTTATAGGTTACTCGATTTCATATGAAGAAAATGAATTAAGACATCAGGATGAAAAGGAGAAATCAGGGGAAGTTTCTCATTAATTTATCAGACAATTAAGTAGGTATAGGTAAAAGGTTTATGTTAGAATGTTCATGATGAACATTCTATTTTTTTAGGAGTTTACATATGGTGAAAATCTTACTGTTAAATGGGCCAAATTTAAACCGATTAGGGAAACGGGAGCCCGCTATTTACGGTCATGTCACACTGGCTCAGCTGGAATCAACCTTGAAAAGCAAGGCAGAAGAAGACGGTTATGAATTGCTTGCGGCTCAATCGAATCATGAAGGGGAATTGATTGACATCATCCACAGGTGTGAAGATGAAGGATATGGGGGGATCATATTGAACCCCGGTGCGTTCACGCATTACAGCTATGCGTTGAGAGATGCAGTGGCGTCGGTATCCGTTCCGGTTGTGGAAGTGCATATATCAAATATTCATGCACGGGAAGAGTTCAGGCATCAGTCTGTCGTGGCAGCTGAGACGGTTGGTCAGATTGTCGGATTCGGATTGTTTGGGTACGAGTTGGCCCTCAAAGCCATTATAAAGAACATTAAGGGAGTGGAACACGATGAAAATTGAACGATTACGTGAAACCTTTTCAGAGAATGAACTTGACGGTATTTTATTGACGAGTACGTATAACCGCCGCTATATGACGAACTTTACGGGTTCTTCAGGGGTGGTATTGATTTCAAAGGAGAAGGCCTTATTCATCACCGATTTCAGATACATAGAACAAGCAACGGAACAGGCGGCTGATTATGAAATCGTGCAACATACCGGTCCGATTCATGAAGAAGTGGCGAAACAGGTGAAGAACCTTGGTATCACGAAACTTGGCTTCGAAAAGAACGATATGACGTACAGTGCTTTCGAAAGCTACCGGGATAAAGTGGAAGCGGAAATGGTGCCGGTATCCGGTTTAGTGGAAAAGTTACGCTTGATTAAGACACCTGAAGAGCTTAATATAATTAAGGATGCGGCGGATATCGCCGATGCAGCATTTAAGCATATATTAGATTTCATCAAACCGGGTGTGACAGAGTTAGAGGTTTCAAATGAATTAGAATTCTTCATGAGAAAAGCAGGAGCCACTTCATCCTCTTTTGATACCATCGTTGCCTCAGGTTATCGTTCTGCACTGCCTCACGGGGTGGCCAGTGATAAAGTCATCGAAAAAGGTGATTTTGTAACCTTGGATTATGGTGCATACTATAAAGGATACTGCTCCGATATGACACGCACTTTATCGGTAGGAGAACCAAGCGATAAATTGAAAGAGATTTATGATGTCGTCCTTCAATCGCAGCTTCTTGCCATGGACCAGATCAAACCGGGCATGACAGGTAAGGAAGCCGATGCAATCGCTCGTGATTACATAACAGAAAAGGGTTATGGTGAGTATTTCGGACATACATTAGGGCATGGGATCGGCCTTGAGGTACACGAAGGACCAGGACTCTCCACACGCTCTGATGTGGTTCTCGAGCCTGGGATGATTGTAACCGTTGAACCAGGTATCTATGTGCCGGGTGTTGGCGGCGTACGCATCGAGGACGATACACTCATAACGGAAGATTCGAATGAAACACTGACACACTCAACAAAAGATCTAATCATTCTACCATTTTAGTCCTGAAAAAGGCCTACTAATCAATAGGAGGAATAAACATGATTTCAGTAAATGATTTTCGTACAGGTTTGACGATTGAAGTCGACAACGGAATTTGGCGGGTAATCGATTTCCAACACGTTAAACCAGGTAAGGGAGCCGCGTTCGTGCGCTCTAAACTTCGTAATCTTCGCACAGGAGCGATCCAGGAAAAAACGTTCCGTGCCGGTGAAAAAGTTGGAAAAGCACAAATCGACAACCGTAAAATGCAGTACCTGTATGCAAATGGGGACATGCATGTATTCATGGATAACGAAAGCTACGATCAAATCGAACTTCCTGCTTCTTCCATTGAATATGAATTGAAATATTTAAAAGAAAACATGGAAGTATCCATCATGATGTACGGTGGCGAAACGCTTGGAGTCGAGCTTCCAAACTCTGTTGAACTCAAAGTGACGGAAACAGAACCGGGAATCAAAGGCGACACGGCTTCCGGTGGGTCCAAGCCTGCTACTGTTGAAACAGGTTTAGTGGTAAACGTTCCATTCTTCGTGAACGAAGGGGACACACTGATCATCAACACAACGGACGGATCTTACGTATCACGTGGATAAAGAATAAACATGAAAAGCCTGAACGGGATTCATCCCGTTCAGGCTTTTTTTTGTCTTTCCCCGTTCCACTCCCTATGACCACCTCGAATCTCCCAACTCTATTTGTCATAATCTCCATTCGCTAGAATACATTGTATTATCGGGAAGCATGTACGAAGGGTCCAGGTCCTTCAACCCGAAGTGGAACAAGATTAGGAGGTCTCCATATGCAAGAAGTTCTAGCCTTTCTACCCAGCACTATATCTGATAAAGTCCTGTCCCTTCCACAAGATCTGATTGACCGGATAGAAGAAATCAGGGTTCGTACCAACCGTGTATTAGAGGTAACGGCACGGGGGAAGCCATACTTTCTTTCCTATACGGTGACAGAAGAAGATAGTGAACAGCTCATTAACAAACTATCCCGCCATTCATTTTATACATTGGAAGAAGAGTTGAAGCGTGGTTATATCACGATTGAAGGCGGGCATCGGGTGGGGCTCGCCGGGAAGGTGATATTAGAGGGCGGAGTTGTGAAGGGAATTCGGAATCTCTCTTCTTTTAATATCCGGATTGCCAGGGAAAAGCTTGGCATAGCTCGGTCCATCCTTCCATATGTGTACAGTGAAGGTTGGAAACATACGATGCTCATTGGTTCCCCTCAGACCGGCAAAACGACCCTGTTACGGGATCTGGCCAGGATGATTTCAACAGGGGTCCCTGAAAGAAATATCCCGCCATTCAAGGTGGGGATCGTCGATGAACGATCAGAAATTGCCGGCTGCGTGAACGGAATCCCTCAGCTGATGTTCGGTCCGAGGGTGGACGTACTGGATGCCTGCCCAAAAGCTGAAGGGATGATGATGCTGATCCGTTCCATGAGTCCGGATGTACTGGTCGTGGATGAAATCGGACGGGTGGAAGACGGTCAGGCGATTCAGGAAGCCGTAAATGCCGGTATTACCCTTGTCATGACGACGCATGGGTCTTCTTTAAGCGAAGTAAGGAAGAGGCCTGTGATCAAGGATATTGTGAATCTGCAGACAATTGAACGATTCGTGGAACTGAGGAGGGGGGATGAGCCGGGTAAGGTCCATGAGGTGTGGGACGAACACGGACAATCTCTTCTGAAAAAAGTGAGTGTGACGTAAATGATAAAACTTGTTGGTGCTGTATTTATTCTCCTTTCCACTTCCTGGGCAGGGTTCGAAGCTTCGAAATATTTGACGGAAAGACCGAGGCAGCTTCGGCTATTGAAGCTGGCCCTTCAGTCATTGGAAGCTGAAATCACCTATAGTCATACGCCTTTGCACGAAGCGACCAGAAAGATTTCCAAACAACTGCAAAAGCCTGTTTCCTGGTTTTTTGAAACGTTCTCGAAGAAATTGACAGAGCAGGAGATCTCAGTGAAGAAAGCATGGGAAGAAAGCCTGAACGATGTCTGGAAGTTAACGGCCTTTAAAGCAGGTGAGTATGAAATCCTGAAGCAATTCGGAGAAAACCTTGGCAGACACGACATGATGACACAGCAAAAACATATCCAGCTTGCTCTCAAACATCTGGATAGGGAAGAAATGGAAGCCGTTGAAAAGCAGAAGAAATATGAAAAGATGACGAAAAGTTTAGGTTTTCTATCAGGACTTTTGTTGATCATCCTACTACTCTGACCTGCGGACGGCATCCGGGATGAGGCTTAGAAACCAGGAGGGAAACAAATATGGGAATTGACGTGGATATTATTTTCAAGATTGCCGGAGTAGGGATTGTCGTCGCCTTTTTGCATACGATTTTAGATCAGGTTGGAAAGAAGGAATATGCCCAGTGGGTGACATTATTCGGCTTCATCTACATTTTGTTCATGGTGGCTTCGATTGTCGATGATTTGTTCCAGAAGATAAAATCGGTCTTCTTATATCAAGGATAAGGGGGCGTCCGCGATTGAAATCATCCAGATTGTAGGTATTGCACTGGTTGCTACTTTTCTTGCTTTGATTGTAAAAGAACAAAAACCGAATTTTGCTTTCCTGCTCATTGTGTTTACAGGCTGTACGATTTTTTTATTTCTAATTGATCAAATTTACGCCATCATTCATATGATTGAGAAACTGGCTGCAAACGCAAACGTGAATATGGTGTATGTGGAAACCATCCTTAAAATCATCGGCATCGCTTACATAGCGGAATTCGCTTCACACATTACGAAAGATGCCGGGCAGGGGGCACTGGCAGCGAAAGTGGAGCTTGCCGGAAAGATTTTAATATTGGCAATGGCTGTTCCCATTCTGACAGTCATCATCGAAACGATCATCAATATGATTCCGACTGGATAAGCGAAACGTTAAGAGGTGGAATGAATGTTGCAATTATACCGGATACTCGTCACAGCACTCGTTATCTTTTTCATCACAGCCTCAAGTGGACAAGCAGAAGAAGGGGATGAACAGACTCCTCCCGATACAAACATCCAGCAGGAATTGATCGATGCGCAGCTGGACCGGTTAGGGGTTGAAGAATTGACAGGATACTGGAATAGCATCGTGGATCAATACGGCGGCTATCTTCCCGAAAGTCAAAAAGGCAGTTTGATCGATTTCATGAAAGGCGAGAAAGAGTTCTCCTTTAAGGCATGGTTCAGCGGAATCTTCAAATTTGCCTTTCAGGAGCTTGTGATGAATGGAAAGTTATTGGGGACCCTGATTATGCTCACGATCTTCAGCATGTTTCTCCAGTCCCTGCAGAATGCTTTCGAAGGGGGAAGCGTCAGCAAGGTGGCATACAGCATCATTTTCATGGTGCTGATCATCATCGCTCTGAATAGTTTTCACGTGGCCATCGACTACACCCGGGATGCAATCTCCACCATGGTCCATTTCATCATCGCCCTCATCCCGCTGCTCCTTGCCCTGATTGCCGCTTCAGGAGGCGTGGTTTCGGCAGCTTTCTTTCACCCTGTCATTATCTTCTTGATGAATACAAGCGGTCTGCTCATTCAGAATGTCGTCCTGCCCCTCCTGTTCCTATCCGCCCTTCTGAGCATTGTGAGCACACTTTCCAGTCATTATAAAGTGACTCAGCTGGCTCAATTATTGAGAACTTGGAGCATCGGGTTGTTAGGGGCATTCATGACGGTCTTTCTCGGAGTGATATCCGTACAGGGGGCAACAGCTGCCGTGACGGACGGCATAACGATCCGTACAGCTAAATTTGTGACAGGCAACTTTGTCCCGGTCATCGGCAGGATGTTCACGGACGCAGCGGATACCGTGATCAGCGCATCGGTCCTACTGAAAAATACGGTGGGGATAGCGGGTGTCGCCATTGTTTTGATCATTGCAGCCTTTCCGGCCATCAAGATCTTGATGATTGCCTTCATATATAAACTGGCGGCCGCTCTCCTTCAACCTCTCGGCGGAGGGCCGGTGATTGAATGCCTGGATACGATCGCAAAGAGTGTGATTTATGTCTTTGCGGCCCTGGCGATCGTGTCCTTTATGTTTTTCTTAAGTCTTACCGTCATCATTGCAGCGGGAAATATTACGATGATGATGCGATAAGGGGGTCCCGTCATGTCATTTCTAACCGATTGGATTACAAATATCATCATCTTTGTTCTCTTAGCCACCGTCATTGACATGCTGCTTCCAAGCTCGAACATGCAGAAATATGCCAAAATCGTGACCGGCTTATTATTGATCACCATCATCCTTACACCGCTCTTTAAATTGATGTCCACGGATTTTGATGAGGTGATGAATTCCATCGATTTAAATGGTCCTTCCCAGAATAAATCGATGGAAAATGAAATAGAAATGAAGAAAAAAGAAATACAAGCCTCACAACGTGCATATATTTTAGAACAGATGGCTGTCCAAATGAAACAAGAAGCAGAAAAGGAGATGATGGATGAGCACGGCAAAGTCATTGAGAAGGTAACCATACAAGCAGAAGACGTAGAAAACCTTCCCGACAGTATTACAGGGGTGACAGTGATTGTGAAAGATAAAGAAAGTGAAAAGGACAGCACGATTGAAACCGTCCAAAACGTGGAGATCGATACGGGATCTGAAACGAGAAAGAAAACATCCGACGAAGATACGTCCCAACTGGCCTCCTTACTAGCCGAACAATGGAATCTAACACAAGACAAAATAATCATTACAGTTGAAGGGGGGACTGGGGAAGCGAATGAACTTTAATAAAGGTCCGCTGAATATGCTGAAGGAATGGTTGTCAAAAGAAGACGCGAACTCTCCACCCAGGGGAAAAAAAGGTAAAAGGCTGCATTATTTTCTCATTGTGCTTCTCATAGGAGTGGCCTTCATGCTGATCAGCGACCTGTGGAGCGGTAATCAAGGGGTTGAGGTTGCGAAGCAGGTGGATGGAGGTACCCCTGAAGAAGTGGCGGCATTCGGGTCCGGTCAAAAGGAGTCGGATGGGTCCATGAGGGATTACGAAGATCGATACGAAAATCAGTTGAAAGAAGCCCTCGACCAAATTGTCGGGGTCAGCGATGTTTATGTCGTCGTCAATGTGGAGGCAACGGAATCAAAGGTGTATGAGAAAAATGAGTCGACAAAAATACAATCCACCGATGAAGAAGATAAAGAAGGTGGAAAGCGGTCGATAGAAGATAAATCCAGGGAAGAAGAAATCGTCATTGTAAACAACGGTGAGAAAGAAGTTCCCATTGTGAAAGAAACAAAGAAACCTAAAGTCACCGGTGTCCTTGTAGTAGCAAAGGGAGCCGATAACATACAAATCAAAAAATGGATTATAGAGGCCGTCACCCGGGCCCTTGATGTTCCAAGTCACCGGGTATCGGTCCTGCCCAAACAATAAGGGGGAAATGATAGATGTTACTGAAAAAACAAACGGTTTGGCTATTAACGATGTTGAGTCTTGTGATTGTCCTTTCGGTTTACTACATTACGTCACCAACACAACAAGCGACAGATATGGCTTATCAGGAAAAGGACGCAAAAGAGCAGGCTAAAGGTGGAGATAAAGAGACAATGTCAGGCAACGGCATGGAAGTCGTCACGGACGCCGCTGGAAATGAAATGTTCGAAGCGTTGCGTCTTGAAGTAACAGACCAGCGTGATCAGCTTCGAGAAGAGCTGGAGGCGAAGGTAGCAAACGCGGATGTGTCAGCAGAAGAAAAGAGTGCAGCCTATGAGCAGATGGAAAACCTTCGTGAGCTTGCCATGACGGAATCGGTTCTCGAAACGATGATTAAAACAATGGGTTACGATGATGCCTTAGTCAGAGCCAACGGAGAAAACATCCGGATTACGGTGAAGTCAGACAAAGAGCACACTAAAGCCGATGCCAATGAAATCATCCGCCTGGTCATGAGTGAAGTGGGACAAATGAAGCCGGTCGCAGTGGAATTCCAGCCGGCAAACTAAACGGATCCAGGACACGTTGCCGCCTAAAGCAGACCCTTTAGGCGGCTTATTTATGTTTAATCCAGAAATTGCTTATTGCCCCTTTTTGTCAGATAAATGAAAAATCCTTTTCTATTATTTTATTTTTTTCCGAAAAAGGTCTAGAATAGAGGTAGGGTTGTATGCGCTTTTAAAGGATGGTAGGAATCGCATATTGAATTTATACGAGGTATTATCGTATGATGTTAGTAGCTAGTCATAATTTTTTAAACTATAAGAGGGGTGTCAACAGTGTTGAAAATTCAAGAAATTCGAGAAATAATCAAACTCGTAGATCAATCAAGTGTTGAAGAGTTTACATACGAGCATGATGGTTCTAAGATCAATCTAAAGAAAAATAATGGCGTGACCGTATCGGCCCAGCCGGTGGTACAAGCAGTCGAAGAAGTAAAACCTGCTGCACAAGCCGTTCAACAAGCACCTGTACAGGAAGCTGCTGCTCCTGCACAGCCGGAAAAAGAAGCTCCACAAGCTGGCGCTGAGGATGCTAACCTACATAAAATCACGTCTCCGATGGTCGGGACGTTCTACCAATCCTCTTCACCTGAATCAGGTCCATATGTAAAAGTCGGGGATAAAGTAGATGAAAGCTCAGTGGTGTGCATCGTGGAAGCGATGAAATTATTTAATGAAATCGAAGCCGAAGCAAAAGGCGAAATCGTAGAAATACTAGTAAAAGACGGTCAATTAGTGGAATATGGTCAGCCGTTATTCTTGGTTAAACCTGAATAAGGAGCGAAAATAGATATGATAAAAAAGGTACTAATCGCCAATCGAGGAGAAATTGCTGTACGTATCATTCGTGCATGCCGAGATTTAGGCATTGAAAGTGTAGCCGTTTATTCTGAAGCTGATAAAGAGGCACTTCATGTTCAATTAGCGGATGAAGCTTATTGCATCGGACCTACTGCATCGAAAGACAGCTACCTGAATTTCACGAACATCATCAGCGTGGCAAAACTGACGGATTGTGATGCGATCCACCCCGGTTACGGATTTCTAGCCGAAAACTCTGATTTTGCAGAGTTGTGCCGCGATTGCAACATCATCTTCATCGGTCCTTCACCTGAAGCCATCTCCAAGATGGGGACGAAAGACGTGGCTCGTGAAACGATGAGGGAAGCAGGCGTTCCGATTGTCCCTGGTTCAAAAGGCATTGTGAAAGATGCAGATGATGCAGTTCAGCTTGCAGAATCCATGGGTTATCCTGTCATCATCAAAGCCACTGCCGGTGGTGGAGGTAAAGGGATCCGTGTCGCGAAAAGTCAGGAAGAGCTTATCAAAGGGGTGACGATCACCCAGCAGGAAGCCATGACTGCATTCGGAAACCCGGGTGTATATATCGAGAAGTTCATCGAGGACTTCAGGCACGTGGAAATACAGGTGCTCGCCGATAACTTCGGAAACGTGATCCACCTTGGTGAACGGGACTGTACGATTCAGCGCCGCCTTCAAAAACTGATTGAAGAAACACCGTCGCCTGCTTTAACAGAAGAGAATCGTGTTAAAATGGGGGAAGCAGCAGTAAAAGCAGCCAAAGCGGTTGATTATACAGGTGCCGGCACGGTAGAATTTATATATGATTACGTGAATCAATCATTCTACTTTATGGAAATGAATACGCGTATCCAGGTGGAACACCCTGTAACGGAACAAGTAACAGGTGTCGATTTGATTAAGGAACAGATTCTCGTGGCATCAGGACAAAAGCTTTCCCTGACACAGGAAGAAGTGACGTTCACTGGCTGGGCCATTGAATGCCGTATCAATGCCGAGAATCCAGAGAAGAATTTCATGCCTTCAGCGGGACGGATCGAAATGTATCTTCCACCGGGCGGCATTGGCGTAAGAGTCGACTCAGCCGCATATCCTGGTTATATGATCCCTCCATATTACGATAGCATGATTGCCAAAGTGATTACCTATGGAGCGACACGTGAAGAAGCCATTTCAAGGATGAAACGGGCTCTAAGTGAATTTGTGGTTGAAGGTATACACACAACCATCCCGTTCCATCTCAGACTATTAGATCACGAAACCTTTGTAGGTGGGGAATTCAATACGAAATTCTTAGAAAAATATGAAGTGATGAAATCCTAGTGTGAATTCAGGAGGTGCCATACATGGCGGAAAATCAAAACCTTTTACAAATGTCTCACGGTAAAGACGGTCTTGGGAAAATTGAAATCGCACCTGAAGTGATTGAAGTGATCGCAGGAATCGCCGCGTCAGAAGTCGAAGGCGTATCCCAAATGCGCGGAAACTTCGCAACAGGTGTCGTCGAGCGTCTTGGAAAGAAAAACCACGGTAAGGGTGTAAAAGTGGAACTGGCCGAAGAAGGAATCATCGTGGATGTATACTGCATCATGAAATTCGGTGTAGCCATCCCGACGGTCGCTCAAAAAATCCAGGATAACATCCGTCAAGCCTTGCTTAACATGACTGCTCTCGAAGCAGACGAAGTGAATGTTCATATCGTTGGCGTTCAATTTGAAAACCAAAAGTTTGAAGCTGAAATTGACGAAGAAATGTAATGGGGAAGAACGGTCCTTTTAGGGGGCCGTTCTTTTTGTGTCTGGAGGTGTACCTGGGATTCAAGCCGTAATGGGATTTTATGTAAAATGGCTGGATTATTCCGTGAATCGGCCGGATTTTTTCCTGGAATGGCTGGATTTCTATCGGTTTTCGCTGGATTTTTCATCAAAAAGGCTGGATTTGTGGAGTGTTTGGCTGGATTCTTAATTTTTCGGGCAAACCCAGTCGCCTCCGCTTTTCGAGCTGTCCAGCTCCGGGGCTTAGAGGCTCGAGGTCATAAGCTAAGGTACCCAAAAAGGCAAATAACGCCTTTCCGGGTACCTCATCTTATGCTTGTCGCCTCTGGGCAAAGCCCCTCCGCTTTTCTATTTGTCCAGCTCCGCCTCCTTGTCCCTCGAGGTCATAAGCTAAATGGTCCATGAAGGCAAAAAACGCCTTCAAGTCCCATTCATCTTATGCTTGTCGGGCCAACCCAGTCGGCTCCGCTTTTCTTTCAGAATATTGATTTTTTTACATACGCGTGCGTAATGCCCTTGGTTTGTGCTATTATCAAAGGTATGAAAATTGATGGATTAAAAGGAGTAAATAGAAAATGAAGAGAAGAGTTGCCCGTGAAAAGGCTTTACAGGCGTTATTTCAAATAGATATGAGTGGGATTGAGCCGGAGGTTGCGTTAAGGAACGTGCTGGAGGAAGAGGAGAAGATGGATGCGTATCTTGAGCAGATCGTTCTAGGCTTCATCGAGAATCAGGAACGGATTGATGGCCATATTCGTGAAAATCTGGAGAAATGGTCGTTTGACCGTCTGGCAAAAGTCGATCGTAATATTTTGCGTCTAGGCGTGTACGAGCTTCTGTTTGTAGAAGACGTTCCGAATAATGTGGTCATTAATGAAGCGGTTGAAATAGCAAAGATCTTTGGTGATGATCAATCCAGTAAATTTATCAATGGTGTCCTTTCAAAGGTAAGTCAATCTTAACAATGTAAGGGGGCGAGTGAATGTCAGCTTCTATAATTGATGGTAAGCTCATTGCAGATCACTATCGGCAGCAATTAAAGACTCAGATCCAACAGCTGAAGGAGCAGGGAGTCGTACCTGGCCTGGCTGTCATCCTGGTGGGTGATAATCATGCCTCTCATTCTTATGTGAAAATGAAGAGGAAGGCATGCAGCAATCTTGGGATCCATTCAGAGCTTTATTTATATGAATCCACTCTTACACAAGAAGAGCTGCTTGGGAAGATCAGAGAATTGAATGAACAGGATCATATCCATGGAATTCTCGTTCAACTTCCACTGCCGGAACATATCAATCCGATTACTGTGATTGAGACGATTTCTCCATCGAAGGATGTGGACGGCTTTCATCCGGTTTCCATCGGTAAAATGGTGACGAACCAAGATACTTTCTATTCCTGTACGCCGCTTGGGGTCATGAAAATGCTTGAATATGAAAACATCCCGGTAGAAGGAAAACACGTCGTCATATTAGGACGAAGCAACATTGTCGGGAAGCCGGCAGGTCACTTATTCCTGAATCGGAATGCCACCGTGACGTACTGCCATTCCAAAACCGACAATATGTCTTCCTTCACACAACAGGCGGATATCATCGTTTCCGCCGTAGGGAAAGCGAATCTGATCGGGGCTCGAGACATCAAACCCGGGGCTGTCATCATCGATGTAGGCATGAACCGTAACGAAGATGGCAAGCTGTGCGGAGACGTGAACTTTGAGGAAGTAAAGGAAAAAGCAGGGAAAATCACCCCTGTTCCCGGTGGAGTCGGCCCGATGACCATCACCATGCTTCTTTATAACACGGTGAAATCTGCCGAATGGGCTCACAGGAATCGCCAAAATGGTTAAAAAATAGTACAATATACGTAACATAAAAGGAAAGGGACGGCTAATCGCTGGTCCCTTTCCGTATTCCTGCATGTATTTCAGTGCAAGGGACAAAGGAGTCAGTGAGCATGGAACTTGATCAATCGCGTTATTTAACGGTACAAGCTCTGACAAAATACATAAAACGTAAATTCGACAGGGACCCGCATCTGTCCAACCTGTTTGTACGGGGCGAAATTTCCAACTTCAAAAGGCACTCAAGCGGACATATGTACTTTACTTTGAAAGATGAAAAGGCCAGGATATTATCTGTGATGTTCTCAAGTCACAATCAGTCAATGAAATTCAGGCCCGAAAATGGGATGAATGTATTGATTCGCGGAGATATTTCCGTATATGAGTCAGGCGGGCAATATCAGATCTATGTGAAAGAAATGCAGCCCGATGGAATCGGTGAGCTTTATCTAGCGTATGAACAGCTGAAGGAGAAGCTCGAGAAGGCTGGATTCTTTGAGCCTGAGCGCAAACGGATGATCCCTAAGTTTCCGAAGCGGATCGCCGTTGTCACCTCCCCGACGGGTGCTGCGATCCGTGATATCATCACAACGATCAAGCGGAGGTATCCGATCGGAGAAATACTCGTCTATCCTGCTCTGGTCCAGGGCGATCAAGCGGCAGGCTCGATTTCAGGCGCCATGAGGAAGGTGAATGAGCACGGAGATATCGACGTGTTGATCATCGGCCGGGGTGGCGGTTCGATTGAAGAGTTATGGGCTTTCAACGAGGAAGTAGTGGCGAAAGCGATTGTCGAGTCAAAGGTTCCCGTCATTTCTGCCGTGGGGCATGAGACGGATTTTACGATCGCCGATTTTGTGGCAGATCTCAGGGCACCTACGCCGACGGCTGCCGGGGAATTAGCTGTTCCTCATATTGATGATCTATTGGAAAGGATTATGAACCGGAAATTAAGGCTGATTAAATCGTTTAAAACAAAGCTGCAAACCGAAAGAAACCGATTAAATGGGTTAACCAAATCGTATGCTTTGAGAAATCCCAGAAATCTTTATCAGCAGAAGATCGAGGCCGTCGACCGGCTGACCGATCAGCTGCAAAAAAATATAAGTATGCATGTGAAACAAGACCGGGATCGATTATCCGTTCTTCATTCAAGGCTAGAGCGTATTCATCCATCCCAAATCATCAAGGTGCAGCATGAACGGGTATTATCTATGCAGACCATGCTTGAGAAGCAATTCAAACAAGTGTTGAAAGAAAAGAATCATCGTTTCACTTCAGCGCTGTCCACCTTACATGCCCTCAGTCCATTGAAGATCATGGACAGGGGATACAGCCTCGTTTACCGTGACGAGGGAGATCTGATAAAGTCATCTCGGCAGGTAAAGGAAGGCGACCGCATCGAGATTAATGTCAAAGATGGAAAAATACATTGTGAAGTTGAATCCGTTGAGGAGCGTGAGCAAAATGGCAAAATCTAAAGAAGAATTATCATTTGAAACAGCTATGGATCAGTTGGAAGAAATCGTGGAGAAATTAGAAGAAGGGGAAGTTCCCCTCGAGAAGGCGTTGGAATTCTATCAAAAAGGGATGGACCTTTCAAAATATTGTCATGATACGTTGCAAAAAGCAGAAAATCAATTAACGAAAATGATGACGGATGAAGGGGAAAAATCCTTTGATCTCGATGAGGGGGAATAATACATGTATCCTCCCATTACATTGAAAGAGTTTCAACAGGAGCATGGGGAACTGATCACCAAACATATGGTTGAGGCCGTAGAAGGCCTAAAGATCCCTTCTGTATTAAAGGAGGCCATGATTTATTCCCTGCAGGCAGGTGGAAAAAGGATACGTCCCATCCTCCTGTTGGCAGTGATCCGGACGTTCAATCAAGACACGAGGCTGGGACTCAATACAGCGTCCGCCCTTGAAATGATCCATACATATTCTTTGATCCATGACGACCTTCCTTCCATGGATGATGACGATTTAAGGCGAGGCAAGCCGACCAATCATAAAATGTTCGGGGAGGCAGCGGCGATTCTTGCAGGCGATGGTCTCTTGACATATAGCTTTCAGCTCATTGCAGAAGATTCAGCCTTAACCACTGACCAAAAGGTGAAGCTCATCGCACTTCTCGCACGGTGTGCCGGTCCAGAAGGGATGGTCGGCGGACAGGTTGCCGATATCGAAGGGGAGAATAAGCGGTTAACTGTACAGGAGCTTGAAAACATTCACGTTCATAAAACAGGGAAGTTACTCATATTCAGCGTATTGGCCGGCGGAATCATTTCAGGGGCCTCAGAGAATGAACTTGAGCTGCTTGAACGGTTTTCGTACCACATAGGTCTCGCGTTCCAAATTCAGGATGATATCCTCGACATTGAAGGATCTGAAGAAATGATTGGTAAACCGGTGGGGAGCGACGAATCGAAACATAAGAGTACGTATCCGAGCCTTTTATCCATGAAAGGTGCGAAGGAGAAGCTTCAATTTCATCTGGACGAGGCGCTGACGGCCCTTACATCTATGCCGGTGGAATCCGGTCTGCTGGCAGAAATTGCCCGTTTGATCGTTTCCCGGAATCATTAAAACATTCTATATTTGAGCTAGTGATTTAACATATGTTATAATACGATTAGAATAAATTTTGGGGTGGTGCAGTATTCTAGTCAGTCCACCAATCCTGAAGGTGGGCCTAAAAATCCACTAAAGGGCACATCGATGAAGTTCCTGGAATTGGCTTGAGGCGCCCAGCTTTGGGTCATATCTGGGAGTAAGGCTTGAGGGCGATCCACAATGGCATGTGGGCGTTGACCCGCGAGCCGCGGAGGCTTTGTTTCTTATGCTGGCTTTAAAGCATATGCAATAAGAACAAAGTATGAACCTGCGATGTGATGATTCACTAGCAGCGTAGCCTGCCTTGAGTGAAGAGAGAGGGGATTATGGTTACAGGGTACACATCAGTTGGCCATTGATATGTGCTTTTTCGCCCATATGAAATCCTCTTTGCAAAAGAGGCTAAGGATTGTGTTAAGGACTGTTGAGGAAAACTCCTAGACTGTTCATATCGGACATATAAAGAGGATTATAGTGCGGACTAAGTGGTAATCCAGTCTAGCTTGTGGTGACGCGGCTAAGTCGGGTTTAATGGGAAACCGCCGGTATGGCAACATCCGGTACCTGATTGGGAAAACCTACTGGACCTAAGCTGCAATTTTTACTCTTTATATGACCCCCCAATTACATATAACCAAACTATTTACACAGTAGAAACGGTGTGTTTAAACGATAATGAATGAAACGATGAAAAACTCAATAAAATGGAGTGTCAGCATTGCCGTTATCACATTTGTGTTAGCGGCTATTTTTTCAGTTACGTCCAATATGGTTTTAAATGGGGTCGCATGGTTTACAGGGCTCGTAGTCGTGTTGATCATCGTCTTCATCGGAATCTTTTTTGATATGCTGGGAATCGCTTCAACGGCAGCTGATGAAACCCCTTTTCACGCCATGGCGGCCAAAAAGGTATACGGAGCGAAATATTCAATCAAGATTGTACGGAACGCAGATCGATTCGCAAGCTTCTGTAACGATGTGATCGGTGATATTTCAGGGATCATAAGCGGGACCGCATCAGCCATTGTACTGGTCCAACTGGCGGTCTCCTTTCACCTCAAGGGAGGGTCCTTGAAGGAGTATATCGTAAGCGTAACCCTGACAAGTATCATCGCTTCCTTGACAGTCGGAGGCAAAGCGCTTGGAAAAACGTTTGCTATCACCTATTCTAAGGATATAATATTTAGAGTTGGTAAAGTTCTACAATTTCTTGAAGACCGATTTCATATCGTCCTGATCAAAGATAAAAAAGACAAAAAAGATAAAAACAAGAAAAAAGGTTTTAAACGTGAGAAACAAAATATTTAGTGATGAAAGTGAGTGGACCCCATGGATCTATTATCAATAAAGGAGCCTTCTTTTCTAAAGAGCATGTCGAATGAACAATTAGAAGAGCTCAGCCAAGAGATTCGCCAATTCCTGATCAAGAATCTTTCCAAAACCGGCGGTCATATTGGTCCAAACTTAGGGGTGGTCGAATTAACCGTTGCCCTTCATAAGCATTTCTCCAGTCCAAAAGATAAAATCCTTTGGGATGTTGGTCACCAATCGTATGTCCATAAGATATTAACCGGCAGGGCCTGTCAGTTTGACACCCTCCGTCAATATAAGGGATTATGCGGTTTCCCGAAACGGAATGAAAGTGAGCATGATGTATGGGAAACCGGTCATAGTTCCACTTCATTATCGGCAGCCATGGGTATGGCGATCGCGAGGGACGTCAAGAAAGAAGATTCATATATTATCCCGGTGATCGGTGATGGTGCCTTGACTGGTGGAATGGCACTTGAAGCACTCAATCACATCGGTCATGAAAAGAAGGACATGATCGTTGTACTGAACGACAATGAAATGTCCATCGCTCCGAATGTTGGGGCCCTTCACAGTGTACTTGGCCGTTTGCGTACAGCCGGCAAATACAACTGGGTGAAGGATGAAATGGAATATATCCTTAAGCGTATCCCTGCTGTCGGCGGCAAATTAGCCAGTACAGCAGAACGGGTGAAGGACAGCTTGAAGTATTTATTCGTTTCCGGAATGTTCTTTGAGGAGCTTGGTTTTACATACCTTGGACCGATCGATGGACATGATTATAATGATCTGGCTGAAAATATTCAATATGCGAAGAAAACGAAAGGACCCGTCCTTTTACACGTGATCACCAAAAAAGGAAAAGGGTTTCATCCTGCTGAGTCTGATAAAAAAGGAACCTGGCACGGTACCGGACCTTACAAGATCGATACCGGGGATCTGATCAAGCCCGTGAATGCGCCTCCTTCATGGAGTGGCCTTGTGAGTGAGACGGTCAGAAGGGTTGCCCGTGAGGATGAACGGATTGTGGCCATTACCCCGGCAATGCCGGTCGGCTCAAAACTTCTCGGATTTGCGGAGGAATTTCCTGATCGGATGTTCGACGTGGGGATTGCCGAGCAGCATGCCACAACGGTCGCTGCAGGTCTTGCCACGCAGGATATGAAACCGTTCTTAGCCATATACTCTACCTTCCTGCAACGGGCGTACGATCAGGTGGTTCACGATATTTGCCGCCAAAACTTAAACGTCTTCATCGGGATCGACCGTGCCGGATTGGTCGGAGCCGACGGGGAAACCCATCAAGGGGTATTCGATATCGCCTTTTTAAGACATTTACCGAATATGGTGATCATGATGCCAAAAGACGAGAATGAAGGGCAGCACCTTGTCAATACGGCACTTCAATATAATGACGGTCCCATCGCTCTGCGTTATCCACGCGGTAACGGGTATGGAGTACCGATGGACGGGGAACTTACAACGATCCCGATTGGAACGTGGGAAATATTGAAACAGGGAACAGATGCAGCGATCCTGACTTTCGGAACGACGATCCCGATGGCCATGGAAGCGGCAGCAGACCTTGAAAAACAAGGACTTTCGGTCCGGGTTGTAAACGCACGTTTCATCAAACCGATGGATGAGATCATGCTGAAAAGGATCCTGGAAGAAGAAATGCCTGTGCTGACGATCGAAGAAGCGGTTCTTCAAGGCGGTTTCGGAAGTGGTGTTCTTGAATTCGCTCAGGAACAGGGCTTCCATGACGCCGTGATTGACCGGATCGGTATTCCTGATTACTTCATCGAGCATGGCAGTGTGAAGGAATTATTGAATGAAATCGGTATGACAAAAGAAAACATAGTGGATCGCATTTTAACGATCACACCAAAAAAACAAAAAAGGGCTTAATGATGAAAGTAAAAAAACAACGAGTAGATGTACTTCTGGTAGAACGTGGATTGATTGATACAAGAGAAAAAGCGAAGCGGGCTGTCATGGCGGGGCTTGTTTATTCCAATGAAGTGAGACTGGACAAGCCCGGGGAAAAAGTAAGTGAAGATATCCCCCTTACAATGAAAGGGAAAGTGATTCCTTATGTGAGCCGTGGCGGTTTGAAACTTGAGAAGGCTCTAAAGGTCTTCGATGTGGATGTGGACGGTAAAGTGATGATCGATATCGGTGCTTCCACTGGCGGCTTCACGGATTGCGCCCTCCAGAATGGCGCAAAAATGTCCTATGCCCTTGATGTAGGATACAACCAATTAGCCTGGAAGCTAAGACAGGATGAACGGGTCGTGGTGATGGAACGGACGAACTTCCGATACGTGACCCCGGAGGATCTTCAAGGGGAGATGCCAAGCTTTGCTTCCATCGATGTCTCCTTCATTTCCCTTTCATTGATATTGCCTGTCCTGAAAACCCTATTGGTACCTGGAGGGGATTGTGTCGCTTTAATCAAGCCGCAATTCGAAGCGGGTAAGGATCAGGTCGGGAAAAAAGGAATCGTAAGGGATCCTGCCGTACACAAAATGGTCATCGAAAAAATCATGACATTAGCTAGTAAAGAAGGCTATCATATAGCAGGTCTTTCTTATTCCCCCATTACAGGCGGAGATGGGAATATAGAATTCCTCATTCATCTGAGATGGCCGGGGCAAGAGGGTGAAGGGGAGTCCCTCCTTACCACCACACCGGATGACGTGATCGATGAAGCGCACAGTCAATTCAAGGCAAAAACACAGCAGTAATGACAGGGTCACTCTTCTTAGGAGAGTGGCTTTTTTCATGGAGACCAAGCCGCCTCCGCTTTTCTTTTTTATTGTACTTCCCAACAAAATAGGCTAACATAAGCGTAGAGGTATATTTATACAGGTTTTAATCAAATGTAAGAGGTGTATGTTCTATGATGAACAAAGGGCAAAGACATATTAAAATCAGGGAAATCATTACGAATAGAGATGTGGAGACGCAGGATGAGCTGGTGGAAGGCCTGAAGAATGCAGGATTTAATGTGACCCAGGCAACCGTATCCAGGGACATCAAGGAGCTCCATCTTGTGAAGGTTCCGCTGATGGATGGCAGATACAAATACAGCTTGCCGGCAGATCAGCGCTTTAATCCACTTCAGAAGTTGAAGCGTACACTGACGGATGCGTTCGTGAAAGTGGATCAGGCAGGGCATATGCTGGTGATGAAAACGTTACCCGGAAATGCGAATGCCATCGGGGCATTAATCGATAATCTGGACTGGGAAGAGATTCTCGGGACCATTTGCGGGGATGATACCTGTTTGATTATTTGCCGGACGGAAGAAGAAACGAAAGTCGTTTCAGAACGATTTTTAGATATGCTGTAAACAATCAATATCACGGGGCTTATGGTCAGCTCTTTATACAAAATCCAATAGGAAGCTTTTCTTTTTCAAAATTTTGAGGGGAAAGTTCCTTTTTATTTGAGGTGAATGTTTTGCTACAAGAACTATCAATCAAAAATTTCGCCATTATCGATTCCCTTTCCCTTTCGTTTGAAGAAGGATTGACTGTATTATCAGGTGAAACGGGTGCGGGTAAGTCGATCATCATCGATGCCATTCATTTACTGGTTGGCGGCAGAGGCTCCTCTGAGTATGTACGGCATGGGGAGAAGAAGGCCGAAATTGAAGGGTTATTTATTCTTGATAATGAAACACATCCCTGCATTCAGAAAGCGGCAGACTTCGGGATCGAGATCGAGGAAGGCATGATTGTCCTCAGAAGGGATATCTCGAGCACGGGGAAAAGTGTTTGCAGAATTAATGGGAAGCTGGTGACGATCGCCATCATGAGGGAAGTCGGGGCATCCCTTATTGACATCCACGGGCAGCACGAACATCAGGAACTCATGAATGAAAGCCTTCATCTTTCCTTATTGGACCAATTCGGAGGGAAGGATATTGCATCCGGATTATCCAGTTATGGACAAGTATACAAAGAGTATCTATCCATATATAAGCAGCTGAACAGATTGAATGATAATGAACAGGAGATGGCTCATCGCCTGGATCTGATTCAATTTCAGCTGAAAGAGATTCAAGATGCGAATCTTCAGCTTAATGAAGATGAAGAGCTGCAGGAAGAGAAGCGGAAACTGATGAACTTTGAAAAGCTATTCGAAGCGCTTCAAACCTCGTATGACAGTATACAAGGGGAAAGAAAGGGGATGGACTGGGCAGGACTCGCCATGAGCCATCTTGAAACCGCTGCAGAAGTCGATTCTCAGTATGCAAAGACGCTTGAATCCGTATCGAATGCGTATTATATCCTTGAAGATGCCGCCCATCAAGTCAGGGGTGGATTGGATATGCTTGAATTCGAGCCGAATCGACTGGACCTGATTGAGGCAAGATTGAATGAAATCAATGGTCTTAAGAGAAAATATGGATCATCGGTAGAAGAGATTCTTGCCTATAGTTCTAAGATCGAAGAAGAAATCGAAACGATCATGAATAAAGATTCACATGTTGAACAATTACAAAGTAAATTACAGTCACTTGAAAAAGATCTATCCCTCGAGGCGAAAAACCTATCCGATACTAGAAAAATGTGGGCGAAGAAATTGACCGCCAGTATCCACGAACAGTTAAAGCAGCTGTATATGGATAAGACGAAATTCGAAGTCCGGTTTGTGAAAAGCGGGGAAAACGAATCCTTTTCGTTTCATGCTTTCAAGAAGGATGGCTGGGATACGGTTGAGTTTTATATTTCCACCAATCCAGGAGAGCCGTTGAAGCCGTTATCAAAGGTGGCTTCAGGCGGGGAACTGTCACGGATCATGCTTGCCCTTAAAACCATTTTTTCAAAGCATCAAGGGATTACATCGATTATTTTTGATGAGGTTGATACAGGGGTGAGCGGCAGGGTAGCCCAGGCCATTGCTGAAAAAATCTATCAGGTTGCCGTCCATTCACAAGTGATGTGCATTTCTCACTTGCCTCAGGTGGCAGCCATGGCCGATTGTCACTTGTTCATTTCGAAAAAAATGTCAGGAGGCAGGACGAGCACCATGGTGAAGCGTCTTCAGGAAAAAGATAAGATCAGGGAAATTTCACGTATGATTTCAGGAGTGGAAATAACCGATCTGACGCTTGAGCATGCAAAGGAATTACTGCAACTGGCCGGTTCCATTAAAGAGACATGAAAAGCTATCCAATTCGGGTAGCTTTTTTTTCATGATTACCAGTTATAAATGTGGCTTTTAAAGGCAAAATTAAAACTGTAGCCGATAGAAAGTGTTTGTGGATTAGAAGCGAGGAGAGTGAATATATTGAGTTTAGATTGGTTAAGGAAATGTATAGGTGGAATTCTCCTTGTTTCGCTTTGTCTTATTGGTTTTTACAAACCGGTTCAACAATTTATCAATACTCCGAACTCTGTAAGGATGATGGAAGGGGATCAAGTTGCTCTCCCTAAGGCTGCATCCGTCACGACTTTGGGTTCGTCGCATAATGAGCATGTTCAATTGGAAGAAGGGAAAGGCCAGCTCTCCATCCAGGGAAGCTCTGTAGGTAAGGACGAAGTGGTCTTCGAGCTTGCCGGCCTGCCCATCAAAAAGGTCGATGTAGAAGTACTGAAAGATTTTAAAGTGATTCCCGGTGGGCAATCCATCGGAGTAAAATTAAATACAGTCGGGGTGTTAGTAGTTGGACATCATCTGGTGGAAACCGATGGTGGGAAGATGTCACCCGGCGAAAAAGCCGGTATTCAGGTAGGGGACATGATCACTGAAATTAATGGAACGAAGATTGAGGAACTTGCCGATGTTGCTCCATTTGTACAGAAGGCTGGGGAAGAAGCGAAATCTCTTGACGTCGTCATCAAGCGGGATCAAAAGACCGTGAAGACACAATTGCTACCATTGAAGGAAAAAGGGGACAAAAACTATAAATTGGGCCTGTATATCCGTGATTCTGCAGCAGGGATCGGGACGATGACATTTTATGATCCAAAGTCCAAGAAATACGGAGCTCTCGGCCATGTGATTTCAGATATGGATACGAAAAAACCGATTGTCGTTGAAAACGGGGAAATCGTGAATTCGGAAGTCACTTCGATTCAAAAAGGGACGGATGGAAAACCAGGAGAAAAACTGGCCCGCTTTTCATCTGACCGGAATGTCATCGGAAACATTAAGCGGAACAGTCCTTTTGGAATTTTTGGTGAATTGAATCAGTCCATTGAAAACGAATTGATGGATAAGCCGATGCCCATCGCTCTATCTCATCAAGTGAAAGAAGGACCGGCACAAATATTGACCGTTGTGGATGGGAAAGAAGTGGAAATGTACGATATTGAAATCGTCAGTACCATCCCTCAGAAGTATCCCGCAACAAAAGGGATGGTCTTGAAAGTGACGGATCCCGAGTTACTAAAGAAAACAGGTGGAATCGTACAGGGGATGAGCGGAAGTCCCATTATTCAAAATGGGAAGGTCATCGGGGCTGTCACCCATGTGTTTGTCAATGACCCGACCAGCGGATATGGGGTCCACATTGAATGGATGCTGAGTGAAGCAGGAATCGATATTTATAAAAAAGATCATAACCGGGCAAGTTGAAAGTGGAAAACCCTTACGAAAGTACCGAAACCAGGTACTTATAAGGGTTCTTTTTTTTGTAGTGCTTTTTGACTTACATCCGTTTGCCAAAGAGATTTGATCACTGATAAAATAAAGATTATTCGACAAAACGAATCGTGAATATCGAATAGGGTCGAAATATAAAGAAATCGTTAGAAAATCGAAGAAAATATAATAATTTTCAAGTTTTTTTCAAAAATAAAAGGAATTTAGGTTGCATTGTCGAAAAAGTAATTTAGAATAAAATTACAGAGATGAATTAATTAGGATTGAGGAGGAAACCTGTAGTGAAATCGATTAAAGTATGTGTTGTGGATGATAACCGTGAGCTGACGTCTTTATTGGAGGACTACATCGCTTCGCAAAATGATATGGAAGTAGTAGGGATTGCCCATAATGGTCAAGATTGTTTAGATTTATTGGAGGAAGTCGATCCGGATGTCCTGGTCCTGGATATCATCATGCCTCATTTGGACGGGCTGGCGGTGCTTGAACGACTTCGTGAAAAGAAGGGAATTCCAAATGTCATCATGCTTACGGCCTTCGGTCAGGAAGATGTGACGAAGAAAGCTGTCGACCTTGGAGCTTCTTATTTTATTTTAAAGCCATTCGATATGGAAAACCTAGTGAGTCATATCAGACAAGTCAGCGGTAAATCAAACTCAATCATCAAAAAACCTTCCTCATCCAGAATGAATACAGAACAAAAACCAAGGAACTTGGATGCAAGCATCACGAGCATCATCCACGAAATCGGCGTGCCGGCACATATTAAAGGATACTTATATCTACGTGAAGCCATCTCTATGGTGTATAACGATATCGAGTTACTCGGGTCCATCACAAAGGTTCTTTACCCGGATATTGCCAAGAAATACAATACGACCGCATCACGTGTGGAACGGGCAATCCGTCACGCCATTGAAGTGGCCTGGAGCAGAGGGAATATTGATTCCATTTCTTCTTTATTCGGATACACCGTCAGCATGTCAAAGGCCAAGCCGACCAACTCTGAATTCATTGCCATGGTAGCGGATAAACTGCGCTTGGAGCATATGGCTTCTTGAAAGAGTAAGGAATAATACAAGCACCTTCCAAATTGAATTTTACATGACTATCCCTCTGATTATTCGGGTCAGGGGGTTTTTGTTTGCTCATTTCTTCTTTTTGTCCTTCCGAATCCTCATCACACCCTAATATAATCGCCTCTTTTATTCAAAAATGGTGGTTCGCCCTTACAGCCTGTCCCCTCTGACATAAGATGAAGTGTAGTGCAAAAACAACAAAGGGGGAGGTGATACCATGGGATGTTATCGTAATAACGATAATGTAGGTGGAGCTTCTGACCGTTGCAGAAACAATGACGTAGCAGGTGTTTCTGACAACAACGACTTCAGAGTGCCTGTCAGAGCTTATATCAGAGGAGAAGATTTCTGCAGAGCCGTTCGCCGTTGCAGGGATAACGATGTAGCCGGTGAAATGGACAACCGCCGCAGATGCCGCTGCCGCTGGTTCTAATTCAATGCCTCCACAAAACGCGATAAACCCTGAGTCCCTCAGGGTTTTTTGATGTTAGGCGTTAAAAGGTTCATTCTTTGAGGCAGGAGCAAATAAGTATATAATGGAGTCAGTTATTAAATTCTATAAGTGAAGGAATCTACATATAGAAAAGCAAAGGAAGTGAGCTCATGACGCTGATTTTTGCTCATCGTGGATCTGCGGGTACCCATCCGGAAAACACTATGGAAGCTTTTTATGAAGCGGAGCGAGTGATGGCAGACGGGATTGAATTGGATGTTCAGCTGACAAAAGACGGAGAAATGGTCGTCATACATGATGAAACCGTCGACCGGACGACCAATGGAAAAGGATTCGTCAAAGATTATACGTTAAAAGAAATTCAAAAGCTCCAGGCGAATTTCAAATTCAAGAGTAAACTATTCAAGAAAAATCGCGTCCCGTCATTGAGGGAAGTCTTTCAGTGGCTAAAGGGAAATAAACTACTTTGTAATATCGAGTTAAAAAACAGTATCATGGATTATCAAGGTCTGGAAGAGAAGGTAATCGGACTGATCAGGGAGTTCGGATACGAGAACCGGATTATCATCTCTTCTTTTAATCATTATTCGATTGTGGCCTGTTACCGCTTGGAGCCCGCCGTTGAAATCGCGCCCCTTTACTCATCACGCTTATTCATGCCCTGGATTTATGCCCAGTCAATAAGGGCGAAAGCGATTCATCCCAACCTGAAAGCGGTAAGGGATGAGATTATCATCGAAGCCATGAACAACGGTATTGGTGTTAGACCCTACACGGTGAATAAGGCAGATCAAATGGAAAGGTTACTGAATCTGGGCTGCACTGCATTTGTCACGGACTATCCTGAAAAGGCCTGGAAGTTGAGGGAAAATAAGAAAGGCTAGCGCATACACTGCGCTAGCCTTTCTTATTGAATCGGGACTGAACTTTATTGCGTTTTCGGTCACGATGCAGGACGAAACCTGCAATGAAGCCCAAACCGCAAACAAAAAAGACTAACCCGATCATAAATTGAAGCCAAAGATAAGGGATCGGAGGCTGCAGGATCCCGAATAACATATCTCTCATCAACTTAATCCCCAGAGCTGCGAATGCTCCGGGGACCAACATGATTATCAGTGCAATAAGACGGACCATGAGATGCATAACTCCTTTTCGTTTCCATACTAAAATTCTAACTCCAAGCAGAGAATTGTCAAGTTTCGAAAAGTAGTGTAACATTATGGGTGTGAAAAAAATTGCAGGTGTCGGGGTGAAGAAAGTTGCAAGAGGTTCTAATTGTCGGTGGTGGTAAGGGTGGAACAGCCATCCTGCAGATCCTCCACGAGGTTTCCGTCATGAAAGTGATTGCTGTTGTAGATGTAAATGAAAACGCTTCAGGCATTAAGCTGTCAAAGGAACTGGGCATCCCTGTCGGTAAGGATTGGCGACCTTTCCTCAGCGACTCCGTGGACATTGTCATCGAGGTGACGGGTGAACAGGAAGTGTTTGAACAGATTAGGGATCACCGTGGAAAGAATACGGTTCTCATCCCTGGGAGCGTGGCTTTCCTTATTTCAAAGCTCCTCGAAGAAAAAGAGGATCTTATCCATCAATTGACGAGCGAGTCCTTTAAAAGGGATCTTATCTTTAATTCAACTGATGATGGAATGGTCGGGATCGATGATCAAGGCATTGTCATGCTGTTTAATAAAAGTGCAGAGCGAATGATCGGCAAACACCAGGAAGAAGTGATGGGGCTACATATTTCTGAAGTGATACCTGAGAGCAGGCTGACCAGAACCATTGAAACAAGACGGACTGAAATCAATCAGGAAGTCATCCTTGGGAACGGATTGAAGATCATTTCCAGCCGGATTCCGATGATCACTGAGCAGGATGAAATCATCGGTGCCTTTTCGGTGTTTAAAGATATCACAGAAGTAGTGAATCTGGCAGAGGAAATCACCAACCTTAAAGAGATCCAGACGATGCTGGAAGCCATCATCCATTCCAGTGATGATGCGATTTCAGTCGTCGATGAAGAGGGAAAGGGGATTATGATCAACCCTGCTTACACGAGGATCACGGGACTTTCCCGGGAGGAAGTGATCGGGAAGCCTGCAACGGCGGATATCTCTGAAGGGGAGAGTATCCATTTGAAAGTGCTGCAAACACGGAGAGCGATCCGTGGCACGAGGATGCGGGTAGGACCCAACCGTAAAGAAGTCATCGTGAATGTTGCCCCCATCATTGTAAACAATAAGCTTAAGGGGAGTGTCGGCGTCATTCATGACATGTCGGAAATACAATCTCTCACCCAGGAATTGGACCGGGCGAGGAGGATCATCCGAACCCTTGAAGCGAAATATATGTTCGAGGATATCATTGGTGACTCAGAGGAAATGATGATCGCCATAGAGCAAGCGAAACTAGGCGCGAAAACACCTGCTACCGTCCTGCTCCGCGGAGAATCGGGGACCGGAAAGGAATTATTTGCCCATGCCATACATAATGCGAGTGACCGTAAATTCAATAAGTTCCTCAGGGTCAACTGTGCCGCATTATCGGAGAACCTGTTGGAAAGCGAATTATTCGGATATGAAGAAGGGGCCTTTTCCGGTGCTAAGCGCGGGGGGAAACGCGGATTGTTTGAAGAGGCGAATAATGGAAGTATCTTCCTCGATGAAATAGGGGAACTGAGTGCCAATACACAAGCGAAATTATTAAGGGTCCTGCAGGAAAATGAAATCGTGAGGGTCGGAGGGACGAAATCGATTCAAATCAATGTCCGGGTCATTGCCGCTACGAACGTAAACCTTGAAAAGGGAATAGCCGACGGATCCTTCAGGGAAGATCTGTATTATCGCCTCAACCGGATGCCGATTCAAATCCCGCCGTTAAGGCAGCGTAAATCCGATATACCACTCATTACCGAAACCCTGATTACAAAGATCAACCAGGATTATGGAAGGAACGTCGAAGGAGTGACGGCTGAGGCAATGAACAAGCTAATGAATTATCATTGGCCGGGGAATGTGCGGGAGCTTGAAAATGTATTGGGGAGAGCCATCATTTTCATGAACTACAATGAAGTCCAAATAGATGGAAAGCATTTACCCCAATTAGAAAATACAGCTAAGCCCTCTGTTAATGTAGCGGAACTTCCGTTTCAAGTCGATGAAGATCTTGCAACCCAGGTTGAAAAGTATGAAAAAAATATAATTCAAAAAGTTTTAGAGCAGAATAATGGTAATAAGACGGCTACTGCTAAAGCATTGAATGTGTCGGTGAGAAACTTATACTATAAAATTGAAAAATATAACATTGAAATAAATAGCATGAAGTAATTTGCAGGGTGTGAAAAAAATTGCATGAGTAATTCCTGCTTTATAAAGCGTTTTCAGGATATTAAAGTTGGCACGCTTCTTGCATGTAGTTAAATGGGAACACAATAACAGAAAAAAGGGGTTGAAACGACATACATGAATCTACAATCTTTAGTGGAAAAAGCAACCCGAATTGAACACTCCACTGTAGCAGTCGCTGCAGCAGAAGATAAAGAAGTCCTTTTGGCTGTCTCCATGGCGGTTGAAAAAAACATGGCTGACTTTTTACTGTTCGGGGATAAAGAAGAAATCATCACCATATTGGATGAGGTTGCCCCACAGCTGATATCTCACAGCAGTATTAAAATCAAGCATGCCTTCTCGCCTCAAAAAGCAGCAGAGCTTGCCGTGAAGGCGGTAAAGGAAAATGAGGCAGGTACCCTTATGAAGGGGAATGTCCCTACTGCTGTCATCTTGAAGGCAGTCCTGAATAAAGAATGGGGACTTCGTACAGGCAATGTCCTGTCACATGTTGCAGCATTTGAGGTGGCCGGGTTCGATAGGCTTACGTTCATTACGGATGCCGCGATGAATATCTCTCCTGATCTGCAGCAAAAAGCGCAAATCATAGAAAATGCCGTCGGGGTTGCCCGGTCAATCGGTGTGGATACGCCGAAAGTAGCGCCAATTGCCGCCGTGGAAGTGGTGAATCCGTCGATGCCGGCTACAGTCGATGCCGCTTCTCTTACCATGATGAATCAACGGGGGCAGATTCGGGATTGTACGGTCGATGGTCCGTTAGCCCTCGATAATGCTGTTTCCCATCATGCAGCCGAACATAAAGGAATTGAAAGTGCGGTTGCGGGGCAAGCGGATATTCTGCTCGTACCCTCGATTGAAACAGGGAATGCCCTATATAAATCCTTGATCTACTTTGCCAAGGCAAAAGTAGGGGCAGTGATAGCCGGAGCTAAAGCACCAATCGTATTAACATCCAGAGCAGACAGTGCAGAAAGTAAATTATATTCTTTGGCACTGGCTATATGCTCTGCTTCTAATAAATAATCATCCATTCTAAAAATATAAACCTACAGGGGGAAATAATAATGAAAATTTTCAGCTATATGGAACAATACGACTATGAACAATTGGTATTCTGTCAAGATGAAGCTTCAGGATTAAAAGCAATCATCGCCATTCATGATACAACACTTGGACCTGCCCTTGGCGGTACCCGTATGTGGACATATGAATCAGAAGAAGCGGCAATTGAAGATGCACTGCGCCTTGCAAGAGGGATGACCTATAAGAATGCAGCTGCCGGTCTGAATCTTGGTGGAGGGAAGACGGTTATCATCGGTGACCCCCGTAAAGATAAGAACGAAGAAATGTTCCGTGCCTTCGGTCGTTATATCCAAGGGTTAAATGGACGCTATATCACTGCGGAAGATGTGGGTACGACGGTTGCCGATATGGACTTGATCCACGAAGAAACAGATTATGTAACAGGAATTTCACCAGCGTTCGGTTCTTCAGGTAACCCATCTCCTGTGACGGCTTATGGAGTATACCGCGGAATCAAGGCAGCAGCAAAAGAAGCTTTCGGTACAGATTCACTGGAAGGGAAAACAATCGCCGTCCAGGGAGTTGGTAATGTCGCGTACAACATGTGCCGCCATCTTCACGAAGAAGGAGCAAACCTGATCGTGACGGATATCAACAAAGAAGCCGTTCAACGTGCCGTTGATGAATTTGGTGCGAAAGCAGTGGACATCAATGATATTTACGGAGTGGATTGTGACATCTTTGCACCATGTGCACTGGGTGCGATTATCAATGATGAAACGATTCCACAACTTAAAGCGAAAGTCATTGCGGGAGCGGCAAATAACCAGTTGAAAGAAACACGTCACGGTGATGCTATCCATGAAATGGGTATCGTTTATGCACCTGACTATGTCATCAACGCAGGTGGAGTCATCAACGTAGCAGATGAATTATACGGCTACAACAGCGAAAGAGCCATGAAAAAAGTGGAACAGGTGTACAACAACGTAGAACGCGTCATCGAAATCGCGAATCGTGATAACGTCCCAACGTATGTAGCTGCTGACCGTATGGCAGAAGAGCGCATCGAAAAAATGCATCGCTCAAGAAGTCAGTTCCTGCAGAATGGACACCACATTCTTAGCAGACGTGGATAAATAGAAGAAAGAACGCTTTACTTTTTGATAAAGTGAAGCGTTTCTTCCCGGTTTAGGGGAACATCGGACAGCGTAAGGGGTTATCTATCATAGGGGGAAATTCTTTCATGCAAACATTACAATACAGCTGCCCAAATGGAGGTAACAACAGTGCAGGAAAATAAACATCGAATACTTGTCATTAATCCGGGATCGACATCCACCAAAATTGGTGTCTTTGACGATGATCGCTCCATATTTGAAAAGACGATCCGTCATGATTCAGAGAAGATTAATGAATTTGCAACGATTATCGATCAATATGAATTCAGGAAGAACACCATTCTTCAGACATTGGATGAAGAAGGGATCAATATTTCAAAGCTGAGTGCCGTATGCGGTCGCGGGGGACTTCTAAGACCGATAGAAGGTGGCACCTATTTAGTGAATGATGACATGCTGAAGGATCTGAAAGAAGGATTCTCTGGTCAGCATGCGTCTAACCTTGGGGGGATCCTGGCATTTGAAATCGCCTCGGGATTAAATATTCCATCTTATATCGTCGATCCCGTTGTCGTGGACGAGCTGCAGCCCCTTGCCCGGGTTTCAGGGTTCTCACTCATTGAAAGAAAAAGTATTTTCCATGCGTTGAATCAGAAAGCGGTCGCAAGAAGAGTAGCGAAACAAATCGGGAAGAAATATGAAGACCTTAATCTGATCATCACTCATATGGGGGGAGGTATCACTGTAGGTGCCCACCGCAATGGGAAAGTCGTGGATGTGAATAATGGTCTCCACGGAGATGGACCATTCAGCCCTGAAAGAGCAGGAACCGTTCCGGCAGGCGATCTGGTTGACCTTTGCTTCTCGGGAGACTATTACCGTGATGAAATCATGAAGAAACTTGTCGGTCAGGGTGGACTGGTCGGTTATCTTGATACAAATGATGCCGTAAAGGTAGAGAAAATGATAGAAAATGGCGACGAAAAAGCCAAAGCCGTCTATGATGCCATGGCGTATCAAATTGCGAAAGAAATCGGCTCGGCAAGCGCGGTCCTGAATGGTAAAGTCGATGCCATCGTTTTAACAGGTGGACTTGCGTACGGCAAGGATTTTGTCAAAGCGATAAGTGAACGAATCAACTGGATAGCGGATGTCGTTATTCAACCAGGAGAAAATGAACTGCAAGCTCTTGCTGAAGGGGCTTTAAGAGTCTTACGGAATGAAGAAGACTATAAAGTATACCCGGGAAATGTAAAAAAAGAGGCAAGAGTATAAGAGAGAAGGGGGACTTAAGATTGGCAGAAGAATATGATTTAGTCATTCTCGGTGGGGGTACAGGTGGTTATGTTGCTGCCATCCGTGCTTCTCAACTTGGGTTAAAAACAGCAATCGTTGAAAAAGGAAAGCTTGGAGGGACATGCCTTCACAAGGGATGTATTCCAAGTAAAGCCCTTCTTCGCAGTGCTGAAGTATATGCGACAGCGAAACATAGTGAAAGTTTCGGTGTAAAAATCAATGGAGTGGAACTTGACTTTCCTAAGGTTCAGGAAAGAAAAGAAGGAATCGTCGAACAACTGCATAAAGGTGTACAACATCTGATGAAACAGGGTAAAATCGATGTTTTCGAAGGACTCGGCCGGATTCTCGGACCTTCCATTTTCTCTCCCATGCCTGGAACCATTTCCGTGGAAATGAACAACGGCGAAGATAACGCGATGCTCATTCCAAAAAATGTCATCGTAGCAACAGGCTCAAGGCCACGTTCACTGCCCGGTCTTGAAATTGATGGTGAATATGTTTTATCTTCTGATGAAGCGCTTTCACTTGAAGCGCTTCCGAAATCGATCATCATCGTTGGTGGAGGTGTCATCGGGATCGAATGGGCTTCCATGCTTTCTGATTTTGATGTTGATGTAACCGTTGTGGAATACGCTGATAAGATCGTACCAACAGAAGATCATGAAATCTCAAAAGAAATGCAGCGCCTCATGAAGAAAAAGGGCGTCAAAATCGTGACAAGTGCAAAAGTGCTTCCTGAATCCTTAAATAAAGGGGACGGAGAAGTGACAATAAGCGCGGAGCATAAAGGGGAAGAAAAATCCTTTACAGCAGAGAAGATCCTTGTATCTGTAGGCAGACAAGCAAACGTTGAAGGCATTGGCTTAGAGAACACGGATATTAAGGTGGAAAAGGGCTTTATTGAGGTAAATGATTTCTTCCAAACGAAAGAATCCCATATTTACGCGATAGGGGACGTCATCGGTGGACTTCAGTTGGCTCATGTTGCGTCTCATGAAGGAATCACGGCCGTGGAACATATGGCGAATGAGAACCCTCATCCGATCGACTATTCCCTGATTTCAAAATGCATCTATAGTAATCCTGAAATTGCAAGCGTAGGAATCACAGAGCAGGAAGCGAAAGAAAAGGGATACAATCTTAAGGTCGGGAAATTCAGCTTCAGAGCGATCGGAAAAGCGCTTGTGTACGGTGAATCGGATGGGTTTGTGAAGATCATTGCAGACAAAGATACAGAGGACATCCTTGGCGTGCACATGATTGGTCCACATGTAACCGACATGATTTCAGAAGCGGGACTTGCTAAAGTATTGGATGCAACACCGTGGGAAATCGCCCATACCATCCACCCTCACCCTTCCCTGTCGGAAGCGATCGGTGAAGCCGCGCTTGCCGTAGATGGAAAGGCAATTCACTCATAATAAGAAAAATCAGGAAAGGTAGAGATCTTCTCTGCCTTCCCAATCATTAGATTGTGTAGGAGGTAAATAAAATGGCTGAGAATCGTCATGAAGCGTTAGGACTTTCCAATGAGAAAGTATTAGAAATGTATGAAACCATGCTGCTTGCCAGAAAAATCGATGAGCGCATGTGGTTACTGAACCGTTCTGGTAAAATCCCATTTGTTATTTCATGTCAGGGTCAGGAAGCGGCTCAAGTTGGTGCTGCATTTGCACTGGACCGTGAAAAGGATTATGTATTGCCGTATTACCGTGACATGGGTGTTGTATTGACATTCGGAATGACGGCCCAGGAATTGATGCTATCAGGTTTTGCGAAAGCAGAAGATCCAAACTCAGGAGGTCGTCAAATGCCTGGTCACTTTGGACAGAAGAAAAATAATATCGTAACGGGTTCATCTCCTGTAACGACTCAAGTGCCACATGCCGTTGGAATCGCTCTTGCAGGCAAAATGGAGAAGAAAGATGTTGTGACGTTTGTTACGTTCGGAGAAGGGTCTTCCAACCAAGGAGATTTCCATGAAGGGGCAAACTTTGCAGGTGTACATAAACTTCCTGTTATTTTCATGTGTGAAAACAATAAATATGCGATTTCGGTTCCGATTGAAAAACAATTGGCTTGTGAGAAAGTATCAGACCGAGCCATCGGGTACGGAATGCCTGGAATCACCGTCGATGGAAATGATCCGATCGAAGTATACAAAGCTGTGAAGGAAGCTGCTGATCGTGGGCGCCGCGGAGAAGGACCAACGCTTGTCGAGACGGTTTCTTATCGTCTGACTCCACACTCCTCTGATGATGATGACAGAAGCTACCGCTCACCGGATGAAGTGGCAAAAGCGAAAACGAACGATCCGATCATCACATTTGGTGCGTATCTGAAAGAGACAGGCGTCATGAATGATGACATTGAGAAAGAAATCAATGATCGTATTATGAAGCTTGTAAACGAAGCAACGGATTATGCAGAAAACGCTCCATATGCTGAAGCAGAATCAGCGATGAAGTATGTTTACGCAGAAGAGAAGTAAGGGGGAATTCAATCATGCCAGTAATTTCATACATTGATGCCGTAACCATGGCCATAAGAGAAGAAATGGAACGTGATGAGAAAGTTTTCGTTCTCGGTGAGGACGTTGGGAAAAAAGGTGGAGTATTTAAAGCGACTCACGGTTTGTATGACCAATTTGGTGAGGACCGTGTCATTGATACGCCACTTGCAGAATCAGCCATTGCCGGAGTGGGGATCGGAGCTGCCATGTATGGTATGAGACCGATCGCAGAAATGCAGTTCGCTGATTTTATCATGCCTGCCGTAAACCAAATCATCTCTGAAGCGGCAAAAATTCGTTATCGTTCGAATAACGATTGGAGCTGTCCGATGGTCATTCGTGCTCCTTACGGCGGTGGGGTGCACGGAGCGCTTTATCACTCACAATCCGTCGAAGCCGTCTTTGCCAATCAACCGGGATTGAAAATCGTGATGCCTTCAACTCCATATGATGTGAAAGGCTTATTGAAAGCGGCCATCCGTGACGAAGATCCGGTATTATTCTTCGAGCATAAACGAGCTTATCGTCTGATCAAGGGTGAAGTCCCCGAGGATGATTATACGCTGCCGATCGGAAAAGCTGACGTGAAGCGTGAAGGAGAAGACATCACAGTCATCACTTACGGCTTATGTGTTCACTTTGCCCTTCAAGCGGCTGAAAAACTTGCCCAGGACGGAATTGAAGCACATATCCTGGATTTACGCACGATTTATCCATTGGATAAAGAAGCGATCATTGAAGCAGCATCTAAAACAGGTAAAGTACTTCTTGTGACTGAAGACAATAAAGAAGGAAGCATCATGGGTGAAGTTTCTGCGATCATCGCTGAAAATTGCTTGTTCGAGCTTGATGCCCCGGTAAAACGCCTTGCAGGTCCAGACGTTCCTGCTATGCCGTATGCACCGACTATGGAAAAATACTTCATGATCAACCCGGACAAAGTAGAAAAAGCTATGCGTGAACTTGCAGAATTTTAATCACAGTCCACACCAATTAAACTAGAGCAGTAGGGAGGGTTCCTCATTGGGTATTGAAAATATGAAAATGCCTCAGCTAGGGGAAAGTGTTACAGAAGGTACAATTAGTAAATGGTTGGTGTCACCAGGTGATACCGTAAATAAATATGATCCAATTGCAGAAGTTCAAACAGATAAAGTGAATGCAGAAGTGCCATCTTCCTTCACGGGTACCATTAAAGAATTGATTGCCGAAGAAGGGGACACTCTTGAAGTCGGGGAAATCATTTGTTCCATCGAGATTGAAGGTGCAGGCACATCCCCTGCTCAAGAAGCTCCGAAAGAAGAGGCTAAAGAGGAAGCGAAAGGGTCGGCTCCTGCTAAGCCTAAGGCTCCAACGAGAGATAGCGGAAATAAAGCAAGGTATTCTCCAGCCGTATTAAAGCTGTCCCAAGAGCACGATATTGATTTGAATCAAGTGGAAGGCACCGGAAACGGCGGCCGGATCACCCGTAAAGATTTAAAGAAAATCATTGAATCAGGTTCTATTCCTAAATCAACAGATGCACCGGCACCTAAACCGTCCGCACCGGCTCCACAGCAGGCGCCTGTGAAAGAGGAAGCTCCGGCACAGCAGGCCAAACCGGCAGCAGCGAATGTTCCTGTCGTCCCTGGTGATATCGAGATCCCGGTTTCCGGCATACGCAAAGCGATTGCCTCCAACATGGTACGCAGTAAACATGAAGCACCTCATGCCTGGACGATGATGGAAGTGGATGTAACCAACCTGGTTGACTACAGAAATTCACTTAAGACAGAATTCAAACAGCGTGAAGGATTCAATCTGACATTCTTCGCATTTTTCGTGAAAGCTGTCGCCCAGGCTCTTAAAGAGTACCCACAAATCAATTCCATGTGGGCTGGAGACAAGATCGTTCAGAAGAAGGACATCAATCTTTCCATTGCGGTAGCTACGGATGATGCACTTTATGTTCCTGTGATTAAAAATGCTGACGAAAAAACAATCAAAGGGATCGCAAGAGAAATCACCGAGCTTGCAGGAAAAGTCCGCAGCGGTAAATTGACCTCCCAGGATATGCAGGGCGGAACATTTACGGTGAATAATACAGGGTCATTTGGCTCGGTACAATCGATGGGTATCATCAATTATCCACAGGCCGCGATCCTTCAGGTAGAATCGATCGTGAAACGTCCTGTCGTCATGAACAACGGAATGATTGCAGTTCGTGATATGGTGAACCTCTGTATGTCACTCGATCACCGCGTACTTGACGGTTTGGTATGCGGAAGATTCCTTCAGCGCGTGAAAGAAATCTTAGAAAACACTTCGAAAGAAAATACATCTATATATTAATACTGATAAGGACTGACCCTGGGTGGTTGGTCCTTATTTTTTTATGCAGTTAGATAGAATGACTTATTAAAAAAGGTCCGTAACAGGAAAATTACGGGAAAAACAACCGGAATATAACTGGAAGAATATTCTAGTAGATCGTCATAGGTCACTACCTGGGTCATAATTCCGATTCCTCATTCCGGGAATTCTCACTATGAAACTTATCGCTCATTTTTTCTTTCCTTCACTTATTAAAAGAGGCATAACCTCCACTTTCATCCTACTAAATCTGAAGATTATCCTGGAATATTCTTGAAGTTATATTATAGGAGTGACTTTATCCTTATGAAAAAATCGGGATTCGTGACTTTTCAATCAATTACTGAATTTTCAGATTTATTTCGACAGCAACTTACAACATTTTACATATAAACTTGGTTATCTTTGGTTTAACACCTACTATTTTCCAAAGTTGGTGTTCGTAGGAGGTGACGGGTGGTTGGATTTATAAAAAGACTGGGAGGGAATTAGATGTCAGGAAGAAAACGTAAGGCAAGATGGTTATCCATTGTACTCACCTTAGTCATGTTTGTCCCCTTGATGTTTCCATTCAATGCAGGGGCGGCAAATACCTCACAAGCGGCTCTATCGAAAGAAAAGCCATCCACATCAGCAAATGAGTCGGCAAAAGTAAGTCCACAATCAAAAATCACAACCACATTACAGGAACAATTTAAGAAAAAGGAACAGGTCACATACTTAGTGAAATTCAAGGATAAGGTAGACACGGAAGCTGTATCTAAAAAGGCGGCTGAAACAGCGAAAAAGCAGAAACTGTCTGCTAATAATAAGAAATTATTAAAACGGAATATGGTCGTCTCAGAGCTTCGCGCTAAAGCCCTTGAATCTCAGGCAGAAGTGAAAGAATACTTAGCGAAAGAGAAGAAGTCAGGTGCAGTGAAGGAAATCAAAGACTTCTATGTTGTAAACGGAATGGCCGTTACAAGTACGAAGAAAGTCATGGAAAAGATTTCAACCTTTACTGAAGTGGAAAAAATCCTGCCGAATGAAACGAGACAAATTATCCAGCCGGCAAAGGCAAAAGCTTCTTCATCCGCAGTGTTGGATAAAGAAGCCCCAAATACTCCAGCATCCATTGAGTGGAATATCGATCGGGTCGGCGCACCTGCGGTATGGGAAATGGGGATCGATGGAGCGGGAACGGTCATTGCCTCCATTGACACGGGAGTACAATGGGATCACCCGGCATTAAAAGAAAAATATAGAGGGTATGACCCTCAGAATCCGGATTCACCGGACAACGAATTCAACTGGTTTGATGCAACTGCAGGACAAAGTGCGCCATATGACGACCAGGGTCATGGAACACATACTGTCGGTACTATGGTCGGGTCTGAGCCCGATGGCAGCAATCAAATCGGTGTAGCGCCGGGTGCCAAGTGGATCGCGGTCAAAGCGTTCACGGCCGATGGCGGGACGGATGTAGACTTACTGGAAGCTGGGGAATGGATTCTGGCACCTAAAGATGCTGAAGGAAATCCACATCCTGAAATGGCTCCTGATGTTGTCAATAACTCATGGGGTGGCGGTGCCGGACTCGATGAATGGTACCGGGATATGGTCAGTGCGTGGAGAGCGGCAGAAATCTTCCCTGAGTTCTCCGCAGGAAATACAACACTATTCAATCCGGGAGGACCAGGATCGATTGCGAATCCGGCTAACTACCCTGAGTCATTCGCAACAGGTGCTACGGATATCAACGATCAATTGGGAAGTTTCTCATTACAGGGACCTTCTCCTTATGAGGAAATCAAGCCTGAGATTGCCGCACCGGGAGTGAATATCCGCTCTTCCGTTCCAGGTGGCAATTATGAAGGAGGCTGGAATGGAACATCTATGGCTGGTCCACACGTATCGGCAGTCGCTGCCCTGTTACGACAAGTGGATGCAAGCTTAACAGTGGATGAAATCGAAGAAATCCTTATGTCGACCGCTGTTCCGTTAACAGACGGAACCTTCCCGGAATCTCCAAATAACGGGTATGGGCACGGCTTGGTCAATGCGTTTGATGCAGTATCCTCCGTTATGAGCGGAATCGGTAAAGTAAAAGGACAGGTTTCAAAAGAAGGTGATGACACGGAAGCTCCTGTCATCAGTCATGACGCACCACAAGAAGCATTTAAAGAAATGAATCTGCCATTACAAGCAGAGGCAAGTGATAATGTCAGCGTGACGAATGTAACACTGAGTTATCAAAATCAGGACGGTGAATGGGTAGAAGTTGAAGCAAGCAGAACTTCAGGCGACTACACATCAGGAACGTATGAAGCGGTCATCCCGGGTGAGGATCTCACTGGAGGGCAGGTCACGTACAAGTGGGTTGCGACGGACTTCGGTGGAAATGAAGTCGAATCTGATACGTACACTGTAAACTTGCTACCGGGTATCACAGTTGGATATGAGCAGGACTTCGAAGCAGACCCGACTGGTTGGACATCCTACGGTCCAGGGAACAGCTGGGAATGGGGAGTTCCGGCGAGTGGTCCGGGAAATGCTTCTTCAGGAGAAAAAGTATATGCCACCAACTTAGACGGAACGTATGACAACAGTGCGAATATGTCACTTCAGATGCCTCCGATCGATTTACCTGATGGAGAGAGCTTCTTACAATTTAAACAGTGGCACGAACTGGAACGCAACTATGACTACGGCCATGTGTTTGTATCCACAGATGGTGAAGAGTGGACACAGGCACTGCGCGTGAATGGGAATACCGACGGATGGGTAGACGGAGAAGTGGATCTGAGTCAATATGCAGGTCAACGTGTATACATTGCCTTCAACGTTACCTCCGATGGAAGTGTCACGAAACAAGGCTGGTACCTTGATGATGTGAAGCTTAGTGCGGAATCAAATCTTCCAGCCAAGAAAATGAATCTTGGTCTGAAATCGAAGGATGAAAAATCATCTTCTGTATCGAAAAAGCCAAGTGTAAATCCAGCTAAGATCACAGTGAAAAATGACGTGAAGAAAGATGATAAGACGGATGCATCAGGTCCGGCTCCTGTCCTTCTTCCACTGCAAGCAGAGGTAAGTGTATTGGAAACGGGTCGTTCCGTTTATACAAATCCTGCAGATGGATCATATGAAATGACTCATGCAGCGGGTGAATTCACATTACAGGCATCCACATACGGTTACAGATCTGAAACGCAAAGTGTGACGATTGAAGCTGATCAAACATCGACTGCCAACTTCACCCTTGAAGAAATCCCTCAAGGGAATATTACCGGAACCGTCACGAACGAAGTAACGGGAGAACCGATTGAAGGAGCAACGGTCTTCGTTCTTGAAGATGCCGTAGTACAGCCGGTTGAAACAAATGCCAATGGAGAATATGAATTAGAAGCTTACGAAGGGGACTATACTCTGAAAGTGGTTGCGCCTTACTACTATAGTAAGGAAATGAGCGTCACTGTTGAAGGCGGGGAAGTCACAACCGCCGATGTATCATTAGAACCATTCATCGGATATCCTGGTGAAATCGGGTACGATGATGGAACAGCAGAAAATGCACGGGCATTCTATGATGCAGGTAACGGCTGGGCCGTGAAAATGTCCCTTGAAGAAGGAAATGACACGGCACTTGTGACAGGCGGACTATTCCGCTTCTGGGACACAGAGTGGCCTGTACCTGGAGGAACTGAATTCCAGGTTGCCGTCTATGATGCAACTGGACCTGACGGGGCGCCAGGTAAGAAACTCGCCGGTCCATTCGATGGAACTGCATTGCGTAACGGAGAATGGACGCATGTGGACCTCAGTGAGCACGGCATCATGGTCGAAGGTGATTTCTATATGGTGTACATCCAGTCGGCACCAAATCCGAATGCACCTGGACTTGGGACAGATGAAGATGGCGAATATGCGGCAAGAAGCTGGCAGTTCGTTGGAGGAGCCTGGTCGCAGGCACCGGAAGATGAGGGGAACTACATGATTCGCGCAACTGTGAATTATGAAGTGACGGCACCAGTCATCACTTCACCGAAGGATGGATCATTTACCAATAAAGATTCCGTCACCGTGGAAGGGATTTCTGCCCCGACTACGACCGTTCATCTCTTTAATGGTGAAGAAGAAGTAGCGACAGCCGACACAGGTGAGGATGGAACATTCTCTGCCGATGTTTCCCTGCATGAAGGTGAGAATGTATTAACCGCCAAGGCAGCGACGGAACAGGGCATGACGGGGCCATCGGATTCGGTGACAGTAACGCTTGATCAACTGAAGCCGGAACTCGCCATCACCTCACCGGAGGATGGCATGAAAACCAATCGTGAAGCGATCACGGTTAAAGGAACCATCGCGGATGAAAATCTTGCATGGGTGAAAGTGAACGGTGAGAAAGCATCTGTCAAAGACGGAGAGTTCAGTCATCGAATTCTTCTCAATGAAGGAGAGAATGCCATCCAAGTAGTAGCGAAAGATAAAGCAGGAAACAAAAAGAAACAAAAGGTAACGGTCTTCGCGAAATTTGGGGACATCGAGATTGAGAATCTTCTTCCTGCAGAAGATAAAGAATTGAAGAAGGGTGAATCCGTCAAGATCGAATTTGACAGTGAGCCTGGATTGGACGCGACATTTGTCATTCACATGCCTCTGACAAATGCACGCTCCCAAGTGTCAAACGCCACTGAACTTCCAATGATGGAAACATCGGAAGGTCATTATGAAGGTTACTATACGGCTACTTCGAATGTGAAGGCGCCGGGAGCCGTGATTGAAGTGAAAGTTTCCGATGATTATGGAAATGTCACGACCCAGCGTGCTGAAGGTAAATTGTATATCAATTCAAAAAAATAAGCATAATGGGGAGAAGAGTTGGGATGTCCAACTCTTCTTCTTTTTTATACTCATTTTCTTGAGAGATTGATGAAAGGAGGTTTATATACTAAAATAGTATTAGTATAAACATTTTGAATTTTCAAAGGGGATGCTTGCTTAGTTAGAAGAATCTTAGTGAAAAATTATGTAAACGATTACAAAAATAGCTTACGGAAGAGGGGTACTATGAAGCTTAGTGATATGAAAAGCCAATCATTCAGTCGTCACACACTGTCACAATGGGAGGAAGCGGCTGAAAAAGCGTTAAAGGGGAAGGGAATAAGTTCCTTACATACAAGCACATATGAACATATTGATCTTAAACCGTTATATACAAAAGAAGATGTCCCTAGTCGGGATAGAGTGAAGGACTATATTCCAAATGTTGAAGGAAAGTTGGAACGCGCTTCTAAGTGGTTTATCGCTCAGTCAATCAAAAGGGATTCATGGGAAGAACTGACAACAGCTGTGAAGGATGCGTTAACACGGGGGCAGAACTGTCTTTCATTTTCCATTGGGGATCTAAAGAATGAAGAACATCTCAATCAATTTTTGAAAGAATTGATAAGTTTCGATACTCCGATCTTTTCAATTGATAAAAAGACATCGTTATCCATCATTGGAATGGAAGAGGTCCTAGAATGGAAGGGAATGTATGGCATCGTTGGGTTCGATCCTCTTTCAGAAGGGGAATGGGCGGATGAAGATAGATTAGAAGAATGGATGAAGGTTGTGAAAGAAGCTGATAATCACCTTCCTGAAGTAAAGACCATAATTATCAATTCTGCACCTTACCATAACAGAGGCGCAAGTGCCACCCAGGAGTTGGCCTTGGCACTAAGTGAGGGTGTCGCTTATATTGAGGCCCTTCGAGAAAAGGGATGGACCCTTGAGAGGGCAGCTGAAAAGATGCATTTTCACTTTGCGGTAGGCAGTCATTTCTTTATAGAGATGGCGAAAATCAGGGCATTCAAGAAATTGTGGCAGTCCGTTTTGACTTCTTATGGTCTGAGTGAACAAAGTATTGCTAAATCCATCAGTATCAGTGCAGAAACATCCAGATTTAACAAATCGACCCTTGATACGTATGTCAACATTCTCCGCGGTGGTGGGGAAGCGTTCTCTGCCATACTCGCAGGTGTCGACTATCTTGTCGTCGCTCCGTTCAATGAGGTGAACGGGGAAGTGAGTGCCCTCTCAGAAAGGATTGCCCGGAACACGCAACTCATCCTGGGTGAAGAAGCCCATCTGGATAAGGTGCTGGATCCAGGTGGCGGTTCTTATTATATTGAATGGCTTTCAAAAGAAGTGGGTAAGCGGGCATGGGAGGAATTCCAGCAGGTTGATAAGGAGGGCGGGATTCTTGCACTCCTTGCCAATGGATCTATTGAAGAGAAGATAAAGAGGGTAAGAGACTCCCGCATCCTGGACTTAGCCACCCGGAAGAACTCCATGATCGGGACCAACATCTATGCAAATCTGGAAGAGACCCTTCCGATTTCTCCAGCAGCGGGAGAACGGCTCTCTCTTCCTTTTGAAAGAGTAAGAGAGAGGGCGCAGAAACTCGGAAATAATCCCACTGCAGGCCTGATCGGGTTAGGAGAACTGAAAACGTACAAGCCCCGTGCCGATTTTGTAAAAGGATTTTTAGCCACGGGCGGCATCCAGACACATCAAAGTCCGGATTGTTTCTCCAAAGAGGATATCCTTCGATTTGTGGAAGAAACCCGGTATCCATATTATTTGGTATGCGGGAAGGACGAAGAATATCACGATAAACTTTCAATGATCACTGAAGCCGTCCATACCGTTGATTCTTCCATTGTGATCGACATAGCTGGAAGAATCCCTGATGAAAGCAGAAGTGAATGGGTCCGGCAGGGATTGAACGGGTCGATCTACAACCAACAAAACATCCTGGAAAAATTGGATGAACTATTGACCATTTGGGAGGAGGGGAAAGACCATGACGAAGCCTGATTGGCAACAAATCAACCCGTATTCGAATAAAGGGGAAGCGGGAGCCATCCCCCTTACCGGGACTCCCTACGAAACGAATGAAAAAATCGACATAAAACCTTTATATACAGAAGTGGATTCGGAAAATATTTCTCATGGAGAAGATTTACCCGGCCTCGCTCCATACACAAGGGGGCCGTATCCGACGATGTATGTGAATCGTCCTTGGACGGTCAGGCAGTATGCGGGTTTTTCTACCGCTGAAGAAAGCAATGCTTTTTATAGAAGAAACTTAAGTATGGGGCAGAAAGGGTTGTCGGTGGCATTTGATTTGGCGACTCACCGCGGGTATGACTCGGATCATCCAAGGGTTGTAGGGGATGTAGGAAAAGCAGGTGTTGCCATCGATTCCATCCTGGACATGAAGATATTGTTCGACGGGATCCCCCTTGATCAGATGTCCGTTTCCATGACGATGAACGGGGCTGTTCTGCCCATCCTTGCTTTTTATATCGTGACGGCAGAAGAGCAGGGTGTGTCGAAGGAGAAGCTATCCGGTACGATCCAGAACGATATCTTAAAGGAATACATGGTGAGGAATACGTACATCTATCCACCTGAAACGTCCATGAGTATCATTGCGGATATCTTCGAGTATACGTCCAAACATATGCCGAAATTCAACAGTATCAGTATTTCCGGGTATCATATGCAAGAAGCAGGAGCACCTGCTGATATCGAGCTTGCTTATACCCTGGCGGATGGTCTCGAATATGTCAGGACCGGACTTCAGGCAGGGATCGATATCGATTCCTTTGCACCGAGACTTTCATTCTTCTGGGCCATCGGTATGAATTATTTCATGGAAGTGGCCAAGATGAGGGCGGCGAGGAGGATCTGGGCGAAAATGATGAAGACATTCAACCCCCAAAATCCTAAATCGATGGCGCTCAGGACCCATTCCCAAACATCCGGATGGAGCTTGACGGAGCAGGATCCCTATAATAATGTCATCCGCACGTTGCTCGAAGCCCATGCAGCTGCAATGGGCCACACGCAGTCGCTCCATACCAATGCCCTTGACGAAGCGATCGCCCTCCCGACAGACTTTTCGGCGCGTATCGCCCGCAATACCCAGCTGTATCTTCAAGAGGAAACGGGCATAACGAAAGTGATCGACCCATGGGCAGGTTCCCATTATGTCGAGTCACTGACTCATCAGCTGATGGAAAAGGCATGGGAGCATATTGAAGAAATCGAAGAGCTCGGAGGCATGACGAAAGCAATCGAAACAGGCTTGCCGAAGATGCGCATCGAGGAAGCCGCTGCAAGAAGGCAGGCGATGATCGATTCAGGGGACGAGTCCATCATCGGGGTGAATAAATACCGTCTGGATAAGGAAGATCCGATTGAAACACTGGACATCGATAATACGGTGGTCAGACAGAAGCAAATTGAACGGATCCAAATATTGAAAGAAGAACGTAATGAAGAGAAAGTGGTTGAAACCCTGGAAGCGTTGACGCGAACGGCAGAAACAGGCGAAGGGAACCTTCTTGAAAAAGCCGTCGATGCGGCAAGGGCACGTGCCACGTTAGGGGAAATCTCCAATGCGATTGAAAAAGTATCGGGAAGGCATAAGGCGACGATCCGAAGTATAAGCGGGGTGTACAGCTCGAATTTTTCAAATGAACAGGAAATCAATATCGTAAAAGAGATGACGGAAGAATTTTTGGAGAATGAAGGAAGAAGGCCTCGAATTCTCATCGCCAAGATGGGGCAGGACGGTCATGACAGGGGGGCGAAAGTGATCAGTACGGCATTTGCCGATCTTGGATTCGATGTGGATATCGGACCGTTGTTCCAGACCCCTGAAGAGACGGCTCTGCAGGCCGTTGAAAATGATGTACATGTCATTGGTGTCAGTTCACTGGCCGCAGGTCATAAAACGCTTCTGCCTCAATTAGTGGCGGAACTGAAGAAACTGGGAAGGGAAGACATCCTTGTCGTCATCGGCGGGGTGATTCCAGCGGGTGACTATGACTTCCTTCTATCCAACGGGGCATCTGCCGTCTTTGGCCCTGGAACGATCATTCCGGTAGCCGCACAAAAAGTGATCAAAGAAATTTATGAAGTGCTCGGCTATGAGGAAGTGGCTGATTAATGACGGAGTATAAGCCGGAACGAAAGAAGCGGTTTGTGAAAAAGAAAAAAGACCCTGTTTCGATCAGTGATTTAAAGGCCGGGGTCCTGAACGGGGACCGGAGTCACTTAGCGAAAGCCATCACGTTGATCGAGAGCAATGCAGAAGAGCATTATGCGTTGGGACAGGAGCTGCTGCAAGAACTCCTCCCCCATACCGGTAATAGTTTCCGGATCGGGATCACGGGTGTGCCGGGAGCCGGGAAAAGTACGTTTATCGAACAATTCGGTGAGATGTTGTGTGAAGAGGGTCTTCGTGTAGCCGTCCTTGCCATCGATCCCAGCTCCTCCATTTCAGGAGGCAGTATATTAGGTGATAAAACAAGGATGGAGCAGTTGTCGAAGAATCCACGTGCCTTTGTCAGGCCCTCCCCAACGGCGGGGACGCTTGGCGGTGTCCACAGGAAAACCAATGAGACTCTCCTTTTATGCGAGGCCGCTGGGTATGATCTCATCATCATTGAGACCGTAGGCGTCGGTCAGAGCGAAGTCATGGTCAGACAGATGGTGGATTTCTTCCTGCTCCTCGTCATCACCGGAGCAGGAGATGAGCTTCAGGGAATGAAAAAAGGGATCATGGAGCTTGCCGACGTGCTGCTCGTAAATAAAGCCGATGGAGAGAATAAGCCCCTCGCCGAGAAGACGAGGAGGGAGCTCAATCAAATCCTTCACTTTCTTGTTCCTGCCACAAAAGGCTGGAGTTCAAAGGCTTATACCTGTTCGGCGTTGAAAAATGAGGGATTGAAGGAACTATGGGATGTGGTACGGCAATTCGAAGAGCAGACAAAAGAACAGGGTGTCTTCGAAGAAAGAAGGCTTCTCCAGAAACAGGAATGGTTCCAAACGATGCTGAAAGAAAGAATACTGTCAGACTTCTTCTACCATCCGGGCATCAAGTCATCCCTCCCTCGCCTGGAAGACAGGGTGAGAACAGGGGATTTTACAACTTCCCAAGCGGTGGAAGAATTGTTGAGACAATATAAACAAGCCATACTCGATGGGAATCGTTCATTTTAATTGAAAGTTAGGGTTTGAAATTGTTATGATAAGGGTATATCAAATCCTCTTGTTTTTGTGAGATATGATTAAGTCAGCGATTAAAGGAGAGTTCAAGCATGGATATAGATTTCAATTTATTTATGAACGACGTTGTCCGCCAGGCCCGTCAAGAAATCGAGACGGCAGGGTATACCCAATTGACAACAGAAGAAGAAGTGGATCAGGCTTTTTCTAAAGAAGGTACAACACTTGTCATGATCAATTCCGTTTGTGGATGCGCAGGGGGGATCGCCCGTCCCGCAGCCGCTCATTCCATTCACTTCGATAAGCGTCCGGATCAATTGGTCACGGTTTTCGCCGGTCAGGATAAAGAAGCGACTGCGAAAGCACGCAGCTACTTCACAGGTTATCCGCCATCCTCACCGTCATTCGCCCTATTGAAAGACGGAAAGCTCCTGACGATGGTTGAAAGACACGAAATCGAAGGACATGATCCAATGTCCGTTGTGAACAAACTTCAATCGTACTTTGATGAGTATTGCGAAGAGGTATAAAACATTTCGTCAAGTTTCTCACTGTGAGAGTGAGAGGCTTGACGTTTTTTTTGTTTATTAATTATGTATATATCATGCATAAATTACCCCAACCACTACCGTTAATCCAACTGAAATAGTCAATGACAATACATAAATTTTCAGAATATATAATCATTTATCGATATTTATAAAAAGTATTGCATAAATATTTATCTCTGCTACAATACGAATATAGTAATTAATATACATTATATATTATATTTATACATTCAAACTCAGGAGGAATCACAATGAAAAAGCTATTATCGCTCGTATTCGTATTAATCCTTTCTACTACTCTAGCAGCATGCGGCTCAGGAGAAGACAAGCCTGCTTCCGGGGAATCCAAGAAGCTGATCATGGGGACGTCGGCCGATTATAAACCATTTGAATATGTCGACACGGCCAACAGCGACAAGATCATTGGATATGACATCGATCTTGCCAATATGCTTGCAGATGAAATGGGATATGAAATCGAAATCAAGGATATGGAATTCAGCGGATTGATCTCTGCCCTGAAAACCGGCCAGGTGGATTTCGTCCTTTCTGCCATGACGCCAACGCCTGAACGACAGAAGAATGTCGACTTCAGTGATGTCTACTACACGGCTAAAGATATGATCATCTCGACGAAGAAAAGCGGCATTCAGAGTGAAAAGGACCTCGACGGGAAAACGGTGGGAGTTCAATTAGGGTCGATTCAACAGGATGCGGCAGAAGAACTTTCAAAATCGATCAAGCTTAAAGTGGACACTCGCGACCGTATTCCTGAACTGATCCAGGATCTTCAAAATGGACGTTTTGACGCCATCATCATCGAAAATACAGTGGCAAACGGTTATTTGGACAAGAATGACGAGCTTCAAGGAAATACGATGAATGTAAATGAAGAAGATGCAGGTTCTGCGGTTGCCCTTCCAAAGGACAGCGAGCTGACAGGTAAATTCAATGACGCATTGAAGAAGCTGAAAGACAGTGGAGAGTTGGATAAACTCGCTGAAAAATGGTTTGACGGAGAACAGTAGATTGATGAAGGGCTAACCTCTAATCCGGTTAGCCCTTCCCATTACATGCCACATTACAACATTGGAGGGGATCATAATGCCACTAGATTTTGAACAACTGATTCCTTCGATCCCCTTTATTTTGGAAGGATTGAAGGTCACACTTAAAATTGTCGCGTTAGCAGGGGTGCTTGGGTTCCTATTCGGTATTCTTCTTGCCCTTTGTAAAATCAGTTCCATAAAACCTTTGACCCTGCTTGCCGATTTTTATACATCCATCTTCAGGGGAACTCCCCTCGTCCTTCAGCTGATGATCATCTTCTACGGATCGCCTCAGCTTTTCGGGACGCAGATTGAACCTTATTACGCAGCGATCCTCGCTTTTTCCCTTAATTCGGCTGCCTATATATCCGAAATCATCCGTGCCGGGATCAATGCAGTGGATAAAGGGCAAACGGAAGCCGCGATGGCTCTTGGAGTGCCTTACCGATTGATGATGAAAGACGTGATCCTGCCTCAGGCGATCAAAAACATCCTCCCTGCTTTGATGAACGAATTCATCACGCTCACAAAGGAATCCGCCATCGTCACGGTGATCGGTGCTGCAGATGTGATGAGACGTTCATACATGGTTGGAAGTGACTTGTATTCCTTCTTTGAACCGCTTTTATTCGCAGGACTGATCTATTATGTACTCGTGATGATTCTGACTTTACTAGGGAAAGTGCTGGAAGGGAGACTGCGTGGAAATGATTAAAGGAGAACAGATTACCAAGTCGTTTGGGAAGCTTCAGGTTTTAAAAGGAATCGACTTCTCAGTTGAGAAAGGGGAAGTCGTCGCATTGATCGGTCCATCGGGTTCAGGGAAATCCACTTTACTGCGGTGTTTGAATCACCTGGAAGAACCGACATCGGGATCGATTTACTTTGAAGAAGCCCATGTGAAGGGGAAAGCCATTAACAAGGTAAGACAGGACGTCGGGATGGTGTTCCAACATTTTCACCTCTTTCCCCATATGACCGCCTTGGAAAATGTCATTTACGCTCCAGTGAAAGTGAAGGGCATGAACAAAACGGAAGCCGCGAAATTAGGGACGGACCTCCTGACAAAAGTTGGTCTGAAAGAAAAGTGCGATGAATACCCGAACCGTTTATCAGGCGGGCAGAAGCAGCGTGTGGCCATTGCAAGGGCGCTTGCCATGGAACCGAAAGTCATGTTATTCGATGAACCGACGTCTGCCTTGGATCCCGAGATGGTGAAAGAGGTTCTGGACGTCATGAAGTCACTTGCTCACACAGGGATGACGATGATCATCGTGACCCATGAAATGGGCTTTGCAAGAGAGGTGGCGGACAGGATCCTCTTCATGGATGATGGAAAGATCATTGAAGAAGGGGAACCTCAAGCCTTTTTCTCGAACCCGCAAAGTGACAGGGGAAAAGGATTCCTTGAGAAAATATTATAGAGATGAAGGATTAACGGTATCATTCGTTAATCCTTCTTTTTATGTTCAACCCTGTTTATGGTATTCTAGAGTAGCTAAAAAATGAAGTAGTTAGGAGTAAGATGAATGTTTCGAATCGGATATCGGACACTTAAGACAGGAATCGGCACCGCGGCTGCCATCAGCATCGCCCAGTGGTTCCACCTGGATAACTTCGTCTCAGCCGGGATATTGACGATCCTGTGCATTCAGAATACGAAGAAGAAATCGGTGAATGCATCTTGGAGCCGTTTTCTGGCATGTGTGATTGCCATGGTTTTTTCTGCCGCCTTTTTCGAATTTATCGCCTATCACCCGGCGGTCATCGGTTTGCTGCTTCTTGTGTTCATTCCCATCACCGTTAGTTTGAACATCAAAGAAGGGATTGTCACAAGCTCCGTCATCATCCTTCATGTATACTCAGCGGGTCATGTCACCCTTGGCCTTTTTGAAAATGAGCTTGGAATCATCGTGATCGGGATCGGGATTGCCCTCTTGATGAATCTGTATATGCCGAGCGTCGATAAAAAGATGATCGAGTATCAGGAAAAAATCGAAGCGAACTTTTATAAGGTTTTCTGTGAAATGATCAACTATTTAAAGACAAATGACAGCGATTGGGACGGCAGGGAAATCACGGAAACGGAACAGCTGCTCAAAGAGGCGAAGACGATCGCCTTTAAAGATGTAGAAAACCATTTTTTAAGGGATGAGAACTTATACTATTTATATTTCAAAATGAGGGAAAAACAGTTTGAAATCCTTCAGCGCATCCTGCCGATTGCCACAAATATTTCATTAACCGTCGAGCAGGGTCATCGTATCGCAGATTTCCTGGAAGAACTGAGCAATCATATCCATCCCGGGAATACGGCGCTCTTTTACTTGAAAAAACTGTACGATATGAAAGTGGAATTTGAGCAGATGGAGCTGCCGAAAACGAGGGAAGAGTTTGAAACGCGTGCCGCTCTTTATCAATTTGTTCAGGAAATGGAACAGTATCTTCTCCTGAAAAGCTCGTTCAAAGGAATAAAAAAGGAGGAAAGTGAAGCAAACTACACCTAAAACATGAAGAAGGTGATAGGATGCGCTTACTTCTTGCCATCATATTGTTCGCTTCTCCCATATGGCCACTCGGGAGGAACCCGATACCCGGAGATCCGTTTATCATCGTGAACAAGGAAAACAATCAATTGGCGTATATAGATGACGGGAAAATACAGGCTGCCTTTCCCGTCGCTACGGGAAAAACGGCTGAGCTCACCCCGGAAGGTTTATTTAATGTTACGGTGAAAGCCAAGGACCCCTACTATCGTAAGAAGAATATCCCTGGCGGGGACCCGAGAAACCCCCTCGGAACCCGTTGGATTGGATTTGATGCAGAAGGGACGGATGGCCGGATCTACGGGATCCACGGGACGAACCGGCCATCGAGCATAGGGAGATACATCTCCAATGGATGCATCCGGATGCAGAATAAGAATGTTGAATATCTGTTTGACAAAGCACCCGTCGGCACCAAGGTACTCGTCGTGAAAACGAAGAAGAGCTTCAATCAGTTGGGGAAAGAATACGGGGCCATGAAATAAAGAGGAGCTGCTGATCGATGAATTCGAAAAGCAGCTCCTTTTAGTTACTATTTTTATAATAAGAATGACAGTCCTGCCATGATCGTGGATGCAATCATCGCAAACAGCATCACAAATACAATGATCTTTTGCATCTTTTTATTACCCATCGTATCGCTCCATTCTTCCACATAAGCGTGAGATCATTTTCTTCTCTATTTTAACGTGAATAATGAGAGAAGACAACCACCCCAATAAAAGAAAACGCTTTAATTATTCGTCTCTATAGGAGGAAATTCGACAACAAGTATGGAATACTATATGGGTGGAGCATGCAAACAACAGGGGGATGATAGGGATGAAAAAGGTAGATCATATCGGAATAGCAGTTTCATCAATAGACAATGTTCTCGCATTTTATGAAGATACTCTCGGTCTTTCACTACTGAAGATCGAAGAAGTTGAGAATCAAGGTGTCAAGGTAGCATTCATGGATGGCGGAAATCTTAAACTTGAGTTACTCGAGCCACTACATAAAGAAAGCCCGATTGCGGCATTCATAGAAAAAAAGGGTGAAGGGATTCACCATATAGCCTTCGGAGTAGAAGGAATCGAGGAGCGCATCAAAGAGCTCCAGACCAAAGGGGTACGGATGATCAACGAAACGCCGAAGCCTGGTGCCGGCGGGGCCTCCGTCGCCTTCATGCATCCGAAATCAGCCCACGGCGTTTTATACGAGCTTTGTGATAAATCCAACATCAAAGGGGAGTAACCACAATGGATATTTATGAAAAAATCAATGAATTGTACGACCGCAGAAGAGAAGTGGAACTTGGCGGCGGAGACGAAAAAATAGACAAGCAGCATGAAAAAGGAAAGCTGACAGCCAGGGAGCGGATCGATATCCTGGTGGATCCGGGTAGCTTTGTGGAGTTGAACCCGTTCATCGAGCACAGATGCACAGACTTTGGACTTGAAGGGGTACAGGGACCTGGTGACGGGGTCGTGACGGGATACGGAAAGGTGAACGGGAAACCGATTTACTTATTCTCCCAGGATTTCACGGTGTTCGGCGGTGCGCTTGGAGAAATGCACGCGAAGAAGATTTCCCATGTGATGGATCTTGCCGTGAAGAATGGTGCTCCGTTCATCGGATTGAATGATTCAGGCGGGGCCAGGATTCAGGAAGGGGTCGTTTCTTTAGACGGGTATGGACATATCTTCTATCGGAACGCCGTCTATTCAGGTGTGATTCCGCAAATATCCGTCATCATGGGCCCTTGTGCCGGCGGAGCGGTTTACTCCCCTGCCATCACGGATTTTGTCTTTATGGTGGATGAGACGAGCCAAATGTTCATCACAGGACCTAAAGTCATTGAAACCGTGACTGGGGAAAAAATAAGCTCAGAGGATCTCGGTGGGGCGAAGGTCCATAATTCCATCAGCGGAAATGCCCATTTCAGGGGGAAAACGGAAGAAGAGGTGTTACAAGAGGTTCGAAGATTATTAACATACCTGCCTCAAAACAATGAAGAGAAGCCCCCTCGCCTGGGCGCGGATGAAGAAGATGATTACCGTGCGAACTTAACGGACCTGATTCCATTTGATGCGATTCGTCCATACGACGTCCGTACCGTCATCAATGAAATTGTCGATGAAGGAAGCTTCATGGAGGTTCAGAAGGAATTCGCCAAAAATATTGTTGTGGGGCTGGCCCGCATAAAAGGCGAAGTCGTCGGACTTGTATGCAATCAGCCAAAGTTCATGGCGGGTGGCCTTGATATCGATTCTTCCGACAAAGCATCCCGATTCATCAGGTTCTGTGATTCATTCAATATTCCTCTCATTACGTTCGAGGATGTTACGGGATTCTTCCCTGGGATCAAGCAGGAACATGGAGGGATCATCCGTCATGGGGCCAAGATTCTATATGCTTATTCTGAAGCGACAGTCCCTAAAATGACCGTGATCCTAAGGAAAGCGTATGGCGGAGCATATGTGGCACTGAACAGTAAATCGATCGGTGCGGACCTGGTCTTTGCCTGGCCGAATGCGGAGATCGCCGTCATGGGGCCTCAAGGAGCAGCGAACATCATTTTTGCCAGGGAGATTGCATCGAGCGATAACCCTGAAGAGCTGAGGGAACAGAAGATTGAAGAATATCGTGAAAAGTTCGCGAATCCATATGTCGCAGCGTCCCGTGGGATGGTGGATGATGTCATCGATCCCCGTGAAACCCGGATCAAATTGATTCAAGGACTGGAAATGATGAGAAACAAACGGGAAGAACGTCCGAAGAAAAAGCACGGGAATATCCCATTGTAAAAGGTATACCATTTGTTGAACGTGGCTATTCACGCTATACTATAGAAGTGAATACATATTTGTGGAGGTCTACTAAATGATTAATGAAGAGCGTTTATTAAATGAATTCCTGGAATTGGTCCAGATCGATTCTGAAACGAAAGAAGAAGCGGAAATCGCGAAAGTATTAACAAAAAAATTCTCCGACCTGGGAGTGGAGGTATTCGAAGACGATACGATGGGGGAAACGGGCCACGGTGCCGGCAACCTGATCTGTACGTTAAAAGGGAATAAAGATGGAGTGGATACCATTTATTTCACTTCCCATATGGATACAGTGGTCCCTGCCAAAGGGGTAAAGCCTACTCTTAAAGAAGATGGCTACATTTATTCCGATGGGACAACCATACTCGGAGCCGATGACAAAGCCGGTCTTGCCACTATGCTTGAATCCGTGCGCGTCCTTAAGGAAAACAATATTTCCCACGGTGACATCCAATTCATCATCACGGTAGGGGAAGAATCAGGTCTCGTTGGGGCAAAAGCCCTGGATTCCTCTCTTGTTAAAGCGAAATACGGTTTCGCCCTTGATAGTGACGGCAAAGTCGGAAACATCATCGTAGCAGCACCGACACAGGCTAAAGTGAAGGCGACGATCTACGGAAAAACAGCACACGCAGGCGTAGCTCCTGAAAAAGGCGTTTCTGCCATCACGATTGCAGCGAAAGCCATCTCTAAAATGCCACTTGGCCGTATCGATGAAGAAACGACTGCGAACATCGGCCGCTTTGAAGGCGGGAAAGCAACGAATATCGTATGCGAACAAGCCGATATCCTTGCTGAAGCCCGTTCACTGGTTCCTGAAAAAATGGAAGCACAGGTAGAAAAAATGAAAGCTGCCTTCACTTCCGTTGCCGAGGAAATGGGCGGGAAAGCGGAAGTCGAAGTTCAAGTCATGTACCCGGGCTTCAAGTTCAAAGACGGTGACGAAGTAGTGGAAGTGGCAAAACGTGCGGCGAAGAAAATCGGCCGCCCTAGCGAGCTGCTCACAAGCGGAGGCGGAAGCGACGCCAACGTCATCGCCGGATTCGGAGTACCGACTGTAAACCTTGCAGTAGGATACGAAGAAATCCATACCAAAAGCGAAAGAATGCCTGTAGAAGAACTAAACAAGCTTTCTGAAATGGTCATAGCCATCATCAAAGAGGTGGCTGGGGAATAGAAAAGCGAAGGGGCTTTGGCCAGAGGCGACAAGCATAAGGTGAACCGACCGGAAAGGCGTTTTTTGCCTTTTTGGTCGGTTTAACTTATGACCTCGAGCCTCTAAGCCCCGTAGCTGGACAATAGAAAGAAAAAAGTCCACATGCAAAAGGGTTTTCTTTTGTGCGTGGACTTTTTCTTCTTTCAAATCAGCGCCTTATTGTGAAATATGGTACATTAGTAGTATACATATCAGAAATGCGAGAGGGGACGTTATACATTGCCGAAAGTAGTTGTATTTCATGCCGGAAAAGAAGAATATGCTCTGCCGATTGAGAACGTAGTATCCATTGAAAAGGTGGAGGAGATCAGGGCGATCCCTCACTTACCCCCATTTGTCCTGGGACTTGTAAAGGTCAGGGGAGAGCTGATTCCGGTCCTTGATTTAGGGAACATCCTTTATGACACCCCTGCGATTGCTGAAAAAGGAATGTTTCTCCTGGTCGTCCAGACGAAAACGATGCAGGTCGGTCTGGTCGTGATGGAAGCAAAGGAAATCATCGAAGTGGCGGATGAATCGATAACAAACGTCGGTTTACTTGCTTACTCGAAAACAACCTATTTTTCAGGTATCATCAATCTTGAAGATTCCCTTCTGACCCAAATCGATCCCGATGTTTTAGTAGAAAGCTTAGAAGGTATAAAAGAAATAAAGGATTATGTGAACGAGCAAAAAACACATCAAAACTAGACAAAGAAAGCCGCGATTGAAATGAACTCACACTATCCCAAAAACGGACGAGTGATCCTTCATGTGGATATGAACAGTTTTTATGCCTCTGTAGAGATGGCCTCTGATCCTACTCTGCGGGGGAAACCTCTGGCTATAGCCGGGAACCCCCAGGAAAGACGGGGCATCATCGTGACATGCAGCTACGAAGCCAGGGGCTTTGGCGTGAAAACGACGATGCCTCTTTGGGAGGCAAAAAAACTATGTCCGGATCTGGTGATCATGACTCCTAACTTCGACCGTTATCGTGCCGCCTCCAAAGGAATATTCGATATCCTCAGACAATATACAGAATTAGTGGAACCCGTGTCGATTGATGAAGGGTATCTCGATATAACGGATTCCTTCGAGAAAGGAACTCCACTACAAATTGCCTCGGACATACAGGCCCAGATCAAGGGTCAGTTAGACCTTCCTTGCAGTATAGGTGTGGCGCCAAATAAATTCCTGGCGAAAACGGCTTCAGATATGAAGAAGCCCATGGGAATCACCGTGTTGCGTAAAAGGGATATCCCGAATAAGCTGTGGCCCCTTCCCGTCATTGAAATGCACGGAATCGGTCAGAAGACTGCCGAGAAGCTGAATTCAATCGGTATCCATACGTGCAGCGACCTTGCCCATGCCAACGATATCCAGTTGAAGTCACTGCTCGGGATCAACGGGCTCCGTCTTAAAGAGCGAGCCAATGGAACCGACAGAAGGAATGTGGACCCGGAGTCGATTTATGATTATAAGAGCGTGGGCAATTCCACTACCTTACCGAAGGATACAACGAATCAACAAGAGCTTTTAATCGTTGTAGAAGAGCTGTGTGCGAAGGTATCGTCGCGACTTCAACAAAAAGATGTACTGGGAACGACAATCCAGCTGATGATTCGTGATAAGTTCCGGAAGACCATCACCAGAAGCAAAAAGGTTGCAAACCCCATCTATAAAAAAGAAGACTTATACCACCAGGCGAAAGACTTATTCCTGAAGCATTGGGATGGGGATCCTGTACGACTCCTCGGGGTCACGGCACAGGATGTAGTGGAGAAAAGCGAAGCCACGGAACAGCTGGACTTATTTTCTTATAAGAAAGTCGCCGAAAAGGAACCACTCTACAACGTATTATCCAAGCTCCATGACAAATTTGGGAAAGATTCCATCTCTCAAGGGATTAAAGCCAAGAATAAGAAAAAGTCTTATGACCAGAAACAGGACACAAGCTTCAACAAAGACTTCTTAAGGGAATGACAGTTGGAAAAGGGGACATCTTATAACAGTAACGTACTTCTCAATCGGATTATTTGCATCAATGAACCATTCTTGTTAGATTGAAATAGACTCCGGTCATTCATTTGATATAACTGAAGAAGTAATGAAATCATGATTCTATAGATGAAAGGACGTTGATGTTATGGCTCAGGAAATCGGTGTTATTGGATTAGCCGTTATGGGAAAAAACTTGGCATGGAATATTGAAAGCAGGGGATACTCTGTTTCTGTATACAATCGTTCCAGTGAGAAAACGGAAGAAATGATGAACGAATCGAAGGGCAAGAATGTCAATCCTACATATTCAATCGAGGAATTCGTCAACTCATTGGAAAAGCCTAGGAAGATTCTTCTGATGGTCAAGGCTGGAAATCCGACTGATGCGACTATCGAACAATTAAAACCCTTCCTTGAAAAAGGTGACATCCTGATCGATGGGGGAAATACGTTCTTTGAGGATACCCGTCGACGCAATCAGGAACTAAGTGAACTTGGCATTCACTTTATCGGGACGGGTGTGTCCGGTGGGGAGGAAGGTGCACTGACAGGTCCATCCATCATGCCTGGAGGACAGAAGGAAGCATATGATCTCGTGGCTCCTATCCTGAAAGATATCGCAGCGAAGGTTGACGGAGATCCATGTACGACGTATATCGGTCCCGACGGCGCAGGTCACTATGTGAAAATGGTGCACAACGGTATTGAATATGGAGATATGCAACTGATCGCGGAATCTTATTTCCTGATGAAAAATGTCCTTGGCTTGAGTGCAGAAGAACTTCATGAAGTGTTTGCGGACTGGAATGAAGGTGAGCTTGACAGCTATCTCATCGAAATCACAGCTGATATCTTTACGAAGAAAGATGAAGAAACCGGCAAGCCTATGGTGGATGTCATCCTCGATAAAGCAGGTCAAAAGGGTACGGGTAAATGGACAAGTCAAAGTGCATTGGATCTCGGTGTATCTTTACCGATCATCACGGAGTCTGTCTTCGCCCGTTTCATTTCAGCGATTAAGGATGAACGTGTAAAGGCGAGCAAGATGCTGAAAGGTCCAGACACGAAACCGTTCGATGGTGATAAGAAAGCATTGGTCGAATCGATTCGGAAAGCTCTTTACATGAGTAAGATCTGTTCGTATGCGCAAGGCTTTGCCCAGATGCGTTCTGCGTCTGATGAGTACAAATGGGATCTCGAGTACGGAGATATCGCCATGATCTTCCGCGGAGGCTGTATCATCCGTGCACAGTTCCTGCAGAAGATTAAAGAGGCATATGATCGTGAATCCAATCTCACTAACCTTTTACTCGATCCTTACTTCAAAGAGATCGTCGAAAGCTATCAATACGCACTCCGTGAAGTCATCAGTGTCGCCGTCCAGAATGGCGTACCGGTTCCCGGCTTCTCGGCAGCCCTTTCTTATTATGACAGCTACCGCACAGAAACGCTTCCTGCGAATTTAATCCAGGCTCAGCGGGACTACTTCGGTGCTCATACCTACGAACGTGTGGATAAAGAAGGTATTTTCCATACAGAGTGGATGAAATAATTAAATGATTCAAGCCCCTTTCTGATGAAGAAAGGGGCTTTTAATAATATCATGATGTCGAGTGGAACGAATCAGAATTACATACGGAATGAATAACATTCCCCAAACAGATTTCTTTGATTTTCACTACGGGTTTGAAATAATGAAAATGCATCAAGAAAAGAGGAGGCATTTCAATGAGTCAAACCAATACATCGACAGAATCATTATTTAAATCATTCCATAGTGAGAAGCTGCAGTTATCCAACCGTACAGTGATGGCACCTATGACACGGGGTTTCTCACCCAATGGAGTTCCCGGTGAAGACGTTGCCGCTTATTATCGCCGCAGAGCTGAAAATGGTGTAGGATTGATCGTCACGGAGGGAACCGGAATCAATCACCCCTCTTCTGTTTCAGGAGCGAGCATCCCTCTTTTCCATGGGGAAGAATCACTGAATGGATGGGCAAACGTCGTGAAGGAAGTCCATCAAGCAGGAGGAAAGATCGTACCACAGCTTTGGCATGTGGGGATGACCCGTAAAAAGGGGGAGCTTCCAAATGAAGAAGCGTTTCCTGTTGGACCATCAGGACTGAGTCTTTCAGGTAAAGAAATCACGGAGCCTATGTCGGAAGAGGAAGTCGTCCAGATGGTGGAAGCGTATGCCCAAGCTGCTGCAGATGCGAAACGCATAGGCTTCGACGGCATAGAACTGCACGGGGCACACGGATATTTAATCGATCAGTTTTTCTGGGAGAATACAAACCGTCGTACGGACCGTTATGGAGGAGATCTGGTCGGCAGAACCCGGTTTGCCGTTGAGGTAATTGAGGCTTGCCGACGCGAAGTGGGACCCGATTTCCCAATCATTTTCCGTTTCTCGCAATGGAAAATGAATGATTTCGGTGCAAAGCTTGCAAATACGCCAGATGAACTGGAGCGCTTCCTGGAGCCACTGGTGAATGCAGGCGTAGATATTTTCCATTGCTCGACACGCCGTTTTTGGGAGCCTGAATTTGAAGCATCTGACTTGAATCTCGCCGGGTGGACAAAGAAGCTGACAGGTAAACCGGTTATATCTGTGGGGTCGGTTGGTCTGGACGGGGAGTTCACGAGCTTCTCGGGTGCGGGCACGACTAGCCTGGATGGTCTGATCGACAGACTGGACCTCGGAGAATTCGACCTGGTCGCAATCGGACGCTCACTCCTTCAGGACCCTGAATGGGTGAGGAAGGTGGAAGAAGGCAAGGCGAATGACCTGCTGCCGTTTGATAAGGAAGCACTGAAAAAATTGTATTAAGGCAGTACGGGGTGTCTCTTTGAATGAGGCACCTTTTTTGTGTGTTTACAATAAAAAGACTCCCCGGCAATATACCGGAGAGTCAATAAAGCATTACCCGATCATTTCATCAAACAGCAAGACACGTGCCGGTGATGCATCTGTGTTTTGAATTTTTAGTGGTGCCGCCACCATGAAGTATTGGCCGGCTTTGATATCTTTCAACTGAAGGCCTTCCATGATGATGACGCCGCTTCCCATAAGGCTGCGGTGGGTCGGGTGACCCTCCTGGGCCCGCTCGATTCCGAGGGCATCGATCCCCACTCCTGCAATCTTTTTCTCAGCAAGGTATGCAGCAGCATCTTCTGCTACATAGATGAAGTCAAAGTTGAATTCAGTATCCCATGAATTCTTCGTTTTGAATAGGATGAAGTCATTTTCTTCAATCTCTAATCCTTCAATATCCTTCAGGCTGATTTTCTCATCGGCTTCCGTTACATCAAATACTTTGACAGGGCGGACGAGCTTCTCGATTTCAATCGTTTCAATCGTCTCACCGTCGTTGATCATGTGAAGAGGAGCGTCGACATGAGTTCCTGTATGAACATCCATTGAGAGTCTTGACTCCGTCACATGTCCGTTCGTATTGGTTTCAATACTCGGTTGTTTTTCAGGTTTGTTCTTGTACACGGGCATCCCGTTAAAGATCGGGGCTGTTACGTCATAAATTTTCATAGGTTCCACACCTTTCTTAGCATTGGTCTACATCGAGGTTGGCAATCGGCCACCAGGAGAAGCCGTCTTTTGCGAGCAGATTGTCAGCGGCTTTCGGCCCCATCGAACCTGCTTCATAGTTAGGGAATTCTCCGTCACGTGTATGTTCCCATACTTCAGAGATTTTGTCGACGAAAGCCCATGATAATTTCACTTCATCCCAATGGGTGAAATTCGTAGCATCCCCGCGAAGACAATCGAATAGAAGCTTCTCATACGCCTCAGGTGTGTTCATTCCATCCACGCTATTGTTGGCAAAGTTCAATTTCACTGGAGTCGTTTCGATATTCTGTCCGGATTTTTTCACGTTCAGATGCAGGGTGATCCCTTCTTCCGGCTGAATGTGAATGACCAGCAGGTTCGGTGCCAGTGGCTTGTCCGGGTTGTAATACAGATTCATCGGGATGTCTTTGAACTGGATGACGATCTTCGTTGATTTGGTTTCCATTCTCTTTCCGGTACGGATATAGAACGGGACACCCGCCCAGCGGAAGTTATCGATCATCAATTTACCTGCAACATAGGTTTCCGTATTGGACTGATCATCGACGTTTTCAGCTTCGCGGTAACCAGGGAGAGCTTCATTTCCTGCTTTCCCGGGACCGTACTGACCCCTGACGAAGTAGTCCTTGACTTCATCCTGTTGAAACGGACGAAGGGAACGCAATACACGTACCTTTTCACTGCGGATTTCATCCGTCGTCAATTTGATCGGCGGCTCCATGGCAAGTAATGCAACCATTTGAAGCAGATGGTTTTGAACCATATCGCGAAGGGCCCCGCTTTTTTCGTAATAACGGCCGCGGTCTTCCACACCAAGTTCTTCCGATGAGGTGACCTGGATATTGGAAATATAACGGTTGTTCCAGAGTGGTTCGAACATGGCATTTGAGAAACGGATGACTTCGATGTTCTGCACCATTTCTTTACCAAGATAGTGATCGATACGATAAATTTGATCCTCGGAGAATGATTCACGGATCTGGCTGTTCAATTTTTCGGCTGAAGGCAGGTCGTGACCGAATGGTTTCTCGATCACAAGTCGCTGGAAGCCTTTTGTATCGGTCAAGCCTTGATTTTTCAACTGTTCCGTAATCGTCCCGAAGAATTCAGGAGCCATCGCTAAGTAGAAAACGCGATTGCCTTCTAATTCATATGTTTCATCGAGCTCATCGGATAAGTTCTTCAATGCTTTATATGAATCACTGTTGGATACATCATTCGGCTGATAATAGAAATGTGACACAAACTCATCAATGTTCTCATCGCTGCCTAACGCTTTATGTACCGATGTTTTTACATGCTCCTGGAATTCTTCATTTGACCATTCGCGTCGTGCCACACCTACAACGGCAAAACGCTTTGAGATTTTTCCTTTACGGAACAGATGATAAAGAGATGGATATAGTTTTCTTTTCGCTAGATCACCCGTCGCTCCGAAAATCGTAATCAGAGATGTTGGTGTAGTTGAATTATTCAATGTCATGACCTCACTTTATCTTGTTGTAACCCTTATTTATGCGTTTCTTCTTATTTAATATCCTATACAATTACTTAATTTTAAAGACTTCTCATTCATTTGGCAAATTATATGCTGATGACTTTTTCTGCGTATATGCATGAAAACGTTTTATCTTTTTTGCAAACATCTTCGTCATTATATTGGCTTTAATTTTCATTCTTATGACTCATTTTGCGGGAAAGGGTAAAATATGGGCGATTATGCTAAAATAGAGACAGAATAGCTCATCTGAGGAGTGATGACAGTGGAATTATTATTTCTGGGTACGGGTGCAGGAGTACCGGCCAAGCTCCGCAATGTGACCAGTATCGCTTTGAAATTACTGGAGGAACGCGGTGCGGTTTGGCTATTTGATTGCGGGGAAGCAACCCAGCATCAAATTTTACATACAAGCTTGAAACCAAGAAGAATCGAAAAGATCTTCATTACCCACCTGCATGGTGATCACATATACGGGCTGCCGGGGTTACTCGGGAGCCGTTCCTTCCAGGGAGGGGAAACAAAACTGACGGTATACGGTCCTAAGGGGATCAAGGACTTTATCGAGGTTTCCCTCTCAATCAGCAGGACACACCTTCAATATCCCCTTGAAGTGGTGGAAATCGAGGAAGGGGTCATCTTTCAAGATGAAGGGTTCAGTGTAGTAGCAATGGGGCTCGACCATGCTCTTCCTACTTTCGGCTATCGAGTGATTGAAAAAGATAAGCCCGGTGTCCTTCAGGTGGATCAATTACGTGATAGGGGCGTTCAACCGGGGCCCTTGTATAAGAAATTAAAATGTGGTGAAACGGTTCGACTGGAAGACGGGAGGGAGATCGATGGAAAGGATTTTCTAGGACCTTCGATTCCTGGACGGGTGGTCACGATCCTTGGAGATACAAGATTTTGTTCCAATGCGGTGGAACTTTCCAAGTCCGCAGATGTCCTGGTTCATGAAGCGACCTTCAACCGGGATCAAGAAGAGATGGCCCGGGAATATTACCATTCCACGACAAAGCAGGCTGGAAAGACCGCTCTCCTAGCCGGGGCACGACGCCTTTTCCTGACCCATATTTCTTCCCGGTATGCAAAGGAATCATGGGAAGAATTGGAGAAGGAAGCAAGGGACGTCTTCCCGGAAAGCTATATGGCAAGGGATTTCATGGAATACGACATACCTTTAAAGAAATAGGGGGGAGTGGGATGAAGGAGATCTATATCGTCCGTCATGCGAAAGCGGAAGGACAGCCCTTTGATACACCGTTAACGGAGGAGGGGGAACGTCAGGCACGTCAATTAGCATCCTTTTTAGAAAATCGATCCATTCAAGCGATTTATTCAAGTCCCTTCATAAGGGCACTGGACACGATCGCTCCTTTTGCTGATCGCTCAGGGCTCCGGGTCCAGAAGGATGACAGGCTGGGAGAAAGGGTGCTGAGCGATCAGGATCTTCCTGATTGGATGGAAAAGTTAAAGATGAGCTTTGAGGATTTTTCTCTCTCATTACCTGGCGGGGAATCCAATCAAATGGCGATGGAACGCGCAAGGTCCTTCGTCGATGAGGTGATGGGAAAAGAAGAGGAACACATTGTCTGTGTGAGTCATGGTAATTTAACGACGCTGCTCCTCAGGTTATTTGATGATAGCTATGGATACAATGAACTGTTCGCTCTATCCAATCCCGACGTCTACATCGTCAGGCTGGAGGGGGACCGCGCTTCTGTACAGCGTATTTGGGAGTAGGAATTGCCGTTTAAACAGAAAAAGGGGAATCGAGATGAATTCATTTACATTTGAACATATTTATAATCCGGGTCATATTATAGCTGAAAACGCTCTTTATCTACATATTCATTATCCGGAAATGCTGACGAGGTATGATAGTAACTTTCTTGCATTTAAGAAACAGCCGACTCTTGAAGAATTTATGGAAGCCGCCCGTTTTTTACGGGAATTTCATCAATCAAAAGGCCAGAAGCATGTAAAGTTCCTTCTTCCACAAGATCACAAACCTTCAGAAGATCTGATGGACTATTGTAAAAAAGAGGGATATGACGTCGGGTTCAATGAACTTTATTCCATTGAACCAGATCAATTCCCATTGACGGAAGTGAATCCTGATATAGAAGTCAAGGAAGTGGGCAAGGAAGAACTCCAGGATTATCTTTCTTTTCAGTATGAGCAGGACATGGACTTTGGTCCGGATTTTGCCGACCAAAAGGTGGATATGCATAAGCGGAATTTTGAAAATCCCCGTATCATGCAGCTTCTGGCTTTCTATAAGGGGACGCCGGCCGGATCCGTGGATGTGATCATCGAAGAAGATTCAGCGGAAATAGACGGTTTGATGGTTCACGAATCGTTTCAAAAGAAGGGGATCGGAAGCAGGCTGCAGCGGTATGTCATGGAACGGTTCCCTGACACGTTTATCATCCTGGTTGCGGACGGGGAAGATACGCCAAGACTGATGTACCAAAAGCAGAATTACCGTTGTCTAGGGTTCAGATATGAAGTACAGAAGGTGTATGAATAAATAAAACAAGAGGGGGGACTTCTGGTCCACCCTCTTGTTTGCGTATTTTTTATTTCCAGCCGCGCTCATACTGTTTAGGTGCTTCGATTTCAACACCGAGCTCTTTGGCCGCCGTTCTCGGCCAGTAAGGGTCACGAAGCAATTCCCGTGCAAGGAGGATGACGTCCGCCCGTTCATTTTGCAGGATTTCTTCCGCCTGGATGCCTGTTGTAATCAGTCCAACCGCACCCGTGTCAATGTCGGCACCGTTCTTGATGGTCTCGGCAAGCTTCACCTGATAGCCGGGGAATACCGGGATCCGTGCCGGTACCAGGGCGCCTGAGCTGACATCGATCAAATCGACGCCTTGCTCTTTCATCCATTGTGCAAATACGACGTAGTCCTCGACGTCCAGGCCTTCGTCGTTATAGTCTTTGGCAGAAACCCTCACAAGCAGCGGTCCGTCCCATACTTGTTGAATACCGTCAATGATTTCACGGAGGAAACGGTAGCGGTTTTCTGCCGATCCCCCGTATTCATCTGTTCGTTTATTGGACAGGGGAGAGAGGAACTCGTTGATGAGATATCCGTGGGCTCCGTGAATTTCAATCACATCAAAGCCCGCTTTCTTCGCTCTTTCGGCCCCTTTGATGAATGCGGTGACGGTTTCTTTCACATCATCCGCTGTCATTTCAACAGGTGTTTTCATTTCATCATTAAATGGAAGGGCTGATGGAGCAAGGATATCTCCTTCGAGTACCGCTTTTCTTCCGGCATGGGCAAGCTGGATACCGGTCTTTGCCCCCTGCTCTTTCATCAGATCCACCAACTCTTTTAAGCCTTCAATCTGTTCGTCATTCCAGATCCCCAAATCCTGTGGGGAAATCCTTCCCTGTGGTGTAACCGCTGTCGCTTCCAGGATGATGAGTCCGACTCCGCCTACAGCACGGCTCGTATAGTGGGTGCGATGCCAGTTTTCGACTTTTCCATCTTCATGGTGGGAAGAGTACATGCACATGGGTGCCATGACGATTCGATTCTTCAATTCAACATTTTTAAGTTTATATGGTTCGAATAGCTTTGCGTTCATTTCCAATCACCTTTCCATGAGGAATTTATTTCGGGTTTCTAAACAGTAATTCATCATGAGTATACCAACATCACTTTTGACGGGAAAGGAATGTGCTCTATTTTCTTTTCTTCCTCAGCTCCTTCAATGGATAAACCGTCCCGCGCCATTCGACCCCGCCTCTTCTAAACGTCAGGAACGTCGCCCGGGCGATGGAATAGATGAATAACAAGGCTGTGACGGGCAGGGAGAGGATGAGAAGGGCAGACTCATTCGTCATCTCTTTTATGACTTTGAAATAGGTGATGGAAATCAACAAAATGATCAACATGCTTACGGTCCGGATCAGGACGTCCCCGGCAAAGATCGTGAAGAAAGGAAGGACCGTGGAGCAGAACACACCCGTCATGGCAAATAGGACAAGAAGGATGGAGTAATGGAGCCCGGCAAATGTGTTCTTCTCAAGGCCCTGAAAGGCTCCTTTCAAGGAGTGATACCACTCCACCTCCAGCGAGTGAAGGGCAGTGAGGAACGCCTGGGTCTTCCCGCCTTTTTTGATATGGATCCCAAGCTGCAGATCGTCATCGGGCATGTGCTTGATCTTTTCGTAAGTACCGATCTCCTCATAAGCAGAACGTGTGATCAGATTGAATGCGCCGATCCCCACCCCTGTCCCCGAGGAAGGGTCATTCGCTTTCCATGGCCGTTTATAAAAAGAGAAACCGAATAAAAAGAACACAACAAAGCTTTTCAACCAGAATGTCTTTGATTTAATGTTGGGGGCGAGGGTGAGATGATCGAGCTTCTGAGATTGAAAGACCGCGACAGCCCGGGACAGGGTGGAAGGATCTTTATACAGGACATCTGCATCGGTGAACAGGATGAGTGTTCCTTCCGAGATGAGGTATCCTTTATATAATGCCTGATTCTTTCCGAGCCATCCTTTTTCCAGTGTATCGATATGGAGGACACGGATCCGGTTGTCCATTTCCGCCAGTGCTTCAAGTTTTTTCGGTGTGGTGTCCGTTGAACGATCATTGACGAGAATCCATTCAATCCGTTTATAGTCCTGCTTGAGTTGAGATAGAATGCTGTCTGTAATCGCTTCTTCTTCATTCCTGGCAGGCACGATGATGGAGAGAAGCGGGCCGATTGCCTTGCCCGGCAATCCTTCTAGGGAAGAAAGCGTACCCAACCCCCTCCACACCTCGATGGCGAGAACGATCCAGACGACTAGGACTGCAGAAAGTAAAATGAGGAGTAGATTCATCTGTGTCGACCTTCTTTTTTGCTTTGATTGTATCACTGAAACGGGATCCCCTGCGAATCATGATCGGCTGCAGGTTTTATTTTTTCAAAGAATTCTCCTTTAATTCATGTCCAAGTGTTTGAGAGCGGTTATTTGCGGAAGAAATGCACTTGAAAAAGGCATCCCTGACTTGGTGGTCTTCCAGCGCAGCGATTCCCGCTTCGGTCGTTCCACCTGCACTGGTCACATTTCTTCTTAATTCCCGGGCTTCCAATCCGGATTCTGAAAGCATGGCACTTGCCCCGGCGATCGTCTGGGTAACAAGGCTTTCAGCGAGGCCCTCTTCCAGTCCCAATTCTACTGCAGCATGTTTCAGTATTTCGGCTACGTAATAGATATAAGCTGGCCCGCTCCCTGAAAGAGCCGTGATCAGGTCCAATTTCTCTTCTTCTACCTCCGCTGCTATGCCGACAGACTGAAATAGTGTTTTTGTCCATTCCTTCTGGGAGGGTGAGAGATATTGATTGAAAGCCACCGCCGTTGCCGACTTCCCCATGGCTGCACTTGTATTCGGCATGGCTCTCGCGATGGCTCCCTTAAAGTCCAGCCTGTCGCTTATATGTTCCATGGTGATGCCTGCGAGGACAGAGATGATTAGCGTATTCCCGGAAAGGTAGGGTCTGACAGAATCTGCTGCTTCATGAAAGTCCTTTGGTTTCATGGCGAGGATGATGACATCATAGCGTGACGCCCGGTTTACCTTCCGGATACAGAATTCATGCATGATTTCATTTAAACGCTCCTGATTGGCCCGATTGGTTACATATACTTCTTCATTATTCAATACACCGGCTTTCAATGCACCGCTCATTAAAGCATGAGCCATCGACCCTGCTCCGATAAATAATGTCTTCATTCGCTCATTCCCCCTTCTGTTTTTGAAAAAAAAACAGACCCTTTCATCCATAAAGGACGAAAGGGTCTCGCTTCCGTGGTACCACCTTGTTTTGTCCATTTTCCAAGAAGAAGATGAACACACTCCATTTCCATTAACGCTGGACGACGTTCTGCTTTAAGACGCTCAAAAGGCAGGTTCACAAATAGAGAGGACGACGGTGCCTTTCAGCCGGTGGGCCCCGATCTCTTGTGTCATCTATTCATTACTAATCTTTCTCATCGCTTTATTCTATATCAATATGTAATGGGTGATGAATGGAATAAATCTATATTATAGGTGATTATCGTAGAAATACAGCTTATCTGTCAAGGGTTTATTTTTAGTATATTCACACTTTTTAAAAATGACATCATGCTGAAAAAAATGTACACTAGGTAATGAAGGATCATTCATTTTCTGGAAATGAGTGACAAAACGGGAAGGTACCGTATTGTCTGTACCTTTTTATTATGAAGAATGTGGTGAAACTATGACAACTTTAGTGAATGATATCGCAAAAATCACACTTTCCACTCCTTTTGCCGTGGGAGATGTGAATGTTTATTTAGTCAAGGGGGATGCCTTGACCCTGGTGGATGCAGGTCCTCTTACAGATATGGCCTGGATGCAGCTGACTGAGCAATTGTCCCTTTTAGGGTACACACCTCAGGATATCGAACAAATCGTTTTGACGCATCATCATCCCGATCATGCCGGCCTGCTTGATCGGTTCTCATCCGACGTCACGGTATATGGTCACACGTATAATCGATTCTGGCTCAAGCGTGATGAGCACTTCCATGAAGAGTATGACCGTTTCTTCACGAAGCTTGCCATGGAATCGGGGCTCCCTGAAGAATATCTCCCGGCCATCCCGAAGTTCAAGAGTCCTTTGAAATTCATGGGGAACCGAAAGCTGGATGTGGCGATAGCAGAAGGGGATGGCCTTCCCGGACTGGGAGGGTGGTCGGTCATTGAAACCCTTGGTCACGCCCAGAGTCACTTATCCTTTTACAGGGAACGTGATGGCGTTCTGATAGCGGGCGACCATATACTCGCCTCTATTTCTCCCAACCCCCTCATCGAGCCGCCATTTGAAGGGGAGATGGAGCGTACAAAGCCATTGCTGCAGTACAATGCTTCATTGAAAAAACTTCTTGATTTTCCGATTTCCCTCGCCTACACAGGACATGGAGACAACGTTACGGATGTTCATGGGTTGATTCCGAGGAGATTAGGGAAACAAGAAGAAAGAGCAAGAGATGTATTCGGCATGATCAAAGGAAACCGCGTGACCGTATTTGAGATATGCAAGAGGTTATTTCCCTCCGTGTATCGAAAGGAGCTCGGTTTGACATTGTCCGAGACCATCGGGCAATTGGATTACTTGGAATCCAATCAATTTATACGGAAAGAAAAGCATGAAGGAATCTATTATTATTTTGCTTAGGAAGATGTGACTGACATGAACAGGAGAATCAATGGAAAAACGATTATCATTACCGGTGCCTCGGGAGGAATCGGGGAGCAAATGGCCATAAAGGTTGCGGAAAATGGCGGGAATCTTGCATTGATCGCACGCCGTGTCCACCTGCTCCAGGCATTGAAGGAAAAGCTGACAACAACATTCAACTGCAAGGTGGAAGTATATCCTTTAAACGTCACGGATTATGATCAGATCCCCCTTGTTTTCACTGCCATCCGGAAGGACTTTGGATCCATCCATGCCCTGATCAATAACGCAGGATATGGAATCTTCCAGGAAGCACACGAAACCTCCTTCCAAGATGTAAAAGGGATGATGGATGTGAATGTTCTTGGCCTTATGGCATGTACAGGGGAAGTCCTTCCTTACATGCGTGAACAGGGGTTTGGCCACATCATCAATATCGCTTCACAGGCAGGGAAGTTTGCCACTCCGAAATCAAGTGCCTATTCCGCTTCCAAGCATGCTGTCCTCGGATATACGAACAGTGTCAGGATGGAAGCAAGAAGATACGGCGTGAAGGTGACGGCGGTGAACCCCGGACCAATCGCCACCGATTTCTTCTCCATTGCCGATGAAACCGGCACGTATGTGAAGAATGTGGAGAAGTTCATGCTTGATCCTGCATTTGTCGCTGGGAAAGTAGTGGATTCACTCTTTACCAATAAAAGAGAAATCAACCTGCCCCGATGGATGAATATAGGAAGCAAGTTCTATCAATTATTCCCATCTTTTGTCGAAAAAGTAGGAAATAACCTTTTTTTCAAAAAATAGTGAAACCAAACAGTGCCATCAATCGTCTAATATAATAAGGGGGGAGTCTATGAAGAAATGTTTGACTGTTATGATCCTTTTTTCCTGTATACTGTTCACCGGATGCGGGCCATCAGCATCTGTCAATTCTCAGGCCAGCACAGATTTCATAGGCTTTGTCACCCAATTGGAAAACAATCAGGTGCTGATCAATGACGTTTGGTTTTCTTTCGATCAACAAACGGTCATGTTGACAGATCAAGATAAAAAGCTTCATAAAGAAGATATAAAGATGGGTAAAAAAGTGAATGTGACCTTTAACGGGGAGATGCAGGAATCCTATCCCAGGAGAGCCTCGGCGGATCAAATGGTATTTCTGACAGATAAAGAGAGCAAAATCGAAGAGACTGTCGTGAACTTAGTCATGAGTGATCCCCGGTTTTCACAGGTAGTCATCCAATCCATCGAAAAAAATCCCACAGGCCTCTATTCGTTACGATTCAAAGACCTTTCCCTTGACCGTGATGTCCATGTGATGGTGAATGTCGAGAATGAAAGGGTCATTGTCCCGATACATACTTCTACCAAATAACAAAGAAGAAAGCGTCGATTACACATCGGACGCTTTCTTTTTTTTTGAGGTTACACCTCAGGGAAGAAGGGTATGCATGAGAGAGTGGGAAATATTTTGCGTTAAACGGGTAGAATTTTTGTTTCAGAGGAAAACTATGATTATTGTCGGAAAAAGGATGTGGGTGTATGATAGGGATTCTTTTGGCCCTGATCCCCGCGGTCGCGTGGGGAAGTCTTGTGTTTGTAAGTGTAAAACTTGGAGGGAATGCCTACAGTCAAACGGTCGGGATCACGGTTGGTTCCCTGCTGTTTGCGATTGGCGTCTTCTTCATCAAGTCCCCTGAGTTAACGTTATTTGTCTTTGGCATCGGGTTTATTTCCGGCGTCTTCTGGGCTGTCGGGCAAGTGAACCAGCTGGCCAGTGTGAAATTCATCGGCGTTTCGAAAACCGTCCCGATTTCAACGGGGATGCAGCTGATCGGAACGACGCTCTTTGGTGTTCTGGTATTTAAAGAATGGAAAACGACTGAAACGATCCTCCTTGGAAGCGGGGCGGTTCTGGCCCTTATCATCGGGGTCGTCCTCACCTCCTTCACACAGAAGTCCGAAGGAGATGAAGGCTCTCAATTGAAAAAAGGTCTGTTGACGCTGCTCCTTTCCAGTTGTGGATACATAGCCTATGTCGTCATATTAAGATGGTTTGATATTGACGGATGGCAAGCGATTTTACCACAGGCAATCGGTATGTTCATCGGAGCCGTTGTCATCACATTCAGGCATAAGCCATTTAACAAATATACGGTTCGAAATATCTTAACCGGACTTATGTGGGCATCCGGGAATCTCGGATTGCTTCTTGCCCTGCCCCGGATCGGTGTGGCGACAAGCTTTTCCCTCTCCCAAACGGGAATCGTCATTTCCACTCTCGGTGGTTTGTTCTTCTTAGGGGAAAAGAAATCTAAAAAGCAAATCCTCCTCGTCATCGCAGGGTGTGTCCTGATCATCATCGGCGGGGTTCTATTGGGCTTTACGAAAGATTAAGGAGGAATGGGACATGTATACAGATTTAACGGATAAGGTTGTCATCATAACGGGTGCCGCTACTGGTATAGGAAAGGCGATCGCTAAACGCTTTGCCTCTGAAGGCAGTAAGGTGGTCATTAATTATTTCAAAGAAGAAGAAAACCCTGAAGGACTTGTAAAGGAAATCGAAGAAGCAGGCGGGACAGCCTCCATCATTCAAGGGGATGTGTCAAAAGAAGAGGATGTCCAGGGGTTTGTCCGCTTTGCTCATGACACATATGGCCGTTTGGATATCTATGTGAACAATGCGGGAATCGAAAATGAAGTTCCGTCTGAAAATCTGCCGATTGAAGATTGGCAAAGGGTCATCAACACGAACTTGACAGGTACATTCCTCGGTTGCCGTGAAGCGGCGAAATACATGCTCGAGCATGGCATCAAGGGATCGATCATCAATGTATCGTCTGTCCATGAAATCATCCCGTGGCCTCACTTCGCTCATTATGCAGCCAGTAAAGGTGGGGTGAAACTGCTGATGGAAAGCCTGGCGCTGGAGTTTGCACCAGATGGGATACGGGTGAACAATATTGCTCCAGGGGCCATTGATACACCCATCAATGCCGAGAAATTTTCCGATCCGGAAAAGAAAAAAGGAGTGGAGAAGCTCATTCCCCTCGGCTACATCGGAGAACCTGAACAGGTCGCTTCCTGCGCTGTTTTCCTAGCCTCCGATCAGGCAAGCTACGTTACGGGTACAACGCTCATCGCCGATGGGGGCATGACGAAATACCCGGGATTCCAAGCTGGAAAAGGGTGATGAATGATAAAGTAAGTCCAAAATCATTTCTGTGATTTTGGACTTATTTTTTTGTTCTGATCCTGCTGTATGCCAGCTTTTTGCCGATCACTGGATGCCTTGTTGCCTCTGCCCGAGCCGCCTCCGCTTTTCTTTGTCCAGCTCCAGGGCTTAGAGGCTCGAGGTCATAAGTCAAACCTGCCAAAAAGGCAAAGAACGCCTTTCCGGCAGGTTCGTCTTATGCTTGTCGCCTCTGGGCAAAGCCCTTCCGCTTTTCTTATTATTCTCTCTGTTTCCAGTAATTTAAGTTGAAAGGGAACGTATATTCGGTTAGAATCATAACTATACTATATAAGAACGTTTGTTCTATTTTGGGTAAGATGGAGGATGAGGATATGACTGTCGATTACAGTGTGCTGCCACACCACAAGATTTTGTGCATCGATATGAAGAGCTTTTATGCTAGCTGTTCGGCTGTCATGGAGGGGTTGGATCCCCTTGAATGTCACTTGGCTGTAGTGGGGGATAAAAGTCGGCAGGGAAGCATCGTACTGGCGGCCTCACCCAGGATGAAGAGGGACTTTGGAATCAAAACGGGTTCGAGGATGTTTGAAATTCCAAACGACCCGAGAATCCAGCTTGTAGAGCCGAAGATGGCGACGTATGTCCGGATCTCCACGGAGCTGACCCGCCTGTTTCATCGTTATGTTCCGAAGGATGCCATCCACACGTACAGTGTGGACGAAAGCTTCATTAAGATTGATGGAGCGACGGGTCTCTGGGGGGACGCAGCCACCATCGCCGGCAAAATCAAAGACGATATGGAAAGGGAATTCCAGCTTCCGTGTGCCATCGGAATCGGCCCCAATATGCTCTTGTCCAAGCTGTGCCTGGATCTTGAAGCAAAGAAAGAAGGAATTGCCGAGTGGACCTATGAAGACGTTCCGGAAAAGCTGTGGCCGCTCTCTCCGCTCCGGGAAATGTGGGGGATTGGAGGACGCCTTGAGAAGACCCTCAATCGCATGGGCATCTTCTCCATCGGGCAATTGGCGAAGTATGACCTGGAGAAGCTGGAGGCGAAGTTCGGTGTGATGGGGAACCAGCTTTATTACCATGCATGGGGGGTGGACCTGTCCGAAATAGGGGCACCGATCATGGATGGGCAGGTCAGCTTCGGCAAGGGTCAGATCCTGCTGCGGGATTATAAGGAGAGAAAGGAAATCAAACGCGTCATTTTGGAAATGTGCGAAGAGGTCGCAAGACGTGCCCGGACCCATCGCAAGGCCGGGCGGACCGTGAGCTTCGGAATCGGCTACAGCCACGAGGAGTTCGGAGGGGGGTTCCACCGGTCGCGAACGATAGAGGAACCGACCAACATCACCATGGATCTGTACCGGGTGTGCCTGGAGCTATTCGAAGAGAACTATAATGGGAAAACCGTACGGAAAATCAATATCGCCCTTTCGAATATTGTAGAGGATGGAGCGCTGCAGGTTTCCCTGTTCGAACCTGACCGCTGGGAAAAACGGGAGCTCGGGTATGTAGTGGACCACATCCGGAATAAATATGGTTCAGGGGCCCTTCTCCGCGCCGTCTCCTATACTGAAGCGGGAACGGCAAGGCATCGTGCCCGTCTGCTCGGCGGACATAAATCATAACGAATGACAGGAGGTGAAGAGAATTGATCCGGGATCGAGGAAGAATCAAATGGACATCCATGATGCTCCCCGAGCACGTGAAGCTCCTGAGGGATTGGGCAAAGGAAGATACACATGAAAAGAGGATCGAACTGGATGAGCAGGAGCTCGACAGGATGAATGAAGTCGTGGCTGAGGCGATGGAGTTTGGTAGAATGGTATCGATCACCCATTACGTGAAGCACCGTCATCAATTATCAATCGGAACCGTTCATCATGTCGACCCATTGGACGGGAAACTGCATGTCGTAGACAGGTTCGAAGACGTACACTATATTCCACTGGCAAGCGTTGTGGATATTCGCTTTTTCGACTGATTTCAAATGAAAAGAGAGACTTCGGGTGAAGTCTCTCTTTTCATTCCATTTACTCTTCGTCCAGTACCTTTTCTGCACGCACACATGATTCAAATTTCCCTTTGTGAGAAGCGTCGCAAAACGGCATGTTGGTTGATAGACCGCAGCGGCAAAGAGTAAACACTTGTTTCGTTGGAAATACATTTCCATCAGCATCGATCAGTTCCACATCGCCGCTTACGCGAAAAGAACCGTTATCATTCACTTTAATTTGAGCTTTTGTCATGAAAACCCACCCTTTCTAGAAAATACAAAAGAATCCCCACTATCGATAGTAAGATGAAAAGAGTAAAAAAGCAATATTCTAAAAGGAACAAATGAAATGTGGTAGGATAAAGGACAGAGGAGGAAAGTCAAATGAAAATCCAACTAACGAACGAAGCAACCCAAAAGCTCGAGGATAAAATAGAAAACAAACAAGGTCACCTGAAACTAAAATATGATACAGAAGGCTGCGGCTGTGTGGTGAGCGGGATTCCTACCCTGTGGTTTGTCCATCACCCTGTGCAAGGGGAAGATATCAAGATCGACACGAACAGTTATCCCATTCTTGTAGAAAAATCAAAGATGGTCTTTCTTGATGAAGAGCTGAAAATCGATTTTTCTTCCCAAAGCAATACATTCCAATTAAAAAGCCCCGCTCAGATCATCAATGGGAGAATGAACTTTTTGATGTACCCTGAGGAATAGAACACAAAAGCTCCGGTGCATGCCATGCCGGAGCTTTTGTGTTCTTAAAACCAAAAATACGCACAAAATATAACCATGAAACCGAAAACCGAAAAAAGGAGAGTCCCTATAAAAAACGGGGAGCGGACCGGCATGAAAATCCGTATCGTAGAAGAGAGCCCGAATTTTTTCAAAAACAACAAGTCTGTATTCATGTTGAAATGAGCATGGTAGGGGATTACCCAGATGACAAATAGGAAGACGGTGCAAGAAATGAACAGTGCATCCAAAAAAGCCAGGTGGAAAAAGAAATAGACAGAAAAAAGAAAAAGAATTTCAATGAAAAGGGTAAGGGAGAAGAGGAAAAGCTGCTGACGAAAGACGGTTAATTTAACAACGAAATAGTCCTCAAATCTTCCCCACAAAGAAGCGAAGAGGGCGATAAGCGCGATCCCTCCAAAAATATTCCCGAAGGCCAATGCAATCTCTCTCATATAATCCACCCCACGTAAAAAACTAGTTATATAAATATTAACATATAATCCCAATTTATTGGGTGGTTAAGGAAGATTATCCATTACTCCGCCAAGAGCTCTTCAAACATCCCCGCCAAAGAAACCCCGGTTTTCCATCCATCAAGTCCACCTTCTACAGACCAGGACGCAGACAGAATGGAATGACAAAATCCATACTGAAGCAACCGCTCATAAGAGAGGGAAAGCAGGGAAGCGATTGTCTCTGTCCTATACCGGAGCAGCTCTAATGGCGCATCCCATTTCTCCCACTCATTCAACATGAACTGAATGCAGTCATATTCCCTCTCGCCGATCAGCCCTTTGGGATCGATGGCAGTCCAGCCGGAAGAATCGGAGTAGAGAATGTTTCCGTGATGAAGATCACCGTGAAGAAGATAGAGATCTGTGGAAGAACTCAGCAATTCCGGATAAAGGGCTTCAGCTTTAGCGACGAGCTCCTGAGGGATGGGGCCGGTTCCCCCGTTAAATCGTTCCCGTAGCCTTCCGATTCCCTTTGACCAGGATTCAACCGTAGGGTAGGGGTGGGTGCTGACAGGTTTATGCCAAAGTCGTTTGGCGGTATGGGAGAAGACAGAAAGGACCTCTGTTTCATCTTCAATCGAGAGAAGGGAAGATCCCGGCATGAGACGGTCTAACAGGATCCAGCCTTCTTCCTTGTTGTAATCGATGACTTTCACCATACCATTACCTTGAAAATCCTGCAGGGCATGAAACTCATTGGAGAAATCACTGTTCGGATACCCGATCTTTAACACGGCGTCCCGCTCACACCCGATCTGGACCGGGATCACGAAGTTATAACTCAGTGAAAAAGGCTCACCGTAGGTTAACTGGAATCGGTCTTTTAATGACTCCATAAGATCTTCCGTATCCGTCATCCAATCATCCCCCGCATCCCCATACATCGTTTGCATTTTTAACCTGAAATCCGTTGGAATCATGAGACGACATCCTTTCCCTTTAAAACAAATTGCTCTAGGAACCGTTGGATCAATTCCTCGTATTCTTCCGGGTTATCATTATACGACTGGGCATGGGTACCGCTGAAATCAAGGAACAGCTCCTTTGGACCCTGCTTCTTCTCAAAAAGATCCTTTGTCATTTGAGGAAGGATGAAATCATCGTTCTTGCTGTGAATGAATAATACGGGTTTTAGAATGTTTTGGACAACCGAAATTGGTGATAAATCCTTTAATGTATAGCCTTGTCGCAGTTTCAGGGTACCGTCCACGAGGGGGAGGAGGAATTTTGCCGGCAACTTCACTTCTGCACTCATCCGGTAAGCAAGCTGTTCACCGAAGTCGGAGAAGGGACAATCGGCAATATAAAAATCAGCCCGATCTTCCACGCTGCCGGCATAAAGAAGCAAAGTCGCTGCCCCCATGGATTCTCCGTGGATTCCAAAGAATACATCGTCTCCTTCACGGCGGATCAGCTCGTCCACGACCGCCTTCAGGTCATATTTTTCAAAATATCCATAGCTCGTGGTCTTACCCCCTGATTCCCCATGGCGCCTGTGGTCATAAATGACGGCATTGAACCCCTGTTTGATGAAAAGGTTCATGTATTTAATGGAATTCCACTTGTTTTCCGTCACTCCATGGGAAAAAATCATGAATTTTTTATGAGGGTATGGCTTCACGAATATCGCTTTAATATCATAACCGTATTGAGAAGGAATCAGGACTTCTTCTTTAGGAAGGGAGTCATACTCTTCTTCGATCAGTCGGGTCGATTCGGTTTCACGTGCGCGGATGAAGTCATCCCCCTTTTTCGGCAAATACATAAATCGATTTGTAATATAAACCCCAAGCAGCCCGATAGAGGACAGGGTGCCGCCGAGGATGGCCCATTTTTTTCTCATGTGTCATCACCTCTAAGAAATGTCGTTTATTTTTATTGTAGCAAATAAAGGAAATAAGCGGAATTTTTGGGGATGAAAAAAAGTGCCTCGTGAAGAGACACTCTTTTTTAGTCCATGTGCAGTTGAGGACTTATGATTTAGCATTTTGTCCTTTAGTTGGATGAATGGCTTTATCCAGTTCTTCTTTCGCCATGGTGTTAGAAACCGTATCTGCATTCGGTTTGCCTTTTTGACTGAATCCTTTGTCGCGTTTTTGGCTCATATGACTCATCTCCTTAAAGGTTATCCCCTTTAGAATGCTCGGAGGAGAGAGGACATATGCACTACTGATTCAATTCATAAAGGCGGTAATAACCGCTTTCCACTGGACGGCTGATATGAGGTTTCACCACGTCGATGGCAAGGGCGAGTTTCTCAAGGTCAACCCCTGTGGAAACCCCCATTTCCTCAAGCATATATACGACATCCTCCGTCGCGACATTCCCTGTTGCACCGGGGGCGAAAGGACAGCCTCCAAGACCGCCGGCACTTGTGTCGAAGCGGTCGATCCCCGCTTCGAGGGACGCAAGGATATTCGCCAGCGCCATCTTCCGGGTGTCATGGAAATGTGCTGTCAGCAATGTGCCGGGTAATTCTTTTTTCAATAATGCAAAGAGATGGTAGGCTTCAGACGGGTTGGCCCGCCCCACCGTATCAGCGACACTCAATTCATCCACACCGAATGAAACGAATTCCTGACAAAGGGAAAGAGTAGCCTCAGGCAGGATCTTCCCTTCATATGGACAGTAGAAAGCGGTCGAAATGCAGGCTCTCACGAAATAGCCCTTTTCTTTCAGCTCCGCTATGAGGGGAGCCAGTCCTTTCATGGCTTCCTCACTCGTTTTATTAATGTTTTTTTGATTGAAGGAATCGCTGACACCGACAAAGACGGCTACAGAACGGCATCCTGTTTCATAGACCCGCTCGATCCCCCTTTTATTTGGTGCAAGAACGATATCACGTGAATCCATGGTCATGCAGGCATCGACAATCTCACCGGCATCCTGCATTTGTGGAACCCATTTAGGGGAAACAAACGAAGTCAGCTCCATTTCTTTCACACCTGATTGTTTCAACCGAAGGATAAATTCTTTTTTAACGTCCGTCGGGACAAAGTTCTTTTCATTTTGCAAGCCGTCTCTCGGACCGACTTCAATGATTGTGGCTTTTTTAGGTAAGTTCATCATTTCACTCCTCCCTCTCCATTTTAAGAAAATTTCGACATATAAATCAATATAAAAATTTTTTGACGAATTTAGAGGAATTTAACCGCTTACATAGAATGAGTTAAAGTGGAACTGTTTTATAGGTTATCAATAGGCAGGCACATCAGTCAGAAGAGAAAGGGAGGAAGAACGATGTCGAATGAAGTTGTCATTGTGAGTGCAGTACGCACGGCCATCGGAAGCTTTAACGGATCTTTAAAAGGTATTTCCGCTCCGGAACTTGGAGCGATTGTCATTAAAGATGCCCTGGAGAAGGCTGGTTTAAGCGGTAATGAAGTGGATGAAGTGATCATGGGGAATGTGTTGCAGGCAGGATTGGGACAGAACCCGGCCCGTCAAGCATCCATCAAAGCGGGACTGCCTGAACAGGTACCGGCCATGACAATTAATAAAGTGTGTGGATCAGGATTAAAAACGGTTCATCTCGCAACACAGGCAATCCTCGCAGGGGATGCAGATATCATCGTTGCAGGTGGAATGGAAAATATGAGTCAGGCTCCATATCTGTTACAGGGAGCAAGAGAAGGATACAAGATGGGGGACCAAAAAGTCGTCGACAGCATGATATCAGACGGTTTATGGTGTGCCTTTAATGATTACCATATGGGTGTGACGGCAGAAAATCTATGTGACCGTTACTCTCTGACTCGGGAAGAACAGGACGAATTCGCTGCATGGAGTCAGCAAAAAGCTGCTGCAGCCATTGAATCAGGCCGATTTGATGATGAGATCGTTCCGGTTTCCATCCCGCAGCGAAAAGGGGATCCGCTCGTGTTCAAACAGGATGAGTTCCCACGTAAAGGATCAACGGCGGAGAAGTTATCAGGTCTTCGGGCTGCCTTCAAAAAAGATGGCTCTGTGACAGCGGGTAATGCATCGGGCATCAATGATGGGGCCGCTGCTGTTGTCGTCATGTCCAGGAAGAAAGCAGACGAACTTGGCATCACGCCTCTCGTGACGATCAAAGGGAATGCCAATGCAGGTGTAGACCCGAGTGTCATGGGGATCGGACCGGTTGCCGCCGTTAAAAAAGTATTGGAAAAAACGAAGATGACAATGGAGGATATGGAATTGATTGAGGCCAATGAAGCATTTGCCGCTCAATCATTGGCGGTGGATAAAGAGCTTCAATTCAAAAAGGATGCCCTCAATGTGAACGGGGGAGCCATAGCACTTGGTCACCCGATTGGAGCCAGCGGTACACGGATCCTTGTGACGCTGATTCATGAGATGAAGAAAAGAGGCGTCCAAAACGGACTCGCTACCCTATGCATCGGTGGAGGACAGGGAGTAGCAACCGTTGTTGAACTTCATAAATAAAGATTAGAGGAGGGACTACAATGAAAGAAGTATACACTTCATATGACGAAGCGGTGGCAGATATTCACGATGGAGCAACCTTGATGGTTGGAGGATTTGGCCTGTGCGGGATCCCTGAAAAACTCATTCTTGCCCTTGTGGAAAAAGGAGTGAAAAACCTGACCGTCATTTCAAATAACTGTGGAGTAGACGATTGGGGCCTGGGTTTATTATTGAAGAATAAGCAGATTGATAAGATGATAGGTTCCTATGTCGGGGAAAATAAAGAATTTGAAAGACAGGTATTATCGGGAGAACTTGAGGTGGAACTCGTTCCCCAAGGGACGCTTGCGGAGAAGATCCGTGCAGGTGGTGCAGGGATCCCTGCCTTCTACACGCCTGCAGGAGTCGGGACACCGGTAGCGGAAGGAAAGGAAACCCGCACATTTAATGGAAAAGAATATCTGCTGGAAGAAGCCTATACAGCCGACTTCTCACTTGTACGAGCGTGGAAGGCCGATAAGATGGGGAATCTGATTTATAACAAAACGGCGCAAAACTTTAATCCGATGATTGCAGCGGCGGGGAAAGTGACGATCGCCGAAGTGGAGGAGCTTGTGGAAATCGGGGACATCAACCCGAATGAAGTGCACACACCGAGCATCTACGTGCAGCGCCTGATACAGGCCGAGCAGGAAAAGCGGATTGAAAGAAGAACAGTGAGACAAGCATAGAAGGGAGAGTGGAACGGGATGGATCGTGCCAAAATGCGTGAAAGAATCGCAAGAAGAGCGGAAAAGGAAATAGAAGACGGTTTCTATGTCAACTTAGGGATAGGGATGCCTACACTGGTAGCCAACTATATCACAGAAAACAAACAGGTTGTCCTTCAATCTGAAAACGGATTACTCGGAATCGGACCATATCCGGGTGAAAATGAAGTCGATGCCGACCTCATCAATGCCGGAAAAGAGACCGTTACGGCGATTCCGGGCTCCTCTTACTTTGATAGCTCGGAGTCATTCGGAATGATCCGGGGAGGACATATTAATATTGCCATCCTTGGTGGAATGGAAGTAGCCGAAAACGGGGACCTTGCCAACTGGATGATCCCGGGGAAAATGATCAAAGGGATGGGTGGAGCGATGGACCTCGTTCACGGTGCCCAGCGCATCATCGTCATCATGGAACATGTCAATAAGGCCGGGGAAAGCAAGATCCTGAAAGAATGCACCCTGCCCCTGACGGGAAAAGGCGTCGTTGACCGCATCATAACGGACCGCGCCGTAATGGATGTAACGGAGGAAGGCTTACTGCTTCGCGAAGTGGCGAACGGCTTCTCTGTGGAGGATATCCAATCATCCACGGATGCGACGTTGATCGTAGGGGATGACGTAGTACTGGAAGCGTATTGATGGAGAGAGCCGGTTAGAAGGGGAGAGTACCTCTTTTGACCGGCTTTTTTTGAGCCTGCCTTTTGACTAAAGTGGAAAAAAGATTTATAACTATGACAGATAGGGGGAATCAGAACATGTCCAAGAAAAAGAAACAGGAAGCCGAATTGACGTTGAAAAATTCCATCAACGGGGACATCTTCGAACAACTGAAACAGAAGAAGGCAGAGCTTGAAAAAGTAGAGTCTGTGAAGAAGGAAGAAGAGCGCCTCCGGAAAATGGAAGAGAAAAAACAGCGTGAGAAGAATAAAAGTTTCGAAGAGCTGTTGAATGAAAGTAATATGAATTGGAAGAACTATAAGGATTGATGCGGGATGTAAGAGTGGTGCCTCATCAAGCAGGCTGGCAGGAGAAATTTGAAAATGAAAAACGCAGTCTGAATAAGCTCCTTCCTGACGCAACCATCCATCATATCGGTTCAACCTCCGTGCCGGGTTTGGCTGCTAAGCCGATCATAGACATAATGATAGAAGTACCAAGCTTAGAGAGCGTTGATGAACGTAGAGAACAATTCAGGCAACTGGATTTTGTCGGAAAAGGTGAGAATGGCATCCCGAACCGCCGCTACTTCTATAAAGGAGAAGGGAATGAGAGAGCCGTACATCTTCATATTTTCCCTTATGGCATTGATCATGTAGTCAGGCACTTGGCGTTTCGTGATTATTTGAGGGGATTTGACAAGGAAGCCAAACGATACGGTGACTTGAAATCAATGCTTGCAAAGAAGTTTCCGCATGATATGGATGGCTACATTCAAGGGAAGGATCAATTTGTGAAAGACCTTGAGGAAAAGGCGTTAAGCTGGTATGAAAAAATAAGCGGGCAGGGAACCAATAAACCCTGACCCGCTTATTTTTATTCAGTCCCTATGTTGCTCATATCGTGATAATTTGGTTAGCTGTTTTAGCATGTCGAGCTCTTCGGAAGATAAAGGTCCCGCATTCACTGCGTTGATATTCTCCTGAAGCTGTTGAACGGAGCTTGCTCCCGGGATGACAGCACCCACCGACTCATGAGCGAGAATATATTGAAGGGCAAGTTCGTTCATTGAACGGTTGTCCCCCAGTTTCCCATGGATGGACTTCAGTGTTTCTTCAAGCTCTTGATAAGAGTAGTCCAGATAGCCATCTTCCTTCATTTTCGCAGAAGCTTTAGACAGCATCTTTTCAGAAAGAAGCCCTTTTGCCAAAGGTCCCCGGGCTACGATGCTGACCTTATTTTCATCCAGCAGGTCCATCCACTCTTCCGGGCGGCGATCGAGTAAGCTGTACTGCATCATGACGCTGTCAATGGAAGAAGAACTTAGAAATCGCTTGATGACATTCGGCCGGATGGAAGAGATGCCGTAATGGCGAATCAGCCCTTCCTTCTTCAACTCTTCAAACGCTTCGATCGTTTCTTCAAAATTGTCTTCGATCGTCCCTCCGTGAAGCTGGTAAAGATCGATATAGTCCACTTTTAAGCGGGATAGACTGTCCTTCACGGCAGACTTGATATAGGATTTGGAAGGGTCCCAGCGCCAGCCGTCTTCCACGTCATCCCAGCGATTTCCTACTTTTGTTGCAAGGATGATGTCGTCCCGGACATCACGGATGGCGTTGCCGACGATTTCTTCGTTTTGCCCAAAATCATATAAATCAGCCGTATCAAGGTAATTGATACCATTTTCTAAAGCATGCTGCACAATTTCCTTCGCAGAACTCTCTTCGGTTCCAAGGGACATACAACCGAGTCCCATCTTTGATACTAATAAATCAGAGTTTCCAATCCGTCTTTTTTCCATGGTATCCGTCCTTTCAACATTAGCACTCTCTATTATATTAACGAAAGTGAGGACGAATAAACAAAGAAAACGGTCGGATTCAACGATTGGCGTCGATCCATTCCTTCACAGTGGAGTACGTTAGACTATATTCCTTCAGCTTCGCCTTGATTTCCCATGCTTTCCCTACCAGGATGATCCGGTCCTTTTCAGCAATCACCTTCAAGGGTTTTCACCTCGATCCTCGAATGGGATATGGTAAAATGTATGAGGACAAGGTCGATGACAGAACAAGGAGAGTTGAACGATGAAAAAATTCGAAGAAAAGACGATTACAACAGAAACGATCTATCAAGGGAAAATCATTGATCTTCAAGTGGATGAAGTCGAGCTTCCAAACGGCAAGACATCCAAGCGGGAACTGATTAAGCACCCTGGGGCTGTAGCGGTCATCGCATTGACACCGGAAAGGAAAATAGTGATGGTGGAGCAGTACCGCAAAGCGTTGGAGAAATCCATCATCGAAATACCTGCCGGAAAGCTTGAGCCGGGTGAAGAGCCGGATAAAACGGCCCTGCGGGAATTGGAAGAAGAAACAGGGTACGGATGTGAAAATCTGGAGCATCTTATTTCGTTTTACACTTCACCTGGATTTGCGGATGAGCTCGTGCACTTGTATATCGCTCACGATATCCATCCCATCCTGGAGTCGAAAGAAACGGATGAAGACGAATTTGTCGAGTTGATTGAAGTGACAGTAGAAGAGGCACTGCAACTTATTAAAGAACAGCGGATCTATGATGCGAAAACGGCTTATGCGGTTCAATATCTGCAGTTGCAGGGGCTTGTGGGAAAAGAGTGAATGGTGAAGGAACGAAGCTGGACTCTGTTTGAGAAGGGTCCAGCTTCGTTTGGGTAAAAATGGTAAAAGACGCAAAAAGATAAAAAAATGACGCAATTACACAGGTTTTTGACGCAATAAATAAAATAATGACGCAATTACTTGGATTATGACGCAATAAATGATTTAATGACGGAATTACGAACCTCTATCCAGCTTTTTAGAAGCAACTGCCGCCTCGCGTAAGAGCATATTCTATCAATCTTCTACATTTCCTTCAGTATTCAACTGGAATTTTAACATCAAATACAAAATCAAAGGTCAAATTTACAAAAAGAAGAGAGCCTGATCTAATATTCACAAGCTCTACAATATCCGCAATCACCTGAACCCAACCGCACAACCTGGCGAGTCACAAAAAACGGCCAGGCCGCATGCGGTAATCAACTTTCAATCAGGTCCCCAAGAATTAGGGAATACACACACGTATCACGTGCATCCGTCCCATTTTCATCAAGATGGTCATTCCTTAAAATCCCTTCAAGCTTGAACCCCAGTCTCTCGGGCACCCTCCGCGAGGCAGTGTTTCTCTCATCACAGCGGATTTCCACACGCTGACAGGAAAGGTCGTGGAGGGCGAAATGGGTCAACGAATTCACGGCTTCCACCATATATCCCTTTTTTGTGTGCTGTGAGATGAGCCAATACCCGATTTCCACTTTAGGAACGTCCCAGTCAATGCGGTGAAGTCCTGTGGATCCGATGAATTCATTTGTTTCTTTCAGATAGATATGTAGGCGGATATCGGTCTTTTTAATGAACTCTGCATAGGATTCCCGTACGCCTGCCTCCACCTCTTCAAGGGTCTGTTCTTTCCGGGCAAAGGTCAGCCATGGTCTTAACGCATCCCGTGAATCTGCAATGGCACGAAACACGTCTGACCCGTCACCAGGCATGCATGGCCGAATATAAAGGCGTGGAGTTTCGATCCGATCGGGAAATTCGATTAAGCTTGCCTTGGTCATATAATATTCCTCCCACTCAGGTTTCTATGATTATACGTTTATCCGAATGGAAGTTCAATAGAGTAGAATAAACCTCTCCAGCCTTACATATAGATTAGTAATCGATATCTAGGAGGAGCACTGTGATGCGTAAAAAAATATCAAATTCAAATCCACTCGTTCAACATGTACAAGCACATTCCTCAATCTATTTATTTATCATTACATTGTTTTTAATGGGGATCATTTTTGGTGCGATTGTCGTGAATTCTTTATCATTTGCCCAAAAGGAGGACCTTTATTTCTATTTAAGTAAATTCTTCAGTGAGATGGAGGATGGAAGCATGACATCAGCGGAAGAACTCTTCCGTCAGAGTTTCCTCCATAATGTGAAGTATCTCGGGTTGATGTGGCTCCTCGGGATCTCGATCATCGGGCTGCCCCTCATCTTCGTCCTTTTATTTATGAAGGGTGTCGTCGTTGGCTTTTCTGTCGGATTTCTTGTGAATCAAATGGGCTGGAGCGGATTTTTATTATCTTTTGTGAGCGTCCTTCCACAAAATATTATCATCATTCCGGCATTTATTTTTATAGGTGCGATCAGCGCGAACTTCTCCCTGACACTGATCCGGAAGATCTTTATGAGGCAGTCGTCGTCCATGCAGTTCCAGATGATCCCGTTCCTCTCAAGATACGTCATCTTCATGGTGGTGGCCATCGGAATCGTCACCGTCGCCGCAAGTATTGAAGCCTATCTTTCACCTACTTTAATGGAAGCGGTCATAGGGAAAATAAAATAAAATGATTATTATATAAGAATCATTTTATTTGTTTGATTATAATTATTTTATTTTGCTTATTCCTCCCTTTTTGATATAATAGTAAAGACATTGACGAGGGAGGAGAGGACTATGGAAAGCCGCATTGAACGAATAAAAAAACAGCTTCATTCTGCCAGCTACAAGCTTACGCCACAGCGCGAAGCTACGGTCCGCGTGTTATTGGAACATGAAGAAGATCACCTCAGCGCCGAAGATGTATACCTCCTCGTTAAGGAAAAATCTCCGGAAATTGGACTGGCGACCGTATATCGTACATTGGAATTGCTGTCTGAACTGAAAATTGTAGATAAAATCAATTTTGGCGATGGTGTATCGCGTTATGACCTCAGGCAAGAAGGGGCAGCCCACTTCCATCACCATTTAGTATGTATTGAATGTGGAGCTGTCGATGAAATTCAAGATGATCTTTTAGAAGACGTGGAAACGATTGTCGAACGAGACTGGAAGTTTAAAATAAAAGACCACCGCCTCACCTTTCATGGCATTTGTTCCAGATGTCAGGATAAAGAAGAAGATCCAGAAGAATAAGATGATGCCGGAAAGCCTTAAAGACCCCTGTGTTGTTTCTAGAATCGGAAACATCCCATACATACTCTTTAAGGCTTTTTTCATACTCTCCCGGAATTTTTCACAGTATCTCACTCCATAAGGTATAAAACGGTTCAAAATCGTCATAGCTTGTATTAATAAGCAAGCGAATATGGAGGACGACAGGATGATAAAAGGGGTTCAATTGGTATGGCAGACCATTAAGGTGTTTATTTTATTTACGGGTTCAACGATTTTATTTTACTATGGTATCATGTGGATAAGCGAAGAATACGAAGGTTACCACAAATATGACGAGCCGGAGGGAGCAGCGGTGAAGGTTTATTCTTCCGTTACAGAGGAAGAGAGCCATTGGTATGACCGATTATTATTTTTTTATATGAACGGGGAGTAATGCAGTGTGGAAGACCATATTCAAGATTTCATGCACTTTTTAATAGTAGAAAAAGGGCTTGCAAAGAATACGATCGAGTCGTATCAACGTGATTTAAAGAATTATGCCTTATACTTATCGAAGGTTGAAGAAGTGGCAGAATTAAACGCCGTTTCAAGGGTGAATATCCTTCAATTTCTCGGACATTTAAAAAACCAGGGGAAATCGTCAAAGACCGTTGCCCGTCATGTGGCATCGATCCGTTCCTTTCATCAATTCCTATTGAGGGAAAAGGCGACGGAACAAGATCCGACGGTGCACATCGAGACACCAAAGACCGAGAGGACACTCCCGAGGATCTTGAGCATCGCTGAAGTGGAGGCTCTACTCGAAGCCCCTGAAGAATCGACACCTTTAGGGATGAGGGACAAGGCGATGCTTGAGCTTCTTTATGCGACGGGGATACGGGTAAGCGAACTCATCCAGCTTCAATTGGAAGACGTCCATTTGACCATGGGATTTGTCCGGTGCATCGGAAAAGGGAACAAAGAGCGGATCATCCCGATCGGGCAGACGGCCATGGATGTCCTCGAGAAATACTTAGGTGATGCACGTTTGAAATTACGGAGCAAGAAGCACCGTGATGATCATTTATTTCTGAATCACCATGGAAAAGGACTGACAAGGCAGGGGTTCTGGAAGAATTTAAAAGCCCTTGCCAAGAAAGCCAATATTGAGAAGGATTTGACGCCTCATACGCTTCGTCATTCATTTGCCACTCATTTGTTGGAGAACGGGGCGGATCTGAGAGCGGTTCAGGAGATGCTGGGTCATGCAGATATTTCCACGACCCAAATCTATACACATGTGACGAAAACCCGCTTAAAGGATGTCTATTCACAATTCCATCCCAGAGCTTAAAAGAATGAAGGGGGATTCCTTAAAGAAATTACGATTCTTTAAGGGATCTCTCTTGTTTTTTTTGAAAGGGAAAAGTAGAATATAGATGTCAGACTTCTGACGTTAAATCCTGTCGATTGCTTCAATGCAGATAAGGGTATGATACGTTTGAAGGTCGAAAATGTAACCGCTTTTTTAAAGGGATAACTATATAGGAGGTTTACTATAATGAGCAACTATACATACAAACGGGTTCACTTGATCGTAATGGATTCGGTCGGTATCGGCGAAGCGCCTGATGCAGAACTGTTCAACGATAAGGGGTCAGATACGCTCGGTCACATTGCTGAACACATGAATGGACTGAATATGCCGAATATCGGGAAGCTCGGCCTTTCCAATATTAAAGAAGTGAAGGGTATTGAGAAGGCCGAGAAACCTCTTGCATACTACACTAAAATGCAGGAAGCGTCAGTCGGGAAAGACACGATGACGGGTCATTGGGAAATCATGGGCCTGAATATCGATAAGCCGTTCAAGACGTATCCGGATGGATTTCCAGAAAAATTGATCCAAAGACTGGAAGCGGAAACAGGCAGGACGATCATTGGAAACAAGCCTGCCAGCGGTACTGAAATCATTGAAGAATTAGGAAAAGAGCATATGGAAACAGGGGCACTCATTGTGTATACATCTGCAGACCCCGTTCTTCAGATCGCAGCTCATGAAGACATCATTCCGATCGAAGAACAGTACAAAATCTGTGAAATTGCCCGTGAAATCACGAAAGAAGAGGAATACCTCGTCGGACGTGTCATCGCCCGTCCGTTCGTAGGGGAGCCGGGAGCGTTTAAGCGCACATCCAATCGCCATGACTATGCATTAAAGCCATTTGACCGTACAGTCATGAATGAATTGAAGGACTCCGGCTTTGATGTGATCGCCATTGGGAAAATATCAGATATTTATAATGGTGAAGGGGTGACCGAATCCATTCGCACAAAGCATAACATGCACGGAATGGATGGACTCGTCGAATCATTCGACAAAGACTTCACAGGCTTAAGCTTCCTGAATCTGGTTGACTTCGACGCGTTATATGGACATCGACGCGATCCAGAAGGATATGGAAAGGCGCTGGAAGAATTTGATGCGCGCCTCCCTGAAGTATTCGAGAAAATGACCGAAGATGATCTTCTGATCATTACAGCTGATCACGGGAACGACCCCACTGCTCCAGGAACAGATCATACGAGGGAGTATGTCCCACTTCTTGTATATTCAAAGCGTTTTGATGGAGGGAAAGAACTTCCTATCTCTGAAACATTCGCAGATATCGGGGCAACAGTAGCAGATAACTTCAATGTGGACATGCCGAAGTTCGGCCAAAGCTTCTTGACGAAATTAAAATAAAAAATATGAGTGGGAGTGGGGTGAAGCCGAACGAAAGGCTCATTTCCTCCTCTTTACGTTGAAAAGGAGTAATAAGATGAATTACGAAAACATCCAAAATGCAGCAAATCATTTGAAAAATCAATATACAGGACAGCCTAAGGTCGGATTGATCCTGGGATCAGGGCTTGGTGTATTGGCAGATGAAATCCAAAACTCAGTGAAGATCCCTTATAAGGAAATTCCTGATTTCCCTGTTTCAACCGTGGCGGGTCATGCAGGGCAGCTTGTGTTCGGACAATTGGCCGGACAGGAAGTCGTCGCCATGCAAGGGCGTTTCCATTACTATGAAGGGTATGGATTCGATAAAGTGACATTCCCTGTACGCGTCATGAAAGAGTTGGGCGTGGAAGTGCTGATTGTGACCAATGCTGCCGGCGGCGTGAACGAAAGCTTCCAGGCGGGGGATCTGATGCTGATTTCCGATCATATCAACAATATGGGAGGCAATCCACTCATCGGAGCGAATGATTCCCGCTTAGGGCCGAGATTCCCGGATATGTCAGAAGCATATTGTAAAGAATTGCGTCAAAAAGCGAAAGAAATCGCCGGGAAATTATCCATTGAAGTGCAGGAAGGGGTATATGTAGGTAATACCGGTCCTACTTATGAAACGCCTGCTGAGGTTCGCCTTGCCCGTACCCTGGGTGGGGATGCAGTCGGAATGTCAACGGTACCTGAAGTCATCGTGGCCCGCCATGCAGGAATCAAGGTATTGGGGATTTCATGCATTTCAAACATGGCTGCAGGGATTCTGGACCAGCCACTTTCCCATGATGAAGTCATGGAAACGACGGAAATGGTGCGTGCCAATTTCCTTTCATATGTAAAAGAAATCGTGAAATCATTATAAAAGCGGATTAATACTAGAAGAGTGGGTGAAGGCAATGAGAATGGTTGACTTAATAGAGAAAAAGCGTGAAGGAAAAGAATTATCTACGGAAGAAATCAAATTCATCGTGGAAGGATATACGGACGGAAGCATCCCTGATTATCAGGTGAGCGCCCTGACGATGGCCATATTCTTCAAAGATATGAGCGATAGAGAAAGAGCGGACCTGACGATGGCCATGGTGGAATCGGGAGATCAAATTGATTTGTCCGCCATTGAAGGCATCAAAGTCGATAAGCACTCCACAGGTGGAGTCGGTGATACAACGACACTTGTTCTTGGACCACTTGTGGCGTCTGTCGGAGTCCCTGTAGCGAAGATGAGCGGAAGGGGTCTTGGACACACAGGAGGAACCATCGATAAGCTTGAATCCGTAGAAGGCTTCCATGTGGAAATCGAAAACGATGAGTTCATCCGTTTAGTGAACAAGAATAAATTGGCCGTCATCGGTCAAAGCGGTAACCTGACGCCTGCTGATAAAAAGCTATACTCATTGCGTGACGTAACCGCAACGGTCAACAGCATTCCGTTGATTGCAAGCTCGATCATGAGCAAAAAGATCGCAGCGGGAGCCGATGCCATCGTACTGGATGTAAAAACCGGTGCCGGTGCCTTCATGAAGACGCTTGACGATTCGAAGGACCTTGCCAAAGCCATGGTGAATATCGGGAATAACGTCGGACGAAAGACGATGGCGGTCATTTCAGATATGAGCCAGCCACTTGGTTATGCCATCGGGAACGCCCTTGAAGTGAAGGAAGCGATCGATACGTTAAAAGGGGAAGGTCCCGAAGATTTAACGGAACTTTGCCTGACCCTTGGAAGCCACATGGTATTCCTGGCAGAGAAAGCTTCAACGTTAGAAGAAGCAAGGGCGTTATTACAAAAAGCGATTGATGATGGATCGGCTCTTGAGAATTTCAAGGTATTCCTTGAATCGCAAGGTGGAGATCCTTCCGTTGTGGATGAACCATCCAAACTCCCTCAAGCTAAGTACAAAATTGAGCTTGAAGCGAAACAGGATGGGTATGTATCTGAAATCGTGGCGGATGCAGTTGGAACAGCTGCCATGTGGCTTGGAGCAGGCCGTGCAACGAAAGATTCTGTGATCGACTTAGCCGTCGGTCTTGAACTTCGCAAGAAAATTGGTGACGAGGTCAAAGCGGGAGATTCCCTTGCCACCATCTACAGCAATGAAGAAAACATCGACAATGTGAAAGAGAAGCTTTATGAGAGCATTAAAGTGACAACTGAACATGTGGATGCACCAACGTTGATTCATACTGAAATCACAGGTTGATCATTAGTTTAAACGAAGCCTCTGCCGAAGGGATTATTTCTCTTCGGCAGGGGCTTTTTTTGTGTGAAAACAGATTCTTGATTTCATTTCAATGAGCGAACGGCTCAATAAGTTTTGAATGACTTTTTACCAATGTTTGTATAAAAATGATGAGGATGGAAAAAATGGATCTATGAGTATTGAAATAATAACGAGATTTTGATTGGAGGACAGTTGGATGAAACGTTTTGCGTATATAGTGGTGACATTTGTTTTAACAGCTTTTCTATTTCCTTCCATAGGATTTGCCCAGGAAAAGAAATCGGAGCTCGCCGACGTGGCGAAATCGGCCATATTGATCGAGCGTGATACTGGAGCGGTGCTATACGAGAAGAACAGTCATGAAAAGCTGGCACCTGCGTCCATGACTAAGATCATGACCATGACACTCATCATGGAAGCCCTCGAAAAAGGTCAAATCAAGTGGGATGACAAAGTGCGGGCAAGTGAATATGCTGCCTCGATGGGCGGATCACAAATTTTCCTGGAGCCGGGTGAAAGCATGTCTGTAGAAGAAATGCTGAAGGGGATTGCCATTGGGTCCGCCAATGACGCCTCAGTCGCAATGGCGGAACATATTGCAGGAAGTGAAGAAGCATTCGTTGAGAAAATGAACAAAAAAGTGAAAGAGCTCGGGTTAAAGGAAACTCACTTCAAAAACCCGACAGGCTTACCGTCCAAAGATCATTACAGTTCGGCCCATGATATGTCGATGATGGCGAAGGAACTTCTTAAATATGATGGCATCACAAAATTCACAGGCAGCTATGAATCTTACCTGCGTGAAGGGTCGGATAAAAAATTCTGGCTCGTGAATACGAATAAATTGGTCCGCTTCTATGACGGAGTGGATGGATTGAAGACAGGCTTCACGAATGAGGCGAAATATTGCCTGACGGCGACGGCAAAGAAAGACAATATGAGAGTGGTTGCAGTCGTGTTCGGTGCCCCGACACCAAAGGAACGGAACAATGAAGTGAGTAAAATGCTCGATTATGCCTTCAATCAGTATTCGACCAAACCTCTCTTCAAAAAAGGGGATTCCCTGGCTAAGGTGAAAGTTTCAAAAGGGAAGGAGAATAAGGTGGATGCCGTAACGGATGAGCCCATTTCCCTCCTTACCCAAAAAGGTGAAAAATTAGATGAGATCCAGCAGAAGATCACCTTATCGAAAGACTTGAAAGCTCCTATTAAAAAAGGAGACAAAGTCGGGACGCTCGTGGTGATGAATAAAGGAAAAAAAGTAGTGGAAAGCACTCTCGTTGCCAAGAAAAATGTAAACGATGCAAGCTGGTGGGAATTATATAAAAAATCCTTTGGACTTTTTACAAAGGTAGGAAAGTAATGAGCCTCGGAAAATAACCTCTAAATATGACGAATTCCTTCTAGTTTTGTCATGGAGAAGGAATTTACTAAAAGAATAGCGAAATGACTCACTATACGACAGAGAAGGAGGCTTTCTGATAGTGAGTCTTGCTATTAACTTAGAAGTCAAAAAAGATGTACTGTGTGTCCGTTTAAGTGGTGAGTTGGATCATCACACTGCCGATGAACTCAGGGAAAAAGCTTCAAGCCTGATTGAAAGTGAGAATGTAAAGCATATCATTTTGAATTTAGAGGAATTGAGCTTTATGGACAGTTCCGGATTGGGTGTCATTTTGGGTCGATACAAGCAGATCAAGCAAAAGCATGGAGAAATGGTGGTATGTGCGATTTCCCCTTCTGTAAACCGATTATTTGAAATGTCAGGGTTGTTTAAGATCATTCGTCTTGAGCCGTCTGAAGAAAATGCATTACAAAGATTGGGGGTCGCATGATATGAGAAATGAAATGAACATTCAATTCAGTTCTTTAAGCCAAAATGAATCCTTTGCCCGCGTGACTGTTGCGTCATTTATTGCCCAGCTCGATCCGACGATGGATGAGTTGACTGAGATCAAGACCGTCGTCTCAGAAGCCGTGACCAATGCCATCATTCACGGCTATGATAACAGACCGAATGGGACGGTTTATATATCCGTGATCATGGAAGAGGATGGGTTCATTGATATGACCATCCGCGATGAAGGGATCGGGATCGGGGATGTGGAAGAAGCCCGTCAACCCCTCTTCACCTCCAAGCCGGAACTTGAACGTTCCGGTATGGGATTTACGATCATGGAGAATTTCATGGATGAAATAGAAGTGTCATCACACCCAGGTACAGGCACCACGGTAAGGCTGAAGAAGCACTTGACCAATAGTAAAGCGCTATGCAATTAAGGAGTCGTGCCCATGGATGTCGAAGTGAAAAATGAAAAGGAACAGACCTTTTTGAAAGATCACGAGGTGAAAGACCTGATCAAGAAAAGTCAGGAAGGGGACCAGAGCGCCCGGGATTTGATCGTCCAGAAGAATATGCGCCTTGTATGGTCCGTCGTCCAACGCTTTCTCAATCGGGGTTATGAGCCGGATGATCTCTTTCAAATAGGCAGTATCGGGTTGCTGAAATCAGTGGATAAGTTTGATTTAAGCTACGATGTCAAGTTTTCGACGTATGCGGTTCCGATGATTATCGGAGAGATCCAGCGTTTCATTCGGGATGATGGGACAGTGAAGGTGAGTCGTTCCCTGAAGGAAATGGGGAATAAAATCAGGAAAGCGAAGGATGAGCTTTCCAAGAAGTTCGGCAGGGTCCCGACAGTCAGCGAGCTTGCCGACCATCTTGAATATTCCGTTGAAGAGGTGATCATGGCCCAGGAAGCGAGTCGTGCCCCTTCTTCGATCCATGAAACGGTTTATGAAAATGATGGTGATCCCATCACGCTCTTGGATCAGATTGCCGATAATACGGATAATAAGTGGTTTGATAAGATTGCCCTGAAAGAAGCGATCCGGGAATTGGATGATCGTGAGCGGCTGATCGTGTATTTAAGGTATTACAAAGATCAGACCCAATCGGAAGTAGCGGATCGGCTGGGGATTTCCCAGGTACAGGTATCAAGACTTGAGAAGAAAATCTTACAAACGATGAAAGAACATATGCATTCAGAACCTTAGACAACATAACCTTGTGGATTCCATTTACTGAATCCACAAGGTTATTTTTTTGAAATTGTTTCCATAAACCTTCCCTCCAGACCTTCCCATCACTTCCAGCCCAACGTTTCGTTCACCCATTTGTCCCATCGTCCCCGAGGACATTACATAAATAAATCACGTTAATCCATACTATTGGTACGAAGGGAAAATCATGTTTTCAGGAAGTGAACTGCATGGAAGGTATTTTGTATATACGCTTACGCCATCGAGTGCAGGTAAGGGAAGAGAGCATGGTCAAGCTTTCTCAGCTGGCGCAAATCATAGCATCTGAAGCGATTGTGGAAGATATTAAGGAAATCCCGATTCATCAGGTGACCCCTTCAGATAAGAATATTGTCGTTGTCGATGTCATGAAGGTCATCAGTGAGGTGTGCAAAGTATACCCGGACCTGGATATTCAAACGATCGGGCCTACTCAAAGCATCATAGAAGTGATCTATGAGAAAAAGAAAGTCTCTCTCCCTTTATTCATTGGCGTTTGGTTACTATTATTCATCGGTGCGGCCCTGGCGATAATGAATTTTCATGAAGATGTAAGTATGAGAGAAGTTCATCAAAGGCTGTATCATTTTGTGACGGGAGGGGTGGATCCCCACCCATTATTATTCCAGGTTCCCTACTCGTTTGGTTTAGGTCTTGGAATGATTTTGTTTTTCAATCATGTGTTTCGAAAAAGACTCAATGAAGAGCCGAGCCCTCTTGAAGTTGAAATGTTTAACTACCAGCAGGATTTAGACCAATACGTGATTATGCACGAAAATAAAGAAAGTCAGAAGAAACTGGATGACCATTAATGTATTGATCACCGTATTTATCGGATTTGCCGGGGGGCTGGCTGTAGGCTCGGGATTCGTTGCATTTTTAACCGTATTGGGAATCATCCCGCGGTTAACTCAATTGACCAAAACAATGAAAATGATTCATTACTATGAGATGGCCGTCATTACCGGAGCGCTTGCAGGAGGATTCATCAGCCTGAATGACTACACTCTCCATTTCTCTCCATTGGTCCTTATCCCCCTCGGTCTCATGAGTGGAGTGTTCATCGGACTGTTGGCTGCTGCCTTGACGGAAGTATTGAATGTGTTTCCCATCCTGGCCAAACGAATCGGGATTGATGGACAGATTGTGATACTGATCATGGCGATCGTATTTGGGAAGATTTTCGGTTCTCTATTTCATTGGCTTTACTTGGTTCATCAATAATTTGCAAGAGGCAGGGGTTTCGTATGGACAATAAAAGGAAAGTGATCCTGATAACAGATGGGGATGAATACGCCAAGCGCGCGATCGAATGTGTGGCGAAAGGGTATGGGGGAAGGTGTATCTCAAGCTCTAAAGGCAATCCTTCTGTGTTGTCGGGACCGGAAATTGTAAAGCTGATTCAAAGAGCCAAAAACGACCCTGTCTTTGTGATGTTTGATGATAGTGGATTCATTGGGGAAGGCGCAGGTGAAAGGGCACTTAAGTATGTGGCGAATCACCCGGAAATAGACGTGCTCGGAATTATTGCGGTAGCAAGTAAAACCAGGCAGGCTGAATGGACCAGGGTGGATGTCTGCATTGATAAATTCGGAGAGTTGACTCCATACGGGGTCGATAAATTCGGTGTACCTGAAATGGATGTGGGCAGATTGACGGGGGATACTGTTTACTGCCTTGATGAACTGGATGTGCCGGTGATTGTCGGAATTGGTGACATAGGGAAGATGGCCAAGAGGGATCATTACTCCCAAGGCGCCCCCATTACGAAAAAAGCAGTGGAGATCATCTTAGAAAGGAGTGGTTATCATGCCTCAAAAGACGAAAGAAACACCGATACCTAAAGACTTAAAGGTCATTGAAGATTATATGAAAGAGCACGTAGGGTTGAACACAAGCTTTGACATCGGTGTCCGCAAATTGATGGTCTTGAAAAAAGGTGTTCATTTTTATTATATAAATGGGCTTACCGATGCCTCTTATATCATTGAAATTGTAGAAGAACTTGTGGAGATCAATGATCATGAACGGGCTACAAGCAGATTATACGATATTGTACATAATCGACTTGTGCATCAATCCGTCGAACCGGTAAAAACGATTGAAGAAGCAGTCGATGAAGTGCTTTCCGGTTTGATTGCCGTATTTGTTGAAGGATATGAAGAAGCGCTGATCGTAGATGTCCGGAGTTATCCTGGAAGACAGCCGTCAGAACCCGATACGGAGAAGGTCGTCCGCGGTTCCCGTGACGGTTATGTCGAGAATATCATCGTCAATACAGCCTTAACAAGAAGGAGAATAAGAGATCCCAGGCTGAGATTTGAAATATTCCGGATCGGAGAGCGTTCCAAGACGGATATTTCAATCGCATATATCGATGATGTGGCCAACCCGAGCTTGATTGAAGTGATCAAGAAAGAATTGAAAAGTATAAAAATCGATGGGTTGACGATGGCGGATAAAACGATAGAAGAGTTTCTGGTGAAGCAAGGATATAATCCATATCCGCTGGTCAGATATACAGAAAGGGCTGATGTAGCTGCGACCCACCTGCTAGAAGGGCATGTGCTGATCTTTGTCGATACATCGCCGAGTGTCATCATCACCCCTACCACGTTCTTTCATCATCTGCAACATGCGGAGGAGTATAGACAATCACCGGCTGTAGGGACGTTTGTGAGATGGACAAGATTCATGGGTGTGCTTGCTTCCCTTTTCCTTCTTCCGTTATGGTATCTATTCGTACTGGATCCATCACTGCTGCCTGAAGTCATTAAATATGTCGGACCTCAGGAACAAACCAATATTCCGGTGATCGTTCAATTGTTCATCGCTGACCTTGGGGTGGAGATGTTCAGGATCGCCGCCATTCATACCCCGACCCCGCTCTCCACGGCCATGGGTTTGATCGCCGCCGTCTTGATCGGACAGATTGCCATCGATGTAGGGCTATTCCAGCCAGAGGTCATCTTGTATGTAGCTGTCGCTTCAATCGGGACCTTTGCGACTCCGAGTTATGAATTAAGTGTAGCGAATAAGATGGCAAGGCTTATTCTCCTGGTGATGGTTGCGTTCTTCCATATTCCAGGTTTGATGATTGGAAGTACCCTGTTCATTCTGTACGTAGCGAATATCAAATCCCTCAATACACCGTACCTATGGCCGCTGCTGCCTTTCAGTCCGAAGGCGTTTATGCAGATTCTCGTCAGGAAGTCGGTACCGGGGTCTAAAATTCGACCAAGTATCGTCCAGCCGAGAAACAAATACAAACAGCCTGCGAAATCTTAGAATATTGCAACAATTCCTGTTCTGTGGTAAATTACGTTTAATTAGTAGTGGACTATAGAGGGGAATGAGACGTTTCATGCATCTTCATGGATCAGCAGAAATAAAAAACGGGAGCTTAATGATAGGCGGGGTCAGTACCGGAGACCTGGCGGCTCAATATGGTACGCCCCTTTATGTATATGACACGAAACTTGTCAGGGAGCGTGCAAGAGGGTTTAAAGAAACATTTGAATCCCTCGGGGTAAAGGCGGAAGTGGCCTATGCCAGCAAAGCATTCTCCTGTATCGGCATCTTTCAGTTAATGGATGAAGAAGGGTTGTCCCTGGATGTCGTTTCTGGAGGAGAGCTATTTACGGCCGTGAAGGCAGGGTTTCCTCCGGGACGGATCCATTTTAATGGGAATAATAAGTCAAGGGAAGAACTGACGATGGCCATTGAACATAAAATCGGCTGTATCGTCGTCGATAACTTTCATGAACTGGAGCTTGTGGGTGAATTGTCACGATCTCTTGAAGAAGCCACAAGGGTTCTGTTAAGAGTAACACCAGGGATCGAAGCTCATACCCATGATTATATTCTTACGGGACAGGAAGATTCGAAATTCGGATTTGATTTAGAGAACGGTCAGGCCGAAAAAGCGATGAAATCAGCGATGGATTCCGAGACAATTGAATTGTTGGGCCTCCATTGCCATATTGGTTCACAGATTTTTGAAACGACGGGATTCATTCTCGCCGCCAGGAAAATCATTGAAAAGGTTGCCCTGTGGCGTTCACATTACAGCTTTGAGCCAAAGGTCATTAATCTGGGTGGTGGATTTGGGATTCGATACACGAAAGAGGATGATCCCATTCCTCCTCGTCAATATGTGAAAGAAATGATTGCTGCAGTGAAAGAGGAAGTGGAGAAATACAATTTAGAGATGCCTGAAATCTGGATCGAACCGGGTCGGTCACTTGTAGGAGACGCAGGTACAAGTCTTTATACGTTAGGGTCTCAGAAAGATGTCCCGGGCGTCCGGAAATATGTAGCGGTCGATGGGGGAATGAGCGATAATATCAGACCTGCCCTGTACAAGGCAAAATATGAAGCGATATTAGCGAATAAAGCAGACCGGATGTGTGAAGATACGGTTTCCGTAGCAGGGAAATGCTGTGAGTCAGGAGACATGCTGATATGGGACCTGCCACTTCCTCTCGCGGAAGACGGGGATATTCTCGCTGTGTTCTGTACAGGTGCATACGGATATTCGATGGCGAATAACTATAATCGGATTCCACGGCCCGCCGTCGTATTTGTCGAGGACGGAGAAGCCAGGTTAGCCGTCCGAAGGGAGACATATGAGGATTTGATCACCCATGATATAAGGTTTTAACGGCATATCATATAGTCTTTAAGTATCTCGTACTTAAAGACTACTTTTTTGCATTCTGAATTACATACTTTAACAAATTTCGATTTTACTATACAATAACAATGACATAAACACATAGAGTGAAGACAAAGGAGTCAGTCATGAAGATCAGTAATAAAGCATTGTTCTTGTTATTAATCGTTGCCGGTCTGGTGTGGGGAGTCATCTACTGGATGTTCATCGCTGGAAACTGATTGATTGGGATTTGCTTAATAAAAGTAAATTTAGTAAGATAAATAAACGTTCATATCAATTAAATTTCTAGTTTTTGTCTATAATAGGAAATAAATAGATTAGACATAAAACATGACGAGGGGTAAATATGTTAATTCGGTATAAAAAGGCGTTTGAAAAGATTGCCATGGGATTATTATCTTTCATGCCAAATGAAAAGGATTTGAAGAAGCTTCAACAAACGATGAAGCAATACGAAACTGAAGAAAATTGGCAGCTCTTTTTATGGAAAGAAGAGGACATAGTAGGTTTGATCGGAGTTTATAAAACAGAAGGTACATTAGAGATTCAACATATATCAGTCAATCCATCACATCGTCACGAAGGAATCGGGAAATCCATGGTGAAACATCTGAGGGATATGCACTCGGAGCTTGAAGTGAAGCCCAATTCAGACACCGCATCATTTTTTGAGAAATGCGATGAGATGGGTGTAGACAACGAGGAACAAGAACAATAAAGAGGCAGGCCGCCTATTCTGGTGGTCCGCCTCTTTTTTTTCGTAAGGCATTTATCCGCTCGGTAATCACATCGGTGCGGTCCCTGAGGGAATGGCGGTGAATGAGCCCTGAATTCGTCAGGTCACTCTCTGAACACCAGATGTAGCCATTTTTCCTGCACCGCAGTTGAACCTGATCTGAAAGGGAAGCATCCGTTAAAGGCAGGATGATACTGTGATAAGGTTGATTTTCACCGATTTGGTGAATGGTTTCTTCCATCATTGCGTGAAGCTTTCTGGAATCAATCCCCAACCCGGTCAATGGTTTGTGATTCCCCTCAATATTCTTCACAGCTTTATTGAATGTCCTGACGGCACCTGTCAGATTGCCTCGTCTATAATGATAAAAGCCCACTGCGACCTGAATGAGACCCACCCAGTGGGAAGTCCTGTTTCCCGGATCGACTTCTTTCCAATATTCTTCTAATACTTCATGGCATTCAAAATAATCTCGATTACCGTGAAAATACATTAAGTATTCGATGTAGGCTTCCGGATAAACCATAAGATCCCTCCATATGACGCAAAGTAGTTAAATTGTAGCATAAACCACTGATGATACGACAGGAAAGCCTGTAAATACAAAACTTTCTATTGGAGAATAGTGGTCTTTCTACTATACTATTAAGTAGCGTTCCAGCAAGATTGTTATGAGAAATTTGGTGATTAAGTGGAATACAATGTAAAGATTGACGCTTTTGAAGGTCCCCTGGATCTTCTTTTGCATCTGATTAACTCCTTAGAAATTGATATATATGATATTCCTATGGCTCAGATCACGGAGCAATATATGTTATATGTACATACGATGAAGGATTTGCAACTGGATGTCGCAAGTGAATATCTGGTGATGGCAGCAACGTTACTCGCCATTAAAAGTAAAATGCTCCTTCCTAAGCATGATGAGGGCATGATGGGCGATGAAATCGAATTTGAAGAGGAAGATCCCCGGGACGAACTGGTGGAGCGGTTGATTGAGTACCGTAAGTTTAAAGAAGCGGCGAATGAGCTGAAGCATCGTGAGGAAGAGCGGGGGCAGGTGTATACCAAGCCTCCAAGTGACCTTTCTGAATTCAGTGAAGAGGTTGATTTAAAGAATACAGAGGTTCAGGTATCTTTATATGATATGCTTGGCGCTTTTCATAAATTATTGAGAAGGAAAAAACTCCAGCGCCCCGTTCAAACGAGAATTACGAGACAGGAAATATCCATTGAGAAAAGAATGACCGATATTCTGGAAAATTTACAGAATCTAAAAAGACGCACATCCTTTACAAGTCTTTTTCCCTCTGACAGCAAAGAGCATCTCGTGGTGACGTTCCTTGCTGTGCTTGAATTAATGAAGCGGAAACAAATCATCGTCAACCAGGAGAATAACTTTACGGAAATATTTGTAGAAGCAGGAGAGGAGGCTGGAATGGTTGAGCAATATTAATTGGAAAGGGATCCTTGAAAGCTTATTGTTTGCAGCGGGGGACGAAGGTCTATCACTGAAACAGGTCTGTTCGGTACTGGAAATCGAAGAACAAAAAGCAAAGGATGTCCTTGAAGACTTGAAGAATGATTATGAGAATGATTCTAATAGAGGCATATACATCATTGAAATAGCAGGAACCTTTCAATTAGTGACAAAAAAAAGGAATGCCGACTACTTAAAGAAACTGGTAGAATCCCCACATGTCAGTTTCCTGTCCCAGGCAGCCCTTGAAACCCTTGCGATTATCGCGTATAAACAGCCGATCACGCGTATGGAAATCGAACAGATCAGGGGAGTCAAGACCGAGCGTCCCATTCAGACCCTTACATCAAAAGGGCTCGTCAAGGAAGTGGGCAGGGCGGAAGGGACCGGACGTGCCTTTTTATTTGGTACAACGAAAGAATTTCTGGACTACTTCGGCCTGAAGAGCATCGAGGAGCTTCCGCCTCTTCCTGAAAATATTGAAGACGAATTCGCCCAGGACGAAGCGGACCTGTTCTTTGAAAAATTTCAGGAGACGATGGGAACGAACGAATAGAAAATCGTATATGAACAGGCAGGACTGTGAAGGTGCATACACAGTCCTGCCTTTTTTTGTTTTGGCGATGGTCCATCGTGATAACCATTTCACCTGTACCATCTGCCCTTTTGCTTTCGAGATTTCACTCATATTACCCCTTGTCCTCTCATAAACTTGTACAAACACGTTAGATTTAAAGGAGTAGATGGGTGTGAATCGAAAGAGAGCGAGATTTTACATATACTATTTTCTAATCATTGCTTTTCTGTTTGTCTCTGTTTCCGGTAAGGTTCTGGCTGCCCCTTCAGTCAGTTCACAAAAAGCTATCTTAATGGATCAGGAAACAGGGCGCGTTCTATATGAAAAGGATGCCCATACTCAAAGTCGCATTGCCAGCATCACGAAGATCATGACTGCGATCCTTGCCGTCGAATCCGGAAAGATGGACCAGGAAGTAACCGTATCTCAGAACGCAGCCGGTACGGAAGGCTCCTCCCTTTATTTGAAGGCAGGAGAGAAGATAAAGCTTGAGGATCTCGTGTACGGATTGATGCTCAGGTCAGGCAATGATGGGGCAGTCGCCATTGCGGAATTTGTAGGGGGAAGCCTCGACGGTTTTGTCTATATGATGAATGAAAAGGCAAAGGAAATAGGGATGGAAAATACTCATTTCTCTAATCCACACGGTCTGGATGACCATGAAGATCACTATTCGACAGCATATGATATGGCCGTTCTCACGAGATATTCCATGGAAAACGATAGGTATAAGGAAATTGCAGGCACCAAGGTCCACACCGCCCCGAATCCGGATGAAAAGTGGGACCGCAAGTGGAAAAACAAAAATAGACTGCTGACGGAATTATATAAATATAGTACAGGAGGGAAAACGGGTTATACAAAACTGGCAAAAAGAACGCTCGTATCCACCGCATCCAAAGATGGGGAGAATCTGATTGCCGTGACCCTGAACGGTCCTGATGACTGGAATGATCATATTGGGATGTTTGAATACGGATTTAAACACTATGATTACAAAATCGTCCTGGAAAAAGGTAATATTGAAAAAATGGATGATAAAATCTATAAAAACCATGCGTACCTTAAGCGGGAATCTGTATTAACCCTGAAGGATGATGAAGTAGATAAGGTCAAGGTGGAGTATAAGATGTTGAAGCCAAAACAGGAATGGGTAAAGGGCCAGCATGTGCCTGAGGTAGTCGGGAAGGCAGTGGTTTATTTAGGGGACAAGGAAGTGGATACCCTTCCCGTCTTTTATAAAGCATCAGGCGAAAAGAAAGAAGAAAAAAGCTGGTGGAAGTTTTGGGCTTATTCCTTTGAATCCATCATAGGGGTACGGGACCATGGTTAACTTGATATGGGTAGGGATGACCATCATCGGGTTGGTATTCGCCATCATTAACGGGAAAATGGCCGAGGTGAATGAAGCCATTTTCACTTCAGCTAATGAAGCCGTTACCTTATGCATAGGATTGATCAGTGTATTAGTGTTTTGGCTCGGGATTATGAGGATCGCCCAGGAAGCGGGATTACTTGATAAATTGGCTAAGTTGTTCAGACCATTTGTGAAGAGACTATTCCCGGAAGTGCCCGATAATCATCCGGCAATGGGGTATATCCTTTCCAATATGATGGCCAATATGTTCGGCTTGGGAAATGCTGCAACCCCACTAGGGATCAAAGCTATGGAGCAGTTGAAAAGCTTAAACGGTGGAAAGGATGTGGCCAGCAGGTCGATGATCACATTCTTGGCGATCAATACCTCCAGCATTACGATCATTCCGACAACGGTGATCGCCATCCGTATGAAATATGACTCTGCGTCGCCAACTGAAATCGTAGGACCCACTCTGATCGCCACGATGCTGTCCACCATTGGTGCGATTCTGATCGACCGTTATTTTCATTACAGGCGAACCCGTCGAGAGGTGAAGTAAATGCAATGGATATCCACCATTTCCTTATGGCTGATACCGATCATGATTGGATTTATATTAATCTATGGGACCATCAAAAAGGTCCCGACGTATGAAACATTTGTTGACGGTGGAAAGGAAGGGATCAAAATAGCGGTATCGATCATTCCCTTTCTGATTGGGATGCTGGTGGCCATCACCATTTTTCGGGAATCGGGTGCCCTTGAATTCTTTGTTGGTCTGATCCGCCCCGCATTACTTGCACTCGGGATCCCTCCTGAAATCGTCCCTCTGGCCATCATCAGGCCGATTTCAGGAACTGCTGCCCTCGGCATGATGAGTGATATCATCGCCACCAACGGACCCGATTCGTTCATCGGAAGACTCGCTTCCACCCTGCAGGGAAGCACGGATACAACGCTGTATGTACTGACCGTATACTTCGGTGCAGTCGGCATCCGGAAAATGGGGGATGCCCTGAAAGTGGGTCTCCTCGCCGACCTGGTCGGAATAGCCGCTGCCATCTTCATCGTCACCATTATGTTTTAATGATCAGCCTCACCTTGCAGGAAAGATGAAAAGGCATAAAGGGATCGACTGGATTGGTCGATTTTCCTTTATGCCTTTCTATTTTGCCTGGATTGTGTAATAATTCATGAAGGTAAATGTATTGAAAATTAAATGAGGTGAAAGACCGTGGAACGATTACAGAAGGTAATTGCTCACAGTGGCGTGGCGTCACGCCGTAAAGCAGAGCAATTAATTATAGAAGGTAAAGTAAAGGTCAATGGGAAAGTCGTGAAGGAACTTGGAACGAAGGTATCTCACTCCGATCGAGTTGAAGTGACGGGTATCCAGATCGAAAGAGAAAATAAAGTATATTACATGCTTTATAAACCAAGAGGGGTCATCTCGGCTGTAACCGATGATAAAGATCGTCAGGTGGTAACGGATTTCTTCCCTGAAATCGAGGAAAGAATTTATCCTGTGGGCAGACTTGATTATGAAACTTCAGGGATCCTCTTGTTAACCAATGATGGCGACTTCGCCAATTCCCTTATGCACCCAAGTAATGAAATTGAAAAGACGTATGTGGCAAGATTAAAAGGGATTCCGCCTAAATTCAAGATCCGTGAGCTTGAGAAAGGAATTAAGCTGGAAGACGGAATGACCGCACCGGCTAAAGTGAAAGTCCTGAGCATCGATAAAAAGCAGGGGAAATCAATCGTGGAAATCACGATTCATGAAGGAAGAAACCGTCAGGTCCGCAGGATGTTCGAAGCCCTGGGTTATCCTGTTCAAAAGTTGAAAAGAGAAAGATATGCATTCCTTTCGCTCCACGGCTTGAATGCGGGAGAGGGAAGAGAACTGACACCACATGAAGTGAAACAATTGAGGGCGCTCGCTGAAACAGGCAGCATCCACTAATGTCCACTATGGAAAGTGTCACATATCCTTCATATAATTTACATTAACTTTAAAGTGATAAATGATATAATGAGAAAGAAATTTTACCCTGAAATAATTGGGATATTTCTCTGCTCATTATGAGGATATGAAACCGTACATCATGGCAGGGACTGAAGTCATAAGTGGACTCTTATGACTTCAGGCCCTTTGCTACTGTAAAGAGAGAAAAACTTCTCCATTCTTGAGAACGATTTCAATTTGGGAGGCACACGTAAATGAATAAGAAAAAGCGCAGATTGCTCATCAGGACCATTATTCTGATTGTGCTGACTTCTGCAGTTGCATATACCCTTTATGCAAATTTCACGAAGGATGAAAGAGGGATGTTAAAGGCTGGCGATAAGGCACCGGATTTTGTCCTTACGGATATGGATGGGAATACACACCGCCTTTCCGACTATGAAGGAAAAGGAGTCTTCCTGAACTTCTGGGGAACATGGTGCAAGCCGTGTGAAAGGGAAATGCCTTACATGAACAATCAATTTAAGAAGTATCAGGATCAAGGTGTACAGATTTTAGCGGTAAATGTAGGGGAATCCGATTTCCTCATTAACCGATTCGTTTCAAAACATGGGTTAGAGTTCCCTATATTAGTAGACAAGGAAGAAGAAGTGCAGAATGCATACGGGATCGATCCACTTCCCACGACGTTCCTGATCAACCCTCAAGGAAAGATTGAGAAGATCATAACGGGTACGATGACAGAAAACGATATCATTGAAGATTTAGAGAGCATCAAGCCGTAAGGCAGTTTAACTTGAAATAAGGAGTTTTAGCATGAAAGAGATTAAATGTGTATGCGGTCATGTGAATCCAAATGGTACGGTTCTCTGTGAATCCTGTGGACGGGCTTTAACGGAGGAAGCAAAGAATGAAAAGCTCCATGACATGCGTTACGAGGGGAGTGCAAGACGTTCCCAAACGTATAATAAATCGATTATAGATAAGATTTGGAATTTCTTTTCATCTGTGAAAGTGGGCGTGTGGTTAATCATCATCACGCTTATTGCTTCAGCAGTGGGAACGATACTGCCCCAGGAACAGTATATTCCAAATGGTCAGCCTGCAGATGAATACTATGAAGATGTTTATGGTTTCTTTGGAGAACTATACTATACGGTAGGGTTCCATGATCTCTATAGCTCATGGTGGTACTTGCTATTGATTGCATCCATTGGGGTTTCCCTCGTCATATGCAGCCTGGACCGTGTGATCCCCCTCTATCGCGCCTTGAAGAATCAACGTGTCACAAGACATGTCGGCTTTTTGAAACGCCAAAGGATCTACGGGAAAACGGACACGACCGAATATGATGAGCCAATCGGAAAAATAAAAGAAAATCTGACGCGGAAAAAATATAAGATCCGGGAAGAGGATGGAAATATCCTTGCAGAGAAGAATCGGTTTTCAAGATGGGGTCCCTATGTAAATCATATCGGTCTGATCATCTTCCTTTTCGGTGGCATGCTTCGATTCGTTCCGGGGATGTACATAGACGAAACGGTGTGGATCCGTGAAGGAGAGACGAGAGCCGTTCCGGGGACGGACCAGGAATATTACTTGGAAAACAAGGGATTCACCCTGGAGACATACGACAAGAATAAGGATAAAGAAGTATTCGGTGAAGCGATTGACAAAAACGGGACCATTGCGAAGAATTTCCAATCGGATGTGATCCTGTATAAGGAATCAGGAGAGCGCGTTCCCGGTCAGAAGGCAGAACGAGAGAAAGAACAGGAGGATTCCATTAAAGTAAACCATCCTCTGAAATTCGGAAATTTTGCTGTTTATCAAACAAGTTATAAACTGGATGAATTCAAATCCATGTCTTTTACCCTTGATAACAAAGAGTCGGGGAAAAGCTTCGGTGAATTCACAGTCGATTTATTCGACCCTCAAAATGCCTATACGTTTGAAGATGGGTATAAAGCAGAACTTATGGGATATTATCCGGATTTCTCCGGGTTCAACGAACAGGGTGAACCGCAGACAAAATCTCCCCTTCCGAATAACCCGGCATTCCTGTTTAAATTGTTCTCACCCGAAAAGCCCGAAGGTGAAATCAGTTTTGTAGGAATCCGAAAAAACCTTGAGCCCTTAGGGGAAAATGACTATAAATTGTCATTTGCCGGTGTCGAGACGAGAGATGTATCCGCCTTAACCGTACATAAGGATCTTACCCTCTGGATCCTGGCCCTTGGAGGAGCCATCTTCATGATCGGTGTCATACAGGGTGCATACTGGCATCACAGAAGGATCTGGATCAGGCGGAGTGATGATGGGGATGGACTCATCGTAGCCGGTCATACGAACAAAAACTGGCATGGTTTGAAAAATGAAATCAGCTTTGTATTGGAAGGCAGTGGAATCAATGAGCCTGTCGATCAACAACAAAAGGACGAAGTAAGGAGGAATGAGGATGTCAACGACAACAATGGCAGAGTGGAGCAGTAATTTACTTTACGTATCCTTCATCATGTATTTGATCGCGACTCTGTTTTTTGGCGGGAGTATCCGTCAAAAGAATACAACGGAAACGAACCAGAAAAAATGGGGCTTTATCGGAATTGCTTTAACCCTTGTCGGATTTGCCTCTCAATTGGGGTACTTCTTTCTTAGATGGGGGGCTTCGGGACATGCACCGGTAAGTAATTTATTCGAATTTACAACCTTTTTCGGTATGATGCTTGTCGGGGCATTCATCATTCTTTACTTTATGTATAAGACGACGATCCTTGGTGTCATCGCACTGCCATTCGCCCTTTTGGTGATTGCATACGCCAGCATGTTTCCAAAGGACATCAGTCCACTCATCCCTGCCCTTCAAAGTGATTGGTTGAAGATCCATGTCACCACCGTTTCGGCAGGGGAAGCGATTCTTTCCATCAGCTTCGTGGCAGGGTTGATCTACTTACTGAAATCAGTTCAGCATACAAAAGGCAGCAGGCAGTCATTCTGGCTCGAGACAGTGATGTATTCATTGGTTGTCGTACTGGGGTTTGTTGTCGCATCGACGGCATTTACCCTTGGCCATTATGAAGCGAACTTTCAATATGTGAATCAACAGGGGGAAGAGGCAATTTCTGAATACACCCTTCCAGCCCTGGTAGGTCCAAATAAAGGTGAATTATTAAGCGAAGACGTGATGGAGCCACTCGTTGAAATGCCTGCTCTCATCAATGCGAAGAAATTAAATACCGTGATTTGGTCATTTATGGTCGGGACAGTCATTTATCTTCTTCTCCGCTTGATCTTCAGAAAGCGGATCGCAGCTAAGATGCAGCCACTCGTAAAGAATGTGAACCTCGACTTGATGGACGAAATCGGTTACCGTTCCGTCTTGATCGGATTTCCGGTATTCACTCTTGGAGGACTCATCTTTGCCATGATCTGGGCACAGATCGCCTGGACCCGCTTTTGGGGATGGGACCCGAAAGAGGTTTGGGCATTGGTTACATTCTTATTCTATGCAGCCTTTCTCCACCTCCGCCTGTCCAAAGGCTGGCATGGCGAGAAATCGGCATGGCTTGCTGTTGTAGGGGTTGCAATCATTCTATTCAACCTTGTAGCGGTTAATCTTATCATTGCCGGGTTACACTCATACGCTTAATTAATCGTAACGAAAGGAAGGAGCTGACAACCATGAGAATCCAATTCTCTTTCCTGTCAGCTTCTTTTTTTATACAAAATATAGGATAATATAGTGTAAATATACAAAGGGGGATGTACCCATGGAGGAAAATATTCGCATTCTGGTTGTTGATGATGAAGATCGAATCAGAAGACTGCTAAAGATGTATTTGGAAAGGGAAAACTATGAAATCGATGAAGCGGAAAATGGAGAACAGGCGTTAGAGATGGCCCTCGAACAGAACTATGATTGTATTCTATTGGATATCATGATGCCTGGAATGGATGGAATCGAAGTGTGTCAGCACCTTCGGGAAAGCAAGGCGACCCCTGTCATCATGCTTACTGCCAAAGGTGAAGAAGTGAATAGGGTACAAGGTTTCGAGGTCGGGACCGACGACTATATCGTGAAGCCTTTCTCTCCCCGCGAAGTAGTTCTCAGGGTGAAGGCATTATTACGACGCTCCACGAAGTCAAGCTTCATTCAGACGGATGCAAAAGCAAAGGACCTGATTGTTTATCCGCATCTGACAATCGATAATGATGCCCACCGGGTGTCGGCGGATGGAATCGATGTCAATCTGACTCCTAAAGAATATGAACTCCTCTATTTCCTTGCGAAAGCTCCTGATAAAGTATTTGATCGTGAGCACCTGTTGAAGGAAGTATGGCATTACGAATTCTTCGGCGATTTGCGTACGGTGGATACCCATGTGAAAAGATTACGGGAAAAGCTGAACAAAGTATCTGAAATGGCTGCTAAAATGATCGTGACCGTATGGGGAGTAGGCTATAAATTCGAGGTAACAAATGAATGAGGCTTTGGCGTAGTGTAGTAGGGAAACTGTGGGTGACCATCCTGCTTCTGGTTTCCTTTGTATTATTTATTCTAACCATCTTATTGTTGGAATTCTTTCAAAATTACCATGTAGGTGTAGTGGAGAAAGAACTGACCCATACAGCTGAAAAAGTAGCCAGGGTCATCGAGAATCATAATGACCTGACCCTTGGAATGGAACTTGGGAAAGAAATCATCGATGAACCTGTTAATATCATTATTTCCCTGGATCAAAACCAATCACTATATTCTCAGGATTCGACGGTCTTTCAAAAGAAGATCCACCAGTATATCTCGAAGGATAACAAGCTTCAGTCGGTCAAATCAAAAGAAATCACCGTGAAAAAAGAGGTTGAACTGTCCAAGGAGTCGTCTAATCGATATGAGAATGTCATCGTAGTCGGAACGCCCCTTCATATCAATGGGGAAGATGGTGCCGTTTATCTCTATCAGTCCCTGGGAGTGATCAAGGATACAACACGACAAACCACCAAGCTGATTCTGCTTGCCGCGGGGATTGCCATCATCCTTACGACAATATTTGCCTTCTTCCTCTCCACCCGTATCACTGCACCGCTCCGGAAAATGAGGGAGGCTGCTTTCGAAGTGGCAAAGGGAAAGTTCGATACAAAGGTTCCGATCCTGACAAAGGATGAAATCGGTGAACTTGCTACTGGCTTCAATCAGATGGGAAGGCAGCTGAAGTTTCATATCAACGCACTCAGTCAGGAGAAAGAACAGCTTTCATCCATTCTCAGCAGTATGGCTGATGGTGTCATCACCTTTAATCGGGACGGGACCATCCTGATCACAAACCCCCCTGCTGATCGTTTCCTTCAACACTGGTATTACGAGCAAAGTGAAGAGGGTGAAGAAGCCATTCCGACGACAGTAAGAGAGTTGTTGCAGAGTGTGGTCGTAACAGAAATGGAACAGACGGATGAACTGAGTCTGCAAGGGCGTTCCTATGTAGTGATCGTGAGTCCCCTGTATAATAATAACACCATCAGGGGAGCGGTCGCGGTGGTTCGGGACATGACAGAAGAACGGAGATTGGATAAGCTCCGCAAGGATTTCATCGCCAATGTATCCCACGAACTTCGCACCCCCATTTCCATGCTGCAAGGGTATAGTGAAGCGATCGTGGATGATATTGCCGGATCCGAAGAAGAGAAGAAAGAAATTGCGCGCATCATCTATGATGAATCGCTTCGCATGGGAAGGCTCGTCAACGATCTCCTGGATCTCGCCCGCATGGAAGCCGGGCATATCACCCTGAACAAGGATGTGATCGGTGTTGTGCCTTTCACGGAAAGGGTGACAAATAAGTTCATCGGATTGGCCAAGGAAAAAAAGGTTTCCATTTACTTTGAAAGTGATGTGGAACTGAATAAAGAGATTTCCATAGACCCCGATCGAATTGAACAAGTATTAACGAATCTCATCGATAATGCTCTGAGGCATACGCCGACGGGAGGGGAAGTGACGGTTTCCCTGACGGAAAAGAAAGGTGGATTTCTGTTCCATGTCAGGGACACGGGTTCCGGTATACCCGAAGAAGACCTTCCTTTTGTATTCGAGCGCTTTTACAAGGCAGATAAAGCAAGAACAAGAGGAAAGTCCGGAACAGGTCTCGGCCTCGCCATCGCCAAGAATATCATTGAGTCCCATAAGGGGCATATTCAGGTGCAAAGCAAAGTCGACCAAGGGACAACCTTCACTTTCTTTCTCCCTATTTAGGCAATTATCGATCATCTCCATAGAAACATGACGATTTTTCTTGTTACATGGGAAACATTCTTTATTTTTTGCTCTATTTCAAGAAGGTTGTTGAAATAGAGAAAATGGGCCAGCAGGGTGATTTCCCTGTTGGCTTTTTTCATGCGGTTTTAAGGTCAATATAGGTCTTTCCTTTTCACCTAAATAATACTATATTGATAGTGTGTAACTTTTTTACATAGGTAAACGACTAATCATTTGACGGGGAGGAAATAAAGTGAACTCCGTTGTTGAAAAATTATACTCTGCTTATCATCAGGATGTATTTCAATTTCTCATATACATGGTACAAAATAAACAGCAGGCAGAAGACCTGGCTCAGGAAGTCTATATCCGGGTGCTTAAATCCCATGAGAATTTCGAAGGGAAAAGCTCCGAAAAGACATGGCTTTTTTCCATTGCGAAAAATGTTGCCATCGACCATTTCAGAAGACAGAAAAACTGGAAGAACCGTATTCTGGATAAATTCGATTGGAGTCGCAATGAAGTAACAGACGACGGGGCACTTCCCGAAGAGATCGCCGTTGCCAATGAAGAAATCCAGGTGTTGTATGAATGCTTGAAACACTGCACAACGGACTTTCGAATGGTCATCATCATGCGTTACTTACAGGAACTTTCAATCTCTGAAACCTCTGAGGTGCTTGGCTGGTCAGAAAGCAAAGTAAAAACGACCCAGCATAGGGCCATTAAATGGTTGAGGATTGAAATGAATCAACGGCTCCCAAAGGAGGAAAGAGACATTGAACCAGTCAGAATGGAAAGATCGTGATATCGAGGACCTCATCAAAAAACTTCCTCAAATCAAAGATGATCGAACTTCTCACTATATCCATGCACGAATGGAAAGGAGAAAAAAGAAAAGTCAAAGCTCATTTAAACGATTCATACCGGCAGTCGCTGCACTTGCCGCCATATTCATCATGTTCTTACTCGCTCCCACCGTTCTGAATCAACTAACGGATACCAGTATGGAGAAATCCGAATCGGGTGCGGAACCAGGCAGCTCAGAAAATAAAGGGGACATCGCTTCTCTTCAGAAAGAAAGCGAACTCCCTCCCCGATCCAGTAAAGAAGAGATAGTCGCTGCGACGGAGGCTGATCCAAATGAAAACAGCAATCTGACGATGTCGGAGGATCTAAAAGAATCACCCAAAAGGCTTTCTCTTTATGAAGAAGATCTAAAGGGAAAGGAATTCTATTCCTTTGGACTTGTTTCACCTGAAGCAGTGCCCATACCTGTAACGATTGTGGAAGAACAGAGACAGGAAGACTGGTTGACAAGACATGAGCAAATTGGTGAGGAACTGCCGGAAACCGACTGGGGACTTGAAGACTATCTGCCTTTAAAGGGAGATGTGTCCCTTGACAAGAATAAGGTCATCTTCACCCTCGATCCCGATCATTCTTACAGTGGCAGCAGTGCAGTCGAATACGCTTTTTATCACTCTCTTCAATATTCATTCCAGCACAAAGGGTTAGATAAAGTTGTACTGAAAAATCAGGACGGTTCGGTCCCTCAATTCAGTTCGACGGGAGAGTTCTCAAGTGTTGATCTGAACGAAAAGACGCACAGTGCATACTATCTATACTCACCCAATGGGAAGGACCGCTTCCTTGTACCTGATAATGTAAACAGAGGGGGGATCAAGGAGTCGATCCAGGCAATGAAAAGTGCAGAGACGGGCCTTTTTCAAAGTGTCGTCCCGAAAGACATCAACTTTAACGTGACAGAAGCAAATGAGGTGGTCACAATCAGTTTTTTAAACGAACTGGATTTAACCTCTTTAGGCGAACAAACCGCACAGGAGCTGATCGAAGGAATATTGCTGACAAGCAGGAGCTCTGGCTTTGAAAGTGCCCGGTTTGAAAACATCAAACAGGAAAGCTGGAACGGCTTTGACTTCACAGAGCCCCTCGAGACACCGATCAGTCCGAATAAAAAGAGCGTTGTGAATTAAATCTCATGGAAAAGACCAGAAGCGGATTTGATCCGAATCTGGTTTTTTTATTTTTACGCTATAAAAACGAATATTTACCGCATTCACAGACAAACTACACAAAGGAAAAATATCTCAAAAAGCATGCCTATGCATGTAATGAGGGGGAAACGGTAAGAATGGTGTAATACATATAGAAGTCAAGGCACGTCTGTCAATAAGACCTAAGGAGGACAAGCATGATTTTCGATTATGCAAGAAGGCTATTCATCTTTTTTCTTTTAACGGTAAGTGTATTCATGATGTTCTTAACCGTAAATGCAGCTAACGCAGAGGGGGATAAGGTGTCAGGTGACACATCGTCCTGGACATTTCCCGTAGAAGGTATGATAACAGATTCATATGGTACAAGGTCAGGTTCTCACAAAGGCATGGATATCGGAGGGGATATCGGGTCGCCTGTATATTCTGTCGCTAAAGGAAAAGTGATCAAATCTTATCTTTCAGATACCTACGGTCATGTTGTATTCATCAGGCATGAAAATGGATATGAAACCGTCTATGCCCATCTTCAAAGCAGGCTTGTGGATGAAAATCAGGAAGTGGCACAAGGTCAACAACTTGGACGATTGGGGAACACGGGAAGATCAACGGGGGCTCATCTCCATTTTGAAGTCCACAGAGGGGAGTGGACGATTGATAAAGAAAATGCAGTCGATCCCTATCGTGTGTTCGGTCAGGGGGAAGTCGGACAGCTGGTATTTGCCAAAGAGAAGGATCCATTCCAGGCAGTGGGTGTCTCTGGGACTCCGGAATCGCTTCCTGATGAACATGTAGCGGAGGGGGTGCACATCGTCCATAAAGGTGAGACTCTTTGGGGGATTTCCAGACAATATGGTTTGTCAGTGGAAGAAATCATGCAGAAGAATGCATTGAAGAGCTCCGGGTTAAACGTCAATCAGAGATTGATGATTCCAGGATCAGGATCCTCCCCTGAAGGGCAATACGTAGTGAAGCAAGGGGACACATTGTATTCGATCTCTAAGGCGCAGGGGATCGATATGGATGAACTGGTGTCGAGGAATGACTTGAACCCGGCATCGGCAATATATCCACAGCAGGTGCTGAAGGTGAATTGATGATGTCACGCACAGCACGGATAGGGAAAACACATAATTAGTTCGAATTCGAACTGTTTTTCTTCACATAGCACTTAACTTTATGTATAATGAGAATGTATAAAAAAATAAAGATTCGTCTTCGGGGCAGGGTGAAATTCCCTACCGGCGGTGATGAAACCTCGTGTTTCTAAGCCCGCGAGCCTTTTGGGGCAGGATTTGGTGCGATTCCAAAGCCGACAGTATAGTCTGGATGGGAGAAGATGAAGGTGATGGCCACAACGTTTAGAAAATGGGAAGCTAAACGTTTATTAGGGTATGCCTTTCATTCTCCGGGATATGTTTGTTTATCCGGGAGTTTTTTAATGCTACCTTTAGCTTGAACCGTCTTCGATTTGAGATGAATCTCCTAAAGGAGAGAGAGTTATGAAAAAAATGAATACGAGAATGTTTGTCACAATTGGTATGCTAAGTGCCATATCGTATGTACTAATGTTATTCAACTTCCCAATTCCACCATTTCCAAAGTTCCTTATGGTTGATTTCAGTGATGTACCTGCATTGATTGCGACGGTCACACTGGGACCGCTTGCAGGAATATTGGTCGAACTGTTTAAGAACGTGATTGATTACGTCATGACCGGAAGCGACACAGGTGTTCCGATTGGTCATGCAGCCAATTTTATTGCGGGAGTCCTTTTGATTCTTCCGACGTATTACATCTATTCACGTTTTCAATCGAAAAAAGGTCTGTTGATCGGACTGATCACAGGAACCGTCGTCATGAGTATCAGCATGGGGATCCTGAATTACTTTGTGTTCCTGCCTGCTTATAAATACTTCATGAACTTTGAGCTTCCTGCTGAAATCATCATTACCGGAATCGTTCCATTCAACATCCTGAAAGGGATTTTGGTGACATCCGTATTTACTTTACTGTTTGTCCGCCTTCAAGGCTGGCTATCAAGACAGGTGGCCTTAAACAAAGCGGCATAATGATGTTATAAAATGAACCCCTCAGCCATATTGAGGGGTTTTTCTATTGCATTCCATATCCATAAAAAAAGCTAAGAAGATCGATCTTCTTAGCCTCATCCTTACTATTCAAATTTCAGTGCATCTCCGTCGAATGGTTCGTCAGATACTTTAATGGAATCTGTCGGGCAACCTTCGAATGCATCGATCATATCATCTTCCAATACGTCAGGAACTTCAACCGTCCCCTGGTTATCATCTAATGTTACAAATGCAATACCTTCATCATCATAATCGTAAATATCTGGAGCGGCAGCCCCGCATGCTCCACATGCAATGCATGTATCCTTGTCAACGATCGTATATTTTGGCAAAGAAAAAACCTCCCGAATAAATAATTCTATATAATTCATCATTATACACAATGTCAATTTGTGAAAAATCACTTAATGTTTATTTTATAGAGGATTGGATGACTTTTCAATAGTTAGGTGCTTTCTTTTTATTTTTATCCTATATATGAAAAACAAAACATGGTGAAAAGCCAATTTCATGGTACAATATTTGACAATAACCTACATATTAAGGAGGAGAGCATTGACCTATCTTAATTATGTGATCCTATATTGTTTTTTGCAAATTAATGGAGAGCGCTCCATTTACTCGGTATTTCATATTTTAAAAGGGAAGAAATCTTCCCAATCGATTCAGGATGCACATATCTTTCATCTGCAACCGTTTTTCCTTTCTTTACCTAAGTTGAAGCGGCCGTATTTCAATCAAAAGGTAAGGGAATTGGAAGAGGCCGGATGGATAACCGTTGGTGAAAATGATAATGCCAGCATGGCATCCGAGGGTTCTAAAGCTGTGAAACAGTATTTTCTTGATGGGGCTTTCCCTTCAGAAATGAACGGTCTCATTCATGGTGATAAAGCCCGTCTATTCTGGATGAGGCTAAGCCTTCTGGTTCAAGTCCTTTCCAATGCCAAACGTCAGGAATTCCTCTATTACCCGGTTCAGCGAAACAGACATATACAGGAATGGGTCAAGAATTGTATCAGGGCGAATCCTAACAGTGACACTCTCTCGTCCCTCTTGTTCAAAGAGCTGACCACCCTTCTGAACATCCAGGGAAGTGATCCCTCTTTATTGGTGTATCGATTAACCGGATATAAGGACTATGGCTGGACGGAATTTCAGGTGGCAGAGAAATTGGACATGGATCTTGAAGAGTGCCGCTTCCGATTCCTGAATCTGCTTCACGGTATGTTGACCGAAATAGAAAGGGATCCTAAAGGCTTTCCGTTATTATATTCCATGGGCTTGAAAAGTGATCACCGACAGAACCTGACCATATCGACCAGCAAGACCTACGACTTGTATAAGAGGGGGCATTCCCTAGAAGAAATCGCCCGGATCCGTAAATTGAAACTCAATACCATTGAGGACCATGTCATCGAGTTGATTTTAACAGAGGAAGGTTTGGACATTGATCCCTTCATTACCAGGGAAGAATACGTAAACGTACTGAAGGTGATGGAGGAAGCACAGACGAAAAGACTTAAGCACATTAAAGAAAAACTCCCTCATTTGAGCTATTTTCAAATCCGGGTGGCTATCGCAAAGGCAGGTGAAACACGTGAATCTGCAACAAGAACTTAAAGAAAGATTCGGCTACTCCTCCTTTAGGGAAGGGCAGGAAGAAATCATCCATTCCGTTCTGAATCAACGGGACACGATTGCTATGCTCCCGACTGGGACAGGGAAGTCACTGTGTTATCAGCTGCCCGGTTATCTGATGGATGGGCACGTGTTGATCATTTCTCCCCTGCTTTCTTTAATGCAGGATCAAGTGGAGCAGATGAAAGTGATGGGAGAAAAGCGGGTCATCGCACTGAATTCTTTTTTGCCCTATATGGAAAGAAGAGAGGCTTTGGAACGATTACATCTGTATAAGTTCATCTTCATTTCCCCTGAAATGTTAATGAATCGAGGGGTCATATCCTCCCTGCAATCTTTGGATATTTCCCTGTATGTAATCGATGAAGCGCATTGTATATCTCAGTGGGGGCCTGATTTCAGGCCGGATTATCTAAAGCTCGGGGAACTGAAGAAGCTGCTCCACAATCCGACCACCCTGGCATTGACGGCAACGGCGACGGAGGAAGTCAGGGAAGACATCAAGAAGGTGCTTCAAATGGATCATGCTGTTGAAATGGTCTATTCAGTCGATCGTGGGAATATTGGATTATTTGTTAAGAGGGTGTCCGGACCAAATGAAAAGCTGAACACGTTGTTAGAATGTGTGAGAGCGTGGGACGGTCCGGGAGTAGTGTATTTCTCAAGTAAACGTATGGCTGAAGATATTGCTCTCTGGCTGTCAGAGAACGGTGTGTCAGGAGTGGCACACTACCATGGTGGGATGGAGCAGGAGGACCGGATCTTGATTCAGCAGCAATTCCTTTCCGGGAAGCTTAGAATGATCTGTGCAACCTCGGCGTTTGGAATGGGAGTGAATAAAGAAAATATCCGTTTCGTCATTCACTTTCATTTCCCCTCCAGCATCGAAGCGTTTTTACAGGAAATTGGAAGGGCGGGCCGCGATGGAGAAAGTAGTGTATCTGTCGTGCTATACTCAGAACAGGATCTTTCCTTGCCCCTTCAGTTCATTGAAAGTGAGCTGCCCCAAGATGATCAAATTCAGAGGTTTATCGAAGAGGGCAGAAAGGGACAGTCAAAGGAGTTAATCGAACAGCTTCAGCTTACAGAGGTGCAGTATCGATTCCTGTTGTATTATACAGAGGAGTTGACCCGGGACATGCCGATTGATCAAGATAGATTACTAGAAAAAGTGAAACAAATCCGGAACAATCGTTTACAATACAAGAAGGACAACCTGTACTCCATGATCAACTGGCTACAGGCCGTTACGTGCAGACGGGAGAAGCTCCTCCATTATTTCAATGAAAAAAAGAATGTCGATAACCCATATTGTTGTGATCGATGCGGTGATTCACTCGATGATTTCAAGACTGAGCCATTCTCGTTAAATATACAAGAAACCGGCACTGCAAACTGGGAGAAAAGGTTAGAAAATTTACTATTAGGATAAGTGGTATCAATGAAGAAACAAGGGGAAATCATTCAACAGCTTTCCAAGAAGCAATTAACGTTCCATTTGTATTTTACTCAAGTTTTACTATTAACGATCGCCTGTGTGTTAGGTTTATTTTTATTTGACACAACGTCTGAATTCTGGGATCAGATCAGGTTTTCCCCTGCCATCTTTACGGTCGGGATGACGAGCGGTCTCCTGATCGTCCTGATCGATATGCTCCTGATGAAGGTGCTGCCTGCTAAATATTACGACGATGGCGGGGTCAATGCACAGATATTCACAAATAGAAGCATGGGGGAAATCGCCCTTTTAGCGATGTTTATCAGTGTAAGTGAAGAGGTTTTATTCAGGGGTGTCCTTCAATTTCACTTTGGACTGATCATTTCAAGCATTATTTTCGCTCTCATTCATTTCAGGTACTGGGCTCACTGGTTTTTAATCATTAATATCGTATTGCTCAGCTTTTGGATCGGTTTCATTTATGAATTCACAGATAATTTATTGGTTACGATCATCATGCACTTTGTCATCGATTTTTTACTGGGGTTACATATGCGTAAGAATGGAAGACAAAGAAGTAAAGAAGGGATGTCACATGAGTAAAGACCCATATCGAGATCAGGCAGCGAAACGGAAGATAAAAATTGAACGAGTCCCTGAGGAACCACCCGTCAAAAAAAGGGAGCCGCTTCCCCCGAGAAGTGAGCTGCATAGAGAGAAACATAAAAAGAAAAAATGGAAAATGAAGTACCCATTGATCAGTATGCTGCTCTTATTTTTTATTTTATTGCCTTTGACCGTTTTCGGCATTTATTCTTATCTCGATCACAGAAATGGTCCACTCGTCGTCATGTCTGAAGATATAGATGACGTGGTTGAAGTCCGTTATGACCAATCTGAGGAGGAACAAGAAGGTAGTGAGGATGAGGCTGCCGTCGCCCCTAAAGAGGAAGAAGATCCTCCTGAAACGGACAAGCAAAATGCATCTTCGAACGAGTCCGCTACCACTACCGGTGAGAAGAATCAACAAGCTTCGGCGCCACCACCTAAAGAAACAGTGGAAGAAAAGCCGCAGGAACAGATAAAGGATGAACCAAAAGAAGAATCACAAGAAATAGAGAAAGAAGAGCCAAAGGTCAAGGTTGTTTATCATACGGTTAAACCTCAGGAAACCTTGTACCGGATCGCCATGAATTACTACCATTCCCCATCAGGCGTTGACCGGATCAAAGAATGGAATAAGATTCAGGATACAGATATCCAATCAGGCCAAGTGTTGGAAATTCCGTTAGATCAATAGAACATCCTCCCCAGAAAAGGGGGCGGGTGTTTTTTTGTTGGTGATTTACATTTATTTGCAACAATCGCCAGTAGAATTTACATGGAATTAGTAGAAGCATTACATACGGAAAATATAATGAAACTGACATATCAGTACAGAGAAGGGGTTGATTGAATGGACAATATGCTGACGCGCTTTCGTCATGCAGATGATAAGTTGTTTTATAGGATCAATGGCAGTAAGGAGCTTTATCGTTCATTCTTTGGATATGTAACTCACTTGGGCGGGGCGAAGTTCAGTGTGGGATCCATCTTCATCTTATTCATCCTTGGTCGGTATTATGGTTGGCTTATGGACACGGTCATTGCGGCTGCGGTCTCGTTGATCATCAGCCATATCCTGATGATGTTGCTGAAAAAAGGGGTTAAAAGAATCCGTCCCTATATGACATTACCGGGGGCGATCATCCATGGCTATCAATTCAAGGATCATTCATTTCCTTCGGGCCATTCAACGGCTATTTTCTCCATCACCATCCCTTTTATGATTCACTACCCGATCTCGATGCTCGTTCTGTTCCCGTTGAGCTGGCTGGTTGGGTATTCAAGAGTCGTCCTGGGTGTCCATTATCCTTCAGATGTATTGGCAGGTGCGTTTCTGGCATTTGTCACGACAATGGCCATCTTGTTTATATAAAGAAGCTAACTGAAAGCTAACATTGCATATAAACCAAAAAGGGGGAAGGGTAATGAGAGTGGCGCTTTTTACTGATACGTTTTATCCCCAGGTAAACGGAGTGGCAAGGACGTTAAAAAAGCTGACGGATCATTATGATAAGAGAAGGATTGAATACAAAGTGTTCACACCTGATCTTCAGGATAAAGGGGAGAATTATCCTAATGTGCACTCGTTCACGAGTTTTCCATTCTTTCTGTATCCTGAATGCCGGACGGCCATAGCAAATCCAAAGACAATCCGAAAGCAGCTAATGGATTTCTCTCCTACACTGATTCATGTTACCACGCCTCTGACGATGGGGCTTTATGGAATCCGTGGAGCTAAGAAATTGGACCTCCCCCTTGTGGCCTCTTATCATACTCATTTTGATGTCTACTTGAATTATTACAAAATGATGTGGGCAGCCCCATTATTATGGAAATATATGAAGTGGTTTTATTCACAGGCTGACCGCATCCTCGTCCCTTCTGAAGAAACGAGGATGCATCTTATGAATCAGGGCTTTACCGACTTGTCCATATGGGGGAGAGGGGTCGATTGTGCGACCTTTTCACCCAAGAAGCGAAACTCCTCCCTTAGGGAAAAATTCAAGATAGGTAAGAAATATATCCTTCTTTATGTAGGGAGGCTGGCACCAGAGAAAGACTTGGATACACTTGAAAAAACGATCAAACACCTTCCCGGGGAAGTGAAGGATCGAGTCCAATGGCTCATCGTCGGCGATGGACCGCTAAAGAAAGAGCTCATGGATAAGACCCGGGGTGAAAATGTCATCTTTACAGGCTATCTGACAGGGGAAGAACTTGCAGAAACGTATGCCTCCTCCGATTTGTTTGTCTTCCCTTCAGCTTCTGAAACATTTGGGAATGTCGTACTGGAGGCACTGGCATCAGGGTTGCCTGCCGTAGTCGCAGACAGGGGAGGCGTGACGAATATCGTTGAGCATGATCATACGGGCAGGGTTGCAGAAGCTCATCAATATCAATCCTTCATCCACCATATCATCGAATCGCTGGATGAAAGCAGATTGACCTACATGAAACGAAAAGCACTCCAAATGGCTGAAAGACAATCCTGGGATGCCATCTTTGAAGGACTCATAACTGAATTCAGGGAAGTGAGCTCCTTCCATGGCCAAACACAGCGGTACGGTTGAAAATATTCAAAAAGGATCCTCTCAGGGGATCCTTTTTCATGTGCTGATTCTATCTCCCTGGACATGCTCATATGCTTTAGGGAGGGGAGGAGTGGATAAGGATGGACCGGGGAGGAAAGGAATTTGGGGAGTGGACAGATCAGGCAACGGAGCAAATGCTCTATAACCTGATTGAGAAGAAACAAAAATTTGATCGGGCGAAGGCCCTTCACCTATATACATTATGGGGGGCAATGTTTGCATCCTTCTTTTTTCTATATTATTTGACGAAGTTCGTGTTAGACCCTTATTCTTACTCATTCGCTGCGATGTTCTCCAGCTTTGTATCAGATTCCATGCATTTATTCATGGCCCTTTTTCTGGTTGTGCTATTCGGAGCTGCCAAAATTCTATATGAAAAGAAGGAAAAGAAAGAAAAAGAATTTCATGCATTAAGATGCGAGATCATCGATCGCAGTAAAGATTTATGGAAAGAAGAAGCGTGGAAAAAGAGGCATCATGTATATGATAAAATGAAGAAAGAATGGGATATCAATCTGTTCCATGGAAGTAAGTGAAAACCCAGTGCTTAAAGGGAAGCACTGGGAGTGGATGTGACAGACATCCACATCTCTTACACTTGCCATGGCCAGGGTGCTTCCTTCCAATCCCACGGGTAATTGGAGTAGCTGTACCCAAAATGGGTCAGTGGACCGAATTCCTTTTCAAATTTCTTTTTGATTTGTTTTCGGGTTTTGACATACATATTGTACTGTGAGATGGCCTCATGATCTTCCGGGTGGGTATCAAGGTACAGAGTGGGATCGACAATGACGAAATCGACCGCCTGCAGTTCTTCCAACACTTCATAATAATGGGCGGGAAGCTGTTTCATATTGGATCACTCTCCCTTCGCTTTTTCGTAGGGACTATAATACGGATCATAAAATACTTTCCACAATGTCCCTTTCTGCAATGCTTCTTTAGGGGTATATTGTTCTAAATTTGGTGGCTGAAACCCAAGATACAGGTTTGGGGGAGTCGAATATACCTTCCGTGTAATCGGCTTACACGGGTCATAGGGACTTATATACGGATAATATGCTTTATAGAATTCATGCATACCAATTCCTCCTTTAAATGAATTCCTTCGTAACAACATATGATTGGCTGAATGGGAACATGTTAATTTATATAAATTCATAAGAATGAAGGGAAATACAAGGGAAATGTTGAATACTTAAGGTGTAGGAAATTAATGATGAGGTGGTCAAATGTTTGTTAAAAATGCCATGATACCGAAACACAAATGCTATGTGGTGGATGTGAACGATTCAGTTGAAAAGACGCTGACGGTGCTCGAACACCATAAAATCGACGGGGTACCTGTCCTTTCGAATGAAGAATATAAAGGCGTAGCGACCCGTTACAATATCTATCAAAGCTTCTTCCTTTCCGGAATGGACAAGGAATCCTTTCTCAAAGAGAAAAAGGTCAGTGATATCATCACGGATTCGGACAAATATATAACCGAAAAGGATGTATTTGAAAATGCATTGATCGAATTAAAGGATTCGCCGATCCTCCCGGTGGTGGCCGAAAATAATAAGTTCCTGGGACTTGTTACACGCTTTGACGTCCTGGATCAATTCAGGAGTGCATTCGGCATGGACCAGAAAGGAGTCCGCATCGCTTTCTCTTCTGTAGAAACGGAAGGGCGGATCGCGAGGCTCGGTGACATCATCCAACAATATTCAGAATCAGTGATATCCCTTGTAACATTCGATGAATCGGATAAATTATTACGCCGAATTGTCCTGAAGGTGGAAAAGAAGGACAATATGGATAAATTCCTTCATAAGTTAGAGAAATCAGGATTCCGGATTCTCGATATCCATGAAGACGAATAATTGAATAAATCCCTGTATGAAACAAAATCCCCCTCATAAGATTTATGGGAGGGATTTTTTTGATCAATCATTTCATGAAACTGATAATGACGTTTCTTTTGGGGTATCTATTCATTACATGGTTTCCAGTACCCGAACGATTTGCAAATCCGGAATTCATTGTGGAGATGGTTCTCAATCCAGTACAGTTCTTCGCTGCGTCCATTGCTTTTATGATCGGGATCATGGTCCAGGTGAATGTGCTGAGGGCTGAATTCTATTCTGTCCTTCAATTATGGAATGGAAAACTACATAAAGAATCGATCCTCATTCCATTTCACTTAGCGGTGATCTACGTACTGAGCGGGTATGGCATATGGCAAACCATGATTTTTTCCTGTTCAGCCATTTTTTATGGTATCATTTCAATAGATTTTCGCCGTCAAGGAGGCCACAATGCTTGAATTTAGTATGATTTTATTGGCAGGGGGAGCAAGCCTCCTCTTTTATATGGTATATGAAGCCCGACGTAGCGTCGTAAAGATTGAAGAGGTTAAGCTGCCGCACTATCCCCGACAGATGAATCCCGTATCCCTTTTTTTTATTTCTGATATACATAAACGGGAAATTTCAAATGAAATCATCGAAGACGTGCAAGGGAAAACGGATCTTGTCATCATCGGCGGGGACCTGTTGGAAAAAGGAGTGCCTTTTTCCAGGGTCGAACGAAATCTTGACAAACTCCTGACGTTGGGGAACGTTTATTTCGTATGGGGAAACAATGATTATGAAGTGAATACGAGCAGGTTAAAACAGATATTCAAGAAAAAAGGAATCATTGAAATCGTCAATTCTTCAGTGAAGGTAAAGATTCATAACGGGGTCTTGAACTTGATAGGGGTGGATGACGCAAGTACCCAACGGGCAAATTATGAGGCTTCACTTGAAGGGGTACACCCTGATGAATTCAATCTTTTAATCAGTCATGATCCAAGACTTGTGAATCAAGTTCAGAAAGAAGACGGAATCGATTTCATGCTAAGCGGACATACACACGGGGGGCAGATTCGTCTGTTCGGTTGGGGAATGTATAAAAAAGGAAGACTTGAAACTCTCCCGGAGACCACCCTATTAGTAAGCAATGGCTACGGGACCACCGCTATTCCTTTGCGGCTGGGTGCCCCGGCCGAAACCCACTTGGTGATGATAGATAAGGGTTAAAATGAACAAATGTTATTCATTACCTATACAAATTTTACACAATGATGTTTCTCGGGTTATAATTTTAGAGAGATGAGAAATACTTGGGGGACTATTTATGAGCAATGATAAGAAGTTGGAAGGCAAATACAATATTAAGGCTGTGTCTACCATTTTAGGGATTCAACCGGGAACATTGAGGGCATGGGAGAGAAGATACCAGATCATTGCTCCTGTGCGGAATGAATCCGGGCACCGTTTGTATACCGAACAACACTTAAATATATTGAAATGGCTGGTTGAAAAGGTCGATCAAGGCTTTACCATCAGCCAGGCCGTTGCGTTACTGGACAAACAGGAACTGGAAGAGAATGAAATCACATCCTCTGAACAAAAGGATCGCACCCAGACGATTTCCGATGATCTCTTGAAGGCTTTATTGAGTTTTGATGAAACGAAGGCCCATGAATTGATCAACCAGTCGTTTTCGGTGTATACCATCGACAAGGTGGTCATCGACATTCTCGGCAGCCTCCTGGTCAGGATCGGTGATTTATGGGAAAACGATGAAATCACGACGGCCCATGAGCATTTTGCCACTTCCATCCTCAGGTCCCGTATCGGTATCATCATGCATTCATTCCCTCATAACGGGATATTACCCAAGGTAGTGGCTGTCTGCGGCCCTGGAGAATGGCATGAATTGGGATTGTTGATCTTCACCCTTTACGTACGAAGGAAGGGGTTTGAAGTCATCTACCTGGGATCGAGCATAAAAGAGAATGATATTGAGGTCGTATTGGATGAAGTGGATCCAAAGTTTTTATTCTTCTCGTGCACACTGTTTGAAAATGTTGATAACCTCCTTTCACTCGTTACATCCTTAAAGAACGAGCGGAAGGATCTCGTAATCGGAATGGGCGGTTTCGCCGTCGATCATCTGCCCAAAGACGTAAAAGCAGAATTTGATGAACACATCGTGGGACAATCCAAATCCGAATGGGAACATTGGCTCAAAAGTAAATTATAAGAGCATGCACTGTTTTTTGCCCCTTACATAGTATGATGATAAATCGTCACACTCTAGGGGGTACGAAGATGAAGCTCGAAAGAATTTCGGACAATAAAATAAAATTTTCCATTAGTGTAGAAGAGTTGGAACAAAAAGGGTTATTTGAACAGGACCAATGGAAAGATTCCTATATGTGGCATGATCTGTTCGAAGACATGTTAGATGAAGTACAAGGGAAATTCGGCATCGAAACACAAATGGAAATCACAGTGGAGATTGAATCATTTGATGACCAGGAAATCTGTCTGATCCTCACGTTGGAGTCAGAGGATGACTTTTCCGACTGGGAAGAAGGTACCGAAATGATGAAATCCATGAACGATCACGATGTTCTCGTGTATTTCAATGATTTCGAGGACTTACTCAACCTTCTCAAACGGATCAATGAGATGGGAAAGCTGAGCCATTCCCTCATTCAATTCAGTATTTTTTACTATGAAAAAAAGTATTACGTACTTATAGAGAATTTGCTTGAGGGCGACAGTTTCGTCCTTGAAGCGATTGGCGCCGAATATGGTCAACACTCGACGATCACAAAGCATATCCTGATGGAATATGGCCGAGTTGTGTTACTTAGGGATTCCATTAAAAAGATATTACATTATTTTTGACTCGTTGATCCTGGTATTGAATTTTTACCCCCTTTGAATATATATTTTATGTTTGATCTTATAAGAAAATCGTCTTTTGCACTCTCAGGGTCTCCTGGGGGTGCTTTTTAGAGATTCTTATTCTAAAATGATAGCGTTTTCAAAAAAATATCCTATATTGAATTTTCCTTCTTTGCAAGTGGAAATCAAACGTGTATACTATGTCATGAAAGCGGACGAGGATCTGCTAAACAGTGAAGGATACTGGGAGGTTTACATACATGGTAGCCGAAAAGGGGAAAGAAAATCATCAAAGTTCAGAACAGCATGATGTGCTGAAATCTACACAAACGGTTATTCATCTTGCACTCGATAAATTAGGGTATTCAGAAGAAGTGTATGAATTATTAAAAGAACCCATTCGTATGTTAACGGTTAAAATACCAGTCCGGATGGACGATGGAAAAGTAAAGGTTTTCACGGGCTATCGTGCCCAGCATAATGATGCGGTCGGACCGACAAAGGGCGGTATCCGCTTTCATCCGAACGTTTCGGAGAAGGAAGTTAAAGCGCTTTCCATTTGGATGAGCTTGAAATGCGGAATTGTCGATCTTCCCTATGGGGGAGGTAAAGGCGGAATCATCTGTGATCCCCGGGATATGTCATTCAGGGAGTTAGAGCGATTAAGCCGTGGATATGTGCGTGCCATCAGCCAAATTGTCGGACCTTCTAAAGATATTCCGGCCCCGGATGTATTCACCAATTCTCAAATCATGGCGTGGATGATGGATGAATACAGTCGCATTGATGAATACAATTCTCCAGGATTCATTACCGGGAAACCACTGGTGCTGGGAGGGTCCCACGGCCGTGAAACGGCCACTGCCAAAGGGGTGACAATTTGTATCCACGAAGCGGCGAAGAAAAAGGGGATCAAACTTGAAGGGGCACGGGTGGTCGTTCAGGGGTTCGGGAATGCCGGAAGCTTCCTTGCCAAATTCATGCATGATGCCGGTGCGAAGGTGATCGGCATATCCGATGCCTACGGCGGCCTGCACGATGAGGACGGCTTGGACATCGACTATCTGCTGGACAGACGCGACAGCTTTGGAACGGTCACGAAATTGTTCAATAATACGATTACAAATGAAGAACTGCTGGAGCTGGATTGTGATATTCTAGTGCCTGCTGCCATCGAAAATCAAATCACGGATAAGAATGCCCACAATATCAGGGCAAGCATCGTCGTCGAAGCTGCCAACGGCCCGACGACACTGGATGCAACGAAGATCTTGACGGAACGAGGTATCCTATTGGTACCGGATGTGTTAGCATCCTCAGGTGGCGTAACGGTTTCGTATTTCGAGTGGGTCCAGAATAATCAAGGGTATTACTGGACAGAAGAAGAAGTGGAAGAGAAACTGGAAAAGATCCTTGTCAACTCTTTTAATAATGTGTATGAAACGTCACAAACTAGAAGAGTGGATATGAGGCTCGCAGCCTATATGGTCGGGGTAAGGAAAATGGCGGAAGCCTGCAGGTTCAGAGGGTGGATTTAGCGATATACTAAAAGGGTGGGGGCAAGAAACCCCACCCTTTTTTCTATTGGGATCATATCAATGCAGCCCATCCTATAAGTGTGGATCCCGGGAGACCGAGGGCTCCTTTTTGACCTGGACGCAATCTTATTCCATAATAACTGAGTAAAGACTTTTTAATAATCTGAAGTGTACGGATGAACTTGATCATTCAGATAGAGGAATTGAAGGAGTGTCTGAATTTGAAAATGGAAGAATGTATTATAGTAGGCGGAGGACCGTGCGGGTTGTCTGCTGCCATTAGTCTCAAAGAAAAAGGAATCAATCCTTTGATCATCGAAAAAGGAAATATCGTCAATGCGATTTACCACTACCCTACCCATCAAACCTTCTTTTCGTCGAGTGAGAAGCTTGAGATCGGCGATGTACCTTTTGTCATTGAAGAGCATAAGCCGAGAAGGAATCAGGCATTGGTCTATTATCGCGAAGTGGCGAAGCGTAAAAAGCTGAGGATCAACCGATTTGAAACTGTTTATAAAGTAGAGAAACACGACGACAGCTTTACGGTGACGACTTCTAAGGGCCATTATGAAAGTAAGTCGATCGTCATCGCAACCGGATACTACGATAACCCGAATTATATGGAGATCCCGGGGGAGGAACAAGAGAATGTGTTTCACTATTTTAAAGAAGCCCATCCTTTTTTTGATACGGATGTGGTGGTCATCGGAGGCAAAAACTCCGCCGTTGATGCAGCACTCGAATTGAATAAAGCGGGGGCAAGGGTCACCGTTTTATACCGGGGAAGTGAATACTCCAAAAGTGTCAAGCCCTGGATCCTGCCGAATTTTGACGCACTTGTAAGAAACGGTGAAGTCACGATGGAGTTTCAGGCATGTGTGGACGAAATAACAGGGGATACTGTTCTTTACAACGTTAATGGAGAAAAGAAAGAAGTCAAGAGTGATTTTGTGTTTGCCATGACCGGCTATCATCCCGATCACAGCTTCCTGACGAAAATGGGGATAGAAATCGATAAGGAAACAGGACGTCCGGCCCACAATCCCGAAACGATGGAAACAAATGTAGCCGGCGTCTATATTGCGGGAGTCATTGCCGCAGGAAACAATGCCAATGAAATCTTCATAGAAAACGGTCGTTTGCATGGCGGATTGATTGCAAGATCCATCACGGAAATGAAAAAATAGAATGACAAAGAGGCTCGCAGAGGAGCCTCTTTCTTTCGTCTTTTTTACTTTTTGTCGTTTACTAGTTTTTGAAAATCGCTTCAAGTTCTTTCATATCATGTATTTGGGAAAGGGCGACCACAAGCTTGATTCTGGCCTTTTGTCCATTTAGACCGTTAGAGAAGATGACCCCTTTTTCCTTCAGTTGTTTTCCTCCACCTGAATATCCGTAAATGTCCTGGACGATCCCATTGAAGCATCTCGAAACCAATACGACGGGAATACTCGCTTCTAACAGTTCCTCGATGCCCATCACGGTTTCCGGTGGGAGATTCCCCTGACCCAATGCTTCGATGACGACCCCGTCGTACTGAAGCTCCTTTATCGCCCGCAGTAATCCTGAATCCATTCCTGCATACGCTTTTATGAGTGTCACCCTCTTGGAGATGTCACATACCTCGTAGTGCTCATTAGAGGTCGGCTGGTGATGGAAGAGGACCCCTCTTTTCGTCACGATCCCGATCGGTCCATACTGTGGGCTTTGAAATGTGGATACATTGCTCGTATGGGTTTTGGTCACATTTTTCGCAGAATGGATCTCATCGTTCAGGACAACCAGAACCCCCTTGTTCATGGATTTATCGTCCGCTGCTACACGGACAGATGAAATCAGATTATATAAACCGTCAGCCCCTATTTCATTGCTTGATCTCATCGCTCCCGTCACCACGATCGAGATGGGGAGGGAGAGGGTCAAGTCCAGGAAATAAGCTGTTTCTTCCAATGTATCCGTTCCGTGGGTGATGACGACCCCGTGGAATGGCTTTTCCTGATACTTTTCTTCGATGATTTCTTTCAGCTGCTGCATATGCAGAGGCGTAATATGAGGGGAGGGCAGGTGGAATGCTTCTACTACACTCAGATTCGCCAGATTTGAAACAATTGATGTCTGCACAGAGAGCGGGTTTTCTTTTCCCGGTGTAACGGCTCCGGTCTGTTCGTCTTCCATCATCGAGATGGTGCCGCCTGTATGTATGACTAAAATATCTTTCTTCATCATTCATTCCTCCAACCATTTAAATTCCTATTTCCAATCCTACATTAACATGATACGATTAAGAAAACCGAAAGAAAAGAGGACTTTTTATGCTGGTGATTTTATCAGCGGGTATAGCACCAGGATTAGCATTGTTAAGTTACTTTTATTTACGGGATCAATACGAGGCCGAACCCATTACATTGGTGTTTAAAACGTTTATGTACGGGGCCCTTATTACCTTTCCGATTATGTTTTTACAATATGTCCTGGAAGTGGAAGGGATCATTGATTCCAATTGGTCTACAGCCTTCATTTCCTCCGGGTTCCTAGAAGAGTTTTTTAAGTGGTTTATTTTAATGTTTGCCATCTTCCAGCACGTGGACTTCAACGAACCATATGACGGGATCGTGTATGGAGCCAGTGTTTCCCTTGGGTTCGCTACAGTGGAAAATATATTATATTTGATCGCCAATGGCGTAGAGCACGCATTTGGGAGGGCGGTACTCCCTGTATCCAGTCATGCCCTTTTCGGTGTCATCATGGGGTATTATTTAGGGAAAGCCAAGTTCTCATCCCGGGAAGAAAGGCATAAATGGCTTTTTCTGGCCGTTTCGGTGCCTCTCTTGTTACATGGAACCTACAATTATATTTTCCTTGCTGAGAAAAACTGGGTTTACTACATGGTTCCGTTTATGTTTTTTTTATGGTGGCTGGGATTAAAGAAAGTGAAGAGCGCCCATCAGCTGACAGAGAAGAAGTACAAAAGGGAATTGAAGAAAGAAGTCATTTAAAGACGATTATGTATAAGTGAGTCAGAAGAACCCCCGCTCATTGCGGGGGTTCGATTTTATTTATAGGCAGCAGCCAGATCAGTTTTTGGGGATTCTTTACGCTTCACTTCATCAATTTTGTTTACAAACATCTGAAATACTTTACGTTTTTCATCCAAGTCGCGTATGTATTCTTTCAGTTCACTATACTTTTCTTCAAATGGCTTATGATACATTTCCCTGATATTTTCAATGATTTCCTCATTCACCGTAGATTGAATGACCTGCTTTGTAATTCCGTATTTATAGGAATAGACCTTCAGTTCTTTTTTTACTTCCTCATAATCTGTATTGATTTGATCCAATACCTCCGAAATATCCTCTTTCCATTCATCCAACGATTTCGCTAAATAATCCTCCATCATGACCCTCCTGTTTGAATTAATGAAGTACCCCTCACTCATTATAACCTTACTTGTTTACATCCTTTTTGCTGAGACATTACAGTGTCTTATCAAAGTGCTTTACTTGTGAAGGCGCTTTTTCCCGTTTTCAAATTTTAATGATTCCACTTGTATAAAATGGGAGCCTCTACAAAAACTAGAGTTAATGTTAATTGAAGATATGGAGGTTAAGGCATTATGAATAGTCGTTTCAAATGGGTTTCTACTTCAGTCGTCATGGTGCTAATGTGTTCTCTTCTTATGATTTCTTCTGAAGGTGAGAAGGCAGACGCTTTTACGAATCAGGTCATTCAGCATGGCGCAACGGGTGAGGATGTAATCGAGCTTCAATCCAGACTTCAATATATCGGATATTATAACGGCGATATTGATGGTGTATTTGGATGGGGGACCTATTGGGCACTCCGAAACTTTCAATATGAGTTCGGTCTTCCGATCGATGGCCTTGCCGGTGCGAAAACAAAAGAAAAACTTGTGAAAGCATCAAAGTACAATAAGGAATATGTGAAGAATCAAATTGAAAAAGGCAATGACTTCAGCCATTATGGCGGGACAGATTTAGATAAACAAGGAGGTTCGACAGGTGGGGGAGGTGCAAAGGCTCCTGCTCAAAACAAGCCGGCCCCTTCTAAGCCGACGGCGGTGAATACACCGAATGGTTTCTCTCAAAATGACATTCAATTGATCGCAAACGCAGTATATGGAGAATCACGTGGTGAACCATACGAGGGACAAGTAGCTGTAGCAGCAGTCATTCTCAATCGGATAGACAGCTCAGCGTTTCCCAATACCGTGGCAGGGGTCATCTTTGAACCAGGTGCGTTCACAGCCGTAGCTGACGGCCAAATCTGGTTAACCCCTAATGAAAGAGCAAAAGAAGCGGTGTTGGATGCCATTAACGGTTGGGATCCGTCATCAAGTGCCCTGTATTACTTTAATCCAGCGACGGCAACAAGCAAGTGGATTTGGTCCCGTCCCCAAATCAAGAAAATTGGAAAACACATATTCTGTAGTTAAAGAGGTGAAGGGAATTGCTACGTATCATTTTAATTACGGTACTCGTCCTCGGTGTTGCAGGTACCGCTTTCTGGGGATACCAGGAACACCAGGAGAAAAATGCGATACTGATCAATGCGGAAAATAATTATCAAAGAGCATTTCATGAATTGACTTACCAGGTGGACCTGCTTCATGATCAAATCGGTTCCACTCTTGCCATGAATTCACGGAAGTCACTATCACCGGCACTTGCCGATGTGTGGAGATTGACGTCACAGGCTCACAGTGACGTAGGTCAGCTTCCTTTAACGCTGCTGCCATTTAATAAGACGGAAGAATTCCTGAGTAATATCGGTGACTTCAGTTATCGTGTAGCTGTCAGGGATTTAGATAAAAATCCATTGACGGATAAAGAATATAAGTCATTGGAAAACCTATATAAACAAAGTGCCGATATACAAAATCAGTTACGTCAAGTCCAGCATCTTGTCATGGAAAACAATTTGCGATGGATGGATGTGGAAATGGCTTTGGCATCAGGAGATGAACAGGCAGACAATACCATTATCGATGGATTCAAGACTGTCGAGAAAAATGTATCCGGATATGATGAAGCGAACTTTGGCACGACCACCTTCGTCAACACGGAGAAAAAAGATCAGAACTTTAAAAAGTTAAAAGGGAAAGAAATTTCCAAAGAGGAAGCAGTCAAGATATTGAGGAGGTATTCCGGCATCCCTAAATCGAAAGATGCAAAAGTTTCAAAAAGCGGGAAGGGTGCCGATTACAAATTCTATAGTGTATCGATCGGAAATGGTAACACCGAAGCAAGTATGGATATCACCCAAAAAGGCGGGTATCCGATCTGGTATATCAATAACCGTAAAATCAATGAACCAAAGATCAGCTTGAACAAAGCAGCTGAAAAAGCGACGGCTTTCCTGAAGGAAAATAACTTCCAGAAGCTCGAGCTGTTTGAGAGTGCACAATATGATAACATCGGTATTTTCACATACGTAACGGTCCTGGACGGAGTGAGGGTTTATCCTGATTCAGTCAAAATAAAAGTAGCACTGGATAATGGACAGATTGTCGGGTTTGCTGCTGAAGAATACTTAAAAAATAATCATGAAAGGGAAATCCCTAAGGCTTCCATTACTAAGGCAGAGGCGAAAGAAACGACGAACCCCAACCTGAAGATAATGGAAGAACGCCAGGCGGTGATTGTGAACGATCTCAACGAAGAAGTGCTATGCTATGAATTCATGGGCATGCTGGGTAAAGATACCTATAGAATATTCGTCAATGCTAACACAGGAGAAGAAGAGAAAGTAGAAAGGCTCAAAAAAGCAGAGCCCATCTATGAAGAAGTCGTTTAACACTTAGAGGGACGGACCTCCATCATGGAGGTCCGTCCCTCTCTTCTTATTCGAAAATTCAGAATGGGGTTAAAAAAGGTATGGAAAGGAGAGGGATCTCGTGACATAATATAGATACATAATATGGGAAAGTGGGAATTTCGGACTATGATAAAAACAGGTACCACATTGCAATTGGAGCCTATACATAATGAAACATTTGATCGATATAGATGCAGGGTGGTCGAACTTTCCGAGGAGGGGATTTTTATCGATTATCCCATCCATACCCAAACGGAGAAAGCCGTTTTTTTAATCGATGGAACACAGTTGAAAGCAAGCTTCACCTTCAATGAACAGACCGTCCTGATGTTTGAAACGGAAGTGATGGGCCGTAAACTATCCAAGATACCGATGATCCACCTGCACTATCCAGGGGACGAAGGGTTAATGAAAGTCCAAAGAAGGCAATTCGTTCGTGTAGAAGCGAGTACCGACATTTCATTAAAGAAGAATGGTCAGTTTTATCCGACGATCACGGAAGATCTCAGTGCAGGAGGATGTGCTGTAGTGGTCAGGAAGGGAATGGATTTGAAAAGTGGCGACGGGCTGTCCACCATCATCGTCCTCCCGATGCAGACAGGGGAGTGCCGGTATGCAGAAATCGAAGGAAAAGTGATCCGGGTCTGGGAAAAGGAACACAAACAAATTGCAAGCATCGAATTTGTTCATTTAACTGAAAATCAGAGGCAGCATATTTTAAGATATTGTTTCGAAAGACAGCTTGACTTAAGAAAAAAAGGCTTACTTGAATAAAAAACCAAAATGTACACATACTTTTTCTTAGTAAGGAAAAAGGGTGATCACAGTGAAAAGGGTAGAAAGAATTTTAATTAAATTAGCCATCATACATGTCATACTATTAATAGCGGTCCAGTTTGTCTTTCATCAACTGAATGTCCTTCCCGAGCTTCATAAGCTCGTATTCTACGAAGGAGTGGAGAAAATGGAGTACAGTGAAATTGTAGAAACCCTATCACGTTAGAGCAGGAGATGAATCCCTGCTCTTTTTTTTGAAAAATACTCTCAACGTAAGAATCTATAAACGAAAAGTGAGATTTATGTTAAAATGGGTAAGAAAATTATTAGGAACTTAAGTAGGTGGATGAATTGAAAAAATTAAGAATTGCAATCGATGGTCCTGCAGCGGCAGGTAAAAGTACCGTTGCAAAAATTGTAGCAGGAAAATTATCTTATCTTTATATTGATACCGGGGCGATGTACCGCTCTTTAACGTATAAAGCTTTGAGCAGCAACGTAGACTTGCATGATGAGAATGCATTGAATCAATTATTGTCTGAAACGACGATCGAACTTGAACCTTCTGAAGTGGGACAGCTTGTATACCTGGACGGAAACGATGTAACAGATGAAATCCGTCAGGCTTCCGTGACCAATTCAGTGTCCCATGTGGCCGTTCATTCAGGTGTGAGGGAAGAAATGGTGAAGAGACAGCAGCTGCTTGCAAAAGAAGGCGCTGTAGTGATGGATGGAAGGGATATCGGCACCCACGTCATACCTGATGCGGAAATCAAAGTTTTCTTACTCGCGAGTGTGGACGAACGCGCCCAAAGGAGACACGAGGAGAATCTCTCGAAGGGATATCCGAGTGATCTGGAGCAATTAAAAGGAGAAATCGCCCGCCGTGACAAGATCGATTCTGAAAGAGAAGTTGCCCCTTTGAAAAAAGCCGAGGATGCAACGGAAATAGACACCACTTCCCTTTCCATTTCAGAAGTGGTGGACCAAATCATGCTTTTAGTAGAAAGGAAAGGTTAAAGTGAACCTATATACCTTTGCCAGAGGTCTCGTTAAGTCGATCCTTTCCCCTTTGTACCGGATAGAGGTGAAGGGGCTGGAGCATTTCCCGAAAGATGGGGGTGTTTTACTATGCGCCAACCACATTGATAATCTGGATCCCCCCGTTGTAGGGATCTCAGCTCCAAGGCCAGTGTCCTTCATGGCGAAAGAAGAACTCTTCAATGTTCCCGTATTGGGGAAATTGCTTCCTGATTTACGCGCATTCCCCGTGAAAAGAGGGATGAGCGACCGGGAAGCACTCCGTAAAGGATTAAAAGTCCTGAAGCAGGGAGATGTTTTAGGACTGTTCCCAGAGGGTACTAGAAGTAAGACAGGGCAAATCGGCAAGGGATTGGCAGGAGCGGGCTTCTTTGCACTAAGATCCGAAGCTTATGTCGTACCCTGTGCCATCATCGGCCCATACAAGCCATTCAGGAAATTGAAGGTTGTATTCGGACCGCCGATCCCGATGGATAGTATCCGTGAAGAAAGATTAAATGCGGAGAAAACGACGGAAATCATCATGAAGCATATTGAAGACCTGATACATGCGAATCAATAATATAAGGTTTCCCGCTTGACAAAAAGTAGTATTTATTAGAAGTTAGTAGAAAGAATATTTTAAATTGCGAAGTCTCACAATAATCAAAATCTTTGCAGTCATGGATTAAGGAGGAGTACATAATGGAAGACATGAATGGAATTGAAGTGAAGAATCTTGAAATTGGTGAAAAAGTTAAGGGGACAGTCACTAAGGTTGAAGAAAAACAAGTCTTAGTCGACGTTCAAGATAGTAAAGTGGATGGCATCATTCCAATTAGTGAACTCTCAAGCCTTCATATCGAAAAAGCTTCTGATGTAGTCAGTGAAGGGGATGTACTTGAGTTAATCGTGACTAAAGTGGAAGAAGAACTTCTGGTTCTATCCAAACGTAAAGTGGATGCTGAAAAAGCATGGGAAGAAATGAAGGTCCGCTTTGAAAATGGAGACGTCTTCGAAGCTGAAGTGAAAGACGTCGTGAAGGGCGGTCTTGTCGTTGATCTTGGAGTAAGGGGATTCGTCCCGGCATCATTGGTGGAAGATTATTATGTCGAGGATTTCTCCGATTATAAAGATAAAACCTTATCGTTCAAGATCGTTGAGCTTGATCAGGAGAAGAATCGTTTGATCCTGTCCCACCGTGCAGTGGTCGAAGCAGAGAAGCAGCAACAGAAGAAACAGCTGCTGACAGACATCGAATCGGGTGCCGTCCTTGAAGGGACAGTCCAGCGGATTACGGATTTCGGTGCATTCGTGGATATTGGTGGGGTGGACGGACTTGTCCATATTTCCCAACTATCCCATGAACATGTAGAGAAGCCTTCGGATGTCGTGACTGAGGGACAAAAAGTACAGGTGAAGGTCCTGAGTGTCGACCGTGACAACGAGCGTATTTCTTTATCCATCAAAGAAACCCTCCCTGGGCCATGGAGTGACATTTCAGACAAGGCTCCTAAAGGAAGCGTGTTGGATGGGGTCGTAAAACGCCTTGTATCTTACGGGGCATTTGTAGAAGTGTTCCCTGGAGTGGAAGGACTTGTTCATATCTCTCAAATTTCACATAAACATATCGGTACTCCACACGAAGTGCTTCAGGAGAACCAGGATGTAAAAGTGAAGGTGCTTGACGTGAACGAAAATGAACAACGCTTATCTCTAAGCATCAAGGCGCTTGAGGAGAAAGAGGAAGAAGTAACGGATTACGAAATGCCTGAAGAAAGCACCGGCTTCCAATTAGGAGAAATGATTGGAGATAAATTAAAAGATCTTAAGTAATGGTGATGAATTGTGACGAGAGCTCAAAGAAAGCAAGACCACATTAATTATGCTTTGTCTACCGGTCAACAGCGGAAGACCGGTTTCGATGAAGTGGCTTTTGTCCACCAAAGCTTACCGAATATAGCAGTGGATGAGGTTCATCTGCAGTCTGAGATTGGCGAACTTACATGGAGTTCGCCAATTTTCATAAATGCTATGACGGGTGGAGGTGGAGAATCCACTACAAAAATCAATCAGGAATTATCGATTCTTTCCAGGGAAACGGGGCTGGCGATTGCGGTAGGATCGCAAATGTCAGCTCTTAAAGACCCTGCTGAACGAAAAACGTATGAAGTCGTCCGGAAGCATAACCCGGATGGGATGATTTTCGGGAATTTGGGAAGTGAGGCCACTGTTCAACAGGCAAGAGATGCCGTTGAGATGATTCGAGCCGACGCCCTGCAGATTCATTTGAATGTGATTCAGGAATTGACGATGCCAGAAGGGGACCGTGACTTCCAAGGGGCCCTGGAGAGGATACAGAATATTGCCGAGAATCTTTCCGTACCTGTGATTGTGAAAGAGACCGGGTTTGGTATCAGTAAAGAGGCTGCAGAATCCTTGTCCGACTCAACGATTTCAGCCATCGATATAGGCGGATTCGGCGGAACGAACTTCTCGAAAATCGAGAACCAGCGGAGAAAGCGTATGTTGGATTTCTTTGATGAATGGGGGATCCCCACTGCAGTATCGATAGCAGAGAGCTACGCTGTCTCAGATAAGCCAATCCTGGCTTCCGGTGGCATCCAGAACAGCCTGGACATCGTTAAGTCCCTTGGTTTAGGGGCATCAGCTGTTGGGATGGCCGGCGTCATCCTTAAACAGCTCCTTGAAACGGGTTTGAACGATACCATTGAAGAAGTGAATCAAATTCATACGGATATTCAATTTTTAATGTGTGCTCTCGGATGTAGACGGATTGACGATCTTCATAAGGTACCCATGGTGCTATCAGGTCACATATATCATTGGCTTGAAACGAGAGGATTGAATCCCCGGGGGTACAGTAATAGGTGTATGTAAAAAGAACGAATTCTCATGAGTGAGAATTCGTTCTTTTTTTGTTGCATGGGTTGAGTTTGTTGATTCGGATTCGATTTTTGGATATTTTTGTTAAACGGCTGGATTTCAACGTGAAACGGCTGGATTTTCGATCAAAACGGCCGGATTCCGTTGGATTTCCGCTGGATTTTCACTTAAAACGGCTGGATTTTTGACAAATTCGGGCCGGATTATTACCCACCGCTTTCGATGAAACACCGAGAGTTTTTAGACTTCTCGCGTCCGACCTGTCCGTTCACACTTTTAGCGTTTAGCTTTTTCCGGTCCTTCGACGCTTGTCGCTCCATTGTAATGTAAGCCCTGGTCACGGTCTGATTCCACTCGCTTGCTTTGTTTCAGCTTTTTCTCTTGTCGATCTTTACCCACTTGAATACACCTCCTATCTTTATTTTTTCTTTGGAAAGTTGATTCATACATGAATGAGATACATAAAGATTTTCCATAATGTAGATAATAGGAGGGAGAGTGTGCTGATGGATGGCATATTGTATTTGTGGTTACTGTGGGGAATATGGGTATATACGACATTTATAATGAGAAAGAAGCATTCGGAACGTTTTCGTTATTCGTTTATTTGTTTATTGCTCATATGTGTATTTCCATATGGAATGATGGTGGGTCCTGTAGAAGTATCATTCCCTGTTATTGTACTTGCACTCATTTGTATTGTTACTATACGAAATTTAAGCTTGAGAGAGAAGTTATATATGCTTGTAGCAGTTCTCTCCATGGGGATGCTCTACGCTGGAATCGCTCTGATTTCCATTTATGACCCGGTACTTATGTTTATAGATCGGGATATCATCCTTTCTTTATCGTTGGTACTTGTAGGTGTTCTTTTCTACAGCCACACCACCCAACACAGGCTCCGCCTCATTGCAGTCGCTTTAAGCAGTGTGACCGGCGACATTTTTCTGAGCATTCCATTAAACAAGGTTGGATTTTACTATTCGATCGGAGGACCTGCTTACTTGGACGTGCTTGCACTAACCATCGGGCTTTTATCAGCCTTGAAAATAGTGGTGGAAATAAATCAGGCTGTTCACATCAAGACACAAACAAATAAGGGGGAAATGAAGAATCTATGAATGTGTATGTGTATCCGGTGATCTTTGGCGTGGTGGTTGGGACCCTGACAAGGATCTATATGCTTCGCACCGACTATCGCCAATATCCGACGTATCTTCATGGAAAGATTATACATATAGCCCTGGGGTTCATTGCGGCGGGTCTCGGTACCATTGCAATCCCTGCTTTACTGGAGGAGAATTTCACGGCGATAACGTTCTTGACGGTTGCGGCTTCTCAGTTCCGTGATGTGAGAAATATGGAGAGAAACACGTTGACAGAGCTGGATGCATATGAGCTTGTCCCCAGAGGGGCTACGTACATCGAGGGGATTGCCATTGCATTTGAAAGTCGAAATTACCTGGTGATTTTCACCTCTCTTCTTGCTACGATTGCCTACATCGTATTCAATATATACGCCGCTTTAGGGATCAGTGCAATCTGCATGGTGCTTGCTCATAAATTAATGGCCGGCGGGCGGCTGAAGGATATCGTTGACATTGAATATGTGAAGCCGCATTTTGATGGAGCGGGATTATATGTTGATAATATCTACATCATGAATATAGGCCTTAAAGTAAGGCAGGAAGAGATCCTTCGATATGGGATGGGGTTCATCCTTTCACCCAAATCATTTGATGCAAGGTCGACACTCGCCAATCTGGGTCAGCGTCAGGCCATTCTCCATGATATGTCCACTTCCCTCGGGATCTTTAAGGATTCGGGAACTCCTGCTTTGACACCGCTCGCCAAGAGGGATTTAGATGATGGGAGAGTCGGGGTGTTTGTCCTTCCGCAGCGAAAGGACGTGGAGAAGGCCATAGCCATCCTTGGGCAGGTACCAACCCTGGAAAATGCCATAAGAATGCCGTCTGAGTCGAAAGCGAATCAGGAGGGGAGTAAGTTAAAATGAGTACGACCATACAGAAATTCATCCTCGCAACCGTCACGACCACACCTGAAAAAGTACCGAGTGGAACAAGTGTGTTCTATTGTAAAACGGATGATGAATTACAAAAGATCTGCGCAAACCTGGAAGCCATCCTCGACGGGATTGCCCATGAATTAGACGAGGGACTCTTCATCATTGTAAAACATTGATTGCCAGTTTATGCTTTTACTGATAAAATAGTAAAGTTAGGGGGGACTGTCCCATAAGGAAACATTACCTTAAGGGCCGGTCCTTCTTGTGCCAGTTAATGAAAATGATTGAACAGGCTTAAAAAGAGGAAATGTAAGAACGAAACAACTTCTTACAGAAAGGGTGATGAACGTGACTAAACCAGTAGTAGCAATCGTAGGGCGTCCGAACGTCGGGAAGTCCACGATCTTTAATAGAATTGTTGGGGAAAGAATATCCATCGTTGAAGATGTACCTGGTGTAACAAGGGACCGTATATATAGTTCTGCAGAATGGCTGACGCATGAATTTAATATCATTGATACAGGCGGGATTGAACTGGGAAATGAACCATTCCTGGATCAAATCAGGCAGCAGGCTGAAATTGCCATTGATGAAGCCGATGTCATTGTATTCTTGACGAATGGCCGCGAGGGTGTCACAGCCGCTGATGAAATCGTTGCCAAAATTCTTTACAGATCAAAGAAACCGGTCGTATTAGGGATAAACAAAATCGATAATCCAGAAATGAGGGAAATGGTTTATGATTTCTACTCTTTAGGATTTGGCGAACCGTATCCTATTTCAGGTTCCCATGGACTTGGTCTGGGAGATCTGCTCGACGAAGTTGTCAAGAACTTCAAACAGGAAGAGGACGAGGACTATGCGGAAGATGTCATCAAATTTTCTTTGATCGGTCGTCCGAATGTAGGAAAATCTTCTTTAGTCAACGCTTTATTAGGGGAAGACCGTGTCATCGTCAGTAACGTAGCAGGCACGACGCGGGATGCCATTGACTCCTCCTATACGTATGATGGACAGGACTACGTCATCATTGACACAGCGGGTATGAGGAAAAAAGGGAAAGTGTATGAAACCACTGAAAAATATAGTGTGTTAAGAGCTCTCAGAGCCATTGAGCGCTCAGATGTCGTCCTATCAGTCATAGACGGAGAGGAAGGAATCATCGAGCAGGACAAGAAAATCGCAGGGTATGCACATGATGCCGGGCGTGCTGTCGTCATTGTCGTGAATAAATGGGATGCCGTGGAAAAAGATGAGAAAACCATGAATAAATGGGAAAAGAATATCAGGGAACATTTTCAATTCCTTGACTATGCTCCTATCGTCTTCCTTTCTGCGAAAACAAAGAAGCGCATTCACACTTTGCTGCCTATCATTAATACGGCAAGTGAAAATCACGCCATGCGTGTACAATCCAGTGTGCTGAACGAAGTGGTCATGGATGCAGTTGCCATGAATCCGACACCGACGGATAATGGAAAGAGATTACGGATTTACTATGCGACACAAGTGGCTGTAAAGCCTCCTACTTTCGTTGTATTCGTCAATGACCCTGAATTAATGCACTTCTCTTACGAACGATTCTTGGAAAATAGAATCCGTGATGCATTTGGATTTGAAGGAACCCCTATTCGTATTATTGCGCGTGCTAGAAAATAATAAGGTGGGTGTAAAAATGAAAAGTTCAAAAAATGTAACGGTAGTCGGAGCAGGAAGCTGGGGCACGGCCCTGGCGATGGTACTGGCTGATAATGGTTTGGAAGTCAGGCTGTGGGGCCACAAAAAAGAACAAATCGATGAAATCAACTCCAGGCATACGAATCAAAAGTATTTGAAAGACATCGAGCTACCCCAATCCATTATTGGCTATCACGACCTCGGGGAGTCATTGGATGGTGTTGATACCATCATTCTGGCTGTTCCGACGAAAGCGATCCGCGGAGTACTCGGGCAGATTCAAGAGGTACAACGTGCACCATTGACCGTGGTCCATGTAAGTAAGGGAATAGAACCTGATTCCCTCCTCAGAATTTCAGAATTGATCGAAGATGAAATGGCACCTGAGAATTTACATACAGTCGTGGTACTGTCAGGACCTAGCCACGCTGAAGAAGTGAGCTTAAGGCATCCAACGACTGTGACCGTTTCATCTAAGGATATGAAGGCTGCTGAAGAGGTTCAGGACCTGTTCATGAACATGAATTTCCGTGTATACACAAATCCGGATCTCCTGGGTGTAGAAATTGGCGGGGCTCTAAAGAATATCATCGCCCTTGCTGCCGGAATTACAGACGGCCTGGGATACGGGGATAACGCCAAAGCGGCTCTGATTACACGCGGGCTTGCTGAGATTGCCCGTCTGGGAACGAAGATGGGTGCGAATCCCCTGACGTTTTCAGGATTAACGGGAATCGGTGATCTCATCGTGACGTGTACAAGTGTACACTCGAGAAACTGGAGAGCCGGGAATATGCTCGGAAAGGGTCATAATCTGGATGAGGTCCTGGCCAACATGGGCATGGTCGTAGAAGGGGTGCGCACGACGAAAGCGGCCCATCAGCTTGCTGAGAAGTATGAAGTGAATATGCCGATTACGGATGCACTGTACGATGTCCTCTTTAATAAAGTGGAAGCGAAAGAAGCCGTTGATCATTTGATGGGCCGCGTAAAAACGAATGAAATGGAAGACCTTGTGAATATTCTGGGTGAACGCTTAACCTGATCCGGAGAATAGGACTGTATGAATGATTATTTTTGCATAATGCACAATTATTCCTCGATTTATAGGCATTCGAGGATGCGTACACTGATCTTTCTGCATACACTGTCATGAATATATACAGCTTTGCCTATGGATGGGTAGGTCTCCCTTATTTAGAGCTTCTCTTAGTATGTTGACGTCTATGATGCTGACATACTTGAGAAGCTTTTTTTTGATTTTTCATCCATAAGCCCCACCTTTAGGATTGTAACAGATTCTTGAACAACCATTCTTTTCTATTCTTTAGTAAAAATCTTATGATATAATACATTCGATAACAGGAGGGATGTACTTTGGATTCGATGATGAAGATGTGGATTTCGTTTGCCTCAATGGGATTCATGTTTTTTGCCATATTAACGATTTATTTCAGCCGATATAAGATTAAGCAGAAATTCCTGCGTTTTATCACAGCTTTCATGGCATACATATTGATGATCGCTGGTGGGCTCATGATGATTTATATAGTATTAAGCGGACCTACCAATTAGGACCGCCCGATTGAAAGGACGTTTTAGATTGAAGCGCTTTAGTATAACAGCATTACTCCTCATACTTACAATGAGCATACTTTCCGGCTGTCTGTATCCGGATGAAGAATTAAGTCAGAATCAGATTCCTTATGAAACCCAGGTGAAGGCTGTACAAGAGGCAGTGGAAACCTATCAGAAAGATAATAGCGGACTGCTTCCAATCAAGACCCGGGATCAGGATACTCCCATCTATCAGAAATATCCGATTGATTTCAGGAAATTATCACCCAGATACTTACCCGAGATTCCGGGGAATGCCTTTGAAAATGGCGGAATCTTTCAATATGTTCTGGTGAATGTAGAAGAAAAGCCGGAAGTCAAGATATTCGATCTTCGTATGGCTGAACAGATAAGGGAATTGAAAATCAGGATCCAGGCACAGGACTATCCTCCGTTTAAAAAAGAAGTGGCAAACAATGTCTATACCCTGAATTATAAGGAACTTGGCTATGACGAGGAAGTCTACGTGAATAGCCCTTATTCCAATAAAAATCTTCCCCTTGTCATCAATGGGGACGGCGACATTTATGTTGATTATTCAATGGATTTATTTGAAGAACTCAAATCGGGTGATAAAAAATATAAAAATGGTGAAGATATTCGGAATTTACTAGTGAAAGATACATACTTTGTTCCTGCATATTCTTTACCGTATACGGTTGATGAAAATAACGAACCTGTCTTTATGACAAAATAGGCATAACCCTTTTCTTGCAAAATATATTGTAAGGGAAGGGTTATTATTTTTATGTCATCCTTTATAGGGTTATTTCATCAAAACAAATGATCATAAATGCTAAGACATAATAAATTTTTCACTTTTCATCATAAGGGGGGAAAAAAAGCATATTAATAGTCATAAGTCATTGGGACAACATCATAACTATAGAATGTGAGACACAGAATACACGGATGAAACATCCCTGGAATATAAGATGGGAGGGAATCTCTTGGAAAGAGTCGATCTATTTAAAGACATTGCCGAAAGAACAGGCGGAGATATCTATTTAGGTGTGGTAGGAGCAGTTAGAACAGGAAAATCAACATTCATCAAGAAGTTCATGGAACTTGTCGTCCTTCCTAACATCGCAAGCGAATCAGAGCGTGCAAGGGCGCAGGATGAGCTGCCTCAGAGTGCGGCAGGCAGGACGATCATGACGACCGAACCAAAATTTGTTCCGAATCAAGCCATCTCTGTTCACGTCGATGAAGGCCTCGAAGTGAATATTAGATTGGTAGATTGTGTAGGATATACGGTCCCTGGTGCCAAGGGATATGAGGATGAAAATGGACCCAGGATGATCAATACACCATGGTATGAAGAGCCTATTCCATTCCATGAAGCCGCCGAAATCGGCACGCGGAAAGTCATCCAGGAACATTCCACGATCGGAGTGGTTGTCACGACAGACGGCTCCATCGGGGAAATTGGCAGAGGGGATTACATTGAGGCAGAAGAAAGGGTCATAGAGGAACTGAAAGAAGTGGGTAAACCATTTATCATGGTCATCAACTCAGCGAGACCTCATGCTCCTGAAACAGAAGACCTTAGAGTGAAACTTCAGGATAAATATGACATACCGGTCCTCGCCATGAGTGTAGAAAGTATGAGGGACTCGGATGTATTGAATGTCCTGAGAGAAGCGCTGTTTGAATTCCCGGTTCTTGAGGTGAATGTCAATCTTCCAAGCTGGGTAATGGTACTGAAGGAAGAGCATTGGTTAAGACAGAATTACCAGGAAGCCGTGAAAGAAACAGTCAAGGATATTAAGCGACTCCGGGATGTCGATCGGGTTGTCCACTACTTCAGTGAATTCGATCATATCGAACGTGCGGGGCTTGCCGGTATCGATATGGGTCAGGGGATTGCTGAAATCGACCTGTACGCCCCGGATGAACTGTACGATGAAGTGTTGAAGGAAATTGTCGGGGTGGAAATTCGGGGGAAAGATCACTTGCTTGAATTAATGCAGGATTTCGCCCATGCGAAAGCCGAATATGACCAGATTTCAGACGCGCTGAGAATGGTGAAGCAGACTGGATACGGCATTGCTGCCCCTTCATTGAACGATATGAGCCTGGATGAACCTGAAATCATCAGGCAAGGGGCAAGATTCGGTGTCAGCTTGAAAGCGGTGGCTCCATCCATACACATGATCAAAGTGGATGTTCAATCCAAGTTTGAACCGATCATCGGGACAGAGAAACAGAGCGAAGAATTGGTGCGCTACCTGATGCAGGATTTCGAAGATGATCCGCTCTCCATCTGGAACTCCGATATTTTCGGAAGAAGCTTGAGTTCCATCGTAAGAGAAGGTATTCAGGCCAAACTCTCCCTGATGCCTGAAAATGCAAGATATAAACTAAAGGATACATTGGAAAGAATCATCAACGAAGGATCGGGTGGATTGATCGCCATTATATTATAAATGTCTTTGACCTTCTTAGGAGGGTCATTTTTTTTGTTTGCTTTTTCTTTAAGAAATATTCCTCGGACTCTGGATTTTTCACAATGTATAATTATAAATTTCCAGTCGTCTGAAGGAAGGTTTTTGTCATTGCGTCATACCCTGTGAAACCTTGGTGTGTATGGATTTGTGGAAGGTTTATTCCCTGGATGGATGCCATCATGGAAGGTATGCAAACCTGACGGGAAACGGATATGGATGTTTAAGGGATTCCGAGGTTGGGAAGTAAGTTAGAGTACCTGATAGATGAGGGTATCAGTTGCAGTCATCCGAAAGAAGTGATAGGTTGATTAGAGTGCGAGAATAAAGGGATGGATGGTGATTCTATTACATTTCTGTTGCAAATAAGAAAAGATTCCCATTATTTCTTGATTTGTTCTTGCTAAGGTTTATCTATTGTGATAATCTTTTAACAGAATTGTTGTTGAATATTGATTCAGCAACGTTTTCAAGCGTTTTTTCTACACATCATGTATAGAATTCGCTAAAGTTGTTTACTAATGATATTAAAGTAAATGAATCATGACTGAGACATTTCCTTGGGAGGAGGTGAATGGCATGAACAAGACAGAACTTATCAATGCTGTTGCAGAAGCTGCTGAGCTATCTAAGAAGGACGCTACTAAAGCGGTTGACGCTGTTTTCGATACAATTCAAAATTCACTTGCAAACGGTGATAAAGTACAATTAATCGGATTCGGTAACTTCGAAGTACGTGAGCGTGCAGCCCGTAAAGGTCGCAACCCACAAACAGGTGAAGAGATCGAAATCTCAGCTAGCAAAGTACCTGCTTTCAAACCAGGTAAAGCGCTTAAAGAAGCTGTAAAATAATTACATACTTTGAGCGTAACGGGAAGGTCGCATAATTATGCGGCCTTTTTGTTTTTCTCTACTAGTATGAAGCGTCCTCCCGGAAATTATGTATGAAGTTTTCTTCTTTTATCGTGTGTTTTATATTATGATAAAACTTCTAAAGCACTAGTCTTTGATGACATTATGGGCTTGTGCTAATATTAACAATGTTACTATTTCTTTAAGTTATTTTAGGAGGACAACATTATGGCACAAGTCAATCATGGCCAAATAGAAGAGGCAGTTCGATTAATATTAGAAGCTATTGGAGAGAATCCTAATAGAGAAGGTTTATTAGATACGCCAAAACGCGTGGCGAAAATGTATGCAGAAGTTTTTTCGGGACTTGATCATGATCCGAAAGAATATTTTGAAACCATATTCAGTGAAGAACATGAAGAACTTGTCCTGGTAAAGGATATTCCATTCTATTCAATGTGCGAGCATCACCTTGTCCCTTTCTTCGGAAAAGCACATGTTGCGTATATTCCAAGGGATGGTAAGGTGGCAGGATTAAGTAAACTTGCAAGGGCAGTTGAATCCGTTGCCAAGCGCCCTCAGCTTCAAGAAAGAATCACATCCACAGTGGCGGATACGATCATGGAAACCCTCCTTCCTCACGGTGCCATGGTAGTCGTTGAAGCGGAGCATATGTGCATGACGATGAGAGGCGTGAAGAAGCCGGGATCCAGCACAGTGACGACAGCTGTCAGGGGGACGTTCAAAGAGGACGCTCAGGCACGCAGTGAAGTGCTTTCTTTTATAAAGAATTAGGAGTGACGACAAATGAATTCAAATGATTATATTGTCATCAAAGCAATTGAAGACGGCGTGAACGTGATCGGCCTGACAAGAGGGACGGACACAAGATTTCATCATTCAGAGAAGCTGGATAAAGGGGAAGTGATGATCGCCCAATTTACGGATCACACTTCTGCCATCAAAGTAAGAGGGAAAGCGACGATCGTCACCAGTTACGGCGAGGTTGAGAGTGATAATAAGAAATAATCTTCTATTCTGCTTTCGGCTGATAGAGAGAATAAAGGAGGGACGGACTAAGAAGTTTTCAGCTTCGTGGTCGTCCCCTTTGTTATAATCTCCTTAAGGGGTATGAGACTCATGCTCCCTATTGTGGAGGATTTTATGGTATAATATTTAATGCTGAAATTTTTAGACCGATACATAGTAGAAATGGGGATTACAGGGTATGAAATTCATTGATTGTAACCATCAAGCGAATATCATTCATCAATACATAGAAGAGCAGTTGCATCACTCTTATCTAAAGGAATATATTGATCAACCGTATATTGACCGGGACCGGATCTATTTTCTGCTCCTGCCTTTCGTAAGTGAAGGACGGACGATGAGTAAAGAAGTTGTACAGTGGATTTCGACTGCCATGTTATTGCAGATAGCCCTTGATACACATGAAAAGGTTACAATCTCTGAACGTGATTCCTTGAAGGAAAGGCAGCTGACAGTACTCGCTGGAGTGTACTTCAGCAGCCTCTATTACAAGATCCTCGCAGAAACAGATGATGTTGAACTTATCTCACATTTAGCAAAAGCGATCAAAGAAATAAATGAAAGTAAAATTTCCATATACAAGGACGAACATAAAAGCATCGCTGAACTCATGAAGAAGTTAAAGACCAGGGAATCGGCGATTGTGTCCAACTTCTATCGTTCCTTTGAAGACAATCAGTGGATTGAGATCGTAGAAGAAGCCCTGCTTTACAAGAAGCTCGTTCAGGAGAAAATCAGTCTCGGGCATTCGCAGTATACGAGCTTCATACGGGCTTTGACCACTTTATCCAACCGGACAGATCAGGCTTCACCGGACTTCCATTTAACAAAGGAAGAAACGGGACATCTGCTGTCTCAAATAGATGAACTCATAGCAGTGACAAAGAGAAAGGTCCAGGGGCAGCTTGAGACCAGCGAGCCGGACACGCCCTATTTTAAGAAGCTTATTATAGAGCTGTTACCTTACATGGAGCCTGAACCAATGACCAAACTATACGCGGAAGAAGGGTAAAACAACATGCAGCAGTCGAAAGAACAAAAAGTTCACGGAGTATTTGAAAAGATTTATTCCAATTATGATAAGATGAACTCCGTAATCAGTTTCCAACAGCATATAAAGTGGAGAAAAGATACCATGAAGCATATGAATGTGAAGCCTGGCTCCAAGGCACTTGACGTTTGCTGCGGTACTGCGGACTGGACATTGGCCATGGGTGAAGAAGTCCGTGAGTCCGGCAGCGTGGTGGGTCTTGATTTCAGTCAAAATATGCTTTCAATCGGTAAAGAGAAAGTCAAAGAGTCCCACCTGAACAATATTGAACTGATTCATGGGAACGCCATGGAGCTCCCTTTCGACGATAACACGTTTGATTATGTGACCATTGGCTTTGGTTTGCGAAATGTCCCTGACTATCTCCACGTCCTGAAGGAAATGAACCGGGTAGTGAAACCTGGAGGGATGGCCGTCTGCCTTGAAACCTCCCAACCTACCATGTTTGGATTCAAGCAGATGTATTACGCATATTTCCGTTTTGTGATGCCCCTGTTCGGGAAGATATTCGCCAAGAGCTTTAATGAATATTCCTGGCTTCAGGAATCTGCAAGGGATTTTCCGGGCATGAAGGAGCTTGCACAGATGTTTGAAGAAGCAGGCTTTAAAGACATACACGTGAAGCCATATAGTGGCGGGGTTGCTGCCATGCATTCCGGCAGAAAGTAAGAAATTCGTAAATTAGGTGGAAAAACTATGAAGCTAAACAGGATGTATTCGTTTCTTAAGGCGGATATAGATGAAATTGAAAAGGAATTGGAAGTGGCGATCGAGTCAGAATCCCTGCTTTTACAAGAGGCCTCCCTTCACCTTCTTCAAGCAGGCGGGAAGAGGATCCGGCCGGTGTTTGTTTTGCTGTCTGCCAAATTCGGACAATACGATATTAATATTGTGAAAAATGTAGCGGTAGCATTAGAGCTGATGCACATGGCTTCCCTCGTACACGACGATGTGATCGACGATGCAGAGTTGAGAAGAGGAAAACCGACGATTAAAGCCCAATGGGATAATCGTATCGCGATGTATACAGGGGATTACATATTTGCACGGGCCCTTGAATATATGACATCTATAAAAGTTCCTGAAGCACATCAGATTTTATCACACACACTGGTGGAATTATGTAAGGGTGAAATCGCTCAAATCGAAGATAAATATCGATTTGATCAGAACCTGCGGAATTATCTTTTACGGATCAAAAGGAAAACCGCCCTGCTTATTGCCGTAAGCTGCCAGCTAGGTGCTATTTCTTCCGGTGCGCCTGAAGAGATTCACAGGCGTCTTTACCGATTCGGTTACAATGTCGGAATGAGTTTTCAAATCACGGATGATATTCTGGACCTTACAGCAAGCGAGGAAGAACTCGGGAAACCCGCGGGAAGTGACTTGTGGCAAGGAAATATCACCCTTCCGATCCTGTATGCCATGGAAAACCCGGATTTGAAATCCAAGATTGAAAGAGTGACGGAATATACCACCCCCGACGAAATGAAAGAGGTCATATCTTCCATCCTGGCTACCGATGCCATCGACCGGTCCCATGAACTCAGCAGGAGGTATCTGGATAGAGCCCTGAAGGACCTTGAGCACCTCCCATATAACCGGGTAAAGAAAAGCCTTAAAAATATCGCAAACTATATCGGCAAGAGAAAATATTAAGAAAATTTAAAATGGAAACGTTGCCAAAACCCCCAATCAGTGTTACTATTTTCGTGGGATGTCCTTAGGAATTCCATACATACATATTAGGAGTGGGGAAGATGGAAAAGACATTTTTAATGGTTAAGCCGGACGGCGTACAAAGAGGGTTAATCGGTGATATCGTATCACGTTTTGAAAAAAAGGGCTTTCAATTAGTAGGTGCCAAGCTTATGAGCATTTCAAACGAGCTTGCAGAAGAGCATTATGGTGAGCACAAAGAACGACCATTCTTTGGGGAACTTGTTGATTTTATTACTTCCGGACCTGTATTTGCAATGGTTTGGCAGGGTGAAAACGTCATCACGACTGCACGTGGCATGATGGGGGCGACAAATCCTAAGGATGCCGCTCTTGGTACGATCCGCGGGGATTTCGGTCTGACTGTAGGCAAGAACATCATCCACGGTTCCGACTCTGCTGAAAGCGCTGTAAGAGAAATCGGTCTATTTTTCAAAGAAGAAGAATTGGTTGAATATTCTAAGTTAATGAACGAGTGGGTATACTAATAGCCTTTGCTATTTAGAAGCAGGTCGCAATTTGCGGCTTGCTTTTTTCTATGGACAAAGGTTTAACTTTCCCCTGAAATGTTCGATATAGATAATATAGCTTTATACCTTTATCTCGCAGCAAAGAGAGTGTGGATCTGAATGTCAAATGATTATAGTGAATTTATTCAAGGGGTTAAACGAAAAACAGGTATTGATCTTTCCCTATATAAAGAAGCACAGATGAAGAGGAGACTGACTGCTCTTTATGAAAAGAAAGGGTATGGAAGTTTTCAGGAATTCTTTGGTGCGTTGAATCGGGATCGAGAAGAAATGGAAGGGTTTCTGGATCGTATGACCATCAACGTGTCAGAATTCTTTCGTAACTACAAGCGTTGGGAAATACTGGAGACGAAGATCCTTCCGAGACTGTTAAGTGAGAATCCCTCGCTGAGAGTATGGAGTGCAGCATGCTCAACCGGGGAAGAGCCTTACACCCTTTCCATGATGCTGTCGAAGTATATGGCCCTCTCAAACGGTTCCATCACAGCCACAGACATAGACAAAAATGCCCTTCAACGGGCCATGAACGGGGTCTATCCGGAAAGGTCACTATCCGAACTCCCGGAAGAAATGAAAAAAGTCCATTTCACCCAGGAGGGACCTTTATTTAAACTGAAGGATGAAGTGAAGCGAACGGTGAACTTTAAGCAGCAAAACCTGCTTTCAGACCCATTCGAAGGGAAATATGATTTAATCGTGTGCAGAAATGTCATGATCTATTTCACCGAAGAAGCCAAAAACCTCCTTTACCATAAATTCAATCATTCACTAAAGCCAGGCGGCGTGCTCTTCGTAGGAAGCACAGAACAAATATTCAACCCCTCACAATACGGCTTCGAAACAGAAGACACCTTCTTCTACAAAAAAATATAAACAACGGCGATGTCAATCCGCATAGTAGAATCCCTTCTTCATCCCTTAGGCTGATGAAGAAGTGGACTCTCAAAATGTGAAGGGTTCACATCGTTTTATATTTTTCAGGAAAATAGAATATTAGAAAAGTTTTTAAACGTAAGGACTAGGAAAGAATATAAATTCTATGTTATATTGGTACATAATTCTTTAACGAGTTGAAGGGGGAAAGTAAATGAGATACTTAACATCTGGAGAATCACATGGACCACAGTTAACGACCATCATTGAAGGGCTGCCGGCTGGAATGCCGCTTGAAGCTGAAGATATAAATGAAAACCTGGCAAGAAGGCAGAAAGGCTATGGGCGCGGACGAAGAATGCAAATAGAAAAGGACCGTGCTTCGATTGTCGGCGGGGTAAGGCACGGATATACCCTAGGCTCTCCTTTAGGATTGGTTGTGGAGAATAAAGACTGGACTCACTGGACGAAGGTGATGGGAATCGAACCCCTTCTTGAGGGTGGGGAAGAAGAAGTGAAGAGGAAGATCTCGAGACCGAGACCAGGTCACGCGGATCTCGTCGGCGGAATGAAATATGGACATAGAGATTTAAGGAATGTCCTGGAACGTTCGTCTGCCAGGGAGACGACTGTAAGGGTGGCTGCAGGAGCCGTTGCTAAGAAGCTGTTGAAGCTATTGGATATAGAAGTCGTCGGACATGTCCTTGAAATCGGAGGCATTAAAGCCGAAAAGCTTCATTATGATTCAATAAATGAACTGAGAGAGATCACGGAAGAATCTCCTGTCCGCTGCCTGGATGAAGAGGCTGCCGGGAAAATGATGAACCTGATAGATGAAGCAAAGCAGAATGGGGATTCCATAGGCGGGGTCGTGGAAGTCATCGTTGAGGGGATGCCTGCAGGAGTGGGCAGTTATGTTCATTATGACCGTAAGCTTGATGCGAAAATTGCCATGGCTGTCATGAGTATCAATGCATTTAAAGGGGTAGAATTCGGCTTGGGCTTTGAAATGGCAAGAAAGCCTGGAAGTGAAGTGCATGATGAAATTGCATGGAGCGAAGAGCTTGGGTACTACAGGAAAACGAATCGTTTAGGAGGATTTGAAGGAGGTATGACAACGGGTATGCCAATCCGTGTCAAAGGTGTCATGAAGCCGATCCCGACTCTCTACAAGCCTCTCCAGAGTGTGGACATCGAAACGAAGGAACCCTTTAAAGCAAGCATCGAGAGGTCGGACAGTTGTGCGGTTCCAGCTGCGAGCGTAGTAGCGGAAGCCGTAGTGGCATGGGAACTTGCCGCTGGCATCGTCGAACAATTCAATAGTGATCAATTTGAGAAACTTCGTCAGGATATCAATAGACAACGCCAGGATTCAAAGGAGTATTAATGAAATGAAACAGGTAACCATTCAAACTGCTTCCAAGACATATGGCGTGAATATTGGAGTGGAGATGACGAATGAGATTGTTTCTTTTATTAAGAAGTCCTTCCCTGATGTTTCAAAGCTATGGCTTATTGCCGATGAAGCCGTATATAAGCTCCATGGGCAAGCTTTCTCGAATGAACTCGGTCATTCCTTCGATGTAACCATTTATCAAGCGCCCAAAGGGGAAAAAGCGAAAAGCTTTGCCACGTATGAAGAAGCGATAACACATGGGCTCAAGCATAGAGTAGATCGCAAATCCATCGTGATTGCTTTCGGTGGCGGTGCCATAGGTGATCTTGCGGGCTTTATCGCATCCACCTATATGAGGGGGGTCCCTTTCATCAGCGTTCCGACCACGATCCTTGCACATGACAGTGCAGTGGGAGGGAAAGTCGCGATCAATCACCCCCTGGGGAAAAATATGGTCGGACAGTTTTATCAGCCGGAAGGCGTATTCTTTGATTTGAATTACTTTTCGAGCCTCCCTATAACGGAAATACGATCGGGATTCGCTGAAGTGATCAAACATGCCTTCTTGTCTGACCGTGAGTTCCTGCAGGATCTCATGCACTCTTTCCAATCGCCTGAAAACATGGATGAAAGCTTTTTAACAGATTGCCTGATCAGGGGAATACAGGTTAAGGGAGACATTGTATCAAAGGATGAACGGGAGTCAAATATCCGGGCTTTCTTAAATTTCGGACACACTTACGGGCACGCAGTTGAAAGTGCAAGCGGCTATGGGAATCGGACTCACGGGGAGTCGGTCATGATCGGGATGGTCTATGCTTTATTTCTCAGTGAACGCTACTGCAACCTGTCATTTGACATGGATGGGTTCATAGGATGGATCAAATCTCTCGGGTACAATCTGAAGGTTCCTTCCAACATCGGTTTTGACACATTATACGAGGGGATGAAGCGTGATAAGAAATCCCAGAACGGCAATCCGGTTTTTGTGTTGTTGAAGGAGGTCGGTGAACCCGTGATGGCAGACGTTACGGAGGAGGATTTAAAACAGGCGGATGCATACATTCGACAGTTATAGATCCTGTCGCAAGTAGAGAATATCAATAAAAAGGGAGAGTGGAAGAATGATCAGGGGAATTCGAGGTGCCACTACAGCAGATCGTGATGATGAAAAGGAAATTCTCCTTTCAACTGAAAGTCTCTTAAAGGAAATGATTTTACATAATAATATTTCGGCGGAAAATGTCGCATCCGTATTTATTTCTGCCACACATGATATTACGAGCGTGTTTCCAGCCAAAGCATTAAGGGGATTCGAAGAGTGGAAATATGTCCCGGTTATGTGCATGCAGGAATTGGACGTACCCCATGGACTGTCCCGCTGTATCAGGGTGATGATTCACTATAATACCTCAACACATCAGAGTGACATCAAACATATTTATATGAAAAATGCAGTCAGCCTTCGTCCTGACTTGAAGAAGTAATAAGCGGCCATTATGAAAACGACTGAAAGGAAGTTTAAACATGAAGTGGAAATCCCAGATTCAAAATCTTAAAGCATACCAGCCTGGAAAAACGATGGATGATGTAAAAGAGTTATTCAATCTTGAGAAAGTAGTGAAGCTTGCATCGAATGAAAATCCCTTTGGATGCTCCAGGAACGTTGAAAACTATCTGAAAAACAATGCCCTTTCACATGCGCTCTATCCTGACGGTTATGCGAAGGAGTTACGTTTTAAGGTGGCAGAACACTTATCTGTGGAACCTGGACAGTTATTGTTTGGAAATGGCTCTGATGAAGTGATTGAGATCATCTCAAGGGCTTTATTGGATGGAGGTAAAAGCACGGTTATGGCAACCCCAACGTTCCCTCAATATAAGCATAATGCCATCGTTGAGGGATCAGAGGTCCGTGAAGTTCCCCTGGATGCGGAAGGAAAGCATCAACTGGCCAAAATGCTGGAAGAAATTGATGACACCACTTCGGTCGTCTGGTTATGCTCGCCAAATAACCCAACAGGGGAGTATATCCGGAACGGGGAACTCATTTCCTTCCTGGATGCAGTACCTGCACATGTCCTGGTCGTTTTGGATGAAGCGTATTATGAATATGTCGTGGCGGATGATTATTATGATTCTCTGGAATTGTTGAAGTCATATCCTCAATTATTGATTACACGCACCTTTTCAAAAGCATATGGCCTTGCAGGGTTCAGAGTGGGATTCGGAATCGGGAATAAGGACATAATCGGGAAATTGGAGCCGATCCGTGAACCTTTTAATAATAATACACTGGCTCAAGGAGCGGCTTCAGCAGCAATCGAAGACCAGGCCTTCATCGATGAATGCAGGAGAGAGAACCGAAAAGGACTGGAGCAGTATTATCGCTTCTGTGAGGAACACGGACTCTCCTATGTCCCATCACAGGCGAACTTCATCTTGATCGACTTCGGCGTAAGTGGGGACGAGGTATTTCAATACCTGATGAGCAAGGGCTATATCGTCCGGTCCGGAGAAGCGCTCGGATACCCTCATTCAGTCAGGATAACAGTCGGATCCCATGATCAAAATGAAGAGGTCATCGAGAAAATGACGGAATTTCTGCTACTTCAGAAACAAGCATGATGAGCGGTCGGAGGGGCGTTGGTCCTTTCCGGCTTTTTTTAAATAGAAAGATGGAGGGGAAACGATGAATGGAACAGTTTTGATCATTGGGATGGGGCTGATCGGAGGGTCCCTTTCCCTCTGCATTAAAAAAGAGCATCCACATGCCAAGGTCATTGGTCATGATGTGAATCATAAAGAATTAAGACTGGCGAAATCACTGGGGGTAATCGATGAGATGTCCCTTTCTTTACAGACAGCCGCCGAACAGGCGGATCTCATTATTATCTCTACACCTGTTTTTCAAACAGAAAAGATCATTGCACAATTTGAATCCCTTTCCTTGAAAGAAAGTGTTCTGATCACCGATACTGGCAGTACAAAGGAACAGATTATGAGGTCTTCGGAAGTGCTGACTAAAAATGGGATTCAATTTATCGGGGGCCATCCGATGGCAGGCTCTCATAAGAGCGGCGTAGCAGCTGCGAAAGAGATCCTTTTTGAAAATGCCTTTTACATGCTTACGCCGGGATCCGGTGTGGCAGAAGAAAACGTCGGTAAGCTTCAAGACTGGCTGAGGGGAACGCACGCAAAATTTTTAATAGTAGAACCAAGGGAACATGATGAGTTAACGGGTATGATCAGCCACTTTCCCCATATAGTAGCGGCTTCATTGGTTCATCAGGCGAAGGGTTCTTCGACCGAACACCCTTATTTGAGAAGGCTTGCTGCAGGGGGCTTTCGTGATATCACCCGTATAGCCTCATCCAACCCAACGATGTGGAAAGACATCACCATCCAGAACAGGGGGGTCCTGCTTTCCCTCTTAAAGGAGTGGAAAGTAGAGATGGATGAGGTCGTATCGCTCATCGAAATGAATGATTCACAGAAAATATACGATTACTTTAATGATGCGAAAGTATTCAGGGATGATCTCCCCATCCTGGAAAAAGGGGCCATACCTTCATTCTATGATTTATTTGTAGACGTACCGGATTATCCGGGTGTGATCTCGGAAGTCACAGGGTATCTTGCACAGGAGAAGATCAGTTTGACGAATATCAGAATAATGGAAACGAGAGAAGATATATACGGAGTATTAGCAATCAGCTTTCAAACGCTGGAAGATAGGGAAAGAGCTTTGCACTGCTTGAGAGAACAAACAAATTATGAACTATTCTTAGGATAAAGGGTGATAGGGATGGAACCGAAGAAAAGACTGTCAAATCCAAACATTGGTTTAAATGGAGAGCTTCACGTACCTGGAGACAAATCGATATCCCACCGTTCGATTATGTTTGGATCGGTTGCTGAAGGCAAAACGGTTATACATAACTTTCTTATGGGGGAGGATTGTTTAAGCACGATTTCCTGCTTCCGTAAATTAGGAGTTGAGATCGAGGTCTCTAAAGACGAAGTGACCGTGTACGGTAAAGGGTGGGACCACTTGAAAGAACCCTCTGACATTCTTGATGTGGGAAATTCAGGGACCACGACCCGTCTCATTATGGGAATTCTCTCTGGAAGACCTTTTCATTCAGTCCTGATAGGTGATCCCTCGATTGCGAGAAGGCCTATGAAGAGGGTGACAGAGCCTTTAAAGCAATTCGGGACAGTGATAGATGGCCGTTCAGGAGGCAACTTCACGCCTATATCCATCAGGGGTGGAAACCTGAAAGGGATCCATTATTCTTTACCTGTGGCGAGTGCCCAGGTGAAATCCGCCCTCATACTGGCCGGACTGCAGGCTGAAGGAATGACTGAAATAGTCGAAAGAGAGCAGACAAGGAACCATACAGAAAAAATGATCGTCGAGTTTGGGGGAACGATTGAGAAGCACGGAGACACCATTAAAGTAAAGGGAGGACAGGTATTGAAAGGAACGGAGATCTATGTACCTGGAGATATTTCCTCAGCAGCCTTTTTCATGGTGGCCGCAGCCATCGTTCCAGATAGCAGAGTCCTGTTGAAGAATGTCGGGCTGAATGAAACGAGAACCGGCATTGTGGAAGTGATGAAGAAAATGGGTGCATCCATTGAGGTCATGGAGAAATCAAACGAAGGAGAACCCGTCGGTGATATTCTTGTGCAAACGTCCAACCTAACCGGCATTGAAATCGGAGGGGACCTGATTCCTTCTTTGATCGACGAAATTCCCATCATTGCTCTTTTAGCTTCACAGGCGGAGGGGAAGACCGTCATCAAGGATGCCGAGGAATTGAAAGTGAAGGAAACCAATCGGATCGATGCCGTTGTGAAGGAGCTTGGAAAGCTTGGTGCAAACATACAGGGTACGGACGACGGGATGATCATCGAGGGGAAAACCCCATTACACGGTGGAGAAGTCCATTCCTGGGGCGATCACCGGATCGGCATGACACTGGCTGTGGCTTCCCTGTTGACAGACTCTGATGTATATTTAGAAGATGCAGAGGCCGTGAAGATCTCGTATCCGACTTTCTTTGAACATATCAACCAACTGTTGATGAAATAAAACGGAATCGAATATGTGAGAGGTGGTTGGTCTTTGGGCTGAATCCGCCTCTCTTTTTAATGAGTGGGTGGCATGAATTCATCCTTACCTTCATAGCTTGTCTATAAAGGAAGGTGATGATTGGTGAGCACCTACATTATTGACAATGCCAATTGGGTAAAGGACACCAAGCTAACGCACACTTCACTATTGGTGAAAGACGGAAGAATTTCAGCCATCAGGAACAGCTTTCAGTACTACAAGTACATGAAAATGGATGTGTCAAATTTTTTGATGACTCCCGGACATGTCATGTGTGACTTAATGGTACCCCAAGGGAGCGACTTCATCTCCGTAAAGAATTATTACCTGGACGAATTTATTAATAGAGGGTGCACGACAGTATTAACGGCTTTTTCAATACAGTATGAGTATGAATTCCTTACACAATTGAATGAACGGAAAACATCCCTGCTCAACAGTCCCCTTGATTATACGATAGGGTTGAAAACATCTGCGAATCTGATTACCCCGAACATCATACGTGCATGTAAGCGGCATAAGGTGCCCGTCATCTGGATCGAACTGGATGAAGCAAATAGATTCAGAGACATTCCGTGGGGATGGGTCAAAGGATTATTGTATGATTACCCTATTACTTTTGTCCCTTTTTTTACGACAAACATAGACAATAAAACCAAAATGAAGCATCTTAAAATATGGCAGAATTCGATGGAAAACGAGGGTATTCCCCATATTCCCGTTGAAATCCCCGAGAAAGAGCCACTGAACTTAAGCGTACTGAAGAAAATTGGAATATATCCCCTTAGAGGAAATTTTTTGGTGGGTGGAGAAATATGTTATAACCTCTATATGAAGCCTGAAGGTGAGTCTGGTACTGAGCCATTATCATTTCAATATGACCATCATGTGCTAAAATGTACTATGAACAAAGGGAAATATCACTATGTGAATAATAGAGGGCATTTTTATCCTGGAGCTGGTGAAGAACTGATCATACAAACCCCGGGATATTTTACTTAATTGAATACAAGCTTTTTTATAGAAAGGGATTGACCATGTCATACAAAGAACAAATGTTATCTTCCCTGGAAGAAGGGAATTTAGAAGAAGCAAAGAAACAGTATAATCAAGTGCTGAAATTTGGAAGTCATGAAGAAAAATTCAGTCTTGCCGAAGAATTACATCATTTGGGGTTTCTGGAGGAAGCGAAAGAGCTTTACGGGAATCTCCTTCAATATTATCCGGGTGAGGGTGAGCTTCTCATTGAACTGGCTGAAGTGCTGGTGGAGATGGATAAAGAAGAGGAAGCCATCGAAACGCTTGCGGAATTGGATGAGGGCGACCCCACCTATCCCAGATCACTTCTTCTTTTGGCAGACCTTTATCAAATGCAGGGTTTGTTTGAAGTAAGCGAACAGAAGCTTCTTCAAGCTAAGAAGTTATTACCCCATGAACCCGTCATCGATTTCGGACTTGGGGAATTGTATTCTGAAACGGGCAGATTCCTGGAAGCGATCAGGCATTATCAGATCCTCATAGAAAAGGGGACGACCGAGCTTGGCGGAACCAATGTCCACCAGAGATTGGCCGAGGCCTATAGTGTAGGAGGAGCATTCGAAGAAGCTTTGACCCATTACGAAAAAGCTCTTCAAGAACATCTGGAAATCAATACGCTGTTCGGCTATGCCTTTACTGCCTATCAGGCTGGCTATTACGAAAAGGCGATTGAAAAATTCGTTTCCGTCAAAGAACTGGATCCTGAATATCATTCTGTCTATTTACTACTGGCGAAGTCGTATGAGCACGAAGAAAAGCTTCAAGAGAGCCTGGAGGCCGTTCAGGCGGGTGTGAAGCAGGATGAATACAATAAAGAACTGAATGTATTCGGCGGCAAAATTTCATTGAAGATGGGACTTGAAGAAGAAGCAGAAGCGTTTCTTCGGGAAGCTCTTGCCCTTGATCCCGGATATGTGGAAGCTGCCCTTATCATCAATAAACTGTTCTTTACACAGGAACGGTATGAAGATGTGCTGGAGATCGCCCAGATGCTGACGGTTGAAGGAGAAGAAGAGCCTCAGATCAACTGGGATCTGGCGAAGGCTTATGAAGGGCTTGAACAATATAATCATGCATTAAAACAATACCGTATTGCATATACTTACTTTAAGAATCATCAAGAGTTTTTACTAGAGTTCGGACAATTTCTAGTAGAAGAAGGACTCAGGGGTGAAGCAGTAGGAGTATATAAACACCTGATTGAAATGGATCCTTCAAATGACGAATGGCAGGACCTGATTGAAAGATTACAAGACTGATCTATGACGGTGGGTTAAAGGGACCAGGGTGTCTGAAGATGAATTTGGCAAAGAGCTTATGAATGTGACTTGCACTTTATGATGAAAGAAAAACGGACCTTTTAAAAAGGATTCTGCAGAGGAGGGAAAACCATGACCACCCCTGTTTCTGTCAACGAGAAGAAAGAATTTATCCGCTGGTTTTTGAACCGATATCAACTAAAACGAAGAGAATGTGTGTGGATCTTAAATTATCTGATGAGTCATGACCAATTAATGAAAAAGGTTCACTTTGTCGAAGAATCCCAGTATTGTCCGAGAGGCTTGGTGATGTCCACTCATTGTGTGGAAGATGTTCCATTTCGGTTCTACAAGGAGAATATCATGACAACGGACGCAGAAAAGTCATTTCATGATATCCGATTGAACAAAGATGAGGACATTTATATTCAGCTGAACTTCAGTAAGGCAAATTCGAGTTATCAATTTGCAGCCGTACTTGAAGAAAATCCGTTTATGCCGAAGTACTTACTCATCAATGAAAAAGACAGAATGGTAGCTGAACAGTTTCTGGAGGACAGCCTGCAGACTTTCAGGAAGGACCGCTTGTTAAAGGCCATCGATCAAGCATTGGATACCGGTGACAAAAAGGCTTTCAGTAAATTGACGAGAGAATTGAATAGCCTGACCTGATAAGTCGAATGAAGAGAAACATCATCTCTTCATTCGATTTTTTTATTGTCTTTTTAGATAGTAAGATTAAGAATGGTACATACTATTAACGAGGCCCTTTTCGTGCCCTGTGAGGACGATCCCCAAGGAGTATACCTATCCCGGGGAGTATTTCACCGGGAATCACGTTTTGTATGTAAAGCACTTGTATAAAAAAAGTGAAATCGCTTTATATGAGACGAGATAAAGTGATAAGATGGGAAGTGGAAAATGAAAGAAAAAGTGAGGGTTACACATGAATTGGAACGTAAAAGATATTGAAGTGTTTGAAGCCGAAAAAGCATATGTAGATACGGCGGTCATCCCCGTTGTCCCTGTTGATTTCGGGAAGGATATAAGAGTCTCGGCAGCACAATCAGAGTTTATCAATCTACTCGCTCTTCACCTGGAAAGGCAGTTCAAAGGAAGAATGATGATGGCCCCTTCATTTACGTATAGAATGACATCATCGGAAGAGCAAGAGGTATCCGAATTATCCCAATGGGCAGGAGAATTAATCGGGAGTGGTGTGAAGCACGTCTTCTTCCTGACTTCAGACAGCCGGTGGAAGAAGGTCGAGGATAAACTTGGTGAAGGCTTGATCTGGGTACCGTCCATCCCGCTTGAAAACCTGGACGACCAATATAAGCATTCGATCATGGAAGATCAGGTCAAGCAGCTGTTAAATGTGATTGTACAAAAATGGCAAAAAAATTCATAAAAACTTCACATTGTTTCCATCTTTTAGATACGAGAGTTATTGACCTTGTATAGAGTTTAATATATCATAGTTATGTCCTAGTTTTATATTTGTGCGAAATATGTCCGACGGACTTACCTTACGATAGAGGGGGGAAAAGGATGAGCAAACATCGTGTATCTAGACGTCAATTCCTTAACTATACACTTACGGGTGTAGGCGGTTTCATGGCGGCGGGAATGCTAATGCCGATGGTTCGCTTTGCAGTGGATCCAGTGTTGAAAACGGAAGCTGCGGGAGATTTTAGAGCGACTAAGCAAAAGGTTTCAGAATTATCGAATGAACCAGTACGTGTCGATTTCTCATATGAGCAAAAAGATGCGTGGTACACATCAGAAGTTACACAAACCGCTTGGGTATATAAGAACAAAGAAGACAAAATCATTGCTCTTTCACCGGTTTGTAAGCACCTCGGTTGTACAGTTAACTGGAATGGGAATCCGGATCATAAAGAAATGTTCTATTGCCCATGTCATGGTGGAATGTATCACAAGAACGGTGAGAATGTACCAGGTACACCACCGACAGCACCGTTGGATTCATATCCGACAAAAGTAAAAGATGGAATTCTTTATCTTGGACAACCAGAACCAAATAAATTTGTTAAGTAAGGGGGCGTAATCTGTGCTGAACAAGATCTATGATTGGGTTGACGAGCGTTTAGACATTACGCCTTTGTGGCGCGATATCGCGGATCACGAAGTTCCTGAACATGTAAACCCGGCGCATCACTTTTCTGCGTTCGTTTACTGCTTCGGAGGATTGACATTCTTCGTAACCGTCATCCAGATTTTATCCGGAATGTTCTTAACGATGTACTATGTTCCAGATATTAAAAACGCTTGGGAATCTGTGTATTATCTTCAAAATGAAGTTGCATTTGGACAAATTGTCCGCGGAATGCATCACTGGGGAGCCAGTTTGGTTATCGTAATGATGTTCTTACATACACTACGCGTCTTCTTCCAAGGTGCATACAAAAAACCTCGTGAATTAAACTGGGTTGTTGGGGTTCTTATTTTCTTCGTTATGCTGGGGCTTGGTTTCACAGGCTATTTACTGCCGTGGGATATGAAAGCGCTATTCGCGACGAAAGTAGGTCTTGAAATCGCAGGGGCCACTCCATTTATCGGAGACCAGGTGAAAATGTTATTAGCGGGAGATGCTCATATCGTCGGGGCACAGACTCTGACTCGATTCTTCGCTATTCACGTATTCTTCCTGCCTGCTGCTCTACTTGGTTTGATGGGAGCTCACTTCCTGATGATCCGTAAGCAAGGTATTTCCGGACCACTATAAGAAACAATTGTAAATGATTAACCTAATAAAAGGAGGGGGACACTATGCATCGAGGAAAAGGGATGAAGTTTGTAGGGGACTCCCGGGTTCCTGCAGACAGAAAGCCGAATATACCGAAAGACTATTCGGAGTTCCCTGGTAAAACAGAAGCTTTCTGGCCGAACTTCTTATTGAAGGAGTGGCTGGTGGGAGCTGTTTTCCTTATCGGTTATCTTTGTTTAACGGTTGCTCATCCATCACCGTTAGAACGTATAGCCGATCCGACAGATACTGGATATATTCCATTACCTGACTGGTATTTCTTATTCTTATACCAATTACTTAAGTACACATATGCATCAGGACCTTATAATGTTATCGGAGCGTTCGTCATTCCTGGAATCGCGTTTGGGGCACTTTTACTTGCACCATTCATTGATAAAGGACCTGAACGCCGTCCGACAAAACGTCCTTTTGCAGTAGGATTCATGTTATTGGCACTTGCAGCTACGTACTTCCTGACTTGGGAATCCGTTGCGACCCATGACTGGGAAGCGGCTAAGGAACAAGGGAAGATCCGTGCCGAAGTGGATATCGATAAAGAATCTGAAGGATATAAGATTTTTTCTGATCAGAAGAATGGCTGTATCAACTGTCATGGTGAGAATTTGCAAGGTGGGGCTGGTCCTTCCCTAATCGGAACGGGTCTTGCACCTGAAGAAATTGCAAAAATTGCTAAAAACGGTAAACCGCCGGGCATGCCTGCTGGTTTATTTAAAGGGACAGATGAAGAGCTGAAGAAGCTTTCCGAGTTCATTGCTGGTTTAGAAGAATAGTTTTAATAAAAAAGGCCGGCTTATGTCGGCCTTTTTTCTACTTGAAAGTGAGGTGCAAACATGCTTTGGCTCATGACGATCTTAAGAAATAAAACATTTTTATGGTTTCTGCTGATAGTGAATGTTTTCGGTACCATTTATGGATACATATGGTATATTCCACAACTCCGAAATACTCCTCCACAGTTTTTACTATTTGTCCCGGATAGTCCGACAGCCAGTCTGTTTTTTTGTTTCGTATTGATCGCATTTATACTGAATCGGAATTGGCCGATTTTCGAAGTGCTGGCCATCATCACCCTGTTTAAATACGGGGTTTGGGCAGTGGTCATGAATCTGTTGACCCTCATGGTATCAGGTGATTTGCCTTGGGAAGGATATATGCTGATGGCTTCACACGGTGCAATGGCCGTGCAGGGTATCCTATATTCGTCGTTTTACCGGGTGAAGTTGTGGCATATTGTCGCAGGGGCCGTCTGGACCATTCATAATGACATCATCGATTATGTTTTCATGCAGTTTCCTGTATACTCAAGACTCTATATGTATATTCAGGATATTGGATATTTCACTTTCTGGCTAAGCATCATCTCCATCGCCATTGCCTATTATTTCACTCAGAAAACAAATCGTCTCTCCCTCGACTATAAGTTTGACTGATTTATGGTCTACTCTTGTCCACCCCTTCATACACTTTATTAGTAGTTTTAGGGGGGACAAGTATGAAATTAATCCAATTTTTTATCACGCTTTTCTTATTTCTCATTTTAGTACCTCACCCATTAATCGCTGTAGAATCTCCGTCTCCAATCAACGAGCTTGATGATCTATCGGATCAGGCTTTACAGATGACAAAGGCCGGCCGATATGAAGAAGCCAAGCATCTATTGGTTTATTTCTCCGAGGAATTTGCCTCTTTGAGTGCCCAGCAGTCCTTCTCGATGGATGAGCTTAGAATCCTTACCATTTCACATAATCTTGCATTGGAAAGTATCAACCAAACCTCCCTGGCCCTTGAGCAAAAGGTGAATGCCGTTACGAAGTTCCGCCTGGTGATGGATGCATTAAACAGTCAGCATCAGCCTTTATGGGTTGAAATGGAGGACCCGATCATGGAGGCCTTTAATGGTGTCAAGGTTGCGGCGGAAAGTGGAAACGTTGATGAATACCAAACGACATTGAATGTATTTTTATCAAAATATAATATCATACAGCCGAGTATTAAATTAGATGTTCCAGTTGAACGGGCTCAATCCCTGGATGCGCGGATCACCTACTTGGATCATTATCGACAGGACGTGCTGGAAGGGGAGCAAACGATGAGCGAGCTTACCGCTTTGGAAACGGATCTCCAAAAACTATTCGAGAACATGACAGAGGATGAAGCAGATCCTTCTCTTTGGTGGGTCATTATATCCACGGGAAGTATCATTGTTTCTACATTATCTTATGTAGGTTGGAGAAAATATAAGGGACAGGGTGAAATGAAAAAGTCCGAACGGCAAAAAAATTGACAGTGAGATGATGGCGCTATAAAATTTAGGTAATCTATACATCTGGAGGTTTTTGCGAAAATGGCAGGATTTTTGATTTACTTTTTACTGATTGCTCTTATTCCAATTGGGGCACAGATGCGTGTAAAGAGTACGTTTAAGAAATATTCAAGAGTGGCCACCACTTCGGGTATGACCGGAAGGGAAATGGCAAGAAGGATTCTGGACGAAAATGGTTTGCACAATGTGAAGGTAGTGGAAGGCAGGGGATTCCTGAGTGATCACTACAACCCTATGACCAAGACGGTCGCGTTATCACCTGATAACTACCACGGGCACTCCGTAGCCGGGGCCGCAGTGGCTGCCCATGAAGTAGGCCACGCCATACAGGACGCTGAAAGCTATGCGTTTCTCCGTTTCCGCCATGCTCTCGTACCGGTCGCGAATATCGGTTCAAATATGTCCTGGATTTTCTTGATGATCGGTATTTTTACTCAATTATCGGGTATGTTCCTGCTCGGGATCATTTTAATGGCGGCAGGGGTTGTGTTCCAATTGATCACACTTCCTGTTGAGTTCAATGCTTCCTCCAGGGCGATGAATCAAATCGTCTCCCTTGGGCTGATCCGCAATGAAGAAGAGCGTCATGCCAGAAAAGTGCTGAACGCAGCAGCAATGACATATGTAGCCGCTGCAGCAGTCGCAATCATTGAACTGTTAAGACTGGTACTTATTTTCACCGGGATGAATGGTGACGATTAAAAATATGATAAAAGCAGCCGGACTCATGATTTGAGTCCGGCTGCTTTTTGTTTCCCTCTAGTCCAGTATAGGGTTTTTATCTGCATCAAGTGTGAATCCTTCGCCGAGAACGTCATGGACCACAGTAACGGATACAAAGGCGTGAGGATCGACGCTTGTGATGATGTTTTTCAGTCTCACGATTTCATTTTTCCCGACTACACAGTAAAGCACTTCCCGTTCTTGTTTTGTAAATGAGCCGTGGCCTCTTAATACGGTCACTCCCCGGTCCATTTTCTCATTGATGACATTGGCGATTTCTTCATGGCTTTCTGAAATGATCATGGCGCCCCTGGCAGAATAAGCACCTTCCTGCATGAAATCGATGACCCTTGCAGCAACGAATACAGCCACCAGCGTGTACATCGCTTCCCGGTATTCCAAATACGTAATGAGAGAGATGCCGATGACGACGGCATCAAACATGAACATCGTCTTTCCCATGCTCCAGCCTATGTACTTATGGGCAAGCCGTGCGATGATATCCACCCCGCCTGTCGTACCTCCGTATCTGAAGATGATCCCCAGTCCAATTCCAATGAAAACACCTGCAAATAAGGCTGCGAGAAAAAGATCCCCTTCCAGGTTAATGGTCATTTGATACCGTTGGAAAATCCATAGAAATACGGATAGAGCGACAGTCCCTATCACAGTATAATAGAAAGCTTTCTTCCCGAGGAGCTTCCATCCCAGAAAGAATAGGGGTATATTTAAGGCTAGGTTGGAGTACGACGGATCAATATCAAATAAGAAATAAAGAATGAGCGTTATTCCCGTGAATCCACCTTCAGCCAGTTTATTTTGGATATTAAAATGTACAAGTCCAAATGCAAATATAGCCGATCCTAATAAGATGAACAAAATATTTTTAATGCGCAATCCCATCATCTGTGTTTCCCTCCTTTTATAGTATTATCCCGTTGACAGAGACATTATATAAGAAGAAAAACAAACTGGCAACGAAGACTTGCGAAATCAAACGTAATATTTGTCAAACGGGGAGGATTTAGCTAACATGATAGGAGATAATGAAGGAGTGAGGCTTCTTATGGATAAAAATAAAACAATGAATCAATTGCAAAAAGAAGTGGACCAATACATAAGTCAATTCAAAGAGGGTTATTTCAGTCCATTGGCGATGGTAGCACGTTTGACCGAGGAGCTTGGTGAATTAGCGAGAGAAGTGAATCATTACCATGGCGAAAAACCAAAGAAACATACAGAAAAAGAAAACACGATTGAAGAAGAGCTGGGGGATCTGTTGTTTGTCGTCATCTGTTTGGCCAACTCCCTGGATATCAGCCTTGAAGAAGCCCATAATACGGTGATGCATAAGTTTAATACTAGAGATAAAGATCGTTGGACCAGAATCGAAAGTGGGGATGAAGATGGAGCAAATTAACATCACGATTGCAGGACCAAGAGGAAGAATGGGCAAGGAAGCGGTTCAATTGGTGAAGGACACCGAGCATTTTACTCTTATCAGCGTAATCGATCATAAAAAGGAAGCCGAACTGGATGTACCGGTGTATACAGATATAGAGGAATGCTTTCAAGATGAAGCGCCACATGTGTTGATTGACTTGACGACGCCTGAAGTCGGGTATCATCATACGAAAACGGCCCTTGAGTATGGGGTCAGACCGGTTGTCGGGACAACGGGTTTTTCTCGGGATGAACTGGAAGAATTGAAGGAACTGGCAGAATCCAAGTCACTTGGATGTATCATTGCTCCCAATTTTGCGATTGGAGCCGTTCTTATGATGAAATTCTCTCAAATGGCTGCAAAATATTTCGATGATGTGGAAATCATTGAATTGCATCATGATCGAAAATTGGATGCACCATCGGGTACGGCCGTGAAAACAGCGGAAATGATAAGGGAAGTAAGGCAATCGAAGGAACAGGGTCACCCTGATGAAAAGGAAACACATAGCGGTGCCAGGGGAGCGAATGTAGATGGGATGCATATTCACAGTGTCCGCCTTCCGGGTCTCATCGCACATCAGCAGGTGATGTTGGGAGCAGAGGGACAAACATTGACGATACGCCATGATTCTTTTCACAGAGGAAGTTTCATGTCTGGTGTGAAGGTTTCAGTGGACACGGTCATGAAACTGGACACATTAGTGTATGGACTTGAAAATATTTTAGACTAAAGGGTGAGTGTTATGAATATTGCACTGATTGCTCATGATAAGAAAAAAGACGATCTTATTCGTTTTGTGCTCGCATACAAGTCAATCATAGAGAAACACACTCTCTTTGCTACTGGGACAACGGGAAAAAGAATCGGGGAAGAAACGGGTTTATCCGTCCATCGATTCCGTTCAGGCCCATTGGGAGGAGACCAGGAGATAGGATCATACATTGCCAATGATAAAATGGACCTTATCCTCTTCTTCCGGGATCCCCTGACGGCACAGCCCCATGAACCTGATGTATCGGCTCTGATCAGGCTCTGTGATGTGTACTCAGTACCCCTTGCGACCAATATGGGGACCGCTGAAGTGCTGGTAAGAGGTCTTGACAGAGGGGATATTGCGTGGCGGAGTATAGTGAAGGAAAAGGAGGAGTAAAGTGGACCGACAAATAGACATCCTTGCGTTCGGAGCACATGCCGACGATGTGGAGATCGGTATGGGGGGAACATTGGCGAAATATGCAGCTGAGGGTAAGAAGATTGTTATCTGCGATATAACAGAGGCAGAGCTGTCCTCGAATGGGACGGTTTCTTTGCGAAAAGAGGAAGCGCTGCGGGCAGCAGACATATTAGGTGCATATAAGAGGGTGACCCTTGATATACCCGATCGGGGAATATACATAACGGACGAAAACATCGGGAAAGTCGTCAACTTGATTAGAACGTATAAACCGAAAGCGATATTTGCTCCCTTTGATCAAGATCGCCATCCTGATCACGGAAATGCTTCCCGGCTGGTGAAAGAGGCGTTTTTCTCTGCGGGAATCCGGAAGTTTCTTTCTGAAACCCCGGTTCATAAAACGGCTCATCTCTATTTCTATATGATCAATGGGTTTCATAAACCTCAATTTGTAGTGGATATCGAGCCGTATATGCAAGCGAAGATTGCGAGCCTTCAAGCATATGGAAGCCAATTCTCCAAAGGATCCGACGGGGTGTCGACTCCTTTAACAGAAGGTTACATCGAAGCGGTCGAAGCAAGGGAGAGCATGATGGGGAAAGTTGCCGGACTCCGCTATGCAGAAGGATTCTTTTCCTATAATACCCTTATCTTGCATCATGATTTGTTAGGAGATTAATTGTATGAAGAAGTTGAAGATAGGAATCACCTGCTATCCCACGGTCGGAGGATCAGGGGTAGTAGCAACGGAGCTCGGGAAATTACTGGCTGAGAAAGGCCATGAAATCCATTTTATTACCTCGAGCATCCCGTTCAGATTGAACAAAATGTATCATAATATTTATTTTCATCAAGTGGAAGTGAGTCAATATTCAGTCTTTCAATATCCTCCATATGATATTGCTCTGGCAAATAAGATGGCGGAAATCACGGAGCGGGAAAACCTGGATATCCTCCATGTTCATTATGCAATCCCCCACGCTGTCTGTGCCATATTGGGGAAACAGATGTCCGGGAAGGACGTGAAGATCGTCACCACATTACACGGGACGGATATTACGGTTCTTGGGTACGATCCATCTCTGACAGGGGCCATTCGCTTCGGCATTGAAAAGTCGGATGTCGTGACGGCGGTGTCTACCGCTTTAGTCAAACAGACCCATGATTTGATCCAGCCTGATAAAGAGATCCAGACGGTTTATAACTTCATTGATGAGAGGGTGTACAGGAAAGTGGATTCCCGTCATCTGAGAAGCCAATATGGAATCAAGGATGATGAAAAAGTCATCATTCACGTATCGAACTTCCGTGGTGTGAAAAGGGTGACCGATGTGGTCGCTTCCTTCAACCTCATCCAGAAGGAGATCCCATCCAAGCTTCTCCTTGTAGGGGACGGACCTGAAATGACACTCATATGTAAGCAGGTAACGGAGCTTGGATTAGAAGATATGGTCTTATTCCTTGGGAAGCAGGATAATCTGGAAGAACTTTATTCGATCAGTGATATTAAACTATTACTTTCAGAAAAAGAGAGCTTCGGGTTAGTCGCACTCGAGGCGATGGCTTGTGGCGTTCCGAGCATCGGTACGAATGTAGGCGGCATCCCTGAAGTGATCGAAGATGGATACAACGGCTTTATTTGTGAAATCGGAAACGTCAAACAAATTTCCGACAGGGCGCTGCAATTGCTGAAGGATGATGGGCTCCACAGTGAATTATCGAAGAATGCCCTTCATACGGCCCGGTCGACATTTCACTCGAGCAAAATAGTCGAGCAGTATGAACAAATCTATAAGAATCTTTTGTGAACAGTCAGGGATCCGTGAAGACGATTCAAGTAAAGCAGGTGTTAAGAATGTTACCAACTATATTCCAACAGGCTGTTCCGGTGTTGAAAAAGCTTGAGAAGGCAGGATTCGAAGCCTATTTCGTTGGAGGATCTGTCCGGGATTACCTACTTGGCAGAACGATCAATGACGTAGACATCGCCACTTCTGCCTATCCGGAAGAGGTGAAAGCGGTTTTCCCTAAAACGGTTGATATCGGTATCGAGCATGGAACGGTCCTCGTATTGGAAGAGGGCAGGGAATATGAAATCACCACGTTCAGAACCGAGTCTTCCTATACGGATTATAGAAGGCCCGATAAGGTAGAATTTATCCGTTCACTCGACGGGGACCTGAAACGCCGGGATTTCACCATGAACAGCATGGCCATGGACGGGGATGGCACAATCATTGATCCTTATCATGGAAGAGAAGATATACAGAATGGGTTGATTCGGACCGTGGGCTCACCGGAGATGAGGTTTACCGAGGATGCCTTGCGTATGATGAGGGCAGTACGGTTTGTCAGTCAGCTCGGCTTCAATCTCGAATCAACCACTTTAATCAGCTTAAGTGACCACTCGAAACTGCTCGCGCATATAGCAGTTGAACGAAAAACGATGGAATTTGAGAAAACTCTGGCTGGCCGATGGAAGCGAGAAGGGCTGAATCTCCTTGTAGATACCGGTTTGTATAAGGAGCTTCCCTTTCTGAGTGGATATCGCACACAGCTCAAAGCGTTCGCAGATCTCCCCGGTTTGGATTCTTTAAATAAAGATCAAGCATGGCTGGTCTTACTGACTTATATAGGGGAGGAAGATATGCAGGCCTTTCTGAAAGGGTGGAGACTTCCTACCAAAATGATCAGGCTCCGTTCCAAGGAGCTCGATATTTTAAAGGAACGTCACACCGGATGGACAAAGACATTATTATATCGTGCCGGGCTCGATGCAGCTCTCAATGTTGAAAAGGTATACGGATGCCTGGAACCTTCATCAGACTTTTCGGTGGAAAGAGTGATGGAGCAATATCGTAAGCTCGCAATCTCGTCCAGGCAAGAACTCGATGTTACAGGCACGGACTTAATGGTTTGGGCTGATCAAAAGGGTGGTCCATGGGTGAAAGAACGATTATTGGAAATTGAATCAGCTATCATCAATGAGACGATATCCAATGATAAAGAAGAGATAAGGAGGTGGCTCGTAACATGCAATCGACTATAAGAAAAAAAGTCCTCCAGGCATTATTCGAATCGGATCAGGAATTTTTATCGGGACAAGCACTTGCTGATATAGCGGGTTGTTCGCGCACAGCGATTTGGAAGCATATCGAAGAGCTCCGTAAAGAAGGTTTCGTATTGGAAGCTGTGAGGAAAAAGGGATACCGGATCATCGAGACGCCTGATAGTGTCACAGAAAGTAAAATACGTTTAGGCCTTCAAACCCGGACGTTAGGGACTATGATCCACTATGAAGAATCTGTTCTAAGCACCCAGCGAATCGCTCATACCCTTGCAAGTGATGGAGCGGAAGAAGGTACATTGGTCATCGCAGACGAACAGACGGCCGGACGGGGCAGATTGATGAGGGAGTGGCATTCCTCGAAGGGTACTGGAATTTGGATGAGCCTAATCTTAAAGCCGCACCTTCCGCCTCAAAAGGCCCCACAATTCACACTCATTGCAGCCGTGGCCGTAGTCCAGGCAATCGAGGAGGTTACCGGTCTCCATCCCCAGATCAAATGGCCAAACGATATACTCATCAATGGGAAAAAGGTGACGGGTATCCTGACGGAACTTCAGGCTGAATCGGATAAAATCAATTCCATCATTATCGGGATCGGGATGAATGTCAACCAGACGAAAGACCATTTCCCCGACGAGATTCAAAAGATCGCAACCTCGCTGTCCATCGAAGAAGGACGTACCTTATCGAGATCTGTCATTGTTCAGAGGTTATTGGAACGGATAGAGGCGTTGTATTCACTGTACATGAAAGAAGGATTCACACCAATCAAGCTTTTATGGGAAAGCTACGCCATCAGTATCGGGAAGAAGATCCGGGCAAGGACCATCAATGGAACCATTGAAGGAAGGGCACTCGGGATCACGGATGAGGGTGTATTGAAGATCGAAGACTCAGGTGGGACGATCCATCAGATCTACTCCGCCGATATTGAAGTGAATGTTTAAACGTGCAGCGGGATGGAAATCTGTGTAGCCATCCCGTTCTTTTATGGTATAATCCTATTGGGCAGTATCCTCGGAACTGCACCTTTAAAGAACGTACATTTACTATTCAATACTATTTCTGCCTTGATCCATTGTGGACTGGGACAGAGGGTCGAAACAATGATATCAAACACTTATGATCCTTCTGTCATTTTTTCAGGAGGTTTTTTTATATTCATCATGAAAGTGCTTTCATTTCGTTTCGTCACCTCTGACTGAAAAGAAGGAGGGTAACATGAAACAAACAACAGATTTTCTTAAGATGAAGAATGGAAAAGAAAAGATTGCCATGGTTACAGCCTATGATTATCCAAGTGCGAAAGTAGCCGAGGAATCGGGAATCGATGTCATTCTTGTGGGAGACAGTCTGGGCATGGTCGTATTAGGATATGACTCTACGGTACCTGTAACGGTATTTGATATGATCCATCATACGAAAGCCGTAAAAAGAGGGGCATCGAATACGTTTATCGTGACCGATATGCCTTTTATGTCTTACCACCTATCTAGGGAAGAAACACTTAAAACAGCTGCGGACATCCTTCAACAAGGTGGGGCCCATGCCGTAAAGGTCGAGGGAGGCGCCCACGTCATCGATCGAATAAGGGACCTTACAAGTGCGGGAATTCCCGTGGTGGCCCATTTAGGATTGACTCCTCAATCTGTTGGGATACTTGGAGGATATAAAGTTCAGGGGAAGACGGCCGATACAGCGAAGAAGTTGATTGAAGATAGCATGAAATGTGAAGAAGCCGGTGCCTTTGCCCTGGTACTGGAATGCGTACCGAAACAAATCGCAAGGGAGATATCAGAAGCCTTGACGATTCCGACGATCGGCATCGGTGCCGGGGTGGATACAGACGGTCAGGTATTGGTATTCCATGACCTTGTGACATATGGTGTGAACCGCGTGCCTAAGTTTGTCAAACAATTTGGGAATGCATCCGAGATCATGCATGACAGCCTTAAAAACTATATTGATGAAGTAAAGGACAGTAGCTTTCCGACAGATGAACATTCTTTCACTATGCGGGATGAAGAACTTCATTCTCTCTATGGCGGGTTGAAAAAATGAATGTCATATCCAAAATAAACGATTTGAGATTAACGATAGATCATTTGAAAAATACGGGGAAAACGATAGGGTTTGTCCCTACAATGGGCTTTCTTCATGAGGGGCATCTGACCTTGGCGAAGGAAGCAAGGACCAACAATGAAGTCGTTGTGATGAGTATTTTTGTGAACCCCCTGCAATTCGGGCCGAATGAAGATTTTGACCGCTATCCCCGTGATGTGGAGAGGGATACGGAGTTAGCAAGGATGTCGGGGGTTGATATTCTTTTCATTCCTGACGTGGCTGACATGTACCCGGGGAAGCAGTCAATCACGATGAACGTGGAGGAGCGTGTGGATGTACTGTGCGGCCGTAAGCGGGAAGGTCATTTTGACGGGGTTGTGACGGTCCTGACGAAATTATTTCATCTTGTACAGCCTACGAGGGCTTACTTTGGCCAGAAGGATGCCCAACAAGTTGCTGTGGTGGAAGGCTTGGTGAGCGATTATTTCTTTCCGATTGAAATCATCCGGGTCCCTACTGTCAGGGAAGAGGATGGACTGGCCAAGAGTTCAAGGAATGTCTATCTGTCACAAGACGAAAGACAAGTTGCCCCTTTCCTTTATGAAAGTTTGCAAGAAGCGCGTAAAAGGATTGAAGAGGGAGAGAGAAGTCCTTCTTTCCTTACGGGGATGATTTCTAAAATCATACAAGAAAACACTTCTGGTACCATCGATTATGTAGAAGTGTATTCATACCCGGAGTTTCGTGAACTGAAGCGGCTTGAAGGTGACATCATCATAGCTGTAGCCGTTCAATTTCAACAGGCCAGATTAATAGATAATATAATCATCAGTGTACAACCGGAGGAGGATTACTATGTTTAGAACGATGATGAGTGGAAAAATTCATAGAGCGACGGTAACCGAAGCAAACCTTGAGTACGTCGGGAGCATTACCATCGATAAGGATATTCTCGATGCAGTCGGAATGATGGCAAATGAAAAGGTTCAGATTGTCAACAACAATAACGGTGCCCGCCTGGAAACCTATATCATACCGGGGGAAAGAGGTAGCGGCGTCATCTGTCTGAACGGTGCGGCTGCAAGGCTCGTGCAAAAAGGGGATATCGTCATCATCATTTCGTATAAACTGGTTGCTGAGGAGATGGTTCATGACCATATTCCAAAAGTGGCGATCATGGGGGAAAACAACCGGGTGATCGATATGATCGGAACGGAACCGGAAGCGACAATACTATAAAAGATGGGCAAGTCTTCTAGTTTGGGAATAGGAGACTTGCTTTTTTGTTTATGGTACACTTATTTAGAAAATCATAAGAGTAGGATCTATATAAAGGCAGTGAATAACATGTACCCATTTAAACTGGTTGTCATCGACTTGGAAACAACAGGAAATTCCCCTAAGAAGGGAGAAAAAATCATTCAACTATCAGCGGTTATAATAGAAGGCGGGAAAATCATCGATCAATTTACATCCTTTGTATCTCCTGGAAAACCCATTCCTGCATTTATAGAGGAGTTAACCGGGATCAATGATGACATGGTGAAGGACGCACCGTCTTTTCATGAAATTGCACCGAAAATCCTGGAATTATTGGATCATGGTATCTTTGTCGCCCACAACGTTCAATTTGATCTTTCATTTCTTCAGGCAGAGCTGGAAGACGCAGGATATAACCCATTTAAGGGACCTGCCTTTGATACAGTGGAACTCGCAAAAGTGGCTTTGCCATCTGCGGACAGTTTTAAACTGACAGAGCTATCCAATTCATTGAATCTGAGCCATGTCAGGCCGCATCAGGCGGATAGCGATGCTTATGTGACAGCTGAAATCCTTCTTTATTTTATCGAAGAACTTTCAAAGCTTCCTCTTGTCACCCTTGAAAAACTTCATAAACTCTCGAATCACTTAAAGAGTGATCTTGACTTGTTGTTTGACAGCATCGTGACAAATAAACAAAAGCATGTAGAGGATCTCTCAGAAGAACTTGAGGTATACCGGGGCCTTGCCCTTCGAAAGAGGAGTCACCCAGATACAACCGATGAAGAAATCGTTTTTGATCTACCCGATATAGAAGGACACCTGGCACAGCATGTTCCTTTCTATGAAAAAAGAGAGCAGCAAATGGTCATGATGAACGAAATAGGACATGCATTCGATGAATCACAGCATGTGGTTATCGAAGCGGGTACCGGTGTAGGAAAGTCACTGGGTTACTTATGGCCGGCCGTTCTGTTTGCCAAACGCACTCACCAAAAAGTGGTCATCAGTACATATACCATTCAACTGCAAGAGCAACTGCTTCATAAAGAAATTAAATTACTGGAGAAAATCAGTCCTACCCCATTCAGGACCGTTCTCTTGAAAGGGAAGAATCATTACATAAATCTGTTTAAATTCGAGCAGTCCCTCAGGGAAGATGAGTCCCAGTACGATGTGGTCCTGACAAAGATGCAGATTCTTGTATGGCTGACACGGACCGAGACCGGGGATATGGATGAATTGAACCTCACTTCCGGGGGTCAGTTGTTTTGGAATCGATTAAAACACGACGGCTGGCACCTCACCCATACAAAAGATCCATGGATCGGGAAGGATTTCTATCTTGCTGCAAGAAAGAATGCCCAGGAAGCAGATATCATCATCACCAACCATTCGATGCTATTAACCGATATGGTGAGGGAGAGCAGCATGCTTCCTCCCTATGATTATTTAGTGATCGATGAGGCCCATCATTTGGAAAAATCAGCGCGGCAGCATCTGGGGGTAATCATGGATTATCTCTCCATTAAGTTCAGCACTTCACAGCTGGGGATGCTGGATCATAAACAACTGTTCTACCGGTTGGATCAGCTACTTTCCAGTCACACTGTCGATTTGAAGACCCATACCTTTGTATTGGATAAAATCATCGGGCAGTTCTATCTGGATCTGGAAGAAGCGTTTTCCGTCTTGACAAGTGTATTCTACAAAAAGGCTAAAAAAAGAACCGGAATACAGAAGATCCAGCTGCGCATTACCGATGAAATGAAAAACAGCCGTTATTGGCAACCTGTCCTCATGTCGATGGAACGTGTGATTTCAGGAATGAAACATATTGAAAGGGAGTTTCAGCAGGTGCTGGATACCATCAAGGAGAAGAAAATCAAACTCCTTGATAAAGAAAAGGCACTAATTGAAGAATTCTATAGCTTTTTGGTGGATTTAACGGAATTGAGAACGAACTTCCAAACCGTGTTTCTAAAAGATATGAACAATCATGTTCTCTGGCTTGATGGAGATACCAGGTCGCTGCCGAACAGCCTGACCATTCAGGCTCAGCCGATCACGGTCGACGGGAATCTTCAGAGTGAGATTTTCGCCAAGAAGAAAAGCGTGGTGTTGACATCTGCCACTTTGACCGTCAGCGGCTCATTTCAATACTTCCTGAATGAAATCGGACTTGCAGACAATGTGAAAAAGGTTCAGCTGACTTCCCCCTTCGACTATCATGAGGTCTCAAGGCTTTTCGTTCCGACGGATGTACCTGAAATTCAACAGGTTCAAAGCGAGGAATACATTGAGGCCATCAGCTCCCATTTAATAGGGGTCGCCCAGGCGACAAAGGGAAGGATGCTCATATTATTCACGTCCTACGATATGCTGAGGAAAACATACGAACTCATGAAAGAAAGTGGCTTATTGGAAGAATATGTGTTGATGGCACAGGGGATCACATCAGGCAGCCGTACGCGCTTGACCAAGAACTTCCAAAGGTTCGACAAGGCGATATTATTCGGTACGAGCAGTTTCTGGGAAGGGGTGGACATTCCGGGAGAGGACCTGTCCTGCCTTGCCATGGTGAGACTCCCGTTTTCCCCACCGGATGAGCCGGTCAATCAGGCGAAATCGGATATCCTGAAAGCCCAGGGGAAGAACCCGTTTTCTTCCCACTCTCTACCTGAAGCTATCATCCGCTTCAAGCAAGGGGTAGGAAGGCTGATCAGAAGAAGCAGTGATCGGGGAATCGTGATTGTGTATGACCGGAGAATCAAGACAACAAGGTATGGTAAAGCATTCCTGCAGTCGATCCCTTCAATGGAAGTCAAAGAAGGCGATCTATTTGATCTTGTTTCCTGGATCGAGGATTGGCTCTGAAATCCGTTTGAACTTCAGTGATAAAATCTCTCCTTTGACACACTCTAAAGGGTAGATGTGAAACTGGAGGATTGTAAATGAGAGTGATTTTACTGACTGTGCTGTCTTTTCTCCTGGTGACGTCAAATGCTTATGGAATGAAAGTCCCCAAGGTGGATTTACATATCTCCCAAGAAGAGTATGCGATTAGTTTCCTCCCTGTAGAAAAAGGGGAGGTCGCTGTCCTTCACCTGGCATCTGGCAATCATTATTTGATCAATACAGGAGCATTTAAGGACCGCAGGCAACTTTATTATTATTTCAATCAAATTCATATAGACAGCATCAAGGGTTTAATACTTACAGAGAAGAATGAAGTCGACGAGACAATGATCATTGAACTGGTGGAAAAGTTCGGCATTGAAGAGATCATCGTAGGGAAATCCCTTGAAACACTAATGCCGAAAAGAGTCTCCCGATTCCTTCATACTGTACAAGAGGACCAGACCTGTACATTTTCAGATGAATTAACCATGAGGGCCCTACACGAAGGAAACGAAAAGAGAGAAGGGTTGGACTTTTCCTTCACCTTTTTTCAGCATCGCTTTCTCTGGCTGAGTTCCCAATCATCACATGCTGAAGGGGTACTGCTCAGTAAACCCCTGAAAAACGTCAACATCGTGAAACTGCCCGTCCATGCCAAATCAGAAGGCATGTCTCACAGACTTCTTAAGCATGTTGACCCACAAACCGCCATTCTTTACCGTTCGAAAGAAAGGCTCCTGAATGGTGAAATGCTTGAAGCCATCAACGAAGCGTGGATCGATCTTTACTTAACGGGTCAACACGGGCTGATAGCAGTAAAATTTAACAGTAGAAACTACGAGGTGCTCACGTTTGATCAGGAGGATGGAGTGTTCAAGGAGGGAGGCTGACAGTTCAGCCTTCCATGTATGAATTCATCACTGTTTTTTTATGATATTCCCCTACCAAGGTGGCCCCTTATGTTGTTATAATGTGTGTAGAGTTTTTTTACTTGAATGAGGGTAATAGTTAAAAGGAGGACCAACATGGAAAGCCGAATCGAAGTTCTTTCCACTGTTCGTATCGAGTATACGGATAACTTATATAAAGTGGTTGATACATTGAATAGAACGTTAAAAAAAGATGATTATATGTTTGGTTTAGCATTAGATCCGGAAGATCAGAATCAAGCAGTATTAACAATTTATCGTACATAAAGAGTGATTGTAATGAAAAAATGGATAACCATCATCGTACTATTGTTCCTCGTCATTGGAATCTCAGCCTCAGTACTTGTGTACCAACTTTCCCGGAATCCTCTCGATCATCAGAGGGACCTGGCCTTGAAGCGGGTGGAAGATGAAACTGCCATCGTGAAAGTGGAGGATACGAGCTTTTATAATGGCTCGAAGTCCTATGTAGTGGTAACCGGCCAAAATGAAAAGAGGGAAAAGCTGGTTGCCTGGGTCCCGGATAAGAAAGGGAAAATTATTGAGAAAAAATGGGCCAATGGCATTACAAAAGATCAGGCAATCAATAAACTAAATGATGAAAAGAAACCAAAAGAATTATTATCGGTCCGTTTAGGGTATGAATCCGTCGGTCCGGTGTGGGAAATGACCTACTTAGATCAACAAGACAATTTAAATTATTATTATCTGCTGTTTTCTACCGGGGAATGGTGGAGAAAAATTGAAAATTTATGATCAGGGGGAACAGGACAAATGAAATTCACGTTAGCTGATAGAGTCAGTGCTTTAACACCATCCACGACGTTAGCGATCACGGCTAAAGCGAAGGAAATGAAGTCACAGGGTATCGATGTCATCGGTTTGGGTGCCGGAGAACCCGACTTCAATACACCGGAACATATCATCAAGGCGGCCTATGAGTCCATGACGGAAGGTCATACGAAATATACTCCGTCCGGTGGAATGGCCAAATTGAAAGAAGCGATCATCCATAAGTTTGAAACCGATCAGCACCTGACCTACAAACCATCCGAGCTCATAGTGACAAGTGGGGCAAAGCATGCTCTATATACATTATTCCAAGTCTTATTAAATGAAGGGGATGAAGTCATCATCCCTACACCATACTGGGTAAGCTATCCAGAACAGGTGAAGCTTGCCGGTGGGACTCCCGTCATTGTCGAAGGAAAAGAAGAGAATGAGTACAAAATCACCCCCCAACAGCTGGAAGAGTCAGTCACTTCGAAAACGAAGGCTGTCATTCTCAACACACCAAGCAACCCTACAGGTATGCTGTATTCCCGTGAAGAGCTTGGGGCCATCGGGGAAGTGTGCCTGGAAAAGGGCATCATGATCGTGTCTGATGAAATATATGAGAAGCTGGTTTATGGTGGGAACACCCATACGTCCATCGCAGAATTGTCCAAGGAATTGAAAGAACAAACCATTGTGATCAATGGAGTCTCTAAATCACATTCCATGACGGGATGGAGAATCGGGTATGCGGCAGGAAACGAATCCGTCATCAAAGCGATGACCAATCTTGCCAGCCACTCAACTTCCAACCCCACTACCACTTCACAATACGGGACCGTTGCAGCTTACATGGGGGACCAGATGCCTGTAGAGGAGATGAGAGAGGCATTCGAAGAGCGCTTAAACATTGTGTTTGATAAATTGAACCGTATCCCGGGGTTCCATTGTTTAAAGCCTCAAGGTGCTTTCTATCTATTCCCGAATGTGTCAGAAGCGGCAAAGAAAACAGGCTATCACACTGTTGATGAATTCACGAAGGCCCTGCTTGAAGAGGCGAAGGTAGCCGTCATCCCAGGTTCAGGATTCGGGTCTGAAAACAATATCCGCCTATCATATGCCACAAGCCTCGATGCCCTTGAAGAAGCGATCGGGCGCATGCAGAAATTTGTTGAGGATAAAAGCAGATAATAGAGGGAATCGCAGACCGTATAGCGGTCTGCTTTTTCCTTAAACTCATCTCGTTTCGCTCTATCTATTGCGACGGGATAATGGTAAATGTATAATAAATAACGATACATAAGCGTCTTAGTTTTTTTGGAGGGAAAAAATCGTGAAAACTACTATATCTCAAGTAAGTAAGTTCGTTGGTGAAGAAGTAACCATCGGAGCGTGGCTTGCCAACAAACGTTCAAGTGGAAAAATTGCCTTTCTTCAGCTTCGTGACGGTACTGGATTCATTCAAGGTGTTGTCGTCAAAAGTGAAGTGGAAGAAGAAATCTTTCAAAAAGCAAAATCATTGACTCAAGAAACGTCTTTATATGTAACAGGAACGGTTTCGGAAGATTCCCGTTCACCGTTTGGATACGAGCTGCAGGTGAAGAGCGTGGAAGTGATCCACGAAGCCGTGGATTATCCCATCACACCGAAGGAGCATGGAACTGAATTCCTGATGGACCATCGTCACCTTTGGCTTCGTTCCCGCAAGCAGCATGCCGTCATGAAGGTGCGGAACGAAATCATCCGTGCTACATACGAATTCTTCAATCAAGAAGGATTCGTCAAGGTGGATCCACCGATCCTCACTGGAAGTGCACCGGAAGGAACGACTGAATTATTCGCCACTAAATATTTTGAAGAAGATGCATACCTATCCCAAAGCGGTCAGCTTTATATGGAAGCGGCAGCCATGGCATTAGGGAAAGTATTCTCATTCGGTCCTACATTCAGGGCGGAGAAGTCTAAAACACGTCGTCATCTGATCGAATTCTGGATGATCGAGCCTGAAATGGCTTTCTATGATTTCAAGGACAACCTTGAAGTACAGGAGCAATATGTTTCTTATATCGTTCAATCCGTACTGGATAACTGCAAGCTTGAATTGGACCGCCTTGGAAGAGACGTGTCTAAACTTGAGCAGATCAAAGCTCCGTTCCCGCGCATCACATATGACGATGCCCTGAAATTATTGCATGAAAAAGGCTTTGATGATATCGAGTGGGGAGATGACTTTGGTGCTCCGCACGAGACGGCCATTGCTGAAAGTTATGATAAGCCTGTGTTCATCACCCATTATCCGACTTCACTAAAACCTTTTTACATGCAGCCGGATCCGGATCGTGATGATGTGGTATTATGTGCCGACCTGATTGCTCCTGAAGGGTATGGGGAAATTATCGGTGGTTCAGAACGTATCCATGATGCAGAGCTTATGAAAGCGCGTATCGAAGAGCATGAACTCGCTACAGACGCATACAAGTGGTATCTGGAATTAAGGGAATATGGATCTGTCCCTCACTCCGGCTTCGGTCTTGGACTTGAAAGAACAGTAGCCTGGATCAGCGGAGTAGAACACGTAAGGGAAACCATCCCATTCCCACGTCTACTCAACCGTCTGTATCCTTAATTACACTGACCTTAGAGCTGGCTGGATTGCTTACACGCAATCCCTGCCGGTTCTTTTGTTTTTTCCAACTTTCTTCTAATCCATAACCATGTCCACATATATTGAATCATGATATACTAATGAGTGAGGTGTACTGAATATGGATTATAAACAATTAATGGTGTCCTGGATCGAAGAGGGGACACTGAACATCCCGCAATTATTATTATCAAACTACCATACACTGGGCTTAAATGAATCAGAATTTGTCCTGCTTTTGCATATTTACGGGCACTTGGAAAAGGGAAACTATTTTCCCACACCGGAAGAGCTTTCCAGTCCCATGAGCATTTCCAGTGAATTTTGTTCATCCCTATTACGAAAGCTCATTCAACAACGATTTTTATCGATTGAAGAAGGTTCATCAGCAGAAGGGATCCTATTTGAGAAGTATTCTCTCAATCCACTATGGGAAAAGATGGCGGAATTCGTCATCCAGGATTCGAAAATGAAACAAATGCAGCAATCGATGGAAGAAGAAGCGGATATCTATACGACATTCGAACAGGAATTCGGCCGCCCTCTTTCTCCATTGGAATGTGAGACCCTGGCCATGTGGCTGGATCAGGATGATCACAATGCCATTATCATTAAAGCGGCATTGAGGGAAGCGGTCATTTCAGGGAAGCTGAACTTCAGATACATCGATCGAATCCTTTTTGAATGGAAGAAAAATGGTGTGAAGACCATTGAAGATGCACGGAGCCAAAGCCAGCGCTTCAGGTCTCACCAAAAACCGGCTGCTTCGAATGAACCAGCTTCTTCTCCAAAGCGAAAATCAGTACCATTCTATAATTGGCTTGAGCAATAAAACAATGAAAGGGGACTGACTCTCACATCTTTGGGTTGGTCTCTTTTTTTGATACAATTCATTCCTTGGGTTGGAGGTAGCAGGAAACATGTTAAATAATAAACAAATACATATTTGTCTCGATGAAATGAGAAAAATGTTCCCCGATGCACATTGTGAACTCCGTCATGACAATCCCTTTGAACTCGTCATAGCAGTCCTTCTATCGGCGCAGTGTACGGATGTCCTGGTGAATAAAGTGACAAAAGGTTTATTTGAGAAATATAAAAAACCTGAGGACTATCTGGAGGTCTCATTGGAGGAAGTCCAACAGGATATACGCTCTATCGGTCTATATCGTAATAAAGCTAAAAATATCCGCAAACTATGTGAAATCCTCCTTACTGAGTATGGGGGAGAAGTGCCGAAAAGACATGAGGAATTAGTGAAGCTTCCCGGCGTGGGCAGGAAGACGGCAAACGTCGTGGTTTCCGTTGCCTTTGGAGAACCCGCCTTAGCAGTCGACACCCATGTGGAACGCGTCAGTAAAAGGTTGGGAATCTGCAGGTGGAAAGACAGTGTATTGGAAGTGGAAAAAACGTTAATGAAAAAGATCCCGAGAGAAGAGTGGTCCGAAACCCATCACCGGTTGATTTTTTTCGGGAGGTATCACTGTAAGGCGCAATCTCCTCAATGCGAGGTTTGTCCCCTGGTAGACCTGTGCAGGGAAGGTCAGAAAAGATTGAAGAAAAAGGTCCGCATATGAGTGATACCGTCTTCAACATACCGATCGAATTGAGAGATCCCTTTTTCTTTTCTGGGGATAGAGTAAAGATCGATGAGACTCACTTTGAACCTTGTGAACCATTTTTTGCATATGAACTCCTTTATTACAATGGGAGGGGTGCGGATTCCCTTCCTTGGCAGGTTCAAGGGGCATGGGTAAAAGACATCCTCATGGAGTGGAAAAAAGAAGAGGAGCATCTTAACGTGCTATTTAAAGGCCGCTCAAAAGGCATATCGGAGTCAATGAGAAAAAGTATTGCCAGGTTTTATGTGCTTTTGTATTGGAGCAATAAGCATCCGGTCAGGTTGGAGAATTGGCAGTCATCAATTGGACACTTTTCCTTAAAGCCTGTTAATGTCATTGAACGTTTAACCTTCATCAGAAATAATCCGGCACTCTATCACTCGTTTATTCAGCTGTCCCAGCTTTTTGAAGAACAACATAAGCAATATGCCAAGCATCAGGCTTTGAATCAATGGGCAAATAAATAAGGCAACGAGAGAAAATCTCTCGTTGCCTTATTTTTATTCTTGATTTCTTCCAGGTTCTGATTGAGTAGCAGGTGTACCAGTGCCATCACCGGTGCCGGTTCCCGTTCCAGCCCCGGTATCATCACCGGTGCCGGTTCCGCCAGTGCCGTCACCGGTCGTTCCGCCATCACCGGTTCCAGTGTCACCGCCACCGCCTGTTCCTCCGTCTCCGGTCCCGTCTCCTTCAGGTGGGGGAGTGGTACCATCCTCGTTACCTGGAGTACCGCCGTCATTGCCGGAGTTATCATCATTTCCGTTTCCTTGACCATTACCATTGCCATTTCCCTGGTCATTTCCGTTTCCTTGACCATTGTCGTTGTTGCCTTCATTGTCATCTTCCGGCTTTCCTTCATCCTTTTTATCCCCTTTAACTTCTACGTTTACGGATGCAGGGTTACTTCGTTGATCACCTGAAATGGCTACAACTTCAAAGGTGAAGGTACCTTCGGACTGAATGTTTTCGACATTTAATCCTTTTTTATCTGTAGTTGTCAAGACTTGTTTCGCTTCACCATTGATGGATACGGAAACTTCGAACTGTACGTCTTTTTCTTTACCGTAATCCCATGCAAGGGTGATGGTTTTATCCTTCTTATTGAATTTCCCTTTCAGTTTGGAAGGGGCATCGATTTTATCGAATTCCTTGGAAACTTTGGAAGGTTCCGTTCCCTTCACGAATAGTTCTGTGATGATTCTGTCATCAGGTGTATATTCGCTTGGCAGTCTCGCAGGATCGCTTCCCATTTCCACTTTCGATTCCACTACGCTGTCAGGCTTTTTGAAGTCAGCTGTATCGACGCCATCATGAACATAGCTCATCAAGTCACTTACGATATATTGAGCGACATGGCGATCAGTAGGGGACAGTGGAATGGATTGAGTCTTGTAACCGGTCCAAACGGCTGCCGTGTAATTGGTCGTGTATCCTACAAACCATGAATCAGGTGCACCTGATTTTGCGATGCCATATTTATCCCGCTCTTCTTGGGAATAGTTGGTCGTACCTGATTTACCTGCCATCGGCAACCCGGGCACTTTAGCGAATTTACCCGTACCCTGCGGGTGATCGATGACGCTTTTCAGCATATCGGAAACCATATAAGCCGTGTATTCCTTCATCGCCGGTTGAGGTTTGTTTTCATTCTTAATTTCTGTTTCTCCATCGCGCAGGACGATTTTCGTTACGGTGTGAGGCTTATTATAAACACCTTCATTACCGAATGCACCATACGCACCCGCCATTTGTACGGAGTTTACACCAGGTGAAACCCCTCCAATGGAAGCTGATTCATAGTAATGGTCGAACTTCAGTCCCAGTCCATTGACGAAATCGGCCGCCTTCTCAGCTCCAACAGCCTGGAAGGCTTTTAAAGCTGTGATATTCCGGGAATCCCACAGTCCTTCACGGATGGTGATCGGTCCTTTGAATTGACCGTCGTAGTTGTTGATTTCCGTTCCATTTGAATATTCATAGGGCTCATCTTTTAAAATATGGTAGGTTGACCATTTTAGATGTTCGATGGCAGGAGCGTAGTCAAGCAACGGCTTGATGGTCGATCCCGGCTGACGCTTGGAGTCGATGGCGTAGTTGAAACCACGCTTGACCTCGGGATCTTGTTCTCTTCCGCCGCCAATGGCCCTGATTTCCCCTGTTTTCGTATCCATGAGGGTCACACCGGCCTGCATCGGCTCATCCGGATTTTCCGGATAGCTGAAACTCGTGTTTTCACCTGCCAAAATTTCTTCCAATCGTGTTTGGGCATCCGGGTCGACGGTTGTATAGACTTTTAAGCCATCGGAAAATAGGTTGTAATCCCCCATTTTCTGTACTTCATCTATGACAGCATCCACAAATGCAGGATACTTATCTCCGTTTTTCTTTTCCACTTCTTCAGCCGATACCAGTCCTTTTGTAATCGGGACGGCTTGTGCGGCTTTCTTTTCTTTTTCCGTAATTTTTCCGTGCTGAGCCATTAATGACAGAACGATATTACGTCTTTTCTCTGCACTTTCAGGGTGCTTAAGAGGGTTATAATTGTTCGGGCTTTGTGGAAGTCCCGCAATCATAGCTGCTTCGTGCAGTTCGATATCCTTGATGTCCTTACCGTAATAATGATCGGCAGCTGTCGCCATCCCATTGATTCCGTCGGACATATAGACCTTATTGAAGTACATTTCAAAGATTTCTTCTTTTGTATATTCCTGTTCAAGTTTCAGAGCAAGCCACGCTTCCTGTGCTTTTCTCTTCAAGGTTTTCTCAGGGCTTAAAAAAGAGCCCTTGATGACTTGCTGGGTGATCGTAGAAGCACCTTCTGAACCGAATCCTCCGGTCACATTGGCGATGACTGCACCACCTAAACGGATGAGGTCGATCCCATTATGTTTATAGAATCGGTTATCCTCCGTTGCAATGACGGCGTCCTGCATGACCTGAGGGATGTCGTCGAAGTTTGCATACTCCCGTTTTTCTTTTCCTACAGTCGTGATCAGGTCTCCGTTCATATCATAAATCTCGGATGCGATCGGATCCTTCAGCAATTTTTCGTCAAGCTTTGGTGCGCTTGATGCGTAATAGGCAAATAACCCTGCACCCGCGAGCATACCGATGATCCCGATAATAAATAATGATATAATGACGCGCTTAACCATAGAGCCTTTTTTCTTGCCCTTAGGGGATTTAGACTTCTGTTGGGCCAGGCGTTTTTCTTCCCTTGACTTATATTGACCAGCCATATTGTTTCCTCACTTTCAGGTCTTCTCTGTTTTTAGTATTGTCTAAGATTAAAAATATACTACTCATAATGAGATAAAATATAGATTAACTCATTTTTCATAAACTAAAAATATAACTGATGGACTATTTTTAAATAATCGACCCTGGGATGGAGTCCCAATGGAATGGAGAACCCTTTCTCTTCCATTTCCTCCCGCTTGATTGATTTTCTCCCGCCACCTGCCATGCGGTCCCAGTAAACACGCAGTGCCTCGTAAGGTAGGAGGAATACCTCTTCTGAGAGGGAGAACCTAATGAGTACGAAAGTGATGCCTTCCTGCTTATGGACCGACTCCATGTGAAGAATCTGGTGTTCATGAAAATTTTGAAGGGGGAAGGACGTCTTATTTTTCGTTTCCTTCGCTTCAAAGTCAATGTATCTTCCTTTGAAGACCCCGTTATAGTCTGTCGTTGACGGCTGTTTAAAGTACGCTTCCTTTATGACTGCGGCACTCCTTGAAGGATAGTGAACATCCACAATTTGAACCGGGGTGGGTTTTTTGTGAATCACCGCTTTTTGAAACGTCAAATAAAATTGATTGGTTTCGTTGATATCTTCTTCCAGTGTCATCCCTCTATTGCTGTACGATACTTGTTTCGGTTTTGCCTTTGGTTTTTTTGAGGGTAATGTCGCTTCCACATATTTCTTTCCATTGGGATAATGGAATTTCATGGTAATTCACCTCGCAGACTAATCTATATCATAACAGAAACCACTCCATTTTGTGTGAATAATTGTTTACAAATCTCCTCATTCTAGGATTAGATGGGGAGGTGGGATAGGAAGGATGGATAAATTCAGCAATACTTATCGCTTTTTACCCTATTTACCTGAACCTAAACGTACAAAAGAATGGATACACGATGTAAATCATCTGGTGGATGAATACAATCAGGATAATATATCACGCACAAAAGCTTATCAAACATTTTTTCTCCTTCATCCTGAGATAAAATGGTCTTTCCTGGCCTCTATGGTATCAAGGAATGCTGGATGGAATATGACCGATTTAAAGGGGGATATCTTTCCCGACCTCTTGAGTCATAAGACATGTGATCTTCTGTTTATGACATATGAAAGGGCGAATTGGAGCATCTTTCAGGATGCATTCCCTCAACTCCTTCTCTATCATTATTCGACGTTATATAAGAAGAAAATGTTTCATCTCTTTCAAGACTTTCACATTTCGCATTTCATGCAAGAGGAATGGAACCGGTTCTGGGAAGAGAGGGATGAAAGGCGATTGGTGCAGTCACTCATCATAAATGAACAGCATCTTATCCAGGGGCCGGTCATCGAGCATGGGCTGTACAAGAGAAAGGTGTTTGGCTCGTCGCTCTTCTTTTTAGAAGACCACCTGCATTTCAGTTCCGTCCTTTTCCCTACTTTACATGGAGACCTTTATGGGGCGAGTGTACATGGTTTCAGAAAGGTTGAAAATAGAATCAAGTTGGGTAACCTCCTGTTTGAACTATTATTTCATCCTGATTACCATAGTCTCTTTCTTGAGTTTGCTTTAAAGGTCGAGCATACAGGTACCAGGACGGATTACGAGAAATATTGCCGTGGAGTCCCTGAAACGAATACACCTGTTCTTAAAAAGGCATACGGTCCAATAACCCATAATTGGGCTCATCACACGGACTGGTCCGTCGACAAAATTATTGAGGGGAACTGGTATGAAAAGCAGGAACTTCCTGGAGACGTCATCATGACAAAGTGGTTTTTCCATAAGCAGCGGCAACTGCAGAAAATGGCAGTCACCAAGAAGTTTTTCAAGGGGATATGGCCTGGTCGAAAGAAAAAGAAGATGCGGACATTTTGAAAATGTCCGCATCTTCTTTTGAATAGTATAACTTCTTAGGTTGATGGTCTGTTTTCGCCCTCTAGTTTAGGGTTGCCTTTGGATGCTTTGGTTTCGGCTTGGTTTGCTTTGTTTTGTTTGTTTTTTGGATTTTTCATTGAGTCACACCTCCACCCTTAGTATTTTGAGTTTTGGGTCCTTTTATTCAGGAGGTGTCGAAACATCCTGTAGGAATGTCCTATTTGCACTTTCTTTGGCGAAACGCTTCTAGTTTTGTCAGGGGGGGAGGGAAAGGAAAAAGGACGGAGAATTACTGTATTAATCCAAAAAAAAAGGTGGGAGGATTCACATGCTTCCAAAACAAGATATTATGTTAAAGTTAGCTGAAATCGAAGAAAGCCTCAATCAGTTGGAACAGAGCCTGCATGACCGAATCTCGGTCGAAGAGCAAGAAGGACTTGGCACCCTTTCCGATCAGATACAGAAAATGGACAGTCAATTAAGTTCAATGGAGAGAAAGACAGGGTCTAAAACGGCTATTATGAAGAATAGAGAAAAATCCTATGTCTTACAAAAACTTGAATTATCCTTTAAGACGTCTTAAACTGATTTTATAATAAAGTAGCATGGTGCTACTTTTGTTTTTTGTCTAGATTTTTTATGGAGGGCTTTTTTTGAAAGAATTGATAAACGTTACGGAAGAGCTTCTCGTCCTGTCCGAGAAGATGATAAGTGAATATAAAAGCAGGCGCGAGTCAGGTGAAAAAGGGGACTTTTATACTGAAGTGAAGCCGTTTGCGGACGAAGTGAAAGAAAAGAATGACCGATGGAAAGACCTGTCCCTGAATTGGATCAAAGATACTAAGCCTAAGCACATCCATTTCCCTCAGATTCTCAATACGTTCGATAACATTGAAATGTTATCGGTTCACTGTTTCTTTCCTGAATCCAGTTATAACCGGTTCATCAGTCATTACCAATCTGTTTCGTACGTTCTCGGTACCGAACTCGATGAATTGAACGGAAAATAAGAGGCTGCCGTTTTGGCAGCCTCTTTCTTATGGAGTTGAAATCGCATTTTCTTCTATTGTATTGATCTCTTTCGCTAATCCTTTGTAGTGATGAAAGGAGATTTCATTCGAAATATAAAGTTTTTTGGCCAGTGTAAGAAGTTCTTGTTGGTCGGTTGCTTGATACTGTTTACTGCTTTCATATCTTTTCAGCAATTCGTTAAGGTTCATCTTGATTCCTCCCAATACACATATTTCATATGAATGATCATAGCTCTTTCTACCTTCATCCTATCATAGAAAACCCTTTCTTTAAGTTGTAAGAATAGTGTAACTTCCGACATTCTTCTCACAGTTGTCGAAAATTCTTTATGGGTTCTTTCACCATTTTTCCATTCTTACATAAAATAGTGTAACCACTAAAAGTAGGGGGGCTAAGTATGAATTCTACACCATATTCGAGACAAATGCGGTTTCAGCCGTACCCATATCACCATTTACAGCCTCAGAATATGGGTCCGTTGGTGAACTATCCGACGCAGGGGATGAGACCGCCGAATTATGGACCTTATCAACCTAATTATTTACCACAGCCGGATGGACCTTATACAGGTGCCTCGAGTCAGATGAATCAATATCAGCAGATGAATCAGCCTCAGCAAATGAATCCATATTTTGAAAATCCTCTTCAGCACAAAGAATATAATCCATATCAAATGAAAGCGATGGAGCAGCAGTCATACGCAAATCCCTACCCGAAAGCGTCTTTTATGGCGAAACCTTCTTCAGGCGGGGTAAGCGGCATCATGAACTCCTTTAAGTCGCAGGACGGATCATTGGATTTCAACAAAATGATGAATACGACAGGACAGATGATGGGTGCCATCAATCAAGTTTCATCTCTTGTAAAAGGCTTAGGCGGGATATTTAAATTCTAGAAAGAAAAGGAGCTGCATTCACGCAGCTCCTTTATCTTTTATTCGATTTGGATCCTCTTTCCAGATTCCTTGTTCACTTTTACTGACAACAAACCATCTTTATAGGAAGCTTTCACATTCTTTTCGTTAACGGTTCTTGGAAAGGATACGGTCCTGCTGCTTTTTCTCATGGATTGCTTTCTTCTGATTGTCTGGTGCTTTTCATTTTCTTCTGAATATATTTCTTTATGGGTCACGGAGATCGTGATGTACTGAGGAAACACATCGAGTTGTATTTGCTCTCGGTTTACACCGGGAAGTTCTGCAGTGACGAGATAATGATCGTCGGCTTCACTCAATTCAACGGGGAATGAGCCAAATGGGTTGGCAGAAGATGTGAAGAATTCATCGATACTTTGTAACATGCCTTTCATCGGTCTTTCATGGAAGAATTCATTCATGGAATGCATCAGGTCACCAAAACCGCCTTTGTTTGAATCCTTGGACATGGGTATGCTCCTTTCACGGGAAACGTATTCATACTAGCCTATGCCACACCCACGAAAATGTGCATTTGTCCTATACAGCCAATTAGAAAAAAAGAAAGAGTGTCTTTCGCTCGCCTCATTCCCTTTTGGAAAAGGATGAATATGGAAAGGTGTTTTTTTTACTTTAGTTTCGAACATAGATTCGGTAAAATGAATAGGAGAGGTGATAGAGATGTTTAAGAGGAACAACCTTCAGCAGTTGATCGAATATTTTAAGAAAGATCCTGATTTCAATAAACAGATTGTTCATTGGCATACCATTGATGAAAAACCTGCTCAATTGGTAGACTTGCCATTTGAAATAGATGAAAGAATTAAAAAAGCGTTGCACAGGAGAGGGGTGGGACGGCTTTATACCCATCAAAGTTCCGCTTTCCAGCTTGCCATGGAAGGGAAAAGTTTCACAGCCGTCACTCCAACCGCTTCTGGTAAGACCCTTTGCTATAATCTCCCTGTGCTTCAAACCATTTTGGATCAGCCGGATTCCCGGGCATTGTATATCTTCCCTACGAAGGCACTTGCCCAGGACCAGAAGAGTGAGCTGAACGAAATCATCGCAGAGGCCGAGGTTTCCATTAATAGCTATACATACGACGGGGACACAGCTGCAAATATCCGTCAAAAGGTGAGGAAGGCCGGACATATCGTCATTACAAATCCTGATATGCTGCATTCGGCGATCCTTCCTCATCATACGAAATGGGTGTCCCTTTTTGAGAACCTGAAATATGTCATTATCGATGAACTTCATATTTATAGAGGGGTGTTTGGATCCCATGTCAGCAATGTGATCAGAAGATTGAAACGCATTTGTGAATTCTATGGAGCTTCCCCCGTATTCATCTGTACATCGGCAACGATTGCCAACCCAAAAGAACTGGCGGAGCAATTGACAGGAACGGAAATGAATTTAATCGACAATAACGGGGCGCCAAGTGCAAAGAAACATTTCGTCTTCTACAATCCCCCCATCGTCAATAAACCCCTCAATATCCGTCGCAGTGCAACGCTCGAGGTGAGGAGAATCGCTGGCGAGCTATTGAGAAATAAAGTGCAAACCATCATATTCGCGAGAAGCAGGGTACGGGTGGAGATCATTCTGACCTATTTACAAGAGTTGGTGAAAAGTCAATTAGGCGCGAAATCGATCAGGGGCTATCGGGGGGGGTATCTTCCCACCCAGCGAAGAGAAATTGAAAGAGGCTTGAGGCAGGGTGATATATATGGCGTTGTCAGTACAAATGCCCTTGAACTGGGTGTCGACATCGGCCAATTGCAAGTATGTATCATGACGGGATACCCCGGCACGATCGCAAGTGCCTGGCAGCAGGCAGGAAGGGCAGGGAGAAGACATGGTGAGTCCCTGGTCATCATGGTGGCGAGCTCCAGTCCGCTGGATCAATTCATCATCGAACACCCGGATTATTTCTTTGAGCAGACTCCTGAAACTGCACGGATCAATCCTGATAATTTAATCATTCTCATCGATCATATCAAATGTGCTGCTTATGAGCTGCCCTTCAGGGAAGGAGAGCAATTTGGCAGTCATGAAATGGAAGATATACTGGAATTTCTCGTAGAAGAGCGGGTCGTTCATAAAAATGGAGACAAGTGGTATTGGATGAACGATGTTTTCCCTGCACATAACATCAGTCTTCGTTCGGCGTCACAGGAAAATGTCATCATCATCGATCAAACTGATATTTCAGCCGTGAAGGTCATTGGGGAAATGGACCGTTTCTCAGCCATGACTTTACTTCATGATGAAGCGATCTATTTACATCAAGGTGTTCAGTTTCAAGTAGAGAAGCTGGACTGGGAAGAAAAGAAGGCATTCGTAAGGGAAGTGGATGTGGATTATTTTACGGACGCCAATCTGGCCGTTCAATTAAGGGTACTCGAAACAGACAAAATGAGAGAGTCAGACATGTTCGAAGTTGCATTCGGGGATGTGACCGTTCAAGCGATGGCCACGATTTTCAAGAAAATCAAATTTGATACCCATGAAAATATCGGATCAGGTCCGATTCATCTACCTGAAGAGGAGCTCCATACAAGTTCCAGCTGGATTTCATTAAAAGACGCAGAATCTTTCAGCCAGGAAAGACTTGAAGAGGGGCTTATCGGGGCTTCCCAAAGCTTGAAATCGATCATCCCATTATTTGTCATGTGCGACCCGAGCGATATTTTTGTGGTTCCACAAATCAAGGCTGCCCATAATGAGCTGCCGACCATCTTTATTTACGACCGGTATCCTGGCGGCATCGGGCTCAGTGAAATGGTATATGAACAGATAGAGAAGATTCTTGTTGAGACGACTTCCATGATTGAACGATGCCCATGCCAAAGCGGGTGTCCGTCCTGTATCGGGATGGAGCATTCTATGGATTCTGCCAAACTCGATTCTTTGAAACTTCTTCGTCAATTCCTTCAATGAAAAATGGAAGGAGGAAACCGGCATGTCATTGAAAAATAAATTAACCAGAATGAAAAAGCATATTATCCGGGAAGAAGACGGGGAGCCTGCAGCACGGCCTGCAGACCATTCAGCAGATCTGCCCTTTTGGGATCTATGGAAAGAAAATGGAACGACTGCGTATTTTCTTGATGATGATTTCTGCCTGGTAAGGGAAAAGCGTTATCCCATTCACCACCAGCATGGGGATTACACGTTCAAGGATTTTATTAAAGCCGTTGATGCATGGCAGGGGTTTACAGGGGAACATCCCTTGTCTTCCAAAGGGCTTAGTCATGAAGATATGTTTTTTTTCGATACGGAAACGACAGGACTTGGCGGAGGGGTGGGAAATACCATCTTCCTATTGGGGCATGGAAGGGTAACGGATAAAGAAGTGATCGTCACGCAGCACTTCCTGCCGCAGCCGGGAAGCGAAATCCCTTTATACCACAGCTTCTTGAGCAATGTGGATTACAATACCCTGGTGACGTACAATGGGAAAGCCTTTGATTGGCCACAGGTCAAGACAAGGCATACCCTTATTAAGGATCATGTACCGAAACTGCCTGGATTTGGGCATTTTGACCTTTACCACGGTTCCAGAAGACTCTTTAAGCATAAATTGGACTCCGTCAAGCTCATAAACGTAGAACGGAACATCCTTGGGTTTAACAGGATTGATGATGTGCCCGGATACCTTGCACCCATGATTTATTTCGACTATATCGAGCGTAGAGATCCAGAAGGGATCTTCAAGGTCATGACCCACAACGAGCTGGATATCTTATCCCTTATCACGCTTTATACCCACCTGACGTTCCAGCTCTTGAACGTCCATGACAAGGCGACAGGGCATGAACGGTTCGAAGTCGGCAGATGGCTCGAGTATACGGGTAACGGGAAAATAGCCAAGGAACGCTACGAGGAAATCATTAAAGAGAACGGAGAGCCGAACTTTAAGGCAGTACACCAGCTTGCCCTTCAATATAAAAAAGAAAAACGGGAACAAAAGGCGATTGAGTTGTGGGAGGGCATCCATGAGAACGCACCTGTTCCCATACGGAAAGTGGTCCTGTTGGAATTGGCCAAATTGTATGAGCACAAAACAAAGGACCTGCAGCGTGCTCTGGAGATGTGCAGCCGCCTTCTGGCCCTGAAGGAAAGTATAGGGGAAACAAATGGGAAGCACCACACGATAATAGGAAATCTGAATCACCGCAAGGCTAGGATCGAGAAGAAAATAGACAAACATATAGGTTTTGTTACCCGAAGGAGCGAAGAGGAAAATTTATAGAGTGAAAGTGGTTCCATCTTCTTATTTTTATATTGAGAATTTTCTAAAGTAGATGTAAAATAATTAATTGTGTTGAAAATTTTTTATGAAAAAAGGAATGATGAAAGTGAACCGTGCCATCTTAATTTTGTTCTTTGTCGTCATTGGTTTAACAGCCTTTGTTTTTACCAATTATTCACAAAGTTTATATAGCTTAATGTAAGTATTCGGAAATAACTCCTAAAAATAGGTATTTGCATTAGTACATGTACCCTCTTCGTTTCATAGGCTATAAGTGTAATCACTAAGAGATGAAAGGAGAGCGTTACGATGTATTGTAGACCAAGACCTAATCAAGTGCTTCCTGCAGTTATGCACCCGACGAAATGTTGTGTGAATCACAACATGACTACCTATGAGGTGCCTCATATTCACCCGACACACACAACCAATGTGAATAATGTCATGTATCAACATAAACATTATTTCCCTCACACTCAATCTCAAGTAGACAGTGTGTCTCACCAGCAGTTTAATTGTGGTGGGGGACCAGGAGGCCCAGTAGGACCAGTAGGACCAGGAGGCCCGGGATTCGGCCCTCGTCCAAGACCACCATTCGGACCATACGGTATGGGAAGATAATATCACCATGATATCGGAGGGATGACTCTAAAGACTGTATTCAGTGATACAGTGCCCGGCACTGTATCACTTTCCTAAGGAGGATACAGTCTTTACGGAGGCATCTCTTCTTTTTTATGTCGGGAGATCCCTGGATGGATATTTCCCTGTCTCAGAAATCCGTGAAATATGATACAATAGAGTGAGAAGGTTTGGGGTACGCTAGTAAAGAGAATCAAAGGTGCCCAAAGTTTATTAAAGGGGTTTTCCATGTGGGGAATGTTGCATGCATTACTGGATATAAATCCTTTGAATTAGGAATTTTCAAGCAGGATGACAAAGCGGTTCATTACATAAAGCAAGCATTGAAGAAAGAACTGGTATCCCTCCTGGATGAAGGATTGGAATGGGTCCTTATCAGCGGGCAGCTTGGCGTAGAGCTCTGGGGAGCGGAAGTTGTATTTGAGCTTCAGGAAGACTACGCTGATCTTAAACTTGCCGTACTGACCCCTTTTATTTCTCAGGAGGAAAACTGGAACGAACAGAATAAGGAATACTATGAGCTGATTCTTTCTCAAGCCGATTTTGTCGAAACCATCTCGAAAGATCCTTATAAGAATCCTCAGCAGTTCCGTAACAAGAATCAATTATTTTTACACAAAAGCCATTCGTGTGTGATCCTATACGATGAGGAAAAAGAAGGTTCGCCTAAATATTTCTATGAAGAAGCGAAAAAAAAGAAACAATCCGACCCATCTTTTGACCTCAGGGCAATCAGCTTCCATGATTTACAGTGGATCGTTGAAGAAGAACAGTGGAAGACAGACTGAAGAATCATGACTTTACGAAGCTATTCAGAGGAAATGGATTCACTGAAGGAAGAAATACGATTGACAAATTGATGGTTATTTGAAAAAATGATAGTGATAAATATAGAGGTGAATAGAATGATCTCAGATAAAGTGAAGTTAACGGCAAAGGATATTCTCGAAAAAGAGTTCAAAAGTGGAATGCGGGGATATAAGCCGGAAGATGTGGATAAATTTTTAGATTTGATTATTAAAGACTATGAAACCTTTCATCAGGAGATAGAAGACTTACAGCAGGAAAACCTGCGATTGAAAAAGCAGGCTGAGGGTGCTTTGAAACAACAGCGTTCAGCGGCACCGCCTCAACAGACCGGAACCACGAATTTCGATATTTTAAAACGTTTATCTAATTTAGAGAAACACGTTTTTGGTAACAAATTATACGACTGATATTTCCAGTTGAATGTTTGGGGGAATTAACGTATAATTAGGTATTGCTGATCCTTAATGGTGTTTGGGTAATCGCTGCAACGATTCGTTGTAGAGGAAAGTCCATGCTCGCACGGTGCTGAGATGCACGTAGTGTTCGTGCCTAGCCAATTCATAAGCTAGGGCAGTCCAACCCGGGCTGACGGCAGGGAAAACACCTACGTCCTTTACGGATATGGTGTGACTACTTTGAAAGTGCCACAGTGACGAAGTCCTGTTAGAAATGGCAGGAGTGGAACGAGGTAAACCCCACGAGCGAGAAACCCAAATTTGGTAGGGGAATCCTCTCAAAGGAATTGAACGAAGAGAGGGACAAAGGAATTTCCTTTGTAGATAGATGATTACCACCCGAGTACGAGACGAACAGTCGCCTGCAGTACAACGGAACAAAACATGGCTTACAGAACACTATTACGGGATAAGAGCAATATGGATTAAATAATGCAAGTGACTGATACATGCAGGTAATACACTGCTCTTTTGTATCAGTCCTTTTTATTTTACATGAAACAGGACCATACTAGTGGTAGTGGCATATTTATGAACGGGGTGACAAAGATGAGTACATATACGTTGATTGCAACGGCAGCGATGGGCTTAGAATCCATTGTTGCCAAAGAAGTGAAGGAATTGGGATATGAATGTCAGGTCGAAAATGGAAAGGTCATCTTCAAGGGAGATGAAACGGCCATTGCAAGGGCCAATATGTGGTTGAGAACCGCAGATAGGATTAAAATCTTTGTCGGTGAGTTCAAGGCGTATTCCTTTGACGAACTATTTGAAAATACAAAGAAGCTTCCCTGGGAGGACTTTCTCCCTGTAGATGCAGAGTTCCCGGTGCAGGGGAAATCCGTCAAATCAAAACTTTACAGTGTTCCGGACTGTCAGGCCATCGTGAAAAAAGCGATAGTGGAACGGCTGCGAACGGCTTACAAGCGAACGTCATGGCTGGACGAAACCGGCCCACTATTCAAGCTTGAAGTGGCCATCCATAAAGACGTGGCAAGCATTACCCTGGATACAAGTGGTCAAGGTCTCCATAAACGGGGTTATAGAATCGGACAAGGTGAAGCGCCTTTAAAGGAAACGCTGGCAGCTGCCCTGATTCAATTAACGACATGGAATCCCGACCGTCCCTTCGTGGATCCATTCTGCGGTTCAGGGACCATTGCCATCGAAGCTGCGCTGATCGGACAAAATATCGCTCCCGGCTTCAATCGTGAATTTCTGTCAGAAGAGTGGCCGTTGATGCCTGCCGATGTGTGGGAGAAAACGCGTCTGGAAGCCGAGGATTTGGCAAACTATGATCAGCCCCTTGAAATACTGGGTACCGACATCGATCATCGAATGATTGAAGTTTCCAAAGAGAATGCCCTGGAAGCAGGACTTGGGGACCTGGTGAAATTCAAGCAAATGCAAGTGCGGGATTTCACTTCGGAATTAGAATACGGCATCATCGTCGGAAACCCTCCATACGGTGAACGTCTAGGTGAACGGAAAGAAGTAGAGAAGATGTATCAAGAAATGGGAAGGGCCTTTGAAAAATTGGATACATGGTCTGTTTACATGCTGACGTCCCATGAAAATTTTGAACAATGCTACGGGAAACAAGCTACAAAAAAACGGAAATTGTTCAATGGATTTATAAGGACAGACTATTATCAATTCTTCGGGCCGCGCCCCCCAAGAAAGTGATCTGATTCGTATTGTTGGAAAAAGATGATGAAGTTGAGAATAACCCTTTCATTTCCTGCGTATAATAGTTCTATCATTTTTAGAGGAGTGAAAGAGGATGGACCATTCTTTCATCGATTTCCACAAAATCTATCAAGCCTTACAAAGCTCTATTTCTTCCATTACAGGTGAAGAAGCGGAGGCCGTACATCTTGATCTTCATGAAGCATCCAAAAACCTGGATCAGGCATTTCAGTATGAATTATTAAAAAAGAGAATATACGACTGAGTGCACTCTCTCCGAAGCTAGAGACATCCATACAACTGGTAGACTCACCCTTTGTATGGAGAGTCTCTTTTCTTTTTGGGTAGAATGTACTTATTATTATAGAAAGTCCTTAGATAAATTATCGGTTACACCTTTTCAATAAGAAAGAATTCTAGTAAATTAGAAATATTGTGTCATGCAGGAGGTTCATATGAGAAGAAAATTACCATTCGAATTAACCAAGGAGCAATCCTTTTATGAAGCATTATCCGATTGGGTCGGGGATGTTTTTTATGATATATTGCCTGAGAAAGGGTTTGATCTGCGGGATGAACAGGTTTTCATGGCCTTTCAACTAAATCAGGCATACAAGAATAAGCAGGTCATGTTTGCAGAAGCAGGTGTTGGTACGGGGAAAACCCTTGTGTATCTGTTATATGCTCTTTCCTATGCAAGGTATACGGGAAAGCCTGCCATCATTGCTTGTGCGGATGAAACCCTCATCGAGCAGATCGTCAAAAAAGAAGGGGATATAGAGAAGCTTGAGAATGCACTGGATCTTGATATAGATGTCCGTCTGGCCAAATCGAGGGAGCAATATCTTTGTATCAAGAAGTTAGAAGAGAATGCTTCTCAAAAGGATGTCTATCAGGATATGTGGGAAGAATTGCCGGGCTTCGTCCATGACAATTCCTCCATGAGGAGCTTCACTCATTACGGGGATCGTAAAGAATATGCCGGCTTGTCAGATGAAGAGTGGAATTCTGTAGGCTGGGATTCCCTCCAGGACTGCATGTCCTGTGCCTATCGTCATCGCTGCGGTCTTACGCTTCATCGTGAGCATTACCGGAATGCGTCTGACTTGATCATCTGTTCCCATGATTTTTATATGGAACATATCTGGACGAAAGACAGCAGAAAGCGGGAAGGTCAGCTGCCGCTCCTTCCGGAAGCAAGCTCAGTCGTCTTTGACGAAGGGCATCTGTTGGAATTTGCTTCACAAAAAGCGATGACCTACCGGATGAGGATGGAGACTCTTGAGGGACTGTTAGAAAAGCTGTCTTCATCTGATATGAGGGAGGAGACTCTTTATATCATTGAAGATATCATGCTCGACAATGAAAAGTGGTTCGGGCTTCTGGAGAAAGAATCCAAAGGGGAAACTGGATCCGACAGGCAGTATATCAAGCGCTCAGAAGCGATTTTGCAGCAGGCCAGATCTCTTACTGAAAAGATCGAGAACCTCTTGAATGAGCTTGTTTTTGAAAGCGAAATGTATGTGATGGATGATTACCTGTTAAAAGTAGTGGAAGAATATCTGGAACAGATTCAGTATTCTTTGAAACTGTTCTTAGATGATGAAAAAGGAATCTACTGGCTGGAAACATCAGAGGAAGAACACACCTTTGTTGTGATGCCGAGATTAGTCGAGGAAATTCTAAAAGAACAGGTTTTCAGTCAAAACATCCCATTCATCTTTTCTTCAGCCACCCTTTCCTATAATGGGGACTTTTCTTATGTGTCCCGATCACTGGGGATTGAGACATATGAAAAATTTTCAGTGGAATCCCCTTATGAATATGAGGAGATGATGAGAGCACATATTCCTTCATTGGATTCCGGTGTCGATTCGAAAAATCAATATGTTTGGGAAAGATTACAGAGTAATCAAGGAAAATCATTGATTCTTTTTACATCCAAGGATGAGATGAACGCCTTTAGGGCCTATCAGATTCAGCAGGCGGATCAAAACTGGAGTGTCATCTATGAAGGTGACCGTGAGATCAGTGATACGGTGGAACAGTTCCAGCAGGAAACGTCTACGGTCCTATGTTCCTATCACCTATGGGAAGGATTGGACGTGCCGGGGGATTCCCTTTCACAAGTGATCATTTACTCACTTCCTTTCCCGCCAAAAGACCCCGTCTTTGATGCGAAAAGAAAGCATGCCACCCATTACGTGGAAGAGGTGGATCTTCCTTACATGATGCTTCGTCTGAGACAGGGAATCGGACGTCTGATCCGGACAAGTGATGACAAGGGGAGTGTTCACGTTCTGCTGAATGATGATGAAACCCCGTATAGAGAATTGGCAGAGTCCGTCCTTCCCGTTGGAATCGAAGTGTTGAACGTATAATAGAGTGAACCGAAACCGCCTGAATAGGCGGTTTTTTAAATTGTTCTGGACCCAAGTTGCCAGAAAAATATGATAAAATAGATTGAATGTTAAAAAAAGGGGGCTTTTTGAATGAAAGAATCTATACTAGAGACAAAAGATCAATTTCACGAATATGCAAAAAAAATGTCGGCCTACAACGAAGCACTTGGGTTGATGTTCTGGGATTTGCGTACAGGCGCACCGAAAAATGGGGCGGAACAACGGTCAGAAGTGATTGGGATGCTTTCATCGGAGTTGTTCGAGATGTCCACTTCCAATGAAATGGCCGCTTACTTAGCGAAACTATCTCCAGTGATGGATCAACTGGATCCCATGACACAAAAACTGATAGAAGAGTGTCAAAAAGAGTACGATCGAAATAAAAAGATTCCCGCCTCTGAATACAGAGAATACGTGGTATTGCAGTCGAAAGCGGAAGGGAAATGGGAAGAAGCGAAGGAAAAAGCGGATTTTGATATGTTCAAGCCTTATTTAGAAAAGCTTGTGGCTTTCACAAAACGCTTCATTGATTATTGGGGATACGAAGGTAATAAATACAATACATTACTGGATATGTATGAGCCGGGTGTGACGGTAGAGGTATTGGATAAGGTGTTTGGAGATCTTCGTGATCAGATCGTCCCACTCGTACATAAGATTTCAAAATCGGAACATAAGCCTAAAACCGATTTCCTTTTTGAACACTTTCCAAAGGAACGTCAAAAGGATTTCAGTTTAAAAATCCTTGAACAAATCGGGTATGATTTCAATTCAGGAAGACTGGATGAAACGGTCCATCCGTTCGCGATTGGTTTGAACCCTGGTGATGTAAGGGTAACAACTAAATATGACGAAAAGGATTGGAGGACAGCCGTCTTCGGAACCATCCACGAGGGTGGACATGCCCTGTATGAACAGAACATTTCAAAGGATTTAATGGGCACCCCCCTATGTACGGGCACATCCATGGGTATCCATGAGTCTCAATCCCTTTTTTATGAAAATTTTGTTGGAAGGAACCATTCTTTCTGGAAGCAAAATTATGCGTTATTGAAGGATTATTCGACTGGACAGTTTGATTCTGTTGAATTGGACGATTTCTACAGAGCGATCAATGAATCGAAGCCTTCATTGATCCGGATCGAAGCTGATGAATTAACATATGCCCTGCATATCATCATCCGCTATGAAATTGAAAAAGGGTTGTTCAATGATGAGATTGAAGTGAAGGATCTTCCTGAAATCTGGAATCAGAAGTATGAAGAATACTTAGGTATCCGTCCTTCCCATAATGGAGAAGGTGTCCTCCAGGATGTCCATTGGGCAGGTGGAAGCTTTGGTTACTTTCCGTCATACGCGCTTGGGTATATGTATGCTGCTCAGTTAAAGCGTGCAATGGTAGAAGATATTCCCCATTATGAAGAGCTCCTGGAAAAAGGGGATCTTGCTCCCGTGAGAGAATGGTTGACCGAGCATGTTCATCAATGGGGCAAGATGAAAAAACCGCTTGAAATCATCAGGGAAGTGACTGGAGAAGGGCTCAATGCCCAATACTTGGCCGATTATTTAACGGAGAAGTATTCAAAGGTATATTCCTTAAATTAACTATTGGAGGCAAGAATCATGGAAATTAATGTAGCATCACTAGAGGATAAATTGCTTGTTGGAATAGGCTGGACAGGTCCATATGGAAGAGGGTCCGAGATCCCGAGACTATTCACGAAGTTTCAACAGATGATCCCATCCATTCACCATATAAATGGAGATGAATGCATATACGCACCATTCCATGATAGGGCGACTGATTTTACGTATTATTGTACCGTTGAGGTGGATCGTGTGGAGAAGCTGCCACCGGGGTTGGTGGAACTGTCACTTCCTGCAGGTGAATATGCACATGCCCTTTATGAAGGGCTGTCGACGGAAGTGGAACAAGCCTATTTCGCCATCTTTAATTGGATTAAAGAGAATGGGTATGAAAAAGACTACTCCAGACTGAGTGTCGAGAAGTACCTATCCCAGGACCGTGAAATCAACGAAACGGAAGATAAAAGGAAATTAGAGCTGTTTGTCCCAATTAAACTGAAATAAAAAGGAGGCTGCTTCATTTGAAGCAGCCTTTTCTTATGCTGATTGTCCAGCTCCGGCGGCTAGGCCCTCGAGGTCATAAGTCAAACCAACCAAAAAGGCAAAGGGCGCCTTTCCGGTTGGTTCGTCTTATGCTTGTCGGGCCTGAGCAAGCCGCCTCCGCTTTTCTGATTGTCCAGCTCCAGGGGCTTGGGGCTCGAGGTCATAAGCCAAGTCACCCAAAAAGGCAAAGAACGCCTTTCCGGGTGACTCATCTTATGCTTGTCGCCCCAGAGCGAGCCCCTTCCGCTTTTCTTGTCACCACATTCTATAACCCTTAGATGCGGGTGGGGCGTTTTGGATCATGTCGATGAATGGGACGGTGTAGGCGACGAGGATGAGAGCGGCCAGGATGGTTAACCAGATCCGCCAGTTCTCGAGCGCCATCGGTGTCCTTTCGGCTGTATCAGCCGTTTCACCGACAGGGAATTCCTCCTCTCCCTTGGGAGCGAAGAATGCCAGGTTGATAAAGATATATAGAACGAGAATGATACCCATGAATAGGATCGTACCCCCGATCGCCTGTGCGATTTGGTAGGGAATCCAATCCAGTGCCTGAGGTGCATCCCCATAAGTGGAGTAGGAAGACCTTCTTGGTGCACCCAGTAATCCAACCGCATGCATGGCACCAGACATGATGCTCATTCCGACGGCCCATACAATAGCCTGCACGATGGCCAATTTGTTCATTGCTTTCGTTAGGATACGTCCCGTCAAATGAGGGACAAGCCAATAAGCAATCCCAAAGAAGGTCAGGACGACAGATGTGGCCAATGTTAAATGAAAGTGACCGGTGACCCAGATCGTGTTATGGACCACCTGATTCATTTGATTTGATGCATTGATCAATCCGCCTGCTCCTGCAGGAATGAAAGCAACCATTCCGATGAACGGCACTGTAAAGCGGGCGTCACCCCATGGAAGCTTCTTGAACCATCCGAATAATCCCGTAGCCCCTTTGCTTCTCCCGTACATTTCAAATGTTGCGAACAAAGAAAATGCTGTCATCAGGGAAGGGATGACGACCATGAACGTCAGGGTCACCTGGAGGAACTTCCAATAAGCATCAATGCCAGGCTCCACTAGTTGATGGTGAAATCCGACCGGTATCGAGAATAGAAGAAAAAGGATAAAGGAAAGTCTTGCCAATGAATCTGAAAAGATTTTTCCCCCGATGATTTTTGGAATGATCACATACCATGCCATATAAGCGGGCAGCAGCCAGAAATAGACGAGTGGGTGACCGAAATACCAGAACAAGGTACGGCTGACAAGGACGTCGACCCTGTCCACCAGACCAAGGGACCATGGCAGAAGCTGAAATAATACAGTCCCCGCAACCCCGATGGTGGCAACAATCCATAAAACGGTGTTGATGATGCTCATGAAAGTCAGTAAAGGACCCGGTTGTCCAGGATGTTCTTTTCTCCAGCTTATATATTTCATGATCATCCCTGCGCCGCCAAGCCAGCTGCCCACCACTACAAAGGTCAATCCTAAATAAAAGATCCAATGGGCCTTGAGGGGAGCATAAAATGTATAAAGGACCGTAGCTTCATTTAATAAAATCATGACTGCTGCCATGGTCGTTCCAAGAAGCATGACCCAGAATCCCAGCCACCCCATGAAGCGGGATTTTCCAGAGTAGGTTCCTGCCGTGCGGGAAATGGCCGCATGCTGGAATCCTAGAATAAAGAATGTCGTCAGTACCAATCCGAGTAATACACCATGAACAGTCAAAACTTGATAATACCCGATACCTGCAGGCAAAGTGAATCTGCCTGAACGGACCAAAACCTGTAACAGGCCGGCAAATCCACCTAATGCCAGAGCGGCAAACCCCACGTAAATGTGAGCCATAGCCAGTGCAGCATCCTTTTTATCAATTCTTACAAATGGTTTCATCTAGTCCACCACCCTTAACATAGATTTCATCGTGTGATGACCGACACCACAGTATTCATTACAAACAATGAGGAACTCTCCAGCCTTGTCGAGTGTTGTTGTGTATTCACTGACAAATCCCGGTTCAAGCATCATATTGATATTGGTTCCTGCCACTTCAAACCCATGGACAACATCCTTGGTTGTAGCCGTGATTTTCAGTGTCGATCCTTTAGGGATTTCAATTTCCCCAGGGGTATAAAGAAAAGCGGATGCCACAAATACCAATTCATAATCCCAAGTCTTTCCTTCCACTTTTTTAAGTCCGGGTTCGTTAAACGGAGCGATTTTGTCCACCTGCTCAGGATTGACGTATGCCTTTGCGCTTGGAGGCTGATGCCCCTGATGAAAAGCACTGATTCCCAATATGATTAAAAATAAGATAAGAGACCCTGTTCCCAGTGTTAACCACCATTTCTCATAACGATGCATATGCATATAAATCACTCCTTAAATTAAAAACGATTAAGAAACAGCAAGAATACCCCAAGCCATGTAAGGACTAGAAAACCTCCTAAAAATAAAACCGAAGTAAATGTACCTTTTAATGAGGTGGGTTCCTTGATTTTGACTTCCGTTTTTTGATGTAATTCCGGTTTTCCCATTCCACTCATTCCTTCCATTCATAAATTACTGAATTGATAGTTCAATCATAAGCGGGTACACCTCTTTGAATCTGTGATAAATGTCACACCTGAAGGGGTGGTTTGTGAAAAAAGTGTGAAATGATTGAAAAATAGGCGATCGGGTGTGTTCATTCTCGTGAACTCTTGCATAAGGTGTAGGAATGAAGAGGAAGGTGACGATCAAATGGAAAAATATTATTGTAAGCAATGCTGTCAAATCTTCGCTGAAAAGATTATGTGCCCTCAATGCCGGATGCCGGTCGAAGCGAAGATACACATCGAGGTCCATCATCAGCAAGTGAAAAAAGATCACCAATGAGGCTTGCTGTGCTAAAATAAAGAAGATTCGAATAACAGATAAGGCGGTGGGGAATTTGTTTGTTCCTTCATTTTCATTGAAAGGTAAATTGGCCGTTGTCACAGGTGCAGGCCGGGGAATTGGACGTGCCCTCAGTATTGGATTAGCGGAATCAGGATCCGATGTAGTCCTGTTGTCCAGAACGAGGGAAGATTTGGAAGAAACGGCTGGTGTAATCGAGAAGCTTGGGAGAAAGGCTCATATCCTCCCGACAGATGTGACATCACGTGACGACATAAACAGGGTGATCGCCTACATAGAAAGCAATGGTTTGTCCATCGATATCCTGATCAATAATGCAGGGATGAATATACGTTCGGCAGCGCTTTCGGTAACGGATGATGAATGGCAGAAAATCATGGATACGAACTTGAAATCAGCCTTTATGATGAGCCAGGAAGTGGGAAGACATATGAAAGAGAGGGGACGGGGGAAAATCATAAACATTGCCTCCGTCGCCGGCCACGTTGCCCTCAGGACAGGGGTCGTCTATGCTTCCACAAAAGCAGCCATGATTCAAATGACGAAGGTATTAGCCATGGAATGGGGGAAACACAATATCAATGTGAACAGTATCGGTCCATGGTACTTCAAGACACCTTTAACAAAGGAACTTCTGCAAAATGAAGAGTATGTAAACGATATACTGGCAGTGACTCCTTTGAAAAGGATCGGTGAGCTCGAGGAATTGGTGGGCCCGGCGGTATTCCTTTCATCGGATGCCTCAAACTATATTACCGGCCAAACCCTCTTTGTAGACGGAGGAATGACGATCAACGGCTTTTGATTCCAGGATAAAAGGCTGACCTTTCGCTGAAGGTCAGCCTTTTATCTATTTGCTATTCAATCATCAGTATCACTAAAAAATCTCCCACATTTTCAATGGAAATCGGTAGTTTCAAAGCTTTGTCGAAGCCATACATCTTCGATTGCCCTACAATCACGGTCGGGGGTGTAATATCGAGTGAATGACCGGCTTGTGCAAGGAGAGTAGCTAGATTCCCTGCAATCATATTCCCGAGCTCACCCGCGAATGACTCAAGCATCTCCCCTTCAAGGGGCATTCCAAACATGGATGCTCCCAAACCTTGAAAGCTCTCTTCTTCTCCATCAATGATCATTCTTCCTCTTACGTCACCCGTGAACCCGATGAGTACGCCGATCTTGTGCTGACTGAACGGCTCTGTCAGCAATGAGGGTTTTAAAACAGTAACACCCAAAGGGATGACTCCTTTGATCGCTTCTACTGAACTATTAAGTATATCGGTGACACTTTTAGTTAAAATCATGTCGTATCCTCCAGTATTTTGTCACTATAATCATACCACACGGACTAGGATTAAAGGGTGATATTTTCGTGCTCTATTCATACTAAAGAACTATTTATTGAGAGGTGTTTAAAACAAAAATGACACTCCATACATGATTTTTGCCCTTGTGGAAAAGCTATCCTTATATGGAAGTGTAAGGAGTGGTCGCGCATGCCGAAAATACTCTCAGTGGAAACTGAGGTTCCGCCAGTTAAAATCACGCAAAATGAAGCCGCTGAATTTGCAAAACAGCTGTTTTCTTCAAGTTTTAAAGATATAGGACGCCTCATAAATGTGTTTCAAAACGGTGAAATAGAAAGCCGTTATTTCGTAAAGGATCTGGAGTGGTTTTCCAAGGAGCATACCTTTCAGGAAAAGAACGATGAATTTATCCACCATGCCGTAGAATTGGGGAGTAAAGTGGTTCTTAAGAGCCTTTCCCGTCATAGGCTCTCAACGGGAGATATCGATGCCATCATTACCATATCAACATCAGGTCTATCAACCCCTAGTTTGGAAGCCCGGATCATGAACAGGCTCCCATTTTCTCCCCACATCAAACGAATTCCGATATGGGGTTTGGGATGTGCAGGGGGGGCGTCGGGGTTATCAAGGGCGTATGAGTATTGCTTGGCCTTTCCTAAGGCAAATGTTCTTGTTCTTTCGATTGAACTGTGTTCATTGACCTTTCAACACGGAGATCGATCAAAGAGTAATTTGATCGGGACGTCCCTTTTTGCTGATGGTGTGGCATGTGCCCTTGTTTGCGGGGATGACAGCCAGGCATTGGAAGGCGTCGGGCATCCTTTGCCAAAGGTCTTTGCCACTCAGTCGACGCTGCTCCAGGACTCATTGGATGTCATGGGATGGGAAGTAAAGGAAAATGGATTATATGTTGTATTTTCGAAGGACATTCCGACATTGGTGAAAAATTGGCTGCGTCCGAATGTAGAGGGCTTCATTGAAGCGAACGGGGTCGGGCTCGGGGACATTAAGCATTTTGTGGCCCACCCCGGTGGAAAGAAAGTGATTGAGGCTTACATGGATGCTTTAGGAATGGATGAAAGGATGACAACTGAATCAATGAGGGTATTGAAGGAGTATGGGAACATGTCCTCTGTCACGATTCTTTATGTCCTCAAGGAATTTATGGAAAAAGGCTGTGAGCGGGGAGATATCGGTCTTGGCACTGCTTTGGGACCTGGGTTCAGTTCGGAGCTTTTGTTGATGAGGTGGGAATGATGCTATATTTTGTATTGTTTTTCTCGGTACTGATGATTCAAAGACTGGTGGAACTGTATATTGCAAGATCGAATGAAAAGTGGATGAAGGAGCGGGGTGCTAAAGAATACGGACAGGCTCATTATAAGCTGATGGTCGGCATCCATATTGCATTTTTCATTTCCCTCCTCATAGAGGGGGGATTCTTTCACTCAGGGGTCAATCACTATTGGCCGTTATTGCTTGGTGGTTTTATCCTGACTCAGCTCGGGAGGATCTGGTCGATCGCTTCGCTCGGGAAGTATTGGAACACAAAGATCATCGTCCTCCCCCAGGCTGAAGTCATAGCCAAAGGCCCTTATAAACACTTGAAGCATCCGAACTATTTGATTGTAACCCTTGAGTTTCTGATAGTTCCATTGCTTTTTCAAGCCTATTGGACACTTTTCATCTTTGCATTATTAAATCAATTCATTCTTTCTATCCGAATCCCTCTCGAGGAACATGCCTTGAAGGAGGAGACGGAGTATGAGAAGGTCCATCTCAACACGAAGGGATGGATTCCCCTATTCAAAAAAGAAAAATGATTTTCTTATTGAAAATGATTATCAACTTTGATAAGATTCTAATTGAAGATGAAAATTATTCTCAAGTACAAGTATTTTTACAAAAGGGTGGGGACAAGAATGGTATGGTTTTTGATATTGTTTACTGTAGTAGCGTATGGCTTCACGATGAAGTATGTATTATCTAATGTAATGAAGAATCCGGCACAGCGGAAGAACATATCTTCATACCAGTCGAACTCGAAATCTTTTGTTCACTCAAACTTAATCGCAACCGAAACAACACGATAAACAGGGCCTTCTTCTTCGGAAGAGGCTTTTTTATTTTGTCTTTTCCCCTCATCCAATCCTTCGCATATACTGTTATCAATCTCAGATCACTCTTTCCGGTAGGATTTCATAGAGAATTTGATTCAAATACGATAAAATAAAAACGTTATCATTCTTCTTAAGTGCAGAAAGGAATTAGATTAGACTATGAGTCAGATTGAACATAAGAGTACACATTTACATAATACGTTAAACCAACTTACGGCTTACTACGACATCTTCCTCCAGAACGGGGATGGGGAGAGGGCTTCCAAGGTTGAACGGCTTGCCGAAAAGTTGAACACTCATGAATTGATCCTTGCTTTTTGCGGCCATTTTTCCGCTGGGAAGTCCACGATTATCAACCGGTTGATGGGTGAAGACATCCTGCCATCCAGTCCGATTCCAACCAGTGCGAATCTGGTGAAAGTGCATCAGGCCCAAACGGACTTTGCAAAGATACATTATCATCAGTCCAAGCCGCTCTATTTTAAGGCACCGTATGATTTTGAGACCATTAAGGATTTTTGTAAAAACGGGGAGGATGTATACTCTGTAGAAATCGGACGGAAGAGAAGTGACGTGCCTGAAGGGGTTTCCGTTTTGGATACTCCGGGAGTCGACAGTACGGACGATGCCCACAGGCTGTCTACGGAATCGGCGATTCACCTTGCCGACGCAGTTTTCTATGTAATGGATTATAACCATGTCCAATCACAGGTGAATTTTGAGTTCACCAAGGAAATGGTGCGTCATGGTGTCAAATTGTATCTGATTGTGAACCAGATCGATAAGCATCAGGAGGAAGAATTATCTTTCAGCGAGTTCCAGGAAAGCGTCAAGAATTCATTCGCCTCTTGGGGGGTAGTACCCGATGGCACATTTTTTACAAGTTTAAAAAATCCTGACCATCCTTACAATGACCTTGAAAAATTGAAAGCACTGATTGATGGACAGGTCAAACAGAAGGATGAACTGATTGAAGAGTCGGCAGTCTCGGCTATTTCCCAATTGCGATCTGAACATGAGAAATGGTATGAGGAAGAACTTGAAAAGCTCGAGGATAGAGCCTTGGATTTCCTGACAGACGAAGAATGGGAAAAGAAAGACTCCATCCTTCTAAAAGAAAGAAAGCTCGTCGATACACTGGCAAAAAATGATGTCGCATCCATAAAAGATCAATTCGAAGAAGAGCGAAGGGAAATCCTCAAGAATGCCTATTTAATGCCTTTTGAAACAAGGGAATTAGCAAAGGACTTCCTGGAAAGCAGGCAACAGGACTTCAAAGTCGGCTTCCTGTTCTCCAAGCAAAAGACAGAAGAAGAAAAAGCACTGAGACTTCAAAGGTTCAAAGAGGATATCAACTCACGGATCGAATCTCAACTCGAATGGCATTTAAAGACGCTTGGTAAAAACATCGTGAAAGAATATATCCCTTCATCAGATCAACGGGTGGAATGGGACCGATTGAACCTTGAAGTGGACGATCATTTCCTTGTGGATTTAATTAAACAGGGGGCAGGAGTCTCGAGTGATTATGTTCTCCAATATTGTGATGATCTATCTGAGGAGTTGAAAAGAAAAGCAAGAAATGAAACGAACGGGTTGATCGAAGGACTGATAAACGAAATTGAAAACTCATCGCCCGAAGAGAATGCCGGCATGGAAGAAGAGCTGGCAGAGCTTCAGAAAAAAACAGGCATCATTTATCAATGGAATTCACTCAATGAAGAGAAGGACGCTCAAATCAGAAGATTGACTAAAGCGGAAGTTGATCCAAAACGTGCGGAGACGATTATGTCAAAATGGACCGTGAAATGGAAAGAGAGGGAAGAAATGTATACTCTTGCTTCCGACGTGGTTCTGGATCGTAAAGGGGACACAGGACAGGAACGCGACATCAATCAATCCCCTGACGTCAAGGTGCAGCTCTCGTCAAAAGAAGAAGCGATTCAACGGTTGGAAGCGATGGCGGATGTGTTCAGGAAGTACAAGGGGTTTACCAAGATGGCACATCTATTGGACGGTAAGAGGGAGCGTCTCTCGAATCAATCCTTTACCATCGCATTGTTCGGTGCATTCAGTGCCGGGAAATCTTCGTTTGCCAATGCCCTGTTAGGAAGAAAAGTACTTCCGGTGAGCCCGAATCCCACCACCGCCTCCATCAACAGGATCAATCCGGTATCGGAAGAGTGTGAGCATGAAACGGCCCACGTACACATCAAAACCGGTGAACAGCTAATGACAGACATCAATCATTCCCTTTCATTTTTTAATCGGAATGCATCTTCCCTGGACGAAGCCGCTGAAATGATACCTGATTTATCGACTGAAGGAAGCGGGAAAGAAAATGTACATCTTTCTTTCCTACAAGCCTTTCTGAAAGGGTATCCTTCATTTAAGGAAACCCTCGGCAGCAGGAGGAAGGTCGATCTCGAAGAATATAAAGGATATGTAGCCGATGAGGCGAAAGCTTGCTTTGTGGAGTCCATCGATCTCTATTTCGATTGTGAGATAACAAGACAGGGGATCACACTTGTCGATACACCGGGTGCTGACTCCATCAATGCCCGCCATACCGGTGTTGCTTTCGAATATATCAAGAATGCCGATGCGATTCTTTTTGTGACCTATTATAATCATGCATTTGCCAAGGCAGACAGGGAATTCCTTATTCAATTGGGACGAGTGAAAGACACCTTCGAACTCGATAAAATGTTCTTCGTCGTCAATGCCATCGACCTCGCAAGTGATGAAAAAGAGAAAAATGAAGTCATTGATTATGTGGAAGACCAATTGATTCAATATGGAATCCGTTTTCCAAGGATTTTCGGAGTATCATCTCTACAGGCACTTAAAGAATCCGCATCGCATCAATCAGGGATGGAAGTATTCAAGGAGGAATTCCAAGCCTTCATCCAGAATGAATTAGTGAGCATGAGTATCGAATCCGCACTTGGCGAGTGGGAGAGAGGGCTGAAGCGTTTTCAACAATATCTCGTCTCCGCTTCCAGTGAAAAGACGTATAAGCAATCAAGGAAGAGGGAGCTTCTGGAGCGGAAGTCCGAGGTTGAATCCATCATTGACGACATATCCCGGGATCCCCTTACAGTGGAGATGCTGCAGGAATCCAAGGAGCTCGTGCATTATGTAAAACAAAGAGTATTTTTCAGGGTGCCGGACTTCTATAAAGAAGCATTTCATTCCGGGTTATTTCTTCAATATCCATCTCAATCCCTGGCCATCCGTGAAGGATTAAAGGAATTTTTATCAAGTATCGGGTTTGATCTTGCTCAGGAAATGCGGGCAACATCCCTGCGGATTCAGCAGTTCATTCAGAAGCAGCTCCGAGATCAATGGGCTGCAGTGGAAGAAAAAATCCAGCGGGTGGAACAAGATCTGGTCCTGTCCCCAATGGATGATAAAAATGAAACGAGCATCGAATTTGAGAGCGCTTTTAACCAAACGGAATTGCGACCATTTGAAGAAGCTTTCTCCACATTCAAGAATCCAAAGCATTTCTTTGAAAAAGGCGGAAAGAAAGTGGTGCAGGAAAAATTGGAAGCCTTGCTTCAAGAACCTGCAGACCTTTACCTGATACAGGAACGGTCAAGGTTGGACACCTGGGGGCAATCCTATTTGGAAGAGGAATTCAAGTTGCTCAAAGAAGAGCTGCTAAGTCAGGTGACCGATCAGATTACATCCTATCTTGAAGCACTCGAGACCGTCCAGGACTTGGATCAATTGAAACGGGATTTATTACGTCTCGAGGAGGCTTAGAAAAGAAGGAGGACATCCATAGTGAATCCTTATCATTGCTGTGCCACCTGTATTCACATTCAAGGAGTGAAAAAAGAGCAGAAGACTTCCTATTATTGTTCAAGACTAGGCTATGAGACCAAAACGACCTATCAGTTTTCTTGTTGGGAACCGAAGGAAGAAGTGCGGAGATTGATGAAGAAGAGGGGGATGAAACCATGAGTGTGCTGGTAGATGCGGAGTGGCTTAAAGAACATATGGACGATGGGGATGTAAGAATCATCGATTGTCGTTTTTCGTTAGGGAATCCTGCAGAAGGCCGGGAAGGATACAATGAAAGCCATATTCCCGGTGCCGTTTTTTTTGACCTTGAAAAAGATTTATCCGGTTATGCGAAGAAGCACGGGGGACGACACCCCCTCCCGAATATGAAGAATTTCCTGCGTAAAGTGGAGGATGCGGGGATCGATAATCAAACAACCATCGTGATTTATGATGAGAAGGAAGGGGCTTTTGCGGGCAGGTGCTGGTGGTTATTCCATTATATCGGTCATGAAAATGTCTTTATCCTGAATGGTGGATTTGCCGCGTGGAAGAAGGGTTCTGGAAAGACCGAATCCTCCGTTCCCCATTATCCTGCAACAAATTATCATCCGAACGTAAATGACGGTATTCTGGCCACTTTGGATGAAATACGGGGAATTGCTGATGGAGTTAGAATGATCCCCTTGGTTGATTCCAGGAGCTGGGAACGGTTCTCTGGTCAGGAAGAGCCGATCGACCGTATTCCGGGCCATATTCCCGGAGCGATCAACCTTCCATGGACGGAAGGGATGAATGAAGGGTATTTCCTTGAGTCACATGAGCAGAAGGAACGTTTCTCGAAGCTTAAAAAAGATGAGCCCGTCATTGTCTACTGTGGATCTGGTGTAACGGCAACCCCAAACTTCATTGCTCTTAAAGAAGCCGGGTTTACCGATGTAAGGCTATATGTAGGGAGTTATAGCGATTGGGTTTCGTACGAAGAGCACAGGGTGGAAAAAGAATAATGCCGGGTAGCTAATTGGAAGAGATTCATCACTTTTCCAATTAGCTGTTTATGCTGATGTGTTATACTTTAAAAGGTATGTACGAAACGACGGGGTTAGGAGTGGATGACTTGGAAAATAAAAATGAGCATTTATTATTAATAGATGGAATGGCATTATTATTTCGTTCTTTCTTTGCAACGGCCGTAACGGGCCAATTCATGATGAACTCAAAAGGCCTCCCGACCAATGGGGTCCAGGGGTTCATGAAACATCTGCTCATGGCAGCGGATCATGTGAAGCCTACACACATCATTGTATGCTGGGATATGGGGAGCCAGACTTTCCGTAATGAAGTGTTCAATGACTATAAATCGAATCGGAATGCACCACCTGTAGAACTGATCCCACAGTTTGACCTTGCAAAAGAAGTGGCTGAAGGATTCAATCTTTCCAATGTGGGCGTAGTGGGCTATGAAGCAGACGATTGTATCGGGACCCTGGCAAAGCTCCATCGATCCGAGCGAAAAGTCTCCGTTCTAAGTGGAGACCAGGATCTCCTGCAGCTTCTTGATGACAACATTGACATCATGCTGCTGAAGAAAGGTTTTGGGAATTATCAGACCTATACGAAAGACCTCTTTGTGGAAGAAAGGGGCATCACCCCGGAACAGTTCATTGATGTGAAAGCACTCATGGGAGATACAAGTGACGGATATCCAGGAGTAAAAGGGATTGGGGAGAAAACAGCCATGAAGCTGATTCAACAGTATCAGGATATTTCCGGTATCCTTGCCAATCTGCATGAACTGACTCCTTCACAACGGAAGAAGATTGAGGAAGACCTTGACATGCTGCATGTTTCAAGGAAACTGGCTGAAATTCACTGTGAAGTACCCCTTTCTGTGTCGGTTGACGAAGCCAGGTGGGAGCATGTATCACATGATACACTTACGCTTGTGGACGAATTAGAGCTTAAAGTTCTTAGAAGGTTTTTAGTTGGTTCGAATGTGCTTTCGGCTTCAAGCTAAATATGATAAGAGTGTCAGGACTTAAGCCTGACACTTTTTTATTGACTTTTATTTTTTATTCGATTTTTTAGCTGCATTCTCTAATGCGCTTTTCGGTTCGATCGCGAATTCAGCATCTTGTGAAATTCCTTGCGGGTTTACACTTTTGGCGCTTTTCCCTTTATTTTTATTATTTCCTTTAGTCATTGTTAAGACCCTCCTTTGTGTGATCTTTACTATTTTGTCTTGGTTCTCTACAAATATCCCATGCATAGAGAATTTTAGGACACACTACGAATAAGGGAGGTGTTAGGGTGAATAAAGGAATCATTACCGCACTGATCAGTATTGCATTTGCCCAAGGATTGAAGATTCCGCTCCACTTTTTGAAAAAGAAGGAGTGGAAGCCTGAGCTGTTTTTTCAGACAGGGGGAATGCCGAGCTCACATAGTGCCGGAGTCGCATCTTTGACGACATTCATTGCGTTAAAAAGAGGGATAAGAACGATTGATTTCGCTCTTTCCTTCATCTTTGGTCTGATCGTCATGTACGATGCCCAGGGAATTCGCCGCCAAACCGGTGAATTGACGCTTAAAGTAAATAGTCTCGATGAGCTTGTCAGGAAGGCGCATGAAAAGGAAACTGTTGAATTCGAAGAGAAGAAACCAAAGAGACTGAAGGAAATGCTCGGACACCAGCCACAGGAAGTGGTGGGCGGTGCATTACTTGGTTCCCTTCTTGGCTCCATTGCCTTCTTGTTTTCCAAAAAGGATAGGCAAAAGAAGAGATTTTCTGTAAAATAAGAGAAGACAAAGAGGCGATAAGGTGAGGAGAAACGTGAAAAAGACAACAGAAGAATTTCTCATAGATCTGGAAAACAAAGGCTTCAAATTTCAGGAAGATGCGATAGGCTTCATCTATTTCGGCAAAAAATACACAGACGCCCCGGATGAACTGGTCAATAGTGCCATTGAAATTACGTTAAAAGCACAGAAACAATTTGACAGCAGCTTCTATATGTCCATATTAGAAAGACTCCATTCCCAGAAAATCCCTTCCAGAAAGGAAGCTTTAAGGTGGATGGAGAAACAGGGATTGGCATAATCCAGGGACCATCAGAAGGGTATTGTACCCTTTCTGATGGTCTTTTTAGTATGTGTTTGTAAATCGCTTGTGTAATGTTAAGGTAGAAATCACCAAGGCGGGATCCCTTTTAGTTCAGGTGGATGGCTTTCCGGGCCAGCTCATCAGCCGCTTTATTTTCCTTACTGGGTATCCATTTGACAAAGAAAAGGTTCAATTGCTTCGTCAAGCTTAATATATCTCCAAGCAATAATTTATATTGAGCATTACGTACAAACTCTTTCTCAATCGCATGAACGACAGCTTGAGAATCACTTTTCAACCATACGGTATCTGTCTGCTTCTCCAAACAGATTTCGAGTGCTTTTTTGCAGGCGAGGAATTCTGCTTCATGATTGTCCATGATCCCTAAAGGAATCGAATATTTTTCCACTTTACCGTTGTATTTGATAAAAATACCGGCTCCGCTTGGGCCCGGATTCCCGGCACTTGCACCATCAATATAAACTTCTAACAATCGTATTCACCTCATACACATTCAGAATATAAATATAGTAGCATATTAAGAGGGAGGAAGGAGGATGCTTCATGGCATTTCACTTCATACTCTTTATATTCATTGCAAAAGCCGGGTGAAAATGCATACACCCGGCTTCGGTCATCCTATATTCTTCGGAAATCGTTTTGCGATATAGCCAAACGGGGTATCCATAAGGGAAATCACCCATTTGAGAAGATAAGTGGTAATGAAAATCTCGAACCAAACGTGCATCGGATATTCACCAAGGAAGGCGATGCTTGTGAAGACGAGTGTATCCAATAGTTGACTCACCATCGTACTCCCGTTATTGCGGATCCAAAATTGGGCATCTGTCGGGAACTTCTTCTTCAGATACGTAAAGATATACACGTCCGTAAATTGGCTTACAAGGTAAGCGGCAAGGCTGCCAAGTGCAATCCGCGGGATGATGCCAAAGATCGTCGCAAGGGATTCCTGGGCGAAATCGTCAGGATGTGGTTGAAATAAGAGCGCCAGTTGCATAATAATAGTCATGACGATCAACGTGAAGAAGCCAAGCCAAACCGCTTTCTGAGCCTCTTTTTTACCATACTTCTCGTTCAGGATATCCGTCACCAGAAAGGCGGTACCATACATGGCATTCCCGAGTGTCGCCGTCAGACCAAAAATTTCAATCGTCTTGACGACCTGAAGGTTTGCAAGTATGGTCGAGATCCCTATCCAGACAAAGAGACCGGTTCGTCCAAACATTCGATACATGACAAGTAAACATGAGAATGTAATGAGTACGAAAACCAGGCCAAACCATATATTAAACATAATAAGTCCTCCTATCGTTCATAAGTGAATGAAACAATAGTCCTCATTATACAAAGAAAAATGATTTTGAACAATAAAATGAAGAAAAGGGAGTGAAAGAAGAATGAAAATGAAAATTAAATTTAAATATAAAAGCAAAACCGCTTCCGATATATGGTTTGAATCCGGTTTTTTCAAGCGGAAAGAAACATTGATTCATGTAGATGATCTGATGAAAACGGGAAGGGTCGTTGATCTTGAAATCATTGATGAAATGGGAAACTCTTGGACAAGGAAAGAATACATCAAATTGAATCAGGAGTTAGAGAAGGAACCCGAAAACATCGTGGTGTTCTTTGATGGCGGGTTTGATAAGGAAACGAACTATGCGGGTGCCGGAATCGTCATTTATTATGAAAAAGGCGGGGAATCTTTTCGGATTAGAAAAAATGCACTTCTCGAAGAAATCGAGAACAATAATGAAGCTGAATACGCGGCATTGCATATAGCTCTCGGGCTGCTTGAAGAAATCGGGGTTAAAAATGTGCCCTGTACGATTAAAGGAGATTCTCAGGTGGCAATGAAGCAGCTTGGGGGCGAGTGGCCTTGCTATGAAGAGGGGTTGAGCAGGTGGCTTGATCGAATTGAAGGATCAATCCAAAGGCTTGGGCTGAAACCCAATCTGATCGTCCTGAACAGGAAAGACAACAAAGAAGCCGATAAGCTTGCCAACCAGGCACTTCAAGGCATTAAGGTACACAGTAATAAACGATTAGAATAATTCTGCTGTGTATTATATACTCTATTAATACAATGATTTGCTGTGCGTGAAAAAATCTAGGAGTGATCTCATGAATCGAAAAGAAGTGGTGGATAAAGTGGATGAGCTTATAGACACCTACTGTAACGACTGCTTACTGAAAGCACACTTTCGCAAAGAGTATGGTAAAACGTATGCTCACCGCTTTTGTATAGAACAATGCACCATCGGGGAACAAATCCGTCAATACGGAGAATATCTGAATAGGAACAACGCTTATCAAAAATAAAGGGCAGCCATTTTAGGGGCTGCCCTTCATCATGTTGATCTATTGTTTTGTACGATTATAATTTGACTACGTTTGCAGCTTGTGGTCCGCGATTTCCTTCAACAACATCGAAAGAAACTTCTTGACCTTCTTCTAATGATTTGAATCCTTCACCTTGAATCGCTGAGAAGTGAACGAATACGTCATCTCCACCTTCAACTTCGATGAATCCAAAACCTTTTTCATTGTTGAACCATTTTACTTTACCATTTTGCATGTTAGAATCCTCCTAAATCGTTCAAGCACGGTTGTGCCTCTGGAAAATAGTTTTCACGAAATGAATGATGTTTATGGCAGATATATAAGCCATAATCATCGGTCACTTCAATGATGTCTTAACTATACAATATGACGTTTTTCGAGTCAACATTCGTCCAATTTAGAAAGGAATCAGTTGACTGTGGAGAGATAAAGGTGAACGAGTGAGTGATTTGGCGTTCGGGGTCAGGGTTGTATTCATCCTGTAGTTATAGTAAACTTTTAATGATATTTATGGGAATTTGGAGGGTAAAAAATGCCTACACCAAGTATGGAAGATTATATAGAACAGATTTACATGTTAATTGAGAACAAAGGTTACGCCAGAGTTTCGGATATAGCAGAAGCTTTATCTGTCCACCCCTCCTCAGTTACCAAAATGGTTCAGAAACTTGATAAGGATGATTATCTCATTTATGAGAAATACCGAGGTCTTGTTCTCACTCCAAAGGGAAATAAGGTAGGAAAGCGTTTAGTTTACAGACACGAGCTGTTGGAACAATTCCTTCGTGTTATTGGAGTGAAGGAAGAGCATATTTATGAAGATGTGGAAGGAATCGAACATCATTTAAGCTGGGATTCCATCGATCGCATTGGTGATCTCGTACAATTCTTCGAGGAAGAAAAGAGCCGGGTAGAAGGGCTGCGAACGATTCAAAACCGCAGTGAATAATGAATATATCCATTTACTAAAAACCGCGAAAAACATAAGACAAGGGTAAAGGACTTTCATTTCAAATGAAAGTCCTTTTTGGATGGGCGGTCAAAATATAGAAGGGTAGTCGTTAAAAGTTCCATCTTCGACTGACAGACTGGATAACTCAGATTCTCCCCATTCATTCTCATTGAGTGTGACACCTTGAAGTAAACCTTCGGATGCTTCCAATACGGCTTTCCGGTAGGAAATGATACGGCCGGAAGAGGTTTGAAAGCTTATAATATCTCCTTGATAATTCCGTTGTACCTTGGATATTTCTTCCATATATATCACCTTTTCTGTTCAGACTTTACTATTAGTATGAACAAATGAGAAAGAAAACATAATGGGAAGGGTAGGATTTATAAGTTTACATAATAATATTATGTTTATAAATAGATTCATTATGCTTTCATGCAGGAATTAAGGAGATAGACTGAGAATATAGAACAGTATAGAAAAAATATTGAGGTGTACATATGAAAAGTTCAGAATGGCATACAAGCGCCAAAACCCGTTGGGAAGATAATGCCGATCATTGGCATTCAAAAAGCGTCGAAATGTGGACAACTGGAAGCAGAAAAGCCGTCATCCCTTTCTTTCATGAATACGCAGGGAAAGCAAGAACCGTTGCGGATTTAGGGTGTGGCGACGGATATGGATCTTATCTGTTGTATGAAAAAGGATATTGGGTCACAGGAATGGACTTCTCAAGGAACATGATTGAACTTGCCAAGGAGCAGGAAAGGGACAATCTGTCCTTCGTACAAGGGGATCTGAATTCCCTTCCCTTCGACGGTGGTCAATTTGATGCTGTGATGGCGATCAATTCGGTAGAATGGACAGAAAATCCTCTACACACATTGAATGAGATTGAACGGATAGTGAGGAAGGATGGATTTATTTGCATCGGATTATTGGGACCGACTGCTCATCCGAGGGAAAATGCCTATCCCCGCCTCCAAGGTAAAGAGGTCATCTGTAATACCATGATGCCGTGGGAATTGGAAAAGCTTGCCCAAGATAAAGGATGGAAAACGGTCGGTGAAGACTATATCTACAAAAAGGGCGTGAAACCGACGCATACAGACAATCTCTCCAATGAATTAAAGCAGGCTTTGACGTTCACGACATTATTTATGTTTCAAAAATAAACATGATCGATTCTCGTCCCGGGAGTCGATCATGTTTTACTATCCGCCATCATTCCCGTCAGGGGAGAAGCTGGAAGAGCAAAAGTGTTCAATTATAGTGTAAAATAAAGATACAATAGAAATAGACAAGCCGCGATTACTTTAAAAATGAAGCTAAGAGGGTGAACTTCCATGACTACAATAAAGAAAAAAGTATTATCGGATATCGAGATAGCTCAACAATCCACTTTACTGCCGATCGTGGACATTGCTAAAAAGATCGGCCTGACAGAAGATGACGTGGAGCTTTACGGTAAGTACAAAGGAAAGATATCCTTTGAATCGATACATAAACTGAAAGACCATTCAGAGGGGAAATTAATCCTCGTAACATCGATCAATCCAACGCCTGCAGGTGAAGGGAAGTCGACAGTGACGGTGGGACTCGGGGATGCTTTGAACCGATTGAATAAAGAGACCATCATTGCCATGAGGGAGCCTTCCCTTGGGCCTACGATGGGGATCAAAGGGGGGGCGACAGGTGGCGGCTATTCACAAGTGCTTCCCATGGAGGACATCAACCTCCACTTCACTGGGGATATCCATGCCATTTCCACAGCGAATAATGCCCTGGCTGCCTTAGTGGATAATCATATTCATCAAGGTAATGAATTGAATATCGATCAAAGAAGAGTGGTATGGAAACGATCGATTGATATGAATGATCGTTCCCTTCGCCAGATCATCGTCGGTCTGGGCGGACCTGTACAGGGGGTTCCACGGGAAGACGGCTTTGATATCTCAGTTGCGTCTGAGATCATGGCTGTTCTCTGTCTATCTCAGAGTATCGGAGAATTAAGAAAAAGACTCGGTCAGATGGTTGTCGCATATAACCGGATAAAACAACCCGTGACCGTTGAGGATCTCGGTGTGGAAGGGGCTCTGACGTTATTGCTGAAGGATGCACTAAAGCCTAACCTCGTCCAGACGATCGAGCATTCCCCTGCTCTTATCCACGGAGGTCCATTTGCCAATATAGCTCACGGCTGCAATAGTGTCATGGCGACGAAAACAGCTTTGAAGCTTGCTGATTATGTGGTGACAGAATCCGGGTTCGGGGCAGATTTAGGAGCCGAAAAATTTCTGAATATCAAGGCACGTGCTGCAGGTAAATCTCCAGATGCGGTTGTACTGGTTGCCACCATCCGTGCGTTAAAAATGCATGGTGGCCAGTCGAAAGAGGACCTTCAAATAGAAAATCTTCCGGCCCTGGAAAAAGGATTGTCCAATCTGAAGAAGCATATGGAGACCCTGGAGCAATTCAATGTGCCATTTGTCATTGCCATCAACAAGTTCAGAGCAGACAGTGACCATGAAATTCATGCCTTGATCAAGTGGTGTGAAAACCAGAATAAAAAGGTTTCATTAACGGATGTATGGGCTAAAGGCGGAGAAGGTGGTGTCGATTTAGCACAGAAGGTCTTAGAGGAGATCGAAGGGAATAAAAAGGAATTCTCCCCCCTTTATGAACTGTCAGATTCCCTGCAGGTGAAAATCGAAACCATAGCCAAAAAAGTATACGGGGCAAGTGGAGTGGAGTACACGGTCAAAGCGAGAAAGCAGTTGGAAGAGTTTGAAACACGTGGCTGGGGCGTTCTCCCGATCTGTATGGCCAAGACGCAGTACTCCCTTTCTGATGATCCGGCAAAACTCGGCCGTCCGGAGAATTTCACCATCACGATACGCGAACTGAAACCAAAGATCGGAGCAGGCTTCATCGTTGCGTTGACCGGTGAAGTCATGACGATGCCCGGACTGCCGAAAAAACCGGCTGCCTTCGGAATGGATGTAGATGAAGACGGCAGGGCGATCGGACTGTTTTAACGATGAAGAAGGGAAAGGAGGGCAAAGATGTTTGATCCGACAGCATTTGATAACTTAAAGGTAATCTTTGAAGGAGCGGTCTACGATCTTGACTTGACAGGTGATATTCAGATACTTGATCGGAAGGATTTGTTTGATTTTGCTCATTATGAGCGGTGTTATCAAATCCATTATTCACTCCCATATGAAAAATCGCTTTCAATCGAGTTTCATCTGAAGGCGGATATGGGGCATTTCCTGGCAGAAAGAAAGATGATGACTGAAAAGAATACGGCTGGAGCGGACATTCTCATCGTCTATAAAGGTGATGAAAAACTTCAACGTCAAATGGAGATCCTGGAAGAAGCCTGGGGGAAGGATAAACATTGGGAGTGGAAAGAAGTGAAGTCCTCCGTTAAACGAACCTCATACGATGGAATCTTAACCTTCAACCGGGTGATTACGGAAGAAATGGTGGATGATGTATTACAGATGATATCGTTCTCTGTAGACACACTGAAACAACTGAACCGAAAGGACTTCTAGTCCTAAGTTGATCTCATATAAATAGAAAAAAGGGGAATTTTTCATGAGAATAGCATGGGTAACGGATAGTACTGCATTTGTTCCAAATCAATCGGAGAGTGGGAAAGAAGACATCTATGTCGTTCCGATGAGCATCCTGTTCGGGGAGAAGGAGTATATGGACGGCATTGACCTGTCCCCTGAAGAATTGTTCGCTAAGTTAAGGAACGAAAAGGTGGAAGTGAAAACCTCCCAGCCTTCAATCGGCAGGTTTAAGGAATTATTTGAACAACTGTCAAGGGACTATGACTATATCTTCTCCATCCATGTTTCGTCTCATTTCAGCGGTACCTTTTCGTCTGCTTATCAGGCTGCGGAACTACTGAAGGACACCACTCCAAATATTAGTTGCATCGACTCGAAAATACTTTCCAACCCGTTGACAGAATTGATTCAGTACGGTAAACGTTTATCGGAGGAAGGTACAGATCCCCTTGGGATAAAAGAGGCGATTGAAGAAAGAATCAACTCTTGTGAGACGTATGTGATGGTAGGGAGCCTCGAGCAGCTGCATAAAAGCGGAAGGATGGGCGGCCTGTCATTCTTCCTGGGGAGCGTTCTGAAGATAAAGCCCATGCTTTCCATTGAAGATGGTAAGCTTAAAGTGGAAGACAAGGTAAGAAGCATAAAAAAAGGCTTAAGCAGCATGAGCCACCAGTTGAATCTGGCTCTTGCAAATAGGAGAATAGGGAAAGTATCTGTATTACACGGGTTAAATCAGGAGGATGCTTTGGAATGGATGGAACAGCTGAGACAAGCTTATCCTGAAATTGAATTCGGGGCCTATCCCCTTGGGGCAGTGATCGGCGTACATGCTGGTGAAAACACAATCGGTATAAGCTGGTTTTCAGAAAGTAAATGAAAAAACGAAAGAAGGAGTGATGTGTAGATTCAGGCATCCACTCCTTTTTATTCTGAAAGTAGAACATCATTTGGTACAATGGAAGAGAAGGTGGAAATGTGGAGCGTAAAGAGCTGGACCAAGTAATAGACTATTTAAAACAAGAGTACATAGGTGAATCAACCGGGCATGATTGGTATCATTTAGATCGGGTGAGAAAACAGGCACTTAGAATCGCGAGGGAAGAGCAGGTTTCCCATACTTATATCATTGAGCTTGCGGCACTGCTTCACGATGTGCCGGACGAGAAGTTCACAGGCGAAGAAGAAGGAAAGAAAAAACTGGATGATATCCTAATGAATCTCACACTCAATGAAGATGATATGACGTTACTGAAATCGATCATCTATTCCATCTCGTATAAAGGTGGTCATGAAGCGGGATTGACTACGATCGAAGCGAAAATCGTCAGGGACGCCGATCGCCTTGATGCCATCGGGGCGATCGGCATCGCCAGGACATTTGCCTATGGGGGCAGGAAAGGCAGAGCGATGTATAATCCTGACTTTCAAGTGAGAGAACATATGACCATAGAGGAATACAGAAATGGGGATAGCTCCAGCATCCATCATTTTCACGAGAAATTACTGAAGTTGAAAGATTTAATGTGCACAGAGACCGGCAGGATGTTGGCAGAAGAACGCCATGAATTCTTGCTCCGGTTTCTAGAGCAATTCAATAAAGAATGGACTGGTCAAGAATGAGAATGTTAACAGCTGAGAATCTTTCCAAAACCTATGGGGAGAAGACTCTGTTTAAAGATATATCCTTTTCCATTACGGAGAGGGAAAGAGTCGGACTGATCGGGGTGAACGGTACAGGTAAATCAAGTCTGTTGAAACTGATAGCCGGAATGGAAGATTATGATACCGGTGAGCTTTCAAAGCCGAACGACTATCATATTGCCTATCTTCAACAGGAACCCGCTTTTAATGGTGAATTAACGGTGCTTCAACAAGTATTCCGCGGAGAAGCGAAGATCATCCAGGCTATGAGAAACTATGAAACGGTGCTCATGGAGATGGAGAAGAACCCGGAAAGTCCAAGGGTGCAAGATGAATTATTTGAAGCACAAAAGCAAATGGATCTCCTCAATGCCTGGGATGCAAGTGCAAATGCAAAAGCCATATTAACGAAACTCGGCATTCATGATTTCGGGAAGAAAATGAATGAATTATCCGGTGGCCAAAAGAAGCGGGTGGCCCTGGCAGGGGTTCTCATTGAAACTCCGGACCTGCTTATATTGGATGAACCGACCAACCATTTGGATTACCAGTCCATCAAGTGGCTGGAGGACTACTTGGGGAAGTATAACGGATCGGTTTTAATCGTTACACATGACCGGTATTTCCTTGATAAAGTGACAAACCGCATCTTTGAATTGGATGGAGGCAGCCTCTATGCCTATAAAGGGAATTATGCTTCCTTTATTGAAGCCAAAGCTTCACGTGAAGAAGTGGAACGCCAATTATCCGAAAAACAGCAAAATCTTTACCGGAGAGAGCTTGCATGGATGAGAAGGGGAGCAAAAGCCCGGACCACGAAACAAAAGGCCCGTATCCAGCGATTCGAACATCTGGAAGATACCATGTCATCGGGTCCTGCCAATGGACAAGTAGATATGGCGATTGGAGGAAATCGTTTAGGCAAGCAGGTGTATGAGTTCAAAGGCGCGTCAAAACAATTTGAAGACAAGCGGATTTTAAATGAATTCTCTTTTCTGATCAAGCCTAAAGACCGGATCGGCATAGTAGGGAAAAACGGAAGCGGAAAATCAACCTTCCTCAATCTCCTTGCAGGGACCGATGAGCTGACAAAAGGAGAATTGATCAAAGGACAGACCGTCAAGATCGCCTACTATACCCAGGGTCATGAAGAACTGGATGAAAATATGAGAATGATTGAATATATAAGAGAAGCGGGAGAGTATATAACGACAGATAAAGGTGAACAAGTTTCCGTTACATCCATGCTCGAGAGATTCCTTTTTCCAATGAGCACCCATGGGACATTGATCCGAAAGCTGTCAGGCGGTGAAAAACGAAGGCTTTTCCTGCTGAAACTATTAATGTCAAAACCGAACGTCCTGCTTCTGGATGAGCCTACCAACGATTTAGACACAGAGACACTGACAGTTCTTGAAGATTATATCAATGAATTTTCCGGTGTAGTGATCACTGTTTCCCATGACCGCTACTTTCTGGATAAAACAGCAGATCAGCTGTTAATATTCAATGGGGATGCTCAGATCGATTTCTATTACGGGGAATATACTGAGTATCTGGAGAAGAGTGAAGCTTTAAGTAAGAAGCAGCCGACAGATTCAACGAAAGAAACCGTCCCTGTTAAAGAAGTGAAGGAAAAAGAGAAAAAAAGGCTCTCTTATATGGAAAAAAGAGAGTGGGATGAAATTGAAGATAAGATGGCAGGAATTGAAGCTAAAATAGAAGAAGCGGATGCCGAGCTCCAAAAAGTCGGCAGCAACTTCGAGCGGGCACAAGAGTTGATGAAGGAAAGCGAACAGCTAAACGAGGAACTGGAAAGACTCATTGAGAGGTGGACCTATCTCTCTGAATTTGCCGAATAAGTCACTTTCTTTAAGGCAACAAGGATACTGTGTTAAGATGGAAACGAATAGTTTAGAGAAAGGGGTAACAGTCTTGAGGATTCTATCAATTGAACCTACTCCAAGTCCGAATACGATGAAAGTCCTTCTCGATCAGGAAATGAAGGCCGGGAAGAGCAATAACTATAAAAAAGGTGAAGCGGAGGGGGCCCCTCCCGTCATCAAAGAGATCCTGGCCATCGAAGGTGTGAAAGGGGTTTACCATGTTGCCGACTTCCTGGCCGTCGAACGGAACGCTAAATTCGATTGGCAAGAGCTATTGCCACAGGTGAGAAAGGCTTTCGGTGAAGATACTGCTGCTGAGAAAACGGAATCCCACATGGAGGAACACTTCGGTGAAGTGAATGTCAGTGTGCAGATGTTCAAAGGAATTCCCATGCAGGTTAAGGTGGCAGACGGGGAACAAGAAAAGCGTTTTTCCCTGCCTTCTTCATTCCTTGAAGCGGTTGGTCAGGCCCAAAAAGAGGGGGATAACGTCGTCCTTCTTAGAAAGTGGAAAGATTACGGCATCCGGTACGGTGAACTGGATGAAATCGGCAGCGACGTGAGTGAAGAATTAGTGGCGGCCTATCCTACTGAAAGGCTTTCCGGGCTTATCGAAGAAGCTGAGAAAACAAACGATGCCAAGGGACCACTCATTTATAAGAAAAAGCAAAAGGTGACCGTCGAAGATTTTGAAGCGCCGGAATGGGAAACCAGGTATCAGAAACTGGATGCGATGGAGGATCCTACATTGGGCGACTTACCTCTCCTTCAAAAAGCCCTCGAGGACGAGAAAGTATCGATCCGCAGATTAGCCGTTGTGTACCTTGGAATGATTGAAGATGAAAGAGTCCTTCCATTGCTCTACAAAGGACTGCATGATAGGTCCGTAACAGTGAGAAGGACGGCGGGCGACTGTCTTTCTGATCTGGGCTTTCAAGCGGCCATCCCTGAAATGGTTGCAGCCTTGAAGGATAAGAGTAAATTGGTTAGATGGCGCGCGGCCATGTTCCTTTATGAAGTCGGTGATGAAACTGCCCTCCCTGGTTTAAAAGAGGCGGAAAATGACCCTGAATTTGAAGTGAAACTTCAGGTGAAAATGGCCATTGAACGAATCGAAGGCGGCGAAGAGGCAAAAGGGTCGGTTTGGAAACAGATGACAGAAGCACGTCATCAATAAACAGGAAAGGATTGATCATGCATGTCTATGGCATATGAAGAATATATGAGACAGTTGGTTACGCCGATGAGGCAGGAATTGACGCAAGCGGGCTTTAAAGAGCTTGGTACAGAAGAGGAAGTCGAGAATTACATGGAAAACACAGAAGGAACGACCCTTGTCGTCGTTAACTCTGTTTGCGGATGTGCAGCTGGTCTTGCACGTCCAGCTGCCACTCAATCCGTCATGAACAACGATAAGACCCCTGACCATCTTGTCACGGTTTTTGCAGGACAGGACAAAGAAGCGACTGCCAAGATGAGAGAATACTTCGACGGTTACGAACCTTCTTCACCGTCCATGGCTTTGCTTAAAGGAAATAAGGTCGTTCACTTTATCCCCAGGGAAGAAATTGAAGACCATGACATTTCTTCCATTATTTCAAACCTGGTGACTGCATTTAACGAAAACTGTTAACAGTCCACAAACAAAGAGCGGATGACAGAGTCATCCGCTCTTTGTTTGTGGTAGGATAATGAAAAGATGATAGAAAATCTTATATCCAAAGGAGAATCACTAACGTGTTTGTCACCACTTGTGGAAGAACCAATCAGAACGTAATAGATAAAGCGCACGAGGCAGCCGATCTCCTTTCAATAGCGTATATCCCGAGGGAAAAAAGATCGATCCGTCACCATATGGAAAAAACTGATGATGACTGCCTTGTCATCGGGAAAGAAAGGCTTGAGCTTCATACGCGGGAAGGGGAGGGAGAGCCATTCTTTTTCCATCCAAATTCCGCATCCTTCCGAATCAAGAGGCTTATGAGGGGGGAGAAGGATCCACTCATAGAAGCGGCAGACCTTAAGGAAGGCATGAGCTTTCTGGACTGCACCCTTGGACTTGCTTCAGATAGCATCATCGCTAGTCATATCGTAGGGGAAGAAGGGTCGGTAACAGGGATTGAAGCGAATAAATTCATTGCCCATATCGTTCATCAAGGACTGCAGGAATGGAACTCCCCGCTTTCTGCGTTAAATCGGGCCATGAAACGTATAAACGTCCTCAATGGACATTTTGACGGAGAACTAAAGAAATTAAGGGATGATGCATTCGACGTCGTTTACATTGATCCCATGTTTGAAGAAGCATTGACCGACTCACATGGAATCAATCCCATCAGACAGTGGGCAAGCTATACAGGGGTTACAAAAGAAGGAATAGAAGAGGCGAAACGAGTGGCCAAAAAGCGGGTCGTACTAAAAGAACACTATCAATCACCCCTGTTCGAAGAATTGGGCTTTGAAGTCATAAAAAGGCCATCAGCCAAATTCCATTTTGGCGTCATCCGGTTGTAAAAGGCCAAATAAAATAGACAGGCACCCATCGCCTGTCTAATCCCATAAATATCAATCAGTGAATCCCAGTACAATAAAATAACCTAACAGAAGTATGTATCCGATATTGATCATAATTCCAGTATCCATCTAGTTATCCTCCTTACAAAGTATCCTCATTATTATACTACCACATAAAGATTTTTATATCCTACAAAAAAATGAAACCTTTTTCACTTTTTAATCGTAAGAAGTAGTATAATAATAGACGTAATACATAGGAAAGGACGTTATCTATGTCGATCTGGCTCAAGAAATCGTTTTTCATCTTACTATCCATCCTGACATTTGGACTTGTTTCACCATCACAGGCCTTCCTGAATGAAGAAAATCATGCCCTTGCCAAAAATAATGGCAAGCCTTCCACCGTGGAATCGACTCCAGAGGAAACTAGGGAAGAAGAGTCTGCCCTGACCCATGATGTATTCATTGAAACGATGCTGGTACAAGCAGAAAAAAATGCATATGAAAAATTCGGGACCAAGATCAAGCCTGTCATAGAGAATGAATTCAGATCGTTAATCCTTCCAAAAATTGAAAAGGCGATAGCGGATACAGCAACAGAGTTTCCGGAAGAAGACTTAACGTCCCTTACCATTTCAGAAGTACCTCAATATGCTAAAACAGAAAAGATCTTTCATATTTATGACGAGCGTTCCGGTGAAGATATCATTCGTTTTCATGTAAGAAAAGACCATCCACCAAAAGATGGCTATTATTTCAACTTTCACTACCATACGGTGCACGATCAATTCCAGGCACACCATGAACTCGGAAGCATTTTTTGGGACAAAAACACCCCACCTCAATGGATGAGCGTGTCTTGATTTACCATATATCAATAGTAATCAAAGCAAGCACGGTGATGAACGTGCTTGCTTTTTTCTGCTCATTGTAAGAAATGGAAATATTACTCTCTGAAATCGGGTCTATCATTATGGTAAAATAGTAATAATTGTATCGTTGTCGGATCATAAGAAAAAGGAGGGATCAATGTGAAACGTACCTTCATCATCCTTCTGATTATAGTCACTCTTGTCATTCTCTGGACTCATACAAATGCTACTTACGATGGTACCCTCTTAAAACACTCACCCCTTAAAACGCATGTAAACCTTCAATCCAGTGAGCAACTGGAAAATATGATCCTCTTACCAGAAACGACGTTTGATCAAGAAGAGGCCGGTGCTATGATCAAGCGACTGGATCATATTCCGACATCGCTGTTGGAGTCCGCCGAATCTCAGAATATCAAGATTCGATTATTTCAAACCAAGTTAACCGATTTTTCTACCACAAGTCACTTGAAAGGAGTCACCCCGAGAGGGTACACTAATAAAAGTATCACGTGGGATGATGTTCCTGGAATAGGTGGTTCCAAGCTTGTTTTAGTAAAGATCGGTCATAGCGGGAAAGGAAAAGGGCACAACTCATATAATCTGGAACTTCATGAGTTCGCCCATAGCATTGATCGGTACGTGTTGACGGATCTGTATTATGAGCTGGAATTCCTACCCCTTTGGAAAAGGGAAGCACCCCGGGTTTTCCCGGGTGAAGAATATTTCCTTCAATATAAAGAAGAATATTTTGCAGAAACATTTGCGATGTACTATTTGAATCCCGAAACTAGGAATCTACTGAAAGAAAAAGCACCCGCAACATATCGATTTTTTAAAGAACTATAAACTAGTAAAAGGTGTGGTCACTGTGAAGCAGTATTTAGACTTGTGCAAACATGTACTGGAAAATGGGACAAAGAAAGAGGATCGGACGGGGACGGGTACGATCAGTACGTTCGGTTACCAGATGCGTTTTGACTTACAGGAGGGATTCCCTCTTCTTACAACGAAGAAATTGCATGTCAAATCCATCATCCATGAACTGCTTTGGTTCTTAAAAGGGGATACCAACGTAGCGTATCTACAGGAAAACGGAGTCCGTATCTGGAATGAATGGGCAGATGAGAATGGTGAATTGGGACCTGTTTACGGTCACCAGTGGAGATCTTGGTCAGGTGCGAACGGTGAAACGATCGATCAGATCACAAACCTCATCGAAACGATCAAACATAATCCTGATTCCAGAAGGATGATCGTCAGCGCATGGAATGTCGCTGATGTGGATCACATGGCTTTACCTCCTTGTCACTGCCTGTTCCAATTCTACGTGGCAGATGGTAAGTTATCCTGTCAGTTATATCAACGATCTGCCGATGTATTCCTTGGTGTTCCGTTTAATATTGCCTCATATGCTCTCTTAACGATGATGGTTGCACAGGCTTGTGATCTGGAAGCAGGTGAATTCGTCCATACATTCGGAGACGTGCATATCTATCAGAATCATATAGATCAAGTGAACTTACAGCTTTCAAGAGAGCCTAAATCGTTGCCGAAGCTTGTAATCAATCCTGAAGTGAAGGACATATTCCATTTCACTTTCGAAGATTTCAAACTGGAAGGATACGATCCCCATCCGCATATCAAAGGGGTCGTGAGTGTATGATCTCGTTTATTTGGGCGATGGATCAGAATCAGCTGATCGGGAAAGATAATGGATTACCTTGGAGACTGCCTGAGGATCTGAAATTCTTTAAAAAGACGACGAACGGACATGCCATCGTCATGGGGAGAAAGACTTTCGATTCCATCGGTAAGCCGCTGCCAAATCGTGAAAATGTCATTTTGACCAGAAATACAGCATTTCAACAAGAAGGCTGCCTTGTGATGCATTCTGTTGAGGAAATTCTGGAGTGGTCTAAAGAAAAAGACAGAGAAATCTTTATCATGGGTGGAAGAGAAATATATCAACAGTTCATCCCCCATGTAGAAAGACTATATGTCACACAGATCCATCATGAATTTGAAGGGGATACGACCATGCCGGCCATCCCTTGGGAAGAATTCACCTGTATCTCATCGGAAAAGGGTGTCAGGGACGAGAAGAATCCTTACGACTATGAATTCAGGATCTATGAAAGAAAATAGATGATCGTCCGGGTGAAGCTCAGATCATAATGGGCTTCCCCTTTTTTTTATTCTCCGGACGAATCGTATCCTGTATAATAGATAAGGAAAATCAAGGAGGATCATGTTGTGTTCAGAATGGTGTATGTTTTGATCTATATGGGGCTGTATCTTCTATATAGCATCCCGACACTTCAAAAGGTAAAAAGACTGGATAGGAACATGTCAGTCGAGGAACGGGACGGGATTGTTCATGATCTCCCTAAAAGGTGGTCCAGAGGAATCATGAAACGGACCGGAAGCAATGTACATATTAAGGGGCAGGAAGCGATTCCAGCGGGGCCGGTCCTGTTTGTAGCCAATCATTCAGGGGATTTTGACGTTCCTGTTTTGTTAGGTTCCATTCCAAAGCCTTTTGGATTCATTTCGAAAATGGAAGTGAAGAAATTGCCGATCATAAGCGGATGGATGGAAATGATTTCATGCATTTTCATTGATCGGAAGAATCGAAGACAGGCCGTGCTGTCGATCCGTGAAGGTGGTATGGTTTTGAAAAATGGGCACTCCCTTTTAATTTTTCCTGAGGGTACCAGAAACAAGGGTGGAGCGTTGAAGGAATTTAAGACAGGAGGGATCCGGATGGCGAAGGATGCAGGCGTCCCGATCGTCCCGGTCGTCATACAGGGGACGGCCGACATGTTTGAAAAACAAAGGCGCGGCATCAAGCCCTGCGACATATATGTCGAAGTCCTCCCTTCCCTTTCTTCCGCCTATGTAGCGGATAAAGACGTAAAGGAGTTATCAATCGAGGTTCAAGGAATCATTCAGGCTGCCTTGGACGAAATGAGAATCGCAGCATAATAAAAAAGGTCCAGCCATTCGCTGGACCTTTTTATCCATTCAAAGGATGAATTTACACATAGAACAAGATACAGAAATACATAAAACCGCTGCCGGCAAGGACGAACAGGTGCCAGATGGCGTGATTATAAGGAAGCTTGTTCCACACGTAGAAGATGGCACCGACGGAGTACATGATCCCTCCTGTTAAGAGAAGTCCGAATCCTGCACCTGTCAAGCTGGCATAAAGTGGTTTGATTGCAATGATCACGAGCCAGCCCATCACAAGATAGAATAGGGTGGATACCACTTGGTAGCGTTGAACAAAATAACACTTGAACACGATCCCCACTATGGCAAGACCCCATACAATTCCAAATAAAGTCCATCCTAGTGCGCCTCTCACACTGACAAGCATAAATGGCGTATACGTTCCTGCAATCAGCACATAAATGGCTGAATGGTCCAATATCGCAAATAGATTTTTCACCTTAGAAGGCTTAAAGCTGTGCAAGAGTGTCGAAAATAAATAAAGAAGTATCATCGAAGCTCCGAATATCGAGAAGCTGACAATATGCCAGGCAGATCCTTCGTGAACGGCAAAAATGATTAACATCACTAATGCCGGAATGCTGAGAATCAATCCGATCCCATGGGTGATGGCGTTCGCCACTTCTTCTTTCCAATTTGAAAAATCGAAATCATATGTCAATGTGATTTCATCCTTTCTACGATCGTCAAATTGATCGCTTAACGAGTCTCATATATTCATGATAATCCTCTTTAAACGATTGTGCAATCATCAACATAGTAAAGGAGTAAAGTATTATGGTTGGATTCGAGTGTGGAATGATGTATATTCCTAAGTAAAGAAACGATGATGAGGTGCCAAATATGTGCGGTAGATTTTCTTTGACGACCCCCTTGGAAGAATTGGTAAAACACTATTTGATTGATGAATTTCTTGAAGACTGGAAGCCGCGATACAATATCGCTCCATCCCAGAACGTCCTTTCCCTTATTTCTCATAAGGGGAAGAGGAGGGCAGGTGAAATCAAATGGGGGCTTGTTCCCCATTGGGCTGACGCCTCTAAGTGGAAGCCATTGATCAATGCCCGTAGTGAAACGCTCCTTGTCAAACCCAGTTTTAAATCCCTTGTGCATTCAAGAAGGATGGTGATCATTGCTGACGGTTTTTATGAATGGAAGAAGGAGGAGTCAGGGAGGATGCCAGTAAGGTTCAAATTAAAAGAAGAAAAGCCATTTGTTTTTGCCGGGTTATGGGACAGGAATGGGGAGGTCACTACATCGACAATTCTGACAACCGAAGCCAATTCTCTGGTTGAAGATGTACATGAAAGAATGCCTGTGATGCTCACAAACAGTGAAGATATTGAGAAATGGCTCAACACCGATGAATATTCCTTTGATCAGGCTGCGTCCGTATTAAAGCCACTCCCAAGAGAAGTGATGGAGGGTTACCGGGTGTCCACCTACGTGAACTCTCCTAAACATGACACATCGGAATGCATTGTTCCGGTATCATCTGAAGGATAAAAAATTTTCATACTTTTGCACGGTTTGACATTTTATGAGGGCTTAAATAGGGTATAATATAGGCATAAACGGGTGAAAAAGAGGATTGATACTTTGCTTACCAAAACCATCGAGTTCAAATCAAAGTATGGACGGAAGGTCAAAATCTCAGAAGTTCCTGTATTGAAGAAAGACAGCCCTCTCTACCTAAGGGTAAATCTCAGGCTGCATCAATTTATCACTAAAGTGATGAATCATAATGGGCCTAAGACCATCTTCAGCTTTAGAGAACATTTAAAGAGAACGACGAAATGGTCAGAGTACGAAGAAATTTATCAATCAGAAGAGTTAAAGAATAATGCATAGTTTTGCAGGGTTCTGATCCTAAAGGCTAGAGATGCCTATGGATCAGACCTTTTTGTATGACTTCCATTCTGTTAGGGGCTTATCCCGGGATTTATATATCGATCCATGTCCTGAGTTAAATGCTTACTATCTATTTAAATCCTCAGCGATTAACGATATAATACTAATGATATGGGAGATAGGATGTGGCAAAATTGACCAAAATTAAGATTGTAACAGATTCGACAGTTGATTTATCTGATGAAGTCGTAAAAGAATTGGATATTCATGTGGTTCCTCTGTCCATTTCAATTGATGGGGAAACATACTTAGATAGAGTAGATCTTTCACCTCTGAGCTTCTTAGAAAAAATGAAGGCCTCGAAAGAATTACCAAAAAGTTCTCAACCGCCTGCAGGGTCATTTGTTGAACTGTATGATGAATTAGGTAAAGATGGATCACCCATTTTATCCATACATATGACCGGTAATATGAGTGGGACCGTTCGATCGGCAGAGTCTGCTGCGGAAATGTCTTCAGCAGATGTGACGGTAGTAGATTCCCGTTTCATTTCAAAAGGATTGGCCTTTCAGGTGATTGAAGCCGCCAAACTTGCTCAAGAAGGAAAGTCTATGGATGAAATCCTTGCAGCCATCGAAGAGATCCGTTCCAACACCAAGTTGTTTGTCGTGGTGGATACCCTTGAAAACCTTGTAAAGGGTGGGAGAATCGGGAAAGGGCGCGCCATGATCGGTTCCCTGCTCAATATCAAGCCGATTGCATCACTGGAAGGAGCAGAGTATACTCCCGTTGCAAAGGTTCGAAGTCACTCACAGGTAGTGAAGTATTTAACGGCACAATTTGTGGAAGACGTGAAAGGAAAGACCATACGGGGAGTTGGACTCGTCCATGCGGATGGAATGAATCTCGCTCAAAACCTGAAAGCCAAGATCATAGAGAAAACAGGATACGATCAAATCGAAATTGCACCGACAACGCCTATCATCAGTACACATACAGGTATCGGGGCCATCGGTTTCATGTATTATACAGACTAATGAAAAAAGACGAAAGGGAATCCATCCTTTCGTCTTTTTTTCTGGATGAAACAGACAGCAGGAAAACCTGCTGCCTGTTATCATGATGGCATCGGAGTCGGGGTGGGCTTTGCGTAGCCTTCTTTATATTGTTCATCTATGAATGTTCTGATTTGCTTGATGGATTCGCCATTTTTATATTTTACGATGGATTCAGCTGCAATTTTCAAGCAAAGCTCACATCTGGTACCATGGTCGTCCCACACCACTTTGTCCCCCTCCATTTTATAAACAAAGCAATTCAGGTTGCTTTCGTGTCCGGCTGAATCCCCGCATCCGCAATAACAAGGAATATATTTTAGGAGATCAGGGTTTTTAGCTGCCGAGGAATAGATGAGTTTCATATTATCATCCTTATCGTCAAGAAATGAGGGAAGGGTGTCGACAGAAGCAGTTTCTTCCCTGATGTCCCCGTTTGCCGCAGTATGGTCTTTATGAGGATCTTCATTCTGATCACTTGAACAACCGGCAAGTAATCCTAATAAACCAATCAAACATGTGAAATACAAAAAGAGATTTTTCTTCATTCCAATCACCTTTCATTTTAGATATATAGTTATTGTAGCATGGTACCCATCACGGGTTCGTCCATGTTATGGTTGATTTTATGAATATTCTTGCCACCTCATAACTACAATCAACATATCATAGAAATATAATAGGCAAGAAAGGCTCAGATAGAATCGTGAACGACAGCATTTCCTCCTTATTATAGGATGTTTGATGAAGGGAAGTGTATGTGCTTGTCTGATAAAAAAAAGTTTTAGTGATTTCAGATTTTGGAATCGATGATATCGTCGCAGTCCTGTATGCTTACTATAGCGATACGATTGAAGTCGTTGGGATTGTTTCGGACTATGGGAATGTTTCCAGAGAATCCGCATTGAAAAATGTAAAATACCTGCAAAGCATTACGGGGATAACCGATATCCCGGTTATCGGCGGTGCAGTCTCTGCCTTGACGGGTACCCGGCCGAATTTCTATCCGGAAGTTCATGGGGTGGCTGGACTTGGGCCGATCGTTCCGGATGAAATGGCATTCGACGCTTCTGACATAAGTGAAAATTTCTATGAAATCAAGGAACTCATCAATCAATACGCAGGAGAACTTTATATTTACTCTGCCGGCCGATTGACCTCATTGGCCACTGCTTTCATTTTGTACCCGGAAACGATGAAGAAAGTGAAAGAATTTTATGTGATGGGTGGGGCTTTCAATGTACCTGGAAATGTCACCCCGACAGCAGAAGCCAATTTCTATGGAGATCCTTATGCGGCGAATATCCTGATTCAGCTTGCCCCTAAGAAGATTCACCTCATTCCATTGGATGTTACAATGTATGCACTCATAACTCCCCTCATGATCGATCAACTTCATGAATTTTATCTGAAATCAAATGATAAGGTTGGCCAGATCATAAAACCAATGGTTGATTATTATTACGGGTTTTACAAGAAGACGTATCCGGATATTACTGGAAGTCCCCTTCATGACCTAGTGGCCATGTGGGCCCTTGCCGATGGAGGGAAGATGATATTTGAGGAAGTCCCGATACGGGTTGCCGTCAATACGGGTTGTACATTTGGTCAGAGCGTCGGGGATTTCAGGAAGTCAACGGATAAAGAACCATGGCGGGTCCATAAAATTGCAAAACAGTTCCATTACGGTCAATTTATAAAGGAAGTTTTTTCTACTTTGCAATCAGGACCGAGCCGTTAGAATTGGCGATGGCCGGTGGATGAGTGTATTAATGTTTTATAGGTGAAGAACCGTGATATAATAATTAAAAGAGTAAGCGAGGTGACACATATGAAGAAAATGTCCATTCTCATGCTCGCTTTTGTTTTTTTCCTGGCAGGGTGTTCGTTGGAAGATGCTGCTGATCATATTACAAGGGAAGTATCGAAGTGGGATAAAGAAAGTCCCAATGAAACATTTATACCGAAAAACCTGAAGGTGGTTTCAATAGGAGATTCATTGACTCAAGGTGTCGGTGACAGTACGAAAAAGGGTGGGTATGTTCCTTATTTGGAAAAAAGTCTTGAAACATTGGATGGTGTTAAGGATGCCCAGTTTCATAACTACGGAGTAAGGGGAAACCGTACCGATCAATTACTGAAAAGGCTGAAGAAGGAAGATGTGAAATCTTCCATTAAAGAATCTGATTTAGTAATGATCACCATCGGTGGAAACGATGTTATGAAAATTTTTCGTGAAAATTTATCACACTTGAAGTTAGAGGTATTCCAGGAGGAGAAACGACAATATCAACTCCGGTTACAAGAGATCATTGAAACGATCAGAACTTATAACCCCGATGCAGGCATTGTCCTGGTCGGTCTGTATAATCCTTTTAATACTTGGTTTTCGGATATTGATGAAGTCAATCAGGTGATTCATAATTGGAATGAAGCGAGCATACAGGTACTGACGGGTTATGATAAGACGTTATTCGTGAAAATCGAGGACTTATTTATTGATGCAGGGGATACTTTGTTGTATGAAGACTACTTTCATCCGAATGATGAAGGGTATAAACTGATCGCAGACCGAATGTTTACGGATCTTGCAAAAGGGGAAACATTAGCTACATTGACAGATAGAAAAGATTCTGTTGAGGAAGAGGAGCAGCCGTCATGAAGAACAAATGGAAGGTGGGGTTCTTTGTCCTTTTAGGTATGATCATACTGGGATTCGTCATCATCGTGTCCATGATCTTTATGCCTGTAAAGGATGATGCACTGCCTGACAACAACAAAAATACAAATCAACAAGTTGGATTTAATGTAGAGACCAACAAGAAAGATTTAAATCTTATCATTGAACATTATATTGAAGAAGAAGGTATGAAAGGGCCGGTGGATTACGACGTTCAGCTCAAGGATGACGTTGAGCTACTCGGATCCGTCCCTGTCTTTACTTCAGATCTGGACTTTAAATTGAGCTTTGAACCGAAGGCGTTGGATAATGGGGATATTCTGTTAAAACAAAAATCCATTTCAGTAGGTTCACTGAATCTTCCGGTCAACTATGTATTGAAAGTGATCAGAGATTCTTATAATTTTCCGGACTGGGTAAAGATTCAACCCAATGATGAATTGATTTACGTTTCACTGCAAGACATGAAACTGAAGAGTGATGTGAAAGTACGGGCAAACGAATTTGATTTGAAAGAAGATAATATTTCATTCAGACTGCTTGTCCCTGTCGACCGTGCACAATAAGAAAAAGGTGGCTTCCTGCTGGAGTCACCTTTTTTGTATGGGAAATCTTTATCCTTTCAACAGTAGAGCTTCCAGTTCCGGTGTTCCATTGGCTAATCCAACGGCAACGATCGTGTAAGCCTGATTCGGGCTCAGCTTCACATTCGGAACACTCAGTACACTGTTTTTACTTCCGGCGACCCTTGCCTCGAGATTGACGGTCATTGGCATCAGGCCAAGGTAATCGGTTGCTTGTTTAAAGGATATATCCGGGAATATGACATCCCCGCCTTTCACAGCTATATCGACTGCCGGGGCATCAGGGGAAAGGTGAATGAACTTTACCTTTGTTTCTCCGCTTGGCACAGTTGGATCATCGAGATAAGGAAGTAATTGCATTTTATTCAGTGTTCCAACAGCTGCCAGAGTGTAGATTTTTCCTGGATCGATTTTCACTTTTTTACTGATGACTGTCGTCACACTTGTACCTGCAGGATATACATCAATATGATACTTTCCGGCTGGTAAAGTTAAATAATCGCTCACATCCTTGAAGGCTACATCCCGTAATACACGATTTCCGTTCACATATACATCAACATTCGGTGCATCAGGGACGGCATGTAACACACGGACGTACGAAGGCTGTGTAGAGGTTGTCATGTCAGCTCGCTGTGCCTGCATGGCAAGCCTCATATATTTAAGATGCTTCTGGTAGTAATGAACGTGCATTGACGGATCGGAATATTTATAATAACCGGATAACAAGTCATACATCGCAGCTTTCGTCAAATAATCATGTTGGCTCATCCGTATCTCTCCCTTAACAGTATTAACACAATAGAATATGCCGGGGAGAAAAAATGGTGAAAACACCTATTTTTATAAAAATCAGAAATATAGCTTGCAATCCGGATGAAAATATTGGATAATAAAAGTACTAATTGAGAAAGTGGGTGATGTCATATGAACCTATCATTAATTGAGCAAAAGGCTAATGTATATACGTATTATATCGGTTCTGCACGTCAACTCACTTTAAACGGGATTCTTTGATTTTTTCATTTCTTCTTTCATGAAAAATCCGTTGACGTGTCGAACCACGCAACGGATTTTTTATTTTGGGAGGAAACAAGTTGAATACTAACGAAACAGTTTTTGAAATGATGAATCACCTGACAGAAGAAGGCTTTATATTGGGAAGGGTTGTGACCGAACAAAGGGGTGCCTTTATGGTCATGACACGAACAGGGGAAGTATTAAGTAAGATTTCAGGTAAACTCAGGTTTGACACCGTTCAGCGCGAAGATCTACCCGCCGTAGGTGACTGGGTACTCCTAAGCAAGGAAGGGGCGGTCATTGAAAAAGTACTGCCACGGACCAGTAAATTCTCCAGGAAAAAAGCAGGAAATGAAGCAGAAGAGCAAATCATTGCTACCAATATCAATACCGTCTTCATCCTATCTTCATTAAACGATGATCTCAATAGCAAACGGATGGAGCGATATTTACTTCTATGCTGGGAAAGCGGTGCAAATCCTGTCATCGTCCTGACAAAATCGGATACATGTTCCGATATAGAAGAAAAGAAAAGAGAAGTGGAGAATACTTTGCTTGGGGTGAAAGTCGTTACCATAAGCGCCGTCAGTCGGAAAGGGATAGAGGACCTGATGCCTTATTTAGATAAGGGGCAAACCGTCGCCCTCGTTGGTTCTTCAGGGGTGGGGAAATCCACACTGACCAATCTGCTTGTAGGATATGATGTCCAGAAGACAAAGGAAATAAGGGAATCCGATGACAAGGGCCGCCATACCACGACTCATCGGGAACTTTTTCTTTTAGAAAATGGTGCTGCGATCATTGATACCCCGGGGATGAGGGAAATCCAATTATGGCAGGGGCAGGAAGGATTGTCCACACAATACCATGATATTGAGGAATTAGCCCTTCACTGCCGATTCAATGACTGCCAGCATGAAGATGAACCAGGCTGCGGGATTCGCATGTCCATTGAAGAAGGAAGCCTTTCAGAAGAGAGGCTCGAACACTATCAGAAGCTGCAAAGGGAAATCGCTTATATGGAAAGACGGGGAAATAAGCGGTTAGAATCTTTGGAACGAAAGAAGTGGAAAAGTATAGGGAAGCAGAGAAAGCTTAAATAAAGGACGAAAAGAGTGACCCATTGGTGGGCGCTCTTTTTTTTATCATGGTGAGGTTTGATTTAAGCTTAATGCTTTCCCTTTTTAACAGGAATGCGTTAAAATCGCATACAAAGGGAATAGTGAAAGAGAATGTTATGGAAAGGATGACGAGCATGTCAGAAACTGAAATGTATCAAAAAGCCACGTTTGCCGGAGGATGTTTCTGGTGCATGGTAAAACCATTTGATGAACAGCCCGGAATCGGCAGTGTGACATCCGGATACACAGGGGGACACGTTCCAAACCCATCTTATAAAGAAGTATGTTCAGAAACGACAGGGCACTATGAAGCCGTTCAAATCGAATATGACCCTTCCGTTTTTCCTTACGAAAAGTTATTGGAACTGTACTGGCAGCAAATCGACCCCACGGATCCCGGCGGTCAGTTTTTTGACAGGGGCCAATCGTATAAAACGGTCATTTTTTACCATGACGAAGAGCAGAAAAGACTGGCCGAGGAATCGAAGGACAGGCTCGGGAAGTCGGGGATCTTTTCCAAGCCAATCGCCACAGAGATTTTACCTGCCAAGGAATTTTATCCTGCAGAGGAATACCATCAGGACTATTACAAAAAGAACCCTGGTCATTATCAACGATACAGCAGGGGATCTGGAAGAGTTGCATTCATTGAAAATCATTGGGGGGATAAGAATGAGTAAAGATGATCTAAAGAAAAAGCTGACACCCGAGCAATATGATGTCACCCAGAACAATGGGACGGAGCCGCCGTTTAGAAATGAGTATTGGAATACGTTCGAAGAGGGCATCTATGTGGATGTCGTCTCGGGTAAACCTCTTTTCAGCTCGAAGGACAAATATGATGCCGGCTGCGGTTGGCCAAGTTTCACCAAACCGATCGATGAAGAAGAGGTTTCAGAAAAAGAAGATAGAAGTCACTTTATGGTCCGGACGGAAGTCAGAAGCAAAGAGGCCGATTCTCATCTGGGACATGTGTTCAATGATGGACCGGGTCCGACAAAACTCCGGTATTGTATCAATTCGGCAGCACTCAGGTTTGTCCCAGTCGAGAAGTTGGAAGAGGAAGGCTACGGGGCATACAAGAAGTTATTCTAACATAATGAAATGCTGTGAAAACATTCACATATGTGCTAAAATAGACTTTTCATGTTTACTTTGAGTTACATATGTGTATATAAAAATATGAAGAGGAAGGTGAATATTGATGCTTAAAAAGCTTTTTGGCAAAAAAGAAGAAGCACCTAAAACGGTTAATGCTGTAGCACCTTTAACAGGTAACGTGAAGTCACTCGAAGAAGTGCCGGACCCTGTATTTTCACAAAAAATGATGGGGGACGGAATCGCCATCGATCCGACGATAGGAAAAGTCGTTTCACCTGTAGACGGTGAAATCATGCAGCTTTTTCCTACAAAACACGCAGTTGGGATCAAGGCGAAAAACGGCGCTGAAATCCTGATCCATATCGGACTTGAAACGGTCTCGATGAATGGTGAAGGGTTTGAAGCCCATATCTCAGAAGGTTCAAAAGTGAGTATCGGAGATCCATTGATCACGTATGACCTGGAACTAGTAAAAGAAAAAGCGAAAAGCACCATCACACCCATCATCATTACAAACGGTGATGACATGGGAGACCTTGTGAAAAAAGACGTGACAAGTGTGACGGCAGGACAGGAAGAAGTATTGGAAATCTCTTCGAAATAACTGCAAGTGGAAAGACCGGCGAAGATGCCGGTCTTTTTTTATGGGGTAAGTTTTTCTCAATAAAAGAATTACCATATTGTGGTTTTGACGCTGTGTCTTTTGAAAATGACGAATGCTCCTCATAAAATATGCGTAAAGAAGTCCCTTCAAATAAAATGGGCGAATGCACAAACACATTCTAGGTGAATGACATAGAGTATAAGGTAAATAAATATTTTTTTGAGGAGAGATAGGTATGAACTATGGTTATGGCTGTGATCCATGTTATCAAGGTGGATATGCTTATCCGGTTGCCGGTTGTGGCGGTAGTGGTTTTGCGTTAATCGTTGTGTTATTCATCCTGTTGATTATTATTGGAGCCGTTTGTTACTGCGGACATTAATCCATTTAGGGGATAGTTGAAAATAATGATGAAAAAAAGAGCTGTCGCTAGACAGCTCTTTTTGGATTATATTTTGAAGCTGGAAATTAACTCTTTCAGTTTTTCAGCTTGCTGGGAAAGTTCAGATGCACTTGCCGTGACTTGTTCCATGGCAGCGGATCCTTCCTCTGATGCAGCTGCAGTGGTTTCGGTGTTAGATGCGGTCGACTCTGCAATTTCATTAACATGGGCAAATGAAGTGGCCACTTCTTGACTAAGATTCAGTGTTTCCTGAATATGGTCGACCATCTCATCCACGACCACCGTTGTTTTCGTCGTTTGACTCAGGATATCTTCAAGGGATGCATTGGTCTCATTGGTGATTTCAACACCTGCAATGACTTCCTTCACCCCGTCGGAGTTTTGCTTGATGATGATATTGACTTCTTCCTGAATGCTGTGGACGATCTCCGTTACACCCTTGGCAGCCTGGCGGGATTGTTCAGCAAGCTTTCTGACTTCATCTGCTACAACTGCAAATCCCCTGCCGTGTTCCCCTGCCCTTGCTGCTTCGATGGCAGCATTCAGAGCGAGAAGGTTGGTTTGTTCGGCAATGTCAGTGATGGTTCCAATAATGGTGGTGATCTGTGTTGAACGTTGTCCCAGAGCTTCAACGGTTTCACTCGTATTGGACATGGTTTCTTCAATGCTCATCATTTTAGTTGAAGAGGCATGGACGGTCTTTCCGCCTTTTTCAGCAACGACTCTCATATCACGAGCGGTTTGTCTGACAAGCTCTGCCTGGTTGAATAAGAATCTGGCGGCTTCCTCCAGGCTGTTCATTTTCTCTAAAGAAGAGGACATGCGATGGGTCGTCTGGTCGCTTCCTGCGGCAATTTCACTCGATGTTTCCGCAATGGACGTGATTGTGCGCGATGTTTCCTCTGCAGATGCGAGAAGCTCCTGGCTGCTGGCAGATACATTTTCTGCCATCTCTGAAACCTGTTTTACAAGCATGGCGATGCCGGCGATAAGTTGATTCGTATCCGACGCCAGATCAGCCAGCTCATCTTTAGATTTCACATGGATCCGTTTCGTTAAGTCTCCACCTGCATTGGCAATCTCCAAAATGGATGTACTGATTTTCTTTGTATTGGTTTTAATTGTATGAGATAAAATGATTCCAAAGAATACCGCCAATAGAACGGCGAATGCCGATAAGCCGATGGTGACGATTTGAGACAGTTGGACTTGACGGGTCAGAGAGTCGATCCGTGCATCCAGATCTTTTTGCTGGTCGACGACGATCATATCTACATATGAGCGGATCCCGTCCAGATATTTTTTACCAACTCCGGTTTCGACAAGGTTCGCAGCCTTTTCGAGTCCCTTATCTTTTCTGGTCTCGATCACCCGATCGACAAATTGCATCCAGAAACCGTACTGTGCTTCGATTTTCCCCATCTTCTCAAGCTGTTCCGGGTCATCTTTCAAAAGTGAATTTAAATCTTTGATTTGGCCTTCGACATCTCTTTTTCCATTTTGATAGGGTGCAAGAAAACCTGTTGCTCCCGTAATCACGAAGCCTTGCTCCCCGATTTCGATATCGTTTAATACTTTTGAAAGATCCTTTAATTTGGTATCGACTTTCATATCATATGTGATCAACGTGTCGATTTCTTTCTGGAGCTTCATCATATTGATATAAGAAGTAGACGCGAGGACCAACAGGACAATGGTCAAAAGGCCGAATGACAGGACGACTTTTCCTCTTATAGTACGAAAGTATGAGAATATACCAAAGCTTCTTTTTGGTCTTTCTTTTTTCATTTTCTTTCTTTTTGGCGATTTCAGCCATTTTTCTCTTGTTTTTTTCACCGTTTCCCCCTCCTGAAGATAAAGAAAAAAGTAGCATCAAAGGATGAACTTACCATTATTTTATACATATCGACCTAATATATCTAGTCAATTTGCAGAAATTTTGTCGAATTTTTGAGAATTTTAGTATATTTCAATCATAGAAAATAGGAAACTTTCTTTCGATCATTGCCTGATTTCCGGGAAAATCCAAAGATAAGATGATTTTTAAATAAAAAATGAAAGATTCGGCTTTTCACACATATGAATAAGGTATGGGAAATCTTTATGAGCATCCAGATGAGCGAATCGAAAGAGAGTACGAATCTGATTCTTTCAGGAGGGGGAACAATGCCTCATTCGCATTTAATAAAACCGTTGATTGGGGAGCAATATCCAACGATCGATTATGGGAAGGGTGTTTTCTTGTATGACACCGATGGACATGAATACGTAGATGCCTGTTCTGGAGCGGTGACGGCAAATTTGGGACATGGTATGGAAGAAATCCTTCAATCAATCGTGAATCAAGGAAACAAAGTGGCTTTTGTGTACAGGTCTCAGTTCAGCAATCAGCCGGCAGAGGAGTTAGCCTCCTTTTTGAATGATAAAACTGGTTATCCCTGGACCTTCTTTGTCAATAGTGGATCAGAGGCAGTGGAAACAGCCATCAAGATCGCCATTCAACATTGGCAGGAGAAAGGGAAGCCCCTGAAGAGAAAGATATTATCACGGTGGCTCAGTTATCACGGCATCACCTTTGGGGCCTTATCTGCTTCAGGCCATCCATCAAGAAGGGAACGGTTTGATTCGTTTTTAGGGGACTGGCCAACCATCGAACCCCCTTATTGTGCACACTGTCCATTTGGGAAGACTTACCCTTCTTGCGGTTTGGCATGTGCGTCCCAACTGGATACCATGATTACGAGGATAGGGGCTGAGAACATAGCTGCTTTTATGGCAGAACCGATCATCGGAGCGGCTGGGGGGGCCATCACTCCTCCAAAGGGATATTATGAGCGGATTAAAGAAATCTGTGAAGCCCATGACATATTATTCATTTCCGACGAAGTCATGACCGGATGCGGGAGGACGGGAACCTTTTTAGCTCTGGAACAATGGGGGGTCAAAGCAGATATCGTCGCTGTAGGTAAAGGCCTCAGTGCCGGATATGCTCCTATTGCTGCCACCCTCATTTCAGAAAAGGTCATGGAACCGATCGTACAGGGAAGTAAAGTGATCATGAGCGGCCATACCTTTAGTGGGAACCCCATGTCTGCCACTGCGGCATTGGCTGTACTTAAGCTGATCGAATCAGAAAAGATCATTGAAGGTGTCGATCAGAAAGGGACCTATTTAAAGAATCTCCTGGAAAAATGCAGGACTGAATTTCCTTTTATTCAGGACATCAGGGGACGGGGCCTTATGTGGGGAATTGAATTTGATGAGCGGGGTGCGGGGTTTACGTCTTTCATCGTGCAGAATGGAGTAGATAACGGGATACTGTTATACCCTGCTTCAGCCGGAATTGATGGCAGGAAGGGCTCTGCCATCATGGTGGCACCGCCATTGAACAGTACGAAAAGAGAGCTTGAGGAGATGGTTAAAAGGTTGAGAAGGACTTTTCAAATGGCAGCAGATAATTGGAAGGTGACGTAGATGTCAGCACATCACAATAAGTTGGGCCACTACGAAGGGATCCGCCACTTTTTTCATGATGAAATGACGATGATGTTTGGAGGGTTTGGAGGGGTTGGCTCCCCGCCTGGCATGATAAAGCATCTTCTGGAGTGGGGTGTGAAGGATCTTACCATTATCGGAAACGACACAGGGTTCCCTCACATCGGCATCGGTCAATTGGTCGCAAAGAATCGAGTGAGGAAAGTGATTGCTTCACACATAGGATCTAATCCGATTGCAGGAAGATTGATGAGTGAAGGGAAGCTTGAAGTTGAATTCTCCCCACAAGGTATCTTAGCTGAAAGAATAAGGGCAGGCGGAGTGGGATTAAAAGGGATCATCAGCGACATAGGGGTGGATGACCCCTATTTGAATAAGGGAAAGACATTCGTTGAAGTAGATGGTGAACGTTTTGTATTCGAGACGGCACTGGTTGCTGAAGTGGGGATTGTTTATGCGAAGAAAGCCGATACATTCGGGAACCTTGTCTATGACAAGAGCGCAAGGAATACGAATCCACTTATTGCAATGGCCTCGGATGTGACGATTGTCGAGACGGAAGAAGTGGTTGCTTACGGAGAGCTGGATCCCGAGGAAATCGTCACGTCAGGAGTGTTTGTGGATCATATCGTCTTGTCTAAAGGAGTCGATTGGAAATGGGCCTGGGAAACGAATTGAAGGATAAAATGGCAAAACGTGCAGCGCTTGAGGTGAAAGAAAATATGATGGTGAATCTCGGGATCGGGATTCCCTCCCTCGTCCCAAATCACCTTCCTCAAGGATTTCCGGTCATATTTCAGTCTGAAAATGGAATCATCGGCATCGGTCCTGCACCCTTGGAAGGTCATGAAGATGAAAATCTGTGCAATGCCGGGGGATTCCCGGTTTCGTTGATGGAGGGGGGATGTTATACAGACAGCTCCATCGCTTTCGCCATGATCCGCCGGGGCAAGATCGACCTGACGATACTTGGCTCCCTGCAGGTCAGTGAAAAGGGGGATCTTGCCAATTGGATCATACCGGGCAAAAAGGTACCGGGGATGGGAGGGGCAACGGAACTCGCCTCCAAAGCAAAGAAAGTCATTGTACTCATGACCCACTTAGATAAAAATGGCGGCAGCAAGATTGTAAGGGAATGCACCCTTCCATTAACGGCCAGGCGCTGTGTTTCGATGATCATCACTGACCGTGCCGTATTCTCACTGGAAGAGGAACATTTAATCCTGCGTGAGATATTCAATCCTTATACATTGAAGGATATAGAGGAGTCGACAGAAGCCCGTTACATTATAAGCCCTGATATCAAGTTTATAGGATAGGGGGAGGAAGACAAATGGATACTCATCGCCTCATAAAAGAAAAAATAGAAGAAAAAAAGAAAAGGACGATAAAGCTTCTGCAAAGACTGGTCCAGGAAGATAGTGTCAGGGGAAACGAATCAAAGGCGCAGGCGATCATCATAGAGAAATGCAGAAAGCTTGGTTTGGAGCTGGACATTTGGGAAATAAAAGAAACGGATATAAAACATCATCCCTTTTACAAGTGCGACCGGACTAATTTTAAAGGGAATCCCAATGTGGTAGGGGTTTTAAAAGGCACAGGCGGCGGAAAGAGCCTTCTTTTAAATGGACATATCGATGTTGTACCGGAAGGGGATCGAAGAGATTGGATTTACGATCCCTATAGCGGACTCATCGAGGACGGGAAGCTTTACGGGCGGGGAGCAACGGATATGAAAGGCGGTTCGGTCGCTTTGCTGCTCGCCATCGAAGTGATACAGGAGTTGAATATTCCTTTAAAGGGAGATGTGATCTTTCAAAGTGTCATAGAAGAGGAAAGCGGGGGAACGGGTACCTTAGCCACATTGACTAGAGGCTATAAGGCGGATGCTGTCATCATTCCTGAGCCGACCAATATGAAGATCTTCCCTAAACAGCAAGGATCCATGTGGTTTCGCCTAAAGGTAAAAGGAAAATCTGCACACGGGGGAACGAGGTATGAAGGGGTAAATGCAATAGAGAAAGCATATAAGGTCATTGGAGTTCTTCAGCAATTGGAGAATGCACGAAACGAGAAGGTGGATGATCCATTGTATCGGAATATTCCCATCCCGTTACCCGTTAATATCGGAAGAATCGAAAGTGGGAAATGGCCATCTTCCGTTCCGGATACGGCTATCATTGAAGGCAGGATAGGAGTCGGACCCTGGGAGACACTCCATGAAGTCGAACAGGAATTCACAACCGTAATTTCCAAGCTGAGATCAATCGATCCATGGTTTGATGAACACCCTGTCGAGGTGGAATGGTTTGGCGGGCGCTGGCAGCCGGGCAACCTTCCAAGTGACCATGAATTAGTACACACCCTGTCGCTGCATGCTGAACAGGTAATGTCGTCTGAGCCGATCATTGAAGCCTCACCCTGGGGAACGGATGGGGGGATTTTGTCTCAAGGAGGCAATATGCCTGTGGTGATTTTTGGACCGGGAACAACTGAAGTGGCCCATGATGCAAATGAATACATCGAATTAGAGAGGGTTTACCAATCGGCTGAAATTTTTTCTCGATTTATGATCGATTGGTGTAATAAACCCTCATGATTTCCATCCCAATGGGGTAGAAGGTAATAAGATGCTATACTCATTCGCCTGAGAGAGGATTGGTCATGACCCGGACACACCAGGACAAAAGAACGAAGTCAAACACCCACCCCTTTCTTCACCCTTAGACAGGAACAACTCACTTGATTCAAGTATGAGGTTGTTCCCTTTTTATGGTGGTTTGTTTCATAACTTATCTCATGCCTTCATATGTTTGTTAAAAAGGGGCTTAAAAGAATGCAAACATATGAATATATACAACAACCAAAAGTGGAAGCGACCATTTATAAAGATGATTATAATCGTAGACTCCGGGTGGATGAATTCAGGGGGAATGCAGGAAGGCTATTGGAGCTCATGGTGAATATAGCTGAGACCCATCAGTTCGAAAAGTTCATTGTGAAGGCAAAGTCAAATCAGGTTGCCCACCTGATGGAAAAGGGATTTATTGTAGAGGGGGGAGTAAACGGTTACTTTAGGGGAGACAGTGCTTTCTTTATGAGTAAATTTCTGACGGATGATCGAAGGAATAGTTCTTTTTGGAGAAAAGAGGATGACATTCTTCAAGCGGTTCAACAGCTGAATAGTAAAACCATGGAAGGGTCAGGATTGATATCTGTAGCCACCGGGGGGCACGCAGAGAAATTAGCAGATCTCTATCAAGAAGTGTTCACGCTATATCCTGTACCATTACAAGATCCCGATTATATAAAAGAATCCATGAAAAATGGGACAATCTTTGTATATATCGAGGAGGATGGAAGGATCATCAGCGCCGCTTCTGCTGAAATATCTGCAAACAACAAGAATGCTGAACTAACGGATTGTGCTACGAGATCTTCTCATCGTAAAGGCGGGTATATGAAGCATCTGCTGACGAAGCTTGAGGATGAATTAGTGAAACAGAACATTTTTTGCGCTTATACGATTGCCAGGGCACTTTCATTTGGGATGAATGCTGCATTCCACCAGCTTGGGTACAGATATGGTGGGAGACTTGCGAATAACTGCATCATCTTTGACAAAATGGAAGATATGAACATTTGGGAGAAGGATTTAAGTGAAAGGTAGAAGAAATCTCCGGGTCTTGTGGAACGAAACTTTCTGGAAAGTTGGTGGAATAGATGAAAATGAATCTCTATAAACCAAAAAGGGATTGGAAGGATATTGAGCTTTGGAAAGATGTCACGGATGAACAATGGAATGACTGGTTATGGCAGCTGACAAACACAATCAGAACCCTTGATGACTTAAAGAAAGTGGTGAACCTGACGCCGGAGGAAGAAGAAGGGGTCAAAATTTCAACCAAGACCATTCCGTTGAATATCACTCCTTACTATGCATGGCTGATGAATGAGGATGACCCCCGCTGCCCGATCCGGATGCAATCCGTTCCGATTGGCCAGGAGATCCATAAAACAAAGTATGACCTGGAAGATCCTTTGCATGAAGATGAGGATTCACCGGTACCGGGGTTAACGCACAGATACCCGGACAGGGTGTTATTCCTCGTCACCAATCAATGTTCCATGTACTGCAGATACTGTACGAGAAGGAGGTTTTCCGGGCAGATCGGAATGGGTGTCCCGAAGAAGCAGCTTGACGCGGCCATTGAATATATTAGGGAAACGCCGAGCGTAAGGGACGTCCTGCTCTCAGGCGGGGATGGTCTCTTGATCAATGATCAAATATTAGAGTATATTTTAAAGAACCTGAGGGACATCCCCCATGTCGAGATCATCCGGATCGGAACGAGGGCTCCTGTCGTGTTTCCACAACGGATCACTGAAAACCTGTGTAATATATTAAAGAAATACCATCCGGTTTGGTTAAATACTCACTTCAATACATCCATTGAAATTACGGAAGAGTCCAAAAAGGCATGTGAGATGCTTGTGAATGCAGGGGTTCCTGTAGGGAATCAAGCTGTGATCCTGGCTGGCATCAATGACAGCGTTCCAATCATGAAGAAACTTATGCACGATCTGGTTAAAATTCGCGTGCGCCCGTATTATATTTATCAATGTGACCTATCGGAGGGAATCGGTCATTTCAGGGCACCTGTCAGCAAAGGGCTTGAAATCATTGAAGGATTGAGGGGACACACATCGGGTTACGCCGTACCGACCTTCGTGTTGGATGCTCCCGGAGGCGGAGGGAAAATATCCCTGCAACCGAATTACCTGATATCCCAAAGTGCTTCGAAAGTGGTCGTAAGGAATTTCGAAGGCGTCATTTCCACCTATCCGGAACCGGAGGAATACGTAGCAGGAAGGGCGGATGAATACTTTAAAGAAGTTTATCATGATGAAGAAATCAATGAACCTACCATAGGGATCGCTGGATTGATGAATCAGACACATTCCTCTCTTACGCCTGCAGGTCTCAAGCGTTTGGAACGTCGCAAGGAATATCAGGAGAACCCGGATCATAACTCTCTCAAGGACTTCAGGGGAAAAAGGGATCAGCTGAAGGAAAAGAAGCATAAAGCGATGCTTTCAAAAATGAATCAGGACAAAAATGATGATAAGGAAGAAACCATCAATGGCTGAAAATACGGTGAAACTGTGCGAATGGTGTGAAGAGAACACGGCTCATGCTCATCAATCAAGTGTGTATTGGGAGTTGCCCGATGGCTCACGGGCGGTCCAGATTGCGAATGTCCCGGGCCTTTCCTGCAGTCATTGCGGAATGGAATATCAAGAGGAATCTATCATCAATGAAATCGAGGACCAGCTGATGCTGATCGATACGAGGTTAATTGATAAGGTGATTTCTTATAAAGAGTTAATGGCCCTTCCCCGCTTACTTAAGAAGAATTATTTTCGATTTTAGCAGGTGGAGGCATCGATATGCTCTCATTTGAAGCAAACACTTTACGAATTCATCTTCTTCCGCTATCCTTTTAGAAAAGAAAGAACGAGGGCAGGTGGAAGAGATGAGAAAATCCTTTTATCATTATTTGATGAAATACAGGCAACCTACTGCCAAGGATGATATCACCCGATTTGCGAATTCAGCTTATGATGATCACAGCTTTCCGAAACAGTCCGGGCAATACAATGAAATCAGCTCCTATCTCGAAATGAATGGACACTACCTTGAAAGCATGTCCATCTTCGACATGGCCTGGGACCAGTACCAATTAGAAGAAAAAGATTAATGATAATCCAAGCCAAAGGACTGACATTTGTTTCCCGCAAACGTCGGTCCTTTTTTAAAAAGCAAAGCTCTTTTCGCAGACTGACTTTAATAACTGGATCTTCAAATGCTCTGTCAATTAGTACATGGTGGATGGTGAGGGGAACTGCTTCGCTTTCCGTGGACGTTCGGCCAAGCCTCCTCAGCTTTCGCTTCCGGGGTCTTGGCACGCCCGTTTTCCACAGGAGTCTACGCAGTTCCCCTCACCATCTAAATAAGACTTGTTAGACAGAGCTATCAAAATGACAGGTGTGAAATATGATGATCTCAGCTTTAGTAGCTAAAATTGGCTGTTGAAAAAAACGTGCAGGTTTTTAGAGTATTTAGAAATGCATACACAGAAAGTTGATTGGAGCGGAAGGTGCTCGACTCCGACGGGAATAGCGGGAAAGTTGAGACCCCGCAGGGCTTTAGCCCGAGGAGGCTCAACTCACGCCCCGCGGAAAGCGAGCACCTGCAGCGGAAATCAACCAGCACTTCCCCTTTAATAGAAAAAATTATTAAAGTTCACCATAAGCTGATTGATTCGTTTTTTGGTCATTTCATGTAAACATTTCTTACCCTAAAGAAAAGATAGTCAGGGATTTCGTGTATACCGATATGATTGTTATTGCATATCATATAAAAAAGGCGATTAAGGGTGAGGGGAGAATGAAGAAACGAAAAGAGCCTAGATTCAGAGTTGGGGAAACGGTAGTCGTCACAATTTATGGTACCGTCGGGAAAATCACAGACATTAAAAAGATTGACGGAGAGTTTTTATATGAGGTCAATGAAAGTGAAGGGTTATTCAAGGAAAAAGCATTAGAACTGCTTGATTCTTATGATGGATATATTTTTGAACAGGAACAGATCGATATTGAATACAAATTTCTGTTTGGTGACCTTGTCCTTGTAAAGGGATACGAAGAGGATCTCTTTAAAGTGGTGGGTTTCAGAACAGAGATATGGCGATATAAAGATGATGCATGGGAAGACGTGATCTATGAATTAATGAGGATCACGGATGGGGAGTGGCTGGAGGCGGACGAAGATGAAATTACCCTGGTTGCCGATGAAGAGCAGGCGGAAGCTTTCATAAAAAAATATGGATTTGTCTTCCCGCAAAAAAAAGAAGGTAAATCCAAATCGCTCCATTCACCTGCATTTCCAAAGCCAACCTGGATTGATCAGCTCCTTGATCATTACAATGACTACAAAACACTGTATCTATTATTCAATGATAGTAAATACAAGAATAAAATGGATTATGTGTTAGAACAGTTGAAGAATCATACAAATACACAGTCCATCGTCAAAGAGAAGGAATAAGCCACATAATATATAGAAAAACCGGGACGCTTATGACCAGGAATGATAATAGTATGACACGAAGGATCCATTGCATGCCTGAAACAATGATCCCTTCTCCATTCTCCAGGTCTCTTACCATCGATTTCGTTTTTTGGGTAAATGTATGTAACATATTATCGCTCCTCTACCTTTGATGATAAAGTCTATGCTTGTCTTTAAAGTGTTATGAAAACTTTTTTTTTCTGGCATAACCGGGATAGTATTATCATAAATTGAGAATCAAAGGGGGCGATCACATGCGGGAGATAGAAGTCTTTATCGACACCGAGGAAATTGCTGAGTTCTTTATGAAAGAACTGATCCAAAGAGGATATGCACCATCAGAAGATGAGCTGGAAGAAATAGCGGACATCACATTCGAGTATCTGATTGCCAAATGTATCATTGATGAAGAATGGGAAGATGAGGTTTAGATTCTATTCACCCATCGATCTGGATTTCAATTAGTATGCCAACGACCATTCATATAACAGGGATTGACTCTGGTGTGTCTCCCAGACCTTCATTTATGGAGGAAGGGGGGCACATTATTTTGAGTCAATCCCTTTTTAGTTTCAAAAGAATAGTCGTTCTTGCTTTCCATTTACGGGTCATAGAGAAATGGTGAGGGTCAGTCATCGTCAAAAGGGGAGACATCACCTCAATCGGCTGCTCTCTAAACCAATCCGGCGACGAAGGATCGTCATAATGAATATTTTCCCAGACAGCTCTTAGCTCGGGGCTGAATAAATGCTTTCTTTTCTTCACACTTGAGTAAATATGCGGCCAATAATCTTCCCTGGATCCCGTATGAGGATGGTGAAGTGAGAAAGATAGTGCAGTGGGGTAAACATTCGGATGGAATAATACTCTATATAATTTCTTGCCTAATTGAATTCTGCGATCCACTTTCTCAAAGTGGGAAACGGAAAGGCCTGCCAGGGAGGATGGGGACTGCTTGCCATAAGGGAAGAGGATGGAAGTGAATTCAAGCCGGTCCTGCAGGAAAAACTTCCACTTTTCAATTCCCATATTTAGATTTGGACTGGATAATATCTTGTTTTGAATCAGGTGCTGCTCATTCATAATGAGTGCGGTGGTCAACACAGGGTGATTCCCCGTCTTGAGATAATCTGCCCATAGCTTCCGCATGAATATTGAAACGTTGAACTTTTTCAGGAGGTGAAAGGAGTGGCGGCCGGTTAATTTCCAGTTTTCATAAAGTAATAGTTGAGGATACGCGTCTTCGAAGATCGCTGCATTACATCGTTCCAGGAACTCGAATAGAGATTGTTGTTCGGTGTGACTCATTACATGTGAGAGCAGATCGTTCTGGATATCTGTCATATGATAACCGGCATTTCTCGATACCATGTGGGCAAGAAAGGACCAGTGCAGTTCAGGGTGTTTTTTGAATATATCAAGATAGGAAGAAGTTCTTGTCAGGTTATTGACATTAGCTTTTTTCACTTTGATGAAAATTTGCTTGAACAACGCTTGTTCTTCAGGAAAATAGACATCAGGGACCGGTTCCTGCTTCATTTCACGGTAAAGCCTGTAAACCGCCTGAACATCAAGAAGGGGGGACATATTCGTATGTTTACCCGGTTTGAATAGGTTTGAGATGACTTGAAACGGTGAATAACCCAAGTAATCACACCTCTCTCAAAAAAAAATGAAAAATATTCTCTCGTGTGAAACTAAACTTGAGGTGAATCGTATATAGATACATATAAAGAAACACTTCTTGATTTACGCCCTTACAAGAAGTTATTTTCTAATCACGTCCAATATGTCGGGAATGGATGGAATCCACCTGAAACTTTATCTCCCCCGCATCTTGAGGAATTGTTATAGCAAGAAGGAAAAAAGTGTTTGGTGGAAGAATTCCTTAAAAGTAGATTTATAATCTTGAAATGAAGGGACGAAGACTATCATGTAGGCTCTGAGTCTAGCGGGGATTTATTAAAGTGGATTGAAATAGTACACAAACAATATACGAGGAGGAATTTTCATATGTCATTTTTTAATAAAGTATTTGCTTCAATCGGTATTGGAGCAGCCACAGTGGATACGAAATTGGAGAAATCGAGCTACGTTGCAGGGGAGACGGTAAACGGGGTGGTGGAAATTACGGGAGGAAGTACGGAGCAGAGTATCGATGCCATCTATCTAACCCTTTTCACTACATATATCCGTGAATCGGATGACAAGAAATATACAGATTACGCCCCGATTCAGAAGGTGCAAATATCCAATCCATTCTCCGTTTTGGAAAATGAAAAAAAAGAATTTCCCTTTACCTTCACCCTTCCCTTCGAAACCCCGATCACATATGGGAACACGAGGGTATGGGTAGCCACAGGGGTCGATATCAAAAATGCAGTGGATCCAAAAGACAAAGACTATATTGAAATCGTGCCGAATCAGTTGACGAATGCCGTCCTGACTTCTGTACAGGAACTCGGCTTCAGAATTCGAACAGTGGAATGTGAAGAGGCGCCGAAACGTTTCAGAGGGAGATATCCTTTTATTCAGGAGTTTGAGTTTGTACCGGTAAATGGACCATATCAGCGTAAATTGGATGAACTTGAAGTGATGTTCCTGAATCAAACGGAAGACCGGGTGGAACTGCTTCTGGAAGTGGACAGACGGGCGAGGGGACTGGGTGGGTTCCTGGCTGAGGCTCTCGAAATGGATGAATCCATGGTCAGACTGACCATAAGCTCTTCCGATGTTCCCCGTTTAGGAGTGAAACTTCAACAAGCCATCGACAAATTTGCGTGAAAAATTCCATTCGACAAAGATTCCCATGATTCTGTGAAGGATTCGACACGCTGTTTGTGTAATTGTATGAGTACAACATAATGACGGAGGGGTGCTCATGCCTTTACTTGAAAAAATCATACGTCCAAAGCTCTTGAGATCGACCTATGACGTGACTATTTTCCAAACCCCTAATTATGGGGAGGATAAAGGTTACGAAAAGGTTTATCGTATCTCGGTTGAAGCAAATAATCATGAAGAAGCCCTGTATCAGACATTCAGAACGTTTAATGTACCAGACTTGGTTCCAAAGGATTATCAAGGCAGATATATTGCTACACGAGACATCGTTTTCATTGATGAAGGACGGAGGGGCCATCATTATTATCGGCTGCAGCCAAATGGCTGGAAGCGGGTGAACCGGATCGTCATTCATTAGATAAAGTACCATTTGAAAAAGGAAAGAATCTGCCTCATAGGGTGGATTCTTTCCTTTTTTATGAGTCCTCACATATTATGTCCAGGACCATTTTTTCTATTTAGACCTGTGTTCTCTTTCCCGTGTGCATTATGCTCGGCATCCAATGCTTCTTTCGGGATATGATTATTTTTCTTAGGGGCATTGATTCTATTTCGGTGCTTTTTTCCCATCGATGTGTCCCCCTTTTTTATGATTTAAGTTTTTCTGTTCTTGAAGAAGTTGGTTGTGTCCCCGACCGGGTAGAAGGGTTGGTTTCATTTGCATGTTGTACGGCTTGCTTCAGTTTTTTGCTCATTTGTTCTTTTGCCATGGTTTTATCACTCCTTCTGCCTTTATTTTGACCCCTCATTCATCGTTCTATCCTTCCATTTCCTAGCGTTGCATATGTCCGGAAAAAGAATTACAATGGTCTTTCAACAGTCTTGATAGGAGGAATAGTTTAGTGAGTATACATATCAATGCAAAAGAAAACGAAATTGCAGAAACAGTTCTTTTACCTGGGGATCCACTTAGAGCGAAGTATATTGCAGAAACGTTCTTAGAAGATGTAACATGCTACAACGAAGTCCGAAATATGTTTGGATACACGGGAACGTACAAAGGAAAAAGAATTTCGGTGCAGGGAACTGGCATGGGTGTTCCGTCGATTTCAATTTATATCAATGAATTGATGCAAAGTTATAACGTTCAGAACCTGATTCGTGTCGGTACATGTGGAGCCATTCAAAAGGACGTCAAAGTACGTGACGTCATCCTGGCCATGACATCGTCCACTGATTCTCAAATGAATAAACTAACGTTCAACGGGATCGATTATTCTCCTACGGCGAACTTCGATCTTTTAAAACGGGCATACGATGCAGGGGTAGAAAAAGGACTTAATCTGAAAGTCGGAAACGTATTCACAGCCGATATGTTCTACAATGACAATGCGGAGCATGAAAAGTGGGCTCAATATGGTATCCTGGCCATTGAGATGGAAACGTCCGCCCTTTACACATTGGCAGCCAAATATGGTCGAAATGCCCTTTCGGTTCTGACTGTAAGCGACCATATCCTGACAGGGGAAGAAACTTCTTCAGAAGAGCGTCAGACGACTTTCAATGAAATGATTGAAGTGGCTTTAGAAGCGGCCATTCAAGATTAATTCATAAAGGCAATAGAAAAAAACTGCTTACAATCCCTAGTCGGGTTTATAGGCAGTTTTTCATTATGTGAAGTTTCTCCTGCTTACATATTGTCCCGGGCATGGTAAGATGGAGAATGGAACCATTATAGAGAAACTAGGTGAAAGTATGAAAAAGATCATCTTCATAACTGCTGCCTCCCTGGTTTTATTATCAGGTTGTTCGCAAGTGGAAGAGTGGTCAGACGAATTATTTGGCCAAAAGCAGCAAGAGACAAAGGAAAAGGAACCAAAGGTTCAAACGCCTGACAACGGGCAGGATGAACAAGCATTGCCGGAACAGCAGCCTGCCGAAGAAGCGGTTCCTAAAGAGCTGCAATTAGAGTCCCAATACTTCAATGACGTAAAAGTTGTGGACGGAAAGCAGGTTATTCAAAATCCCTCCAATTTATTAGCATTGGTAAATAAGGAATATGCTTTAGATGAATACAAACCTGCCGATCTGGTCCGACCAAACGTTCCATTCGTATTCGGGGATCAGGACCTTGAAAAAGCGCACCTCCGTAAAGAAGCGGCAGACCAGTTGGAAAAGATGTTCGCAGATGCCAAAGCGGGAGGGGTATTCCTGACAGCAATTTCAGGTTACCGTTCATACGAGTACCAAAAAATGCTCCTGGACAGGGAAATAGCCCAATTCGGTGAAGAAAAGGCGGTCATGGCCGTTGCGCCTCCGGGACAAAGTGAGCACCAATCAGGATTGGCTATGGATATTTCCAGTCAAAGTAACCAATTCCAAGTGAATATAGAATTCGCTGATACGAAAGAAGGAAAATGGCTGGCAGAGAACGCATATAAGTACGGGTTCATTCTTCGCTATCCCGAAGATAAGGTGTCCATTACACAGTATCAATATGAACCTTGGCACTTTAGATATGTCGGAATGGAAGCCGCTAAAGTAATTCATGAAAACGATTGGACACTTGAGGAATACTTTAAAAACGTAAAGAAAATCTAATGTTGAAAAAGGGTCAGGGCCTATGGTTCCTGACCCTTTTTTAGATGGGGATTTAAGGATATCAAGGTCTATCTGCTTTTAAAGTCGACGAATTCCGTTCCGCTTTGTTCTCTTTTATTACATTTCCACATACAACAGTAATAAGGGATGTCCAATTTGGAATGGGTGGGTGGATGGTATGATGAGAGTGTTCAGTATAATCATCATTGGCAGTATTTTCGTCGGTATAGGCATCAATCTATTTTTCGTCCCCCATCATTTTCTCGATGGGGGCATGATCGGGATCGGTTTGATTGCCCACTATTGGCTCGGTGTGAAACCAGGTCTTACCATCATCCTTCTGAGTATCCCCCTTTATCTGCTTGCATTCTTTAAAGATCGAATCCTTTTTTATAACAGTATACACGGGCTATGGTTGTCCTCTTTAATGATCGATTATTTTTATCATTGGCATACCCTCTTACATCTTCCGCCACTATTAAGTGCTTTTTTGGGCGGTGCTTTTGTCGGGATCGGAATCGGCCTCATGTTGAGGGGGAATTCTGCTACGGGTGGATCTGACTTATTGGCACAATTAATTGGAAAGAGTTTTGGATGGAATGTCGGTAAGTTGATCTTCGCCTTTGATAGCATCGTCCTTATAGCAGGATTCCCCATTATTGGGATGGGAGCATTTTTATATTCTTTGTTAGCTGTAAGCACGGTGGGGTTTTTTACGACGATTTTGACGCATTATAATGGGGAAGATGGATTTTCCTTTCGCTAACATGGAAAAGCTGATAGAATGAAGAAGTTATGAGCTTAAGATTGCTCAGGGGAATGTTTCATGATATTCTAAACGAAAATTCACACAAGATACATAGCAACGAAAGTGGTGGAAGCTTTGGAACAAGATAAGACAGAACAGGCACAACAGGAAACCCAGTCAAGTTATATAAAAATGAAAAAATTCAAATTCGTCATGCTCTTATTTTTCCTTGTATTCCTAACGGCAGGAATTACAACATTTGCATTGGCGTTTGGAGATGAAAAAGCAGTCAACGTAGGGGTTACAGAACGATCGGAATTTCAGAAGCTGTATGAAGCCTATGATAAGTTAAATCAGAACTATTACAAGGACCTGGATCAGGACAAACTTGTGAACGGTGCGATCAATGGGATGATCGATAGCGTCGGGGATCCCTATTCCGATTATATGAATGAGGAAGAGGCGAAGAAGTTCCAGGAAAGCATTTCTTCTTCGTTTGAAGGGATAGGAGCAGAAATACAGGAGAAAGATGGCTACATCTCCATCGTCTCTCCAATTAAAGGTTCCCCTGCAGAAAAAGCCGGCCTGCAGCCTAACGACATCATCACAAAGGTAGATGACAAAAGCATTCAGGGGATGTCTGTAACAGATGCCGTTCTTCTCATTCGTGGAGAAAAAGGCACAAAGGTAACGCTGACCATTCAACGGCCAGGTCAGGATAAACCGATGGAGGTCACCATCACCAGAGATGAGATACCGATCGAAACGGTTTATGCTGAAATGAAAGATAATGGTGTAGCAGAAATCCAAATCACAAGCTTTTCAGAAAATACGTATAAAGAATTGACAGAAGCGTTAAATGAAATGAACCATAAAGGCATGAAGAAACTCGTTCTGGATCTTAGACAAAATCCGGGTGGATTACTTGATCAAGCTGTCAAGATCTCGAATCTGTTTGTACCTGAAGGTGAAGTCTTATTCCAGGTGAAAGACAGTAATGGAAAAGTGGAAAAGTATGTTTCAGAATCAGGTCAGAAAGTAGAAGTCCCTACAGCCGTCCTGGTCGATGAAGGAAGTGCAAGTGCTGCAGAAATTCTATCAGCAGCCGTAAGCGAATCCAATGATATACCTTTGGTTGGGACGAAGACATTCGGTAAGGGGACCGTCCAGACGGCCGAAACCTTCAAAGATGGCTCAAATATGAAGTTCACGACGGCTAAATGGCTGACGCCTAAAGGAAACTGGATTCATGAAAAAGGAATCAAGCCAGATGTCGAAGTGAAGATGCCTGATTATGCCCAGCTTCCTTATATCAACCCGGACAAGGAACTAAAGGAAGAAGATTTATCAGATTCCGTGAAAACAGCAGAGCAAATGCTCGAAGCTCTGGATTTAGACCCAGGGAAAGTAGACGGCTATTATGATGCAGATACAACGGCAGCCGTTAAGGAATTCCAAGGGGAAAACGACCTCGAAGTGACAGGTACACTGAACGGGGAAACCATCTTGAAGCTTATGACCGACCTAAGAGAAAAGCTGAAAGAAAACGATCCCCAACTGAAAAAGGCGATTGAAGTGTTAAATAAAGATCAATAAATCCTAGATCCCAGGTGATTTGACCTGGGATCTTTTTTTTGTCCGGAAGCAGGGTCCGATTGCCGAATTGGTTTCTTAATCCTTGTATAGAATGTTCATTCCATACCAACAATGAAAGTATATATGAGGTGATTCAATGAAAAAGATAGCGTTAGTCCTTTCCATCCTGTTTTCTCTCTTTGTAGCAGTGAGCTGTTCACCGATTTGGAAGAATGAAGGATTGCCTGCTGTAGAAGAGGAGACTACCCCGAAAAAAGTATTAAATACTTCCGATGAATCGGTATTTCCTTTTACCCTTGATGAAAATAAGCAAACGGTCAACTTCCTTCTAATAGGTTCGGATCAGCGTAAAAATGAACCTGCACGGGCTGACGTATTAATGGTGGCTCAATACAGGCCAGAGTCATCGACCCTAAAGATCATTTCAATCATGAGGGATACATTCGTCGAGATTCCCGGATATGAAAAGAGCAAGATTAATCATGCATATTCCTGGGGAGGGGAAGAATTGCTGGCTGATACGATACAAAAAAACTTCCATCTGGACATTCACCATACCGTTAAGATTGATTTCAACAAGTTCATCAGTATGATGGACCTTGTGTTTCCTGAAGGGGTACCGGTTACGGTGACAGAGCCAATGATCGCTCACTGGAATTGGTCGAGAGAACCGGGGGAAAACGTACTGAAAGGAGAAGAAATCCTGCAGTATGTAAGGTTCAGGGGGGATAGTCAGAACGACTTTGGGAGAGTGGAAAGACAGCAGGAAATCATGTCATTGGCAGAAAAGAGCCTGATGGAAAAAATGGAGACGGGTGAAGGAATGAGGACGCTTGTATCACTCATCAGAGAGGGATTGAAAAACGTGGAAACCTCCACTCCTATAAGTGAAGTAATGAAATACGGGATGTCTGTCATGCTGCATCCAATCGACAAAGTGGATACGCTCAGGATACCGGTTGAAGGAAGCTTCACTGATCTTAAGGCTGCCCATGCAGGACTGGTCCTTGATATGGATGAACAAAAGAATCGGGAAGCCATCATGGATTTTCTTGGTTCAAGTCACCATGAATGAAATTCAGAAGAATCAAGGTCCAGGAACGATTCAATCTTTTTCATTTTCCTTATGATCAATTCGTGCAGATAGTCTTTATATTTCTGATCTTCTGCCAGATCATGTTCCGTATGAAGGATTTTTAAGTGCTCAAGGTGCTCCTTCAATGTTTTTTCATCGCTGTCTGACCCTCCTGACTGCACTTTCCGGAGGATGACATCCACTAATTTGTCGTGAGTGGCTTCAATCGTCTTGGTTCCTTGTCTGGCATAAATTGCTCCATATCGCAATTCCCCCCTTGTGACAATGGAAGTGTAAGGAACGTACCTTGGATCATAATCGATGATGAGGACTTGGAATCGTTTCAGGCTCATCAATGGATGGGTGCTTTCAGGGAAAATGAAATCTTCGGTGCGATAACGCACATATTTAGGCAGCAGATGTTGAAGTTTATTATCAACATCTGCTTTATCGAGAAATTCTTCATCGGTCAATCCTTTTAAATCGACTGATCCGTCATCAAATTGCATCACACCGACGATGATGCATCCACCTCCTGTATTGGAAATGGCAAGGATATGTTTTGCCATCTTGGTGAATTCGATCCAATCGGACTTGAAATCCACATAATCTGTTTCGCCTGTATTATGAAGTAACAGATCCTTCAATGTTTCATGAGAAGGATTCTTCAGGAAATCTCTAAGTTTAAGCGGAACAATCTTCTCATAATACATGAATATTCCCACCTTTTACTGATTCTTCAGGTATCAATACGACGGTATACAGCCATATTTCATTCTATGCTAAAAAAAAGTGGATAACGCTCCTTAAACGAATAATTCTTCCCTGCCCATTGTCATCCATCGGTGATGTCCGTTGTGTTCCTATTCACTTTCTAATAAAATGTGTATAGGGATCAAAGGAAAGGAAGATTACATGAAAAAAGATGTCTATATATTATCCGGATTTCTTGGCAGTGGAAAAACGACTTTACTTAAACAATTGCTGAAATCCTTAAAGGATCATGATAAAAAACCCGCAGTGTTGATGAATGAATTAGGAAGTGTATCCATCGATAGTGATGCGGTTGATGATGACACAGCACTGCGTGAACTTCTTGATGGCTGTATTTGCTGTACCATTTCAGAGAAATTGGAGTCCCAGCTCCAGGAACTTCTACTGAACGAAGACTTCGATGTACTGGTCATTGAAACAACGGGTGCTGCACATCCAGTTGAGGTGGTCGATTCCATTCTGTCCCCTCTGTTTGCCGATCAATTTGAATTCAGGGGTATCCTCACGGTGGTGGATGGACTTCAATGGCGGAACAGGGGGGACTTCAGTCCGGCTGTCTTACATTTGATGAGAGAGCAAATCCGTCATGCCCAGTTCATCATTGCGAATAAAATGGATTTGCTGACTGAAATGGAGCAGGGGACATTCTCTTACGAACTACAACAAATGAATCAGAATGCCAAGGTGTATTTAACGAATTACTCTCAAGTATCCATGAAAGATATTCTTTCTTTAAAAGCACAACAAGAAACACTTACGCATGATCGAGCTTCCATTGGGGAACATCTGACTCTCCAGGCGGTTGTTTATACGTTCAGCGGGAAAGTGAATGGAGAAGCTTTTGAGGAATGGGTGAAAAGCCAGCCAGGTTCCATATACAGGATGAAGGGATACGTCCCTTTGCAAGGAAGGAACTATCCAACGTTATTTCAATACTCATACGGGATGCCCCTATTTATGCCCGGAGATATGAAATACCCTACCAACTTCGTCATAATCGGAGAAAATTTACATAAAGAAGAAATAGTACACTCTTTACAGAAGATTGACCTGACGGATTAATCCGGAGGGGGTGGGGGAGTCCTTAATCCGTTTTTCTATAAAAGGGGATTCAATATAATAATGGTCATAACAAATTTAAACCATTGACAAGATCAAAAAAAATGTATATTATTTAATAGTTAACTTAGTGAAGTATTTATTGAGTGTAAGAAAGGTCGATTTTTAGTGGGAAAAGAATTGTTCGAGCTAGAAGGACTGTTCAGGTCCGTGTTTAGAATGATGAAATCAGATATTCGAACCATTTTTGGAGAATTCATTTCAAATGGGGAATTCCGGGTGCTCCAACTCATCAGGGAAAATGGTGCGCTGAAATCCTCGGAAATTTCAAAGCGAATGGAAGTCTCCGCAAGTCACATTACGTCCATTACAGATACACTAGTTGAAAAAGGCTATATTACCAGACAGCGATCCAATGAAGATCGTAGAGTCGTAGAGTTGGCCGTTACTCCTGAAGGAGTGGAAGTGCTGGCACAATGTGAAGAGAAGAAGTCGCACTATTTTCAGCAGTTATTCCAAACCTTTGAAAAAGAGGAGATCGAGCACCTGATCGAACTGTTCGAGAAATTGATGAGTTCATCCGTTCGTAAGTCATAACGTGTTTCAAGATACTATCCTGTAAATGTCACTGTTCTGCTTCAGAATCAGAGGTGTTCAGCCATATAATTGACAGGAATGAAAAAAGGGTTGACCTGTAGATTGGTCATCCCTTCTATTATGCTCATTTACTTAAGTTGGTTAATTATTCATACTATAAATATTGAGGGAGACAGAGAATATGGAGCACTTAGAACATCGTAAAAAAGTACTGATCATGATTGCAATCATGTCAGCCATGTTATTCGCCGCATTGAATCAGACCATTGTGGGAACCGCATTGCCAAAGATCATTTCTGAAATCGGAGGTATGGACTATTATAGCTGGGTATTCACCATCTTCATGTTGACCAGCTCCGTAACCGCCATTTTGGTCGGTAAATTATCCGATATGTATGGAAGGAAGCCTTTTATCTTACTTGGAATAGGAGTCTTTATGATTGGTTCGTTCTTAAACGGACTATCCGCTTCCATCATACAGTTAATCATTTTCCGGGGGATTCAAGGATTCGGTGCCGGTATGATCATGTCCACCGCCTTTACTGCTGTCGGGGACTTATTCTCTCCACGAGAAAGAGGGAAGTGGCAGGGGCTGATGAGCAGTGTGTTTGGTTTAGCCAGTGTATTCGGTCCGACACTCGGAGGCTGGATCGTAGATAATGCCGATTGGCACTGGGTATTCTGGGTATTCCTTCCGGTAGGATTCATCGCATTTGGGATGATTTATAAAATGTTCCCTTCCCAAGAACCGAATAGAGGTTTGAAAGTGGATTACCTGGGATCCATCATGCTGACTTTAACGATCATTCCGTTATTACTGGCCTTTACGTGGGGTGGAAACGATTATGAATGGGTTTCCCTTCAAATCATTGGACTACTGACTACCTCGGTTGTAGCACTGATCCTATTCATCATAACGGAAAAACGAGCTAGTAACCCTGTACTTCCACTACAATTGTTTAAAAATAAGATCTTCACCCTTTCCAATATCATTGGATTCATTCTCGGAGCCGGGATGTTCGGGGCCATTATGTATATGCCGTTCTTCATTCAGGGCGTAATGGGTACCTCCGCGACGAAATCCGGACTCGTGATGATGCCCATGACATTGAGTATGGTATTTGCCAGTACGATCGGGGGACAAATCATTACGAAGACAGGGAAATATAAGTTTCTCGCACTGATTGGTCTGTTCATCATGAGTGCGGGTATGATCCTATTATCCTTCATGGATACGGATACGACCAACGCCAGAGCCCTGCTGAATATCATTATAGTAGGAACAGGACTTGGACTGAGTTTCCCCGTCTTTACGCTGACGGTTCAAAACGCAGTGCAGCATAAGTTCCTTGGTGTCGCCACGGCCGCAACGCAATTGTTCAGACAAATCGGAGGGACGATAGGGGTAGCCATCATGGGAACCGTGATGAATTCTTCCATGACGTCAAAAATGACAGAGAAAATGTCTTCAGTAAAAGACTCTCCATTACTGTCAGATCCTGAAACGGCTGGCGTTATGAAACAGCTTCAAGATCCACAGAACATCATGAACGGCGGAAAATTAAAAGAGCTTCAATCAACATTGCCACAAGAATTCCAAGGGATCTATGCATCCATTCTGGAAGGTGTAAGAGAATCATTGAGTTATGCGTTAACGAATGTTTTCTTTATTGGAGCCATGATTCTTCTCGTAGGATTTGTTTTAACCTTCTTTATGAAAGAGATCCCTTTAAGGATGTCAAATAAAGATGTTACAGAGGAAGAAAAGGAAACAGAGCTTAAAGAAGCTTCCAATCACTAATAACCATTAAATAAAAGAGGGTGACCGTGTCTGCTGATTGTGGCAGGCATGGTTACCCTCTTTCTGATTAGGACATAGTACTTTCTCCAAATTTCTTAAAGGTCATTTCATCCTCCACCAGGCCACAAGCCGCACATTGAACTTTTAACTGGGGTCCGTTGTAAGCGAGGTGAAATGGCTCGAGTTGATTTTGCTCATAATTCTGAACGACTTCTCCTGAAGCAGGATCAAGTTTCACACTCTGAGGTACTTGTTGTATAATATTAAATCGTGTTCGATTCGTTTTACAGCTGGGACAGCGATAGGGTGTAGTCATTGATATCACCTTTCTTCGTTTTTTTTAGTATGGTTAAAGAATAAAGATTTTATGTAAAGGATGATTGAATATGTCAGTAGTATTCAACGATTTGCTGATATCATACAGACAAATATGGAAAAACCGCATGCTAACAAACGATGCCGTTTCACCGGAACAAATATTAAAAGAAGCCATTAGACGTGAACTGGAAGATGCAAATAGTCACCCAAGGGTTCGTAAGTCCATTGAAATTAAATATTATTTGGCCACTAAAAGAATTACTGAATCCGACTTGTCAAACGATGATAAAATTCGTTTAATCCAGCTACATATCGAAATGGGCGCACAATTAATGAAAGACAGGAATCTCTAATCAGGAATGATCATCATGAAAGTAAATATGAGCAGTTCGCTTTTCAACTATACCTACTCAGGTATATAATGAGGGGAGTTTAATGAAAAGGGTGATATCAGTATGCCTCTACTAACAATAGTATTAGTCAGTATACTCTCATATATGATCTATTATCGATATTTTCCCGTACGAACAAAACAATGGAATTCCCTTGAAGTGACGACAGAACATGTAGTAGTGGATGTCAGGGATTATCAGGACTCGTCAAAAGGAGATTGCGAAGAGGTCATAGCCTTGCCTTGCGGATACATTCGAAGATATGCAAGTGATATTCCAGAAGGGCCTGTCATTGTGATGGGAAGCAATTTCGTCGAGTGTAATGTGGGCGTGAGACAATTAAAACGCCTAGGGTTCGATGTGAAGGGATACCTGCTCATCGGTTCTGACAAAAAATGCAATGAATACCTTTCTTTGGGGTGAAATCCTTCCCGTTTTGAAATGTTCCTGTAATATCCGTTACATTGGGTGGGCTCTTAAAAACCTGTCAAGAATAAGATACCGGTAATAATTAGTTCCAGCATCCAATTCATTCAGCTGTTGGAAATGTAAGTAAATCATTTAAAAAATGCTTTTCTTCCTATTAGAATCAGTGGTTACTATCTTACTATAAGGAAATTGTCTTTCAAAATAGAACAATTGATTACTAGTTACCAAGTTCTCCCGTAAATGTAACAAAAACAGGGTGGTATGATGAATGTGCAGCAAAGAAAAACACATTCACTAAGGAGGAATTCATTTTTATGAATAAGAAAATGATGGTTTCAGCAGCAACAGCATTAACATTATTAGCAACTCCATTCGCAGCAGGTAAAGCTGACGCTGCAGCACCGTGCCCGGCACAAGATAAGGTCGCTCAAAAAGTGAACGCCTTTAAATATAATGGTAATCAAGAAGATCTAAACAAATATGTTCAAGATGTTCTATCAAAATACCAAATCAACGGTCAAAATATAAATGTACAAGAATTATTGAATGGACAGGCTCCAAAAGCAGAGGCGGCGGCACCTGCTCCAGCTAAGGAAGCACCAAAAGCGGAAGCTCCTGCACCAGAAGAAGCACCAAAAGCAGAAGCTCCTGCACCTAAGTCCGAAGCACCTGCACCAGCTCCAGCTTCAAATGAGCAAAAACAACAATCAGAGCAAGCAAGTGAAAAATCTGGTCAATTAAGCCAGTTTGAACAAAAAGTAGTGGAATTGACTAACCAGGAACGTGCAAAACAAGGTCTTCCAGCTCTTAAAGTAGATGCAGAATTAAGCAAGGTAGCACGTGAGAAGTCTAAAGATATGCAAGCGAACAACTACTTCTCTCACACTAGCCCTACGTATGGTTCACCATTCGACATGATGAAGCAGTTTGGTATCGAGTACAGCTCTGCAGGTGAAAACATCGCTATGGGTCAACAGACTCCTGAAGAAGTAGTACAGGCATGGATGAATAGTGAAGGTCACCGTAAAAACATCATGAGTTCAAACTACACTCACATCGGTGTGGGATATGTAGAGAACGGTAACTACTGGACTCAACAGTTCATCGGTAAGTAATCTTTTGATCAAAAGCAGTCTCTCTTTGGAGAGGCTGTTTTTTTTATTTTCCCTTCACTATTTGAATGCATACGCGGTTTTCTTTTTACCATGTTGAACAAATGATGGAAGAGCTTAGATTTGCATTTCCTGATAATCATTCTTACTATTGAAATATAACGAGTACGTGGAGTGAGCTTGATGAAAGAAGATAAAGTTGTCCTAATAACGGGCGGATCAAAGGGAATCGGAAGAAAGACCGTGGAGGAGTTCTCTAAACAAGGATACACGGTCATCCTGAATTATAGAAGCGATGATTCTCTTGTAGAGGGGTTGGTTAATGAATTAACTCAAACATACTCCAATTCCATCATCCCGATCAAAGGGGACATTTCCTTGCCGGAAGAATGTGAACGGATGGCATCAGAAATCTGGAATAAGGTGGAGAGCGTCGACATCCTGATTCACAATGCCGGACCCTATGTTAAAGAAAGAAAGTCTTTTGCCGAATATTCCCCTGAGGAATGGAATTATATTGTGAATGGGAATTTAAATAGTGTATTTTACTTATCCAGGCTAATGATTCCAAAGATGCGTGAAAAACAATGGGGAAGAATCATCACATTTGGATATGACAGGGTCGAATCAGCACCTGGCTGGATTTACCGATCTGCCTTCGCTGCAGCGAAGGCGGGTCTCGCTTCCTTCACAAAAACGATTTCAATCGAAGAAGCAAAAAACGGTATAACGGCAAATATGGTCTGCCCTGGTGACATTATAGGTGATTGGAAAGAAAGTGAAATCAGCAGGGCCAAAGAACAATATGATCCACATACACCGATTGGCCGACCGGGAACAGGGGAGGATTTGGCGAGGATCATTTCTTTCCTATGCCAGGAAGAATCCGATTTCATTACCGGTTCCATCATTCCCGTTACAGGTGGTAAGGATGTACTTGGGAAGGTATTTCATCAATAAAGAGCAACGGCAGTAATGCAGTCCGTTGCTCATTCGGTCCCTATTCTAATGACTATATTGTTTTCTGTATTTCTTTTGTATAAATAGGAGCCGACCTGACAATGTGATCGCCCCTGCCGTTAAGCCTGATGTAAGCCCCAGCCAGTACCCGTATGGACCGAAAGTTGTGTAGTTAGCAAGAATATAACCCAATGGAAGGCCGATCACCCAATAAGACACAAGAGCCATGATGAAGGTGATATTGACATCCTTATATCCTCTAAGGGCACCTTGGACAGGGGCTTGTATCGCGTCTGAAAGCTGGAAGAATACGGCATACAATAAGAAGTGAGCCGTTAATTTTAATACATACGCATCATCCGAGTAAAGATAGGCGATTTCAGAACGGAATACGAGTAATATGATTCCATATATGACAGCTAACAGCAATGCAAAGCTGACGCCCATCCAGCTGTAAATCTTCGCATCACGGAGCCTCTTGGCACCGACCTCAAAGCCTACGACGATGGTCAATGCCATGGATATGCTCAGTGGGATCATATAGAGGAAGGATGCGAAATTGATCGCTGCCTGGTGACCCGCAATGACCACTGTATCGTAATTGCTCATCAACAAAGTAACAGCTGAAAAAATGCTTACTTCGAAGAAAATCGATAAACCAATCGGTACACCGATCACAAAGATTTCTTTCCACTTGGCAAGGTCAGGCTTATGGATGGTCCGAAAGATAGTATATTGACTAAAAGGCCCTTTCGTATGGACGACCCAGAAGGCGATGAGCGTAATAAGCCAATAGGTGAGGGCAGAGGCAACACCTGCACCCACCCCTCCAAGTGCAGGGAGTCCCAACTTACCAAAAATAAGAAGATAATTGAATACGACATTAATCGGCAGGGACATGAGAGTGATGAACATGGTCACCCTCGTCATCCCCAGGGCGTCGATGAACGATCGTAATACATTATAGATGAATAAGGGGATCATTCCGAACGAGAGGGCAATGAGATATTCCTTTGCCACAATACGGACTTCCGGTTCTATATTCATCCCGTTTAATATCGGGTTGAGGACGAGTCCCCCAGTCACCATGACGATAAGGGATAAAGCGACGGCTGCATATACACCTTGAAGCACGGTATGGGGAACTTCTTTCTTATTGCCTCGTCCGTTCAATTGGGCGACGATGGGCGTCACGGCCAAAAGGATCCCGCTTAATCCTGTGAAGACGGGTACCCAAAGGGAAGAGCCGATGGCGACACCTGCCAGATCAATGGGAGAATATTTCCCTGACATGATCGTGTCGAAGAAATTCATGGCAAACATCCCGAGCTGCGTGACAAGGATGGGGATGAGTATGATGGATAGTTGTGTGATCTTATCTTTCAATGTATGAGTTTCTCTCATTAAACGTACTCCTTCTGCATGCCTTCAGATACAGCATGGTGATTTCACTATCATACTGTACCATATTTTCATGGGGATAGAGAGTGAAATATGCTTACCAAACGAGGACTCATGATGAATGAGGAAAATGACCATATGGGAGGAAAGAATGACTAAACATTGGCAGGACTGGATTTGGTTAGTGTTTATTATATGGTATGGGGTGGGAATCATACTGGTTTCGCTCGACTTGCTGCCTCCGTCCCTTCATTGGGCAAATGCCATCTTTTTATATTTAGCAGGGTTATTGGCCATTCTTTATGCAATGAAGAGACTCGGGACCCGACCCGGACTGATCTTATCTTTATGCATCATGCTGCTGACGATCATCGCCGAGAGTTTAGGTGTCCATTATGGTCTGATATTCGGGTCCTATCATTATGAAAAGGATTTTGGGTTTCAATTATTCGGAGTACCAGTGACAATCGGCTTCGCTTGGGTGATGGTGGTATTCACCAGCATGTCACATTTTGAGTTCCTCTTGAAGAGGGCGAAGACAGTCGGGGGAGCGTTAGTCTATAGTACAGTGACCTCTCTATTAGCGGTGACAATGGATTTGATCATCGACCCCGTTGCCTTTAAAGGCAGGGAATACTGGATATGGGATCAAGGGGGAGCATATTATGATATCCCCGCACAAAACTTCCTGGGATGGTTTTTTGTTTCATTTTTCATCCAATGCTTCCTGTATATATGGATGGAGCGTGAAGGCTTCTCTACCAAATGGAGCGTCCGGATGAGGAAGCTATACTTCCTTGTGATCTTAATGTTTATAGTGACGGCTATGGTGGAAGGGCTATGGCTTGCGGTTCTTGTCACTTCGTCATTTTACACGGCATCTCTTATTCTAAGAACACGATTGGAGAAAGTAGCATGATTGAACCGAAAAAAAGTAAGAGATTTCAACAACTGCTGTCGGGCTATCTTACTTACCAGCTCAAAAAGCATTTTTATCGTGTGTGGATCGAAGACCAACGAGACTCGTTTCAACAGGGTTCTGGTCACCTGGTACTTGCCAATCATTCAAGCTGGTGGGATGGATTGATGGTCTTTTACTTAAATCATCATGTGATAAAAGAAGACAGCTTCGCCATGATGAGCCAGAAAGGAATGGAGGATTTCCCCTTCTTTCGGAAAATCGGTGCATTCTCTGTCAATCCCCATTCTCCGAAAGACCTCATCACTTCTTTGAAATTCGCTGAGAAGTGTTTACAAGAGAAGAAAACGGTTTGGATCTTTCCTCAAGGAATGGAAGAGCATCTTGAAAAGAGACCCTTATCCTTTATGAGTGGACCGGGTTATTTGTACGAACGAAATGCGGAAATCCTTGTCACAATGGTCACATTTTATTATACTTTCCGTCATGATCAAAGACCCGAGTTGTTCATCCGGATTGGCCGGGAAAACTTGGATAGAAGTCAGCTCTCAACACGGGAAGAGGTGACAGGGCACTTAAGAATGGGTATGGAAACGAGGCTTGATGGCTTGAAGAAGGATATCATTCATGAAAACATATCCTCATTTGAATTGTTGCTTAAAGGATTTCCGACAAATAGTGAATGGTTGAGCTTTTGGAAGAGAAGAAAGTAGGGGTGGAAAGAAAATGATGTATTATTATATACTGATCACCTTCCTATTTCTATTGGCTACGTTGATCAATCTGCTTTTTTTACCAAAGCTATCCCGTAAGTCGACGGTAAATGACTTGGTTTCCGTACTGGTTCCAATGAGGAACGAGGAAAGAAATGTAAAAGGGCTAATCGAAAGCATCAAGAGAATTACCCACTCCCCCGTGGAATTTATCATATTGGATGATGGGTCGACGGATCGAACAAGAGAGCTCCTGACACGCTTAACAAAAGACGATCCCCGCTTCAGGATCATCGATGGAAAGCACCTTCCACAAGGGTGGGTGGGAAAGGTCCATGCCTGCAACGAGCTTAGCCGGCATGCCTCAGGTTCGTATTATCTTTATCTGGACGCCGATGTTAGGGTTTCTCCATCCATCATTGATAAAGTATTATTCCAAATGGAACGATATGATTCGGGGCTTGTAACGGGATTTCCCCACTTTCCCTTACCGACCTTCCTTAGTAAAATGCTGGTACCGTTCCAGCACTTTCTCGTCTATTTTCACCTTCCCCTCGCTGTGGCAAATCATACGACCAGAAGTGCATTCACGGCAGCTCATGGAGCATTTATGTTTTTCAAAAAGGAAGCGTACGATGATTGCGGTGGACATGAGGCTGTTAAGTCGTCTCTCCTGGAGGATGTCCACCTCTCAAGGAAAGTAAAGGAAAACGGGTGGAAGGTGACACTTGTCAATAATAGCTTTGACGTGACCTGTCATATGTATGAAACGAATAAGGAAGTTTGGGAAGGATTTTTGAAGAATATCTACGTAGGCACGGGAAGAAGTCCGATATCGGTTATCCTTCTTTCCCTATTTTATTCCATTTTCTACATCCTTCCCCTGCCTTTAGCCCTTTACGGGTTGGTGTCGGGTGAGTTCGGGTACGTTCTTCCCTTGTTGGGAATATGGGTGCAAACATTCATGATAGACATCATTTCCAATCAATCAAAATGGCATTTTCTATTGGTTCCTATCGCATCCATCTTCTTTATTTTCATCATGTGGGCGTCTATGCTGAGGGGAATGAAAAATCAGGGATACACGTGGAAAGGAAGGACCTATTCATGAAGAATATCATCATCATTGGCGGGGGATTAGGGGGATTGTCAGCAGCGATATCCCTTCAAAGTAAAGGATATCATGTTACGGTCGTAGATCAGAACCAGCACCCAGGCGGGAAAATGATGCGGGTCGAAATCGGCGGCTACTCCTTTGATTTCGGCCCGAATACGATTACGATGCCCCACGTCTTTCAATCAGTGATCAATGATGCAGGAGGGGACTCCTCCCGTTATTTTGAGTTTGAAAGACTTGTAAAACATACGAAAAACGTTTTTCCGGATGGAAGGATCCTCTATCAATCAGCCGACCCCGAAGAAATGATGAACGAACTTAAAGAGATCGATCCCTATGGGGCAGCTCATTATTCAGAGTATTTAAAAGAGGTAGAAAAGCTTTTTACATTGGCTGAGAAAGGTTTTTTTTACCGGGTATTTGGTTCTTGGAAGGATTATCTGTCACCAAGTCTTTCCTATAGCTTTATGAAGGTCCGTCCCTTTGAGAAAATGGACCATTTTCATAGAAGGTTCTTTCGGGATGAAGAAGTGTTGAAGGTGTTCAATCGGTATGCGACGTATATAGGCTCATCACCTTATGAGTGCCCTGCCACCTTTTCATTGATCGGTCATCTTGAGATGAAAGATGGAGTGTACTATACGAAAGGTGGAAACCCTAGGATTGCCGAAGGGTTTCGTTCTTTCTTCCAGGAACTCGGGGGAAGATTACGTCTCGGAGTTAGAATGAAAGAGATCGTGGTGAAGGGGGAAAGGGCAGTCGGAGTCACAACAGAAGATGGAGAATTTCTTCCTGCTGACGACGTGATCGTGAATGGGGACTTTATCACCGCTACGAAAGAATTGATAGAGGAGGGGGATCGACCGAGTCATCCTGACGTGAAGCTTGATTCCTATGAACCGTCGATTTCGGCTTTCGTGATTTTAGCGGGTCTCAGGACCTTCCAGGAATCCATTCATCATCATCAGGTTTATTTCACAGAGGACTATCATAAGGAATTCACCGAAATATTCTCTGAAAAGAAGCTCCCAAGTGACCCAACGATCTATATCAGCCATTCGGCAGCCACAGATCCAAGCGTCACAAAGGGAAGTAATTTATTTATCCTTGTCAATGCACCCGCCATCGAATTGACAGATGAAGAAGTTCAGTCGTATAAAGAGAAGATTTATCAAATATTAGAAGAAAAGGGATTGTCTATAAAGGAATCCCTGGAAGTGGAGAAAATCTACACACCGGACACCATAAAACATAAATTCTCTGCCTATAAAGGCTCTCTTTACGGCCTGGCCTCCCACCGTATGACCGAAGCATTTCTTCGTCCTTCCAATGTCAGCAAGGATATCCATCACCTTTTCTACACGGGTGGAACGACACATCCCGGTGGAGGATCCCCGATGGTCACGATAAGTGGAAGAAATGTAGCCAATTATATTTTAAAAAGGGATAGGGGCCATACATCTCGGTCATTCTCTTGAATACAAAGAGTCCTTTCATAAAGGTATCGACCCCCAAAAGTTAGAGTAGAAAACTAACTTTTGGGGGTGTTTTTATGGCTAAATATAGTGAAGAATTTAAACTAAAACTTGTCACCGAGTATCTGGATGGCCATCTTGGATATAAATCATTGGCGAAAAAATATAACCTACCTTCTAAGACACCACTACTAGATTGGGTAAGAGCTTATAAAACACAAGGAATAGAAGGTATAAAGCGAAGAGAAATAAACAAAGCGTACTCTGTTCAATTTAAATTAGATACGATACTATTTATGTTAGAGACAGGCGCTTCTTATCAGGAAACTGCGGAACAATTTAAGCTGAACAATCCTTCATTAATTCATTCTTGGACGAAAATATTTAATGAACAAGGAGTAGATGGCCTGAAACCTAAATTAAAGGGGAGACCTTCTATGTCTAAGAAACCTAATAAATCGGAGAAGAAGGAAGAGAAAAAGGTAACACGCGAAGAGGAATTAGAACGCGAGAATGAATTACTGCGATTGGAAAATGCGTACCTAAAAAAGTTGAGAGCTTTTCGGGAGAATCCGAATGCCTTCCGCGAAAAGCACAAGCCAAGCTCGCATTCGAACTTAAAGAAGAAGGATTCCGATTAAAAGATATTTTTCAAGTAGTGGGGATTCCCGAAGCAACCTACCACTATCATGTGAAGGGTTTTGACAAAGAGGATTCAAATGCAGAATTAAAAGAACTCATTACTTCCCTATTTAAAAAATTTCATGAACGTTATGGGTATAAACGGATTACGAAGGAATTAAAGAAATTAGGTCATCATATCAATCATAAAAAAGTATATCGTATTATGCGAGACATCGGATTGAAATGTGTAAAATTCATGCGGAAATCCCGTAAATACAATTCGTATAAGGGGAACGTTGGAAAGGTGGCAAAGAACCGATTATCACGCCGGTTTAACACGCATGTCCCTCTACAAAAATTAGTAACTGACATTACAGAATTTAAATGTCTAAACGAAGAGAAGTTATATTTAAATCCCATTCTTGACCTCTATAACGGAGAAATCATCGCGTACGGAATCAGGAAACGTCCCACGTTAGATCTAGTCACGGAACCTTTACATGAAACGATAGAAATAATAAGAGATCACGCAATCTATCGAACCACCATCCATTCTGATCAAGGCTGGCATTACCAGCACAATCAATGGGTGAAGACATTAAAGAAGAATAATGTATTCCAAAGCATGTCACGGAAAGCTACATGCGCAGACAACGCTGTAATGGAAAACTTTTTTGGTGTTTTGAAGCAGGAAATGTATTATGGAGAAAAATTAGTTACCTTTGAGGATTTGAGAAGCCGGATTGAAGAATATATCCACTGGTACAATCATGAACGTTCAAAAGAAAAATTGGATGGACTTAGTCCAGTCGAATACCGAACTCAGTCCATCCAATCAGCTGCATAACAAAACTCTAACTTTTGGGGTTAGCCACCAAAAGGGTCTCTTTTCTTTTTGTCAAATTTTCGTGGTTCTATCCCGCTTCTATTTTTGGTAAAGTGTATAATGGTTAGAGAGAAGGAAATTAGAATCTGAGTTAGGAGTTTATACATATGAAGAAACGAATATTATTTACGGGCGGAGGATCGGCGGGCCACGTCACGGTTAATACAGCATTGATTCCACACTTTGAAAAAGAAGGTTGGGACATCACGTATATAGGTTCGGAAGATGGGATTGAAAAGGAAATCATCACTGAACAATTTCCCCATATCCCATACAAGAGCATTTCCAGCGGCAAGCTGAGAAGATATTTTTCCTGGAAAAACTTTTCAGATCCGTTTCGAGTGATGAAAGGCGTGTTTGACGCATTATCCGTCATCAGGAAAACGAAGCCGGACATCATCTTTTCCAAAGGGGGATTCGTATCCGTCCCGGTCGTGATGGCCGCAAAGATGGCGAAAGTTCCTGTAGCGATCCATGAGTCCGATGTGACCCCGGGACTTGCCAATAAATTAGCCGTCCCATTCGCAACTAAAATTTTCACCACCTTCCCGGAAACGGTTCAATCCCTTCCGAGTGAAAAATCTTTATGCGCAGGAGCCATCATCCGCGAGGAATTATTCACGGGTGATACCCGTGAAGGGAAGAGATTAACCGGTTATTATGAGGATAAACCCGTTTTGATGATCATGGGAGGAAGTCTTGGTGCAAGAAAAATTAACGAAGCGGTAAGAGGGAATCTGGAGGAGCTGCTGACGGCCTTTCAGATCATTCATATTTGCGGGAAAGGCAATGTAGATGAAAGCCTCGTACAAAAAGGGTATCGTCAATACGAATTCATCAAGGGTGAACTGCCTCATTACCTGGCGATGACGGATTTCGTGATCTCCCGTGCCGGTTCGAATTCAATCTTTGAATTCCTGGCTTTAAAGAAACCGATGTTATTGATCCCCCTCTCCAGGGAAGCGAGCCGGGGAGATCAAATCCTAAATGCCAACAGTTTCGTGAAACACGGTTATGCAATAAAGCTGGAAGAAGAAGAACTGAACGAAAAGAGCTTCTTGGACCGTGTCAATGAGCTTAAGTCCAATCGTGACATCATGATCCGCAATATGGAAAAAGGTGAAAAAGCCTACACTATCCAGGATATGTATGAGGTACTTTCCTCCATGTCCCGATAAAGAGTCATTGTACTCCCCCTCATGCATATAGTATACAAATGGTTGAAGGGGAGAAGTGGAATGGCATATCAATATTCAAAAGGATGGTACCTTCAAGAGCTTAAAAAGATGGGAATCAATCATCATCCGTTAGAAAAAAGGAAATTGGAGAATTATAAAACATTCGTGGTTAGAAACCTGTATTTTGAAAAAATAGCTAAACAAAAATAAAATAGGAGCTGAGTGTATCGGTGCTGATCTTAGAATGTAAACTAAAGCATCAATTCATTCAGCTCCGTTTTATTTAGTGGAATTATGGAGGGGGATTTTGAATTTTTCATGGGATTTTCATTTAATTTTCATGTTTGAGGGTTATAGTAAACGTATAATTCTTAATGATAATAGGAGAACGTAAATGGAACCCAAACCCAAAATCAGCCATCCATCATTTTTATCGAAATTCATCCCGAATCCCAAGGAACGAAAAAATGTCATCTTCTATTTGGCATTAAGCAGTTGCTTAACGGCTGCAGGAATTCTCCTCATTTTTGCTTACAGGGAAGTCCTTATGGGAATGAATGAGGAATCCTACAAGGATTTTCTCAAACAGTTCGGATCCGCAGCAAGAATTATTTACTTTGTCGTCCTCAGTATCTTTCCGATATTCCTGTTAATGAAATGGAAAGGGTTGAAAGGGGTAAAGTGGAAGGATATAGAAATAAAACGCATTGTCCAATTTGTAGGAAAGCTGTTGAGGAAATGGCACGTTCCATTAGCACTATTGGCAACGGCAGGTGTAGTGTTACACGGAATTCTGGCCATCATCAGAGATTTCCACTGGAACTTCACCAATATTACAGGGATCCTTTCGAGTATCGCGCTCTTCTTCCTTGTAACCATGGGATTTAAGCGCTTCAAGAGAAAGGACCGGGCGTGGCATTTAAAACTTGCCATCACCTTTACCGTATTTTTTATGATTCACGCCTCTTTTTAATCCAGCCTAACAAAAAGGTTATCACAAAGGGTAAATACCTTTGTGATAACCTTTTTCTGTTCTAAGCTTCAAGCGCCTGCTCTTCTTCGGGCGACTGCTGAAGCTGATATAAATAGAGTGTGTACAAATCTTTCGGGATCTCATACAGATCATACACGTCTTCTTGAGCATTTAATTGATCATAGAGAGATTTCCTTGATTCATTTGCCTTTACGACATAAGGCAGCTTTTCTGCGGCTTTTTGTGAACGCGTATTCACCTTTCTGATTCTCATAAAGATGGTTTCCATTCCCAGCTCAAAAAATAACTCGGAAAAGAATGCATCCTTCGCAGGCTGGTTATACCCTTTGCCATGAAACGGCTTACCGAGCCACGTACCAAGGAATCCTGCATTTTCCTGGATGTCGAATAAATTAATCGTTCCGATAGGGTTGCCCCACTCGTCCAAAATCGTGCGGGAAATAAGTTCTCCCCGCTCTTCTGCTTCAATGGTTTGTTTGGTCAGGAAAAGAAGCTCCTCATAGGAATACGCCTTTTGACGCACAAAAGGGAAGACATCCGGGTGCACCATCAGGTCATAAAGTTCATGACACTCATGTAAATCACGTTTCTTGATCATAGTAGACCCTCCTTGAGGGCAGTCTACTCGCGTACGATCCCACCCTCGAAATTTTTAAATGGTAACTAAAAAATTTCGGGGTGGGAATCGAACCCACTAAGACCAGTCAAGAAACTGGTGGCGCACCTTTTGCCTTCCCTTCATTACAGTCGCTAAAATATATGAATAGATCGCTTTGTAATCGGAAATAAATTATCCATCTGTATCATATACGAAATATCTCAAAAAGGAAATAGGTAAAATGCTGATTTTTGAAGAAAATTTTTAACAAATTTCTACACGTTTTGATAAGCGATTTCCCCGTTGACGAAAGTCAACATAGGCTTTGCCATAAAGTGAAATGGGTGGTGGCTCCAAAGGACCAGATCGGCATCTTTATTTACTTCAATACTGCCGACCCGGTCAGATACACCAAGGTTTCTGGCAGGGGCGATGGTGATTCCTTCCAATGCCTTCTGTTCCTCCAATCCTTCACGCACGGCAATCGCCGCACACATGTTCAGATACTGGATGGGTGTGTAAGGGTGATCGGTCGTAACCGACACTTCGACACCGGCTTCCGTCAATTTCTGATAGGTGATCCAGCTCTTGTTTTTAAGCTCTACCTTTGAGCGTCTTGTGAACGTCGGACCGACAGAAACCTTTAAGTTTTTTCCTTTCAGCTCATCCGCTATGAGGTGGCCCTCCGTGCAATGTTCTATCCGGAGGTCAAGGTTGAATTCTTCAGCGAAACGCACTGCGGATAAAATATCATCCGCCCTGTGAGCGTGGATCCGAACAGGGATTTCCCGCTTTAAAGCGGAAACGAGAGGAGCGACTCTCAGTTCCTCTGGCTGATCACAATATTTAGCAGAGAAAAAGGCTTCCCTGAGCATCCCCATGATCCCCATCCTTGTAATGGAATCATTGTTTCCATTGCTATGGATTCGTTTCGGATTTTCCCCTAAAGCGATCTTCAATCCGGAGGTTTCTTTGATTAGCATGGATCTGATGTTAGAGCCATGTGTTTTGATCACCGCTGTGGTACCCCCGATCACATTCGCGCTTCCGGGCATGACATTCACGGTGGTGACGCCGTATGTAAGGGCGTCTTTAAAGCCGGGGTCCAATGGGTATACCCCGTCGAAGGCCCTGATATGAGGGGTCATCGGTTCGATCGTTTCATTGGCGTCGTTACCCGCCCAGCCTGTACCTTCATCATAGAGTCCCAGATGAGTGTGGCAATCAATGAATCCGGGAAAAAGGAATTTCCCCTGACAATCGTACACGGAAGCGTGGTGGAATCCCTCCACGTCATGGGGGAATATTTGTTTGATTTTTCCGTCTTTTATGAGTAAAGCTCCATTATGAATAGGCTTGGATGTAATGGGATAAATGGTTACATTTCTTAAAAGTATGGAGTTCATCGTTTTTCCTTTCATGAGGCTTGTTTCCTTATTATTTTAAACAATTTTGCGTGAAAAAAGAAGTTAATCCATCCTTTTATTTCTTCTATATGAATAAATTAGATAAAAAAGGGTTGAAATGACAGCTATTAAACTGAGGGGTTTAATATAGCGCGTCCCGATGACTTCAATATGCTCCCAGTGTGTACCGAGTTCCATCCCGATGATCATGAACAACAATGTCCAGGGCAGCATGGCTGCAAAAGTGTACAAAGTGAATGTAGAGAAGGGCATGCGGCTAATGCCGGCGGGTATACTGATGGCATGCCGGACGATCGGTATGAAGCGTGCAGTGAAAATGACGATCGTCCCGTGCTTCTCAAACCACTTCTCTGCAGCAAGAATATGCTTTGAATGAATAAACAGATATTTTCCGTATTTTTCAAAAAACGGTCGGCCTCCATAGTACCCCAGCCAATAAAGAAATAACTGAGCCACGGTCCCACCGACGACCCCGCTGATGAAGGCCCCGATAAACGTGAGTTTGCCGGCGGTTACCATGAAGCCTGCATAGCTCAGGACAAGCTCGCTGGGGATGACTTCTATCATGAGTGCAAGTGAGATTCCCGCATATCCCAAATCGGTTAAGAATGTAAGGATGTGTAAAATCCATTCATGGTTCATATGTTTCCTCCTACATGAATCCTGAGTATTGAAGAATGAGAATCAAGAGACCTAATGCCCAAACATAATAGGAGAATATTTTCAAAGAATGCTTCTTCAAGAAATTCACCATGGTCATTATGGCGAAATAGCCGAAGACTGCAGCGCTGACTGTTCCGATGGCTAAACTTGAAAAGGGGATCGATTCTACTTGGCCACCGATCATTGCTTTTCCCTGTAGCACGATACCTCCCAGAATGGCGGGGGTAGAAAGGAGAAAGGAGAAATAGGCTGCAGTCTCTCTGTCCAATTTCCTGAATAATCCTGCTGCTATCGTCAAACCGGACCTTGAAAGGGCGGGGAATATGGCTGCCGCTTGGAAGCTGCCAATCACCAAAGCATCTGTATAAGAAAGGTCATCCAGCTTTTTGTAGCCGTTCTTCACTCCGTCAGCGACATACATAATGCACCCTGTCACAAGAAACTCCCAACCGATGGTAGACCCTGTCTTTGATATGGCGTCAAAATAGTCTTCGAACATAAATCCGATAATTACTGCAGGGATGGTCCCGATGATGAGAATCCAGGATAATTTACTGAATGGGTGCTTCAACATGTATAAAAGTTCCTTCTGATAAACGACCAGGACGGCAATCAAGGTACCGATATGAAGCATCGTATCCAGGAATAGCCCGGCTTCTTCCAGTCCGAAAGCAAGCCTCCCGAGATAAAGATGCCCGGTGCTTGAGATGGGAAGAAACTCTGTTAACCCTTGTATAACGCCGAGGATAAAGGCCTCGATTTTGTTCACATTCACCACTGCCTTTCTTCAAGAACTCTAAGGACAAACTCCTCTTCTAAACATATATTCCGATTCGTCCCATTTCATGAGGGTTGTCATGAAGAAACAAAAAAGAACACATAAAGAAAATCTTAAAATAGGTGAAACTTTGTGGAAGTAAGGACGTAAATATAGAGGAGGGTGATCTGCTAAAAGTGTTTATACAAGGAGGAATTGGCATGCCGACAAAAGATGAAAGAATGATGGCAGCTCTTATCTATATATCAAGCTTTTTTACCGTATTCATCGGGCCATTAATCATTTGGCTCATTAAAAAGGACGAATCGGAGTTCGTGGACTTCCATGGGAAAGAATACTTGAACTTTCTCATTTCGTATGCCGTTTACGGATTTGTAAGCAGCATTCTCATGGTGGTATTGATCGGATTTGTGTTAGCTCCCATCGTAGGGCTGATGGCGCTGATTTTCACCATCCTGGGTGCGGTAAAGGCATATGAAGGTGACTATTACAAAATCCCGACAGTCTTTCGATTATTGAAATAAACAATGAAAGAACTCATGAGCCTCATGGGTTCTTTTTCTTTCCTGGAAAGAGAGTGTGGAAGAAAATGTTGACAAAACGTTCATTAACTTTATAATTTTATAAAACTATCATCTCTATAAAGGAGAATGCATCCCTATGACGAGGATTGATAATAAAGTAAGACTGCTGAAGCTAATGAGTATTTTAAAAGACGAAACGGACGAGGATCATGAGCTGAACCTGGATGACATCATTCTTCGCTTTAAACAGGCATATGGACAGGAATTGAAACTTAACAAGAATTCCTTAAAGGATGATCTGGATCATCTCATCCTGCATGGGTTCGATGTGACCATCAATCAGGAAAAGGATGGTCTTCCTAAATATTACAGCCACCAATATCGTTTGTTTGAGTTATACGAACTCCGGATGCTCATCGATGCAGTGGTATCTGCCAAATTCATTTCGAAGAAGGAAACGAGGCAGCTGACAGGGAAGATAAAGCAGTTGACAAGCCATCAACAAGGGAAGAAGTTACATAATGAAATCCAAATCGATTCCTCCATCAAAAGTGAAACCCCTTTTATTCGCCGCACCATCCATGATATCCATGAGGCGATTGCCGAACGGAGGGTAATCACCTTTCAATATGGGCGGTATGATGTCAATAAACAATTTAACCTCAGTCATGAGGGCCGGCTGTATAAGGTTAGACCGTATGCTCTTGCCTGGGCGAATGATTTTTATTATCTTATTGCGTACTATTTTGAAGCGGACGAAATACGTCACTATCGGGTCGATCGATTGCGTAATGTTGAAGTCCTTTCGGAAACCTATCCATATGAAGGCTTCGATGTATCCAAATACGTTCAGTCAACATTTCAAATGTTTGCCGGAGACGAAGAGTGGATCAAGATTAAGTTTCATAACAACCTCATCAATGTGATGATGGATAAGTTCGGGAAAGATGTCCATATCCAAAGGCACGGAGAGGACCATTTTATTCTGTCGACCAAAGCACGGGTAAGCACCGGTCTCGTAAACTGGATCCTCACATTTGGAAGTCAGGCTGAAGTGCTCTCTCCCCCTTCCCTCGTCAAAACCGTCAAAGCAGAAGTGGATAAACTGTATACTTTATATCAAGATAACTAACCAGAGGCAGGGACAATCTAAATTCATTTCCTCTAAAGAAGAATCCTCAAAAAATTAGTTAGGATCACTTGTTACACCGCTATTGATTTCCGTGCAAGACTTCGCTTTCCTCGGGCGGAAGGCAAGCCTCCTCGTCGCTGACGCTCCTGCGGGGTCTTACCTATTCCGCTTTTCCCGTAGGAGTCTTCGTCTTCCACTCCAATCAATAGCTAGAACCTGCTATATACACTGAATATGCTTTAGCAAAGATAATAAAAGTCACGTTTCACAGAGGCTGTCATTCATACACAGATTTTTTTCCTTTGTTCGGTCCCTCTTAGAAGTTTGTGTCTTAGAAGATATTATTAGCAGGAATCTATCACTGCCACACTGCAACTACTAGAATATGAGTGTTGATAAAATAGTGTACACTACAAGGTTATAGTGGAACACTTACGCTTGGAAAGTTGATTGGAGCGGAAGTTGCTCGACTCCTGCGGGAAACGCTGGACAGGTGAGACCCCACAGGGCTTTTGAGTTGCACCCCTATTGTTGGACACCCCAACCAACAATAGGAGGTGCCAGCACGTATGGCCAAGTTTACTCAAGAATCTAAATTGAAAGCTGCTAAACGTTATCTTAATGAACTCGTTAGTTATCGAGATCTTGCCAATCAAGTGGGGGTTGATCAATCTGTTCTGCGCTATTGGGTGATGTTAGTTCGTCACCACGGGGACCAAGCCTTTACCTTTCCCTATACAAACTATCCTTCCGCCTTTAAACTGAGGGTAATTCAATTTATTACGGAGAAGAATTGCTCCATTCGAGAGGCATCAGCCATTTTTCATATCCCAGACCCCTGTATGGTTCGTAGGTGGGTCAAAAAGTGGGAAAGAGCTGGAGAAGATGCCTTCGGATCATTAGAAATGAGGCCTTCTACAATGACATCTAATCATAAAGATAAGAAGATCAAAGATAACTCTTCTAACCAAACGATGGAAGATATGAAAAAAGAACTGGAATACCTTCGTATGGAAAATGCGTATTTAAAAAAGCTAAAAGCCTTAGTTCAGGAAGAACCATCACCAACGAAATCAAAGCGAAAGTAGTATTTGAACTAAGGAACGAATTCCCGGTGACTAAAATGATAAAAGTAGCTAAGCTGCCTAAAAGTACTTACTATCACATCACAAAAAAATTAGACCAACCAGATCCTGATCGCAAATGGAAAAGAAGGATCAATTTCATCTACCATAAACACTTAGGACGCCTTGGGTACCGTCGCATTACGGACGTTCTTCAAGCAAAAGGACACGATATAAATAAAAAGAAAGTCCTTCGAATCATGAGAGAATTGGGCCTTAAATGCATTGTGCGAATGAAAAAATATAAATCCTACAAAGGGAAAGTTGGAAAAGTAGCTCCCAACATCCTAAATCGTAATTTTAGAGCCGATAAACCTAATCAAAAATGGGTGACAGACGTAACGGAGTTCAAACTGTTCGGTCAAAAGCTCTATCTGTCCCCCATTCTAGACCTATTTAACGGAGAGATCATTACCTATACGCTCCAATCAAGGCCGACATTTGACTTGGTCGAGAAGATGTTAGAAAAAGGATTAAAACATGTAAATGAAGGCGATGAGCTCTTAATCCATTCAGATCAAGGGTGGCATTATCAAATGGCTCAGTACCGAAGGACACTGAAAAAACATAACATCACCCAAAGTATGTCTCGTAAAGGAAACTGTTACGACAACTCGGTCATGGAGAACTTTTTTGGGATAATGAAGTCTGAGTTCCTTTACTTAAAGGAATTTGATAGTATCGAGCACTTTAAAGAAGAACTGAAAGAATACATGTATTACTACAATCACCTGAGAATCAAATCAAGGTTAAAACGAAAAAGTCCGGTAGCTTATCGAGTAAGTACTGAATTAGCTGCTTAGAAATTTAAGTGTCCAACATTATGGGGCCAGTGCATTTAGCCCGAGGAGGCTCACCGCCAGCCCCGCGGAAAGCGAGCAACTGGAGCGGAAATCAACCACTACTCACTTCATCCAAAAGCAACAGTATTTACGTAAACAACTATACGTAAACAACTAAATGATATATCCGAACGATTTAGAATTTCGATAATCGTTCGGATTTTTTTACGTCTTTTTTACTTACGAAAAAAATTCTCATGGAAAAGTGAACGATTTCTTCTTTCTGCCGTCTTATAGTTGGAAAAGGTAAGGGAGGAAGAAAAAATGAACGAATTACAACAATCGTTACAAACAATCAATTGGGGACTTATCGCTCCTGTTATCGTTATTCAGCTCATTCTTATGGTGGTGGCAATCTTTGATGTAATCCGAATAAAATCCACAAACGGCCCGAAATGGCTTTGGATATTAATCATCATTTTCATTAATATTCTCGGACCGGTCATCTACTTCATCTTCGGAAGGAGACGGAATGGATGAATGTCTTGGAAGTATCGTCTTTAGAAAAGAGGTATAAGGAAAAGCTTGCAGTGAAGGATATTTCCTTTCAGTTGAAAGGTGGGGCTTGTACTGCTTTGCTCGGGCCGAATGGTGCCGGCAAAACGACAACGCTAAATATGCTGGCAGGATTAATTAAACCTACAGCAGGGAAGATCATGGCTCCTGATTCCCCTGATGATATCCGTGAAATGATCGGATATCTGCCGCAATATCCCGCCTTTTTTGAGTGGATGACCGGAAAGGAGTTCCTGATCTTCTCCGGTGAAATTTCAGGAATGAAGAAGGAGAATGCAGAGAGAAGGACAGAAGAACTGATCGCTTTAGTCGGTTTGGAAGAAGGGAAGAATCGGAAGGTGGGTCAGTACTCGGGCGGAATGAAACAAAGGCTTGGGATCGCTCAGGCTCTCATTCATAAACCTAAGCTCATCATCCTTGATGAGCCTGTATCCGCCCTAGATCCATTTGGAAGAAGGGAAGTTCTTGATTTATTAAAGACGTTAAAGAAGGAAACGACCATTCTGTTCTCGACCCACATCTTAAATGATGCAGAACAGATATGTGAAGATGTCCTTTTTCTTCATGAGGGCGTACTGATTGAGCAGGGGGCGATCCAGGAAGTGAAGGCAAGGCACCATAAATTAAGATTGACCTTGCATTTCAATGAGGATAGCCATAAATATACTCCAATCTTAAAGGGAAAAGAGTGGATTCATAATATGGTGTCAGACGGGAAGCGGCTTTCCTTTGAGGTGGCTGATCTGGACCGGGACAGAGCCAGGATTTTTTCACTGATCACTGAGTATGAATGGGGTGTGACCAAATTTGAAAGCAGTGAAGTAAGCCTGGAAGAGGTCTTCATGGAGGTGATAAAAAAATGAAAATCGGTTGGGTATTATTCAGAAAAGAAATGCTCGAGCTCATCCGTAATTATAAAATGATCTGGATGCCAATCGTTTTCATTCTTTTTGGTTTGACGGAACCCTTGACGGCCTATTATATGCCCGAAATATTACAATCAGTCGGGGACTTGCCGGACGGGACGGTCATATCCATACCGACCCCTTCATCGGGTGAAGTACTGCTGTCCATCATGAATCAATTCAGCACCGTGGGTGTCCTGGTCATCGTATTGGGGTTCATGGGGACGGTGGCAGGGGAAAGGAAAAGCGGTAACGCAATATTGGTACTTGTGAAACCTGTTCCATACAGTTCGTATATTTACTCCAAATGGTCGGCTGCATTCGTTTTGGTTTGGGTGTCATACAGCCTTGGGATGCTATCGGGATTGTATTATATCCACCTGTTATTCGATGGAATCGACTTACACACATTCTTAGAGGGTTTCCTGGTTTACGGCCTGTGGCTGACCTTTATCATGACATTGGTGATTTTCTTCAGCAGCCTTGTACAAACGCCGGGTCTTGCTGCTTTTTATACAATCGCATCGACCATGCTGATCACCTTCTTCTCAGGATATATGACAAAAACATTAAAATGGTCGCCGGGGCAGTTGACCAGCTATGTAAACGAATTGATCCTACAGGACCGATGGACAGAAAATCTATCAGGAACAATCTACCTGACCCTGGCCATTTGCCTGACGATTCTCATCCTCACTCCCACCCTCTCCAGGAAAAAAGAACTGAGCTGACATCTCGGAACTGAAAATCTCGTTGACCTTCAAGCAGAATAATACACATTCCTATTATTTTGTGGGAAAATATAATGGCTTATTTGGCTCGGGAAAAGGTGAAGAATACGATTTCACCAGGGATAGGGTGCACTATATTCCCTGCTGGATCCCGATGGGGGAACTGTCCGGGGAAAAATTGTACCCCTCTGGAAGTAAAGCAATTTCTATTACAGCAAAAGGCAGGTGGTCAAGAAGATGATTATGAATGAAACCGGACTCGTCCTCGAAGGAGGCGGCATGAGAGGAATATACACGGCGGGGGCACTGGAATTTTTCTTGGAGAAGGGAATTGAATTCCCTTATGTCATCGGCGTATCGGCAGGTGCATGCAATGCCGCGTCTTATTTGTCCAAACAAAACGGCCGCAATAAAAAGGTGAATGTGGATTTCATCCGCGATCCCAAATATTTATCATGGCGGAACTACTGGAAAACGGGTGAATTATTCGGGATGGACTATGTCTTTGATGAAATACCGAATAAATTGGTCCCCTTCGATTATAAAGCCTTTCACTCCAACCGAACGGAATTTGTAGTCGGGACAACCGACTGTCATACAGGAAAGCCGGCCTATTTCTCAAGGAAGGATTATGGAGAGGACCTTCTCACGATCATCCGCGCATCAAGCTCTCTTCCATTTGTGGCTCCGATTGTTGAATTTGCTTCCCGCCACCTCCTTGACGGGGGCATAAGCGATCCGGTTCCCATTGAAAAAGCAGAGCGGGACGGATTCAAAAAAAATGTGGTCATCCTCACACGGAATAGGGGATATTATAAAAAGCCTTCAAGATTTTCGTTCCTTGTGAGAAGAAAATATCCTCAATATCCAGAGTTGCACAAGACGCTGATGAATCGCTACATGCGCTATAATCAAACGATTCAAGAGATAGAAGAAAAAGAAAAAAATGGAGAGGTATTGATCATCCAGCCCCAGCATCCACTCAAAGTAAGCCGGATTGAAAAAAATCCTCAAAAACTGGACGAATTGTACTGGCAGGGCTATCATGACGCAGAATCAAAATGGAAGCAGTTAGTCGATTGGAACCAATCAGGGAAGCTGGTACACTCATAGAACGTCAGGGATGAATAGAACCACTCACTTGTAAGAGAGTGTTCTGTTCATTTTCCCCCTTTACCTGACATATGGTCTTTTTACGGATTTTTCACATACATATGATAGAGATTCCTTGAAAGGACGAGCATTCTATGAACCTCTATCAAATATACAAAAATGAACAATATACGTTGCTTTTTAGAAGTGTCATGTATTTTCTCATTGGTGTAGGGATGCTTGTAGTGACACAACAATTATATTATTTCCCCTTGCTGATCTTCATCCCGGCGCTTTCAAATCTATATCTCAGCTATAGCCTGAAAAAGGAACTTAAGAAGGCAAACCGTCTGTATTATGAAAATATGCCTGTCTCCGAGCATTCGCTTGTAGGGGTCCATACGAAGGAGGGCTCCTATTATTTAAAAACGAACGGTTGGTCCCACTATTTTATTCAACGCACATCCATGATCAATAACCCAAAACAATACTTGTTTCACAGAAAGCATAAACTTCCGCTGTCATTTTCGAAGTGGAGCAGAACCATAAAAATCGATCATCCTGAGAGAAGGATGATGTTTCAACTGAAATATCAAAGTGCCACCGCCATCGAATGGCAGAATGAAGGTGGGGACACGATCCTCATCTATAAAGGAAACAAGAGATGGATCTTGAATTATCAAGAAAAAAATTATCTATCCTTACAAAAAGGGTACCTCCCCCAAAGTGTTCAACGGCTGTTCGATTCCCACCACAGCTACGTATCATTTTACGAAACGTATAATGATGATCTGGACTGGCTTCTGATCTTTCTTTGGTATGTAGACAGTGATTATTTTCTCACATCATAGTCAAGTCATTCGGGTACACTAACAAAGGAAGAATGTTACACGTATGAAAGAAACATGCTTCTAATCATATAGAGGCATTTTTTTATCCTATGATTTCATTGCCGTGTATTCTAAAAATTAGGACAAAAATCTTATTTTAGTTCTTCTTACATGATTTTATTTATGAAACTATGATAGAATAATGATAATCGAATAGGTTTCCTTCGGGGCAGGGTGAAATTCCCTACCGGCGGTGATGAGCAAATGCTCTTAGTCCGTGACCCGGCTAATACATATTAGACGGTGGATTTGGTGAAACTCCAAAGCCGACAGTGAAAGTCTGGATGGGAGAAGGAACGGCAGCATTTAGTTGATGGACAGGATAGGAGTCTGACCAGTGTTTATGGATTATTTTTCCTTTCTGAAACATCAGATCGAATGCTTTATTTAGTCATGCCAACTTCCCCCAAGTAAAACGTTACTTGGGGTTTCTTTATTTTTGTATAGTATTGTTGATAGAAGGGAGATACTTCAATTGGATCATACCCATTATATGAAGCTTGCCATTTCAATGGCAGAGACAACCCTTGGCCAGACATCGCCTAACCCTGTGGTAGGATCTGTAGTGGTCAAAAATGGCGAAATTGTCGGGATGGGTGCTCATCTGAAAGCGGGAGAAGGACATGCAGAAGTCAATGCCCTCAAAATGGCAGGAGATAAAGCGAAAGGAAGCGACATTTACGTTACCCTTGAGCCTTGTTCCCACTATGGGAAAACACCTCCATGCTCTCAAGCATTGATTTCAAGCGGCGTAAAGAAGGTCCATATCGCCACCCGGGATCCCAATCCCCTGGTGGCCGGGCGTGGCATTCAACAATTAAGGGATGCAGGCATTGAAGTAGTGGTGGGTGAACTTGAAGAAGAAGCCCGGGAGCTGAATAAGCATTTTTTCCACTTCATTCAAAATGGTACCCCATATGTCACGCTAAAAACAGCGGTTACACTAGATGGAAAAACCGCATCAGCTTCGGGAGACAGTAAGTGGATTACATCCGAAGCCTCAAGAACCGATGTCCACTATGATCGTCACAGGCATGACGCGATATTAGTAGGAGTCAATACGGTCATTCAAGACAACCCACACCTTACCACCCGTCTGCCCCAAGGTGGAAAAAACCCCATTCGAATTATATTAGATACTTATTTGCGTACACCGATCCACTCTCATGTCGTAGAGGACCTAGAAAGTAGAACCATCATATTTACAGGCAGTTCGGTCAAAGAAGAACAGAAGAAGCCCTATATCGATCGGGGATGTGAAATCGTTTCCCTTGCCAATGAGAGAATCGGGATTCGAACCGTTCTGAAAGAACTTGGTTCCCGTAAGATTGCTTCCCTTTATGTAGAAGGTGGTTCTTCTGTACATTCTGCTTTCTTAGAGGAAAAGGCCTTTCAGGAAATGGTTATGTATATGGCACCAAAGCTTGTTGGTGGAAATGCTGCCTTCACGAGTTTTGGAGGAAAAGGATTTCCGACCATTGCAGAAGGATTGGAAATGGAGATTGCACACCTGGATCGTGTAGGACAGGATATCAAAATTATCGCACGGCCAAAACGGGAACCTTTATGAAAGGGGGAGAAGAATGTTTACTGGAATTATTGAAGAAATTGGAGCGATCGAACAGATGACAAAGTCTTCCTCTTCCATGGAACTGACGATTGCATCGAGCCGCATTCTCGAAGATATCCATATAGGGGACAGCATCAGTGTGAACGGGGTTTGTTTAACCGTCACCTCATTCAGCTCCAACAAGTTTCAGGTTGATGTCATGCCGGAGACGTTTGAAGGGACCACCTTAAGGACCCTTACCCGTGGTTCGAAAGTGAACCTGGAAAGGGCCATGAGGGCAGATGGACGTTTCGGCGGTCATTTTGTCAACGGCCATGTAGACGGGGTGGGTACCATCATGAGAGTAGAGAAAGTGGAAAATGCATGGTATATGGACATTACCATCCCGGAACATCACGGCCATTTGTTCATCATAAAGGGGTCGGTCGCAATTGACGGCACCTCCCTTACTGTGTTTGGTGTAAAAAATAATACCATTACGATTTCCCTCATCCCTCAGACGAGAGGGGATACGGTCCTTGGTGGAAAAAAAGTAGGGGACCTTGTCAATATTGAATGTGATGTAATGGCGAAATATTTTCATCGTTTCTATGAAGCAAAGGAACAGTCTGAGAGGACTTCAAGCAGCATCAGCTATGATTTTTTATCTCAAAACGGGTTCGCTGACTAAGAGGAGGGGTTGCCCCATGTTTAATAAGATCGAAGAAGCTCTGGAAGATTTACAGGCAGGTAAAGTCGTTATCGTGGTGGATGACGAAAATCGTGAAAATGAGGGAGATTTTATTGCCCTGGCAGATAAAGCGACTCCTGAAGTCATTAATTTTATGGCTAAAGAAGGGAGAGGCTTGATTTGTGCCCCCATTACAGAGGAAATAGCAACCAAATTGAAGCTATCGCCGATGACCATGTCAAATACAGACCCCCATGGCACGGCCTTTACCATATCAGTTGATCATAAATCCGCAACGACGGGGATCAGTGCATTTGAAAGATCGGCCACCATACAGGAATTATTGAACGTGAATTCAGTTCCGGAGGACTTTAAACGACCCGGACATGTATTTCCCCTTGTCGCCAAAAATGGCGGGGTTCTAAAGCGGGCAGGGCATACAGAAGCAGCCATCGATCTGGCTGTTCTTGCAGGTGCACAACCATCCGGCGTCATCTGTGAAATCATGAATGAAGATGGAACGATGGCAAGGGTGCCTGAATTAATGAAGCTCGCTGAAAAATGGGATCTAAAGATCATTTCCATAGAAGATTTGATCAGGTATAGAAGAAAAAAGGAAATGCTTGTGACAAGGGAAGTGGAAATTGAGCTTCCAACTGAATTTGGAAACTTCAAAGCGGTCGCTTACACAGAAAATCTTACAGGAAAAGAGCATATCGCCCTTGTAAAAGGAGAATGGTCAGAGGGTGAGGATGTACTCGTACGTGTACACTCCGAATGCCTGACAGGGGATGTTTTCGGTTCCAATCGGTGTGATTGTGGTCCTCAGCTCGCTACAGCCCTTACACAGATTGAAGAAGAAGGAAAAGGTGTCCTGCTTTATATGAGGCAAGAGGGCCGCGGGATCGGATTAATAAACAAACTGAAGGCTTATAAGCTTCAAGAAGAAGGCTATGACACTGTGGAAGCCAATCAAAAACTGGGCTTTGGTGACGATTTAAGGGAATATGGAATCGGAGCGCAGATTCTGAGAGATCTAGGTATAACCAAGATGCGTCTATTGACCAATAATCCGCGAAAGATCGCCGGGATCAACGGATACGGTTTAGAAATCGCTGATCGGGTGCCGATCCAGATGCCTGCGAAATTCGAAAATGAAAAGTATTTAAAAACAAAGCACACTAAGCTCGGACATTTACTAAAATTTTAGGGGGAATTTACAATGAAAACCATTTATGAAGGAAATTTAGTAGGATCAGGATTAAGAGTGGCCATCGTCGTTTCACGTTTTAATGAATTCATCACATCCAAGCTGCTTGGCGGAGCGGAAGATGCCTTGAAGCGACACGGTGTTGAAGAAGGGAATGTCTCCGTCACTTGGGTCCCGGGAGCATTTGAAATTCCCATGATCGCCAAGAAACTTGCGCGTTCTGGTAAATATGATGCCGTTGTAACTTTGGGAACGGTCATCCGCGGAGCAACCGCTCATTTTGAATACGTAAGCGGAGAGGTTGCGAAAGGAGTGGCCAATCTCAGCCTGCAGGAAGACGTACCCGTCATATTCGGGGTCTTGACGACGGATACAATCGAACAGGCAATCGAAAGAGCCGGCACAAAAGCCGGGAACAAAGGATGGGAAGCGGCGGTTTCAGCCATCGAAATGGCCAATTTAATCCGTGAGATCGATAAATAAAATAGTTTTGAGAAGTCTCCTACTATGGGAGACTTCTCAGCTTGTAGACAAAGTCTAAGAATTAGACCAAGTCTACAAGCTTTTTTTGTATAATAGAAAGGAATAAAGCTTTTGTGGGGGATAAAAATGTTATCAAAACACACTAAAGAAGGAAGAAATCAAATTGAAATGGTTGCGCTAGATGAACTTGTTCCTGAGGATCATCTAGTTAGGAAAGTTGAACAAGCGATTGATTTTGAATTTATTTATGACTTAGTAGAAGATAAATATTGTTTAGACAATGGGCGGCCTGGTATTGATCCCGTTGTTCTCATTAAAATGGTCTTTACCCAATACCTCTTTGGCATACGCTCCATGCGTCAAACCATCAAAGAAATCGAAACCAACGTTGCTTATCGATGGTTTATTGGGTATTCGTTCAAAGAGAAAATCCCTCACTTTTCAACCTTCGGTAAAAACTACGTTAGGCGCTTCCACGATACGGATCTCTTTGAACAAATTTTCTACCGCATTTTGAAAGAAGTGATGACCAAAGGATTGGTGGATCCATCCGTTGCATTTATAGATTCTACTCATGTAAAAGCGAATGCGAATAAGAAGAAATTCGAAAAGAAAATAGCCCGAGTCGAAACTAGAACGTATCAGGATCAGCTGGATAAAGAGATCAACATTGACCGAGAGGAACACGGAAAAAAGCCCTTCCCCCCACAGAATAAAGAAGAGTCAAAAGAAATAAAGGTCAGCACGACAGACCCTGAAAGTGGGTATTACGTAAAAGATGAGCGCGAAAAGCTGTTTGCGTATTCTTTTCATACGGCAAGCGACTCCCGGGGTTTTATCTTAGGATCTCTTGTCACGGGAGGAAATGTTCACGATAGTCGGATGTTGGACAAGCTCGTCACTCAAGTCACGGATAAAGTCGGTAAGCCCAGTTCTGTCGCTGTTGATGCAGGATATAAAACACCCCACATCGCTAAATTCCTCATGGACCAAGAAATCAGACCCGTTATGCCTTATACACGGCCGAGAACGAAAGACGGATATCTTAGGAAATACGAATACGTTTACGATGAATATTTTGACTCCTATCTTTGTCCCGAAGGACAAATTTTACCTTACCGTACTACCACAAGAGACGGGTACAAACAATACGCTTCAAATCCTTTGGAATGTAAAGACTGTCCTCTGTTAGAACGTTGTACACAAAGTAAGAATCACACCAAGATGATTCATCGACATGTGTGGCAGGATTACATAGATGAAGTAGAACATTTGAGACATACAGAACTTAATAAAACTCTATATGCGAAACGCAAAGAAACGATCGAACGGGTCTTTGCGGACGCAAAAGAAAAGCATGGCATGCGTTGGACGACCTTAAGAGGTCTTAAAAAAGTTTCAATGCAGGCGATGCTTACATTCGCTGCCATGAATCTTAAGAAGTTGGCAAACTGGACATGGCGAGGGCCATGTCCAGCCTAGAAACAGGAGAAAAATCTTTTAAAATATCAGAAAACCCCACCTTCGGTTAAAGTGAAGGTGGGGTTTGTCTACAGTCTGAGAAGTCTCCTACTATGGGAGACTTCTTTTTTTTGAGGGACGGACCTTTAAAGGGGCTTTTGGATATGAGTCTTCCTGTAAGTGAGGGGTATGAAATGGGGTTTTTTTCTAATTTGGCTGTATCTTTCATTTTTCGGCCGGGTTCCAAATTACAGAGTCTGTAGTACCGATTAGGTAAATTGGTATTATTTGTATAATGGCTGAATTTTTCATCAAAACGGCTGAATTCCTGGTGATTTTGGCTTGATTATTCCAGAAAACGGCCGAATTTCTTCCAAAAGCCGCTGGATTTCCAAACATTCCGGCCGGATTTTCCACAAAAATGGGAATGCATGCAACCCCAATAGCCGTTGAATTCTTCAACTTATCAATCCGATCCCTAAGAAACATACACTAACCTCGTCACACACCCACCAAAATACATATTGGCAAACGTCAGACCTTTTGCTAGAATAGTATTTTGTGGCTCCCCTTTATGAAGGGACGAGCGGGTAGGGAGAGGGCAGTTTTATAGGAAGATTATATGAAAGCACGTGGAGGTATTTTTCAGTTAAAGGATCACGGTACCACGATGAAACAGGAGATGATGGCAGGTGCGATCGGCTACTTTACGATTGTCTACATCATCGCTGTAAATGCTTTAATTCTTTCTGAAGCTGGAATTCCATTTGAAGGGGCAGTCATGGCAACGATACTTGCTTCCTTCGTTGGGTGTTTGGTGATGGCCTTTTGGGCAAATGCGCCGATTCTTCTGGTTCCAGGCATGGGAATTAATGCAATGTTTACATTCACCCTGGTGAAGTCGTCAGGCCTTTCGTGGCAGGAAGCATTAGCTGTCATAGTGATTTCAGGAATACTCTTTATGATCATTGCATTTACAAAGCTTTCCAAAGTATTATCGGAAGCCATCCCCAAAACATTGAAAGAAGCCATTACTGTAGGGTTAGGGATGTTTTTAATGTTTATCGGTCTTGAAAAAGGCGGCCTCATTCAAAGAGGGGACAGTGCCATCATCATGATCGGTGATTTTGGGGAGCTAAAGGTGTTGGCCACGGTGCTGACGTTCCTGGTGACGATTTTTCTTTTCATTCGTAATGTTAAAGGTCAATTTTTATGGAGTATCGCATTCGGTACACTGCTGGGATTCATCTTTGGGATTGAGCCTTCCATTCAGTCAAGCTCATTCCATCTGAGTGAATACAGTCAGGTATTCGGTCAAATATCATTTAGTGCCATTATGAAAATCCCGTTTTGGATTGCGGTTTTTTCTGTCACGATGGTGCTGGTATTTGAAAACATCGGTCTCGTTCATGGTCATACAGATATGATCGATCAACCCCATAAATATTCTAAAGCCTTTCAAGCTAATGCTTTTTCCGCATTCACCTCAGGGTTTTTCGGAACGAGTCCGACAGTTTCGACGGTGGAAAGTGCAGCAGCCATGACGGCAGGCGGCCGGACTGGATTGACAAGCTTGACTACTGGCGTATTATTTCTGGGATCTGTGTTGTTCATTCCGTATTTAAAGTGGATTCCGGATCATGCCATCGCCCCGATTCTCATCATCATCGGCGGATTGATGATTCAAAATATACGACATATGGATCTTCGTGATCTGACAGAGGCGTTTCCCGCCATTTTCATCATTGCGATGATTCCGTTTACGTACAGTATCGCAGACGGAATCGCCATCGGGTTTATTCTGTATCCAGTATTGAAATTGGCTACAGGGAAGGCGCGGGAAGTTTCCATTCCTCTATATATCATTGCTGCACTGTTTCTGATGAATTTCTTTGTTCATTCGATTCATTAAGGCGAACATAAGCAAAAGAGGCCCTCACAATGTGAGGGCCTCTTTTGCTTACGTTCTGTTTGATTCGTACTACGGGGTATAAGATTAAGTTGGATGATTTTATATTCAATGAATTGAATCCTTGTTTCAGGGAATTGATGGAACTGGCGTATTATGTGAAGGTGGATTGAAGTTAACCAAAAAGGAAGTGATGGAGAGTTATCATCATTCCTGCAAGTGGACGGAAGAGCTTTTGAATCATGAAGTAACCGAGATGGCATAATACTACCAGACAGGTTTATAATCCCCCGGGGTAAGATATTTTCTCTGGGGTTTGATATACCGTTTCAATTCCATGAGCAAGAGCCGCTGCAGTTGCTTTGAATAAATCTGACGCCCAACATCTGCAGGGAAAGGGTAGATTCCAATTGTATTAAAGCGCACCCGAAAGAGACCTTCATGGACGAGGTCTTTTTTTTCGTTGAAGATCCGGGCGAACACAATCACATCCCTTGACTCATATTCATCCCCCGCTTCTTCCACTTTATGGACCTGAAAACGAAAACGGTATTCTTCCTTCATCATCATCACCACTTCCATTGTCTCGAAATGACCAACATAATTCAACTATGAACATCCCTTATTTTTTGAAAATGAGGGGTAGAGGATTGCGTAATGAGCTTGTTTGTGGCAAGCTAAGAATATTATGAATAGTTTACTAGTAAATTAGCGTGGAGGGATTCACGATGGACTTGAATCTAATAAAATGTCATGGCTCCGGAAATGACTTTTTACTTATTGATGAAATGACGAATGGATATGATTTTACCGAAGAAGAGAGGCAAAATCTTGCCCTGGCCCTATGTGATCGTAAGTCGGCCTTCGGGGCAGATGGGATCTTGTTTGTATTATCAAGCGAAAATTGTGATGCCAGAATGCGGGTTTTCAACGCAGATGGTTCAGAGGCATCTATGTGTGGAAACGGTCTGCGATGTGTCGGTCGCTATGTATGTGAGCTGCTGGATAAAGAGACCATCGTCGTTCAAACGATGAAGGCGGATCTTCGTGTGTGTTCACAGGAATCCATTTTCGAAAACATCCCAACCTATAATGTTGAAATTTCCCCTGTCCTTTTTCAGCTGGATCAACTGCCAATGAACATTGATCGTACCACGTTGGTGAATGAAAGCATCCCAGAAATTTCAGATCACTTGACCTTTTCTGCCCTGGCAGTGCCGAACCCCCATTTGATCAGTGTCGTCGGCACAGAGCATATCCTCTCGAACGAGCAGAAATCCATTGCTGAAACAGTGAATGGACCCAATAACCTGTTTCCTGATGGAGTCAATGTCAGTTTTGTGCATCCTCTGGAAAAAGGATCCATCTATGTTCGGACGTATGAAAGAGGGGTCGGTTTCACGAATGCATGTGGGACAGCCATGTCTGCTTCCAGTCTTGTAACATGCCTGCTTCAGCAGAATGAATTCGGCCAGGAGATCGATGTATACAATAACGGTGGGAAAGTCCGTGTCGTCGTGAACGAATTGGGTGAAGGACGATACAACATGGAGTTGATTGGAAATGCAACGTATCTTTATCAATCTCAATTAGAATTGTCTCTTTCCAATCCCGAGCAGTATCATGAAGTGTCAAGACAGGAATTCACTGAAGAGGCCATGTATGAGCACTTACAGAACCATGCCAAGTCAATCGTCGAAAGCAAAGTGTTCATGAGCGCATAGATTAACAATGGATAACCAAAGAGGGTGCCCCTATGATTTCGGGGTACCCTTTTTATTTGTCTTGGCCTGCTTTTTCAAAAAATAAATGACTTTGTCAAATGGCTGAGATGCTTTCGCCTGGTCGAAACCAGTAAAGGGGCAGCCTTTCTCCTGAAATCTTCTTAAGACTGCGTCAGTGGTAAACATTTCAGGATTGAGATCTTCATTCACTTCTTCCCACCATAGTGGTGTGGCGACCAAAGCGTCTTCATTCCCCCTCAATGAATAGGGGGCGATGATGGTTTTACCTTCACCGTGTTGAATATAATCCACGTACAGTCGGCCTTTGCGGTTCTTCTTTAACCGCTCGGTCGTGAAGTCCCCCGGATCATTGCTTACAAGGTAGTGAGCAATGAATTCTGTAAATAAGCCTGTGTCTTCCCACGTATATCCTGGAGGGAGGGGAATATACACTTGAAGCCCCTTATTTCCCGATGTTTTGACAAAGCTTTTGAGGTTCAGCCCGTCAAATAATCCTTTCATGATGGTGGCCGCTTTAACGGCCAGCGAAAAATGATCGCGGCTTGGTGGATCTAAGTCGAAAACGACCTCATTGACGAATTCTTCCCCTGCTTTCTGAAAGGGGACATGAAATTCAAGTGCCAATTGGTTTCCAAGCCATATCAATGTTTCCAGGTTATTGCACATGGTGTAGTGAATATGATCCTCTTTGTATGTTTCAACAAAAGCAGGAGAATAATCAGGAGTGTTTTTTTGGTAAAAGGATTCACCGAAAACCCCGTGGGGAAATCGAATGCAGGTTAAGGGCCTGTTCGTTAAAAACGGCAAAATCACCACAGACATCTTTCGGAGGAAACGGATATAATCCAGTTTCGTGATGGAAACCTCCCGAAACAATGTCTTTTCCGGGTGAGTGATGTCAACCTCTCTTGGAAGGGAGGCTTCGTCCAACATAAATTGCTCAAGTGTGCACGCTTCCGGTGGAGTGGTAAAAAGGAATTGTTTAAAATGGGGTTCCCGAAGCTTTCCTTCCTGCCAGTTCAGATACACTATTTCTACGGTGATGGCAGGATCTATGGAATAAAGAGAATTGTTCTTTCCTGTACTGTTTTGCTTTATTGTCGTTTTCAGGGTTCTTTTTTCCTCAGCAGAAAGACCGAAATGAAATAAGCCGATCGGGATGATTTGTCCTTTCTCGTATACGCCGATGTGGAAATAATCATTCGTATCATCCAGGGCGGTGATAAAGCACTGGCAATGTTTCCAGTTCTTACATTTGATCCAGTCAGCACTCCGTTTCCCCGCGTCCCATTTACTCCGGGCCCTCTTTGCGACAACCCCTTCCCCTTCTTCATTTTCAACAAGCTTCCACACTCTCTCAGGGTTTTTGTAATAAGGAACCATTTGCAGAGTCAAAGGGTGTGAAGGAGCAGGTTCCACTGGTAAATGAAGGAAGGTGAACACTTCTTTCAGTTTTTCTTTTCTCGTGAGATAGGGTTCCTCGATAAATAATTTCTTTTCAAGCTGAAGTAAATCAAATACCAGGAATGCAACAGGTCTACTGGCAGCGGCTTGCATGATTTTATGATCATTCCGCATCCTACCCCTAACCTGAAGTTCCTGGAACTCGGTGCTGAAGGAGGAGCGCAATAATGCAACCTCTCCATCCAATATGAGTGGGAGGGGGAATGCACGTTCATTCAGTAATTGTTGAATTTGCTTCTTTATCTCAGGGAAGTGACTCAGAAGTTCTTTCCCATTTCGGCTTTGCAAGCTGATTTGATCAGGGGATTGAACAGATAAAATGCCACGGAAGCCATCATATTTCACTTCATATAGCCAGTCCTCACCTGAAGGAAGTTCATATCGTAAAGTTGGTAGCATCGGTTTCATTTGTTTCACCTAGTTTTAAGTAATAGTCTGTCCGCTTTGGACCCGGAATATTTCCAGATGTTTAAAGGGATGAAGAAAGTGGAGGAACTAAATGATATGGATAAGGGATTAGTTTATGTAAAGGAGGGTATTGAAAGATATGCATACAATTTGGAAAGGGTCCATCAGCTTTGGACTGGTGAACATCCCCATTAAACTTCATTCTGCTACAGAAGACCGGGATATCAAACTCCGTTCACTTCATAAAGAATGTCATACACCCATTAAATACGAAAAAGTATGTCCCGCTTGTGAAAAGGAACTGGATCAAGCCGATATCGTGAAAGGTTATGAAGTGACGAAAGGTAAGTTTGTCGTCCTTGAAGATGAGGAATTGAAAGAGCTGAAGGAAGCAAGTGGTGATAAGGCTGTAGAGATTGTCGATTTTATTAAGATGGAGGAAATCGACCCGATTTTCTTTGATCGAAGTTATTTTGTTTCACCGAACGACGGCGGAAAAAAAGCCTATTCCCTTTTGAGAAAAGCCCTACAGGAGTCAGGGAAAGTAGGAATTGCCAAAATCACGATGCGGTCGAAGGAGCAGCTTTCCATCGTTCGTGTATACGAGCATACACTCGTCATGGAAACCATTCACTATCCCGATGAGGTAAGAGGAACCGGCGATGTCCCCAATGTGCCTGAAGGAGATGAAATCAGCGAAAAAGAACTGGAGACGGCTACCATGCTCATCGATCAACTGACGACGGAATTCCAGCCTGAGAACTATAAAGATCAGTATCGTGAACGCTTAAGTCAATTGATAGAATCGAAACAAACAGGGGAAAAAGTGGTCACATCCAAAGAAAGAGAACCGAAAGAAAATGTAACGGATCTTATGGCAGCCCTACAGGCATCCATCGATTCGTCCAAGCCCAAAAAGGCAAAGAAACCAACTAAAAAGAAAACGACTTCTAAGAAAAAAGCTCAGTAGAAGGCGTGAGTCAGGAGAGAGGGAGAAGTCTTGAAGGAGAAACATATTGAACAAGGCGTCTTTGTCGTTGTATCCCTGTTGTGTTTGATTGTATTCACCTGGGGATTTGTATCGATCGTGGAAGAATGGAAAGAAAATGAGATCGCTCAATTTGATAATGGGGTATTCGACATCGTCAGAGGGACGATTTCACCTAAATTAACGGAAATCATGACGGTCATCACTTTTTTAGGTGGAATAAAAGGTATCACCATCTTTACCGGGTGTGCAGTCGTCATCCTTCTGTTTATGAAGAAATATCCACTTGCTTTGTTTGTAGCGATCACCATCCTGACAGGTGCGGGGTTCAATGGGCTTCTAAAATGGATATTTAAACGGGACCGGCCCGATATTGAAGCATTGATCCAACAGGGGGGCTACAGTTTTCCCAGTGGTCATTCCATGAGCTCATTCATATTTTATGGTTCACTGGCATTCATCCTGTTCCGTGCCCTGGATCGTAAACGGTATAAATGGGCTAGTGTGATCTTGGTCTCCATGCTTGTCCTACTGATTGGATTGAGCAGGATATACCTTGGTGTTCATTATCCAAGTGACATCATTGGCGGATTCACGGCAGGAGGTGCCTGGCTTACCCTTTGCATCACGATCTATATGTATTTCTACAAACGCAAGCATTGGAGAGAAGATGAAGACATGCATGTAAAAAACGCTCAGGAGACCTGAGCGTTTTTGTATTAAAACAAATTAAAGATATACGGTCCGATGGAAGTGACGTATAGAAGAATATAGATTCCCATGAAATAAAATACTCCTCCGAATGTACCCCAGTCCGGATCTCTGCCCACTTTCCAAAGCAGGGCAGTAAGGATGCTGATGATCACTAATAATACATACTCACTTCCCGAAAATGTGAGATAGCCGGGAGCTGAAAAATAGAAATAATCTCCCATCGCTTTACTGACGAATGTCAGTGGCATAAGGATGAATAGAATGATCGAAGCATATTCCACCCAGTTGATTTCTTCTTTTTCAAACATATTCGGTTTGAACATATAAAGAAGGATCAAGACAAACAGGGAAGGAAGTACCCAATAAAACGAAACCAAAATAGTGACCAAACTGCTGAACAGCATGAGAACCGAATTGTTCAAGGCTTCCTTTACGCTTCGTTTCGACCATTCCGTACTTTTGACAATGGCTTTCTCATCCTGTGAGGCGCCGAACAATTCATAATAATCACCGCCATAATCAAGCCAGGCGATATTTTGATCGGATATCTGAAGCGGTGAATAGGTAAAATGCTTGCTTGTACTGACAGGTGTAGCCACAAACTGATTGGATTCACTGAAAGGTGCAACGTAAAGACTGATGGTATTTTGTCCCCCTACTTTGTGACTCTCGGATGTGAAGAGGATCGACGGCTTTCCATCGATGTCTGCAAACTTTACGGACCTCGGACTTTCCAATTTGAAGCCTGATTGGTCATTCGTAAATGCAATCTGGGCAGGCTTTATGATCGACGTTCCTATATCGCTCATGGGTGTTTCCAATTTCCATATCTTATAGGATAATGTCCCTTGTGCGCGCATTTCTTCATTGTACAAAAGTGTTAATTGATTGTTTTCTTTTAAGAAGGACAACCCGTTGATATGATGATTCGTCGCTGTTTTGACCACGGCAAATGGCTGCTTCACCAATTGTAATTCTTCATCTAAGTAGTAAAGATGGGCATGAGTATCATCCTGCCTTATTTGTACGACGGCACTTCCGTCGTTTTCGACATAGGCTTCAAGGACTTCATCTGGGAATCGGTAAACTTCCTTGCTGGAAAGATCAGCTGGAGAAAGAGAGTACAGGACTTCTTGTTTCCAGTAATAGATTGTGTTTGATGAAGTGCTGATTCCCGTTACGTTATCTTCGATGGTCTTGTCTCCGGTGTCGTCGGATGAAATGAGCTGATCACCCTTCACTTGTAAGACCTTATTTCCGTCCGTCCAAAATGGCTTGCCCCTTGTCACGCTTATATTCAATGAACCTTCTTTATTTGGATTAAGTGATTCATCGAATGAAAATTGATCTACCTTTCCATTGCTTGCTAAGAATAGTCCCTCTTCGTTATAGAAGACAAGCGGACGTTCCTCAGATGAATAGCCCAAAGGGATCGATCTGCTCCAATCGGGATCCGGTTGTTGTTTTACGTTCAGAAGCTGGTGAAAGAAAAGTGCACCAATCAATAATAGAATGAACACAATTGGTATTCCAAATGTTTTTAATTTTGCTCTCACAGTCATTCCCCCTCATTCTCTCTCTTAAAACATGTGAGTACATTTTAGAATTTTACCACAATTCTTATTTTTGTTCACCAAATTTTTCCTTTAGTGAGATTAACTTTTGTGTTGACTTTTAATTTTAGAGAGATTACAATGATATTGAAAATCATTCTCATTAAACAAAAGAGTTCCCCCTCTTTCAGATAGAGAGAATGGTTCATGATTACCCCCTTTTATTAGTTCAAAAAGACAGGCCTGAAGCGGATGCTTCAGGCCTGTCTTTTTCTTGCATTTCATATCATCATGTCGTAAATTGTTAAAGGATGTTTATTTACGGGGAGGGATAATAGGAAGTGAATCATAAGGATGATAGACGGTTTCGGATCGCCAACCACGAAGCATTAATTGGTGTTGCACTCGTTCTTATAAATTTTTTGTGGTGGTATGGATTTGCATTTGGACTCGGCGGGCAGCCTGTATCAGATTACGATTGGATCTTGGGGATGCCGGCATGGTTCTTCTACAGCTGTATCGTGGGATTTCTTCTTATGGTATTTTTAGTGATTATAGTGGTGAAATACCTTTTGACAGATATTCCGTTTGGCGAAGAGGAGGATGGTCATGAATAGTATGGCAATGATTCCCTTGTTTGCCTTTTTGATTTTGATTTTCATAGTGGGGATTTATACCGCTAAAACCGTAAGCAAATCAGATTCGTTTGTACAGGAATATTTCCTCGGCAGCCGACAACTCGGAGGATTTATCCTCGCCATGACGATGATTGCTACATACGGCAGTGCCAGCAGCTTCATCGGTGGTCCGGGTGCTGCATATACATATGGGCTATCATGGGTGCTCCTTGCCATGAGCCAGGTTGTGACAGGATATTTTGTTCTTCTTATACTCGGTAAGAAGTTTGCCATTATGTCAAGGAAGTATAAAGCCGTTACATTGATCGATTATTTACAGGGGAGATATGGAAGCAATAAGATAACGGTCCTTTCGGCCATCAGTATCATCTTGTTCTTATTCTCTGCCATGATAGCCCAGTGGGTAGGAGGGGCACGTTTAATCGAATCATTAACGGGATTGAGCTATGAAACCGCTCTATTCCTGTTTGCTATCTCCGTCCTCGTGTATGTTACGATCGGCGGTTTCCGCGCCGTAGCCATCACAGATGCGATCCAGGGAGTTGTCATGCTTGGAGGGACATTGATCCTGTTGATTGCTACGATCATGGCAGGTGGCGGCATGGAAAAGATCATGATGGAATTGCAAGCTGAAAATCCCAATTTACTAAGTCCCCATGGGCCGAACGGTGAGCTGAGCGCAAAGTATATCTCGTCTTTCTGGATCTTAGTGGGAGTGGGGGTCGTTGGACTTCCCCAAGTAGCCGTAAGGGCCATGAGCTATAAAAATTCCCGTTCTCTGCACAGGGCCCTGATTATCGGCACAATCGTCGTGGGTTCGATCATGCTTGGCATGCATCTCATCGGAGTTCTGGCAAGAGTGGTCCTCCCGGGAATCGAAGTGGCGGACAAAGTCATGCCGCTCCTTGCGCTTGAGGTGCTTCCTCCGTGGCTTGCGGGAATTGTTCTGGCAGCTCCCATGGCAGCCATCATGTCGACGGTGGATTCGTTGCTGTTGATCGTATCATCAGCCATTGTGAAAGATGTTTATATGAACTTCATCAATAAAGATGCAAAAGAGAAACAGATCAAGACAATCAGCTTCTGGGTGACGAGTCTGACAGGTATACTGGTTTTTCTCATGGCATTAAGCCCGCCTGAATTGATTATCTGGCTTAATTTATTTTCTTTCGGAGGTCTTGAAGCAGTCTTTATCTGGCCAATTGTACTCGGGCTATACTGGAAAAAGGGAAATAGTGCTGGTGCGCTTGCTTCCATGGTTTCAGGATTGGTGGCGTATATTTTATTTCATAGTTTTGCACCAAACTATTTAGATATGAATACGGTCATCTTTCCCATTATCATCTCCTTTTTTATGTATGTCCTTGCTTCTCTGGCTACTCAATCGAAACACCGGATGGATGGGTTTAAGTAACCCATCCATTTTTGTCTTTTCTAGTGCAAAAGAGTACATTGAATAGTAATAAAAGACGGATTGGGTGAAGGAATATGGAACATTCTGTAGTCGTGGTCGGAGGAGGTATCGGAGGGCTTACTGCTGCTGCCCTCCTTGGAAGTGCCGGTTATCATGTACATGTCCTTGAAGCTTCAAGGGAATGGGGTGGCTGTGCCGGGAAGTTCCAACGGGGAGAAGCGTTATTTCCAGTCGGAGCGACTCTTGGGATGGGTTTCGAACCTGGGGGGATTCATCAGCGCATCTTTCAGTACCTCGGCATCGAATTGCCGTCGAATCAACTCCTTGAGCGGGTAATGGACATACATCTTCCGGAGGTTAGCTTAACCTTCCAACGGAATCGGGAATCGCATGTTAAAGGGTTGATGAAAGCGTTTCCTGATAGTGCAGATAAAATTGCCTGTTACTTCAGGGATTTGTACAGGATGGCTAAGGAAATACGGGTACTCGTGGATTCCCTGCCCATCCTTCCGCCGAGGACGGTAAGAGAGTGGAAGGAGCTCATTATGAGCCTGAATCTGGGTTCACTGACCCTTCTGCCAGGCTTTCAAAAGACCATGCTCGATCTGCTGAAAAAACACGACCTGCATGTCCACACATCCTTCAAACACTTTATTGATGGACAGCTGATAGACAGTATGCAGGTGGAGAGCGACCAATGTTCTTTATTGCTCGGCTGCCTGGCACTTGATATGTATCATGAGGGGGCCTTCTACCTTGAAGGTGGCTTATATCGCATAGCCGAATGTCTGGTCGATGCATCGATATCACTTGGGGTTAAAGCGACCCTGGGGAGGAAAGTGGTAAGCATTACACGTGATGAGCATCTTCAGGAGTGGATCGTCTCTGATCATAGAGGGAATGAATATCATGCCGATCATGTCATATGCAACGTTCCTGTCCAGTCACTCAAGAATCTATTCCCTGACGAATATGCACCAAGTATTAAAACCTATTTGAAAGGAAAAGAAAGAGAGGCTGTGTGGGGGACCATGACCCTTTATATGTTATTGAAAGAAGAATCACTGCCGGAAACTCTCCCCCTGTTTACGCAAATTTGCACAAGCAATGATGGTAATATGACGGAAGGAGATCATCTTTTCTTATCATTATCTCATCACGATGACCGGCAGCGCGCGCCGGAAGGATTCCGTACTATGACGGTATCAACCCATACAAAATTAGAGAATTGGGACTCAAAAGAAAAATATGATTGGTACAAGAGGAACCTTAAAAAGAAGATGCTGGATTCAATAGAGACGGTCATACCCACCTTTAGAAGTAGTCTGATAGAATGCTACCCGGGTGCGCCCAAGGCGTGGGAACGATATACGGGGCGGCCCGGCGGGATTGTAGGGGGATTTCCCCAAACCAATGATCATGCGCTCTTCAATAGTCTATCGCACAGGACTCCACTTGAGAATGTCTGGGTATGTGGAGATTCTGTCTTCCCAGGTGCGGGGACCATCGGGGTGTCTGTCAGTGGGTACCATGTCTTTCACTCTATCACAGGGAAAAAGCTTCCCACATAAAGCAGGAATCAGGATCCCATATGTAGAATGTTGTGATGGGGTGATAATATGTATAAGCTTACACAGTATGAAGACCCAATAGCCTTCCATGATAAGGTTTATTCTCTCCTTATGGAGGATGAGGCAGCGAATAATCTGCCTTTGGGACTATTGAATACCATGAAAACGAGTGACAAATATATAGATCCACTTCTGCTGTTAGTGGAAAATGAGGATGACAAGGCAGTGGGATCATTCATCATGACTCCTCCTCATTACCTTGTCGTTACCCTGAATGTAGGGAAGGATGATATCCAGGCCATAGCCGAACAGCTCCATACGTTTTGTGAGGATTCCGGGATGACGATCCCCGGTTTTGTTGCTGAGAAAGAAACCGCACTTCAACTGACCCATGCATGGTGTCACGTTACGGGGAAGGGTTTCACCATCCGTATGAACCAACGTGTGTATCAATTGAGTGAAGTGAATGATATCCAGTTGAGTGAAGGGAAAATGGTTCCGGTTCGTTCAGGTCAAGAGGGGCTCCTGGCCAAATGGATCAGTGAGTTTGTCGCAGATACAGAAGTCATAACCTTGTCGGGTGATGAAGCGCTCAAAAGGGCGAAAGATATGATTGATAATGAACGCTATGTGTTCTTTTGGGAAGTGGCCGGACAGCCTGTTTCCATGGCAAGGGGGGCAAGAAGAACGGAAAACGGGATTACCGTAAATTTTGTTTACACCCCATCCGAATTCAGGAAGAAGGGATACGCCTCTTCTGTAGTAGCGGAACTGAGCCGTCTGCTACTGCATGAACACACCTTCTGTTCCCTCTATACGGACCTGGATAATCCCACATCGAACAAAATCTATATGGAGATCGGTTATAAACCAGTCTGTGATTCCATGATGATCACCATTGTTTGAACCAATCAGCATAAGATGGAATAGAATATGAATTAAATGGTTGACATCGTGAGAAAAAGCGATTAGTATAATAAACAATCAATTAAATGAGCGAATGGCTTTGACGAAGAGGAGTACCTATAATCGACACTTCAGAGAGCTGGTGGTTGGTGTGAACCAGTGTGAGCGGTACTAGGGAATGGACTTCCGAGCTTCCAAACCGAAACCTTAGGGAAGTAGGCTTTGGCGAATGTCTTATCGTTACAAAAGACGCGTATTAGAGCATTCTGCTCCGATACGATTGAGTGGACTGTAAAAGCAGTCAACAAAGGTGGCACCACGGGTATCCCGTCCTTTCTTTTAATAAGATAAGGATTGGGATGCCTTTTTTTATTCCTTTATATTGATAAATCGTTGAATAAGAGGAGTACATTCAAGTGATGCATAACAGGGAGTTAAGGACAGTGAGACCTTAGCATGATAGCTTGTCTGGAATGGACTTATGAGAGATGATCTGAATGAAGTAGGGTCGTACGGATTTCCACCGTTAAAAGGATAGAGTATCGGGTGATTAACCCTGTACTTGAACCAAGAGGGGATATAAGTATATCCCAATAGAGGTGGCACCGCGGTCAGCATCGTCCTCTATGAACAGGATTCCTGTTCATAGGGGACTTTTTTTATGGACTTTTTAAAAGGTGAAAGCGAATGGGAGGATATCAATGATGAAGCACCAGGATTTGAACTATGTCGTGAAAGAATTGAATGGTGATATGTACACACCAATATCACTCTTTCAATCCCTAAAGGGGAAGAAGAAATTTTTATTGGAGAGTTCGCTGAAACACGAACAATCCGGTCGCTATTCTTTTGTGGGTAGCGATCCGTTCATGGAATGTAGGGCATATGGGGATACCGTACAAATAATAAAAACGTCTACTGATCGAGTAGAGGAACGAACAGGGGACCCCGTCGAGATAATTCAAACTCTTATTCCCCACGTTCCTTTAGAAGATGCACCCTTTCCTTTCACAGGTGGAGGGGTTGGATATTTAGGATATGATGTGATCAGACATTACGAGGAAATCGGTATCACCCCCGATGACGAATTGGAGATGCCGGACATTCATCTCATGTTCTATGAAAAAGTCATTGTCTTTGATCACCTTGAGCATAAAGTATACATCATTGTCATGAATGAATGGACAGAAGAAATGGACGTCGATCTTGAGGGAAAAGTGAAGGAAACCGAAAACGAGCTGACAAATGTGTATTTGGACACAAACAAGGAAAAACTGGATCGTCTATCCTTTCATGCTCAAACGTCAAAAGATGAATATATGGAGAGAGTGGAAAGAGCGAAGCAGTCGATTCAGGAAGGAGAAATCTTTCAAGTGGTGCTTTCCCAAAGACTTCAGGCATCCTTTACCGGTGATCCTTTTACATTCTATAGAGGCTTAAGGCAATCCAATCCGTCACCATATATGTTCTTCATCGACTTTGAAGAGTACGTCGTATTGGGGGCATCCCCAGAAAGCATGTTGAAAGTACAGGGCAGTCAGATCACAACGAATCCCATTGCAGGTACAAGGCGCAGAGGGAATACCGTTGAAGAAGATGGAAAGCTTGAGAGGGAGCTGCTATCGGATGAAAAGGAAATGGCTGAGCATCGAATGCTTGTGGACTTAGGAAGGAATGATCTGGGAAGGATTTGTGAAATCGGATCCATCCGATTAACCAAGTACTTAACCATTGAGAGGTACAAATATGTGATGCACATCGTTTCAGAGGTGAAGGGTAAATTGAAGGAAGAAGTAACCCCCCTTGAAGCATTAACAGGCTGTTTGCCTGCAGGAACAGTGAGCGGGGCACCGAAGATCAGGGCCATGCAGATCATCAATGGTCTTGAAACGACAAAACGCGGAGTATACTCAGGCGCTGTTGGATATATCGGGGTCAACGGCAATCTGGACTTTGCCCTGGCGATCCGCACAATGGTCGTGAAAGATGGTGTGGCCAATGTTCAAGCAGGGGCAGGAATCGTGTATGATTCAGATCCGGAATCTGAGTATGAAGAAACGCTGAATAAAGCACAATCATTATTGGAGGTGACGGGATGATTCTACTCATTGATAACTATGATTCGTTTACGTATAACCTGTATCAATATATTGAAGAACTTGGTGAAAGGGTAGTGGTCAGACGGAATGATGCGATTTCATTGGAAGAAATAAAAAAACTGGATCCTTCAGGGATCATCCTTTCCCCTGGACCAGGTAAGCCTGAAAATGCGGGTATTTGCACCTCGATTATACAGAATCTTCACGCTAGTGTGCCGATTCTCGGCGTTTGTCTGGGTCATCAGGCAATCGGGGCAGCCTTTGGGGCAACCATTGAAATAGCTGAAAAGGTCATGCATGGAAAGAGCTCACTTATCAAACATAGTGGTGAAGGGATATTTGAATATTTGCCACAACCGTTGGAAGTGATGAGGTACCATTCACTGGTCATCAAAAAAGGGACTCTGCCAGAACCGCTGGAGACAGTTGCCCTTTCTATGGATGACGGGGAAATCATGGCCATCAAGCATATGGGATCTCCTTTGTTTGGGGTTCAATTCCATCCAGAGTCCATCGGGACGAAAACAGGGAAGAAAATCATTCAAAACTTTTTAGACGAAATGAGAAAGGGGAATAACCGTGAAAAGATATCTACAAAAGCTGTCTGATGGTCATTCATTAGAAAGAGATGAGATGAGGGGAGCCGTTCAGGAATTATTCAAGGAAGATACGACCGAGAGTCAGATCGCCTGTTTCTTGACCCTGTTAAAAACGAAGGGGGAAACGGTGGGGGAAATGACAGCCCTGGTTGAAGTGCTCCGAGAGAAGGCATTGCCCGTAACCAGCACTTTAAAGGATGTATTGGATAATTGCGGGACAGGTGGAGATGGATCCCAGAGCTTTAATATCAGTACAACAAGCGCATTCGTTTTGGCAGGGGCAGGCATCAAAGTCGCAAAGCACGGAAATCGGAGCATATCAAGCAGGACCGGCAGTGCAGATGTGTTGGAACATCTGGGCATCTCATTGGACTTTCAGGCCCATGAAGTGGAAAATCTCCTGAATGAAACCAATATCGCCTTCCTCTATACACCCCATATCCATTCGGGGCTGAAAAAAATCATGAAGGTACGGAAAGAATTGAAAATTCCGACCATCTTTAATCTGATTGGTCCACTAACGAATCCCGTTCAATTGGAAACCCAGCTGATCGGGGTGTACAGAAGAGATAAGCTGGAAACCATGGCACATGTCCTACGTGAATTGGGAAGAAAGCGGGCAATCGTCTTGAATGGGGCGGACTACATGGACGAAGCGTCACTTGCAGGTGAGAATCATCTTGTCCTTCTGGAGGATGGTGAAGTCAGCTCATTTACATTATCAGGGGACGAGGTCGGGCTCCCATCTTATACCCTTGAAGAGATCAAAGGAGGAGATGCAGGAGTCAATGCCCGTATCTTACAGGACGTCTTACAAGGGAAAGAAGGAGCCTATACGGATACGGTCTTATTCAACGCAGGAATCGCCTTAGTTGCTCATGGTAAAGCTTCGACATTCGCAGAAGGTGTGAAACTGGCAAGGGAAAGTATAGAAAGCGGACGGGCAAATGAGGCGCTCTCATCCCTTGTACACTATAGCCGACAACGACGAAAGCAGGTGATTTGATTGGCAACCATTTTAGATACCATCATTGAAAAGAAGAAAGAAGAAGTGAACAATTTAAAACAATCCGGATATCAATCCTTTCATAATCATAGCACTTCGACTAAATCATTATACGAAACGCTTAAATCTGCTCCCTTCTTACAAGTAATAGCTGAAATCAAGCGGGCATCACCATCAAAAGGCGATATCCGGACAGAGGTGGATCCGGAATTACAAGCTGCTATCTATGCAGAAGCTGGAGCGTGCGCCATTTCTGTTCTGACGGATACACCATTTTTCAAAGGGAGGATGGAGGATCTTGCAAATGTTCGAAGAGCCGTCTCGATCCCGATTCTGTGTAAGGACTTTATCATCGATGAAATCCAGATCGATCGTGCCAGGGATGCAGGGGCGAATGTGATCCTGCTAATTGTTGCCGCACTGGATTTCACCAGACTGAAAGAATTATATTCTTATGCCTCACATCTTGGACTAGAGGTTCTTGTAGAAGTTCATAATGAGGAAGAAATGATGGATGCCTTAGAACTCGGTGCTACTATAATCGGGGTGAATAATCGGAACCTGAAAACCTTTGAAGTGGATCTATTAATCACTGAATCCCTGGCATCGATGGTGAAAGGCAGGGAAGTAGTACTCATAAGTGAAAGTGGAATCAAGGATGAGTCAGATTCAAGGAGAGTGAAAGATGCAGGGGCACAAGGGATCCTCGTCGGGGAAACGTTAATGAGAAGTGAAGATCCCGCAGCTATCCTCTCCGCTCTCCAAGTTGAAATAGGTGAGATGAAATGACGAAAGTCAAAGTGTGCGGCATCAGAAGACAGGTAGAAGCCGAGTGGGCATTAAATGCGGGAGCTGATGCCATAGGGTTCGTGTTTGCCGAGAGTAAAAGGAAAGTCGATGTTGAGAAAGCCGCACAGATCAGCAAATCCGTTTCTACAGATTTATTAAAGATCGGTGTGTTTGTGAATGAATCAAAAGAAAGACTGGAAGAAATCTTTCATCTCGTGCAGCTCGATTATGTTCAGCTGCATGGGGATGAATCAGTGGAATTCTGTGAATCTCTCAATCTCCCTTTTATCAAGGCGATTTCGGTGAGGGAAAGAAAGGATCTGAAAGGGATCGAGGAATTTCCGGGAGAGATGGTTTTGTTGGATAGCGGAAAGGGACCCCATCGTGGTGGCAATGGCACCACATTCAATTGGGAGTATGCACATTCAATCAACATTCCTCAGCAGCTGATTCTTGCAGGAGGGTTAAATCCGGACAATGTCAGGGAAGCCATCACACAGGTCCGTCCCTATATGGTGGATGTCTCGAGCGGGGTTGAGACGGATGGGGAGAAAGACCGAGTAAAGATGGAAGCATTCATAAGGGAAGCAAAATCGGTGTTTGAATAAATGAAAACAGTGAATGGAGGAAGAAGAATGTTATATGCACAACCAGATCATAAAGGACTGTTTGGTCAATTTGGTGGAAGGTTCGTTCCTGAATCATTAATGAAAGCCGTTCAGGAACTCGAGTCCGCTTACGATGAAGCAATCAATGATGTACGTTTTCAAGAGAGGCTGCAAAGCTACTTAAAGGATTATGTAGGAAGGGAAAATCCTCTCTACTTTGCAGAAAACCTCAGCAGGCAGATAGGGGGAGCCAAAATCTATTTGAAGCGGGAAGATCTGAATCACACAGGTGCCCATAAAATCAACAACACGATCGGTCAGGCCCTCCTTGCTGAACGGATGGGGAAAAGAAAAGTCGTAGCAGAAACGGGAGCAGGTCAACATGGGGTCGCAACCGCCACCGTATGTGCCCTATTAAACCTTGATTGTGTCATTTTCATGGGTGCGGAAGATATCCGCAGGCAGAAACTGAATGTATTCAGGATGGAGTTGCTAGGTGCAAAGGTCATCAGCGTCACCCAGGGAAGTGCCACATTGAAGGATGCCGTGAATGAAGCGCTGCGTTACTGGGTAGCCAATGTTGAAGACACTCATTATATTATGGGGTCCGTTTTAGGTCCGCACCCATTTCCGAAGATGGTCCGGGACTTCCAAAGTATCATTGGAAAAGAAACGAAGAAACAATTCTATGAAAAAGAAAAATGTCTTCCAGATGCCATCGTGGCATGTGTCGGGGGAGGAAGCAATGCCATAGGGATGTTCCACCCGTTTATTGAAGACAAAGAAGTGGACTTATACGGTGTCGAGGCAGCCGGAAGCGGCATTGAAACAGAGAAGCATGCAGCCACATTGACGAAAGGGTCTGTCGGAATCCTTCATGGAAGCATGATGTATCTCCTTCAGAATGAAGAAGGGCAGGTACAGGAAGCCCATTCCATTTCAGCAGGACTTGACTACCCGGGTGTGGGGCCTGAGCACAGCTATTTAAAAGAGATTGACAGAGTCCGTTATGCATCCATTTCTGACGGTGAAGCACTGGACGCATTCAAACAGTTATCACAGACGGAAGGTATCATTCCTGCACTTGAAAGCTCCCATGCCGTTGCCTACGCGGTGAAGCTGGCTGAAGGCATGACAAAGGATCAATCACTCGTCATATGTCTATCCGGGAGAGGAGATAAAGATGTTGAACAAGTAAAAGAGTTATTGGGAGGTAGTCAGCATGGGTAAAAAATTTCTGGAAAGCAGCCTTGAAGAGGAATTAAAGCGGGGGAATAAGTTGTTCATTCCCTATGTAATGGCGGGGGACGGTGGCATAGACACATTGATCACAACTTTAAAGAAACTTGAAGAAGGTGGAGCGACGGCCATTGAAGTCGGTATTCCGTTCTCTGATCCCGTTGCCGACGGACCGACGATTCAAGAAGCGGGTAAAAGAGCATTGGAGAAGGGAACCACACTTCGAAAAGTGTTCGACAAATTGATTGAAGGAAGGAAAGAAATTGGAATTCCCCTGATATTTATGACCTATATCAATCCGATTTACAAGTATGGTGTAGAACGCTTCTTCGATGATTGTAATAAAGCTGGTGTAGATGGGGTGATCATTCCCGATCTGCCACTGGAGCATTACGATTTGGTTAAGCAGCCTTCGAAGGAAAAAGAAATAGCCATTATCCAATTGGCAACCCTCACAAGTCCTTTGGAAAGAGTGAAGGAGTTGGCCTCTGTGACAGAAGGGTTCCTCTATGCCGTCACGATTAATGGAATTACCGGAACAAGAGAGGGGTTTGCCGAGAATATATCCCGTCATTTAATCAAGCTTAAGAGCAACAGTCCAGTTCCGGTTCTGGCTGGATTTGGGATATCGAGCCCCGATCATGTACGGAGCATGAGCGAAAGCTGTGATGGGGTAGTGGTCGGAAGTAAGATTATAGACCTTATTCAAAAAGACTCATTTGATGAAATCAGGGAGTTAATCGGAGCGTCAAAGACAGGAGCTTTTCATTCGTGAATTCCGCCTGTTTTGTTAAAAAATGTAGAAGTTCATGAACTGAATCTAAACGATTGTTAAATAAAGGTAAATAGCCTTCTCATACTCTGAAAAATCAGTATGATAAAGATGTAGTTGAACAAAGCATCATACTAGGAGGCTATAAAATGAAAAGTATGAAAAAGTGGTTGTTAATGTTCATGACAGCACTATCAGTAGTAACTTTTGCAGCCGGATGCAGCAGCGACTCAGAAGATGACACAGGAACAGAAGAGAACATGGATGAAGAAAGTAATACAGACGAGAGCAACACAGAGGAGTAAAAGATCTACAGCCGATCCTTATGGGGTCGGCTGTTTCCTTGACATGATGAATTATTTTACACCTTTTATGGAGACAGTCAGTGCAGGAGTTACATCTTTATAGGATAGAGAAATATTTTTAAAGCCGGTTTCCTTTAGAGCCTGTGAAATTTCTTCACCATAGCGTCTAGCTTTGCTGTCCCGTTCTTCATCTCCACGGGGCTGAACGGTAATGAGGAGGGTGCCACCGGTTTTAAGCATCTTGTATAAATGGCTGAGTGCCTGCTTCTGATCATTCCATAATGGGTAATTATTAACGGAAAAGATCCGATCGTACTGAGCATCGTATAACTCGAATTGACTGATGTCCTGAACAAACAGGCGAACCCTGCCTTTCTCTATCGCTTTCTGATTCTTGTTTTCAGCCGCATCTTTCATTGTTTCAGAAAGATCGACCCCGTCCACAAAGGTATCAGGGAATCGAGTGGAAATGCGCTTAATACAATATCCCGGCCCATATCCCACTTCAAGAACGCGATCGCCATTTTCGATGGACAGTTGTTTGATGGACCAGTTGTTGATCTTCCGATTATCAAACTCCATCACTTTGCCCACAACCCAGCCAAGGATTCCTTTCGGGCGCTTAAATTGTTTCTGTAGCGTAAACAACAGGGCATCACCTCATTTCCTGTATTTTATAATGAATGTTCTATCTTTCAATTTTCCACGAATCCTGTGAATTAAAACCTTGACTGGAATGTTGCAATTTTTTGAAAAAGTGGCATAATATAATCAAATCTAATTTGCGTTGATGAGAAGAGTACATAGTGAAATCACCTTATCAGAGAGCTTCGGAAGCTGAAAAGAAGCAGGGAGATTCTCTATGGAAAATGGTCTCGGAGCATTCTACCCGAACCGATGGGGTGTAGGGTAGAACGGGGATGGGCGTCCGTTATCACTGTCACGGTATAAGGGCTTATCTTGCTCCGTACTTGTTGAGGTAGTCTTGCGTGAGCGAGCTATAAACTAAGGTGGTACCACGAGCTTAACCCCTCGTCCTTGGATGTCTTTCGATATCTATTAGGACGAGGGGTTTTATTTATTTCGAGGAGGAAACCACTATGACTGTTTTTATAGGAGGGGCTTGGCCATACGCCAATGGCTCCCTGCATTTGGGACACATCGCTGCATTGCTGCCGGGTGATATCATTGCCCGTTATTACCGCTTGAAAGGGGAAAGGGTTCTGTATGTTTCAGGGAGCGACTGCAATGGCACCCCGATCGGGATTCGGGCGGCGCAAGTTGGGATAAAGGTAGAAGAAGTGGCAGATCGCTACCATGAGGAGTTTGTCCGCTCCTTTCAATCACTGGGATTCAGCTATGATGAGTACACAAGGACGGATCACCCGTATCATCATCGGGAGGTACAAAGGATCTTTACCACCCTTTATGAACAGGGGTGGTTGTATGAAAAAGAAGTCGAGCAAGTATACTGTTTGAACGATCAGCGTTTCCTGCCTGACCGGTTCGTAGAAGGAACCTGTCCGGTCTGCGGTTCGAAGGCGAGGGGAGATCAATGTGATCATTGCTCCACTGTGCTGGATTCAACGGACTTATTAGATAAAAGCTGTAAGCTATGCGGACATGAACCGGTTCTTAAAACGACCACACATTTATACTTTGCCCTTTCCAAATTCCAGCAACCATTAGAGAGGCTGATGAAGGAACAGAAAGGAAAGTGGAGGGAAAATGCAGTCCAGCTTACTAGCCGCTATCTTGAAGAGGGACTGAAGGACCGGCCGGTAACAAGAGATTTGGAAAATGGGGTGGAGGTTCCGATTGAGGGATTCCGGGACAAGAAGATTTATGTGTGGATTGAAGCGGTGTGTGGATATTTGAGTGCATCAAAGAAATGGGCCGGGGAGGGGAAAGGTAGCCTGAACGAATTTTGGGCTAAAGATACGCTCTCTTATTATGTACATGGAAAAGATAATATTCCATTTCATACGATTATTTGGCCAGCCGTCCTTCTGGGCATGAATGAAGAAACCCATTTACCGGGTCACATTGTCTCAAATGAGTATCTGACATTGGAGAAAAGTAAAATATCGACGAGCCAGAATTGGGCTGTCTGGGTAAAGGATCTTCTTAGTGATTACCATCCTGATACGATTCGCTATTTTCTGACGATCAATGCACCTGAAAAGAGAGACGCAGACTTTTCATGGAGAGAATTTATTTATAGCCATAACAGTGAACTTCTCGGTGCTTTCGGAAACCTTGTACAACGTACCGTGAAATTCTACAAGAAAGAATTCGGTGAGAACCTGATCATAACCAAAGTAGATGAGAGGGCCCAACAGAAAGTGGATGAGGTATTCTCATCTGTCGGTCACTGGATTGAATCTGGAAGTACGAGACAGGGACTTGAAGAAGTATTTGAATTCATCAGGTGGTGTAATAAACGTTTTGATGAACAGAAGCCATGGGTAATAGTGAAAGAAAACAGGGAAGAGGGGAAAAGGATACTTGAAGAATTCATTTATTTCATCAGTAATCTTAGAAGTATTCTCGAACCTTTTATACCTTTTACAGCTTCAAAGGTCGGGGAGCAGTTGGGGATGACCCATCAACCGCTTTGGGAAAGGGTATCCCTCCCCTTAAAGCTGACAATAGAAAATGCTCTACCATTGTTCAACCGGATTGATTTGGAATGGATCGATTTAGAAAGGGAAAAGCTGATTGGAAAATCCAAAGGAGAATGAAATGAAAATCGTCATTGTCTCTGACACTCATATGCCGAGAAAAGGAAGGGGACTCCCTCCCATCCTTCAGAAAGATCTTATGGAGAGTGATCTCATCATTCATGGGGGAGATTTCGGGACCCATGATGTATATATGGAATTCAGGGGGTACGGGGAATTGATTGCCGTTGCTGGAAATGTCGATGACCTTGAACTTCAATCCCTTCTGCCGAAAAGAAGGATCATAGAAAGAAAGGGCATGAAAATCGGTATAACACATGGAGACGGGAAGGGGAAAACCACTGAAAAAAGGGCTCTGGAGGCCTTTGACGATGTGGATGTGGATGTGATCATCTTCGGTCACTCCCACATCCCCTATTCCCGCTTTATGAAAGGAGTCCTCTTATTCAACCCAGGCTCTCCAACCGATAAACGAAAGCTTCCATACTATTCCCACGGTGTATTGACAATCGGAGACACCTGGAAGATCGAGCACATATTTTATAAATAAAAAGAAAAAGCACAGTGGCTGAACTGTGCTTTTTTCATTATTTAATGGGATATCGATAATACTCTTGACTATAAAAGGTTTGAAAACCACTTGATTCATAAAGATTCAGTGCCTTGCTGTTCGCGGCAGCCACATCAAGGTATATATCATCGGTCCATTTGGATTCCTGCATCACGACCTGTGACAATGCATTTCTTCCAATTCCCTTTCCCTGAAAAGATGGGAAGACCGCAAACCCGTAAATGAAACTTTTTTTGTCCGCACGTTGAACCCTTATTTTTCCAACCACTTTCTCATCATAGATGATCATAAGATTTCCTTCCCTGGACTCTTCAAATAGCCTCTTGGTATAGGATTCAGCATCACTTCTGACAACCCCGAAACAGGTTTCATCAAGGTCGATGATGGTTTCGATATCCTGTTTATCCGCTGTTTTGATTCCGACAGAATCAGAATCTATGATCAACTCTTTTTTATTCCATTTCATTTCATATTCCGTGAAATCATAGACAGCGTCCATATGTGATATAAATCCTTTTCCAGATGTCGAAGATCCCGGAATATTAAGTAAGAGCGTGTTGACCGTACGGGAATTTAAAGAGTGAAGTGCTTCTTGAAACAGTTCTTGGAACAGGTGCTGACGACGGAATTGAGGATGGATCATCCCACATATTTCGTAGGAATCACCAAATCCGTATATTCCTAAAAATCCGACCAGACGGCCATCCTTATAAAGAAGGAAATCATCTTGATCGTTCTTTCTCTTCTTTAGCATTTCCCAGTTCAATTTTAAGTTTATCCCTTCAAAATCCTCGCAGACATCCTGAAGATCCCTTATATCTTGAAGTTGTGTAGAAGTAAGCATTCGTTATCCCCCTTTTCCCGAAAGAGAAAGAATTTTCTTACTTGATTTTATTTTATGAGCATTATTTATACAAGAGAATTTTGTTTTTTCATAGAAAAACCATGTTGTGAAACATGGCTCCATCTCATTCCTTATCCTGTATCCGTTGAATCACTTCATGGAGTTCATCCGGCTTTAAAAATTCCAATGGGGAGAATCCTTTTTCAAACATGACGGACTCGCTTTCAATCATAAGGACGTATCGACCGTTCACTTTCGCCAAGTGGATGCTGTCTCCGAAATCTGAGAGAAGGGCTTTTACTGAAACATGGTCAAGCTTCACTTTCAGTTCCACTTCAGGGGACTGCTCGACGATTTGGGAAGTCGCTTCCACGACTTGTTCCGTCGTGAATCGTTCCTGCAGCTCACGCTTTGGACTGATGGCCCATTCTTCCACTGCTTCTTCAAATTCGACCCGTTCATCACTTTCTTCAGCATAGGTTTCAGATATATGTTCCTTTACCATGCCGTATACTTGTGATTTGACGATTTCGGGCATGGATTTTTCATACTCCACCCATTTCAGGAAATCTTCAAAGTATCTGGCGTGTGAAGCTTGATGGATTTTGATTTCGGCTGAATCCATCATGCCTTCTTCAGGCATATACGGATATTGAATGGATTTCATATTTTTCGTCGTGATCGCCATTTCTACATTATGTATCAGGGTTGCTTCATCTGTAATGGTGGCAACCTTTGGTTCGAAATCACATTTCATGAGGAATAAAAAGGGATCATCAAAAAATTTGGTGAGCTTTGCGGTGGCTACCAAAAACGCGCCGCCCCGAATAGCGCTGGTTTCTATGTACATTTGGACAATCTGATCACATGCTTCACGAAAATCTTCTTTACTTTCAGCATAACGGGTTCGATGAAGTAAATTGTAGTTTGGATTTGATGTAAGCTCATGACCTGGTTCCACAACAAAGCGGCCAATTTTAGTGGGGGCGGAATCTGACTTGGAGTGCCTGTCCACCTTGCGTTTGACGATCTTCGTCAGTTCACCGTCCAGGAAGCTTTTGAGGGGGCTTTCCTCATATTCATTACCTGTTAATGTTTGAAAGTGCTTATGTCGTTTATCTGCTTCTTCGCCTTTTCCTTCTACCTGAATTAAATAAAAGGAAAGATGCTGTATCGTAAAATCCATGATTTGTTCTCCTGACCTGATTAGATTCGACTTCTTATGATTTTACATCCATTGTTACAGTATAGAAAAGCATAAAAGGTTCGTCAATTGACTTATGAATGGGGAGGATTGAGAGATACTATCTAGTAGCTTGATAAAACGTAAGGTGGTGAGCTTGGTGAGTAATGAATCATTTTTCACATTACTGAAAAAAGGAAATAGATCTTCGTTCTTTGCCATGGTGGGAAATGGAATCCTCGCAATCGCAAAGGGGGCGGCATTCTTTATTAGTGGAAGTGGGGCTATGTTTGCCTCTGCCATGCACTCGTTAGCCGATGCTGTCAATCAGGGGTTTGTGTTTATCGGCAGTGTTCTTTCAGAGAAGAAGCCGACAGAAAAGTTCCCGACAGGTTTTGGAAGAGTGATCAATTTATTTTGTATGATTGCGGTCATCGTGGTTTCGGTCATGGCATATGAAACGATTCGTGAGGGATTTCATCTGCTCAAACATCCCGCTGAAGTAAAAGGGATATGGATAAATGTATCCGTGTTACTCTTGAACATCCTGATTGATGGAACGATCCTTTTTAAAGTGATGAAGGAAATCAGTCAGGAAGCCCGCGTGGAAAGCAGGGGAGCCGGGATTGTGACAGGTGCGTTCAAGCATGTAAAGCGGGCAGCGCCACCAACAAGACTTGTGTTTTATGAGGACTTAGTGGCTGTATCAGGTGCCGTTCTTGCTTTGATAGCGGTCCTTGTTTCTTATTTCTCCCCTTTTCAACTATTGGATGGGATTGTGACCATCATGATCGGATTCCTGATGGTGGGAGTTGCCTTCAGGGTCGGGTACGACAATATGGTTGGCTTGATAGGGGTTGCTGCACCTAAGGAAGTGGAGGACAGGATTGCTTCTGTCATCTTTGAACATGAAGCGGTCATCGATATCTTTAAGATGAGGATCACACAGGAAGGCCGCTATTACCATGTTGAATCATATCTTGAATTGAAAAAGGGGTTACCCCTGTCGGAAGCGGATGACATTAAGTTTGCCATACAGGATCAACTAATAGCAGATCCCGATATAGCTGATGTTACATTAGGAATCATAGAGGACAATGGTATTCAGGAGTGGAAAGGAACTGATACACCCGAAATGCCTTAATATCATCCGGCTGATGATTTCAGCCGGATGATGCACATCAATTTTGAATGAATTTTTCAAATACAAACCCAAAATCTTTAAGAGTTAATTCTTTCTTCTTGTCCGACAGCCAATTGAAGGCATATTGATTGACTTCTTTAAACTGTTCAACAACATTTACTCCATCTGTCTTTACTTGTCCCAATGTGGAGGATGCGAGTTGAAGACTTTCATTGGCAAATCCGGAATAAATGCTATTGTCAGTAGTGATTTCACCAATTTTAATAAGGGACTTATAGAGATCTTTCACTTCTGTTAAATGTTTTTTATGAACATCGATGGAGTAGATTTCTGAACCGATCTTAAACTTGATTTCGACATCCAGATCTACTGTTCCCGCCGTTTCAAGGAGGACATTCGAAAGGTGATACTTGTAATAATCCAAGCGGCGGAGCACCCGTTTCTTGCTTGCTGCACTGGTCCCATCAAGGTGGATGAGAGCTTTGTTTGTAAAGCAGTATTCATCGGACTTGGATTTGATCAGGAAGTAAATCTTCTCTCCATCTTCATGCATAATGTAATCATCTGAATCGGCTTTGTCGTAATCCTGCGGCTTTATGACTGTGCCGATATCACTTAAACCTAATACGTCTGAAGCAACTTTTCCAAACATGCTTTCAAATCCTTTCGATTTTGATTGTTTTCTTTCTTACCATAACATAAGACTTCATCAGTATATCATAGATTCATAGAGGGTAAGGGAATTACTGGAAGAGTATGATTGGAACGCTTATGGTTTGGGTGTTATGTTCCGTTCATACTATAATAAAGAAAATCATAGAATAGATTATCGTAAAGGGGGGAATAGAATGGACGTGAACGATCTGCTTATGCGTTTCAAAGGTAGAACACCTAAAGTGTTAGGAAGTGAATCATTTTCTGAGTATGCTATTCTACTTCCTTTGATCGAAGTGAAAGGTGAGATTCATGTTCTCTTTGAAGTCCGTTCTTTGAATATGCGGAGACAACCGGGGGAAATCTGCTTTCCGGGTGGAAGAATCGACCAGAGTGACTCTGATGAGAGGGCAGCTGCTTTAAGGGAGACGTCAGAGGAATTGGGAATACAAGAACATGTCATCTCGGACATATATCCTCTCGATTATATCGTATCCCCATTTGGGACAATCATCTATCCTTTTGTAGGGAAGCTGAATATATCATTGGAAGAGTTGCGCCCGAATGCTGCCGAGGTGGAAGAGATATTCACAACCCCGCTCTCTTACATGCGTGAAAAAGAACCGGAATTGTATAATATCAAATTTAAAATGGAACCGGAAGAGAGTTTCCCATACAAACAAATTCCAGGTGGGGAAAACTACGACTGGCAGGCAAGGAACATGAAAGAACATTTCTACTACTACCAAGACAAAGTCATCTGGGGACTCACCGCCCGCGTACTCCAACACTTTATAAAACTTACATCATAGTCCTTTATAGTCGTTTTAAACAAAAAAAATCAAAAGAAATTCTACATTTACCTGTACGGATTGACATGCGTTTCATTTTCATACTTTTTTCGATAGAACAATCTGTCGGAGAAAGTATTTTTGTATGTCAATATGTAGCAAATTGAATGGTTTGTAAATGGTTTGGAGGAGGTAAAGAGAAGTAACAGAAAGACTTGGAAAAAGGAGAGGGGAATCATTATGATCATTCGTGCTAAATGTTGGAGGATGTTAAGCGTACAGGAAAAATTATTCATCCTGAAAGCAGTATGTAATAAGCATCTCAAAAAATAGTCCCCGGATAGTATAGCCGATTTGTGCATGCCACAGCTTTTTGTCTTTGGTCCGCTTACACTGGTGGTACGATCAAATCAGGAATATAAGGTTTGCAAACTGAAGTGCGACATAAAGCAATCCAACCCCATGTAATGTAGAAATTACATGGAGGCCGTTGATCCAGCCACCTTCTTATTCTTTTCTGATCATGTTCCTTTAACGGTAAACATGAAATCCCCAAATAATCCAACCAACCCGCGTCATTCTATCCAATCGATAATCCCGTTTTCAAATCCTTACCAAAAAACAATAAAATGTTTCTGGTGTATTTTATTGGTCTTTTGGTAAGATATAAGTGCACATACATATAAGGGGGACAACTAGTGAAAGCGTCACAAACAGTCATGATAACTGGTCTATTTATTACTATTCTGTTAAGCGGATGCAATCGAAATGCAGCGGACATGGTCGTTGATGGAAGTGTAACGGTAAATGAAGAAGCTGAAACACTTACATTTTCCGGAGTGTTGACGGATGAAGCTTTAGAACCGGATACGCCTTTTCGAGCCCGTTTTTTCCTGCAGGGCAAAACAATCAAAAATGCGCTGGGCACCGACTTGATCTATACGGATGAAGAACTGAAGAGCCGTAAAGAGGGGGAGGATCCTAATGAGTATAAAGTAGAAAAAACAGTAGAAATCAAAAAGATTGAAGAGATCGATAAGGTCATAAGCGAGATTAAAGACGAAGATAAAGAATCTGTCACCATCGAAATCGTAAATGATAATGGCCGCATTGATGACAAGGTTCTTCATGACATAGAAAAGGAGTAGGGAGATTCAGCCCTCTCCTTTTTTATCTAAGTGGCTTATTTGGGATTCACCGGCCTTTTTAATGCATAAAGATCATCTTCAAGTAGAAGCATTTTATCCATCAGTACGTCTTTGGAATCCATCACTCCCTTATTATATAGGAAGGGACCGATTTCTTTCATAAAGAAGTCAAACCAATTTTCAGCTCCTAAATCCCCGATTTCATCCCCTGTTTGTTCATAGTAAAAGCTCTGGATCCTCCCAATCATCTCATCCTTCTGCTCTTTAGGTATCTTTGTAAACATCATGAGTACCCCTCCAGTTTTGTTTCTTCCATCGTAACATAAGAGATCCTATCAGAGAGAGGTGTAAAGAAATTCATCGTCCAAAGAGGTGTGGAATTTTCTCGGAAAATAAAGGGGATTTCCAAACAGTAGCCAATATAGTAAGAGAAGACTGTAAGGGGGACTTTAAATGGAAATGAACTCAATCTACTTAATCAAAGAAAAAAACGGAATGAAAAAGGACTATTCGCTCCTTCTTTCCATGATGGACTACGCAAGATTGACCACCATTCAGGAAGTGGAAAATTTGCCGGTTGAAATGCTTGATTATCGTTGTCACGATGAAGCGAATTCCATTGGGATGTTGCTTGCTCATTTTGATGCAGTAGAAAAGATTTATCAGGCATTGACATTCGAACAACTGACGGATGATGAAATCGAAGCATATGCGACGGATTTGGAACCAGCACTAAGTTTAGGCAGCAAGGCAGCCGAAAGGATTAAAGGGAATTCTGTGGAGTACTACCTGGAAAACCTACAACGCACAAGAAAGGCCACAATCGAGCAATTTAAGAAACTGGACGAAGCATGGCTTTATGAAGAGACAGATTGGTGGTACGGGGAAAAAGGGAATAACTTCTTTAAATGGTTTCACGTTTTTGAAGACGAAATCAATCATAGAGGTCAAATAAGAATGATCAAGAAGTTATATGTAAAAGAAAATCAACCTACGACAGTAGAGTAGGTTAGACTATATTTTTTACAATAAGACCCATTCCCGCCTTGAGTTTTGGAGGGGAATCTGTTATAGTAAAGATAATTATTTTTGTTCGATTAATATACATGATTGAAAAACATTCGTCTTGAATTTTAATCAGAGCAGGAATATAAATATTTTTACGTGCAACTGCACTAGGAGGTACATGTTTTATGTTACAAGGTAAAGTTAAATGGTTTAACGCTGAAAAAGGTTTCGGTTTCATCGAAGTTGAAGGTCAAGACGATGTTTTTGTTCACTTCTCCGCTATCCAAGGTGAAGGATACAAATCATTAGAAGAAGGTCAAGACGTTACATTTGAAATCGTTGAAGGCGCTCGTGGACCACAAGCGGCAAACGTTCAAAAGTAATTCAACCGTATAATTTCAAGCAGGGTACGTCAGCTGACGTGCCCTGCTTTTTTGCTCTAGAGAGAAGTCGATGTGGACAATCAGGTAGAAAGTTCTATAATGAAATAGACTGTATTACATTGTTTATGGAGGATGATCGTGTTGGTGGCAAAAGAAAGTAATATGAAACTGGCACTTGCCGGCTTATTGTTGGGTATACTTATGTCAGCCATGGATAACACCATTGTAGCAACGGCATTGGGATCCATCGTGTCAGATCTGGGTGGGCTGGACAAGTTTGTATGGGTCACAAGCGCCTACATGGTAGCGGTCATGGCGGGGATGCCGATTTTCGGTAAGCTGTCTGACATGTATGGCAGAAAGAGATTTTACATATTCGGTCTTTCCATATTTTTGATTGGTTCCGCCCTGTGTGGGATTGCGCAGGATATCGTCCAATTAAGTATATTCCGGGCCATTCAAGGAATTGGCGGTGGAGCTTTGCTGCCAATCGCCTTTACCATTGTGTTTGATTTATTCCCACCTGAAAAACGTGGGAAGATGACAGGACTCCTTGGTGCAGTATTCGGATCCGCCTCAGTATTCGGTCCGCTGATTGGGGCGTTTTTAACGGATCATTTAAGTTGGCATTGGATCTTCTACGTCAATGTACCAATCGGTCTCCTATCACTCTTCTTTATTACAACGACGTATAAAGAATCCCCGCAACGATCAGATCAACGAATTGATTGGGGAGGAGCGATAACCCTGGTGATAGCGGTTGTCAGTCTCATGTTTGCACTGGAATTCGGCGGAAAGGAATTCCCTTGGGAGTCGTGGCAAATCATTGGATTGTTTGCATCCTTCTTCCTTTTCTTTATGGGTTTCTTATGGATCGAACGAAAAGCTTCCGAGCCGATTATTTCATTTTGGATGTTTAAAAGTCCACTGTTTGCTTCTGCACAAGCCCTCGCTTTTCTTTATGGGGCTGCGTTCATTATCTTGACCATACTGATTCCGATCTTTGTTCAGGCAGTGTATGGTGGATCTGCGACAAACGCCGGATTGATTTTGACTCCATTGATGCTCGGCTCAGTAGCTGGCAGTGCCGTTGCAGGCATCCGGATGACGAAAACAAGTTATCGCAATATTATGTGGGTTTCCATCATTTCCTTTATCGCAGGCATGATATTACTTGCGACGATGGGGCCCGATACGAGCAGATGGTTGTTGACGCTCTATATGGTCATAAGTGGATTTGGTGTAGGTTTTTCATTTTCGTTACTGCCTAACGCCACGATCCATAAACTTGATCCGAGGTATAGAGGGTCTGCAAACTCGACAAACGCCTTTTTCCGTTCACTGGGGATGACCATCGGAATAACGGTCTATGGGACGCTGCAAACAAAACTCTTTGCCTCTAATCTTGAAGATGCCTTCAAGGGGCAAGAAGCTGGAGGGGGCTTCCAAGGTGATCCAAGAAGTATTTTCGAACCTGAAATGCGTGAAAAGATCCCGGATTTTGTTCTTACTAAAATCACGGACGCCATGTCGGATTCCATTACAACCACTTTTGCCTATGCATTGATCCCCCTTGGGATTGCATTGGTGTTTGTATTCCTCATGGGGAAATCGAGACTTGAAGTTACAACCGGCTCTTCCTCTGAAAAAATGAAAGAATAGAAGAAATACCCATTTATCCCTGGTCATTGTTCAGCAAATCATGTACAACATCAGGGATTGATATATTGCATTGGAGTGTTTGATTTTGTGGAAAAATGCTAAGAAATTTTTTATTTTTATAGGGGTATTCCTCGGGATAAGTCTCTTATTGAGTATCATAACCGGTCTGATCATCACCTATATGTACGATGGTACCGGTTATAAGGGGTCTCCCGTGATTGGGACGATGATAAATGGTGCTTCAGCTGTCATTGCCGTATTGGTCGCCTATAAACCGTTCAAAAAAAGCGGGACACATAAAAGATAGCAAACGTTTTTAGAACGAATGATAAACCTTCCCATATTGGGGAGGTTTTTTATGTTTACTCTATTTCAGTATTGATACATAAGGAAAGAGACCAGTCATGTGACTGATCTCCCTTTAAGTATCGGATTTTTGATCCTATGTTAGATTATTTATTTTGTTGGTTTTGTTGTTTAGCAGCTTTTTTAGCTCTTTCAGAAGCGTTTTGCTCTTGAGCAAATTCTGCTTCATTTTTTTGTTGTTGCGGCTTTTTGTTATTGTTGTTCGTCATCGTAATCACCTCCTTCTACATTAATTTGCCCGGTTTTGAAAAAAAGATACTCGAAATATCATTTTTTACAATTCTCTTCAGACTCCGTTTCCAGTTACTTACTAGTTTAGCTCTTTTTAAAAGAGGGTAACACTAAGTTCATGCCTTTATTATTATTTACATAAGTATGAGACACAATGGATCTGAGGGGGAAGCAAGTTGAAAAATTTTACACCAATGTTTTGGATCGCAATTTCGATCGGAGTGATCTTTGTTTTATGGGGAGTCCTTTTTCCTCAAATGCTGATCGATGTCATGACAAATACTCAAGGGGTTCTCCTTGATAAATTCGGCTGGTTTTATCAATTTTCAGCCACATTCTTTTTTATCATCGCCATCTTCTTTGCCCTGAGTAAGTATGGAAAGATTCGCTTGGGGAAAGACACGGATAGACCTGAATACTCTACATTGACCTGGTTTGCCATGTTGTTCAGTGCAGGAATGGGAATCGGCCAGCTTTTTTACGGGGTGTCTGAACCTGTATCACATTATGCCACTCCTCCTTTTGGAAAAGGAGGGACCATTGAATCAGCCAAGGTCGGGTTACGGTATACATATCTTCATTGGGGATTCCATGCCTGGGCCATATATGCCGTGGTGGCACTGGCACTGGCCTATTATAAGTTCAGGAAGGGAATGCCTGGACTTATGAGCGCCACGCTTTATCCGGTCATCGGCGATAGAGCGAAAGGTCCAATCGGTTACATCGTGGATATTATCGCTGTATTTGCCACCATTTTCGGAGTTGCCATTTCACTTGGAATAGGAGCCCAACAAATCAATAGTGGACTCCACTATCTCATGGATGTTCCGATTAATTTCAGCATTCAGCTGATCATCATGGGGATTGCTACGGTCCTTTACATTACATCTGCTTCTACAGGCTTATCCAAAGGAATAAAATATTTGAGTAATGCCAATATGGTTCTTGCGGTCTTGTTATTCATTTTATTCCTTATCGTAGGACCTTCACAATTTGTTCTGGAATTATTTTTGACAACGTTTGGAAGCTATGTTCAGAACCTGCCGAGTATGGGGTTGCGTTTTTCACCATTTAATGTAGAAAATAACCAGTGGGTGAAGGACTGGACGATTTTTTATTGGGCATGGTGGATATCATGGACACCTTTTGTGGGAACATTCATTGCCAGGGTGTCAAAAGGCAGGACTGTCCGTGAATTCATTATTGCCGTCATCATTGTTCCTACCATTGTTTGCTCGCTATGGTTTGGGGTATTCGGGGGAACGGGATTGTACTATGACCTTGTCCAGGGAGTGGATGTAGCCGGACAAAGTTTGGAAACGGCATTATTTTATGTATTCGATCAGATGCCTTTGAGTGGGGTTTTATCGATCATTTCCCTATTCCTGATCATTACATTCTTTGTTACTTCTGCCGATTCTGCCACTTTCGTATTGGGCATGCAAACATCCAATGGCAGTCTGAATCCTCCATTCTTTGTGAAATTCAGCTGGGGGATCATCTTGGCGGCTATCGCTGCCATTATAATGGGTACCGGAGGCATCAGTGGGCTTCAGGCAGCCACCATCATTACCGCGCTGCCCCTCGGGATCATCCTGCTAGTCATGACATATGGCTTGCTCATTTCATTTCAGAAAGAGATCAGGGTGAAGAATAAAAAGGAAACAGATAGGCATTAAATAATTAGGTACTCACCCCCCTGTCATCTTGATAGGGGGGTGAATGTGTATGGGATGTAAATATTTCCATTCGGGTCTCCGAAAGCATCATTCATTTGGTAAAATAGAGATACCAAATCGAGAGTGGGGATTGTTCATGAAACAAATCATTGCAATGGGTGGCGGAGGTTTCTCAATGGAACCTGGTAACCTGTTATTGGATCAATACATCATAAATCAGTCGAAGGTATCCAGACCTAAGGTGTGTTTCCTTCCTACAGCAAGCGGAGATGCAGAAGGGTATATTGAACGCTTTTATAAATCTTTTACATCCCTGTCAAGTGAACCTTCACATCTATCTTTATTCAAGCCCTCCACCAGGGACTTAGAAGGTTTCCTGCTTGAAAAAGATATTATTTATGTTGGAGGGGGAAATACGAAGAATATGCTTGCCTTATGGAAGGAGTGGGGAATTGACGTGATACTTAGGAAGGCGTGGGAGTCAGGAACGATTTTAACTGGATTAAGTGCAGGGTCGATTTGCTGGTTCGAAGAAGGAACCACCGATTCATACGGAGATGGACTAGAGACCATCAAGGGATTGGGCTTGATAGCAGGCAGTCACTCCCCTCATTATGACGGAGAAGAAAACCGTCGTCCCCTCTATCATTCTTTTATTGAGAGAGGAGAATTGAAACCGGGCTATGCAGCTGATGATGGTGCAGCTTTGCATTTCATTGATGAAGGACTGTCGAGAGCGGTGAGTTCAAGACCACATGCATCGGCTTACCGGGTAGAGAAAATAGATGGAGTGATTACAGAGTACAAAATCGGGACCAACTATTTGGGAAATCCGGAGTGATTGTATAAGAAGATCGCATAATTTGGTGTCCATTATCATAGGGATAGTGATGAGTCTTTTTCCAGGGAGGAGAATCATCATGAATGAGGAAAAGCGCAACATGACCGGGGATTTGGTAAAGAAGACATCGAAGCAGGCAAGTGAACTCCTGAACAAAACAGCCGATACAGCAAACGGTATTATCAAGAGTGTGAGCGGTGAAGGTGGATTGGTAGGGAAAGTGTCTGATACTTCGGCAGACTTTGTGAAAAACGTAAGCAACACCGGAAATAAAATGGTCGGCAAAACCGTTGATACAACAAGTAAAGCCGTAAAAGGGGCATCCAATAAACTATTTAAAAAGAAATAAGACTTTGAAAGGAGCAATCTTCTGTGTGGAGATTGCTTTTTTATATGTTTCAGAATCCAGATTGAATGCTATGATAAAATGAATCATGGAGGTAAATAAAGAAGGGGAGTGAAACAATGATTCAGTTTCGAAAGATTTCAGCTGCAGATACATATTCGATTAGACAACAAATTTTACGGCCGACACAAACAATGGAGGAATGCAAGTATGAAGGAGACATGGATGAATCCACCTTCCACGTCGGAGCGCTTGATGGAGAAAAACTGATTTGTATTGGCTCCTTCTATCAGGAAGCACAGGAAGGATTGGAAGGCAGGCTGCCATTTCGTTTAAGGGGTATGGCGACCCTTCCCGATTTCAGATCGAAAGGTATCGGTAAAGAGCTCATAGAGTACAGCGAAAGTATCCTTTCTAACGCAGGCTGCGATCTGTGGTGGTGTAATGCCAGGACTTCAGCTGCTCCTTACTATACAAAACTGGGACTGATACAGTCAGGTGGTATCTTTGAAATTGATCCTATAGGTCCTCATGTGATTATGTTCAAAAAGATGTAAGAATGGTACATCCTCCTGAAAAAAAACAACCGGGCCAAGGCCCGGTTGTCTCCAGTGTTCACTCCTGTATGGAAGATCTTCTCAGTTTAATAAACTTCACTAAATTCAATACAATCGTTTTTGATACTGCGTAGGTGGGTACGGCTAAAATCATGCCGAGTATTCCCGCTAAATTACCCGCAACGAGCAATAAGATGATGATCGTGGCAGGGTGGGTATCCAATCGTTTGCCCAGTATAAGGGGTGAAAGAAGATTCCCTTCAATTTGCTGAGCAATCGTGACCACCACTACGACAAGGATCGCCTTTGTCGGTGAATCAAACAACGCCACGATGATGGCTGGTGCTGCACCGATGAACGGTCCGATAAACGGTATGATGTTTGTGACGGCCCCGATCAGTGCCATCACGAGTGCATAAGGCAACCCGATGATCAAGTAACCGATAAAGGTAAGCGTCCCGACGAATGAAGCGACTGTCAATTGTCCCTGTATGTATGCGGCAAGTGTTTCACTCGTATCCTTTAATGTGTTGATTCCTTCCTCACGGTATGCAGGCGGCAAAAATTTCGAAATGGCCTTGGGGAATTTGTGACCGTCCTTGAACATGAAGAACAGAAGGAAAGGTACGGTAACAATTAGAATGGTGATGCTTGTCAATACACTGAGTAATCCCTTCAAGGCAGTGGTGATATTATCAGGCAGTGTATTGGCGAAATCCACCAGCTGATTCTCTATATCCTTCAGTGACACATAATCCTGATTCATCATCCATTTAAACTGATCTGTTTCTGACAAATATTCAATGAAGTTCCTCGTTTGCTTTGCATACTCAGGCAGGGCATTGAATAACGCAGTCACCTGACGTGTAATGACAGGTGCGATATTTCCTATGATCAACACCAATGCCCCGATGATTGCACCATAAAGGACGATGATCGCGATGGTCCTCGGCAGCTTTGCTTTCACCAGAAGATTGACTAATGGATTCAGTAAAAAGTAAAGAAAACCTGAAATGATGATGGGAAAAAATAAGGTAGATGCAAATACGACGATGGGCTCAAAAAGAAAAGAAATCTTAGTTGAAACATAAATGATGGTAAGAATGATAAGAATTTGTAAGCTCCACGAATAAACTTTTTTCCTGGTCAACCTGTTCACCTCTGCTATGACTAGTTTATCTGATTAAGTATATCAAAAATAGGAGGGGAACCCCTACTAATATCTGGGCTAATTGAAAATTATTTTTTAGTAGGAGCATTTTAATCACATGAAATCATCCTGACACTGCAAGTGAAAATGCATAATGATACCATCTTTGGGGACCATAGTAAAAAATGATTCTGACTGAAGGTGCAAATATGAGTTCCTTTTACAAAAAGAATAGAAGAATACCGAAGCAGCTCCTTTCAGAAAAAGAAGAAGTGATCATAGAAACCCTCACCTTGGACGAGAAGGTGTCCTTTTTTCAAGAAGGTCTTTTTCACACGGATGATTTGAAAATAAGGAACTTAACTTTTAATGAAAAAAGGATCGCCATCCTTTTTTTAGATTCTGTCATTGATAATAGAAGTTTACAGACATATATCATCCAGCCCCTCATACAGAAAGAGGTCGGAACAATTCATGATTCAGTAAGCAGTAATAGTGTGAAAGAAACTCTTCAGTTAGAAGAGGCACTGAGTGTGATGGTCGATGGACACTGTATCATCTTACAGGAAGATAGTGAATGGATTACTTTTATAAGCATGCCAAAGATTCCTTCCAACCGGAATGAGCCGATTAATGAAAAGGTGATCAGGGGATCTCATCAGGGGTTCAGTGAAAACATTTCGGAAAATATCCATCTGATCCGTGAAAGAATTTCCAGCCCGAAGCTGACCGTTAAATACTCGAGTGTAGGGGAGACGACTAGAACGAAGTATTCTCTTGTTTATTTATCCGATCTGACAGATATGGAAATAGTGAAGACCATAGAGGACCGGATCAGCTATATTGACAGCGATTCGATACAATCGCCCGGGTATTTTGAAGAATTTCTGGAAGATAATTCGTTTTCCCCATTCCCACAGTTTTTGAATACGGAACGCCCGGACCGTGTTGCGGGGAATCTGATGGAGGGGAGAGTGGCCATGGTGATGGAGGGGAGCCCGACTGTGCTCATTTTTCCCGTGAACTTTTTCAGCTTTTTTCAAACGACGGAGGATTATAACAATCGCGCATTTATTGGGTCCTTCATTCGTTTCATCAGGTTGATCAGCTTTATAGCCACCCTTTGTTTACCGGCTTTTTATATCGCCGTCATTTCCTATAATTATGAAATCATCCCTGTGGAAATCATCTTTTCGATTAAAAGCTCACTTGAATATGTGCCCTTCCCGCCTTTGATTGAGGCGGCGATCATGCAGCTTACACTTGAATTGCTGCGTGAAGCAGCGATACGGCTTCCCAATCCGATTGCCCAAACCATCGGGGTTGTAGGAGGTCTCGTCATTGGGACAGCTGTTGTAGATGCCAATCTCGTTTCCAATACGATGGTTATTGTCGTAGCGATCACAGCCATTTCTTCTTTTGTCATTCCTTCCAATGAGCTGAGTACTTCTGTGAGGGTATTGGGGTTCCCGCTTATGGTTGCTGCAGCTCTATTCGGTGTCCTAGGAATTGTCATCGGACTGATGCTGCTCTTAATCCACATGTCCAATCTGAAGTCGATGGGTCATCATTATTTGTACCCGGTAGCCCCTCTTGATGTTAAGGGACTGAAAGATACGTTCATTCGGCTTCCTGTATGGCTGATGAAAAAGCGGCCAAAGGATTTACGAACAGTATACAGATGGAAAACGTCGGATTCCCGGGGATGGAAAAAAAATGAAGATGCAGACTAGCCTTACTTCCATTCAGCTAATTTTCTTTATCATTCAAACCCAGATCGGGGTAGGGGTTCTCGGGCTTCCATTCAGTGTGTTTTCGGTTTCGAAAAATGATGCATGGTTATCTGTTTTACTTGCCGGCTTCATTGTTCAGATCCTTATCGTTCTCTTCTGGATTTTGGGGAGGAGATTTCCAAAGAAATCTCTTTTTCAGTATTCCCGTCAACTTTTGGGTAAACTGGCGGGATCTATGGTCAACATTTCTTTTATACTATACGGGGTTCTGGTCACGGCCTTGATATTGATGTACTCGACCGCCATCATAAAGACGTGGGTGCTTCCCCTTACGCCAAAATGGATTGTCATGTTTCTATTGATTTTCACTGCAATCTACTTGGGGAAGGAAAAGGTTGCTGCGATCAGCGACGTATATGTAGTGGTATCGAGTCTGATCTTTTTTCTTCTCCTGATTTCTGTAGTGGTGCTGGTCACTTATCCCATAGAATGGAGATATTTACTGCCAATCGGGCAATCAGGTGGTGTACAGATTTTGAAGGGAGCCAAAGAAGCATACTTCTCAATGTTAGGATTTGAATTGCTGCTTTTTCTTTTCCCTTATTTTCAACACAATGGTGAACGTTCTGTCCTCTATTCAGCATCGATTGCAAACCTGTTTGTGACTCTGACCTATACTTTTCTCACCGTCGTCAGCCTTATTACGTTCAGTCCAGAAGAAATCGTCATCGTTCCCCAACCGGTCCTTTACTTTGTGAAATCCCTTTATTTACAGATTGTTGAGAGGATTGATTTGGTTTTTATGTCATTATGGGTCGTCAATGTCATTACATCCCTGACAAGCTATCTCTTTTTATCAACAGAAGGGAGTATACATACGTTCAGGTGGTTTAAACGGAAACGGTACATTTATACTGTGTTAATTGGAATGATGGCATTTGTCATAGCATTAATTCCAGGTAAAGAAGGAGAAATGGAAATCTATAATAAAATGGTGATCAATCTTTCGTATCTCTATATTTTGGTGATCCCTGCTATATTATTAAGCATTTCATATCTTTTCAAGAAAGCAGAAAGAGGGGGAGGCGCATGAAAAAACGATTGCTCATCATCAGCATACTTCTTGTTATTCTCCCTTTCTTAACTGGTTGTTGGGATCAGCGGCTGCTTAAAAATGGAAGGCTTGTTTTTTCATCTTCTTTCGATCTCCTGGATGATGAAACCATTCGATCCACTGCCATCATCCGGGATTTCAAGAATGGAACCCCTACCAATACAATGGTCCAAGGCGAAGGCAAGACCATTCGTGAAACACGGATGGTAATGGACAGAAAGATTTCCGGAGCATTTGAGCCGTCGAAAAACCGCATCTTTTTATTAGGGGAAGAACTGGCCAAAAAGGATATTTATAAGTTTTTGGATATTTTTTATCGTGATCCAAACAGTTCGATTTCTTCAAAACTTGCAGTGGTAGAGGGAAGCGGAGAAGAAATTCTTTCTAAATTGAGTGAAAAGAACGTGCTGATATCAGAGTTTATGATTGAATTACTCACGAGTGCTGAGTCCGCCACGGGTGTTCCGAAACAGAATCTACAAACGGTCTGCACCCTTATGTTCGATGAAGGGAAGGACTTTGCCCTGCCTCTCATAAAGTTGAAGGATGGCGAGGTCATATTATCCGGTACGGGTATTTTCCATAAGCATTCATTATCTGGTACTTTAACGTTCAAGGAATCCTCATTATTCCTGATCATGAACAACCAAAAGGCAAAGATTGCCCGTTTTGTATCCAAAATAGAAAAGGATAAACCTTTGAATGTGGATAATTATATTACGTATAATGTGTCAGAATCGAAGTCAAAGCTTAAAATCATTTCAGATGCCCCGGATAACATCCAGGTGGGAATAGACGTAGATATGGAAGTATCAATCGTCGAGTTTCCCCAGGATAAATTAACAGATAAGAAAAAATTAAAAAAACTCAATGAAGAGATTTCAAAAAAACTGACAGAAGATGCAGAAGGGATGATTGAGAAGATTCAACTGGCAAACTCGGATTTATTCGGGATCGGCAGGGAGCTGATGGCGTTCCACCCCCAAATCTGGGAAAAAGTAAATTGGGATGAAGCTTACCCTGAGATCACGATCGTACCGTCAATAAAAGTCGATATAATAGGGCACGGGATTATAAACTAATGGTCCAGTACATATAAAGTACTGGACCATGTATTATGATCAAGAGACCATCTTTAAGCCGATGATGCTTCCAACAATACAGCAGATAAAAAACAGCCTTTTCATATCCCTGGTTTCATTGAAAAACATCATCCCCATAAGCACAGCACCTGCAGAGCCGATGCCGGTCCAGATCCCATAGCCTGTGCTTACGGGAATGTCCAACAGGGATAGAGACAGCAGGTAAAAACTCATGGCTCCCGCTGTGAAACTGATCAAGGAGGGGACGAATCTTTTATATCCTTCTGAAAGCTTCATGAACGTCACCATGATCACTTCAGAGAATCCTGCAAAGATGAGAAACACCCAGGCCATCAATAGCCACCCCCAGTATCTGTTTCTTCCTTATCACTCATCTTTAGTCCAATGACTCCAAAAATGAGTAAAGAGATGAATGCAATCTTCAATATGCTTATCCCATCATTCAAGAACAACATACCAACCACAGCTGTGCCGGCTGCGCCAATACCAGTGAAAACGGCATATGCTGTCCCGATTGGGAGGAGTCTCATTGACTGAGAAAAAAAGTAAAAACTCACTAAAATGAGGAATGCCGTAATGATGCTGGGTACCGGTTTTGTAAACCCTTTTGAAAGGGATAACCCCGTTGCCCAGCCAATTTCCAGGATTCCCCCGATAATCACATATAGCCAGCCCATGTTGCTACTCTCCTTTACGGCTTGATAATCCAAGTGCATAAACTTTCCAAGCCGATTCGATTCGTTGTTGAAATATTTCTTCTGTGTAATAGTGATGCTCGAGAAAGACACCGTCAACCAGACATAAGAAAGACGCTACAAATTCATCTTCAGTGACCTCTTGAAACATTTTCTGGTTAATGCCTTCCTTATAGACCGAAATTAAGATGGAGGTGGCAACCTTTTCTAAATGAATAAAATGTTCTTGTATTAAATCCTTAAACTGTACAGGAGGAAAGAATGTCACCCTTTTCCACAATAAAGCTTCTTTCGTTGTCATTAAACGTTGACAGAACAAATCAAAAAGCACCCTCACATTCTTGAGTGGTTCTTGATGATTCATGGTGACCTCCGTTTTTCTGTACGCGGCCACCTCTGATACGATCAAGTCCTCTAATACCTCGATAAAGAGATCCTCTTTACTGCGGAAATGATTATATATAGAAGGTTTTTTAATTCCAACCTCCTTTGCGATTTCTGCCAAAGGTGTATCTTCATAGCCCTTTTGTCCAAATAGCTCCAGAGCCACATTTTTTATCAGCTGCTTATTATCATTCACGATGATCCCTCTCCCTGAAACTAACTAACGGTCGTTAGTTTGATTATAATACCCTTTACAGCAAAATGCAAGAATTGAAAATGATCACTCTTAATGAATGCATGCGAATGATCAGCCCATCCCATACATATAATCTTCTGTTGATTTTAATCGGGGGAAAGGGGAATCGTATGAAAGTCTTATGGTGGAAAGCGACCATTCTTAGTTTATTGGTTATAATGCTGGTATGTTTACTGTTTTTGAAAATAGTGGTTGGTACAAAGGATGACTGGGTAGTAATCGAAGAGAAGTACTTTCCCTTAAAGGATGGACACGATCCGTTAGGAATCAAGTCGGGGGAAAAACTGGATCCTTCTCAACGTGTTACCACATGTGCCATGAAATTTGATGATGGTCATACGTATTCAGTGGACTGCGATGAATACCTTGATTACAACATCGGGGAGAAGGTCAGAATAGTCCCGATTGAAAAAAATCAAGTAAAACTAAGAAGGAAGTAAGTGTGGTAGGATAATACCATAGTATTGAATTCTTTTATGATAGGAATGATCATGCAAATGACGAAAAAGAACCTTGTTCAATATTTTATCGTTAACAGAGATTTATCGATGTCGAAAGGGAAGACCGCTGCACAAGTGGCACATGCCGCCACATTGAGTACTTTGACGATGATGTCAAAGGATTCTCCTTTCCAAGACAGGCAGGAGGAATTTATAGAGTGGGTGCAGACGGGCATGAAGAAAGTGGTATTAAAGGGGAAAACGGCAGAGCTGGAGAAATTAGAGAAGAAGGGGTATTTCAGCATACATGACAGCGGGTTAACTGAAATCAAAGAAGGTTCCTTGACTGTGACCGCACTACCCCCGATGGAAAAAGATGCAGCTAAGGAAATTGTCGGTCATTTGTCTTTATTAAAAGATTAAATGGAGTGAAGGAGGAATTTGCATTGTTTTCGAAAATAGACACGGTACATATTCAAGTTAAGAATTTAAAGAAAGCTCAACATTGGTATGAAGAGGTATTGGAGTTGGAACAGCTCTTTGATTCAGGAAAATATTTGGTATTTAAAATAGGGGTAGGGGAATCGACTCTGACGATTCAGGAAGGAGAGGTCCGTCCCTCATCGGTCAAGCCCATCTTGTTTTCCGATGCGCTGGAAGAAACGAGGTTGAAGCTTTTGGAGAAGAATGTGAAGGCAGGGGAAATTGAAGTGGATGAAGATGTGACCTATTTTGAATTTCATGACTTGGATGGCAATGGATTTGAAGTGTGTCAATACATACCGTTATAGACCAAAGCCAATATCGCAAAAAAGCTGATCAGATGAGGTTCTGATCAGCTTTTCTATAGAGATAAGCGTTTATTCTAATGTATCTAGATACGCATAATATGCGGCTAGTTTTTCATTGTTGTTTGCAGCTTTACCGTTTCCTTTTAATGATTTACCTATTGCAAAGTATTCTTTATGAACAGGTAAGACATGAACCGTAACAGCTGGTCGCCCTCTATGCCTGAAATCCTTAGGTACGTGAAGCATGGAAAATCGTTTCATCAGTATGCCTCCTTTAAGGAGAGAGCCATTCTACCCATCTATTACTATTTAAGTAGAATCTATGGTTGTCTAACGATAACATACATGATGACTTTACTCAACTTTCTGATTATTATACACAATTACCAAGATAAAATCTTTGAAAAGTACCCCCAAGAATGAAGGAATGGATTCGTATATTATAGTGAAGATGATGGATCATCTTTCAGCACATTCTGATATTAACAACTTTGGGAGGTATTTATAAGTATGAATATAGACGAAGTACTAGAAGATACCGTAGAACTTGGACAAGAAGATATCAATCGCCCCATCTATCGCGTAGACATCGATAAACTATTAGAATTAACAAGTGATCTATAAGTGGAGTTCCATATAGAGAATGAAAAAGCATGAAAAAGGCAGGCCCTAAAGTAAAGGGTCTGCCTTTTTCATGCTTCACACTGATTATGCCCGCTGTTTAATCGTGTCTTTTATGTTTATTAAGTAATTCCTTCATCATATTGATGATGGTTGCTCTCTCAGTCTTATCGAATGTGCGGGTCCAACCGGATAGAAGGGTTTCCTCTTCGGTTGACAGGTCACGTTGCAATCCATCTACGAAAATTTCCTTGATTTCGTCTGTACCATATTTAGGGTTTATCGTTTCATGTCTCATCCATCTACCTCCTTGCTTCTTCTTCCTTATTTTCCCCAAGTCAAATAATTCAAACATCTAAGTATTTACTAAGTGTTATGTGATGAAGGGTTTAAGGGAAGAATGAAGAAAAAAGTATAGGTGATCCTTATGTCGCTCCCATTCTTTATTACCGTGTTGATCATGTTGATATACATTGCTCTCTTTATGAAGAAGAAACTGTCATTTACTGCTAACTCCATTCAATTTATGGTGTTATCCATTATTTCCACAAATTATATTACCATTATGACGAAAAACCTGGAATGGATGAAGGCATCCGAGGATGTCACCCAATTTATCAGTCTTCTCATAAACCGGGAATGTATTTTACCTTTGGTAGGTGTAATCTTGGTGAATGGATACATGAATTATAAGAAGAGAAGCGACAAAATGCTTTGTTATCTAAGTCTTTTGTTTTTTATCAGTATATTGGACATGCTGCACGTGTATTTTCATTCTCTTTCCTATCCGGATTGGAGTCTTTTTAATACAGTCATCGTCAATGGGGTGTATTTAGTATTCTGTATTTGGTTGGGGAAAGGACTATACTATTTTCAGAAGAAGGAGGAAGGAAGGCGTGGACAGGATTTATGAGAGATCCTTTGATTTAAATGAATGGTTCATCATCATTAGTCTGATCGGTCTTCTATTGCTGCTATGGGTTACTCCGAAGATCTTCTCCTTCCTTGAAGGGATGAGTTATTTCGTTTATGGAATTTCGGTGGGTATGTTCTATGATCATACCATCAGCATCCCGCCATGGGACTTTTATGATGTGAACGATAGTTCCGCCTATCAGGGAATTGATTTTATCAGTTATATTATGTATGGGCCCTATAGTTATTTTTTTATTTATATCTATCGTAAATTGAGAATCAACGGAATCATGAACCTGGCGTACATATTGATCTGGACCGCTTTCTCCCTCTTAATGGAGTGGTTTACAGTAAAAATCGGAATCTTCCACTTCGACAAGGGATATAAGATGTATTGGTCCATCCCTATCTACATGGCAGTTCAAAGTATTCAACTTATAGTACATCACCAGATAAGAAAAGACTGTCGATAGCTTTTAAATAGAAAACCGGAAACCCTGCTGGCAGGATTTCCGGTTTTTTTAGACAGAGAGAACCGCTTCGTATTGAGTGAAGCCGATATCTTCCAGGGCTTTTTTCAGGCTTGAGCTTGTTTTCAGATTCTCAAAGGTAATACCGAGGTTCCCCAATGTATGAGCCACTTCAGGCCGGATACCGGTTAAGACGGATTGAACACCCATCATTTTAAGAGCATTGATGATCTGATAAATATTATGGGATACCATCGTGTCCATGATGGCAACACCGGAAATATCTATAAATAGATAGTCTAATTGCAGATCAGAGCTTTTTTTCAACGCCGTTTCCATGATGGCACTTGCTCTGTGGGTATCAATTTCCCCGATAAGGGGCAGGATCGCAATCTTCTCGGCAATGGGTACAACCGGGGCAGATAGTTCATCCATGGCAGTGTGGATGAGGGCAATCTGATCCTTTTCTTGGGTGCGGAATACTTCGTATAGCTGGTACGCAATTTCATCAAGAATGGGATTGATTTCTTTATTGACTTGAAGCATAAGGGAGGCTGAGATTTGCTCATCATTCAACTGTTCCATGAATATATCCCAAATGGCAGTACGGAACCCTGATAGGGTTTTTAGGGATTCATTGAGAGCCATTCCATTTTCAATAGCCACTTCCCCGACTTTCCCAGTCCATTCCTTTACTTTACGGGATGATTCTACTTTGTCTTCGTACAAAGATTGTCCGAGCATTTCAATTAATTGCATGCGCCATTCGGTGACTTGTTCCATCTTCAGTCCCGATAACGTAAGCTGATCAGAAAATTTCTGTTCCTGGTAGCGAATGACACCCTGAGCGATTTCGGATTTATGGGAAACAATTTGTTTACCCAGATATAATAATTCGTCTCTCATTTTCTTCAGCCAACTCCTTATACTGCATGTTTATTTATTTTATTTCTCAATAATCTCTATTAATGGTAATATAGTATACCACAGAATCTAGTAAAATTATACTTCTCTTTAAGGAGGCGCAACCTGTTCGCGCCTTTAGTTTGAGTGTATGATAGTATAAGGGAATGGAAATTTGATTAAGACGAAGGGTGATTTACTTGCGTATCATTTTGTTCGACGGCATATGCAATTTTTGCAATAAAAGTGTCCAGTTTATCATTAAGCGTGATGCAAAAGGGGAATTTCGCTTTGCCTCCCTACAAAGTGAGACGGGACAGAAGTTGTTAGAGAAGCACAACATACCTAAAACGACAGACAGCTTCGTATTGGTTGATGGGGATCAGGCTTCGGTTGAATCAACAGCTGCCTTGAAAGTATCTTCTAAACTCAAGTGGCCTTGGAAGATTTTTGCTCTGTTTCTCTTCATTCCGAAGCCTTTAAGAGACATCATATACAGGATTATTGCAAGGAATAGATATAAATGGTTCGGGAAACAGGAATCATGCATGATTCCTTCAAAGGAGATCAGGGAACGATTCATAGAATAAGCGAAATTGTGTTGGAGAATGTGATGAGGAAAAGAATCAAACCATTAAAAAAGACCCTGGACGAGTGCCCGGGTCTATTTACCAATCATCTTACTCACTTTGAATCGTTTTAACGGAAACTTTTCTTCCTGAACGGGGACCATCAAATTCACATAGGTATATACCTTGCCATGTCCCCAATAGTAGTTCACCATCTGACACGATGACCGTCTGACAATGTCCGACGGTACTGGTTTTCAAATGAGCAGCTGTATTTCCTTCTCCATGCAGATCAGACGAGTGGTGCCATGGGTAAAGTTCGTCTAATCGGCGAATGAAGTCGGTTTTCACATCGGGATCGGCATTCTCGTTTACCGTGATACCCGCTGTTGTGTGTAAAGACTGCACCACCACAAGACCTTCTGTCATCCCCGACCGATTAATGATATCTTGTACGTAACGAGTAATGTCGATCATTTCATCACGCTTCTTTGTATCAATGGTTAATGTTTTGATCATAATTAATCCCTTCCCTTATTAGACCTATTCGTTTACATTCCACAAAGCGTCTAATTTAAAACCTGTTATCCTTAAGGGGGACACGGCCGATGACGTTGGACACCTCGCCTTCACCTATTTCTTCTAACGTAATTTCCTTTACAACCGTATGATAGGATTCCCTCCAATCCTTACACTTTTCAAGGGCACTGCTATATTCTTCGCTGTTTCCAGGCCGTCCAAGTGTGATGTGTGCAGAGTATGTAAAATGGGGGTTTCGATAAGGCGCAAGAATTCCTTCATACAACTGATCATGTAATTGTATAAGGAAGTCGTTGCCTTCCTTAACATTCAAGAATAAAAATTCTCCGCCGGAACCTGTCACATCCTTTAAGGTCATGGGGAATGGAGAAATATGCTCCGCTACCGACTTAATATGAACCAGGATATCAACTGAGGGGATGGAAGATTCAAAAGGGAAAACGAGGGTAATATGGGGAGGTATTTTATCCGACAGAGGGTCATACATATGTCTGATCTCCTGGATTTTTTCAACTGAATGAAATGAAGGGAAGATATGGATCGCTCTTTTCATCATGATGCTCCTTTACTGACAAGGTGATTCCTGATTTTCAATGAGTGTATACGTTGTTCGTTCGAATGATGCCCTGAAACACGTTCCCTCTTCTGTTTTATAGAGTGCCCGATAGATTTTGTCATGGCTCTTTGTGGTATGGGTCTGAATGATCCCCACAACGGTCGAACCCGGTGCCAACGTGCGAATGGAGGATTGAATACTGTTGTGCAAAATGCTCCGCTTGTATACGTATACCACAATGACAAAAGCGATAAGGAAGATGAACATCCACCTTAACCCGTTTAATAGAAATGTTTTATTCACGGTTCAGCCCCATCTCCCTTATAGCTTATTCTTTCAACAATACTTCCCTAACGTAACTTTTCTGATAGACGCTTGGCCAGGGATAGTGCCGCTTCATTATCTCCATGGAGACAAATCGTGTCTGCCTGGATGGATACGGTCTTCCCATCAATAGATACCACTTCCTGTTTTTCTACCATTCGAAGCACCTGTCTTTCCACTTCGTCCCCGTCATGAAGGACAGCATGAGGAAGAGAGCGAGGAGTTAATGTACCATCGGATTGATAGGCGCGATCGGCAAATACTTCATGAGCTACGCGCAATCCTGCTTTTTCACCAGCCCTTGTAAGTTCACTTTGTGACAGGCCGAATAGAGTGAGGGCGGGGTCAAGGTCGTAAACGGCTTCAGCAATCGCTTGAGCCAGTTTGGAATCCTTTGCAGCCATATTGTACAGTGCCCCATGTGGCTTAACATGTGATAGTTTCCCGCCTTGGGCTTTGATAAAAGCGTATAAAGCCCCTATCTGGTATTGAATGAGGGCATAGGTCTCCTCGGGGGAGATCTGCATCATTCTTCTTCCAAATCCCTGGATGTCCGGCAGCCCGGGATGCGCTCCCATTTTCACTCCATGTTTCATTGCGTTTGAAACAGTTTGTTTCATCACAAGGGGATCTCCCGCATGAAAACCGCAAGCGATATTGACGGATGTGACATAGTTCATCATTTCTTCATCTTTTCCTATCGTATATGCACCAAAACTTTCCCCTAAATCACAATTTAAATCAATTTTCATTTTTTCATCCTTTCGAGCATGAGAATGTATTGTAACATTCTGAATTCTTCTTCATCATATCATAAAAGTATGTCCGTTTGTTTGCTCTTTAAATAGACTGTTAATAAACAAATGCATTTTCTCATCAAATTTTAATCTTGTTTTAATTGAGTTCACTTTTTCGGGCGTTACAATGAATCTTGCTTATGAATAAGGATTTATCACTCCCTAAACAGATTGAAAGTGGGGTAGCTTTCTAATCTGTTTAAATCTTTATTATGTAAGACCCATTCTAATTTCTTTCCTTTGAAGACAAAAGCCTTGCTGAAGCTTTTGTCTTCTTTTTTTATTTCATTATACTCTTTTAGCAAAAAATCTTGATTATACCCAAAGCAAGTAGTGGTTGATTTCCGCTGCAGGTGCTCGCTTTCCGCGGGGCGTGAGTTGAGCCTCCTCGGGCGCTTGAGTTGCACCCCTATTGTTGGACACCCCAACCAACAATAGGAGGTGCCAGCACGTATGGCCAAGTTTACTCAAGAATCTAAATTGAAAGCTGCTAAACGTTATCTTAATGAACTCGTTAGTTATCGAGATCTTGCCAATCAAGTGGGGGTTGATCAATCTGTTCTGCGCTATTGGGTGATGTTAGTTCGTCACCACGGGGACCAAGCCTTTACCTTTCCCTATACAAACTATCCTTCCGCCTTTAAACTGAGGGTAATTCAATTTATTACGGAGAAGAATTGCTCCATTCGAGAGGCATCAGCCATTTTTCATATCCCAGACCCCTGTATGGTTCGTAGGTGGGTCAAAAAGTGGGAAAGAGCTGGAGAAGATGCCTTCGGATCATTAGAAATGAGGCCTTCTACAATGACATCTAATCATAAAGATAAGAAGATCAAAGATAACTCTTCTAACCAAACGATGGAAGATATGAAAAAAGAACTGGAATACCTTCGTATGGAAAATGCGTATTTAAAAAAGCTAAAAGCCTTAGTTCAGGAAGAACCATCACCAACGAAATCAAAGCGAAAGTAGTATTTGAACTAAGGAACGAATTCCCGGTGACTAAAATGATAAAAGTAGCTAAGCTGCCTAAAAGTACTTACTATCACATCACAAAAAAATTAGACCAACCAGATCCTGATCGCAAATGGAAAAGAAGGATCAATTTCATCTACCATAAACACTTAGGACGCCTTGGGTACCGTCGCATTACGGACGTTCTTCAAGCAAAAGGACACGATATAAATAAAAAGAAAGTCCTTCGAATCATGAGAGAATTGGGCCTTAAATGCATTGTGCGAATGAAAAAATATAAATCCTACAAAGGGAAAGTTGGAAAAGTAGCTCCCAACATCCTAAATCGTAATTTTAGAGCCGATAAACCTAATCAAAAATGGGTGACAGACGTAACGGAGTTCAAACTGTTCGGTCAAAAGCTCTATCTGTCCCCCATTCTAGACCTATTTAACGGAGAGATCATTACCTATACGCTCCAATCAAGGCCGACATTTGACTTGGTCGAGAAGATGTTAGAAAAAGGATTAAAACATGTAAATGAAGGCGATGAGCTCTTAATCCATTCAGATCAAGGGTGGCATTATCAAATGGCTCAGTACCGAAGGACACTGAAAAAACATAACATCACCCAAAGTATGTCTCGTAAAGGAAACTGTTACGACAACTCGGTCATGGAGAACTTTTTTGGGATAATGAAGTCTGAGTTCCTTTACTTAAAGGAATTTGATAGTATCGAGCACTTTAAAGAAGAACTGAAAGAATACATGTATTACTACAATCACCTGAGAATCAAATCAAGGTTAAAACGAAAAAGTCCGGTAGCTTATCGAGTAAGTACTGAATTAGCTGCTTAGAAATTTAAGTGTCCAACATTATGGGGCCAGTGCAGCGCTGCCCTGTGGGGTCTCAACTTTCCCGCTATTCCCGTCGGAGTCGAGCACCTTCCGCTCCAATCAACTGAATTTTGAAAGTTTTAACACATAAAGATTAACAGAGAAAGAAAATCATAGTCTTTGTTGGAATCACGACAAAAGTCATTCTTTTAGATATAAAAAAAAGACAGGGAAGATGTTCTTCACCTGTCAGTGGTTTTGTTGCCCGTTATGGGGTTTTAGTTTGATTTTATAGAACCATTCTTTCAATTTTCCTGCATTTCTTTTTCTCTTAGGCTGGTTCTCCATGACCCTGGTCCTTAAAAAGTGGTAAACCAATTCCTCCGCCAGGATGATGAGGATAAAGAAAGAAACAATCACCACGATCCAAGTCATACAATTTCCCCCTTTTGCTTCTCAACTATGTTTATGGATATATCTACCACATTATGAAGAGAATGAAACATGATCAGGATCAACAAACCGAATAATGCAGATGATTATAATATGATTATGTAAATTGATTCATCTCTTAATGAAAACTCACCTTTTTCTCATTTTATTTTAATGATGGAGGAGCAGAATGAAAGTAGTGATAAAAGGGAGGTTAGAACCATGTGGATTCGAATTATTCCTATTTTATTTTTCAGCTTTACAGCGTTAACATTAATGACGTATCAAGGCATTGAAATATTCCATGCCTTAAACGATTTTATTTTCAACAAAAGTAAATTAAAATAAAGGGTATTAAAGATTTAGAGCAGGTGATTGTGTGAAAAGAATCTTGGTCATTGAAGATGAAAAGAATCTCTCCCGATTCATCGAATTGGAATTGAAATACGAAGGGTACGAAGTCGGCCTGGCCTATGATGGGAGAGATGGCCTGGATCAAGCCCTTAACGAAGAATGGGACATCATCCTCCTGGATCTGATGCTTCCCGGCTTAAATGGATTGGAAGTGTGCAGAAGAGTCAGGCAGGTCAAAGCCATCCCCATCCTGATGATTACGGCAAGGGATAGCGTGATGGACCGGGTATCGGGGCTTGACAGCGGGGCGGATGATTATATCGTCAAACCCTTTGCCATTGAAGAGTTGTTAGCAAGGCTAAGGGCTGTGTTCAGGCGCGCCGTAAAAGAGGATGCCGCTCAACAGACCTCGTTTCATTTTCGGGATCTCATCGTATACAAGGAGTCCAGGCAAGTTTTTAAGCTTGAAGATGAAATTGACGTGACCAAACGGGAGTATGACCTTCTACTTGCTTTTTTAGAGAACAAGAATATTGTGCTGACCCGTGAAGTCCTCCTCAATAAAGTTTGGGGATACGATACGGAAGTGGAAACGAATGTTGTGGACGTATACGTAAGGTACTTAAGGAATAAAATAGATTCCCCAGGCGAAGAAAGTTATATCCAGACCGTACGTGGGACCGGATATGTGATGAGGACATGAATACATTCATCAATCGACTTAAGCCTTCTTCCCTTAAGGTGAAGTGGGCATTTGCAGCCGGGTCAGCCATATTCCTTGCCTTTTTTTTGTTCAGTTTTTTTCAATATCACGCCATTAATAAATGGATGCTTGATGAAGAAGAAAGTAACTTTGGCCGGGTATTGGATGAAATTACTGTCTTCTTTAAACAGAGAGGGAACGATATAAAGCTTCAGGACATATATGATAGCCGGGACCTAATGAAACAAATAGCCGAAAAAGACCAGACGATACGGATATTGGATCGTCAAGGGGAACAGGTATTGGAAATCAGGGGAGAAAATGAGTCTGCCTTCTATGTGCCATTTCAACCTGTGAATGATAAATCTGTGGAACTCATAGAATCAGAAGGCAAGAAAATGCTCATTGGGCGTTCACCCATCAAATCGACCCGATTTAATGGTTATGTAGAAATCATACAGCCATTGAACCGGTATGAAAACATCATGAAGAATCTTTTTTGGATGATGACCATCACGGGCATCCTGGCTCTATTGATCAGTGCTGTTATTGGGTATTCGATGGCGAAAAGCTTTGTCCGTCCATTGAATAAACTTTCTGAAACAATGAGATCCATCGAAAGAAAAGGATTTCACGAAAGAGTGGAGATTGTAAAGGCCCATGATGAAATCAGTGACTTATCCCAAATTTTCAATAAAATGATGAGTCAGATTGAAAAATCGTTTCAACAGCAGCAGCAATTTGTGGAAGATGCTTCACATGAATTGAGAACCCCCATTCAGGTACTTGAAGGGCATCTTGCATTATTGAATCGTTGGGGGAAAAAGGATCCGACCATACTGGAGGAGTCTTTACAAGTATCCTTAGATGAACTTGAGAGAGTAAAACGCCTTGTAGGGGAATTGCTGGAGCTTTCCAGAGCGGACAGGGAAAAATTCGATTTGGAAAACGCCAGGGCAAATGTACAGAAAGTAGTGGATAAAGTGATGAGGGATTTTAGGTTCCTTCATCAGGAATACACTTTTTCTTGTTTTGATGATTTAAACCACGAAGCGTTGGTAACCATTATGCCGAGGCACCTGGAGCAGATCATGATCATCCTGTTGGATAATGCCGTGAAATACTCTGATGAGCATTCCACTATTGAAGTGAAGCTAATGGACTCTCAGGAAGACATTATCATAGAAGTTAAGGATGAGGGGATCGGTATTCCTGAGGAAGATCTTCCGAAAATCTTTGACCGCTTTTATCGCGTGGATAAAGCAAGAAGCCGCGAGAAAGGTGGATATGGACTGGGCTTGGCCATCGCTTCGAAGCTGGTCCAAAACTATGACGGTGAGATTATGGCCATTGGAAACCATCCTCATGGGACCATCATTCGACTGGCCCTTAAACAAATCCATTGAATTTACAGACGTCTCAATATTTTTCTGAGACGTCTATTTCTGTGTACTGCATGTCAATGCTTTTAGGGATTTTCAGTTCCAGGATTCCGTCTTTGTATTGAGCAACAGCGCCTTTTTTCTTTACCAGACAAGGGAGGGTGATCACTTGTCTTTCGTCGCAGCCGGGTATATTTTCTATGATTGCCTGATTTGACGTGTGAAAAATCTTGAGGTGCTTCATCCATTCCTCATTCGGTACTTGGAAACGGATATAGATATCTTCAAAGGTTTCGAACACATTGGTAGGGATCGCTGAATTGGACCTGGGTGCTTCCTCGCGTTGTGTTTGCTGCCCCTGGTTGCCCATCGGATTCATAAAGGATTGTGCCCCATTCATCATATCATTCGGATTCATCATGCTGTCCCACCCGCCAGGGAACATCTTCTTCATCATACCTTGAATATAGTTATCCATATCTTTGGGGTTCATTTGATTCATTTGATCTTTCATGTTTTTATTGAAAGGGAATAAACTCCATGGGAACATGTGAACCACCTCACTTTAAACATAATAAATAGCCCCTTTGTTTCCTTCTGGTTCTATCCTATGCATTGGATGGGCGATGAGTTCATTTCAGGAATTGCAAGAGGAAGGTTAGAATGAAAAATCTTTATCTATGACTCTGTTAACATAGACTTAACAAAAAATCGTGGAAAATAACAAAAAATATTTGGTTTTTTTAGGTAACAGTAGTAAGATGGTTTATGAAAAAAGTACCCTGTCATAGGGATACAAGAAGGTGAAAGAGAAAGCGCTTAATAAAATATTATTTCAGAATAGTCGTTATACAGAAAGGTTTTCAAGTATTTTATTATGGGAATATAAGTAATATCCCCATAAGAAGTACGGAAAACAAAATTTTAAGAAATTTGTTATAAAGACTTTATCTTACTACTGCACAGTGATAAAATGTCCTTGTAAGCGTTTTTATGTATTAAAAATTACTATTCTTGCATAATGAATACCGTTGATTGAATTGTAAGAATACATGATACCCAAATTATACTAACTGGCAAAATAGTTGGAGGTTTTTCACAATGAAAAAGCAATCTGCAAAAGGGGAACCGTGGCAATCGTTTTACGGACCAAACCTTGGTTATGTAATGGAGGTTTATGAACAATTCCTTGAAGATCCAACGGAAGTGGATCCTGAACTGAAGGAATTATTCGAACAATGGGGGCCTCCCACCGTTGAAGACGTAAAGGTGATCGCGAGCGCACAGCACGGTGATTCATCGTTTACACTACCTGAACAGCCTACTGCCTTGAGTAAAATGGTGGCTGCGGTTAAATTAGCAGATAATATTCGTACATATGGTCACTTAGCTGCGGATATTAATCCCCTGAATGACCGGAATAAGGATACAAGAAGAATTGAACTTTCTGAGTTTAATCTAACAGAAGAAGATTTAAAACAGATACCTGTCGATTTCCTATGTCCGAATGCACCTTCTCATATTAAAGACGGTCTTCAGGCGATTCAGCACTTAAGACAGGTTTACACAAATAAGCTGGCATTCGAATATGCTCATGTTCATGAGCTTGAAGAGAAAAATTGGTTAAGGGAAAAGATCGAGTCTGAATCCTATTTCACCCCGCTTTCTAAAGAGAAGAAAATGGCGTTATTGAAACGTCTTGCCCAAGTGGACGGATTTGAAAAATATGTTCATCGTACCTTTGTTGGTCAAAAGCGCTTCTCAATTGAAGGTTTGGACACGATGGTTCCATTACTGGACGAGATGGTTCGTTATTCCGTTGAATCAGGTGCTAAGACCGTCAATATCGGAATGGCTCATCGAGGACGCCTGAATGTCCTGGCACATGTCATCGGTAAACCATACGAAATGATTTTTGCAGAATTCCAACACGCTCCGAGTAAGGACTTGATTCCTTCTGAAGGATCGATCGGCATCACATTTGGATGGACGGGAGACGTTAAGTACCATTTGGGGGCAGACCGTGAGATCTCTCCTCAGCAGTCACCGACAGCCCGTGCACGGGTGACGCTTGCCAACAACCCGAGTCACTTGGAAGTTGTCAGCCCGATCGTTGCAGGCTACACACGTGCAGCGCAGGAAGTCCGTGAAGATAAAGGTTACCCTGAGCAGTCCCCTGAAGCATCATATGCCGTCATGATACATGGAGATGCTGCCTTCCCGGGTCAGGGTGTCGTAGCCGAAACGTTAAATATGAGTCAACTGCGCGGATACAATACAGGGGGATCCATTCATCTGATCGCCAACAACATGATAGGATTCACGACTGAAAGCCGTGATTCACGTTCAACTAAGTATGCATCAGATACGGCCAAGGGCTTTGAAGTGCCGATTGTGCATGTCAATGCGGATGATCCCGAAGCATGTCTTGCTGCAGCAGTCCTTGCCTATGAATATCGTAAAACATTCGGTAAAGACTTTGTCATTGATTTAATTGGCTACAGACGTTTTGGTCATAATGAAATGGACGAACCGATGGTAACGAATCCATTGATGTACTCAGTCATTCAGAATCATCCGAATGTTAAGAAGATGTACGCTGACAAGCTCATCTCAGAAGGTATCGTAACATCTGCAGATGTAGAAAAGATGGATTCCGAAATCGAGGAAGAATTAAAAGCAGCCTATAATAAAGTACCGGCTAAAGACGATGATCCAGATACGGTTCTTGCTCCACCTGAAGACGTGGCGAATGGACTTCCTGAAATCAATACAAGCGTCGATTTCGATAAGCTGGAAGGGTTAAACAGCGAACTGCTTCAATGGCCAGAAGGCTTCAATGTGTTCAAGAAATTAGATCGCATCCTGAAAAGACGCAGCCAGGTATTCGAAGGAAAAGGGAAAATTGATTGGGCGCATGCCGAGACATTGGCTTTTGCTTCCATCCTTAAAGATGGAACGCCAATCCGTCTGACCGGACAGGACTCTGAAAGGGGAACATTTGCTCAACGTCACCTGGTACTCCATGATGAGAAGTCAGGTGAAGAATATATTCCATTACACAATCTGAAAGAAAGCCATGCGTCATTCGTCGTCCATAACAGTCCTCTAACCGAAACAGCCGTAGTTGGTTACGAGTATGGATACAATGTTTTTGCACCTGAAACCCTTGTTCTATGGGAAGCTCAATTCGGTGATTTCTCGAATATGGCACAAGTGATGTTTGATCAGTTCATCTCAGCAGGTCGCGCGAAATGGGGTCAAAAAACAGGTCTTGTCATGCTTCTGCCACATGGTTATGAAGGACAGGGTCCTGAACACTCCAGCGCCCGTCTGGAGCGCTTCTTACAGCTTGGCGGGGAATATAACTGGACAGTCGCCAACTGTTCAACAGCGGGTCAATACTTCCATATCCTAAGACGTCAAGCCGCTATCTTACAAAAAGAAGAAGTAAGGCCGCTTGTCATCATGACTCCAAAAAGCCTGCTGAGAAATCAGTTTGCAGCTGTCACGGCAGAAGAATTAGCCAATGGGGAATTTCATTCAGTCCTCGAGCAAAAGGGTCTTGGGGAAAGCCCGGATGCTGTAGAAAGAGTTGTGTTATGCAGCGGCAAGATTGCGATTGATGTAGAAGAGAAGCTTCAGGATCTCGATGATAAAGACTGGTTGCACGTTCTAAGGGTGGAAGAAATCTATCCTTTCCCTAAAGGGGATATTACAACCATCTTAGAAAGGTATCCAAACCTTAAAGAATTGGTCTGGATCCAGGAGGAACCTAAGAATATGGGAGCATGGACATTTGCGGAACCAAGACTCCGTGACATTGCCCCTCAGGGTGTCGATGTGCATTATATCGGGCGTCGCAGACGTTCCAGCCCATCCGAAGGCGAACCAACTGTACACAAAAAAGAACAATCAAGGATCATAAACGAAGCGTTAACCCGATAAGAAAGAGGAGGACATCACAGTGGCAGAAATTAAAGTTCCAGAATTAGCAGAATCAATAACAGAAGGTACGATTGCACAATGGCTGAAGCAGCCAGGGGATTATGTTGAAAAAGGCGAATATATCGTCGAGCTTGAAACCGATAAAGTAAACGTGGAAGTCATTTCAGAAGAAGCCGGTACAATCCAGGAGCTTAAAGCTGATGAAGGCGATACGGTTGAAGTTGGACAAGTGATTGCCATTGTAGGTGCAGGCGGAGAAGCCAATGCCACTCCTGAAGCAAAGGAAGAAGCTCCCAAGAAGGAAGAGAAGACGGAAGAAGCACCTGTTGAAGAAACACCAGTCAAAGACGAGAAAAAGAATCGTCCGATCGCTTCTCCGGCAGCACGCAAGTTAGCTCGTGAGAAAGGCATCGATCTGTCCGATGTTCCAACAGATCCACTTGGACGTGTTCGTAAACAGGACATAGAAGCCTATAGCAATAAACCGGCAGAAGCTCCTTCTAAGCCTTCTGCACAGGAGAAGAAGGCTCCAGCTAAGAAAGATGATGGAAAGCCAGTGGTACGTGAGAAAATGTCCCGCCGACGTCAAACCATCGCGAAACGATTAGTCGAGGTTCAGCAGACAGCTGCCATGCTGACGACATTCAATGAAATTGATATGAGTAAAGTCATGGAGTTACGGAAACGCAAGAAGGACAAATTCTTTGATGACCATGATGTAAGACTTGGTTTCATGAGTTTCTTTACAAAAGCAGTGGTAGCGGCACTTAAGAAATTCCCTTATGTAAACGCAGAAATCGATGGGGATGAAATCGTCCTTAAGAAGTTCTACGATGTCGGCGTAGCCGTATCCACGGATGATGGATTGGTTGTACCTGTCGTACGCGACTGTGAACGAAAGAATTTTGCAGAAATTGAAGGGGAAATCATGGAACTGGCTACCAAGGCCAGAAACAATAAGTTATCCCTTGGAGACCTGCAAGGTGGGTCATTCACCATTACAAATGGTGGGGTATTCGGCTCATTACTTTCCACTCCGATCTTAAATGGACCACAGGTTGGAATTCTGGGAATGCATAAAATCCAACTTCGTCCTGTAGCCATTGATAAGGACACAATGGAGAATCGTCCGATGATGTACATTGCTTTATCATATGATCATAGAATCATTGATGGAAAAGAAGCGGTTGGATTCCTGGCAATGGTTAAAGACTTACTTGAAAACCCTGAAGATTTACTTCTTGAAGGGTAAACCACTCTGATTGAATAGTGATAGATGAATGTTTGGCTGATTCATATGACCCCTGGTGGTATATGAATCAGCTTTTTTTTTCACATATTTTAACCAAGCGCATAAAATGTGGTTAAATAAAATAAAGTTTCCGTAAGGAAAATTGTGGACAACAACCGGAGAGGGTGGGGGGAAATGAACGCTTATCACTCAAAAAAAGTGCTTCAGTATTCTTATTTATTTCATAAGATCGGACTTCTGGATCATGATCAATTTAAGCAAATAGAGGAATACCATGGAATAAAAGTCATGAAAAAAGACAGACTCAAATGAACGTGAGTCTGTCATCAATATCTCAGGGGGTGAGATTAATTGTTTTTAATTTTTTGTTTATTTACAACGTCAAGATTTCCTAAAAGGTTTCAATCCACGGTTACGAATTTCTTTCTTAAGAAGCGATATCCAGTCTTGATCATTCCCTTGTTTCTCAGCATCACGATAAGCTGCCACCAACTGTTCATTACTTAAGATTTTCATGACCAACCTCCCAGGAAATGTATAAAATATAGAATTTTCTATATTTTCTATTTATTCTACAGAGAAAACATCCATTTGAAAAGTGTTTTTTCATAAATTCCTTCTAAAGTTGTATTTTTAGTTGTTTTGTTGAATTTGGTTTAAAGAAAGCGCTTTTTGTCTTATGAGACCAAAGAGGAATTGTTGAATTTTGTCGACAGTGTGATACCGGACTATTTAACCTATATTAGAGGTATGAGGTAATTAGTTTGAAAATTTAAATTTTTGTGATAATATACACGCATAAGGAACTGAAATGTCACCTCTTGAATCACTTACGGAAGGTTCCTATTTATACAGGGTCATACCAAAGGGGGAATATCATTTGTCAGAGATTTTACACACTACAGTAGGGGATCTTCTCGAAGAAAAAGCACGCATTCAGCCGGACATTGAAGCGGTCGTCTATGCTGACAGAGGGTTAAGATGGTCCTATCATGAATTTAACCAATTATGCAGACAGGCCGCAAAAGGCTTTATGAAACTTGGCATCAATAAAGGGGATCATATCGCCATTTGGGCATCAAACACACCTGAATGGTTAGTGAGCCAGTTCTCCACGGGTAAAATGGGTGCCGTACTGGTCACAGTGAACACAAACTATCGAAGTGCTGAATTAGAATATTTACTAAGACAATCAGACAGTCAGACGATTATTTTGATGGAAGAATTCAGAGGTGCGTCATATATTGATATGCTCTATGAAATCTGTCCGGAATTGAAATCTTCTGAGCCTGGAGAACTAAAAAGTGCCAAACTGCCTTTCTTGAAAAATGTGATTGTTCTAGGGGATAATTCCTATCCGGGTACATATAGCTGGGAGGACATTATGGAGAAAGGGAAGGAAGTGGAAGAGAATGATCTTGACGAAAGACTTTCCAGCCTATCCCCTCATGATGTCATCAATATGCAATATACGTCAGGGACGACAGGGTTTCCGAAAGGGGTCATGCTCACTCATTCCAATATCGTAAATAACGGGTATAATATCGCCGGATGCATGAGACTCGGCAATGAAGATCGTTTGTGCATTCCAGTTCCATTCTTTCATTGCTTCGGGTGCGTGCTGGGGGTCCTTGCTTGTGTTTCTGTAGGAGCCACAATGGTCCCCTTACAGGAATTCGATCCCCGTCTGGTCTTGAAAACGGTCCAGGATGAAAAGTGCACAGGCCTTCATGGAGTTCCTACCATGTTCATTTCCGAGTTGAATCTCCCGGATTTCGATCAATATGACCTATCCCATCTTCGCACAGGTATCATGGCAGGCAGTAATTGTCCGATTGAAGTGATGAAAGGTGTCATGGACAAAATGGGAGCAGATGAGATTACGATTGCCTATGGGCAGACAGAGTCATCTCCCGTGATCACCCAGACACGTACCCATGATCCGATTGAATTAAAGGTCGAAACCGTTGGGAAATCACTGCCTAATGTCGAAGTGAAAATTGTGGAGCCCGGTTCAAATCGGGAAATCCCTTGTGGAGTCCAGGGAGAATTGTGTACCCGTGGATACCATGTCATGAAAGGGTACTATAAGAATGAAGAAGCGACAAGGCTTGCCATTGACGATGAAGGATGGCTTCATACGGGTGATTTAGCCGTCATGGATGAACATGGTTATTGCAGGATTACAGGTAGATTAAAAGATATGATCATTCGAGGTGGTGAGAATATTTATCCGAGAGAGATTGAAGAATTTCTTTATTCCCATCCTAAGGTCTTGGATGTACAGGTCATTGGGATTCCAGATGAGGTTTATGGTGAAGAGGTCATGGCCTGGATCATATTGAAGGAAGGACAAACTGCGACCTCTGAAGAGATCAGGGAGTATTGCACCGGAAAGATTTCACGGCATAAAATCCCAAGATATATCGAATTTACTGATGCTTACCCGATGACTGCTTCCGGAAAAATCCAAAAGTTCCGATTAAGGGAGCAGGCAAAGCAAACCGCCATCCCAAAAAAGTAAATGAAAAATTGAAAGCGTTTCCTCTTAAAGGACATCTCTACCGTTATGGTGGAAATGTCCTTTTTTATGATTATTTGTATAATGAAAGCAGAGGATACTGAAATTTCAAAGGTCATTTGATAAAATATAAGAAAGCCAGTTTAGTTGATTAACTGTAATGAAGTTATGTTAACAAGAGAAAGGGGTAATATGGTGTACGTTTTTGTCTATGGTACGTTAAGAAGACACGAAAGTAATCACTCCTTATTAAAGGATGCTTCATTGGTCAGGGAACAAGCCTGGGTAGAAGGAATACTGTATGAAACGAATAAAGGTTATCCAGCCCTGAAAGAAGGCAATGGAACAGCCTATGGCGAAATATATAAGATCGACTCCGACATCTTATTGAAGATCGATGAGCTTGAGGATTTTCTGGAAGATCGTGCAGAGAACCTATTTACCCGCAAACTTAAAGAAGTGGGAACAGACACCGGAACCCGGGAAGCGTTTGTCTATTATTCCGAAGACAAAGCATTATTTCAAGCAGAAATTCCCTCTGGAGATTGGAAGGTGCATCAATTTCTTAAGAGAAAACCAGAAAGTACACTTTATTTCGCATACGGATCCTGTATGGATGATGATCGATTTAAGAAAGCACGGGTGGACCACCATTTCAAGGATTGCCTTGGATCGGGTGTGTTGGAAGGATATACGATGAAGTATCTCTTTCAGGTACATGATGGAGGCCGTGGAGATATCATTGAAGATGGAGGGACGATGGAAGGGGTTGTATATGATATTCCCAAAGAGGCTGTAGAGTACCTGTTTACAAGGGAGGGGGTCACTCCGGGTTGGTACAGGGCGGCTTTCATCGACATACTGATAAACGGTAAAACGTATGAGGATGTACTGACCTTTATCGTAAAGGTGAAATACGATGAAACATGTCCTCCCGATCATTACGCCAGGGAAATCCTCAGGGGAAGCCTTCCACATGTAAGTCGGTCTTATCATGAAAAACTACAAAAACAGTTATTGGAAATAGGTATGACGAAAGATCAAGTGAAGAACCTCCTGGAGTCGATTTAAAGGTCGGGACGCTTCATGAATCAGAAGTGGTTTTCATCTTAAGCTGCTAGGGTATTTAATAAGTACAGCTAGGTCCGTGGGGAAACACAGATTGCTTTGTGTGAAAAGAGGTGTGTGATGGACTTTTTACTTCAATTGGTTGATCAATTTGGTTATATTGCCATGTTCCTATTCAGTTGGGTCGTTTTTGTAGGTTTACCGGTACCAAACGAACTGGCTGCCGCATTAGCCGGGTATCTTTCTGAATGGAGACATTTTAATCCGTACACCTCTTTTTTCTTTATGTATAGTGGATTAGTCTCTTATGGAATTTTTGCCTTCATGAATGGACGATATTTTGGCACTAAGCTAACATCCCGGATGAGGAATGGGAACAGATCCAAAAAGCTCATTGAAAACGGAGAAGCCTGGCTGAACAAATTTGGTCCATTGGCCATTTCATTCAGCTATTTTATACCCGGTATCAGGTTAGTCATGCCATATATTGCAGGGACAACAAGAGGGATCACCTTCATGAAGTATCTTCTTTATGCCCTTCCATCAGCTTTCGTATGGGGAATCGTCTATTTTCAGATTGGACGGTACTTCCCTAAGAGCTTTCAGGTGCTGTTAGAGGAAATAAGCCTAAAAGCAGGGATCATTTTTGTCATTCTTTTTGTTACACTGATTATTTACGGACTCTTCCTCACTATGAAAAAAAGCAACAGTACAGCAAAGTGGAAAAAAGTAAGGTATCGGAAATAATAAAAGACTGATGGAGGTATTGTCATCAGCCCTGTTCATCTATCATGATCGTGAAATACTTTCCAAATATCCCTATCGCTTTAACCGTGGTTCTGGAACCGTTCTCATCCTCATAGATTTTGCCGATTGTGTTAAACAGCAAGTACCCATTCTTAATATTTGATCCCGTTTCAATCAGGGTCGTATAGGAATTCCCCTCCATTTTTTTGGTGCAGGTTATGGAAGCGTGGCATTCGATATCGTATTCATTTAATAGCCAAGAGTAAAACTGTTCTTCATTCGGCCGGTGCGTGCTCATATAAAATAGCAGAAGGATGGAGAAAATCATCCCTATTCTGATTAATCCTTTTTTCACGAATATCGAACCTCTCCCAATATGTTATCTCCTATAATATACCATATAAAAATTGTCCGATGTGTCAAAATCCTTAAAAAGTCGACAAAAAACTTTATAATGAGCGCTTGATATCGGTTCAGCCGAATTCCGGCTTAGATAGTAGTTGAACTAATGAGCCTGTAAGAATATACTAGTAGCATAGTTCCATTGAAAAGGAGGTTATCGACATGATCCATAAAACTTGGACGGAGAATCATTCAAATAAAAAAATAAAGTGTGTACATACGGACGCAAAGAAATACACAGTTGCGAATGTCCTTACAGTTGGAAAAGAATATGAAGTGAAAAACGAATCAGAAGAATACTACTTCGTCATAGATGAAAGTGGCAAAATGGGAGGATTCTACAAAGAATACTTCGAAGAGGTCTAAACCATCCTCCAGCTGATTTTTTCCTGAACGGAAGAAATCAGCTTTTTTCATGTAAATTTATCGTTCAACGTGCTTGAAAATCGGGATGGATGGGGAGACGAGAAATGAAGAAATCTTTTAGTAAACGGGTGGTTACTCTACAGGACATGTCATCACTGAAAGAATTATTTATGAACTATGAACTGAAGGCATTTGGAGAAAGGCAAACGAGCGAAGAAGAAATACAAGAGATGGTGGGATCGATTCCGGAAACGGATCGCATAGGTCTTTGGCATAATGGGGAATTGGCTGCCCTCTCCATTTTGACTGAAAAAGATCATCGCCTCCCCTCTTTAATTCTTGCTAACCCAAATGAACATATGGATCACTATATAAAAGAGATGGTAAAAGAATTACTATCATCCGCTAGAACCCGGAAAATGATGAAAGGTGAAAACAAAACGATCATCTTATCCGCAAATCTTGAAGTAGAGAAAAAGACTCTCGAACAATGTGGGTTTACGGCAACCCGCTTCTGGTTTCAGATGAAAAAGGATCTTGAAGATTTGACGAATACCTCCATTCCTTCTTCTTATCAGATAACAAGTTTCAATCCCGATACTGAAGCTCATTGTCTTCATGAACTGTTCGAAGAGGTTTTTTCGGACCATTTTGATTATCACCCGACTGAATTGGAAGAATTCAAGAAGCGTTTTCTTCGCCCTACTTTCGATCCTACTCTTTGGTACCTATTGAAAGAAGGTGACAATCTCATAGGATTTATACTTTGTACTGTCAATGAAGAGACCAGGATGGGGGAAGTTTCTCATCTGGGAATTCAGAGAAGCTTGCGTCGCAGGGGACTTGCCCATCATTTACTTCATTACGCATTTCACCAGCTGAAAGAACGCGGGATGAAAACAGCAGCCCTATCCGTAGACAGCGACAGCTACACCGATGCCACAATTGTCTATCAAAAAGCCGGTATGTATGTCTATAGGGGATTCACCCGATATGATCTGAACATATAAAAGTTTACCACACCCGGAAAAGGGTGTTTTTTTCTTGATCTGCAGAAATAATAAATGTGTGCAGACCCTTTGCAGTGTAAGCGCTATTACATGTAGAATAACTAGTATGTGAATTGGAAAGGATGTCAAAGCATGAATTTAGAAAGACGACTACCGGAATCGGTCACTCGTATAATACATGAAAGAAAACAAGCATTTGCTGGTACTGAGAACCACTCATTGATCGGCGAAGGGGGATATACGGCAAGTGAAGATTATATCATCGAGGACAGCATCATCTCACTTTCCCTGGGGAAAAATCTTCTCCTTAAAGGACCTACGGGGTCTGGGAAAACAAAGCTGTCTGACACATTATCATCGATATTCTCTCAGCCGATGCACAGTATCAACTGCTCTGTTGATCTCGATGCAGAAGCATTATTAGGATATAAAACGATCAGCGAAAGGGATGGGAAAAATACCATCGATTTCATTGAAGGGCCTGTGATCCAAGCAATGAAAAATGGTCACCTGCTCTATATCGACGAAATCAATATGGCCAAACCTGAAACATTGCCGATTTTAAACGGTGTGTTGGACTATAGAAGAAGTATTACGAATCCATTTACAGGTGAAGTCGTGAAAGCTGCTCCCTCATTTGGTGTTGTAGCCGCTATCAATGAAGGGTATGTAGGTACGGTTCCGTTAAATGAGGCACTGAAAAATCGCTTTGTTGTCATAGACGTACCTTATATTGAAGGAGAAACGCTGAAGAGTGTCATTGAAAGTCAGAGTAAGCTTGCGGATGACAAACTCATCTCCCAATTTGTAAATTTGTCTTCGGATTTATTGATCCAGGTGAAAAATGGACAAATTTCAGAAGAAGCAGCATCGATCCGTGCTCTCCTTGATGCCTGTGACTTAGCTCTGTATCTCCCTGCCAAACGTGCGATACAGAGGGGAATTGTTGATAAGCTTGAAGATGAACGTGAGAAAGCGGCTATTATGAATATAGCAGAAACCTTATTTGAATGAGGGATTTGTAATGCACCGATTTATTCAATTTAATGATGAAAATATTGATTCATTTTTAGTGATGGAAATGGCTGATCTTACAAAGACACTGTCTAAGAATGGGGATATGAACCTGAAATATGGTCCATTTTCTTATTTGGACTATAAAGAGGAAACGGTCTATGTCAGTCATTTCTGGGATCATCGAAAAAGAGATGATGAAGTCCATGGGTTGAAAAGTGATATCTACTTGAGGACTATCGGTAACCTCCATGAAACGGTGAAAGAAGATGTCATAAAATACATTGAAAAAGTAAAAAACACTTCTGTCCCACGATTTGCAAAGCAATTATTTGTCATCGGGGAAGAGATACGATTAGAGGAAATTTGTAAATCCAAACGCCCGGGCACCAAGAAATCATTTGACACGAGAAGAACATTATACCGTCAGCACTTTGAAGCCCAGCTTAAAGTGAATTTGACGAAAAGCGTGTTTACAGATGCTCTGTTCAATTCGGTTTACCTTCTTCTTCACGCTCAATCCCCGTTGGAACAACCGGTGAAGATCAATGAGGATATCGACCTGGCCATGCCGTTTATCCATGGCCAGATTACCCGGTTTTATGAGACCCGTCAGACGAAGGATGTCGTGAGGGTAGCTTTGGAGATTGTAGAGGTTGTGGATGAAATTGTTCAGAAAGATATGTTGAATGAATACTTCCATCTGCCTGAGGACGTCTATGAGATAGAAGAAACGTCCGGTGAAACATTTGAGGATTTAAAAAGGAAAGACCCTCTGGAGAATCAGGATGTACTGGAAGAAGAAAGTACAGGGGAAGAAGAAATCCTGGATGAAGAATTCCGTACATGGCACAGGGAAACAAGTGACAAAGGGGAATCATTCCTGCAGTTCGATCTGGATCAAGGTTCGCAATCCGACCTCATGGGAGAAGGTGTACGTGAAGGAGATGATGCTGATCAGGCTTTGGCAATGGTTCAAGGGTCTATGCAGGAGACAGAACGGGAGCAGTACCATGATGTGAAAGCCGAGGAGCAGGAGAGGGAAGAGTCAGGAGGGGGAGAAAGTGAGTATGGAAAGGACAATCGCTTCGCCATACCTCACTTTCTTACCCCGTCTGTTCCCACTTCTGAAGAAAAGCTAAAGTATATTCAGAACAAAACAATGGTAGCTCCGTTTCAAAAAAAGCTTCAGAAGATGATTGAGAAAACACTGGAACATAAGCGTATACAGCCGCGCAGCGATCTGCATTTCGGCAGATTGAATAACAAGTTATTACGGTTCATAACAGACGATAATCCAAGACTTTTTTACAAAAAGCAGAATCCTTCCTCAGAGATAGACGCAGTGTTTTCTCTATTGGTCGATTGTTCAGGCTCCATGTATGACAAAATGGATCAGACGAAGCTTGGTATCACGTTGTTTCATGAATCGTTAAAATCAGTCAGGGTCCCACATGAAGTCGTCGGATTCTGGGAAGATACGAATCGCGCGTCCAAGACAAGTCAGCCGAATTACTTAAATCCTGTGCTCGATTTCTATACTTCACTGAACCCGGGCAGTGGTTCTGAAATCATGCAGCTGCAGCCGGAAGAGGACAATCGGGATGGTTTTGCGATTCGTCTGATGACAGAAAGAATTCTGATGCGGAATGAAAAACAAAAATTCCTTCTTGTTTTTTCAGATGGTGAGCCTGCAGCCATGGAGTACGAACAAAATGGTATTGTCGATACACACGAGGCGGTTTTGGATGCAAGGAAAAAAGGAATCGAAGTCATCAACGTATTTTTATCAAACGGTGAAATCGATGAATCTCAAAGAAAAACCATCCAAAATATTTACGGGAATTACAGCATCCTTGTTTCAGATGTGGAAGAACTCCCGGAAGTATTATTTCCTTTACTCAGAAAGCTCCTATATAAGAGTATTTAAATGATAAAATGACGACTACCAGGTTACGCTGTAGTCGTCATTTTTTGCGTTTCCTTGTTATCCTTTTTCAATGTATGGAATGGATTTTAATCTCCAAGGAAATTTCTGTATACTAAAGAAAGATGAGTGTAGGTTCCTGTTAAGAATTGGTGGGAAGATGAGTGTTGGGTAGGTTAGTAAATAAACAAGATAGGGAAATGATAATAGTGTACAAGGGAGGGAGGAACTTATATGGAAGAGCTGGATATGCATCATATTTTCGAACTCGGTCTTATATTAGTTATGATTGCAGCCGGTATAACGGCGATTTCCAAGAAATTCAAGCAGCCCTATCCGATTGCCCTCGTGATCGTTGGAGCGTTGATCGGGTTATTCAATATACCTGTATTGGAGCCGCTTAAGGCTTTCATTACAGAAGGTGAAGTCTTTAATTTCGTCATTATCACCCTGTTTTTACCAGCTCTTTTGGGAGAAGCTGCTTTGAAGCTTCCTTATTCCCATCTTAAGGCAAATAAAGAACCGATCATCGCTTTGGCATTCGGGGGAACGTTGATTTCATTTTTAATCGTCGGTTTTTCAGCGTATTATTTCTTTGATTTCTCTATTCAGGCAGCTTTTGTATTCGGAGCCCTGATGAGTGCAACGGATCCTGTCAGTGTATTAAGCATTTTCAAGAGTGTGGGCGTTAAGAAGAGATTGGCCGTTGTGATTGAAGGTGAAAGCTTATTCAATGATGGTTTAGCTGTTGTTTTATTCAATATTTCCGCCTTTTATCTTGTGTCATACATCGATGCTGGATGGGCGGGCCTTGGGAGCGGATTGTGGGAGTTCATCAGGGTGGTCTCATTGGGACTGATCATCGGTGGTTCCCTGGGGTATGCCTTTTCGATTTTAACGAAGTACTACGATGATTATCCACTTGAAATCATTTTTAGTGTCATCCTATTTTACGGTTCCTTCCTACTGGCGGAAAGTGTTCATGCTTCAGGGGTCATCGCCGTGGTGATTGCAGCCCTGATATTTGGTAATTTCGGCGGGAAGATCGGAATGAGTCCCACTACCAAGTTGAATATCAACAGTTTTTGGGATGTTGCAGCATTACTTGCGAATTCTTTGGTTTTCCTAATGGTCGGCCTTGAGATAACAAGGATCGACCTCCTCGAGAAGTGGCCATATATTTTCGCAGCCATACTTATCGTATTAGTGGCAAGGAGTATAGCCGTTTATACAAGCTTGTCCCTTATCGGGAACTTCCCGCATATGTGGAAGCACATATTGAATTGGGGAGGATTGAAAGGCTCTCTCTCGATTGCTCTCGTACTGAGTCTGCCACGGGACTTCCCAGGCAGGGAGGACGTGTTGATCCTTGGCTTTAGTGTTGTCTTATTCAGCCTGGTTGTCCAGGGACTTACCATCAAACCGTTAATCAATGTATTGGGCATTAAGCCGAAAGAGGAAGGAAATGAGGAATTCGAGAAATTACTTAGTCAGCTTCATCGTTATGAAATGGCGATATCAGAGATTCATCGTGTGAAACAAAAGCTCTATATCACCGACCCAATTTCGAAGGAGCTCATTGATACATACGAAAAAAGAATCGATATGCTGAAAGCACAATTGGATGACTTATTTGAACGCAACCCGGTATTAAAAGAAAAACAGCTCTCTACACTTAGAAAACACGCCATGTATGCAGAGTATGAGGCGGTTGCAAAGCTAGAAAAAGAAGAAATCATCAGTAGTGCCATTGCCGAGAATGAATATGACAGTATTACGGACAGCATCGTGCATAACGAGGAGAAATAAATCAAATAACGTGGATAAAAGAATTTCCCGGCATAAGTAGTAATGGACCATGGGCTCTCCAAATATGAAGAGCCCATGGTCCCGTTTTTGCTATCGAAAGATTGAATCTCCAGTCTTACCAAGATGAATCACAATCAGAAAGGTTACATGATCATTCTATCGTTTCAAGATGCTCTTGAAATGTGAGAATGTATCGAAACTTGCTTTTCCATGATAAGCACCCATTCCGCTGGCGCCAACCCCACCGAAAGGAAGATAGTGAGATGTCATGTGGTTGATTGTATCATTGATCGCGCCGCCTCCAAATGAGATATTCGCCAATATTTCATCCTGAAGGGATTCATTTTCAGAGAAAAGATAAAGTGCCAACGGCTTCGGACGTTTCACAATTTGATCAATTACTTCAGAAGTGTCTTCATATTCAATGATCGGAAGGATCGGTCCGAAAATTTCATCCTGCATGATCGGGTCTTCCCATGAAATCGAATCAAGAATTGTCGGTTCAATGACGAGATTATCACGGTCTGAATCCCCACCGGTAACAATGCTCCCGTTGTCCAGAAAGCTTTTCAGGCGATCAAAATGCCTTGTACTAACAATGTGGCCAAAGTCTTGGTTATGAATGATATCGTCCCCGTAACTGGCATGGATGGCTCCTTTCAGTTTTTCCAACAGCTCGTTCTTTACGTCGCGGTGGACGAGAACATAATCCGGTGCGACACATGTTTGACCCGCATTAGCAAATTTCCCTCTTGCAATTCGTGTCGCGGCTTCATCAATATCCGCATCCGAATGTACAATCGTCGGACTTTTACCACCAAGTTCCAGTGTGACGGGTGTTAAATGCTTGGCTGCAGCTTCTGCCACGATTTTCCCGACACCAGTGCTTCCTGTGAAGAAAATGTAATCGAAATTTTCCTGGAGCAATGCAGTGCTTGTTTCGACTTCTCCTTCGACGACATGGAGATACTCTTCCTGGAAGTGGTCATTGATCATGCCTGCAAGCAGTCTTGAAGTGTTCGGGGTCAATTCCGATGGTTTCAGGACAGCGGTATTGCCGGCAGCGATTGCTCCAACCAGGGGTGCCACGGCAAGTTGGAATGGATAGTTCCATGGAGCGATGACAAGGATCGATCCATAAGGCTCTGGATAAATGAAGCTCTTTGCCCCTCGATGTGTATCAGGTGTTTGAACTTCCTCAGCTGATGCCCATCCAGTAAGATTCTTTAAGGTAAAGTCAATCTCACCAAGGACAAGGCCGATTTCTGCCCGCTTAGCCTCTATTTCGGGTTTATTCAAATCTTTCTTTACAGCATTTATGATGTCGTGTTCATGCGTTTGGATAAGATCCTTTAACTTAGTCAAAGCTTCTATCCTGAAGTTGGTATCCTTTGTAATACCAGTACGAAAGAATGTTTGCTGTTTATTGATAAGTTCTTGGTAGTTTTCCATAGTAAAAACTCCTCTTCTCTTTGATGAATAGTAACACTTATGCTTTTCCCGTATTGTACCGCAGATACACGTGGGAACTATTTCTTGTGTTTCAATAAAATTGTGTGCAATTTATTGAGGTATCAATTATTTGCATGTGGAGAATGATAGTATAATCAAATCGGATATGCAAGATATATGATTCAGTACTCGAATGAGGGAGTATATTATGCAGGAATAAAATGAAAGGCCATTTCCACGAAAGATTCGCAGGAATGGCCAGTGCTTATATATATTATCGTGTTTACTTTCTGATTTCGATGAGTTTTTGTTTCAAATCATTTTCCATAGTGACCATTTCCTGTTCAGCCTGTTGTCGCTTTTGTCTGCCTTCCGCCTGGATGGCCAAGGTTTCTTCAATGGTGGAGATCAGGTTTTCCTGGGTTTTCTTGAGGGTGTCGATATCTATGATTCCCCGTTCGTTTTCTTTAGCGGTCTCGATGCTGTTTGTTTTGAGCATCTCGGAATTCTTTAATAGCAGCTCGTTAGTCGTGCGTGATACTTGCTTTTGAGCGGCTACAGCCTTCTGTTGATTCAGAAGGGTCAGGGCGATGGCGATTTGATTCTTCCAAAGAGGAATCGCTGTAAGGACAGAAGCCTGTATCTTTTCTGCCAATGCCTGATTTGTATTTTGTATCAAACGGATTTGAGGGGCGGACTGAATCGTCATTTGTCTGCTCAGCTTCAGATCATGGATTCGTTTATCCAATCGATCAAGGAACTGCATGGTATCATTGACTTCCTGATAAATCAGCTCATCATCGGTTTCTTCTGCTTTCTTACGCAAAGAGGGCAGGAGGTTGTGCTGGATTTCTTCCCGTTTGATTTCAGCAGCCGCAATATACATATTAAGGGCTTGAAAATAGTCTTTATTTTTTTCATATAATGTTTCCAATAATCGGTTATCATCGAGCAGGGTCTTTTTCGAATGCTCGAGTCTGACTGAAATCCGATCAATCTGAGATCCGATTTTTTGGTATTTAGAAAGCACCTCCTGTAAAGAGGATGAAACTTTCCGAAAGAGCTTTTTAAATACGCCTTTCTGTTTCGTATTAAGCTCATCGGGATTCATTTGCTCAAGCTTTTTCATTAAATCGCCTAACACGTCACCGATCGGTCCGATATCCCGTTTTTGCACATGATCCAACATCGAATGTGAGAATGTCGACAGTTGGGTCTGGGCCGCTGTTCCATATTTTAGAATGGCTTCATAGTCCTTGTAGTCGATTTGTGCTGCTAATTGTTTGGCTTTTTCCTGCTGTTCTTTAGGCAATCGGTCAAGTAAAAGGGGAGACTTGGTTTGTTCGTTCACCGCAGGCATTTCTTCCCCGAACGGGTTTGAAAGCAATAAATCCAGTTCTGATTGTTCATTTCGTTGTTCCATCATAAAACCTCCGACATTTATTTGAGATCTTTTTTGTGCGATAAATGCTGATTGGCGAAATTCAGTTCAAATTGCAGGTGATCCATGTCATCTGCCAGGACTTTCTGTAAATCATTTTCCAAGGAACCTGTTAAATCGTCCAGTGTCGTACGGGTTTGCTGGAGAGACAGGAAGGTTTCTTTATTTTTACCAGGCTGGGAAGCCAGGAACGTATACTTCTCGGTAATTTCCACGACAGAATCTAAATGGTAGAAGAAGAAGGACTCAGCTGAAAAAAATCTCTTGGGTTCTTTTCTTACAAGTTGATAAATTCTTCGGCTTAATCGGTTGATTTCAAGAATTTGCTTAAAAGCTCCAAGCGATCTTACCCTTAACTGCTGACGTTGCAGCCGTTTTACCTTTTCTTTCGCTTCCTTTAAATTTCTGTTTATATATCGAAACTCCTGTCCGGAAAGACCATTTTTATTCAACCACCATTTTTTTTGAAGAGCCTTAACGATCATGTAAAAGAGTACTCCGGTACCTACACCTGATAAGAGTGTAAGCGGGAATCCCATGTCAAAGAGGAGTAAGTAAGCGATAAAACTGCTGGTCCCCATACTGAAAGAAATGACCGTCCTTAATAAAAATTGCAGAAATGTGTTCATTTCATCTACCCCTTAATAAAGATGCTTATCATACTTACGTTTCATCGTGGAAAAGGTTTCATATTCATACTCTCATTTTAGTGGAAACGGAGGGAAAATGGAAATAAAGTATCAATGATGGAAGAAAAATCGGGGAGATATGTAAGGAATTAGCATCATTCTTTCAATTTCTTAACATTTTTATATTGAATGATTATAGGAAATCCATTTTTGGTAGAATGGGTAAGTGAGACCAATGACAAGACAGGTGTGTGGATATATGAAAAAGGTTATTGTGCTGATCTTACTTTGCTTCATTACCCCAAGTGTGTCAGCTCAACAAAGTGCAGTAAAAAAACCAGAACATATTTATAGTGATTCGGCTATTTTAATAGATTCTAAAACCGGGAGTATCCTGTACTCTAAAAATGGTACGAAACGAATGAACCCTGCAAGTATTACAAAGATTGCCACAGCGATTTATGCGATTCAGCACAGCGATCTCGGTGACCAGGTGAAAATCAGTGAGAAGGCAAGCCGTACCGAGGGTTCCACTGTGTATTTAGCTCCCGGTGAAACAGTGAGTATGGAGCAGCTGCTTCAAGGGTTGATGGTGAACTCCGGGAATGATGCCGCCGTTGCCATCGCTGAACATACAGAAGGTTCTGTAAAAAAGTTTGTCGATCAATTGAATCTCTTTCTTAAGGAGGAAGTGGGGGTCAGTGATACTCATTTTGAAAATCCCCATGGACTTTATGGAAAAAATCATTATACAACCGCCTATGATATGGCTAAAATCACAAGCTACGCGTTACAGAATGAACAATTTAGAGAGTTATTTGATATAGACTCCGTGGAGTGGAAGGCTGAAGGCTGGAATACAACCCTTTATAATCATCATAAGATGGTGAAGGGGGAAATCCCCTATCCTGAAGTGACGGGTGGTAAGAATGGGTTTATAGACGAATCCCGTCACACCTTGGTGACCTCAGCGAAAAATGACAAACTTTCCATCGTGGTCGTCACGATGAAGGCACAGTCCAAAAAAGCCATTTATTCGGATACGAGGAAACTGCTTGACTATGGGTTGAATCAGTTTGAAAGGAATTATATCCCTAAGGAGACCGTCTTTCAATTGAACGGTACTTCTTATGATTTGAAAAAGGACATTCCATTTACCCAGCCTGTTAACGGGAAGATCATACAGAAGCTTGCCGCAAGTGGGAAGTTGACCCTTTATAACCAGGATCATGAAGAAATGTTGTCAACCAATTTGACACCGGTGGAGGGAACACCCGTAACGCACACCGAAGCAGTTGCTTCGAGTGAGCACAAGGGGCTGTTTTTCGGGAAGGAGTGGAGCGGTCAGCTTTTATTTTACCCGCTTATGATTTACCTGGCCCTTCTATTCATTGCAGGGGTATCCGTGTTTCGGCCAGGCTCTTTCACTAAGTAAGAGTGGAATATAGAACAAAAGGGAGCCAGCAGGCTCCCTTTTGTTATTGACTTTCCTGTTTTTCTAATGCTGGCTGCTGATGGTAAAGGGTCTTGCCGATCAGGGTCTGCAAGATGAGGAATGCGCCTCCGACCGTCCAATACAATGGAAGGGCAGCCGGTGCGTTCAGTGAAAAGATGAAGATCATGACCGGGGACAGAAGCCCCATTATTTTCATCTGTGCCTGCTGCTCTGCAGGGATGTTCATCAAGGAAACGCGTGATTGGGCCAAGTACACAACCCCGGCAATGATCGCCATGATATGGTCCGGTTGTCCCAGGTTGAACCATAGGAAAGAGTGACTGGCAATCTCTGAAGATGAACGGATCGCATAATAAAGTCCAATCAGGATGGGCGTTTGGATCAATAAAGGCAAACATCCCATATTGAGAGGATTTACACCGTTTTTTTGATAGAGCATCATCAATTCCTGCTGAAGCTTCTTCTGCTCTTCTTTATCCTTCGTTTCTTTGATCTTCTTTTGGATCGCAGACATCTCGGGCTTTATCAACGCCATTTTCCCTTTCATATCCTGTTGATTCTTATACGTTTTAAGCATAAAAGGCAGAAGAATAAGACGAATAAGGAGGGTGATCACAATAATGGCCACGCCGAAATTCCCGCCAAGGAAGGTTCCTATTTCATGGATGAGAAATGAAAATGGATTGACAAGATAATCATGAAAGAATGCCCCTTCAGTGGTGGCAGACTGGCATCCGGTCAATGTTAATAAAAGTAAAACGAAAATGAATGAAATTTTTTTCAATGTTTTTCCTCCTCTGTATATATGCTTTTCTTTTACATAAATACAGAAGAGGATTCCTCATCATTATCAGTATGATAGAATTGAAACTTCATACAGGTTGTAAACCAGACCCTGACAGGTAAGGCTTCATTTTCCGCAACCTGTCTGACAATGAGGTTGTTTCCTTCCAGTTTTTTATCATAGTATTGTGTATAGAGATGGAATGGTGATGGACACCGATCCCAGATCAATGCCAGTATGAATAAAAATACGATACTGACATGCAAAGGACTTAAGTAAAAATCCAATAAGTCTTGTACAATAATGTATGTCAATGGAGAAGACTCCTTTTACTATTCTAGTTGCATCCATAATAGATGAAAGAACATTTTATCACATTTACAGTATACTGCGAAACCCGGATAGAATCCATGGTAATTGTTTATACGATTTTGTGAACGATTGGTTTCATTGAAAAAATGTATTTGAGAGCAAGTTAAAAGGTCTCTAAGTGACAAATCACTTTAGAGACCTCTCATTTCAGTGATATTACGCTAATCGACAACGATATACGCAATCATCGGACCGTTATTCTCGATGGTTTCATGCATTTCACAAATAAGCCTGTACGTTCCTTCCTTTGAGAACGTTACATCTACAACGGTTTCTTTCCCTTTTTTTACAGTCCCTTTAATATCCGTGCCCTCGATGTAAAATGGGTGTTCCATGCCGTTCACTCCGTAAATGCGCAGTTCCACCTCTTTGCCTTTTTCCACCACAATCGTCCCGGGGTCCCACCGATATGCTTCGATTTCCTTGCCGTCGGCAGTCTTCGATTTGAATTCTCCGGTTACAAGCTGAATGACTTGTTTTTCTCCCGTTTTCTCGGATAGCGACACTGTCGGGTATGAGTTTTTCGAAGATAGAGACCAAATCGTACCGACTGTAATCACCAGGATTGTCACCAGTATGGCAATGATGGAACCTTTCTTCAAAACAATGAAATTCATATGATTTCCCTCCTCGGTCAGAAAGCATAGTACTTTTCTATTAAACCTATGCTTGTACGGCAGGGAACTTGTCAATAATTTTATAGGAGGGATAAGTTAAATATTTTTCTTTCCTGTCCATTTTATGTACAATTTGGACATGGCAGCAAGGAGGGTGAAGCATTGAATACTAGATGGAGAGTTATAACGACGAAAAGTGATGCAGAGCCATGGTGGTTCTTTGAAGGCTGGGAAAAGGATATCAGAAGCGATTGGACGTTTGATAGCAGGGAAGAAGCCGTTGAAACCTTTCTAATGGAATTGAAACGATTCAGTGAACGTTATCCAAAGGCAAAGACGAAGAAATTTCACTCCATAGCCTTTTGGGATCCGGAAGAGGTGTATTTTTGTGAAGCCTGTGATGATGATCTGCAGGTCTATTATGGATTGGTCATCTTTGAGAACGATCAACCGATGGAGATCATGGATGACTCGATCGTCACGGAAATCACCAGTAGAATGGAACAATAGGTCTATCCGATATTGGATAGACCTTTTCCCGCTATTAATCGATAACGCCTGTACGGATGATTTTGCTATTCACTTTCACATCAAAGGTAGCCTCTTTATACAGTTTGTCCCACTGCTTCCTTGTCAAATCCTCGTGTCCTCTGACACTCCTGTACTCCATTCCAAACCCAATCGGATCTGTTCCTTCCTCCTGCAGCATCAGGAGGGTATCCCTAATGTTTTCTTCAATATATTTCTCCACTTCCTCTTCAACCAAGTGCAGGGCATTTGGTTTAGACAGCTGCAATTCTTCGGTCATTTCGAGTATTCGTGACTCAAGATTCAATTCGACCTTGAAGGAAGCCCGCTCTTTTTTCTCTGTCTGGATCTTATGGGAAGATTTGATGCTGTCGATCATCATATATACTTTGTTGTTTTCGGGAGCTGCAGGAAGGCGTGATAGGTATGGCTTGAACTTTTCCAGAGGTAATTCTACCTCTACACTCCCTGCGTTGTAGTTTTCCATTAACGAACGGATGAAGAAGATGCGGTCTTTATTAATTTCCTTAATGAACCTATCTCTTGTGAATAATGCGAAGCCATCTACCCCGACTTTTCCATTTGCAGCCGTCAATAATGGTAGGATGGGGTCTTTACCGACGCTTCCGTAATCAGTGATGAATTCCTGCAAGGTTGGGGAAACAATCATCTCTGATTCTACGTTTTGCCTGACTAAATTGTAAAGATAGGTCCCCCTGTTCGAAGGTTTTTCCTCCGTCTGATACCTCAATACTTCTTCAGCCGTCGTATCGGCTATCGTTAAATACACCATATTCCCGATTGCGGAATCCCTTTCAAGCGTATCGACCAGGTGGGAAATCCCTCTGGCTGCCAGCTCCCGGCCATATACAACGATCCTCAACTGGCCGGACACAAGTTTATGATCAGACTCCAGATTCTGTGATAACCGGATGCCTTTACTCGTTTTAGACGTGGTGGAGAGGATTTTTTCAACATCCTCCATGGCAGGGTTGAATTGATAAAGTACAAGCGTCCCCGTGATTTTGTCATCTTCAGCCTGGTCATAGCCGACGGCTGTGATCAGACCGAGCTTTTCTAAATATTTCGTTTCCACACAGCTGCTTAAGAAAACAGAGGGGAGACAGACCAAAATAAGTAACAAGACTTTATTCATAGGTCTACACCTTTTTTCCTGTTGCCGATATGTTTTAATTTAACCAGGATAAACAGGAGAGCGGGATACATGAAAGAAAGAAAAAAACTTGCAGTACCCACCTTATCCGTAATGGTATTCATTGTTATTCGTTCCTGAACGAATAGTGATAAAATCCATAGCGTGGCTGCGAAGAGATAGATGGCTTTCTTTTGAGAAAAATGAAAGACTCTCTTCATCCCCCTGGTCGCCACCCAAAAGTACAGACATATGTTTGGGAGGATGACTAACATCCAGAAGGAGACGGCAATGAACTCAAAGCGCTCCAGGTTTGGTATCCTCAAGATCTTGAACATGGATAGAACGGGCCAGATTGTCTTTAACAAAGCGTCCTCTGAGAAAAAACCTATGCTTACAACGGTGACCAGAGTAAATAAAAAGGTTGAATATCCTGTGCCGATGAGAGCGTATTTTAATACTTTTTTCTTTTCCTTTATATAAGGATAGACAAATAACACCAAGTCAAAGCCAATGATGGTAAAGCTCGTTTTATAAGCACCCATCATGAGCTCCTTTGGAGAGGAAGTCATGACCGGCAGAAGGTGATTGAAGTCCATGAATTTAACCGGGGTGTAGATCATGAATAATAGCCAAAATGCCAGTATCAGACCTAAGAACGCAATTCCCACGACTACTCTGATTCCTCCAAGAACAGCATAAACAAGTAAGAAGAGGAGCAGCCCCATCAAAAGCCAAGTCGGCATTCTCGGGAAGATCCAGGCCTGCACCATCTCGATGTAATTCATCAGGATGACATAGGTCACGCCCAGATAGAAAAGGATATAGAGGAAATTCATTCCTTTACTGATCCACTTGCCGTATACGTCCATATGAATCCCATATAAATCTGCACTATCATAGGTTTCAAGTGTTTTAACCATGAGGAATAACACAAAGGAAACAAGAATGCCTGCAATGATTACCGAAATCCAGGCATCCCTATTCGCCTCCATGTAAATGATCCTTGGTAAGCCGGCAATTCCCACCCCGGTTTGGGCGGTATGTAAAATAAACATAAGTAAAAACGCATTAAACATCAGCCGCTCTTTAGGATTCACATTGATCTCCATACATATCACCCTTTACTCATCAACGTCTTTTTTCATTTTGGCTTTTTTGATCGGGATGCGCCCCTTGTCAATGGGATGATTGGATACGGGACGTTTGACTAAATACTGATATGGCATGCGGAATATGCTGTATTTCAAATCCGAAAATCTGAATGGATAGATGGGAGATAAATAGGGTCTTCCCAATGTTGTGATCTTCAGTAAATGAATCAAGATAAAGCAAAAGCAAAACATGATTCCGACTCCGCCGTACAATCCTGCCATGACGATGATTGGGAAACGTATGATCCGAACGGCAGTCCCGATGGCATAGCTGGGGGCAGTAAAGGATCCAAGCGCGGAAATCGCAATGATGATAATCAGGATATTACTGGTGAATCCCGCTTGAACGGACGCCTGTCCGATGACAATACCACCCACGATACCCATCGTCTGTCCTACCTTGGTTGGCAACCTGGCTCCGGCTTCCCTTAATAATTCAATGATAAATTCCAATAACAAGGCTTCGAAGACAGGGGGGAAAGGCACATTCGACCGTGATTGGCCCAATGAAACTAATAGAGCAGAAGGAATGACTTCGTAATGATACGTTAGGACGGCTACATATGCCGGGGTCAAAAGAATAGAAAAAAAGATCGCTACAAAACGGATGAAACGGAGAAAGGTCCCCATATTCCATCTCATATAAATATCTTCTGTGGATTCGAAGAAATTTATGAACGTGGAAGGTCCGATTATAGCCGTGGGACTGCGATCCACGAGTAAAGCGATTTTACCGTGTAGAAGGGAGATGGTGCACCGGTCGGGCAGCTCCGTTGTAATGAATTGCGGGAAGAAGGTGAAAGAATTATCTTCAATCAATTGAGCAAGTACAGTAGAATCCACAATGCTGTCAATTTCAATATCTGTCATCCGTTGTCTGAACGTATTGACGTTTTCTTCCTCTGCAATATCCTTTATATAAACCATTTGCACCTTTTTTTTCGTTCTGGATCCGACCATAAAGGTCTCGACGCATAATTTAGGATCATTGATGTTTGAACGGATTAAATTGAGATTCTTCGTTATGGATTCAGTGAATGAGATTTTCGGCCCAAACACCAATGATTCGGTTTCCGCCTTTTCAAGTGCCCGTGTGCCTTTATCTGCCACATCGGCTAAAACCCCATGGGTATCCCCCTCTTTAAAGATATAAGCGGTCCCATTCACAAGATTATCGACTACATCAGTAATGGCATTCGTGGTTGTAAGCTTTGCAATATTAATTGTATCTTTGATCAGATGATAGTTCAGATCTTCGCTGGATTCCTCAAGTGGCCTGACAATGCTATCCTGCATGGAGGTGGGGTTAATCAGATCGTCAAAATAAGCCACTGCGATTTTTTGATCCCCTTTTGTAATGACCCTGAATACTAAGTCTTCACTGTTGCTCACCATAGCAAGCAATTCCTTGTGGAAGTCCTCGATATCAAAGCTGTGAGGGGGACCTTGATCTATACTCTTCTTCATCTCTCTTCGTTTGAACACAGACCTCAACACCCTAAAACCTTAATTTAATGATTAGATTTCCCATGTCCCCGTTTCTTACTCATTGAAAGGGGCGATTGAATTTCTATGTGATGTACATAAAATTAGAGGTTCATGGGAACGGTAGAAAGGGAGGTGATTTCGATGAGTAACAGGAAAAAGGATGCATCTAAAGCCACTCTCGGTTCTTCTCAAGTAGAAGGGCAAGGTACGACAAGCCAGGAGATGCCAGGTGGAGTGAAGGCGCCATCCTCAAGGGGCAAAAAGAAAAAATGATTCGGGTCTTTCCATCTTTACATAAAGCCCATACTTTCGTGTTGATATATTAAAATGGAGTCAAGTATGGTATAATGGAAATAATCGATGCATTTTATCCGATTATTAACGTACTATTACTGACCACATACTATCTGCAGCATAAATTACCACAATCAATATTTTCCTGTTAGAAAGCATAGCAAGGAAATCCTACTTACCTTAAAGGAGGACGTTCAATGGCTTTTGGTCGTAGAAATCAAGTTGAGGAAGAAATAAAAACAGAGGAAACAAAGATTTGGGCTTGTTCCGCTGAAGATTGTAAGGGCTGGATGAGAGATAATTTCAAGAGTGAAGATACACCTAAGTGTCCGCTTTGTAAAGAAGATATGGTGACTTCCACTAAAGTATTGCAAGTCGTGGATAATCCCCATCCAACAATGAAATCATCCTGATTGAACGTAAAGAACCAATCCCCGGATTGGTTCTTTTTTCTATCCGGATCGCAACTGTTTCAAGAATTGCAAAAAAATGCTTAAACTCTTTTTTTACATTTGAATAGTATGTAATGTATTTATGTATTAAAGGAGGGAGCAACATGTCCAAAAAAGAGAAAGAAGTGAAAAGTACTTCCGTTGAAAATGAGCGTAAAGAAACTGTATGGGACGGTTTTTGGAAGCTGTCCAAACCAGTTGACGAAAATAAAGAAGAAAAAACAGTAAGATGGTTCTGATTCATTAAAGAGGCTGTACATGCGACTATGCATGTACAGCTTTTTTTACGTTTAATCGAATCGGGTTGAGGTATAAAAGAGTATAGCCAACTTTAAGGAGGAAGTGTCTAGTGAGGATTTCGAATGTTCGATTATATGACGGTCATGAATATACCAACCCGACTAAGAATTATAGTGTAACGATCGAGGAGGGGAGGATAACCGAGATCACAGAAGGGGAAAGAAAAACCGAAAACGGGGAAACGGTCGATGGGATGGAAAGAGTGCTGTCCCCGGCATTTCATGATTCACACATGCATTTTTTACGGTATGGATTAATGAAGAGAGAACTCGACCTTAGACATGTGACAAGCTGGGAAGAAATGAAAAAGGAAGTTCTTGAATATTACCCTGAGATGGAGAATGGGGATTGGGTCGTAGGAAGAGGCCTTGATGACAGTGAGTTTAAGGATCGAAATGATCTTTTGACCGGTAAGGATCTGGATGAATTGCATTTACATACGTATATGTTTTTTCTTCATCAGGACGGTCATGAATGCATTGTGAATCATAAGGTCATAGATTTGTTAAAGGATGAAAAGGAATTCAACGAAATTCCAGATGCTTTCAAAGAAACAGATGACAGCGGCGACTGGACAGGCCGTTTCAAGGATAGTGCCGTACATTTCATCAAACATCATTTCCGGAAGAGAAGCAGTGAAGATGCCAAGGATGCAATCAAACACGGGATTCCTCATATGCTCAAGCATGGGATTACGACCATTCACACGGACGACCTGAATTTCATTGGTTCTTATGATCGGTTATGGGAGGCCTATACCGGGTTGGAAAAAGAAGGGGAATTACCGATCAGAGTATACTTGCATCACTACATCTTTAAAAAACAGCATCTGCACGATTTTCTCGAGCGCCATCCAGAACGGACAGGCGAAGGTACAGAACATGTGAAAGTTGGCGCTGTGAAGATATTCCTTGATGGGACTCAACGTCTTCATACCTCGGCCATGAGGATCCCTTATAAGGACCAGCCTGATACAAACGGCATCTTGATCTATACACAGGAAGAGCTGAATGAATTGGTAAGGCTGGCAGGTGAAAATCGCATGCAGGTGGCCATGCATGCCATCGGTGATCAAGCGGTTGAACAGGCGATTACCGCACTCGAACAGAAAGAAGCGCGAACCGATATGTATCATCACAGGGTCATCCATGCTCAAACCTTGGGGGAGGACTTACTATACCGATTGGAAAAACTCAAACCCACGATTGAAACTCAGCCTTCTTTCTTAATGGGGGAATGGGACCAAAAAGTAAAATGGGTAGGGGAAGATCTTGCTCCCTACTGCGATGCATTTAAAAGTATTGTAAACCGGGGAATCCCTTATACATTAAGCTCGGACCTGCCTATTGGTTCCATCGATCCCTTCGAGGGTATGTTTGCAGCCGTGAACAGGACAGACCTTACTGGAAATCCATCAGGTGGCTGGCAGCCCCAGGAAAAGCTGACAGTGAATGAAGCGTATAGGGGATATACGTCCATGCCCACCATCATCGAATTAAATGAACCACATAATTCAGGAACCCTCTCGGAAGGAGAACGTGCAGATTTCATCCTGCTGGATCGGCATCCCATGGAGGTTTCAAGCGATGAAATAAACAACATCAGGGTTGTAGAAACATGGCATAATGGTAAGAAGGTCTATTCGTTATAAGGATTTGGAATCACCCCCTCAATACGGAGAGTAAGAGGGGGCTTTTTTTGGGAACTTTGGACTTCCTATTGGCACTTCCCCTTTTCTTTAATACAATATAGGGAAAGAACATCATTTGGAGGGAAGATATTTGATCACAGAAGCAAAAAAAGTATTAAAGCAATACTTTGGATATGATGAATTCAGGGATGGTCAAGCAAGTATCATTCAATACATACTGGACGGAAAAAACACTGTCGGCATTATGCCCACTGGTGGTGGGAAATCACTCTGTTACCAGATTCCCGCACTTATGCTCGATGGCGTGACCCTGGTGATCTCACCCCTTATCTCCCTGATGAAGGACCAGGTGGATTCATTGATTCATCAAGGCATTCCCGCTACCTTTATTAATAGTACCCTATCAAACAGTGAAGTAGAGAATAGGATGGAAGAGATATCATCAGGGGAATACAAGCTTGTTTATATTGCCCCGGAGCGATTGGAATCGTATGGTTTTATTCGTTTCCTGAATACCTTGCCCATTCCCCTTGTAGCTGTAGACGAAGCCCATTGCTTATCCCAATGGGGACATGATTTCAGACCCAGCTATTTAGGGATCTACAATGCTGTGAACCAGCTCCGTTCAAATCCAGCGATTCTTGCTCTTACAGCAACAGCCACTCCCCAGGTGCAGTCCGATATCCTTCATCACCTGCACATTCCGGAAAAATACAAAGTATTAACTGGATTCCAGAGGACGAACTTATTTTTCCAGGTAGTAAAAGGAGAAGATCGAAAGCGTTGGGTAGAACGGTATGTAAAAAAGAATCAGCAGCATTCGGGTATTATTTATTGTGCGACACGCAAAGAAGTGGAAAACCTTTATCTATTTTTCGAGAAAAAAGGAGTGGCCGTCGGGAAATATCATGGCGGGCTTTCTGACACATTAAGGCAGGAACAGCAGGAAGCTTTCCTGAATGATTCCATCACCATCATGATAGCGACCAATGCGTTTGGAATGGGGATCAATAAGTCGAATGTCCGTTTCGTGATTCACTATCAAATTCCGAAGAATATGGAAGGATACTATCAAGAGGCCGGCAGGGCAGGCCGTGATGGAGTGGAAAGCGAATGTGTGTTATTGTTTTCCCCACAGGATATCCAGACGCAGCGGTACATCATTGATCAAAATATCATCAATCCGGAATTGCATCAGAACGAAATGCAGAAATTACGTGACATGGTCGATTTTGTTCATACCGAATCCTGTTTACAGAACTACATTCTGGCATATTTCGGGGAACGGGTGGAGGAAGCCTGCGGCCATTGCAGCAATTGCCTTGATGAGAGAGAATCCGAAGATGTCACAAAGGAAGCACAAATGGTCTTATCCTGTATGATGAGGATGAATGAGAGGTTTGGAACCTCCCTTATCAGTGGAGTGTTGACGGGATCAAAGAATAAGAAAATACTTGACTGGGGATTCGACCGGTTATCCACCTATGGATTAATGAAGGATCAATCTCAGAAAGAAGTAGGACTGTTCATTGATTATTTGATTTCTGAAGGGATCATACAGGTGGAGGGTGGCAGTTTTCCTGTTCTGAAGGTGTCATCCAAGGGGAAAGAGGTATTGATGGGAGAAAGAACCGTATCCAGAAAGGTACAGCCTACGGTTTCTGCCATTATCCCTAAGGAAGATGGTTTATTTCAGACCCTCAGAGCCCTCCGGAAATCCATTGCAGAATCAGAAGGGGTCCCGCCCTTTGTCATTTTCTCGGATAAGGCATTACAGGATATGTGTGTGAAACTGCCGAAAACCCCAGAAGAATTTCTTCAGGTAAGTGGAGTGGGGGAAAGTAAGAAGGATCGCTATGGAGAAATGTTCATTGCGGAAATTTCAGCATTCTTACAAGAAAATCCAACACATCAGGTGGAGACAGTGAAGCCTGCGCCTGCACGGAAGGCGAATCATTCTGATACGGCATCTTATTTAATCAGCTATGCCTTATTTAAGGATCACAAAGGAATTAAAGAAATTGCGAAAGAGCGGGGGATGAGTACGGCTACGATTGAAAATCACATCATCCGTACCTATCAGGAAGGCATCCTTGATGATTGGAGCATCCTATTTACAGATGAAGAGGAGAGCCTGATTGAAGAAGCGGTTTCAAAGGCAGGGACGGACCTGTTGAAACCAATTAAAGAAGAGCTGCCGAAAGACATCAGCTATTTTCAAATCAAAGGGTACTTAGTAAAGAGCGGACAAAGCTCATAACCCTTGTCACACATAAGAAAAAAAGCAGAAACCGATTTTTCGGCATCTGCTTTTTTGTTTATATCTTGTTACGCCTTCATGGCAGCTTTCATTTCCAGGAATTCATCATAGGTTGTTTCTTTATCGATGACACCGTCTTCGGTGATTTCGATAATGCGATTCGCGATTGTTTGAATGAACTGATGGTCATGGGATGCGAAAATCATCGCCCCTTTGAAGTTGATCAAACCGTTATTCAATGCCGTGATGGACTCCAAATCCAAGTGGTTGGTAGGTTCATCAAGCAGAAGGACGTTTGACCCGCTAAGCATCATCTTGGATAACATACAGCGGACTTTTTCCCCTCCGGAAAGAACACTCGGTTTCTTTAATACTTCTTCACCTGAGAAAAGCATGCGACCCAGGAATCCGCGAAGGAATGTTTCACTCTCATCTTCCGGTGAGTATTGACGTAACCAGTCCACAAGGGAAGGTTCATTTCCTTCAAAGTACTTTGAGTTTTCATTCGGGAAATAAGCTTGGGAGGTCGTCACTCCCCACTTGAATGTACCGCTGTCGGGTTCCATTTCCCCGGCAAGGATTTTGAAAAGAGTGGTCTTGGCAATTTCATTTGCTCCGACGAGTGCGATTTTGTCTTCTTTATTCAGGATAAAGGAAACATTGTTCAAGACCTTTACTCCATCAACCGTTTTTGTAAGACCTTCAACACGGAGTACATCGTTACCGATTTCACGCTCCGGCTTGAATTGTACATATGGATAACGACGTGAGCTTGGTTTGATGTCATCCAATGAAATTTTCTCCAACGATTTTTTACGTGAAGTGGCTTGTTTCGATTTAGATGCATTTGCACTGAACCTGGCAACGAATGCCTGAAGCTCTTTGATCTTTTCTTCCTTCTTCTTATTCTGATCCTGAGCCATTTTCAGAGCCAATTGACTGGATTCATACCAGAAATCATAGTTCCCGACATATACTTGGATTTTCCCGAAGTCAAGGTCGGCAATGTGCGTACATACTTTGTTTAAGAAGTGACGGTCATGTGATACCACGATGACTGTGTTCTCGAAGTTGATCAAGAAGTCTTCTAACCACTGAATCGCCTGGATGTCCAAGTGGTTGGTAGGCTCATCGAGTAAAAGGACATCCGGCTTGCCGAATAGTGCTTGTGCCAGTAATACTTTTACTTTTTCTCCACCGGTCAGTTCGGACATTTGTTTCGTGTGAAGGTCTTCGTTGATTCCCAAGCCTTTTAGTAGGATGGCCGCTTCTGATTCAGCTTCCCAACCGTTAAGCTCGGCAAATTCACCTTCTAATTCTGCCGCTCTCATACCGTCTTCATCAGAAAAATCTTCTTTCATGTAGATGGCATCTTTTTCCTGCATGACTTCATATAAACGGGTATGCCCCATAATGACAACTTTCAGCACTTCATATTCTTCATATTCGAAGTGATCCTGCTTTAAGACAGCAAGTCGCTCTCCTGACCCCATGGATACATGGCCGGTCTGTGCTTCGATTTCTCCTGAAAGAATCTTTAAAAATGTTGATTTACCAGCACCGTTTGCTCCGATAAGTCCGTAGCAATTCCCTGGATTAAACTTTATATTCACGTCTTCGAATAGCTTTCTATCACCAAAACGTAAGCTTACATCTGATACCTGAATCATATGTGAAATACCTCCTAATACTCAATCTAAAAGATTATAACACGCAAGTATGCTAAAAAGATAGAGTGTTAGCAGGAACAGTGATAATTTTACGGGGTATTTACATAAGGAGAGAGAGGATTGGAAGAAGAATAAAAGGCAACATAGTATATTATTTTTTACCAAGTGATTTTTGGCTCATTTCCCCAAGTGACACAAAGGCCAGGGCAAAAATGCATTTTTGCCCTGGCTTTGTGTCACTTGGGGACCTTTCAGCTTTTGCTGAAAGGCGAGGGAAACGTTCGTTTCCCTCGAATGAGCCAAAAATCGATGCTCTGTATGAAATGATACTTCCTGTTGGTTTGTGTGCTATGATAACGAAAAAAACAAACAGGTGATGATGTGATGATAAGGTTTGTGAAGCGGGTGCGGTTTCTGTTTAATGTTCGTAGATCGGTTCCGTTTTTGGTTGATTTTTTTCGTTCCAGTGATGTTTCCGCGGTGAAGAAGGGTTTATCGGTGGGGTTGGTTGCATTTTATATCTGGCTGCCGTTGGACTTGATCCCGGATGTGTTTTTAGTGCTGGGGATTGTCGATGATCTGGCGGTGTTTACCTTCATTCTTCAACTGATGGTAAAGATGGCTCCTCTAGAGTTACAAAAAAAATATGAGTTGAAGAAATGACAGAAATGAGCAGGCGTTGCGTCCGTATAGTGAAAACCGAAACCGGCCAAAAATGGGCAGCCGGTTTCGGTTTTTTCTTTTGATTTTTTCATCTCTATCCCATACACTATAATTACATCAATTCCAATCAGAAAGGTATGAATTAATATGAGTACAGCTCCAGCCAATTCAATACCAAAACCATTAGTTCAGTTGAATCAATGGTTCATCGTAACAACTGTTGCTCTTTCATGGTTGTCCCAAATAGAATTTTTCTTGCTGCTTCCGTTCTTGGTCGGAATGTCAGCTTTACTTTTTAAGTATAATCCCGTCATGCAGGCAGGGAAGCTCTTCTTAAGGAAAGAACCTACCGCATATCCGCCTGAAGACGCTGAGCAGCAACGTTTCAACAATATCATTGCAGTCAGCTGTCTGGGAGGCTCCATCATTAGTAGCCTGGCAGGATGGAATACGGGGGTATATCTTTTCTCAGGGATGGTCTTTGTGGCTGCGTCCGTCGCCCTTGCAGGATTCTGCATAGGATGTTTCATCCGCTTTCAATGGAAAAGGTTCCAATATAAGCGTTCATTACAGTAACCTATTGACAATAGATGGAATGCGTCGTAAACTATTCTTGAATTTAAATAGTGTATACAAAGGGAGTATGTAATATGTTAGGTGTCGTTCTTAACTAACCGTGAAATGAATACGGACATTTTGCAGGCAGTAGCCTTTTAATTCAGGCTGCTGGATCAGCTTATTTAGCTATGCCTTCAAAATGTAGTTAAGAACAATGGTCATAGCATACTCACCCCTAAATCAGGAGAGCTGTGTCTTTGTGCACAGCTCTTTTTTTGTGCATCATTCTGCAAATGAGGACTTCTTTTCACATAGGTGATCGGGAGGCTGTTTGCAATTACACGTGCGCTATTATGATGGGGAGGATTGTATACGAGTGAAGGAAGACCACGATGGACATTGTTCGTTGTGGTCTATTTTTGTATATTCGGAGGGAAATGGAATGAATGAAAAAACGTTTCAAACACTTGAGTTTAACTCAGTGAAAGAAGAATTAATGGGATTTGCTCTGACGGAAGAAGGTAAAAAGGAATTGTGGAAGTTACGGCCATCCACAAATATCCGTCAAATTGAAATGCTCCTCGATGAGGTGTCAGAAGCTGTACACATCTTAAAGAAAAGTGCCAGCGTACCTATCCACGCATTAGACGGGGTGGAGAACATCATGGGGAATTTGAATAAAGGTGTTCCCATGAGGCCGGATCAGCTCACAAGTTTATATTATTTTCTCGATGCATGTAAAAAGCTGAAAAAATATATGGAGGATAAACAATGGCTCGCACCGATGGTTTCTTCCTATGTTTATTCCATTGAAGAGATCCCCGATCTCGGAGAGGAAATCAACCGATGCATCAGGAATGGCAGAGTCGACGATTATGCGAGTAAAGAATTGCTGAGGATTCGAAAGCAGGCGGGAATTCAGGAAGAACGGCTAAAGGATAAAGTACAATCGATTGTAAAATCATCAAAGTATAAATCCTTCCTTCAAGAAGCGATTGTGAGTCAACGGAACGGGCGATATGTCATTCCCATCAAGAAAGAATTCAGGGGGAAGATGAAAGGGGCCGTTCTGGATTCTTCAGCCTCGGGTTCAACCCTGTATATCGAGCCGGAGGAATTGAGCAAACAACAGGATCAGCTCCTCACTCTAAAATTCGAAGAAGATCATGAAGTTGAAAATATTCTATGGACATTGACTGGTATGGTGCAAACATACGAGCCACAACTAACTCTTGCGGTTGAAACAATGGTCCACTATGATGTATTGTTCGCCAAAGCAAAATATAGTCGCGCCTATGATGGAGTGAAGGCTGTTGTAAATGAAGACCAGAGGATTCACTTGATCAATGCGGTTCATCCACTGCTCGGGAAACAGGCAGTCCCGCTAACGATCAGGATGGGGGATGGATTTCATGCCTTGGTCATCACCGGTCCCAATACGGGAGGGAAAACCGTAACCATAAAGACGGTTGGGCTCCTTACCCTCATGACCCAGTGCGGTTTGCATATTCCCGCAGCCGAGGGCAGTGAAATCAGTATATACCAACACATACTCCTGGACATCGGGGATGGGCAGAGCCTTCAACAAAACTTGAGTACATTCAGTTCCCATATAAAAAATATCATCAACATATTAAAGGATACAAACGACCGGTCCCTTGTCCTGTTGGATGAACTCGGCTCCGGTACAGATCCTATGGAGGGAATGGGTCTTGCCACGGCTATCCTGGATCAATTATATGAAAAGGGAGCCACGCTTATTGCCACTACTCACTATAGTGAGATCAAACATTTTGCAGGGGAGCATGAAGGTTTTATGAATGGCAGTATGGAGTTTAACATCGACACCTTGCAGCCAACGTATAAACTGATTGTTGGTCAGGGTGGGGATAGTCAGGCATTTTCCATTGCATTGAAGCTTGGAATGCACCCAGAGATCATTGAAAAAGCACATGAAATCACCTATAAGCAGAAGAAAACATATAGTCTTGGAGAAATCGACTACAGTGAAAAAAAGGAAATGGAGAAACAAATGATCGTTAACAAGCATAAAAAAAGGAATCACGGAAAAATCCAGAAACAAACCAGAAGCATCATCTCCTTTGCCAAAGGAGATAATGTCCAGATCTCCCCGGAAGGAGAATTTGGCATTGTCTATGAAGGCCCTGATGGTTTAGGGAATTACACCGTACAGATCAAAGGGGAAAAGAGATCTGTGAGTCATAAACGGCTCCGTCTGTATGTATCCGCCAAGGAATTGTATCCAGAGGAATATGATTTCGATATTATCTTCAATAGCAAAGAAAATCGTAAAAAGGATAAGCTCATGGGAAAACGATTTGTAGAAGGCTTGACCATCAATCTTGAGGAATAATTGAAAAAACGTACTCAGGGTTGAACCTGAGTACGTTTTTTCTGATGCATGCTTCTAACATCTATGACATATGTGTCAGTACAAAGGAAAGGATGATTCCCAGGGATGAAAGGAAACCGACAATGGGTCCGCCTTCCTCATATGCTTCCGGCATCATCGTTGAAGACGCCATAGCGAGCAGACCCCCGGCCCCGAACGCTCCGATAATGTATGAAGTGCTTTCAGGGGCATCCTGCAGTAACGCATATCCAAGCAAAGAACTGAGAGAAGAAAGGATGACAACACTTCCCCATAGGTAAAGAATTTTCTTCGTGCTGTAATGATCGAGCTTTAACCCAATACTGCTGGATAAAGATTCAGGCAAATTACTGATGAAAATAGCGATGATGAAGACCCATTGCATGGATTGACTTTCAATAAAGCTGACGCCGATGATGATGGATTCGGGTATCGCATCCATGATGGTACCGACATAAATGGCGAGCCCCGAGTGGCCATGGGGATTCTTCTTCGACCTTTTTCTTTCGCTTCCACCTTTTTTAGAAATGAACATTTCAAATAATGTAAAGATGAGGGCACCCAGAAGGAACATGGAAATGAGGTATAACAGATCCGCTTTTCCTTCTGCTTCACTTAAGAGATCAAAAGTAGCGGACCCGATGATCAGGCCGGTACCTAAGGCCATAATAAACGCTACCACTTTTTTTGGTATATGAAGAAATATTGCCATAAACGCCCCGATCAAGAGGGAGAGACTGGCTACCCCTCCCCACAAAGCTGCCTGGAACAATGATCCTACCTCCCTAAATCGTTTTCATATCGAGTTTTCCCTAATGTAGTAAATGATTAAACATAAACCGATTCCTTGTATAGTTCCAGGGAGCCCTGGGGAAAGTAAGACTGAATAAATTTTAGGAGGCAAAGAAATGAAAAAATATCTAATGATTGCAACTATTGGATTGATGTTCATGATCACTGCTGCCGGATGCGGCACAAGCAATAACATGAATGAAGAAGGACAGCAAATGAACAACCGTAACCTGGAGAGAGTGAACTACAAGAATGATCAGGCGAACCGGGATTATGTGAATGACGGGATGATGAGAGAAAATTACTCACTTGCTGACAGAGAAGCGGGGAAAGTGGCAGAACTTAAAGAAGTGAGAAGTGCTTATGTGCTGACGACTGATCAAAACGCATATGTTGCTGCTGTATTAGAAGACGATAAGAATGGAAATGTTTCAAAGGAATTGGAAAAGAAAATCTCGGATCAAGTGAAAAAAGAAAATGGCAGTATCAATAATGTGTACGTGTCAACAAATCCTGATTTCGTAGACCGCATGAGAGGGTATGCCGATAAAGCCAGAAATGGGAAACCGATTGAAGGATTTGGTGAAGAGATAGCGGATATGGTGAAACGGGTATTCCCGAACAGAGGATAATGCTACGTAAAAAAAGTCGAACTCAGTTTCGGCTTTTTTTATTTACCCATAGGAAATGTTCGAATGATTCAGTATACTATTTAGAGTGACGAAATAAATGGAAGGGAGAGATGGACGTGGCCCAGACAGCATCCAAAACGGCCGTGAATCCTACTATATATGGAATTCTATTAGCCATCAGTTCGGGTCATTTTATCAATGACACACTCCAGGCTGTCGTGCCTGCTATGTTCCCGATCATTGAGAAGTCATTGGGACTGAGTTATATGCAAATCGGCTGGATTGCCTTCTCACTCAATATGACGTCTTCTTTATTGCAGCCGGTCTTCGGGTTTTATGCCGATATACGCTCAAAGCCGTACCTGCTTCCATTAGGGATGTTGTCCAGCTTGGCAGGGTTGATTGGTTTTGCCCTCTCCGGTCATTTCATATGGATCATCGTTTCTGTGTTATTTATCGGATTCGGTTCTGCCATTTTCCATCCCGAAGGTTCAAGAGTGGCATATATGGCTGCCGGAAATCGAAGGGGACTGGCTCAGTCGATCTATCAGGTGGGTGGAAATACCGGCCAGGCGCTTGCGCCGTTGATTACTGCCTTTGTCTTTGTCCCTTTTGGTCAGATAGGGGCTTTATGGTTTACGATCGTGGCCATTATTGGGGTTCTTGTCTTGTACAGGGTCTCTAATTGGTATTCAGATCAGTTGCGTTTCAATGAAAGAAGCAAGAGGAAAAAGAATGAAGAGGGGAGAAAAACCCCAATTAACCCAAAAATCAAGTGGGCGATGGTGTTTGTTGTATTCCTTGTGTTTGCAAGGTCATGGTACGGAGCAGGGTTATCAAATTATTACCAGTTTTACTTGATCGAGGACTACGGTCTTACCATTAAAAAAGCCCAGGCCTACATATTTGCCTTTATGTTTGCAGGAGTCTTGGGAACCTTCATGGGTGGGCCGCTTGCCGATCGTTTCGGAAAGAGGAACATTATCTTCTTTTCTATGATTGGAGCTGCACCTCTGACCCTTGCACTACCTTATTTACCGCTCTCCATTGTGTATCCGTTCATTTTTTGTATCGGCTTTATTTTATCGTCAAGTTTCAGTGTCATCGTGGTGTATGCACAAGAACTGATGCCAAGTAAAATCGGGATGGTGTCCGGTTTGACCGTTGGTTTGGCATTCGGCATGGGAGCTGTCGGAGCAGTCATCTTTGGAGGATTGGCCGATCTTTACACCATCCGATTCGTCATGATCCTATGCAGCTTCCTTCCTCTGTTCGGGATGATGACATTCTTTCTCCCTTCAGACGAAGCAGTAAGAAACTTTCATAAATAACAAAAGAGGTGATCTCGTCCAAACGGAATCACCTCTTCGTTTTTTTAAGAAAATGCAAAGTAAATGATGAATAATCCACAAAGGATGTACATGATTGGATGAACTTCCTTCCACTTTTTCAATGAAATCATCGCAAATGGATAAAGAATGAAGCCTAATGCGATTCCCGTTGCAACACTGAAGGTTAAAGGCATCATAATAATCGTCACAAAGGAAGGAATGACCACTTCAAGTCGATTCCAATTGATATGTCTGACTTCCGTAGCCATCAATGCACCGACAATGATCAGTGCAGGGGCAGTCACTTCTGGAGTGATGACCGATAAGATGGGAGAAAAGAACAGGGCGACGGAGAAACAGATGGCAATCACGATAGACGTGAATCCGGTTCTTCCCCCGACGGCCACTCCGGCTGAGGACTCTACAAATGATGCTGTTGTTGAGGTACCAAATATCGCTCCAGCCACTCCCGATGCAGAGTCAGCCAGGAGAGCCCGACCTGCGTTCGGAATCTGATTATCCTTCATGATCCCTGCTTGACTGGCAACGGCAATCAAGGCACCTGCCGTATCAAAGAAAGCCACAAACAGAAAGGTAAAGATCACCGCCATGATTTCAAGAGTGAATATATCCCCTAAATGGTTGAATACCACTCCGAATGTCGGCTCGAGACTAGGGACTCCGCCAATAATGGAATGAGGCACGGAGATTTGCCCCGTGACCATCCCGATGATGGTCGTTGCAACCATCCCATAGAATATCCCGCCTTTAATTCCCTTTACTAACATCATCAGGGTAATGATAAAACCAAACACAGCAAGTAGTGTTGGAGGGGAAGAAAGGTTCCCGATCGAAACAAATGTTTCAGGGTTGGCAACGACGAGTCCCGCATTTTTAAAACCTATGAATGCTACGAAAAAACCGATTCCGCCGGCAATGGCGAATTTTAAATCCTGGGGGATGACATTAATGATTTTTTCACGGATCTTCATCACACTTAAAATCATAAAGATGATGCCAGCAATAAATACTCCTGTCAGGGCGATTTCCCAGTCGACTCCCATTCCGATGCATACCGAAAACGTAAAGAACGAGTTGAGTCCCATGCTGGGGGCGATCCCGATCGGAAAGTTTGCAAGCAGACCGATTAACAGGGATCCTACAATGGCTGACAGGGCAGTGGCTGTGAATAATGCCCCTTTATCCATTCCGGCCTGACTCAGGATGATGGGGTTCACAACCAGAATATAAGCCATTGATAGGAAGGTCGTGACACCTGCTAACGTTTCTCTTCTATAATTTGTCCCTCTTTCATCAAACTGAAAGAATGTTTTCATACATAACCCTCCGTGTAGATAAAATAAAATAAAAAAACTCCGGTGACTGAATCAACCAGAGTGTATCTACAGGATAAAATAATTCCATTGGTCTTACTTTATCTTGTAGACAAGCCATTTAAGGTAGCTGGTAGAAACGTTCAAGCCATATTCTTGAACTTATACAAGGTGCATCTATATTTGGTATAATTGAATTAGGAGAATCATAACAACTGACTATCCTCCGGTCAATGGAACCGGTAAAAGTTCGTGAATTCATTATTTTCTAAATTGATGATTTATTATTAAAAATTGCATACGCCCTATACATCATTCCTGAAAAAAGCTATATTTAGTGAATACAAACTATGAGTAGAGAAAACGTAAGTTAATAAGTGAATGAATATTGGAGGAATAAATAGAATGTCTTCTTTAAAACCAGGTACAGTAGAGGATTTATACGTTGACCACGAAGTGCCATACGGTTTCTTTCTAACGAATGATATCGATCGTGTACTTCTGCATCACTCTGAAATAACAGAAGAAATCCATGAGGGAGATACGGTGAAAGTATTTCTTTATCATGATAAGGACGTTCGCTTGACGGCGACCATGAGAATCCCTAAGGTGCAGGTCGGTGCATATGGTTGGGCAGAAGTAGTTGATAAGCGGGAAGATTTAGGTGTATTTGTGAATATTGGATTGCCTAAGGATATTTTGGTCTCATCTGATGATCTTCCGAAATTTGAGGAGCTTTGGCCGAATCCTGGCGATCAGCTGTTCCTCACCTTGAATCGTGATAAGCAAGACCGTTTATACGGAAGATTGGCCACTGAAAATATCATTGAACAGGTGTCAAGAAGAGCCTCTGCTGAAATGATGAATGCTAAAATACAGGGACGGGTGTATCGACTTCTGAGGGTAGGAACCTTCTTCTTATCTGAACAAGGATATCGCTGCTTTGTTCACATGAATGAGCGTAAAGCGGAGCCGAGACTCGGGGAACTCGTTGAAGGCAGAGTCATTGACGTGAAGGATGACGGAAACCTGAATGTTTCGTTCTTACCATTGAAGCAGGATAAAATGCAGGATGATGCTGAAGTCATCCTTGAGTATCTGGCTGTGCGGAACGGTGCGATACCATTTTGGGATAAGAGCCAGCCGGAGGAAATCAAAGATCGTTTCAATATGAGTAAAGCGGCTTTTAAAAGGGCGCTGGGAAAATTGATGAAAGAAGATAAAGTGTATCAAGAAGAAGGATGGACGTATCTTAAGAATAAATAATCGATCTCCACAAGAAGAAAGAGTGCTGACAGATTGTCAGCACTCTTTCACATTTAAAGGGAAGCGCTTTGTTCGATCTTACGACTTTCCTTCGTGTTAACAGGTCTGATCGGCAAAAGGGCTCCAACCAGTGCGATAAAGGAACACCCGATGAGTACGTATGAATAGCCATTCAACGCAATCGTAGAGAGCACTCCGAATACAACAAGGTCCAAGCCCGAATCCACAATGGAAAGCAGGGAGATGGTCGTCGCCCTGACCCCGGACGGAATTAAGTCATTGCTTAATTGTGAATAAATAGGATAACGGATTGCCCGGACAAGCCTTAATAAGAAAAATGAACCCAATACAATCCATAATGAAGACCCGAACAAGCCGGAAATGAGTAACCCCGCTGCCGCTGATACACCTGAAATATTCATGAGCATCACTCTGGAATAGCGAGCTGTCATCCAGCCGATTGAATTCGATGCAATATAGCCAAGAATGGCAGAAACTGCATAAAAGACCCCGATCAAATAGACAGGCAGGCCTGCATCCTGTAAAAGCGGTTGATCAAAGTATTGGTAAACGGCACCAGCCGGAATGAAGACCAATGTTACGTTTAAAAACATCAACAATAACTGGGGTGCCTGGCGTATTACACGGATACCACTCTTTATTTGAGAAAAAGGATTTTCTTTCTGAAATGAATCAACAGACGGCTGCTTGACTGAAAGGATTAAAAATAGTTCTATTAGGTGAAAGGCTAATCCCAATAAGATAAGCAGAGTGAATTGACTGTCCACCAGATCCCTCGCCAAATAGGAACCGAAAAGGACGGCAATCAGCATACTGATAAACGAGGCTGATTGGATCTTTCCCATAGCATGGTCCATTCGATTTTCTTCATTTGATTCTTTGAGTGAATCATAGATTAACGCTTCATCCGCACCTGAAAAAAAGGTTACACTGAATCCATTGATGAAGCTGTATAAGAAGAACATCCAAGGTTCATAGGCGAATAAAAGCAGTGTAATACTAAGGAACTTAAGGAAAGAACCGAATAGAAATGAATATTTTGCACCAAACCGATCTGCAAATATTCCAGTCGGTACCTCCCCGAGTAATACGGCACCGCTCCAGAACATGAGCACAATTAAAATATCAGAAGAGCTTAGCCCTCTTTCAAAATAGAATAACGTTAATACGGGTTGAAGAAAACTGATTGTACCAAAAAAAGAAATCCAAAATAGCACCCGGATGTTATGGGTGGCAAGTGTTGATTTTGTCATAAATTGTCTCCTGCTTCCTGTGTTTTTATATATACCGGAAGAAGGAGCGTCGTTTCGTTAATTCAGAACGTTCACTCCTTCTTGAAATAGTGAAAGTGTTTTAAATGTTTTTTGCATGATATTTCCTCCTCGTGTTTTATGAATCAAGTGTAGCATAACAGGGAGAAAAATAAGAAGATATTTATTCGACATTATCCTTTATTCGCAGAAAGGGGCGTGGAACAATGAAAGAGGTTGTGGTAGACGTATTGCAGTCCAGAGGGACCTATTATGAGATTGGTGTTCGATTCGGACAGAAACTTCGGCAGTCGCCACTCTATTCCCATCATGAAAAGAGACGAAAGAAGTCATTGAGAGATTACAATGTAAAGCTGCTTGAAGTCGAGGGACTACTCCGGCAATTTGCACCCGGATTATGGGATGAATTAAATGGACTGTCCCATGGTTTACAGTGGTCATTGGAAGATACTATACATGAATATTCGGGATTTCAACAGGAATGGAAGGAGTCAGGATGTTCGTCATTGGCCAAAGACGGTATATACGTGAGGAATTATGATTATCACCCGAAAACATATGAAGGCCGGCTGTTACTCGTCGAGCCTGAGGGGGGCTATGCATCTATCGGATTTTCAGGAAGGGGAATCGGACGGATTGACGGGTTGAACGAAAAAGGATTGGCAGTTGGTTTTCATTTCGTGAATCGAATAAAGCCGGGAGATGGATTCATTTGTACCACAATCGCCCGCATCCTCCTGGACACATGTAAGAATACAGACGAGGCCATCGAAGTGTTGCGCAGGCTGCCTCACCGACACAGTTTCAACTATTCTTTATATGATCAAGGTGGCAAAGCTGCCGTGGTGGAAGCTTCCCCGAGGGGAATAGGGGTGTATCACCATTCAACCTTAAGTTGTACCAACCATTTTCAAATGAATCATATGAAAAAGGATAACCGACATTATTTAAAGGATTCTCAAAAAAGGCTGGACCTGTTACATTCAGTACAGGAAAAGGAATTAACCATGGATGGGGCATTCAAACTGTTTAACCGTGGAGACAGCCCGATTTTCAAGAAAGCGTATGATGCTTGGGCAGGGACGATTCATACATGTGTCTTTCAATGTGAATCACTGCAATGCTTAATCGGATTCGGGGAAAGTTCCGATGGATTGGTGGTGGACTTTCAGGAATGGGTCAGGGGAAGAAATATTCCCGTCCGGAAAATGTCAGGGAAGTTCGATACAAATGAGCCGTTTTTATTTATGGAAGAAGTGACGGAATAAGGGGGAACCGAGCAAATCAAGGGATTAACGGCTTATCATTCGTGGAGGACTTCCTCGGTTCTTATTAATAAAATGTGCATATTCATAAAATGTATGTATGATAAGTAACATTCTTATAAATGTGGTGACTTGCGGGTGGTGCAGGTTTATGTTTGTGAAGTAATATTCACTAACAGGATCATTTCATCTTCTCGTTCTTTCCTTTCTCTATGTATACATAACGATCTTTCCAAGTAGTCCTTTTCCTGAAAAAGGTATTCAAAAATGAATGAAGAAAGGTAGCTAGGAAAAATAGGATGTGAACCGGAAATAATAATGTCTCGAACACGCTGAAATTACCGATCCTTCTCACTAAGAAATAGAAATAACCCCCTAATAGGATATAGTGGATTATGAATAAATAGGGATATTCCCTAATCATATCGGGTGAGTGAATGACCAGCGCAATAAGTGAAGCCATCCACAAAGAAGAAAGCCCCAGGAGTAGGATGTTTGTCGACTTAGCTCCTGAAGCGAAGCTCTTTGACCACCCGTGGAATAATTGACCTATTCCTTCCCCATACATCCTCATGGAAATGGCATTCCTGCCACTTGCCGCTTCTACGGATTCCCCGCATTTCTTCGCCCATTGACTCAAGGCAAAATGCTCCACCATTTCCCCTTTAATGGCTTCATGTCCTCCAAGCCGCTCATAAACGGCCCTTGAACATAGGAAAAATTGCCCGAAACCGCCTGAAGGAGTGCACAACCATGAAAAGAGATGGGTGATACTGGTTGAAGCAAACACCATTAAATGAAACAGCATGGAGAATGTTTCATAAAAGGTTTCCATTTTATGAAAAGGATGAATGGTCAATACTCCTTGACATTGTTGCATTTTATACGTTTCGCATATCTTTAACAGACCTGCTTGTTCGAACCAGGTATCACTATCCACAAACAATAGGAATTCTCCTTTAGACTCTTTCGCTCCATTCCAGCATGCCCATGATTTTCCGTTCCATCCATTAGGCAAAGGGGGTGCATCAATGACAATTGCACCCTCGTTTAAGGCAATAGCCTTCGTTTGATCTGTTGAACCATCATTCACAACAATGACTTCCAATGGCTGTATGAACTGCATCCGAATACTGGATAAAAGCCTCCCAATCGTCTTTTCTTCATTTCTTGCAGGAATGATGATGGAACATTTCTTGACCAGATAACTATTCCGTACATGAACGGAATTCTTCACGGTCGGAATTCTCGTAAAAAGGAAAATGGTAAGGCCCAATGCGACAATCCAGAAATACATCTGTTTTCACCTTCTTTGACAAAATTCTGCTGTATCGCCATTCTAACCATAATATTTACCCGTGATACGCATAGGGCGTTTTTTAGCTGATGTCTCATTGGGATGGATGGGGATCGACGGTATCTGAGTTATTTGCGTTTTCTTCCTTCTCATCAGGATAAGGGTCAAAGAAATTAACTACTTTTCCCGGTCCAGAGAATCCTATCACTTGTTCTTTATCATCTTTCGCCTTGTCGGATTTCTTCATAAAAAAACTCCTTTCTAGCCATTAGTTTGGCGAAAGAAGTTTTTTTCATGCCACTATTTGTTTTTCCAATGTCCATCTATGAATTCATCCCGCCCTGACTTTGCGCGATCTTGTTTGTATTCCTCCGGATTCGTTTTGTAGAACTTTTGATGATACTCTTCTGCCGGATAAAAGGTTGAGGCAGGAAGGACGTTGGTGACGATCGGCTTCTTGAATCGCCCGCTTTCTTCAATCGTGTGTTTTGACTCCTCAGCCAATTGTTTCTGGTGTTCATTGTGATAGAAGATAGCTGTTCGATACTGTTCACCGCGATCGTGGAATTGACCACCGTCATCAGTCGGGTCAATCTGGGGCCAGTATAACTCCAATAGCCTTTCATAAGGAAACAGAGCGGGATCATAGGTGATCTGAACCACTTCATAATGTCCGCTGCCACCGGCTTTAATATCCTCATATGAAGGATTTTCAAGATGACCTCCAGAATATCCCGATACGACATCAATAATCCCCGGCAGCTCATCGAACGGCTTTACCATGCACCAAAAACATCCGCCTGCAAAAGTAGCGACTTCTCTATCATTCATTTAGCAAACCTCCTGTACCATATGTACTCCTCTAAAGCAGTAAAGCAATAGCTTGAACAGATTCTACCATGAAAGCTTAAAAGGAACAATCAAAATAGCTTGTCTGCTTCAGCTGTGCCGACTTTACGATTAATCTTTTTCTACAATTTTCAACAAATTCATTAAAATTCATTTCCTAACGGATGGAATTTGTGTATAATTCTTTTGAACGGAACAATTTCATACGTCACGAAATCAGGTGAAGTGTAAGATGTGATTCTTCTTAGCTTCTTAATAGGGAAGTTGGTGTAAATCCAACGCGGTCCCGCCACTGTAAATGGTAGTGAGCTGAACATTTACCACTGTGCAAACATGCACGGGAAGGTATCAGCAAACTATGACCATGAGCCAGGAGACCTGCCTGATTTTAAGCGCACCAATTCTACGCGGATAGAAAGGTGTAATATGCATGGTTCACTGAATATAAACCTATATATGCATCTTACACAACATCTCTAGTCCACTGGAGATGTTTTTTTGTCTGTCAAAATGTTAATCAACAGGGGGAATAAGAAATGAAACACACAGTAAAAGCCTTACTTGCATTGTTAGTAGCCATCGGATTCCTGACAGCATGCGGAACGAATGACGGGGAACAAACGAAGAAAAAGGAAACAGCCGAAGTAAACCAAAATGAATCCGGGTATCCTTTATCATTGACTGACGCGCTTGATAATAAAGTCACCCTGGAAGAACAACCTAAACATATCGTTTCGTTAATTCCCAGTAATACGGAGATTTTATTCGAGCTTGGGCTCAATAAGGAAATCGTCGGGGTGTCAGACTTTGATAACTTCCCAAAAGAAGCCGCCGATAAAGAGAAAATCGGTGGAATGGAGTTTAACGTAGAGAAAATCGTCGGCTTAAATCCGGACCTGGTCCTGGCCCATGAATCCACAGCAAAGTCAGCAGAAGAAGGTTTGAATCAACTGAAAGATGCAGGGGTGAACGTATTCATCGTTCAAGACGCTAAAAGCTTTGAAGAAGTATATAACACAATTCAGGACATCGGGACACTTGTCGGTAAAAAAGATCAGGCAGATTCCGTTGTTTCTGAAATGAAATCAGATTTAAAATCCATTCAGGAAAAAGCAAGTGAAATAACTGAAAAGAAAAGAGTCTATGTGGAAGTTTCCCCTTCCCCTGACATTTATTCAACAGGTAAGAACACGTTCATCGATCAAATGCTATCTATGGTCAATGCTGAAAACGTCATGAGTGAGCAGGAAGGCTGGGTACAGGTGAACCAGGAAGCTGTCATCTCGTCTAACCCTGATTCAATCATCACTACATATGGTTATTACAGTGAAAATCCGAAAGAACAGATAATGGGAAGAAAAGGATGGGAAGATGTGACGGCAGTTAAGAATGGGGATGTTCACGATGTCCATTCTGATTTAGTCACACGGACAGGTCCAAGATTGGTTGAAGGAGTAGAGGAAATTGCAAAGTCGATCTATCCAGAGGTATTTGCAGAATAAGATAGGGATCACATACGGATTGGCAGGGATTTTTATACTCATAGCAGTGCTTGCAGGTGTTTCGATCGGTACGATATCAATTCCACCGATGGATATCCTTTACATCATCGGTTATAAGTGGTTCGGTTTTCAAATGCCTGATACAGTTAATCCCATGTTTGTGAACATCGTCTATACGATCCGACTTCCAAGAGTATTGTTGGCTCTATTGGTCGGTAGCTCCTTAGCCATTGCAGGGGCTTCCTTCCAAGGGCTGCTACGCAATCCTCTGGCTGATCCCTACACATTGGGAGTATCATCAGGTGCATCGGTGGGGGCAGTCATCACATTATTTTTCCATTGGAGTATCCCTTTCATCGGGAAGTTTACGCTCCCCTTTTTCAGTATTGTTTGTTCGATCATCACCGTATTTCTCGTATTATGGTTTGCACAAAAGGTTGAAAGGACCATGAAGGTCGAGACCATTATATTGACAGGAATCATCTTCAGCTCGTTTCTGGGCTCGGTGATTTCATTGATGATCGCACTCACAGGTGAGGAACTGAGGCAGATCATCGGCTGGCTTCTTGGAAGTGTATCCATGAGAGGCTGGGATTACGTTGCGATCATCTTGCCTTTCTTCCTTATTGGGGTGGTGTTGCTCATACTGAACAGCAAGGAATTGAACGGCATGAGCTTCGGAGAGGAACAGGCCCGTCATATCGGCATCTCGGTTCAAAAAAGGAAGCTGATCATTTTGATAGCCGGAAGCATCCTGACGGGGGCAGCGGTGGCCGTGTCAGGAACGATCGGATTTGTCGGCCTTGTGGTTCCTCATTTCCTGCGAAGAATGATCGGACATGATCACAAGCATCTCCTCCCCCTATCAATCCTTGTAGGAGGAGGGTTCCTTGTACTCGCCGACCTGCTTTCCAGAACGATCATCGCTCCGACCGAACTTCCGATTGGAGTGATCACCGCCTTGATCGGTGCACCGATGTTTGCTTATATTCTTTTAAAGAAAAGAGGTCTTTCAACATGATCGATGTAAACGGGGTCTCAGTAGGATACGGCGATCAAAAGATCGTGGAAGACATGAATTTTCATATTGACAAGGGAGAGTTCTTTGGCATACTTGGCCCAAATGGAAGTGGTAAGACGACGTTACTGAAAGCGATGACAGGTCTCCTTCCTTTAATGGCTGGGGTCATTACATTGAAGGGAAGGCCGCTTCATCAGTTTTCTTCGAGAGAATTGGCTACCCATGTCGCGGTATTGCCCCAGATATCGACTGAAGCATTTTCGTATCAGGTGAGGGAGACGGTGATGCTTGGAAGATATGCTCACCAGAAAGGTTTCTTTAAGGGTACGACCGACCGGGACAAAGAGATGGTGGACAAGGTGATGGAGCAGACGGGAATTTCTTCGTTTCAGTACCGATACCTGCATGAATTGTCAGGTGGTGAACGGCAACGGGTGTTCCTGGCACAGGCTCTTGCCCAGGAACCTCACCTCCTCCTTTTGGATGAGCCCACTAATCACCTTGATCTTTCCTATCAGAAGTCACTATTGGATTTGATTAAAAATCAAACAGATCAGGGGACATTAACGGTCGTGGCCATTTTTCACGATTTGAATTTAGCGAGCCTATACTGTGACCGTTTACTCCTATTGGACCAGGGTACGACGAAACTTCTCAATCATCCGGAAGAAGTGTTGAAAGAAGAACATATCGAAGAAGTCTATCATACAAAGGTTCAGAAACAGGCTCATCCTTTGGTGGCCAAACCTCAGATGGTGATCGTGCCCGAAGGATCCCTCACTGAAAACCTGGTATTAGATGAAAGGTATATGACATTGACCGAAGATTGCATCCTTTATTCTGCACCATTCCCGTTGAAGTGTATGTCCTCGGGTATTATCGGAGCAGGAATTGGTTGGTACTCTCACTTCATGAACCGACGGGTACCCGTTGATTATGACTGCCGGGATTACAAACAAGATATGAAGGAGTATCTCATTACGAAAGAACTGGATCCGTCTTTATCTGTCGGTATGATGACGGCTCTCGATTTGTCTAACATGATATGTGAGCGTTTTGAGATGATGGGGAAATCGGTTTTCGTCATCGTGACCGCCGGTGTCGGAAATGCCATGGATGTATCAACGAGCTTTCAATATGATATTGATTCTAAACCGGGTACGATCAACACCTGGGTGTTCATTAATGGGAATTTATCTGATGAGGCCTATATCGAAGCCCTCGTCACTTCCACGGAGGCAAAGGTGAAAGCTCTGAATGATATGGAAGTAAGGGACAAAAGAAACGGTAACCTAGCAACCGGAACGCCTACAGACAGCATTCTGATTGCTTCCAGTCAAAAAGGGGAGATCGAACCATTTGCAGGACCGATCACTCCGATAGGTAAGTTGATCGGCAAAGGAGTCTATGAAGTCACAAAAAAAGCCATCCAACGTTATATGGGTTAATAAAAGGACTTTCATAGTAAGGAGGCACAATTTCTCATGGGAAGACTTTTTTTCATAACCGGAGGGGTTAGATGCGGGAAAAGTTCCTATGCAGAAAGGCTTGCGTCGGAACTAAGAACATCGAATGAAATTTTGATCTATCTTGCGAGTGGAGTGAGTACGGACCGGGAAATGGAAAACAGGATCTTAAAACACCGACTGGATCGCCAATCTTCTCATGAAAAGTGGAAGACCATTGAAAGGCCACTGGCTATCGGGGATATCGTCGATACTATACCGTCCAATGCCATTGTTCTATTAGATTGTCTCACGACTCTGCTGACAAACGAATTGTTCAACGGGGGTATGGAGGGGGGAAGGAATGTAGAGGATCGTATCTATGAGTCTGTCATTCAGTTAGCAGATAAAGTAAAAGCATTACTTGTTGTAAGTAATGAATTATTTCATGACATTCCACCGAAAACAGACGAAATACTCCAATTCCAAAGGATGCTGGGAAGATTACATAGAAGATTGGTGGAGAAGTCGTATATAGCAATCGATATGACGGTTGGAATCCCGGTTATGAAGAAAGGGATTTCAATGAAATGAGATTAGTAAAGAGTCTACTCCTTAATTTACAGTTTTTTACGGTACTTCCAGTGCGAAAAGAATTCTCGCTTGGAAAAAGTGAAATGAGATGGATGGTACGCACATTTCCTATATTGGGTTTATTGATCGGAATGTTTCTCTCAAGTGGCTATGTGTTACTGGCATCCTTTACACCCATGAGCTCATTGGCATTATCATTTTATATTTGGGTGATGCCCATCCTCCTTACCGGTGGAATTCATTTGGACGGTTATATGGATGCAAGCGACGCCTACTTTTCCTACCGGGATCTAAAGAAGCGCTTAGAGATCATGAAAGATCCCCGAATCGGTGCATTTGGTGCCCTATCTCTTGTGGTATTGCTTTCCTCCCGCTTTTTATTCATATATGAATCCGTCCACTATTCTAATACTGCTGTGATTTGTTTGATTCTGCTGTCGATCCCCATTTTCAGCCGTATCCTCATGGGAGTTAGTCTCATTCTTATCCCCGCGGCCCATAATTCCGGTATGGGGTATAGCTTCAGTAAAGATACGAAATGGAACGATGTTTTGTGGATGCTGGCCTCTTTGATAGGGATCATAGTGACAGGCGTTTTCCTGAATAGCCTTTTTCTTTATGCTGCCTTCACGATTGTAACGGTCGGATTTTGCCTGTTTGTTTACTCGAAGAGCATAAAGTGGTTTGGAGGCATGACTGGTGACACAGTCGGAGCAAGTGTAGAAGGGGTGGAGTCGATTTTATGGATGACTATATGGCTATTGCTTTCATTCGACATGGTTTAACAGATGCAAATGAGAGAGGGAAATACATCGGTTGGTCGAACCCGAGCTTATCACGAAAAGGAATCGGTAAGCTTAAACAAATAAAGCGATCCTTCAAGCCATATGAGGGATGTTTTTCAAGCGACCTAAACCGATGTTTGGAAACCTCGCATTTTTTGTTTCCTGAAGCCTCTATCATTCCATCTCCTCTATTAAGAGAATTACATTTTGGAGAATGGGAAGGCTTGACCTACGAGGATTTGAAGGGAAATGAAGAGTATCAGTATTGGTTAACCGATCCCTCTAATTCTCCTCCAGGAGGGGAAGGGATACATCAATTTATAAAACGAGTCGAAGTTGCCTGGGAGCAAATCAAAGGACAAATCGATTCACTTAATGGGAATCGGTACTCAGTCATAACCCATGGTGGAGTCATTCGGCACCTGTTAACTTCTCTTTCCCCCAAAAGTGATCCTAGATCTTTTTGGGATTGGGAGGTCTACCACGGAAACGGATATGAATTGGGTTGGAAAACAGAAGAGAATTGGAGGGACCAGAATTGTACTTCATTACGGGAGGTTCCTTTAATGGCAAGGGCCAATGGGTAAGAAAGCATTTTCGTTTGAAGAGAAGCGACACGGAATGGGTCCGGTTATTTACAGAAGGGATGGAAGAAGCCCATCCATCAAAGCCCATCCTCGTGTTGGAGGGGCTTGAGTATGCCGTTCGATCTGCCCTTTTACGTGGGGAGCGCGACGTTAGGAAAGAATTCTTCCAACGGATGGAGGAGTTGAAGAAGTGGGAAGAAGAACATCCAGAACGAAAAGTGATCTGGATCGGGTCAGAAATAGGGAAAGGAATTGTACCCATAGACCACATTTCAAGGGAATGGAGAGATGTGACGGGCTGGATTTATCAGGACCTTGCCCAAAAGTCGCATAAGGTATGGCTTGTTTGGTATGGCATGGCTACTTCAATAAAAGGGTAAGGGAGGAAATAATAATGCAACTTTATACAAGAACCGGAGACAAAGGTCAGACAAGTCTAATCGGGGGTAGGGTCGATAAGGACGATATCAGGGTGGAAGCATACGGGACACTGGATGAAGTCAATAGTTTCATCGGTCAGGCTATTAGTGAATTAAATCATGAGCGGTTTGACGATATCGTAAAGGACTTAGTTACGATTCAGCATGAACTCTTTGACTGCGGGGGAGATTTATCCAATGTCTCAAAAAAGAGAAGGAGCAAGCTTCAAATGGATTCCGTCCTCGCTTTGGAAGAAAAAATAGACGATTTGGTCAGAGAAGCTCCACCTCTTGAAAAATTCATACTGCCGGGTGGTGTAAAAGCTTCTGCGAGTATTCATATTGCACGGACCGTTGCGAGAAGGGCAGAGAGATGCATGGTTACCCTATCAAAGACAGACGGGGACTTTCCGGTTGCTTCGTTGCAATACATCAACCGATTATCAGACTACTTTTTTGCTCTGGCACGTGTGATCAATCACCGAAGCAGTGTCAAAGACGTTGAATACCTTCGCAGTGCCAACGTATTCGGTAACATCAAGAAAAATAATAAGTAGTGTTATAAGGTTCTCTTTCTTTATAAAGGAAAGGAGGAAATAAGATGGTTCAACTTAGGGATGCCCTGTCGGTTTCCATTAACGAAGATTTTGAACTGATTCTAGCGTCTGATTGCAGTGGAGGAATCGGAAGGAAAAAGGGGGACGAGGTACAGGTTGATCCTGACATTGTAGGATATTTCGGTTTTCGAGTCGCTGTGATGGAATGTTTATCAGCCGGTGCCCGCCTCATGGCAGTTCAATTAATGAACTTCACAGGAGACAGCGTGTGGGAGGGGTATGCCTCGGGAGTGCGGATGGGTTTGAAGGAACTTGATATGGAGGATATTCCCCTAACGGGAAGTTCAGAATCCAATTTCAATCTAAACCAGTCTGCACTCGGTGTAACCTGTATTGGTATGAGAAGGAAGGAGCGGCACTTTCTTCCGCAAAAAGATCTTTCATATGCTCTTATCGGCATTCCTTTAGTAGGGAAAGAAGTATTAGTATATAGATCATCCATAGCCCCATTGAGTCTGTTTCATACGTGCATTCACCATCCTTCCATAATCGATATTTTACCTGTAGGTTCAAAAGGTGTGCGTCATGAACTGTCTCTGCTTATTGGGAAACCGTTGAAAAGGGGAGATGTAGACTCCACGCAAGACTTGGATAAATCAAGCGGGCCCGCCACTTCATTTATCATTTCCTACAATAAGGAAGAAGAACAGAATATAAGGAAACTTACCGGTGGTCATTTTCAATCCTTGATCTTATTTGACGGTAACAACTAAATACTTTTATAGATATTTGTGGTAAACTATATTCTCGGGGTGAACCGGTATGGAGAAAAGTGTTAGTTTATCCAGTATTCTGTGATTGTCAATTTCAATTGTATAGAGTACTATTTCATATTATCATCGGTTCATCATGAATGTCATAAAAGTAGGTGAAGAAATGGAGTCACGACTAGATCGAAAGACCAAAAGGAAAAAACGTGGTAGAAAAGTGATTTTGGTATTATTAATCCTTATTTTCAGTTTGATCGGTTATGCTGCTTTTCAATTTTACAGTGGTTATAAAATGGCTGGTGAAGACCAGATGCAGGACTATAAATTTAATGGAGTTAAAGATGAAAACGGGAAGGTTAACGTTTTGTTATTGGGAGTCGATAGCAGGGGCGAGGAGAAATCAAGGACAGATACAATGATGCTCGCGCAGATCGATCCAAAAACGAATGAAACCAAACTCGTTTCGTTTATGAGGGATATCTATGCTGAAATCCCTGGATATAAAAACTATAAGCTAAATACCGCTTTTTATTTAGGCGGACCGGAATTGCTTCGAAAGACGATCAAGCAGAACTTTGATCTGGATATTCAATATTATATGATTGTTGATTTTAAAGGTTTTGAACAGTCAGTCGACATCCTTGCACCAGAAGGAATTGAAATGGATGTTGAAAAGGCGATGTCAGAAAACATCGGTGTTTCCCTTGAACCTGGTGTCCAAAACCTGAACGGAAAGGAATTACTCGGCTATGCCAGATTCCGTCATGATGAAAATGGTGACTTCGGAAGGGTTGAAAGACAGCAAAAAGTGATTGCGGCCCTTAAAGATGAAGCCTTATCCATCGGAGGCGTAACAAAGCTTCCGAAAATGGCAGGATCCATTCAGCCCTATATTCAGACGAATATGAGTAAGCTGGATCAAATCTCAATCGCGAAAGATATCCTGCTAAGCAATAGTAGTGACATGGACAAGCTAACCTTGCCAGTAGAAGGTTCATATACGAATGGAAGTTACAGCGGAGTTGGATCTGTGCTCGAAATAGACTTCGAGGAAAATATTCAAGCTTTAAAAGACTTCCTGAGTGGAAAAACCCCGGACGACACTACAAACGAATAAATCTGAAAATCCCGTTAAGGCTCTGAAGGCTTAACGGGATTTTTTTGCTTTTAGAATGGACTTGATGGAACGGGCTCTGGAACTGGGCTGACAGGGGTCAGTACCAATAATGGATCCATTTCCAATCAAACCCTGAAAGTATAAATTCTGATTATACGCTCTCTCAGCCAATCTAGAGCCTTCAGAAGGAATCTGAATAACATAAATGGTAATGATAACGCTTCCACTAGCTATTTCGGCTAATTCCTTACTACTTCCTATAATGCCCTTGATATCATTCATCAGCATGTTACGATTATAAGCGTTGTGAACAAAACACACGCCAATCAAGGTTTTTGGCGACATGAAACATCCATTATCTTAAATATTTTTTCTTGATTATTACATTAAATGTTCAACTAAAAACGAAAAAAGTGTTTTGAAAAAAACTTACTATAAAAAAAGGAACGGGAGTGGATATGATTGTTAAATAATAAAACGATAGCATTTCTTGGTGCAGGTAATATGGCTGAAGCAATGATTTCTGGGACAGTACAGAGTGGCAAGATTCCAGCTGAGCAAATCATTGTTTCCAATCGAAGCAATTACGGAAGACTTCAAGAAATGAAAGCTAAATATGATATCACTGCAATAACGAAAGACGATCTGCCCTTTGATGAAATAGATATCCTCATTCTTGCCATGAAACCAAAGGATATCGATAAGGCATTAGATTCCATCAATCATCTTGTCAGGAACGATACGGTGATCATGTCGGTACTGGCAGGGATTACGACTTCTCATATGGAAGAACAGTTACCTGGAGGTCAGCCTGTCATCCGTGTCATGCCAAATACGTCAAGTATGCTGAAGGAATCTGCAACGGCTATCAGTGCCGGAAGGTTCACTTCAAGAGAAGATATGCAGAACGCAGAAGAGTTATTATCAAGCATCGGAGAAGTATTCGTCATCGAAGAAAGCCAGATGGACATTTTCACTGGAATTGCCGGGAGCGGTCCAGCTTACTTCTACTATTTAATGGAACATATCGAAAAGACGGGTGCTGAAGCAGGGTTAGACCCAAAATTGGCTCGTAAAATCGGAGCTCAAACCATTTTCGGAGCAGCCAAAATGATGCTGGAGCGAGAAGAATCACCTACTCAACTTAGAGAAAATGTAACATCCCCAAACGGTACTACGGCTGCAGGACTTGATGCATTAGCTCAGTTCGGTGGAGGTAAAGCCATCTCAGAAGCTGTTAAAGGAGCAGAAAAGCGTTCGAAAGAAATCAGCTCATCCTTACAGTCCAAAGAATTAGTCACAAGCTAATAACCCAACGAATACCAAACACCTCATATAATTTATGTTACCAACCATACATGAAATACAGGTCCGTCCCTGCATATAGAAAGAGGGGCAAGGGACGGACCTCATTACTAGGAGTGATTGAATGTCCCAAGATAAGAAACGTATCGTGATTAAGATTGGAAGTAGTTCATTGACAAGCTTACATGGAGAAATGAGCCGCAGGAAGCTTGAGCGACTTGTGGATGAGGTTGTCCGTTTAAAGGATGACGGTCATGAAGTCTTGCTTGTTTCATCAGGAGCAGTTGCTGCAGGTTATCGTAAATTGGGTTGCTTGACACGCCCAAGTTCTTTGCCTGAGAAACAGGCCGCAGCAGCTATTGGTCAAGGGCTATTAATCGAAGCGTATTCTGATCTATTAATTTCAAATGGATATGTGGCTTCTCAAATTCTGATCACTCGTAGTGATTTTTCTGATGAAGATCGATACAATAATGCCAGAAATACGATTAATGTCCTGCTCGAAAGAGGGATTATTCCGATTGTAAATGAAAATGATACCGTAACGATTGACCGTTTGAAGTTTGGAGATAATGACACACTATCCGCTAAAGTCGCAGCACTCGTGGATGCTGATCAACTCATCATCCTATCAGATATAGACGGGCTATATGATTCAGATCCCCGCAAAAATCCAGATGCTGAACTGCTGGAGAGTGTGACTGAAATCACGGAAGATATTGAAGACATGGCGGGAGAGCCGGGTAGCTCAGTCGGTACCGGCGGCATGAGATCAAAGATCGATGCATTCAAGATTACAATGGCATCAGGCATCCCTGCGTTCCTGGGTAAATCAGGACATTCTAACATCATTTATGATGCTGTCCAGCATACGGCTAAAGGAACCTATTTTGAATCGACGGAAGATTCGGTCAATCTCGATTCCAAAAAGCAATGGATTGCGTTCAATTCCGGTCCAGAAGGTGAAATCACCATCGATGCAGATGCGAAAGACCGTATTTTAGAGCGGAAAGAAAGTTTGACGATCGATGATATTTATACTGTGAAAGGCCGTTTTGATAAGGGTGCAGTCGTACGTATCCTGGATAACCGCAACGAGGAAATCGGTCTTGGAATGGTCAACTATCGCTCTGGTCAACTGAAGAACCCTACAGATATAAAAGCAGATGAGATCGCAGTAGAAATTGATCAGCTCGTATGTCATGTAGAAGTTCCCATTCCAGTAGGGGTTTAATTGATTCCAAAGATAATAATGATTTAAATGATTCATTTAAGAATATAGCTTTACAAAATAATCAGGAGGTATTTGATGACTTTAACTGTAGAAAAAACCGATGTAAAAAAACAGGCGATATTGGCTAAAAAAGCTTCTAAAACCTTAAGCATGCTGACAACGGAACAAAAAAATAAAGCCCTTCATATTCTTGCCGACCATTTAGAGACAAACTACGGGTCCATTCTAGAACAGAATGAAAAAGACCTTGATAGAGGCAGGGAAAAAGGATTTGAAGCAGCCTTTATGGATCGCTTATCTCTCTCTAAAGAACGGGTTGAAGACTTTGCAAACGGTCTTCGCCAAGTGGCTGACCTGGAAGATCCGACTGGTAAAGTAGTTTCTGATTGGGCCCTGGAAAATCAGCTGCAAGTTCAAAAAGTGACCGTTCCGCTCGGTGTCATCGGAATGATTTATGAAGCCCGCCCGAACGTGACGGTGGACGCTACAGGTCTTGCATTAAAATCAGGTAATGCCATCATCCTGAAAGGTGGATCGAATGCCATAACGTCGAATAAAGCCATTGTGGACGTTATGCATGAGGCGTTGGAAAAAACAGATATTCCAAAAGATGCCGTACAATTCATCAACACAACAGATCGTGAGGCAACAAGTGAATTATTTACGATGAAAGAACATATTGATGTGCTGATTCCCCGTGGTGGTGGCGCATTGATCAACGCTGTCGTCAATAACGCAACGGTTCCTGTCCTCGAGACAGGTGTAGGGAATTGTCATATTTACATCGACAAGGAAGCTGAACTGGAAAAAGCATTGAACATCATCATAAATGCCAAAACGGACCGTCCGGCGGTTTGTAATGCGGCTGAAACCGTCATTCTCCATGAGAAATGGTTTGATGAACACAAGGATGCCTTTGTTGAAAAACTGAAAGAGCATCATGTTTCCATTCATGGGGACGAAAAAGTGGTTGAAGTGATCAAAGATGCTAAACTTGCAGGTGAAGAAGATTGGGCAAACGAATATTTAAGTCTTGATATTGCCGTGAAAGTGGTGTCTTCACTTAATGAAGCCGTGGATCATATTGAACAATACGGTACCAAACATTCAGAAGCGATTGTGACCGAAAACAATGAAACGGCGAAAAAGTTCATGATGCTGGTTGATGCTGCTGCTTTATATCATAATGCATCCACACGCTTCACAGATGGAGGAGCATTAGGATTCGGTGCTGAAATTGGCATTTCAACCCAGAAGCTGCATGCAAGAGGTCCGATGGGTCTTCCGGCGCTAACCACAGTGAAGTATATGATGCATGGAACCGGACAAATTCGATAATATGTAAAAACGCATGAGGTCTACTCCTCATGCGTTTTTTATATTCCTTCGACTGTCAGCCTGAATCCTGAAGCAGGAATTCATGCAATCCACGGATCGTATGAACTTCTTGTTGATAACATAATGTCAAAAGTCGTTCGAAAATCTCGGCCGTCATGATCGCATCATTTAAAGCATGGTGGCGGGTCCTGTCTTGAATATCGAATTTCTTTATAAGAACATCCAAATAGCAGTCATCCCTGCCAAGTAAGCTATTAGCCAATGAAAAGGAATCGACAAATTCTGGATCGAAAGAAGGCAGCTCCCACTTATTTATCCTTTTTTGGAGAAAGTTAATGTCGAAGCTCGCGGGATGTGCCACCAGAATCGTCCCTTTACTGAACTCCAAAAAACGTTCCAACCCTATAGGCAGCGTCACACCATTTAAAAAATCTTTACGTCTTAGTCCCGTAAACCTCTTCGTTTCCCTGGACACCGTTTGAAGAGGGTCGATCACCTGATAGAATGTCTCGTCCCTTTGAACTTTTCCTTCTTTCAGCTTTACAGCTCCTATCGAAATGATTTCATCTCCCACTTCAGGAAAAAAACCAGTGGTTTCAAGGTCGAAAATCGTAAAGGTACAATGGAAGAGATGCTTTTTTTGAAGAGTCGGTTTTTCTTCTTCAAATTGTTTAAGGCCACGGGAAAGTTTATGATAGGAAAGCTTTTCTTTTTCCCGCTTCACTTGATGGCGGAAGATGAATCGCTGCCATAAATAATACTTCAGTATCCGGTAGCCTACATTAATACCTATATTATCCATTAAACCACCCGGTTCCTATTGAAACTGATTTCCATCACTTGCTGCAGTCGGTTGGCAATCTGGATGGATTCTTTTAATTTTTGGCGATCTTCTTTCGAAAGGGTGCGGACATCGATGTCATTACTTAAAGGCTTTCCCTCACTAAGTTCACGCAGATTCTGTTGCGTTCTCAAGGAAAGGAGGATATGCATGGCCGTTTTAACGTTTTCGGCATCCCTTGGGTGAAAGGCTTGTAACTTTTTCAATGCCTGTACCCTTTTGATGGTGTTCACTTCTTTTATCCCATACTTTACCGAATGAATCCGGATCATATTGACGATTTGTAAGAGTCCTGACTTTTTGATGTTGAATAGATGGTTTTTCGGCTTCAAGTTTACCCGGCCCAATGGACCAACAGGGAGTTTGAAACGAAGGGCATCTTTTCGTAAGAGTTGCTGCATATTCAGGGATCGTTTCGATTTTTCAGTCAGGTAATTCCTGATCTCTTCTGCGATGGAGTAGTCTCCGTAAATTGGACGGAAGTCATAGAACATCGTGATGTTCTGGATTTCCTGTGCATCCATTTCGTGGAGCCACTCATCAATGGCCTTTTTCCAGTCCGTATACGATCTCTTCCATTTTTGTTCCTTCGCCATGATTCCGCCTGTACATTCAGGGAAACCACATGCAGCAAGCTTTAAATTGAGCTTCTCGGTGAAGGCCTGAAAATAGAGATCAACTTTTTTCAGGTCAGACAAATGATTATAATCATCAAGGATGATCCCATTATCCTGGTCGGTATGGAATCCCTGTTCACTTCGTCCCTGACTGCCCATAACAATGAAACAATAATTAATCGGAGCAGAACCGTAACCTTCCTGTCTCATTTCCTTTTCGCTCAATTGAATGATTTTCCGGTGGAGCCGATCATTGTAGTTGGATATCACTTCACAAATATCGAATCCAAAGCTATCCTGTGCAAGAAGGTCTTGAATGAACTGTTGGAACGTCTCGCTCTTCACCGTAGCCAGTTCAACCAGTTCATCATTTGACACGGCCTTTTGAATTTTATATGAAAGATCCAGATAATTAGAATCCTGAATATTGAGAAATGATGTACTGGTTAGAATTCCAACTACTACATCATTGCGAATGATAGGGACGAAATCCACTTCTTCATGTTTAAAGTAGGAGAGGGCTTCATAAGCGAAGGACTCATCCCTGATCCAAAAAGGCTTTTCCTTCATCCAGTCTTTCACCTTTTCAGCGTTACATGGATTGGTTAGATAAGACAGGATTTCCCGCTGCGTAAGGATGCCAAGCATTTTTTTATTCTGATCTACCACGACCAACCCATACGTGTCCTGTTCTTTCATCTTTTTGGCTGCGTCTATGATGGTAGCATTTCCATCGATGAACGTAGGGCTGTCCATGAGAGTATGGACTTTTGTGCGGAACAGATTGATGTTCTCATCATCGGTTTCAGTGGCTGACTTTACCTTGATTTCATCGTATAGGGTCTTCATCCGATTGCCGATGCTTTCAAATATGATTTTTGAAAAATCATTGTTTTTGGTCATGATTTCTAAAATACGGTCTTTCTGAATCCGGAATACCGTACAATCTTCTATTGCCTGGACTGAAAAAGTCATTTGACCGCTCGTAAGCATGATCATGATGCCAATCAAGTCACCGGGGTAATAGAAGCGCAGGGAATATTGCTTTCCACTGGAACGATGGAGGACATTCTTGGCGAGTCCGGAGACAAGGAAGTAAATATCCAGTTCTTCCACCGTTTCATCTTCATGAAAGAGAAATTCCCCCTTCTTGAAAGTTGTGTATGTTGAACCGGAAATAATATAATCCAGCTGTTCCGCTGATAGGACATCAAATGGATAGTGATCTCGAATAATATGTAGTAATTCCTGCTGGTTCATCAAATACCTCCCGTTCATGCTGGTTCCATAGTACTTTACCATAGAATTCCCTAATTTGAAAACGGTAAAACAGGCCGTTATACAGAACAAGACACCCCGATATCAGGGTGTCTTGTTCACATTCGATTTGGTTCTCTATCAGCAGGATTTTAAATAAATCCGGGGTCAAGAAGCTTTATGAGCTTTTACTATCTGTTTTTCCTTCTTCATGAAAGGCATCCACCAGTTCCAGTCACCAAGGAGCTTCATTAACGAGGGGACCAGAATCATTCTGACGATGGTTGCATCGATGAAAATGGCGATGGCAATCCCGACCCCGATCTGTTTGACGGGCATTACACCTGTAAAAGCGAAAGCCCCCGTTATGACAATCATGATAAGAGCAGCCGAGGTGATGATCTTACTTGTTGAAGTAAGTCCTTCAATGGTAGAACGTGTGTTGTCACCGGTTTCTTGATAAATTTCATGGATTCTGGAAATAAGGAATACCTCATAGTCCATGCTAAGGCCAAACACGAGGCTGAATACCAGCACCGGAAGCACAAGGGCAATGTCCGATTCAGGGATTCCAAAGTGACCTCCCTGGAAAATCCATACTAAAATTCCGAATGTCGATGTCAGACTGATGATATTCATCAAAATGGCCTTCAATGGAATGATGATGGAGCGGAATGCAATCATCAGAATCAGGTAGGTAGAACCTAAAATGATGAGTAGGCATAATCCTACTTTTTCATAGATTTCATCAAAGATTTCCTGATTGAATTTCACCTGTCCCCCAAACTGGAGGAGGTGTGACCATTCTTTTTGACTCCATTCGTTCACCAGTTCCTGAGCAGCGGATGAAGATGAATCCAATGACAAGTGAACTGGAATCAGTGCTTTGTCTCCCTGGATAAAACGATTCAGTGCAGGATCAGTCTTCTCCTTGGATTCCGGCTGCTGAATGGCACCGAATAATTTTTCCGGAGATTCGATATTGGTGGCTTTGAAGATAGAGTCCACTGACGCCACAGCTGATTCCTGATTGAATTCGGAAAGGAGTTCATTCAAATCCTCCAATCCCTCTTTGGTCTTCCAGCCATTCTCCCGTTTGGCAATCACATAAACCGTACTGCCTTCATCTGTCTTAAACTCCTCCTGAATGGTATCCATCGCCTGACGGGATTCAAATGTAGCAGGTAATGCCTCCGTATCAGGAATGGCCAGATTCATAGAGCGGACAGGCAAAATGCCGATCACTAAGACAATCAGGGCGAGGAGGGCCAGCACCACGGGCCTTTTCATGATAAATCCGGCAAATACCCTCCATTTCCCGTTGTCATTTCTCTTCTGCTTAATCAGTGTCCATTTATTTATAGACTGCCCGAGGAGCAGAAGAACGGAAGGGAGGAGTGATAATGCAGATACAACTGCAAGCATGACGACAACCATGCCTCCGATGGCAATCGTCTGGAATATATCGATTTCAATAAGCATCATCGCCCCTAAACCGATGAAAACACATAATGCAGAGAAAATGATCGATTTTCCTGCCGTTTGAATAGTGATATGGATCGCTTCCGGTATGGATCTCGTTGCCAGTTCTTCACGGTAGCGGTTAATGAACAAGAGAGAGAAGTCAATACTCAGGGCAAGACCAATCATTGGGACTACATTCAGCAGGAAAACCGATAATTCCATGCTGCCGCCAATCAGAGCGAGAATTCCGAATGCCGTCACGACCGTCACCACTCCAATGATGATGGGAACAAGCGAAGCAACAACCGAACCGAATGCAAATAACAGGACAAGGAGAGCGAAAGGTAATCCTATCAATTCGGCCCGTTTCAGATCATCCTGACTGGCCTTATTAATATCTGAACTAATAATGGAAGCCCCGGTCAATGATTGACCTGGATTTTCTTTTATTAGTGCTTTAATTTTTTTTGTTTCGTTGGTGATATCAGACTCATCGAAAGATAAAACGGCGTAAGCCACGTCGTCTTTCACCAGGTTTTCATCTTGTAACGGTGATTGTATAGAAGAGGTGACACCCAGGTTTTCTATGCTCTCAATCGTTTTCTTCATGGATGCCTGGAACCCTTCTGCAGATTGGGCATCCTGCTTTTCCATAAGAAGCAAAATCGATGATTCGGGAAAATCAAACGAATCGGTCAATTCATCGTTCACTTTTTCAAACTGTCCGTCTGTCCTAAATCCGTCACCGCCTAGTATGGTGGGTAAGTCTGTTGCAAAATAAGCGAATATCCCCGCTATCATCACCCAAAGTACAATGATCCATTTATACCGTCGGGTGATCCCTTTACCGAGCAGGTCCATCTCATCACACTCCCTCATTGAAAGTCTTACATCCTGACTTTCCACTATTTCTTACAATAAAAAAGAATCACTCATTCAGTTTAATAGGTGCAGTCAGCCGGTGCAATAACTAAATGTTCGAATAGATGATAAAGTAACGATCATTAAGATCCCTTCGTGTTGAGGAGGAATGTCGAAGCGCTCCATAAATCAGGAAATATGTAATCAGCGTTATACGTTGGGGAAGGGTTGTCATTCAGTAAAATCGTGGTGCATCCAGCTTTGTTGCCAGCTTCAATGTCTACATCACGATCCCCGATCATGAATGATCCAGCAAGGTCAATCCTGTATTTTTCTGCCAGTTCAAGAAGCATTCCGGGTTCGGGCTTTCTGCATGAACAACCCGCATGGGGTTTGTGAGTGCAGCAGGAAACCTCCTGAATGAAACCGCCTGCTTGTGTGATTTCATGTACCATATAATCATGGATGGAGTCCAGCTCATCATGGGAAAGATAGCCTAATCCAACACCACCTTGATTTGTAACGACAAAAAGAAGGAATCCGGATTCAGATAAAGCCTTTATGGCCTCGGGGACTCCTTTCAGGAAATAAAATTGATCAGGCCGGTTCACAAAGCCGACTCTATTGGTTTTTACCTCGTTAATTACCCCATCACGGTCAAGAAAAACAGCTTTATTCATCATAAATCCTCCTTATTCGATATTTTTCATCAAGAAACACTGTGTATATGTCGCTTCATGCGGTTTCCGAGGAAATAATGACAGAGTATTCTGTCATTTGTTCTTAATCGGTAGGGACGGACCTTCGGAAGGTCCGTCCCATTCCTTTATAGTTTGCGGATAAAAACGACTTTTAAGTAGTCGCTTTGCTTGTATTGACTGAGGGTTTTAAAATCTTCAGGAAGAGTATATTCTTCGAGTATTTTATATTCCCCGTTGGTTTCCTTGAATGCTGTATCAATAAACCCCTTGAATTTTTTCATATTGAAGGTGCTGCAGTTTGTGGAAGCCACAATGGTCCCGTTCTTTTCAGTGATGGCTATCGCTTCTTTCAACAAATCCTTATAATCCTTTGCAGCACTGAATGTGTGTTTTTTGGAACGGGCAAAGCTTGGTGGATCTAATATCACCACATCGAATGAAAGCTGTTTTTTGACAGCATATTTGAAGTACTTGAAGACATCTTCCACAATGATATCTTGAGCCTCATAATCGATTCCGTTAATGCTGAATTGTTCAATCGTTTTGCTTAAACTGCGATTTGCAAGGTCAACACTGGTGGTGTGAGAGGCACCGCCGAGAGCAGCATACACAGAGAATGCACCGGTGTAAGAGAAGGTATTCAATACCCTCTTGCCTTCTGAGTATGCGTCACGAATCCTTTTCCTCACTTCGCGTTGATCGAGAAATACCCCCACCATCGCTCCATCATTTAAATAGATGGCAAATTGTACGCCGTTTTCTTTCACGAGGAGAGGGAAGGAAGGGCGTGTACCTTCGACAAAATCGTCTTCTTCAACGTATTTCCCTTCCTGTGCAAACCTTTTCTTCTGGTAAATACCTTTATATTCGGTTAATTCCCGTATCGATTGCACCACTTCTTCATGAAAAGAATAGGCACCCTTTGAATACCACTGAATGAGATAATATCCATCAAAGTAGTCAATGGTTACGCCCCCGAAACCGTCTCCTTCTCCATTAAACACCCTGAATGCGGTCGTATCTTCACTATAGTAGAAGTGGAGACGTTGATTAATGGCAGCCTGGATCTTTTTATAAATGAACTCCTTGTCTATATCTTCATGTTCTTTCCAGCTCAGAAGCCAGCCTATCCCTTTATTCTGGAGTCCGTAGTACCCTTTTGCAATAAAGCGACCATTGGTATCTACAAGCTTCAGGATGTCACCGTCCTGTGCATCTTCAATCGATGTCGTGACATTTTCTTTATTTAAAAGAGGAAACCCTTTTAGAAATGGTTGTATGTATTTAGGGCTTGCTTTTACGATTTTTTCTTTCGTCATTCCACTCATCCTAACCTATTGGTTTAGTCTTGTGTAGTATAGAACGTTACGGGCGTTTACGCAACTGCATAAAAAAATCCCCTCAGGTCCGAAGAGGGGAAAGGTTTTGAATTATTTACTCCATAGGTAATCTCCTACAAGACGATCCACTTTCATCGTTTCATGTAATCCGCTATGAGAAATCGTTGGATCATATACTATTTTGGACTGAAAAGGATTTTTTTCGAAAAATGATCGACTCTCCAGTGCACTTTGTACATTTACCACGTCATCACCTGAACCGGCGATGGATAGCACTCTTATTTCAGAAGGAATCAAATGACGATTGAGATACATTTTTTTCAATGCACGAGATCCAGGCTTTAAATCAATCACAGCTGCACCGGTATTGATTTGCCCGTAAGATTCTTTCGTGACTCCCTGAAAAGGAGTGGCAATCGTAATGAATTTATGGGTTTTTGGAACAAACGATTCATTACCGGTATTCTCTAAATATTGGGTTGAAGCAAGGCCACCCATAGAGTGGGCGACAATATTGACAGTAGAAACATTGAATTGATGGTGCAGCAGCTTCATGGCATTTTCTAGCCAAATGGCCTGTTTATCCAAGGAAGCCCGATTGTCTTCAAATATGACTTGAACAAGTGGGGGAGAACTCGGGTTTTTAGGGAGAGCCCCTTTGTATCTTATACTGCCGGAATCTGATATGGAAATTTCCAGCGTTTTTTGACCCCATCCATGCCTGTTCTCAAAACGGTCCAACATGGTCCTGAAGGAATTATATGTACCTTTGTATCCGTGCACGAAGACGGTTGGATATTTCTCTTCGGCGGTTAAAGGTTTTTCACTTGATTGGACATTCGTCGTCCGGAAAATAGTATATAAAGTGAAGAAGGCAATGATAAAGAGCCCGCTCCAGAAAAATGATCGTTTTGACTTTATTGACAAGAAAATCGCTCCTTTAAAAAGGTATACTTCTATTGTAAGGGATTCGTGAAGTATTGAATATGTTAAAAAAGAAATTTATTTGTCATATTATATGTAATTTTTACCTCATTTGGTACTATGTTTCTGTTTCCTCATTTCCTCTAGTCTGTAAAAGCAAGGACCATAAGAAAAAGGCTTAAATGAACATTTAAGCCTCCAACGTTATTTTGCCATTAATAGTAAAATTTAAACCCAATCACCAGCTTTAAAAATCGGTTCAATCGTGCCATCCGCCTTTTCACCGTCTATATCCAATTGGGATGAGCCGATCATGAAGTCCACATGGATCATGCTTTCGTTAAAACCAATCTCCTGCAACTCTTCAGGCGTCATCGTCTTACCACCCTCTACACATACAGAAAGAGCCCTGCCCAGTGCAATATGACAAGATGCATTTTCATCAAAAAGAGTGTTGTTGAAAACGATATTTGTATTGGAAATGGGGGAATCGTGAGGTACCAATGCTACCTCCCCCAAATAAGATGCACCTTCATCCGTTTCGAGTAAGTTCTTTAACGTTTCATAGCCTTCTTCTGCCGTATAATCAATGACTTTCCCTTCCTTGAAGGTCAACGAGAAATTCTTGATAAGTGTGCCACTATAATTAAGAGGCTTTGTACTCGAAACAACACCATTCACGCCATATTTATCTGGAATTGAAAACACTTCTTCCGTCGGGAGGTTCGGAACGAAAGGAATCCCTTTATCATTGGTGAATTGAGCACTGATCCATTTGGTTTTAGGATGGAATTCGATGCTCAGGTCTGTTCCAGGTCCTTTATAATGAAGCTTTTTATACTTCCCTTTGTTTAAACGATCGGCGTTTTCATTAAGGTTATCGATATGAGCTTCCCATAATTCGACGGTATTTTCCTGATCCGTTCTGGTGGTATAAAAGATGTTCTCCCACAGTTTGGTAAAAGCGTCTTCTTGAGAAAGATCTGGAAAAACGGTTTGAGCCCATTCCACTGTTGGTATCGCAGCGATCAACCAGCTGATCTTTCCTCCTCCGATATAAGCTGAAAAGTCTTTCATCGCTTCTGCAGAAGTTTTGTTCAACATAGCGACACGCGCAGGGTCTGAGTCCCTTAACAGGGAAGGATTCGGGGCAGCTAAGTTCAATAACGCCACATTGTTCTCTGCCATTTCAATATATCCTTTTGCCTTCCATCCAGGGAACTCTTTCAATCCTTCTTCGGCAGATTTCTCCAGGCGGATCTTTTTCAATTCATCATCATAGAAATCCGTTAACACATTCAGTGCTCCTGCTTCGTATGCTTTCTCTGTTATCAGACGGACAAACTCGTATGATGTTATAGGTGCTGATATCATCAGTTCCTGTCCCTTTTGCAGATTCAATCCGACTTCTACAATCAAATCTGCATATCTTCCTAAGTTTCTCTCAAATGCTTGTTTCATTAGTAAATCCCCCTAATATATGTATTCAAACATAACTATATCTCTTTTTTCGGAAAATTTCATCGATTAAGATTATATTTTAATATAAAAAAGACCGGTCCATAACTGGACCAGTGCTGATTATGTTTATAGTTTAGTTGAGAACGGCGGGAATTCTTCTTCGTTTGAGTTGACGACGATCACACCGGAAAGGGCCATGGCGGTGAGGCTGGTGATGATCAATAATTTTCTCAGCTTTTTCATTTTTTAACCACCTCCTTATAAAGGCAGCATTTCTTCATAAATGATATTGGCTTCATTTAGATGGAATGCAGCAAGTTTGTATTTCCTCATTCTTTGATAATATTGGCCAAGGAATTTAGAATACTCAGCATATAATAGAAGAGAGCCGTTTTTCTTAAAGAAAGACAGGGCATACTCCTTCATGAAATTCTCAAATCCATTAGGAAATTCATTCAGTGCAAATTGATAATAAGATAATTGATAAAATTTATCGGGATATCTTTCTTTTGAGCAAAGCTCCAGTCCTTTTGATAACCAGAATTGAACTTCTGAACGTTGATTCAGTTTATAATGCTCTTTGACAAGGGAAAGAATCGAATAGAGTTTTCCTTCATCATCAGATTCCTTTAATTCAATGCTCCTCACAAAATGCTGGATGGCTTCATCACTTTTATTCATGAAAGATTTAAGGTATCCGAAATTTTGCTCGATCTTGGAATGCAAAGACGTATACTCAATGGACTGGGAAATGAAATTAGCCCATTCATAATGCTTTACGGCGTCCTCACTATTCCGGATTCTCCGATAGCAGATGCCCAACAGTAAATGAACCTCTGCACACCTTTTCTGGTAATAGACACCCTGAAAAATGGAGAGGGCTTTCTCACCGTAGTAAATGGCTAAACGATACATGTGTAAACGTGTCAGCACTAAACTGAATAGATAGTATAAATCTGCCCTTTCTTCTTCGTTTACAACATTTCCAAGCACAAAGTAAGTTTCGGCTTCTTTCAATTCACCTTTAGCTTTTTCATATTCCTTCATTAGATAGTAGTAATTTCCTTTATACTTATGAAAGTAAAATTTATGCTTGTCGGATAGGTCCTTATAATTCGATTGAATATGACTGAAATGACTGAAAGCTTCCGTTAAATCACCCCTTAATAATTGAACCCGGAAGCAGAGGATTTTATAAAAAAAATGGGGGGATAGATCATCGGTTTGATCAAGATCCCTTTGGATGAGCTTGTGAGTGGAACGTGCTTCATCCTCTTTATTCCAAAGCAATGCATGATTCCACTTTTCGAGAAGCTCATTCAACTGGTTAGGGCGATCAACTGGATGATTTAAACCCAGGCGCTCGCACAGCAAATGGACGATATCATCTGAAGGTGTCACTTGGTTATTTTCGAGTTTCGATAGATAAGATATTGAAATGATGCCTTTAGATAGATTTTCTTGAGTTAACTTTTGTTTGAGTCTGTGGAAACGAATCTTAGAACCAATCTTCATATGATTCTTCTCCTCTTGAAGGATATAAAGTTCCAACCTATGGACCAGAATATTGTACATAATAACATAAATGAAGCTAAAATATTTGGAATATTCCTATAATTATATTTTTTAATGGGTATAAAGGAGGGATTTGGCTACTTGAATGGTTTTATTTCACAATGATTCACTCATAAATATCCTTTGTTATAATGAATCTGGTGAAAGTTATTAAGGAGGATGGTCATTGTGATTGATTTACGAAGTGATACGGTAACAAAACCAACGGAGGAAATGAGACGGGCAGCTTATGAGGCTGAAGTGGGGGATGATGTGTATGGTGAAGATCCTACTATCCTAAGGCTTGAAAAGGAAGCAGCACGTCTTCTTGGGAAAGAGGAAGCATTATTCGTCACAAGCGGGACCCAGGGGAACCAGATTGCGGTATTGACCCATACCAGACCGGGAAATGAAATTCTATTAGAAACGGATTCGCATATCTTTTACTACGAATCAGGAGCAGTTGCGGCTTTCGCAGGCGTTCAAACCCGGACGATTAAAGGGACCAATGGTGAAATGGACCCCGGTGAAATAGAAGCTGCCATTCGTACGGAAGATCAGCATTTTCCTGAAACGGGTTTGATTTGTCTGGAAAATACCCATAACCGTGCGGGAGGGGCAATCGTTTCACCGGAAAACATGCAAGCCATTCATACCATTGCCAGGAAGCACTCCATTCCGGTACATATTGATGGAGCCAGGCTCTTTAATGCTGTTGCCGCAAGTGGTCGTGACGTAAAGGAGTTCACGGATCACTGTGATACCGTTCAAATTTGTTTATCGAAAGGCTTGGGTGCACCGGTGGGTTCAATCATTGCAGGTGACAAACACTTTATTAAGAAGGCTAGAAAGTGGAGAAAACGTCTGGGTGGGGGACTTAGACAAGCTGGGTTGATTGCGGCTCCAGGATTGATTGCCTTGAACAAGATGAGAGGACGTTTGTCAGAAGATCATGAGAAAGCAAGATTCCTCAAAGAAACCTTTCAAACATGTAACGGGATTGAAATTATCAATGAAGTGGATACTAATATTGTGGTGGCTGATGTATCAGGCACAGGGATGACAGCAGCACAGTTTGTAGAAGAATTAGAGAGAAAAGGAATATTGGCCGTGACGTTTGGACCGACCCTGGTCCGTTTCACGACTCATTATGATGTCTCTATGGAGGACATAGGGGAAGTGTCCCGGATACTTAAGGCTCAATTTTAGCCAATCATTTCCTGTGGCTGGTTCAGGAAAAGGAATAGGGCAGGCCTTGCCCTATTTCCACCTTTATTCTTTGTGATCAAGTTGTTTTCCATGATGAGGATGAGGATGCCATCTCATCATATAACCATTTTCTTTTAGCTTTTGATGTTTTGCTTCCATCATGTTCAGCACTTTATCGCCTTGTTCTTTGGTAAAGACACCGTACTCCACGTATTTCTTCACAAGTTCTTTTTTCGTTGAATACATCTGTTCGTGCAATTTACCAAGCTCTGCTTTTTGGTCTTCTGTCAGATTCACCTTTTGTCCCGGCGCCTGACCTTGACCTTCTGCAGAGACGATGGAACTGAATCCAAAGCTGATGATGAGGGCAGCTGCAATTGAAACCACTATTTTTTTCATATTTATTTCCTCCTTCCTGAAGATTCACTTATATTCTTTGCAGTGTATTAGAAGAATATGTAAGAGTGGACGAATCGGCAGGGGAATTGCTAGTATTACATGGAGGAGAACCAGAATGAGGGGGTTAGGATCAATGTTAAATAAGTTTTTATCAAGTATCGGTATAGGTCATGTGAAGGTGGATACCATCGTGCACACGACAGAGATTTCACCTGGCGACCACATCAAGGGGGACGTCGTCTTAAAAGGGGGAATGGCCGATCAGCCGGTAAACGAAGTTCAACTATTACTTCTCCTAAAGTATGAACAAGATAAACAGGATAGTGATTTTTCTTATCATGAGAAGGATTTAAATACGATCATACTGGACAGCATAGGGACAATTAAGGCTGGGGAGGAAAAAAGGATTCCATTTGAATTCCCTACAAATGCCCGACACCCTAAGACGACTGATACGGAACAAACCATTTTAAGGACAACGGTGGATATACCCCAAGCCGTGGATCCCACAGATGAGGACAGTATATTTGTCCGATGATTCCAGAAAAAGGACCGATTCTCCAAATGAATCGGTCCTTTTTTGAATGTTTTAATGGATGCAGGAGTAATGAATGTCATGACAAAGAGTACTAAGTTCTTATTGAAATCCATAAAAACCCAATGTAAAATGTAGTAAGCGCATACATTCAAAAAATTCAGACATTTAATGTATGTAATACTATTGGATAAAGGAGGAATTTGATGGGAGGAATTTGGTTAGCGGTCATAGGAGGTATCGTGTTTCTGTTAGGGTATAGATATTATTCAACTCTTATTGCGGAAAGAGTGTACAGGCTCGACCCGAATTACGTGACACCCTCTCACCAGTATAAAGACGGAGTCGACTTCGTGCCGACGAATAAATTTGTCCTTTGGGGTCACCATTTCACTTCCGTTGCAGGTGCTGCTCCTATCGTAGGACCGGCAATAGCCGTATATTGGGGATGGCTTCCTGCTTTTCTTTGGGTGATTTTCGGAACCGTGTTTGCCGCAGGTGTCCATGATTTCGGGACTTTGGTGCTGTCGGTTCGAAATAAAGGACAATCCGTTGGTTCATTGGCTAATAAGTTGATTGGAAAGAGGGCAAAAGTACTTTTTTTATTCATTATTTTAATTCTGGTGTTAATGGTGAATGCGGTTTTTGCCTGGGTCATTGCGAATTTATTCATTACGTTCCCAGCAAGTGTATTATCAGTGTTTATCCAAATTCCGCTGGCTGTCTGGATCGGATATTCCGTCTACAAACGTAATGGGAGCATGTTATTGCCATCAATCGTGGCTCTCGGTGTCATGTATGCATCAGCGGTCATCGCAAGCCGGGTAGATTTTCTGCAAATCGATCTGGTCCGATATTTCGGTGGGCAGGAAGCGACTTCATTATTCGGTTTAAGCTCCACGAGCATGGCTTTCCTTGTGTGGATCGTTATTCTGATGATTTACGTGTACATAGCTTCCATTCTTCCCGTATGGAAACTATTACAGCCTCGTGATTATATCAATTCACATCAACTGATCGTGGGTCTCGGATTGCTGTATCTCGGTCTACTTTTCACTAATCCAGAGATTACTGCACCGATGACCAATGGATCAGCGGATGTATCATGGTTCCCTTTATTATTTATTACGATTGCGTGCGGTGCGATTTCAGGTTTCCACGGACTGGTGTCATCAGGTACCTCCTCGAAGCAGCTGAACAAGGAAACAGATGCCCGCTTCGTCGGTTATTTAGGAGCGGTAGGGGAAGGGGCACTTGCCCTGATTGCCATCATTGCCTGCATTACATTTTTCCCTAATGTGGAAGAATTCCAAGCGACCTACAGTGGATTTGCAGCAGCAAGCGGAGCGGGATTGGGCGTTTTCATTAAAGGTGCTGGACAACTTGCGACAGGAGTGGGGATTCCGGCGGATATTGCCGCAACGATCGTTTCCGTCATCATTGTTAGCTTCGCGGCCACAACCCTGGATTCATCCGTCCGTTTGATGCGATATATCATCTCTGAATTGGGAGAGGAGTACAAAGTACTTTCATTAACGAACGCACACGTTGCGACAACGATTGCAGTGGTTTCAAGTGCGGCTTTGACATTATTGCCGCAGGGCCCTAAAGGATTCGGATCAGGCGGATATCTCCTTTGGCCTTTGTTTGGAACATCGAATCAGTTGCTGGCGGGGATCAGTCTACTTCTGATTACCATTTGGCTCAAGCGACAGGGGAGAAATTACCTGGCTACATTGCTCCCGATGTTGTTTCTGATGTTTATGACTCTTTGGGCCATGATCAATCAGGTTGTCTTTGAATGGTCAGGTGCCGGGGAATCGGAAGGGAATATGCTCCTTTTCATTTTTGGAAGCATCATCTTGATCTTTACCCTGTGGATTCTCATCACAGCAGCATCTTCCCTGTCTAAAAAAGGTGATGATCCTTCTCAGTTCTCGGTGTAAGCATGGAAGTCAGGGGACTCGAATCGGGGTCCCCTTTTTAGTAGGAAGGAGGGGTCATTTGGATACAACCATGATGGACAAATTTAAAAGGGTAATGAAATTATATGATGATATGATCCGTCTTCCCCACAAAACGGAAATCGCCAGGGAGTTGAGGGACGAAGAGGATTTATTCTTATTGCTGCTCTATTCGGATATGATCGGGATACCCAATCCTGTATTTTATTACACGCTGGAACTCTATCCATATATGATCGAAAAATTTCATGATTGGCATTTACGAATGGGGATGGAACATTCTCCACTGGATGGAATCAGATGCTGCTAAAATGAAAGGAGGGGAATTCATGAATGATTTACTGAATCAATCCATTCTATTTGTGGGGGGCAAAGGAGGAGTCGGAAAATCGACTACGGCATCTGCACTGGCCGTCATGTTTGCAAAGATGGGGAAGAAAACGCTGATTGTCTCGACAGATCCCGCTCATAACCTTGGGGATATATTTCACAGAGAAATTAACGGGTATGCGACTCCGTTATCGGACGATCTATGGGGGATCGAAATTGATCCAGATGCGGAAACACGTCAATACATCAACGGGGTGAAAGGGAATCTTAAAGGGATGGTAAAGTCAAATATGGTGAGTGAAGTCCACCGGCAAATCGATATGGCTTCTTCAGCACCAGGGGCTGAAGAAGCTGCCTTATTTGATCGGATCGTTTCGATCATCCTGGAAGAAGGAAATGAATATGATAAAATCATTTTCGACACAGCCCCTACAGGACACACGATCCGACTATTATCTCTACCGGAATTAATGGGAGTCTGGATGGATGGAATGCTTGAGAGAAGAAAGAAGACAAATAAAAATTATTCACAGCTTTTGAATGATGGTGAACCGGTTGAGGACCCCATTTACGATATCCTCCAAAAACGCCGGGAAAAGTTTTCGAAAGTAAGAGAGATTCTGCTTGATCGAAAAAAAACAGGTTTTATTTTCGTTCTTATACCAGAAAGACTGCCGATTCTTGAAACAGAAAAAGCGATTGAATTGATGTCCTCTCATTCACTTTCTATTGGTGTGCTGATTGTGAATAAAATCCTGCCGAATCAGGCGGATGGAGAGTTCTTGCAGAAAAGAAGAGAACAGGAAAAAGTCTACTTGCGTATGATGCAGGAAAGATTCACAGAGCAATCACTATACGAAATCCCTCTATTAGAAGAAGATATCTGTACGCTTTCTCATCTCGAAGGGTTTGCATCCCATCTTCAGAAATCCATTTACAAAGAAGAGGGAATCTACTGATTCGGGAGGTATACATAATTAGTGAGAGTGACCATTGGGAAAGTTCTTCAATGGTCATTTTTGCGTTGGGAAGGGGAAATAGATGATTCTGTCGAAAGTGTACATATCAATAAAACAAGGGAGTCGTTCACATGGAAAGTGAGAATAAATATTTATCTGCCATTCTCCCCTTAAAAAAGAGGGAAGAAACCCAAAATCGCTGGCTGTTTCATCGTCTGAATACCCTGTTACCTGCTTTAATGAAAAAACACAAGGTAGACATGTGGATCACGGCAGGAAGGGAATATAACGAAGATCCTGTACTGATGAGTCTCTACCCGACTTCAGTTGATGGTTCGAGAAGATTGACCATCCTTGTATTTTATTTGGAGGATGGCCAGCACCTGAAGAAATGGGTACTGCATCCCAATCCGAATTTCGAGCCGTTTTATGAAAGAGCATGGAATCCGGAAGAGTGTGATCAATGGGAATGCCTTAAACGTCTAGTGGATGAATACAATCCTGATTCGATCGCATTGAATTATTCATCGACATTTGCCGCAGCGGATGGTTTGAGTCATTCCTGTTATCAGCAGCTGAGCATGCTGTTAGATGAGCACTCACATAAATTTGTATCTGCTCAACATGTCATTGTGGATTGGCTATCGATCAGAACCACCAAGGAATTAGTGGCATACCCTGCAATTGCCGAGCTTGGGAGGATGATAGCGGAAGAAGCGTTATCACGGAGAGTGATTCACCCTGGAATCACCACTACCGAAGATGTTGTTGAATGGATACGGCAACGGGTGTTAGACGCTGGTTTGGAAACCTCCTTTTATCCTACTGTGGATCTCCAAAGAAAGGGATCGGTGATGGATCGCTTAGAAGGAGAGATAATTCGTTTTGGAGATATCGTGCATCTGGATTTCGGTATTCGATACCTGGGGCTCGCAACGGATACCCAACAACTTGCATATGTCCTTCATCCAGGTGAGGAGCAAGCTCCTGAAGGACTTCAATCTGCATTCCAAACCGCTTTAAGGTTTGAGGATATCATAACTGGGGAAATGAAAGTCGGAAGAACCGGGAATGAAGTGTTTCAAAGAGCGATGAAAAAGGCAAGGGAGGAAGAAATCGAGGCGATGCTGTATTCTCATCCACTAGGGAATCACTGTCATGAAGCCGGTGCCTTAATCGGCTTATATGATCAGCAAAGTGATATTCCCATCAAAGGTGATCTTCCTCTCACCGCCAATACCTGTTATGCACTGGAGTTTAATATACAACAATATATTCCTGAGTGGGATCAAATCATCCCCATATATCTGGAGGAGCCGGTTGCATTCATCCAGCACCGACTGGAATATATGGCAAAAAGGCAAACCACGTTTTATCTGATCTAATCAGTATCCCTTACAGGAGAAATAAGACTGATTGAACGGTATGATTGCAATCAGTCTTATATGCTCCTGTCTAATAATGATCAATTTGAAAAAAATGCGATTCTCCCCTTGACTTAATACCTGGTAGGGTATATTATAGTGAATGTAGCAAGAAAACAACAAGCCAACAGGAGGTGTCTGGATGGAATACAATGCACAAATTAAGAATCGAATCAAACGTGTGGAAGGGCAGCTCCGGGGGGTTGTAAGAATGATGGAGCAAGGGGAAGATTGTAAAGACGTCATCACGCAGCTTTCCGCAGCCAAAACAGCTCTTGACCGATCCGTAGGTTTGATTGTTAGCATGAATCTTGTTGAGTGTGTAAGGGACTCCCATGAATCCGGGGAAAGTACAGAAGCACTCGTGAAAGAAGCGGTGAATTTATTAGTGAAAAGTCGATAAAGAAAAAGATTGACATCTTTTTTTATATTATATATTATACCCTTATGGGTATTAAAAAACGAGGAGGAAACACACATGAACGCAGATAAAGTATTAGATGCAAAGGGACTTGCTTGTCCGATGCCAATCGTAAAAACCCGAAAGGCTATTAAAGAAATCGAATCCGGCCAAATCCTGGAGGTTCAAACAACAGATAAAGGTGCAAAAAGTGACCTTACAGCATGGGCTAAATCGACTGGACATGAATTACTCGATTCGAATGAAGAAAATGATGTATTTACATTTTGGATAAAAAAAGGCTAAATTTTTTTGAGGGGGTATATACCCCCTGTAGTAAATAGGAGGGGACACAATGTCAGAGAGAAAAACAACCAATATCATTCTATTTAGTGGAGATTACGATAAAGCGATGGCAGCCTACATCATTGCAAACGGTGCTGCAGCATATGATCATGAAGTAACGATTTTTCATACGTTCTGGGGATTGAATGCATTGAGAAAAGAAGAAATGGTACCCGTTAAAAAAGGATTCATGGAAAAAATGTTTGGTAAAATGATGCCTCGTGGAGCTGATAAAATGGGGTTATCAAATATGAATTTTATGGGCATGGGTCCAAAAATGATCAAAGGTGTCATGAAAAAGCATAATGCCATGCCTCTGCCTGATTTGATCGACATGGCAAGAGAACAGGAAATTAAATTGGTTGCATGTACCATGACCATGGATCTACTGGGTCTACACAAAGACGAACTGTTGGAAGAAATTGAATACGCTGGAGTAGCAGCTTATTTAGCAGATGCTGAGGACGGAAATGTGAACTTGTTCATCTAAATTTTTTTTGAAAACAAATATACCCTACGCGGTAATTGGAGGTCTTTATATGAACACCATTGAATCAAACTTTGTATTAGACGCAAAGGGACTTGCTTGTCCCATGCCGATTGTAAAAACAAAAAAAGCGATGAATAACCTGGAAGCAGGGCATGTGATTGAAATTCAGGCTACCGATAAAGGATCAAAGGCGGATCTTCAAGCATGGGCAAAGAGTTCCGGTCATGAGTATTTAGGCACCATCGAAGAAGGGGATGTCCTTAAGCATTTCGTCCGAAAATCAAGCGGTGAAGAGGCAGTTGAGCGTAAACACGAGGCTGTTACAGACAACGCCACACTGGCAGGGAAATTAAGCGATGAAAATGTGATCGTTCTGGATGTCCGTGAAAAAGCGGAATATGCCTTTAATCATATTCCAGGGGCTGTTTCGATACCCCTTGGGGAACTTGAAAACCGTGTCAATGAATTGAATAAAGACAAAGAAGTTTATGTTGTATGCCGTACAGGAAACAGAAGTGACATGGCAGCTCAACTATTAGATGAAAAAGGATTTGCGAATGTATTCAATGTGGTTCCGGGTATGAGCGATTGGTCTGGGGACTTGGAGTCGGATATTAAATAATTCATTTTTCAGGAGGGTTAAATAATGGCTGTAACACCAATGAAATCAAAAGAAGTAGCACAAAAAGTAATGAAAAAAGAAGAATTATTCATCTTAGATGTTCGTAACGTGGATGCATTTGAAGATTGGAAAATCGAAGGTGAAAACATTGAATATTTGAATATTCCCTATTTCGACCTTTTAGACGGCGTGGAAGAAATCCTGGATAAACTGCCTGTAGATAAAGATATTCTAGTGGTCTGTGCTAAAGAAGGCTCTTCCATCATGGTTGCAGAAATGCTTTCAGATGAGGGGAAGGACGTGTCCTATCTGGAGGGTGGCATGAAGGCTTGGAGTGAACATTTAGAGCCGGTTAAGGTAGGGGACCTATCGAACGGTGGAGAGCTTTATCAATTTGTGCGCCTGGGTAAAGGCTGTCTTTCCTATATGGTCGTATCAAATGGTGAAGCCGCGATTGTGGATGCCACACGTATGGCCGATGTGTTCATCGATTTCGCTAAAGCAAAAAATGTAAAGATCACAAATGTATTCGATACACACTTACATGCGGATCATATTTCTGGTGGGCGTACCATTGCAGAAAGAACCGGAGCAACGTATTGGTTACCATCCAAAGATGCTGAAGAGGTAACATTTGAATATGCGGCACTGGAAGATGGAAATAAAGTACAGATCGGAAATACAACCATCGATATTAATGCTCTATACTCACCAGGGCATACAATTGGTTCTACCTCATTCGTGATTGATGAGAAATACCTATTATCAGGTGACATTTTGTTTATTGATAGTATCGGACGCCCTGATCTTGCAGGAAAAGCAGAAGATTGGGTAGGGGACTTAAGAGAGAGTCTGTACAAACGATACAAAGACCTTTCCATGGATCTGACCGTTTTACCCGCTCACTTCATGATTATTGAAGAATTAAATGATGACGGTTCTGTAGGTGAGAAACTTGGCACATTATATGCCAAGAATCATGGACTGAACATTGAGAGCGAAGATGAATTCAGAAGTCTTGTTTCTGAAAATCTGCCTCCACAACCGAATGCTTATCAGGAAATACGTGAAACCAATATGGGAAAAGTGACGCCGGATGAAGAAAAACAGCGGGAGATGGAAATCGGACCAAATCGCTGTGCTGTTCGATAATATACGATGATGATATAAATATTTTCAATGGGAACTTGCATGAGCGGTTCCCATTTTATTAGAAGAGGAGGGCTCACAATGGATTTGGCATTTATTTTAACTATATTTCTAATCGGCTTCGTCGGTTCTTATATATCAGGAATGGTTGGGATCGGAGGAAGTATCATTAAATATCCAATGCTCTTATATATTCCGCCTTTGTTGGGAGTAGCTACATTTTCCGCTCATGAAGTTTCCGGCATCAGTGCCGTTCAAGTATTCTTTGCAACGCTTGGCGGAGTGTGGGCATACCGAAAAGGGGGCTACCTGAATAAATCACTCATTACGTATATGGGGGTAAGTATATTAATCGGTAGTTTCATTGGTGGGTATGGCTCGAAATTCATGAGTGAAGCGGGAATTAACATCGTGTATGGAATTCTTGCTCTTATTGCAGCCATCATGATGTTCATTCCTAAAAAAGGGATAGATGATGTGAAGCTGGAAGATGTTTCTTTTAATAAATGGCTCGCTGCCATACTAGCCCTCATCGTGGGAGTGGGTGCAGGTATTGTAGGTGCAGCAGGTGCCTTTCTATTAGTTCCCATCATGCTTGTTGTGCTGAAAATACCGACGAGAATGACGATTGCTTCCTCTCTTGCCATTACGTTGATTTCTTCCATCGGGTCGACTGTTGGAAAAATCACCACCGGGCAAGTGGATTACCTGCCAGCCATGATCATGGTAGTGGCAAGTCTGATTGCCTCTCCACTTGGAGCGATGGCAGGGAAGAAAATGAACACCAAGATTCTTCAAATGATATTAGCATTATTGATATTAGGAACGGCTATTAAGATCTGGATTGATATCCTATAGAATGCTGCTTAGCACTGTATACCGTGACTCTTCTTACAGAAGAAGAATCGTGGTACATGGAGCTAAGCTTTTTTTTGTGGTAATGTATCAATGGGGCTTGTAACTTTCTGAAGGTTTCTTTCGTCTAATGAATAGATAGAAATAAGACTCTGGATGGATGAACATATTCATGAGTACCGGTACAATGTATGAACGGATGTGTTCTAAGATTTTATTCATCATGAAAAAAAGGGAGAATACACATGAAAAAGCTTATTGGTATCATCTTACTATGTTCATTAATGGTTAGCGGACTTCAACCGGCATCAGCTGCGGATAATGATAAAGCAAGCATTAATGAAAAATTCGGACTGCCCATCGTTGTATATGGAGAAACACTCTCCAGCCAGCAAAAAAAAGAGGTTCAAAAACAATTGGGTATGGATGAGGGAACTGAAGTGGAGGAGTTTACGGCCACTGGTGAGGATCTAGTGAAATATATTGACGGAGAAAACAGGAACGCCCGCATGTTCTCTTCAGCCATGATCACCCGTAAGGAAAAAGGTGAAGGATTAAAGGTAAATATTGTGACACCGGAGAATATTACCGAGGTTACGAATTCCATGTATTCAAATGCACTATTAACAGCTGGAGTCGAAAATGCAGTAGTGGATGTTGCCTCCCCGGTTAAGGTGAGCGGTCATTCCGCTTTAGTAGGTATTTATAAAGCGTATGATGTGAGTGGAGAGAAGCTTGATACGGTTCGGATGGAAGTGGCCAATGAAGAATTATCCGTTGCTACTGAACTCGCGAAGGAGTCAGGTATTGATAAGGAAGAAGTCAGTAAACTGTTAACCGAGATCAAAAAGGAAATTGCTGAACAAGATCCTGCGACGAAAGAGGAAGTCGAGAAGATCGTCGAAGACAAGCTCCAATCTTTGAATATAGAACTAAGTCCAGAGGATCGTCAGTTGTTGATCGATCTATTTGAAAAGATGAGATCCCTTGATATAAATTTTGATAATGTTCAACAGCAGCTGGATGACTTAACGAAGGATATTCAAACGACCATTAAGGATATTGTGAACGATGAAGGTTTCGGACAGAAAGTGTCAGATTTCTTTACCGGGTTATTAGAGGCAATTGGGAATTTCTTTAAATCAATCAAAAATTTATTTGGATAATGCTAAGATAAAAGACTGAGTCATCCGACTCAGTCTTTTATAATTCCAGCAAAGGAAACGTTAGATATACCGTCGTTCCTTTGCCTTCTTCACTTTCGATGGAGAAGGAACCTTTATGCTTATGCATGATTTCCTTGGCAATGGATAAACCAAGTCCATACCCACCGGTGTTCCTTTGCCTTGACAGATCAGATCTGTAGAATCGTTCACCTATTTGGGATAATGAGTCTCCCGGAATGCCAATCCCATGATCCTTAATCTTCACAACCGCTTTACCATCTTTCTCATACGAGTGGATGGAGATAGAGGTCCGTTCCGGGGAATATTTCAGGGCATTGTCCAAAATATTGTAAAAAACCTGCATCACCCGGTTTGGATCTCCATTAATGATCGATTCCTCATTTAAAGTATGTTTAATATCTATATGCTTCAATTCTGCTTGCGGACGGATCAGTGTTAAAGAGTCCATAATGAATTGGGACAGCACCATCGGTTCAATATCCAATGAAAATGCAGCATCTTCCAATTTATTCAATTCAAGGAGTTCCGTAATCAATTTCTGCATCCGCACCGACTCTTTCTGAATCAGGTGTAAGCTTTTTTCTATTTCCTCCGGATTTGTTTGTACCCGGTCGGTCAACGCTTTTGCATACCCTCCGATGTACGTGAGGGGAGTCCTTAGTTCATGGGCGACATTTGAAAGGAATTGCCTCTTACGATCCTCCTGGTGCTGCAAAGAGTCAACCATACTGTTGAATGTGAGTGCCAGTTCAGCCATTTCATCTTTAGTGGTGACCTCCAGACGCTCCGTAAAGTTTCCGTTGGCCACCTGATTAGAGAACCTTTGCATTTCCCTGACAGGTTTGAACAAGGAGTCCAATGAAGACTGAATGATCAAAAAAAGCACAAAATAAAACATGACCCCTGCCAATATTAAAATGGGGATGCCTTTGCTGAACACTTCCGTCATTTCAGCAAGAGGGATATAAATGAACAAATATCCCATTAACTTATCCTCATTCATAAGTGGAAAAACGGCTCCTATCACTTTCCGATTGAATTCGTCAACATATCCTTCTTTCATGACATGATTGCCCTTCGCCAATTCTTTTCGATCCATACGGTTGATGAGGGGCTTTTGATCAATTAGAAAAGGGAAGCTCTTCCCTAATTCATCAAGGTTTTCCACAACCGATACTTCATAGGGAGAGATGACGTTATACCAGAGGATCTTGTCCTTGATATTCCCGCTTACATCCCCATAATGATAGTGGGCAGCGGTCCTCTGCCCCTGATAAAGGAGTGAATCCTTCACGGTCCCTATATAAAGGTCTTTGTAGAGATAGTGAATAAAAAGAAACGAAAAGACAATCGTTAAAAATAAACTGCTTAACAACAGGATAGAGACTTTTTTATTGAGGGTCAGGTTTACGTTTTTCAAAGAGATCCCTCATATTTATAACCAAGTCCCCATACCGTCTCGATCAACGGCCCGTAATTTTTTAATTTCAGCCGCAAAGTTTTTATATGGGTATCAACCGTTCGATCACTTCCTTCGTAATCTCTTCCCCATACTTGATCTAGAAGTTGATCCCTTTTATATACCCGTCCCTGATTCCGTGCGAGAAATAAGAAAAGTTCATATTCCTTTAAAGTCAAACGGGGAGTATGATCACCGACGGACACGGTCCTGGATGCCAAATTAAATGTAACAGGCCCAAACCTTTCGACCATGGAACGTGTCTGTACACCATATGATCTTCTTAGAATGGTTTCAATGCGCGCCACAAGCTCATCAGCGTTGAAGGGTTTAACCATATAATCATCACTACCAAGTTTAAGACCCTTTACCTTGTCCAGGTCATCCCCCTTGGCAGATAGGAAGATAAAGGGGATTTGACTATTCTCCCTTACTTCTTCCAGCAATCGGAAACCATCCATGAACGGCATCATTATATCCACGATCATCAGATCGACATGTGTTTTATTCAATTGATCAAGAGCAGCCAAACCGTTTTCGGCTTCAATACAGAAATAATTCTCCCTGTTTAAATACAGTGAGATCAGCTGTCTCATTTCCGGTTCATCATCTACAATCAGTACATTCCATTTTTTCATCATCTTCACACCCAGCCTTATGACGTAGAAATTGCATCACATTATATTATAGATAAAAATAGTGAATTATTTGTGAGATTCCAGTCTTTTTTGATTTGTATTTCTTCCAACATTTTAACATGGAAAACTGAGAGGTTGAACTTTTGCCGCTTTGTCCTATACTTTTCCAAAAACAAGGGCATTTGCCCTTCCCCTTTTTCCGTTTCATAATAGGCTAATAAAGAGGAGTGACGAACATGTATGAGAGGAGTACCATATACAGAAAGAATTTAATGGCCTTTTTTAACTCAGGCTCTTTCCCTAACCTTGGGAACGGAGGGGATTATCTCAGCGGGGCACAGGGATATGGTCCTGTGGGGGCTCAAAACACACCCTATTTTCAAGGACCTTATGCCACACCGCAAGTTTACGGTCCACAGGGTTATCCGCCGCAAGGATACCCGCAGGCGGGCTTTGGTCCTGTCCCCTATGGTCCGGCGGGTGGTTATGGGTATGGTATAAACCCCATCGGAGCAGGATTGATTGGACTGGGCTTAGGGTTTCTCGGGGGACAGCTAGTGAACACCCCGTTTAAAGGTCCCCATAAACGCTACTATTATTATTGGTAAAGTGATTAAACCGACTCATCTTATTGAGCCGGTTTTTTTATGTTTCCGTTCATTTTTACAATAGATATCTTCTTTGACATAATACCTGTATGGGTATATTCTAGATGTAGAAAGCAAGTGGACATTGTCCATGCTTATCAAGAAATGAGGTGCTTATGTTGGAATTTTTCGGATTAATTATGTTAGTCATACTTATCTATGTGTATGTATTGATCAAGAAACCAGGTAAGAATATCAAGCAACTATCTACAAGTGAATTGAAAACGACTTTAGGAGATAAGAACAGGCAATTCATCGATGTACGTTCACCAGGGGAATACAATCACGGGCATATTAAACAATTTAAAAATATGCCGTTACAATCGTTACATCAAACCGCTGACACTCTAAACAAAGACAAAGAAATCATTGTCATTTGTCAAAGTGGTATGAGAAGTGCAAATGCATGCAAAATTCTTAAAAAGAAAGGATTCACCTCTGTAACGAACGTTAAGGGAGGAATGAATTCCTGGTCCCATTAAGTGTAATGAAAACCATTATGGAGAGAGAGGAATTTTAATATGAAAACGATCCTGAGCAATGAAGTAAACCGGAGATTATCTGCGGGGGAACAAGTTAATATCATTGATGTACGGGAGCCGGCTGAAGTGCTGAATGGGAAAATCCCTACGAGCACCAATATTCCTTTAGGGTTGCTCGAATTTCGTATGAATGAATTGGATAAGAAAAAAGAATACATCATAGTCTGTCAATCAGGGGGCAGAAGCAGCCGTGCCGTGAAGTTTCTTGCTTATCACGGATATGAGGTCACCAACTTGGAAGGCGGTATGCTAGCATGGGAAGGGAAAGTTGAGTAAGCCTCTTCCTCGATTCCTTATCAAATACCCCTACAGGTTTAAAAGTTGAACTTTAGGATAATGTAAATACGAAGAGAAAATAATAAATCTAAGGGAGGAAATAGGTTATGACAACTTCAGTAAAGAATTTGACAGCAGGGGAACTTACCCAAAAAATCATGAATGGAGACAGAATGTTCATTTTGGATGTTCGTCCCAAGGACGCATTTGACGATTGGAAAGTGGAAGGGAAAAACGTGAAGATCATCAACAAACCCTTTTCAGAGTTGAAGGACAATCTTGAATCGGTTCAATCCATTTTACCAGACAATGAAGCCATTTATGTCATTTGTGCAAAAGGGAATTCTTCGACTAAAACGGCTGAGATGCTTGCCGGTGCAGGAATGAATAATATCTATTCCGTTGAAGGTGGAATGCAGGCATGGAGCGAATACCTTGAACCAGTAAAAATCGGTGATGTGTCTGGTGGTGTCCTTTATCAATTCATACGGATAGGGAAAGGGTGCTTATCTTATGCGATTGTATCCAAAGGCGAGGTTGCTTTCATTGATCCCAGCTGCCTGATAGAGCCCTATAAGAAGTTCATTCAACATCACGATCTATCAGTAATAGCAGTACTGGATACCCATCTCCATGCAGATCACATTTCCGGTGGCCGATCTTTAAGTAACGAATTTGATGCACCATATTATTTGCCACCGAAAGATGCAGAAGAAGTCCAGTACACCTATAAAGAAGTCAAAGATGAAACTGGCATCAAAGTGGGGGATACAATGATTGAAGCAGTATACTCGCCAGGGCATACGATCGGAAGTACCTCTTTTATTGTCGATCGGCACTATTTACTCACTGGGGACATTCTCTTTATTGATTCCATTGGGAGACCTGACTTAGCCGGTAAAGCAGAGGACTGGGTAGGGGACTTGCGGGAAACATTGTATTCAAGATATAAGAACCTTAACGATGACTTGATTGTCCTGCCGGCCCACTATATGACGATAAATGAAATGAATGATGACGGATCGATCTCACATCGTCTGAGAGACTTATATGAAGAGAATCATGGATTGAACATAGAGGACGAAGAGGAATTCAGAAAAACAGTCACAGAAAACCTCCCTCCTCAACCAAACAGCTATCAGAAAATCCGTGAAACGAATATGGGTAAAATCAATCCTGATGAAGATGCAAAACGTGAAATGGAAACAGGCCCAAATAGATGTGCCGTGCGCTGATCTGATTGATACGTAATATGTAAAGAAGGCAAACATCCCAACTTAATGGGATGTTTGCCCAATGGTAGAATTGAGGAAGTGAGCAGCATGAATGAAATAAATGAATCAAAATATATACAGCAGCACCTGGCTAATGAACGGACGTTCCTGGCTTGGATCCGTACAGCCATTGCCATAATCGGAATTGGATTTTTAACGACAAGTTTACATTTTAATTCCCTTCAAGGGAACCCTGTTCAAGATAGGATTGCCGCCGGAATAAGTGTGATTTCGATTTTCATCGGGTTTGCCATCATCATTGGCTCTACCATCAATTATTACAGAACTAGAAGGCATATCAATACACAAACATTCGTGTCAGCAGATGTCTTTATCAAAATGATGACAGTAGTGGCCACCATCGTCCTTTTACTTGTGACTGTTTATTTCTTTTCATTAAATTAAAAAAGCTGAACGCAAAAGGATAAATCCCTGCGTTCAGCTTATTTTAATCCTGTTTTTGTTCATTGTAGTATTGAACGGATGTCATGGCACCTTCACTTACCATGGAGTTGTCTTCTATATTTGAAGGATCCGGATTTCCGCCTTTTTCAACGGGCAGGTCTTCTTTTCTTCTCTTTTTAAACTTCGTAACCAATCCTTCTTTCACATTGTGCAGCTGATTACGTTTTTCTTTCGATGATAGAATCCATCCAAGTGAACCAGCCGTAACGGTTGCACCAACAAGTAACGTTTTATTTACTTTCATATTCATTCTCCTCCATTCAAGTGATTCGTTATTTAGTATGTTCTTTGTATTCCCGACGCACATGAATTTAAACATGGGGAAGTGGTGCCAAAATAATGAAGGAGTGGACAATCTTCTCAATATGGATGAAAATAAACATGGATGGTAGACAAAGAGAGGGTGGATGGAATGAAAAGACTGACGAAAGAGACGGTCATCGGATTTATTGGAACAGGAGTAATGGGAAAAAGTATGGCTGGTCATATTCTGGAGGCAGGATTTCCGCTTGTTATTTATAACCGCACAAAACATAAAGCCTCGGATCTCATAGATCGTGGTGCAAAATGGGCAGACACACCAAAGGAGCTTGCTGAAGCTTCAGATCTCGTTATCACGATTGTTGGTTACCCTTCTGATGTTGAAGAACTGTACCTTGGTGAGGACGGCATACTGCACCATTTAAGACAGGGATCGGTTGCCATTGATATGACCACTTCTTCACCGGCACTCGCAGATGCAATCTTTAAATCGGGAAAGGAGAAGGGTATATCGATATTGGATGCTCCCGTTTCGGGAGGGGATATCGGAGCTGAAGAAGCAAGGCTTTCCATTATGGTGGGAGGGGAAGAAAACACGTTCAATCTGGTAAAACCACTTTTGGAACTCCTGGGTACGAATGTTGTCTATCAAGGAAAACCAGGAGCGGGTCAGCATACGAAGATGTGTAACCAAATCACCATTGCTTCGAACATGATGGGAGTAAGTGAAGCATTACTTTACGCAAAGAAATCCGGCTTGGACCCAGACACTGTACTGAAAAGCATTACATCAGGGGCAGCGGGCAGCTGGTCCCTCAGTAACCTGGTTCCCCGCATGATCGAGCAGGATTATGCTCCAGGGTTTTACGTTAAACATTTTATCAAGGACCTTAAGATTGCCCTTCATTCAGCAAAAGAGATGGAACTCCGGACACCTGGTCTTGAACTTGCTCTCTCATTATATGAGCAGCTTGCTGCAGAAGGCGAAGAAAATAGTGGCACTCAAGCATTAATCAAACTATTGGAAGCTTAATATAAAACGTTTCAGGAAATGAACTGCCCCATAAAAGTTAGAAACCAATCTAACTTTTATGGGGTGTTTTTTGAATTTTTCCGAATAAGTCAGGATACTAGTGGGCTGCACTATATGCTTGAAAACATTGTCTGTTTCCCTTTATATTTCAATCCAATATGGGAATAATAGGTGAGCATGCATAAATTTACTGAAAGTATGGTGATTCTCTTGAAAAAAAATTCATTCAGGCAATTTTCCAGGTTGATATACATATTTGGTACCATGATGACCGTGGTTGCCTTCTTTGTCTCCTACTTCCAAACGAAAACCATCATTAAAGCGATAAAGAAATATAGTCCATACAATTAAGGTTATCGGTTGCAAAATGTGCTGATTCCAATAATCGTGTACATAATAGAGGAGGGAATCAAATGAAGTTAGTCGGAAAAAAAGTCATCCAATTGGTCAGTGCAGACTTCGAAGACCTGGAGCTGTGGTATCCGGTCCTGCGTCTGCGGGAAGAGGGGGCGACGGTTCATATTGTCGGAGAAAAGGGCAATGAGGAGTATATCGGGAAATATGGAGTGCCGATTGTTTCTGAATATGCATTTAAAGACATAAACCCGGAGGACTATGATGCCATTCTTGTTCCGGGAGGCTGGTCCCCGGATAAGCTTCGTCGGTATGAAGAGGTCATTGCCATGGTGAAATCCATGGATGAACGTAAGAAACCAATCGGCCAAATCTGCCATGCAGGATGGGTCTTGATTTCAGCGAAGATTCTTCAGGGTGTAAAAGTCACAAGCACACCTGGAATAAAGGACGACATGGAAAATGCAGGGGCTATCTGGATGAATGAACCGGTCGTGACAGACGGCCATATCGTTTCCAGTCGAAGACCACCTGATCTGCCTGATTATATGAGAGAATTCATTGACACGCTGGCTAAATAATGAAAAAGGACTGGCCGGGGGAACTCTGATCGTTCCCTGTAGGCCAGTCTTTTTTTCTTTATTTCTTCTTGTCTCTCTTATTTCGATCATTCACCCTTTCGAAAAAGGTCTGTTTGACTGATTGATGGGTGGTGATGGCAGCCCCCGTTGCGATAAATCCATTTGCGATCCCGTTAAAGTCAAATCCTAACGTCCATCCGCTCGCTCCAACACCCACCAGTAAAAGAATCCAGATGATGAGCCAGTCCGGGATATGGGGGGTCCGCTTCAAAGCATACCCAAGTACCCATAACACGGGAACGAGCACGGTGACTTGAGGATCAATGGAAATGCCGCTTAATAAGTTTTCAATCATTTGGTCCACTCCCTATAATGATAAATGACTTCTATATAGCTTATTCACACCCCCGGGAGCTTCATGACAACCAGTTTGGCTGAATGACAAAATAAAAACGATTGGGTGCAGGCTAACCTTTAAAGTGACATGAGAAATGTTCAATGATATTATATTGATTGACCTATAATAAAAAAGGAGCTGTTTAATATGGCGAAAAAAGGATACATACAATTCCAAACAGGTGAAAAAATTGAATTTGATTTATTTCCAAATGAAGCACCTGGAACAGTGGCAAACTTCGAAAAATTGGCAAACGAAGGTTTTTACAACGGTTTAAGCTTTCACCGTGTCATCCCTGGTTTCGTAAGCCAAGGAGGATGCCCGAACGGTAACGGTATGGGTGGTCCTGGTTACACAATCAAATGTGAAACAGAAGGGAATCCGCATAAGCATGAAGAAGGTTCTTTATCAATGGCCCATGCCGGTAAAGATACAGGAGGCAGCCAATTCTTCATCGTACATGAGCCACAGCCTCACCTTAACGGCGTTCATACTGTCTTCGGAAAAGTGACTTCAGGGATCGACATCGCCAAATCAATGAAAAACGGCGACGTAATGGAGAAAGTCGAAGTATTTGATGCATAATTGTTGAGGGACGGACCTTGCTTCGTTCGCATCACTCTGAATCAACTAGAAGAAAAACAACAGTTGAAATAATACAATTGATGTTGTATCATACTAATACAGGCTGCGTTGTTCGTAATCATAACGAAGTTTTAACCTTTAAACTGTAATAGGGAGTTTTACATTGAAGTTGGAATGTCAAGCCTCCACGACTGAGGACGACAGGAAACCTTCTGCAAACACCCACTTTGAGGAGTGGTGGTTTAAAACTTTCTTATATCACATTACGGCAACTGTGGCTCAAACCTTAGTATCTCAAGTCAGTTCCCAATCGGGGGCTGGCTTTTCTATTTTATTGCGTTAAATGCTAGCAACACCATAATAAGTAGGCCATTCAACTAAAAAAGACTGAATCCAAAAATGATGGACTCAGTCTTTGTATTAGTATATCGAGGCCCCTCCCGTCCGTACATGGTTAAGTGTCCCGCAACAAGCGAATGTCCGGGAGAGGCAGATTAAGTGTATCATGCATGAAATAAAAGTGCAAAGTGGTTTACTTTAATACCTCTCTTTCTGTTAAATGACGGTCTATGTCATAGAAATCATTTACTTTAATAAATGGGGTCCCGCGTTCCTCAAGGATCCCCTGCAGTGCTTCCATGGCAAAGGTGACATCCGCCACCTCAGCCGGGTGGCTATCCGGCTCGCTATCACCGGCAAAGTAAATCATCTCATACTCTTCTTTAAGCTCAGAAATCACTGTGGACTTGTCAATCCCATAACGCTCTGAGTAATGGGGATGATCCGGATCGATCTTCATGTGTACATTCTTTTCCATATAATAGCCTTCATTTGAGAATACCTTCACATCCGTGATTCCGTATTTTTGAAGAATATGGTGGATATAATAATCCGTTCCCGCACTGAGGATATAGAAATCCCCTCCTTGAGCCTGGACTTTACGGATGAAGGCAGTGACATGTTCATCGATTTCCAATGAATGGATATCCTCAATAATTTGAGTTTCGTCTTGATGAATCGATGAAAAGACGGTAGACAAAAAATCGATGTCCTTCATTTCACCAGCCTTCCATTTGGTATATAAGGCCTCTCCTTCATGAAAATATTTCTCCATGACGAGATGGTAGAAATCTTTTTTAGAAATGGTTCCATCGAAGTCTGAAACAAATGCCCATTTTTTCACAGCTTTTCCTCCTCGTAACGAATGTAGTCGATTGTATCATGAATACGTGGGGGGAAGAAAGGAACTCTATCAATCATAATAATATTATGTAAACTTTATGTGGAATAAAAATCACCCTGCATCAAGCAAGGTGACAGAACACTATCTTTTCATACTCTTTACAAATTCTTTTAATACTTCAGGCGTACGTTTTACCTCTTGGATGGTATCCGTAATAGTGGACTTTTTATATTCGATATCATGTTGAATCTCTCCCTGGGTTTCCTGTAGCTGAGTTGATTCTGAAGAGATTTTTTCCATCCTCGATTGAATAGTGGCTACCCTTTGATTCATTTCATTCACAATGGGACGTGTGGTCTTGACGGTCCTCATCAATGCCACACCCAGCATAATCAGGGAAATGACAAATAAGGCAATGCTTGCATAAACGATCCACATATTGATTTCACCTCGTTTTACTCTGTTTTTAGTTATATTCCCTAATACTGTTGAAAATAACGCATAAATTATTTTATCCTTCTGGTTTACTATTTCAGATTTAGCTAGTAATCTAAATGATAAGTTGAATACGTTAAGGGAGAGATGAGAGTGATCAAAGCCATCCTGTTTGATTTAGATGACACTTTACTATGGGATTCGAAAAGCATTGAAGAAGCCTTCAAAGCAACGTGCCACTATGCACATCAGAAGGCGGGAACCGATCCAGAAGCGCTGGAGTCAAGCGTCAGGGAAGCAGCCAGGGAGCTGTATGCAACATATGATACATATGAGTTCACGCAGAATATTGGAATTAACCCTTTTGAAGGCCTTTGGGGGGACTTCCTCGATGAACATGATGAGAATTTCCTGAAGATGAAAGAAACCGTCCCTTCCTACCGCAAAGAATCATGGACCAGGGGATTGAATTCTATGGGTATAACGGATTCCGTACTTGGTGAAGAATTATCCGAGAAATTTCGACAGGAACGAAAACAAAGACCATATGTATATGAAGATACGTTCCTGGTTTTAAATGAAATGAAGGAAAACTACCAACTGTTGTTATTAACGAATGGTTCCCCTCATTTACAAAATACAAAGCTCGATAAAACTCCTGAACTTCTCCCTTATTTCAAAGAAATCATCATCTCCGGGGATGTCGGTAAAGGAAAACCGGATCCTGCCATGTTCCATCATGCATTAGAAAGGTTGAAGCTTCATAAGGATGAAGTGATTATGGTTGGAGATAACTTAAACACGGATATCCTGGGGGCATCAAGAATCGGTATCAAAACGATATGGATTAATCGACGGGGGCAAACACCACAAAAGGTTGTCCCGGATTATGAAGTGAAGGCACTGAAAGAAGTGCCCCGCATTGTCCAGAATATCATCAAATAACAATGAGAGAGGCTCCGATTTGTCGGTGCCTCTCTATTTATTAGGTTCACCTGTCATAATGATCCATTCCCATTCATACTATTCATCAAAGTCCCGGCAACCTATACGGGAGAAATGAGTTGAATGAGGAAATGATTTCATTCTAAAAAGGGGGAGATGACTTATGGGAAATGGAATACATCAAGTCAAAGTCCATGCATCGCGATCGGATGTATGGACTTTTATTCGTGATATGAATGCTTGGGCGCCACTTGTGCCGGGATACAGGGAGCATACTATTTATTCCAATAATCAATCAACGTGGAAATTCACCGTTCATTATGGGATGGTGACAAAAAAGATCCATGTGAATGTGAGAATTACAGATTGGAAGGAACCATCTGAAGTGAAGTTCACGTTAAAGGGTATAAATCAAAGGTTCACGGGTTCAGGATTTTTCAAAGCGGAAGAAGTAGACACCTTTGTCACAAGCATGACTGGAAGCCTATCCATTGTATCCACCAGCCCGGTGGCAAAGATGCTGCAACATGCATTCGATAAAATGGTTGCCGAACTTACCAGGGAACTAACGGTTGCCGTGGGAGAAGCCATTGAAAGAAGTAAAACCTGATGCACTTTAATCTTCACGCAGGCACCTAAATAGTAATGATAGATGATTTGCATATGTGATATAATGACTTATTTGAGCAAGTGAATTGTTAGATAGAGAAGAAATACATACACTATAAAGTAAATAGTAGCGGAATCTGTATCACGATAAAAAGGGGTCTTATTATGCAAAAGCTTCACATACTTCGAGAAGAAGCAATAGAGGAAACGAAACGAAAAATCGAGGAGGATATGACACTTTTCCTGGAGAAACACGAAAAATGTCCTTCATTTCAGGATTATTTGAAGGAAAGGAGTGCTTTCTTTCATCAAATATGGCTGAATATTTGGCTTAATAAAGTAACCAATGATGTCTTGCGGAGTCATAAAAAAGCATTTCTCAGAGATAAAGGGTACGATATTGAAGGTACGGATAAAAAATTGATCAACAAATTGTTCCGGAATGAAATCAGAGAGTATCAACCTTTCCATATTTTAACCTGGATACAGGATCATCCTATATCCGAAGAAGATTGGACAGAACGACATCGTGAGGTCCGAAAGACATTTGTTAAGAATCAAGAAGAAAAAAAGAAGGCGGTCCTTCAAAAAGAGAGTCAAAAAAAGACTCTTTCTTTCATCAGCCAACAAATGGACAAGCTAGAGACTCATTGGTATGTGGAATTGCGATTTTTATTCGCCAATAAATGGATGAGTGATATACGGACCAAAACCAAATTCCGATCGGTTGAACCGTATATGTTGGAAGTGAAATTAGAAGAAGAGGGACGCTATACGAAGGACTCCTTTGTCACCGTTTCCGATTTTCTTACAGAATTCACGGGTTCGATTCACAAAAAGAGTGAGCATTGGGATGGACATGTGTGGGAATATGAAACCTATTTCTATCCCTATGAACGCTTTGTCTTTTATCACACAGAGCAGGTGGTCTATCGGTCCTTATCCGAGCTTATGCCCGAAGAATTAAGGAAGGGATATGAGACGGTGTACGGCCAGGAACTTACAGAAGAAAGGTTGAGCAGGCTCAGTCACCATTTTCTCCTGACGCTGAAATCCAACTTTTTCAGCAAGATTCAAGAGGAGTATATGGATGATTTATACAGACTGACAGAAATTCCTTTTGATACAGATGTTCATCTTTCATTATATGAAAAAGATCTCAAGAAGCGCGAGGAAAGAAAAGCAGCTGAACTCGCTGAATTAAAACGGAAGCAAGAGGAAGAAGAACGAATACTGGAAGAAATCTTTGGACGGGAATATAGCCCTTCGTTCAGAGGTGATATCCATTATATCCTTCATATCGGTGAAACCAACACAGGGAAAACGCATCATGCAATCAGCCGGATGAAAGAAGCCAGAAGCGGTATGTATTTGGCCCCCCTCCGTTTACTCGCTCTGGAAGTATTCGATACATTGAATGCAGACGGCGTCCCGTGTAATCTGAAAACAGGCGAAGAAGAGAAAGAAGTTCCTTCTGCACACCATGTTTCATCAACAGTTGAAATGTTTCGTGAAAAAGATGAATATGAAGTGATCGTGATCGATGAGGCCCAAATGCTTGCCGATCAGGATAGAGGATTCTCCTGGTATCGTGCCATTACAAAGGCGAGAGCCAAAGAGGTCCATATCATCGGGAGTGAAAACGTCCGGGATCTACTGATGGGATTGGTCGGGGAAGGCAACGTCGAGATTCATCATTACAAACGAGACATCCCCCTTGAGGTCGAATCAAAAGAATTTCAATTGAGACATGCTAAAAAAGGGGACGCAGTTGTTTGTTTTTCAAGGAAGAAAGTGTTGGATACCGCTTCAAGATTACAAAATAATGGACATAAAGTCAGCATGATCTACGGAAGTATGCCTCCTGAAACAAGGAAGAGGCAGATGATGCAGTTCATTAAAGGGAAAACGAATATGATTGTTGCGACCGATGCAATCGGGATGGGACTGAACCTGCCCATACGCAGAATCGTCTTCCTGGAAACGGATAAATTTGATGGGACGAGGAGGAGAAGGCTGACTTCACAGGAAGTTAAGCAAATTGCCGGCCGCGCAGGAAGAAAAGGAATTTACAATGAGGGGAAAGTAGCTTTCTCAAAGGATATTAAGGTGATGAAGCAGCTCCTCGAAAAGCCTGACCAAGCCCTCGAAACGTTTGCCATCGCCCCCACGAGTGGTGTGTTTGAACGTTTTCAAAGACATTACCATGATATGGACACGTTCTTCTTCTTATGGGACAAGTTCAAAAGTCCATTCGGCACGGAAAAAGCGACCCTTTTTGAAGAAAGGGAACTATATGAATTGATCCGTGGAACTGAAATCGAGGCTAAACTTTCATTAAATGACCTATACGGCTTTCTCCATCTTCCTTTCTCCAAGAAGGAAACACAGTTAACGGAGCAGTGGCTCCAGTGCATGCAAGCGATTGTAGAGGGTGAAGAACTGCCTGAACCACAGTTGAAGAGTACGAACCTAGAGCAAAAAGAAGTTTCATATAAAGCTGTCGGGCTTCATCTATTATTTTTATACCGATTGGGCAGACAGACGGAAGCTTACTATTGGGAACGGATCAGGAGTGAAATTGCCGATGGTGTTCACGAAAGCCTGCGGACAGAAGTCACAAGTTTAACATCGTGCAGGCAATGCGGAAAAAAACTTCCTCCGAACTTCGGTTTTCCTATCTGTGATCGCTGTCATGCCGTGAGGGTTAAAAGAAGAACGAAGGGGAAACCGCGATATTAGTGAATCGTGAGCAAATCTTATGTAAGATGAAAGGTTATGTGATACGATCTAGTACGAACTGAAAACGATGATAGAGGTGGTAAGATTGAAAATTGAAGTATGGTCAGATTATGTATGTCCATTCTGCTATATAGGAAAACGTCATTTAGAGAAGGCATTGGAGCATTTCCCTCAGAGGGATACTGTTGAAATTGAATACAAAAGTTTTGAACTCGATCCCGGCGCTCCGGTCAACACAGAATATAGTATTCAAGAACTCCTTTCCAAAAAATACGGAACATCTCTTGAGGAAGCTAAAAACATGACCGATGGCATGAGCCGGCAAGCAGCCTCTGTCGGTCTTGATTTCCGGTTTGACTCAAGCATACCGACTAATACGTTTGATGCCCACCGCCTGACTAAATATGCGAAAACAGCAGGGAAAGAAGCAGAGATGACTGAAATCCTGTTGTATGCCCACTTTACTCTTTCTAAACATATTGGTGACAAAGAAACGCTCGTGGAATTAGCAAAACAGGCTGGACTGGATGAAGCGGAGACTGTTTCCGTCCTTGAAGGCAGTGATTTCTCAGAAGAGGTTCGCCAGGATGAGGAAGAAGCGAGGCAAATCGGTGTCCAAGGTGTGCCGTTCTTTGTTATCAATCGTAAGTATGCGATTTCAGGTGCTCAACCAAGTGATGTGTTTTTGAATTCCATACAAAAGGTGTGGGAAGAGGAAAATGAACCTTCAGCTCTACAGCCCCTTGGAACGGATGGAATGGCATGTGATGAAAACGGATGTGAGATTCCTCCATCCAAGTCATGATCTTTACACCACTTTTAATAAACCAAAAAACACAAGCGGGAGAATGCACCCGCTTGTGTTTTTTGGTTTTCATGAAATTCCAGCGGCCAGGGACGAAAAGGCGCTCGAAATAATGTCAGTTACTATAAAAATTCTCTGTATAATAAGGCTGGGACTTTTCGTTGAAGGCTACCCCTATACCTAAATGTTCGTAGTGTGGCTGGAGGATATTTTCTCTATGACCTTTGGAATTCATCAGCCCTTCGTGGGCGAAAATCGAACTTAACTGACCGTAGGCGAGGTTTTCCCCAGCAGTGCGAAAGGCTACCTGATCTTCTTCCATGCGATCAAATGGTGACTGACCCTCTAGGTTCGTGTGACTGAAATAATCCTGTTCCGCCATATCCAGACTATGTTTACGTGCTGTATCCCTCACCAAACTGTCCCATGATAGGACATTCAGTCCTTTCTCTACACGGGTGGCATTCGTAAGGTCGAAGAGTTGGTATTCAAACCCTTCTTTCAATTCAGAGCTTCCCACCGTATAGAAGTTTTTCTTATTCGTTTCCAGGTTCCCGTCGATGATCTGGATGGCGGTTACGGTATCATTTTCATGCTTATCATAAAAGATCGTCACATAGCTCCCATCGATCTGGTACACATCCTGTTCCCCGTTATTTTGCAACTGATATAATGTCAGTCCTTTCCGGATATTGGTCAATGGTTCACCAAGTTCATTCTGTACCACCTCTTTGGAAACACCCATCTTGATCCCTGAATCAGAGGAGAGAAGATCTTGATTCGTGAACAGTCCATTTACCTGTTGGTTTTGATCATAGGAGACCATGAAGAAGTTCCGATAATTTTCATGGTAGGCATACCATGAAACCCCGTATTCATTGCTGGATTTTCTCTTGGCTTCGCCTACTTCTTCCTCCACACTTTCTTTGGAATCCCCGAGTTCAATATTATAGATTGAAAACGTTTGATCGCTTGGGACTGTTAAAGCAGGCTTCTCCACAGGGTCTTCTTTCTTGGTATCAGAGGTGTTCTCGAGGTCACGGAACGACTCGTCCAGCTTTACCAGGAGCAGGTTCACTTCCTGATAGAGTTGATCAAAGGCATCCTGAACCTTAGGGTTGTTCTTCATTTCTTCGATTTTGGAGAGGACAGTGTCAAAACCTGACGCTTCCACTTTCTCTTCCCAGGCGGGTTTTGATATATAGGCAACCACAATAATCATGATAAGTATAAATAATCGTCTCAAATGCTAACACTCCATTCTACCTTCCATTGTATCCAAAATAATATAGAAGTAAAAAGAGAAAGGCTACTCTCTTTGCTCAGTACCCATTCTACACCATTTTCAATCAGGTCTGCCTGTTTTAGTTTGGATGGCTCTGGGTAAGATAATTAAATAGGGTATCTTCACCATTTACATAAAGGGGGAAAATAGCAATGAAATTATCTCATGAAGAACGGATTCAACTGCATGAATTCAATAACTTAACGAAGTCGTTGAGTTTTAATATGTATGATATCTGTTATACAAAGACCCGTGAAGAACGGGAAGCCTATATTGAATACATTGATGAGCAATACAACGCCGATAGATTGACGAAAATCCTCACCCATGTTTCGGATATCATCGGGGCACATGTACTGAACGTATCGAAACAGGACTATGTTCCCCAGGGGGCAAGTGTCACCATCCTGGTATCGGAAGGGCCGATCGTCGAAGTGCCGACGGAGCATTTTGATGAATCACCCGGTCCTTTGCCTTCAACTGTGACGATGCATCTTGATAAAAGCCATATTACGGTCCATACCTACCCGGAGTATCATCCACATGAAGGGATCTCTACATTCAGGGCAGATATCGATGTTTCTACATGCGGGGAAATTTCTCCCCTGAAGGCATTGAATTATTTAATTCACTCCTTCGACACCGATATCATGACAATGGATTATCGCGTGAGAGGATTCACAAGGGATATTAATGGAAGAAAACTATTCATCGACCATGACATCAATTCCATTCAGAATTACATTCCGGAAGAAATTAAGGATGAGTATGACATGATCGATGTGAATGTCTATCCTCAAAACATCTTCCACACAAAATGCAAATTGAAAGAATTTGATTTGAACAATTACTTATTCGGCTATACAAAGGACAAACTGGAAGAGGATGAGGTCGACGAGATTACAGACAAACTAAAAATGGAAATGGATGAAATCTTTTACGGTAAAAATATTCCCCGACCGTAAAAGTGATCTTTGAAACCCCTTTGCGACCATTAGCGCAAAGGGGTTTTCTCCATGATTTCTAATTATTATGAAAATGGGATTTGAGAAGGGAAATCCCCCCCTCTTGAAGAATAGGTTAATATGCATGTAAATAGAGGAGGAAAAGGGAATGAATTCACATGAAATAGAATACAAATTGCACGGGGATGATATGCAGTTTGTCGAGATAGAGTTGGATCCAGGTGAAAGTGCCGTAGCCGAAGCTGGTGGTATGATGATGATGGAAGACGGTATCGGAATGGAAACGATCTTTGGGGATGGAGCAAAAGGAAGCGGTACAGGAGGATTTCTTGGCAAGCTTGTGGGAGCGGGTAAGCGAATACTGACGGGCGAAAGCTTATTCATGACCGTCTTCACCAATGAAGGAATGGGCAAGAAGCACGTCTCTTTCGCGGCTCCCTATCCGGGAAAAATCATTCCGGTCGATTTAAGTGAATTAGGCGGTAAAGTGATTTGTCAAAAGGATGCCTTTCTTTGTGCGGCTAAGGGAGTGTCTGTCGGAATCGATTTTCAAAAGAAATTGGGAACCGGCTTCTTTGGGGGAGAAGGTTTCATTATGCAGAAACTTGAAGGGGACGGTTTAGCCTTTCTTCATGCCGGGGGAACGATTTATAGAAGAGAGCTCCAGCCGGGGGAAGTGCTGCGGGTGGATACGGGTTGTTTAGTGGCCATGACAAAAGAAGTGGACTACAACATTGAATATGTCGGCAAAATCAAATCGGCTTTCCTTGGTGGAGAGGGTCTGTTTTTTGCTACTGTCCGTGGACCGGGTACGGTATGGATACAGTCTCTTCCGTTCAGCCGGTTAGCGGAACGGATCTATGCAAACGCTCCAGGTGGGGGGCGTTCGACGGGTGAGGGAAGTATACTTGGTGGAATCGGGGATTTCCTAAACGGAGATGATTGATTCACGTATAATCATATAAAAGAGCATTTCCATTCGTGGAAGTGCTTTTTTTACGTTCAAGCCGCTTCCGCTTTAGTTTCATCCAGCTCCAGCGGCTAGAGGCTCGAGGTCATAAGGCTAACATGCCAAAAAGGCAAAGGGCGCCTTTCCGGCATGTTAGCCTTATGCTGGTCGCCTCTGTTCAAGCCGCTTCCGCTTTAGGTGTGGGTATTCACCTATTTAGATCCCGCATCATATGTTTAAATAAATGATGTGAAAGGGTGATTTCATGACAGGGAAGATTCGTCATTATTATGCTGGAGGGAATACGGCAAAAGGATTCTACAGTTTATATGATTCAGTACTCGCTGGATTAGAGCGGGTATATATCTTAAAGGGTGGTCCTGGAACAGGGAAATCCTCATTGATGAAAACGATTGGAAAACGGTTTGAAGAAATTGGGTTAAACGTAGACTATTTGCATTGTGCTTCCGATAATCAATCCATCGACGGTGTTCTCCTCCCTGAATTCGGTGTGGGGATTGTAGATGGGACAGCTCCTCATATTATTGAACCAAAAGCACCCGGCGTGATCGAAGAGTATGTGAATTTAGGAGTGGCATGGGACCGTAATGAACTGACCGGGCACAAGGAAGAAATCCTTGCCTTAAATGATCACATTGCCTCACTCTTTCAGAAAGCGTATCATACCTTTGCGTCATCCCTGAGTGCCCATGATGACATTGAAGACATCTACATTGCGAACATGGACTTCGAAAAAGCCAATGAATTGACAAACGAGTTGATTTCACTCTTTTTTGAAGAAGACAGCCTTCCTAAATCCTCCACAGTCAAACATCGGTTCTTGGGTGCCGCTACTCCTGATGGGGCAGTTGACTACATTCAGAATTTAACGGAGGATGTCGGGAAGCGCTACTTTATCAAAGGGCGTGCAGGTTCCGGAAAGTCAACGATGTTAAAGAAAATTGCTTCTGCTGCAGAAGAGAAAGGATTTGACGTAGAAGTTTATCATTGCGGTTTTGACCCGAATAGTCTTGATATGTTGATCATCAGAGAAATAGGGATCGCTATATTTGATAGCACCGCACCACATGAATATTTTCCTGATCGGGAATCAGACGAAATCATCGATATGTATGAAAGATGTATTACCGAGGGGACAGATGAAAAATATGCTGGCGATATCGAACGGACGACAAAAGCCTATAAGGATAAAATGAATGAAGCAATCTCATATTTAAAAGAAGCTAAGAAGCTTCGTGAACAACTCGAATCCATTTATATAGGGGCCATGGACTTTGCAAAGGTTAATATGATTAGAGAAGAAATCTTTCAGGAAATAAGTGAGTTTATAAAGAAGTAGGGTATAGAGGAAAGGGCCATGCGTGGTGATCATTATGTCATCACGCTTTTATTGGGTTGACAAAATACCCATGCAGGTATATTATATGTACATACAGTTATTCATATCAGAGAATTGGGAGGAATCATTATGAAAGAATTAACCGCAAAACAAGTTGAAGAATTAGTAACTGAAGGCAATCAATCTTTAAACATAATAGACGTTCGTGAAGATGAAGAAGTCGCTTCAGGAATGATTCCGGCTGCTAAACATATTCCGTTGGGTTCGATTGAAAGTCGTATGGGTGAGTTAGATAAGACGAAAGAATATATCATGGTATGCCGTTCTGGAGGAAGAAGTGGACAAGCTTCACAATTTCTTGAGAGTCAGGGGTTCAATGTCATTAATATGACCGGTGGAATGATGTCTTGGGAAGGTCCTACGAAATAATCTTCTTTATTGAAACCACAGGGTCACAACAAAAATTAGGAAGAATAAAACCGAAATCTGGAGGAATGGAAAATGAGTAAAAAAGTAGCGATCATCGCAAGTAACGGTGGATTATTTGATGCGTATAAAGTATTTAATATTGCAACTGCGGCGGCAGCCACCGATCAGGAAGTAGCCATTTTCTTTACATTTGAAGGATTAAATCTTATCCATAAAGAAGGTCACAAACAGCTTCCGATGCCCGAAGGAAAAGAACACTTCCAAGAGGGATTTGCCAAGGCCAATGTACCCGGTATTCCCGAGTTAGTGGAAATGGCGCAAGAGATGGGGGTTTCCTTTATTGGTTGCCAAATGACGATGGATGTAATGGGCTTGGATAAAGAAGCATTTGTGGATGGAATCGAAGTGGGTGGAGCAGTCACATTCCTTGAATTCGCAAAGGACGCAGATGTCACATTAACATTCTAATCCATTGAAATAAATCAGTATAAACGATAAAAACCATGCGGAAGCATGGTTTTTATTATGCAAAAGTTTCAACGGAAGGCCATAGTTATATCGAAATAGTATTGGGTAAAACGGTATATTATATCAGTATAATGAATAACGTGTACTGATTTTATGGTAGGATAATAAGGGATGAAAGTTATGAATAAAGGAGTTAAATAGATTACTATGAAATTAGTATCATGGAATGTAAACGGAATTAGAGCCTGTGTGAAAAAAGGGTTTTTAGATTATTTTCACAGCATAGATGCAGATATTTTCTGTCTTCAGGAAACCAAGCTTCAAGAAGGGCAAATCTCCTTGGATTTAAAGGGATACCACCAATATTGGAATTATGCATTACGAAAGGGATATTCAGGCACTGCCGTTTTCACTAAAAAGAAACCTCTGACAGTCTCGTATGGTTTCAATCAGGATCATATGGAACCTGAAGGGAGAATCATTACATGTGAATATGATTCTTTTTACTTGGTGAATGTCTATACGCCTAACTCGAAAAGAGATCTTTCGAGGATCAAGGAACGTCTTGGATGGGAGGATGCCTTGAGAGACTATCTCGCGGATTTGAATCTTCATAAACCGGTCATTCTATGCGGGGACTTAAATGTTGCGCATACGGAAATTGACCTGAAAAATGATAAGTCAAACCGTGGAAATTCAGGTTTCACCGATGAAGAAAGGGGGAAAATGGGTCTGTTGCTAAAGGAAGGCTTCGTCGATAGTTTTCGCTATCTATACCCCGAAAAGGATGACGCTTTCAGTTGGTGGTCTTATATGAGTAAAGTACGTGAACGAAATATCGGCTGGAGGATTGATTACTTTATCGTCTCCGAACAATTATCGCCTTCTATAGAAAAAGCTGAAATTCACTCGGATATTCACGGAAGTGATCATTGTCCTGTATACTTGGAGTTAGAGTAGTACATAAAGGAAATAAGAAAGAATCCATGTGGAGGGAATTGAATGTTACAGAAAAGAATACAGCAGTATATTGATGAAATGAAAGGATCAGACATTCCTGTTCACTTGTTTAAACAAGAGAGAGACTATGTGTTGAATCACGGTTTATTGGATGCTGACGAGGTTGCCGCCCCGGAAGCGGGTTCACGCTTTCAGGATGCATATATCGAGCGTTGTGAGAAAGAAACCGAGGAACTGATCGGGGAAGAATCTTACGACTTTCTGGGTCAGCACATCACTTATTTGAAAAAACATAAAAATGAGTTCGTTTACCTTGAATCCAAATGGTTCGCTTTGATTGGGGTGGATGCCGTTTCCGTGGAAGTGGATGACGTATTTGGTACGTATGACGTGATGTTGGGGTTAAAACTGCAAAAGAAGTATCGGAGTCAGATAGAGAGTTATTTAGACGGGTCTCTTAAAGGTGAATCATCTTATGATCTATTGTTTAATGGAGAAGATGGGCTGTGGGACTTGAACTTCACTTTGAATGACCACGGTGATTTTGATGAGAGCCAAACCATGCTTACGGTTTACGAGCTTATATATGATATTCTATTCAACCTTCTTCAAACTGTGGATGAGTCCTAAAAGAACAATCCCTCTCGAACGAATCCGAGGGGGATTTTATTTTGCCCTTTTTTGTTTGACAGGCTCGTAATCGAACAACTTTCCTTCATAGACCAGGTGGAATTGGGGGTGCTTTCTGAAATCTTCCGGAGTGATCAGCGCAGGCAGCTTTGCCCACAGTTTGATACCGGAACGTTGAAGAATCTCTGCTACGAACTGGGAACAAAAGTAGGAGTTGCTGAATTCGACAGGCTCATTCATGGATACACCGAACACCCCAAGAATATTATAGAGGAATTTTTTGCGGCTCCTTTTAAAGACGTTTAATACCCGCTTCATTTTTTCAATATCCCTATCCGTTACCTCCAATTGATAAATTACGCAAGTGGTATGTGGATATTTGCTGTATGTTCCATGAAAGATATCTTCTCTGACAAACCCGCCATTTATGGGGTTGTTAGGATGTTTCCGGCCAAAGCTGTATAACTCGGTCAGTTCACGGTCGAAGGAAATGGACGCATGATTGTATGGGGCTTTCGTGTACTTTTTGATGGACTTTGTAAACAGGGTTCCTGTATCCGTCAGTAAAATAAAAATATATTTACTCTCCATAGCTCATTCCCTCTTTTAAAGTAGTAGAATTTCCCATATGCTTAATTATACAATAAATCCACCGTTTGAATATGGTCATTTGAGGAGGGGGATGAAAATGGATTCGGCCATTTGGACTTTATTTATTATTTTTACAGGATTGGTCATAGTCAACGTCTTGTTTTTACAAATCAAAAGAAATCAAAGGGGAAAAGACTTCTCCGGGATATCTCTAAGAGTGAAAACATGGTGGGGAATGTTCGTGGTATTTTGTTTGGCGACTTTATTTAACCCTGTTATATCCATGTTTTCGTTAATGGTTCTATGTTTCTTTTCCCTCAAAGAGTATTTCTCCATGATGAAGACACGGAAAGCCGACAGGCGGATATTCCTATGGGCCTATGTATCAATCCCGATTCAGTTTTACTGGATCTATATAGGATGGTATGGCATGTTCATAGTGTTTATTCCCGTATACGTATTTCTACTTCTTCCCCTTCCCCGGCTTTTAGGAAAAGGGACACTCGGATTCCTGCGCTCCGTGAGCTCAACCCAATGGGGGATTATGCTGATGGTGTTTGGTTTAAGCCACCTCGCATATTACCAGATTGCGAGCCCTGAATATGGGGCTAATCTTGTCCTTTTCCTGGTCGTGCTAACCCAGGTGAGCGATATCGTTCAATTTGTTGTCTCCATGTATATCGGAAAGAGGAAGGTGGTTCCGACTTCAAATCCGTACATTACATGGGAAGGGTTTCTATCGGCGATGTTGGTTACAACCGGAGTGTCATATTTCTTGTATCCTTTTTTGACCCCCCTTGACATTCGATTTGGCATTCTGTCTGGGCTCATCATCAGCATCAGCGGTTTTGTTGGAAGTTTGACAATATCCGTATTGAAGCGCGACCTTCTCATCGGCAATCAAGAAAGAGTAGCTGCGCTAAAAGAAAGCTACCTCAACCGTGTCGACAGCCTCGCTTATACATCGCCCATCTTCTTTCACATCATTCGTTATTACTTTGATTTTATGTGAAGAAATAACAGAGGGACGGACCTTTAACAAGGTCCGTCCCTCTATGTGAATTTAACGTTTTTCTTTCGTACGTTTGCTGATTTCTTCCGTCACGACATGAGCCAGGTCATCGTTCCCGAATAGGGATAGGACACCTAGTATAGTGGTGTCTGGAATTTCTTCGGACTCTTCTTTTGAAACGGTCAAGTCGATTCCTTGCTGCAGGGCGGGATTATCTCCCTGTTGGGGATAGGCCCTTTGATAAAGTTCAGCGGGATCGAGGTCGTGATTCACACACCATTGTGCAAACACAAGGATCATCATATGTTCGTCCTTCTGATAATTCTGGATGATTTTTTCCTGCATTTCTTTAGAGTTCACTTCAAATCTCTCCTTAAACAGTAGATCTACCATTATTATAGCGGAGTTTGGGAAGGAAGCCTATTTATATCCTTTAGTGGATAGATAGGGAATACATTTTTAAATGGGGGACGGAACGTGTATAATAGGAGGATAAGCAGAAACTTGTTTGATAGTGAAAGGAAGATAGATAAATGAATATTACCAATCATCATGTGGAAGAACTTAAAGACCCAACAGGGATTTTAAGCGGGGATCGTTATGAAGTGATGCTGGATGTTGAAGTACCCGAAGACGATGAACTGTATTCGGAACAGGGTATTTATATAAAAGCCATCTTTGTCCGGGACGAAAATGGAGCAAGGCTCGTACAATCTGCGATCATTGAAAGAAACACGGAGTCCTTCCTGGACTTTGAATTGGAAGAAGACGAAGAGAGGCTCCTTCTTGCTTACTGCGAAGAACATATTGCGTAAAGTGTATCGAAAGCATCATCCCCTTCATTTCTGAAGAAAGGGGATGGTGCTTTTTGTTATTGGGTAAAGCCTTGGTGACCAGAAAGGTCCAATTAGAACCCATTCTTGCATTTTTGACTGATAATTCGGAGATTTCAGAGTTGGCATGAAATTTGCATGTTACCTTTATGAAAGAATGATTGGAAGGGAGAATGGTTGATGATTGGTTATTGGGGGAAAGTGAAGAAAGGAATCGTTGTATTGACTGTTTTGGCTGTGATCGGCAGTGTGGCTACTACTGGAATCATGGCCAAAAAGAATGAAAAGAACATTAAAGGGAACCTTGTGATTGTTGGAGGGGCACTAGGTAGCAGTAACTCGGATGTGTATGAAAAGTTCATTGAATTATCCGGAGGAAAGAAGGAAGCTAAAATAGGGATCATTCCATCCGCTTCCGGTTCTATGAAATCTTCCGTTCAATTCAAAGAAGATTTGATCTCATATGGAGTGGATGAAAAATCCATTGAAATCCTTCCTTTTTCTTCTCATGATTTCAAAGGGACAGAAGAGGATGAAAGTAAATGGAAGAAAAACGCTGAAAATCATCACATCACCAAAAGGATAAAAAAACTCACAGGTATTTGGTTTGTCGGTGGTGACCAGCTGAAAATCACCGATACTTTAATGAAAGAGAATGGGGAAAGGACAAGAGCACTGGAAGAAATATGGGGGATTTACCGGAAAGGTGCCGTACTTGGCGGGACAAGCGCCGGAGCCGCCATCATGAGTGACGTGATGATAACGGGTGGAGACAGCTTAGGAGGCCTCCGTCAGGAATTTACAACAGAGGACGTATCTAATCCGGAAGAGGAATATGCACCAGTTTATATTGAGAAGGGACTGGGATTCTTTCAATGGGGCATTGTCGATCAACATTTCAATGAACGATCACGCCTTGGCAGGTTAGCCGCCACGGCCTTACGTTACAAAACGGCTGATGAATTAGCCTATGGAATCGATGAGGATACGGCGATGGTTGTGAACAATCAGGAAGGGACTATTTCCGTATTGGGTAGAACCAATGTGACCATTGTAGATGTTTCAGGCTCCACTACAACCGGAGACGGGATTCGTGATCTTGATATCAGTTATCTCTCCCCGGGTGATGAGCTACAGGTGAAAACGAAAGAGTTCACCATGGCTGAAGATAAGCTTGAAACAAAGGGCTATGAATATTACAATTTTAAACCTCTGCAGGCTACCGGGGTGTTGTCGTCTTATGGGACATTGCCGCACTATCTTTCATATTCGTTGGTAGACAATGAAGCGGTAGAGGAAGTATCCAGCTATCTATATGATAGTAAAGGAAATGGTTTTGAGCTTACATTCAAACAAACGGATGAAACGAATGGCTACTGGGGTTATCAGGATGGTCAAAAGGATTCCTACTCCATCCTTCATGTGAAAATGGATGTATCTCCTGTGAAAGTCAATTTTAGTGAGAAAGATCGTCTGAAACAAGACTTTAAGAAATCTACGCTCGACGTTCCCGAGAGTTCTTTTGATCCTGAAACAAAAGGAAGCTTGGTGATCGTCGGTGGGGCTTTGGGCAGCAGCAATGAAGAGGTTTATAACGAATTCATTAAGCGTGCCGGTGAAAATGGGAAAATCGGGGTCGTCCCGGCAGCAAGCTCCAGTTTGAAGTCTTCACATGCTTTTAAAGAGGATTTGACCTCATATGGCATGTCGGCGGAAAACATCGATATCCTTCCTATATCCAATCATGACTTTAAAGGGACGGAAGAAAATGAAGAAGACTGGATAGACAATAAGAATGACCCTGATCTTGCAAAACGCATCCTGGAGTATGATGGAATCTGGTTTGTGGGAGGCGATCAAACGAATATCACACAATCTTTATTGAACGAAGACGGAACGAATTCGCAGGTGCTCAGCAGTATGTGGAGAATTTACCGAAATGGAGCGGTCCTTGGTGGTACAAGTGCAGGAGCCGCCATCATGAGTGATGTCATGATAGCAGGCGGTGGAAGCTACGACACACTATCAAAGGGGTTTACGGAAAACTATGATGGCATGTCCCAGCAAGAAGGCGGCCCCGGATACCTTGAGAAGGGGCTTGGATTCTTCCCGTATGGCATCGTTGACCAGCACTTTGATAAAAAAGCACGATTGGGCCGGCTGATTGCAACGACAGCAGTCTATGGAAAAGAAAATGAGTTATCTTATGGAATCGATGAGGACACTGCGTTGATCTTGGATAACGCATCCAAGACGGTTGAAGTAAAAGGAAGAGGCGGTGTATCACTAGTGGATTTAAGTCAGTCAGATCTGTCACCATCCACTCATACGTATAAAGATATCCGTTTATCGTGGATCACATCAGGTGATCAATACAATGTTGAATCGAAAGAATTTTCAATCAGCGACCACAAAGTGTCGACAAAAGACTATGAATACTATGAATATAGCGCGGGTCCACATACGGGAGTATTAACTCCACACCCGGGACTTGCAAACTACTTAAGCTACAGCCTCCTTGATAATGTTGGTCAGGATGAAGTGAAAAGTTTTAGCTTTTCTCAGGGTGAAGGATTTCAGCTTACCTTCAGTAAAGGAAATCAGACAGAAGGTTTCTGGGGGTACCGGGACGGGAACAAGGACGATTATTCATTCCTCGAGGTTGAGATGGATATTGATCCGGTATCAGTCACGATTGAAGACAACTAACATGGAAAAAGCAGCCTGGGCGAAATTTGCCCGGGCTGTTTCGTTATTCTATGATTAATATGACATTTGAACTGTATTTATATCATATAGCATCTGATATACTTGTGATAACAAAGTGCTAGCAGTTGATATCATATTGATAGAGTGGGAGGGCGAACCTTGTCAGATCAAGGAAGAATGCAACTTAATGTAAGGGTAGATAAAGAAACGTACGAGAAATTGGATGAAATTGTAGAATACTATCAGCAGAACACAAAAATTGGCAGGGTCTATAAAGGTGACGTCTTAACAGACATCATTCACAAATCCTATGAGATCATGGAGAAGCAAAAAAGAATTCAAAACCGAAAATACTAGTATTCAGACACCCCTGAAGACCAATTAATACTCAAAGGCAACATGTGAAAATCAGGTTCATATATGTCATAATATAGGAAACATATTCAAAACATTGAAAACAAAAGAGGTATTCAGCGTGCAAATGCCGAAAAAATTAATCAATATTCAAAGAGGTTCGGGTATTTCCCCCTACATATGGAGTATTATCAGCATTCTGCCATTTTACTTTATCTTTCAATCTTCTTCTACGATTGAAATTGCGGTGGGGATTTTCTTGACCATTACATTTTTTATTTCTTTACGCTTTGCTTTTATCTCGAAAGATTGGCCGGTTTATTTATGGACATCGATATTGATTGCGATTTCCATCACCATGACCATCCAGTTTAATTTTATTTATTTCGCCTTTTACATTGCTTACTACAACGGGAATATAAAGAACCGGGTTGCATTTTTGACCCTTTACATCATTCATCTGGTCCTGACGACGGCATCGATCAATTATAATTTCGTGCTGCAGGACGAATTATTCCTTTCCCAGTTTCCCTTCATCCTGATTATCTGGATCAGCGTCATCCTGCTTCCGTTCAATATTTATAATCGGAATAAACAGGTTCAGCTGGAAGACCAACTGGAAGATGCTAATAAGCGGATATCGGACCTTGTCAAACAGGAAGAGCGTCAGAGAATTGCCAGGGATCTGCACGATACACTTGGTCAAAAGCTTTCATTGATCGGACTGAAAAGTGACCTTGCGAGAAAATTGGTATACAAGAACCCGGAGCAGGCAAGAAGTGAATTACAGGACGTCCAGCAAACGGCAAGAACCGCATTAAGTGAGGTCAGGACGATGGTCTCCCAGATGAGGGGGATTCGATTGAAAGATGAAATCGTCAGGATCAAGCAGCTGTTGAAGGCTGCTGAAATTGAATTCCGGATGACTGATGACACCACCCTTCCTCAGACATCACTCTTTTTAGAAAACATCTTAAGCATGTGCTTGAAAGAGGCTGTGACCAATGTAGTAAAACACAGCAAGGCTTCCACTTGTGAATTGATCATCGAGGAATCGGATAAAGAGATGACCATTGTGGTGAAGGATGATGGTGTGGGGATCGGGAGTGACTATACTCAGTCCAAAGGCAGTGGTCTGATCGGGATGAGAGAGCGGTTGGAATTTGTCAACGGAAGCCTAGACATCGTTTCGGTGGATGGTACCACCTTGATCATGCGGGTTCCGAAAGTAATCAAGCAGACAGACAGGGAGGGAATGGAATGATTCGAATTGTGATTGCGGAAGATCAGCGGATGCTGTTGGGTGCATTAGGGTCTCTATTGAGCCTTGAAGATGATATGGAAGTGGTAGGAAAAGCAGGCAATGGAGAAGAAGCCATTTCCCTCGTTCATGAACTGAAGCCGGATATTTGTATCATGGATATTGAAATGCCTGAAAAGACGGGACTTGAAGCGGCAGAGGAATTAAAAGGGGAAGATTGTAAGGTGATCATCCTTACCACCTTTGCCAGATCAGGCTACTTTCAGCGGGCATTAAAGGGTGGCGTGAAAGGGTATTTGTTGAAGGACAGTCCGAGTGAGGAGCTCGCGAACTCTATCCGGCTTGTGATGGATGGTAAGCGTATCTATGCACCGGAGCTGATGGATGATGTCTACAGCGAAGAAAATCCACTCACAGACCGTGAAAAAGAAGTCCTCGAGCTCGTTGCCGATGGAAAGAACACTAAGGAAATCGCCGATGAACTAAAGCTTAAAACAGGTACGGTCAGGAACTATATCTCCACCATACTCGACAAGCTGGAAGTGAAAAACCGAATCGAAGCCATCACACAATCCAAAGAAAAAGGATGGTTTAAATAAATAGAGGGACGGACCTTTTTGAAGGTCCGTCCCTCTATTTTATAATTTTGCATGATATTGAATTTTTATTCGGATATGATCGGGATGTAGAAACGAACTGACGAAATTTTTAATAAAAAAATATATCATAACATAAACCTGCTCCACCTTTTGCTGTCATTGAGTTCGACAGCCATATGGAATCCGATTAAGAATGATGATATTGTTTTTTTTATGTTGACAACTCAATAAATCATGATACGATAGCATCGAAAACAAAATTTCATAAGACGATCCACTAGGGGTGCCTTCGAAAAGGCTGAGATTAAAGTGTGACTTTAAGACCCTTTGAACCTGATCTGGTTGAGACCAGCGTAGGGAAGTGGTGTTTGAAGGTCACATAGAATATATTTCTATCATTCTGATCTCAAGCCACTTTCTGTATGCTGTATGCATAATGGAAAGTGGCTTTTTTGTTGCCCATTTCGGGTCGTCTGGAATAGGAGCAGAAAATCATGACATTTTCAACAGTGTTACGAAACGAAGTCAACGACATTTGGGACACAAGCTTCGATCATCCTTTCGTCAAAGGGATCGGGGATGGGACTCTCCCCATCGAGAAGTTCAAGTACTACCTCTTGCAAGATGCCTATTACCTTTCACATTTCTCGAAGGTGCAGGCGCTTGGTGCTGCAAAAGCATTGGACTTACATACCACATCACGAATGGCATCCCACGCGGTAGGAACCAATGAAGCAGAGCTTTCTCTTCATGAAAATTTCTCTAAACGATTAGGGATCACGGATGAAGAAAAAAAGAATTTCAAACCGGCTCCTACAGCGTACGCTTATACGTCCCATATGTATCGTTCCGCAAGATATGGGGGCTTAGCTGATATCCTGGCGGCGATCCTCCCATGTTACTGGCTCTATTATGAGATCGGGGAACGCTTGAAATCATGCACGCCGGAACAACCGGTGTATCAGGAATGGATTAAGGCATACGGCGGGGAATGGTTTAAAGAGTTAGTGGAGGAACAAATCAATAGGCTTGATGAATTGGCAGGAACAATGACCTTACACGATAAAGAAAGAATGAAAGAAAATTTCATTATGAGCAGCATCTATGAATGGCAGTTTTGGGAGATGGCTTACACCTTGGAAAAATGGCCGTTTCAGAATCCACTGGATGCAGGAAAAGAAATGAGCGAACAACATGTCTAAATTAAAACTGACCGATATTTTAGTGACGGTGGTCATTTCCATCATGTTCGGGGTCATTTATAAGCTGTGGGGTCCATTTTATAACCTGTTGAAGCCGATCGGGTTGCATGCAGATCAACTCATCTATGGGATGTGGTTCATGGCGGCCACAGTGGCATTCTTGATCATCCGAAAACCCGGTGTCGCCCTTTTAGCCGAAATCGCAGCTTCTTCAGGAGAGTTTCTCATGGGCTCTGAATGGGGGCTCGAGGTCCTTTTATTCGGAGTCATTCAAGGGTTAATGGCAGAATCGGTTTTCTTCCTGACGAAATACAGACGCTATGATCTTTCGATTATCTGTTTTGCTGCGTTCGGTTCTGCATGGGGATCCATCTTCATGGATTACATGAAAGGGTATATGGGAGATCTAGTCCTTTGGAATCTGTCATTGTTTATCTTTGCAAGATTACTGGGATCGATTGTCATTGCAGGTGCAGGATCATTTTATTTGGTCAGGGCCCTCGAGAAAACCGGAGTCACAAGTCTGGTCAGACGTGCAAGTGAGGATGATTACGATGTATTGAACCAGTAATGGGGGTGATGCTTATGCATGTCGAAAACCTTGGACTTACCTATCCCGGAACAGGGAAACGGATGTTTAATGAAGTCAGTCTTTCTATCAATGAAGGGGAGAAAGTATTGCTATTGGGTCCAACAGGATGCGGGAAGTCAACACTTTTACATGTTTTATCCGGAGTGATCCCCCGCTCCGTCGATGTTCCCATGAGAGCTGCAAAATTGGAGGTATCTGATTCTTATGGCTATGTATTCCAAGATCCGGATTCGCAATTTTGTATGCCATTTGTGGATGAAGAATTAGCCTTTGTGCTGGAGAATTTACGGATTTCCCGTGAAGAGATGAAAGAGGAAATACAAAGGCTGCTATCGGAGGTGGGACTGGAACTTGAGGATCCCCATACGAAAATCTCAACATTATCAGGAGGCATGAAGCAGAAATTGGCCATTGCTTCTGCGCTTGCCCTGAGACCCGATACCTTGTTCCTGGACGAACCGACTTCATTATTGGATGAGGAAAGTACAAAGTCTGTCTGGAAGACAATCAAAGAAATCGGTTTAGATAAAACCCTGGTGATCGTTGAGCATAAACTTGATCACGTTCTGGACATGATCGATCGAATCATTCTTTTCGATGTCGATGGAACCATCAGGGCTGATGGAGCGAAAGAGTGGATCTTGAACAAATACAAATTTACGTTGAAAAACTTGGGTGTGTGGTACCCGGGCGCATGGGAGGAATATCTGTCATCCCGCCAGATGAGGGAGAGTCCCTCATTCGGACCTGTGATTGCAAGAATGGAGGACTTTAAAGGCTATATTCAAAAGAAAGAGAAGATTCACCTGTCCTATGCCGTGATCCGCAAAGGGGAATGGATTGCTGTTACAGGAAGGAATGGTGCAGGGAAATCAACGTTACTGCACAGCTTAATGAAATTCAACCGTACTAGCGGGACGTACGAATTAAACGGAGTACAGATGAAAGGGAAAAAGATTTCACAAGAATGTGCCTTCGTTTTTCAAAATCCTGAATTACAGTTTGTCACCCATTCCGTTTTTGACGAAGTGGCCTATGGTTACCGGCTAAAGGATTTGAGCGAAGAGAGCATAGAGAGAAAGGTTTATGAGCTACTCCAGCGATTCAACCTTCATTCATTTAAGGAGCAACATCCTTATTCGTTATCCGTGGGTCAAAAACGCAGACTGAGTGTTGCAGCTTCCATCGTTCCCGGTAAGGAGATTCTGTTATTGGATGAACCGACCTTCGGACAGGACGCTCACAATACATTTGAATTGCTCGAAATGCTTCTTGAGTTACAGAGTGAAGGAGTCACCATCTTGATGGTGACTCATGATATCAGAATCACCCAACACTATGCAACCAGGATATGGACCGTTGAAGAAGGAAGAGTAGTTAAAGATGCGGATGTAGAAGCAGCGAGGAGTGAAGCCTTATGAATATGGAAATCACTCATAAACACACCTGGCTTCATCGCATCAACCCGAGTATCAAGTTGCTCATGATAATCACACTTTTTCTGTTTTTACTATTCATTCATTACCTGAACTGGCTCGTGTATTTGACCTTGTTCGCTTTCCTCTTATTGTGGTCATTCTCTGGATATTCAAAGAGGGTAGTGACGCTGATGGCCATGCCATTTTTCCTTGTCTTTCTCTCTACGGCATCTTCGATGATCATGTTTGGGAAAGGGGAGACGACGTGGTTTGCCTGGGGGATGATCCATGTGACAGAGGAAAGTTTTTATAGGGGGGGTCACATTGGTTTAAGGGCATTCCTATTCGCTGTTTTAGGTTTATTGTTTGCTCTGACGACGAGACCTGTCCTCCTGTTTTATTCACTTATGCAACAATTGGGCCTTAAGCCGAAGTACGCTTATAGTTTTATGGCCGGTATAAGGCTGATCCCCATCATGATTGAAGAATTCACTACCATTCGGAATGCACTGAAAGTCAGGGGCACCCGTGAACGAACGGGCTATTCGAAACTTTTCCATACCATACAGTCTTATTCCATCCCCTTGCTGGCACAAAGTATCAGGAGGGCTCACAGAATTGCAGTTGCCATGGATACGAAAGGCTTTGAGGGTGATGGGGAGAGAACCTATTTCTACAAAGTCGGATTATCGAAATTTGATGGCTATTTTATGGGGAGCATCATACTCATGGTTTCCATAAGTTACATTCTTTCTATTTATCTACCACTATTTCCGACGGGAGATGTTCGCTATGGAAATTGAAAACAGAAGACGGCTACATGTCATTTCCACTGGTCAGCAATCAAGGGAAGTATTGGTGGAAATATCGAAAACCATTCACCCCTATATCGATATGCTTCATATCCGTGAAAAAACCTGGACAGCTGCGGAGTTGATTGAAACCGTTGATGAATTAACAGCTGCTGGTATTCCGTTAAGGAAGCTGTGCATCAATGATCGTGCAGACATCGCTTGGATGAAACATGTGAGAGGAGTCCAGCTTTCGCATCATAGTGCTCCTGTTGCTCTTGTGAAGGAACGTTTTCCAACTTTGAAGGTCGGTTCATCGGTGCACAGCATGCAAGAAGCACTTTGGGCATGTGACGAAGGAGCCGATTTTCTCCTATATGGGAATATCTATGAAACAACGTCGAAACCAGGGAAGCAAGGCACAGGGATTGTCAATTTGGAAGACATCGTATTGAACATTCCCCTTCCCATCATCGCCATCGGGGGGATTACACCCGGACGGGTTGAGGACATTTTGAGAACCGGGGCTAAAGGTATCGCGGTATTATCGGGGATCTTTCTTTCAGAAGACCCTCTTGAAGCAGTACGGGCTTATTATATGGCGATCCATAAGGAGGTGAAACAGCTTGGCGAAACCATATGATGTGGTGATCGTAGGGGGAGGTGTGATCGGCTGCTCGATTCTGTATCAGCTTTCCAAAAGAGGAAAAAAAGGATTGCTGATTGAGAAGGAACAATTGGCATCCAGAGCCTCAAAAGCTGCAGCGGGGATGCTAGGGGTCCATACGGAGCTCAATGGGGGAAGCCCCCTCTATCGCCTGGCGCAGAAAAGCCGGAATATGTACCCTGCCCTTGCACAGGAATTAAAAGAACTAACCGGTATGGATATAGAGTATATGGAAAATGGAATGATCAAACTGGCAAGGACAGAGAAAGAGGCACAGACGTTAGTAAGTGTTGCTTCCAAAATGGATCAGGATGAAGGGGTTGAATGGCTATCCTCTCCAAAACTATCAACCTTCGAACCTTATCTCTCTAAGCAGGCAACCGGCGGTTTATTCATTCCGCGTGACGGGAACGTGTCGGCCGCAAAGCTGACAAAAGCACTGGGCCACGCGTCAGTCAGACTAGGGGCTGATATCAAGGAGTATACGGAAGTCCATGACTTTATTGTTGAAGGAAGCAGGATAGTGGGAGTACAAACATCGATCGGCCCCTATCATGCATCTGAAATCATCGTTGCAGGCGGTGCGTGGAGTCAATCACTACTGGAGAGAGTCGGCTTGACACTTCACTCTTTTCCAGTTAAAGGTGAATGCTTTTCGGTGAAATACTCCAGGAAATTGGTGGAGAGGACCATTTTCACCGAGGGCTGCTACATTGTCCCAAAGGTGGGTGGCCGATTTTTAATAGGAGCAACAGAACATGCGCACACCTTTGATGAAACCATTTCCGTTAGTGGAATGATGAGTTTAATGCAGAAAGCTACAGACATTTTACCAGACCTGATCCATGCTGATTGGGAAAGAGCCTGGTCAGGGATACGGCCTCAAACAAAAGGAGGACTGCCTGTCATCGGAAGAAGCGAAAGCTTTGAAGGGCTTTCCATTGCAACGGGCCACTACCGGAATGGCATCCTCCTTGCTCCCATAACGGGAGTCATGATGGCAGACCTGATGGAAGGCAAAGAGAATCCATTACTACATTCACACATGGGGAGTTGAGAAAGTGGAATTAAGGATTAATGGACAGCTGGTGACCGTGCCAGACACAGTCACGACGATAGACGATCTCATACACCATTATAAATTGAAGAATCGTACAATCATGGTCGAAAAAAATCACATTATATTACGGGCATACGAGCATGAAAAGGCAACAGTTGAAAATGGAGATACCATTGAATTGGTCCAATTTGTAGGAGGCGGTTGATATGTTAAAAATCGGAAATTATACATTTCATTCAAGATTATTGTTAGGGACAGGAAAGTATCCTGCTTTTGATATCCAGAAGGAAGCTGTGGAGGTTTCTGGAACAGAGATTCTTACGTTCACGGTAAGGAGGATGAATATATTCGAGCCCAGTCAACCCAACTTCTTGGAAAAACTCGATTTGGAGAGCTATTCATTATTACCGAACACGGCTGGCGCAAAAACTGCTAGTGAAGCGGTGCGGCATGCACAGTTAGCCAGGGCATCAGGACTTTGTGACATGATCAAGGTGGAAGTAATCGGATGTGATAAAACACTATTGCCTGACCCGGTTGAAACACTGAAGGCAACGGAAGAACTGCTTAAAGAAGGATTTACGGTCCTCCCATATACTTCCGATGATGTGGTTCTTGCCAGAAAATTGGAAGAGTTGGGCGCTCATGCCATTATGCCCGGTGCATCCCCGATCGGATCTGGGCAGGGAATAGTAAACCCGGTAAACCTCCGTTTCATTATTGAACAGGCAAGCGTACCGGTCATCGTGGATGCTGGAATCGGTTCTCCTGCTGATGCCGCCTATGCTATGGAACTTGGTGCAGATGCTGTGTTGTTGAACACGGCAGTATCACAAGCAAAAGATCCGGTCAAGATGGCCAATGCCATGAGGCTTGCAATCGAGGGTGGCCGTTTTGGATATGAAGCCGGAAGAATCCCCCGGAAGCGCTATGCATCAGCTAGCAGTCCGATGGAGGGGATGAGTGTTTGAATGAGGAGAGATATTCAAGACAAATTTTATTTTCACCCATTGGAAGTGAAGGTCAGGAAAGAATAAGGGATAAACATGTACTGGTCATTGGAGCAGGAGCTTTGGGCACGGGGAACGCAGAAGTCCTCGTTCGTGCCGGCATCGGAAAGCTGACGATCGTGGACCGTGATTACGTCGAATGGAGCAATCTGCAGCGACAGCAGCTCTACAATGAAGAAGATGCAAAAAGTCGACTACCGAAGGCGATCGCTGCCAAAAAGAGACTGGGGGAAATTAATTCAACAGTTGATATCGAAGCACATATTCTCGATGTCATGCCTGAAGAGTTAGTGAACTTGGCCATGGGTGCAGACCTGATCATCGATGCTACAGATAACTTTGAAACGAGGATGATCATAAATGATGTATCTCAAAAATATTCCATTCCCTGGATCTATGGAGCATGCGTGGGGAGCTATGGCATTTCATTCAGCATTCTCCCCGGTGTCACACCTTGCCTTCACTGTTTAATCGATGAAGTTCCGATAGGGGGCTTGACCTGTGATACAGCAGGAATCATCAGTCCTGCCGTCTCACAGGTGGTCGCCCATCAAACAACAGAGGCACTAAAAATGTTGGTGGAAGATTATGAATCTCTCAGCCATAGGCTCGTCTCTTTCGATTTATGGAAAAATGAACATACGTCTCTTGATGTAAGGAAGTTGAAAAAAGAAGAGTGTCCCTCGTGTGGTGTTCATCGAATGTACCCAAGTCTTCGATATGAGAATCAAACGAAAACGGCCGTCCTATGTGGACGGGATTCCGTGCAAATCCGGCCAGCGTCAAGGCACTCTGTTAATCTCTTGGACATTTCAAAAACACTTGAGAACCAGGGCAAGCAAGTGGAAAGGAATCCTTATTTGATCAGGTTCAAGGTCGATTCCCTCCAAATAGTTTTATTTTATGACGGACGGGCGCTTATCCATGGAACGAAAGAAATGAAGGAAGCAAAATCAATTTATCATCGTTATTTTGGTTGAAAGAGGAGTGTGACAGATGGTATATAAAGCATTGACGATTGCAGGGTCGGATAGCGGTGGCGGCGCCGGGATTCAGGCGGATTTAAAAACGTTTCAAGAGTGTCATGTTTATGGGATGTCTGCCGTAACAGCCGTGACAGCTCAAAATACAAAAGGGGTGCAGGGTGTATTTCCATCGTCGGCATCAGAAGTCTTGGAACAATTGACTTCCATTAATGAAGATTTGCCACCCGAAGCCGTAAAAACCGGAATGTTGGTGAATGATGAGATCATTGCTTCTGTTGCGGATTTCGCAAGCTCCTCCGGATGGGAGAAGCTTATAGTGGATCCTGTGATGATTGCGAAAGGGGGAGCTTCTTTATTAGGAGAAAAATCCATTGAAGCGTTGATCAATCGTCTGATCCCGGTTGCTTACGTCATCACACCCAATATCCCTGAAGCAGAAGCTTTAACGGGAAGAGAGATACGGGATGTTGGTGATTGCCGGAAAGCTGCTGAGGACCTATACGGGATGGGGGCCAAACATGTGATCATTAAAGGCGGTCACCAATCACAATCTCAATCATCTTATGCGACTGACATTCTTTATGACGGGAAAGAATTCTTTGAGTTTACAAGTCCAAGAATTTCTACACCCCATACGCATGGAACGGGCTGTACGTTCTCTGCGGTCATCACGGCAGAATTGGCAAAAGGGAACCCCGTCTTTGATTCAGTCCATACTGCCAAGGGATTTATTACAGCTGCCATCTCACATTCTCTCGGCATCGGGAATGGACATGGGCCAACGAATCATTGGGCCTATCATGAAGGAGTCAATCTATGAATCTTAGAGACTCCTTAAAGCTATATTTCGTGATGGGCAGTCAAAATTGTGAAAGATCTCCTGTCGATGTATTGGAAGAAGCACTCTCGGGCGGGGTTACCATGTTTCAATTTCGGGAAAAGGGGAATCGCTGTCTGGAGGGAAAGCCCATGATGGAACTGGCTCTTGAACTCCAGCATGTATGTCAAAAGTACAGGGTTCCCTTTATTATCAATGATGATGTGGAGCTGGCTTTGAAAATGGGTGCAGATGGTGTACATATAGGACAGGAGGACGAATCAATCGGAGCGGTCCGAAAGAAGTTGGGTGATAAAATACTTGGGATTTCCGCTCATAATGTGAGGGAAGCACAACTCGCTTTAGAATCGGGAGCGGATTATCTGGGTGTGGGTCCCATGTTTCAAACTACAACTAAGAATGATTGCAGACCCGTCCAAGGACCAAAGGTGATTGAATCAATGAGAAAAATGGGGATCCGCCTCCCCGTGGTCGGAATTGGAGGCATCCATTCGGGAAATGTCCATAAAGTAATGGAAGCAGGCTCCGATGGTGTGGCTGTCATCTCGGCGATTTCAAAACATCCTGAGCGTACTCATACTCTCTTTCAAGGGGTTCAGGATAGTTTGTTAAAATCTTTCTGAAAATCACCGGACAAAAACAACATATCCTGCCCTCCTCTATCATACGATACAGTAGACCCCGGTCTAACTTGTATCACCATCATCGATAAGAGGGAGGGTTTAGAATGAATGTCTGGTTTGTTTTGTTGAACATTTTGGTGTTTCTTGTTCTCATTGGTGTACTATTTCATATGCAAAGAAAAAATGTTTCGTTTTCAAAACGGGTGTTTGCCGCACTCGGACTGGGAATTGTTTTCGGTCTCGGTTTACAGTGGGTGTATGAGGCAGGTGATGAAAATGTCACCCAATCGATTGAATGGTTCAATATTGTCGGAACGGGTTATATTAAGCTGCTTCAAATGATTGTCATGCCACTTGTATTCGTATCGATCCTTTCAGCCTTTTCAAAATTAAAACGATCTTCCAATCTAGGGAAAATTTCTGTATTGATCATCGGATTGCTTGTCGGTACGACTGCCGTCGCGGCTGCAGTAGGTATTGCGACAACTGCAGCATTCGACCTGGAAGCCATCCAAATTGATCAAGGAAATGCCGAAGCGGCAAGGGGTGTTCAGCTGGAGGAGAGGGCAGCGGCTTTAGAAGGCCAAAGCTATCCTCAAAAAATCCTGGAACTCCTGCCTCAGAATCCTTTCCTTGATTTAACCGGAGAAAGAGCCACGTCGACCATAGCCGTTGTAATTTTTGCAGCCTTCATCGGCATCGCCTATTTAGGGGTTCAGCGAAAGGAACCTGAAGCGGCGGAATTTTTCAAGAAAATTGTGGATTCCATCTATGCTGTCGTAATGAGAATTGTGACCCTGGTATTGAGGCTGACGCCATTCGGTGTGCTGGCCATCATGGCGAGAACAGTCGCACTGAGTGATTTCGATGCCATCATGAAACTTGGTGAATTTGTAGGGGCGTCCTATGTTGCCCTTATTATCATGTTCTTGATCCATTTAATCCTATTGACGCTTACAGGACTGAATCCGGTCACATACGTGAAAAAAGTACTTCCCGTATTGGCTTTTGCCTTTACCTCAAGATCCAGCGCAGGGACGTTGCCCCTTAATATTCAAACCCAGAAAAATAAACTGGGTGTTTCTGAAGGGATCGCCAACTTTTCGGGATCTTTTGGATTATCCATTGGGCAAAACGGATGTGCCGGCGTGTACCCGGCTATGCTTGCCGTCATGATCGCACCTACGGTTGGCATGAATCCTTTTACCCCAACATTTATTTTTACGCTCATTGCCATTGTTGCCATCAGCTCCTTCGGTGTCGCCGGAGTTGGCGGCGGTGCCACATTTGCCGCTATCCTCGTCCTTTCTGCCATGGACCTGCCGGTTGCGTTAGCGGGTCTTCTGATTTCAATCGAACCTTTAATCGACATGGGCCGGACAGCCGTAAATGTGAGTGGTGCCATGACATCTGGAATCATCACTAGTAAGGTAACGGGAGAACTGGATACGGAAACCTATAATAAAGAAATGATCGAAGCTGAAGCTTAAATGCCGGGCCGGCTCATTTTTGATGAGCCGGCTTTTTTATTGGAAAAGGATATTTCACATGTTTTTGAGTGTTTGTAATTGAAAATTCAGACTATATTCTTTACTATAGAGGTAACATACCGACCGGTTAGTATCTTGGTGTGTGAATGACTTGAAAGAGGGAGGCAGGAATATGCATGTAAAGGAATTGTTTGATTTATCCGGTAAGGTGGCACTGGTGACTGGTGGAGGCAGGGGTCTTGGAAAGCAGATTGCAACCTGTTTTGCGGAAGCAGGAGCAAATGTTGTCATCTGTTCAAGAAATGTAGAAGCATGCGATGAAGTCAAAAAGGATTTAGAGGGTATGGGTGTACAAGCACTTTCCTTTCAATGTGATGTCACGGATCCGGAAGACGTCGCGAGGGTTGTGGATGAAACCCAAAAGGCATTTGGACGAATTGACATCCTGGTGAATAATAGCGGAGCTTCATGGGGCGCTCCTGCAGAAGAAATGCCCCTCGAGGCATGGCATAAAGTTATGAACGTAAATGTGAACGGGACCTTCATTATGTCACAGGCGGTAGGAAAGCTGATGTTAGCACAGAATGAAGGGAAAATCATCAATATTGCGTCTGTAGCGGGTCTTCAAGGAACGGACCCAAGATATATGGATGCCATCGGCTATAGTACAAGTAAAGCAGCAGTCATCAACTTCACCAAGGATCTTGCCGTGAAATGGGGCTCTCGCGGAGTCCATGTTAACGCAATCGCACCAGGCTTCTTTCCGACAAAAATGTCAAAGGGGATCCTCTCCCATGCCGGGGAAGCCATTTTAGAAGGTACGCCGTTAAATCGATTCGGAAGCGAAGATGATTTAAAAGGGGCGGCTCTTTTCCTTGCTTCCCGTGCCTCTAATTTTGTAACAGGTTCGGTCCTTGTGGTGGATGGCGGCTCCTCAGCGATGTAACCCGATTATTTTTAATAAGGAAGGATGGATGTCATGGAGTTCTCCTATTCTCCAAAAGTACAAGAATATCAAAATAAACTATCCCGCTTCATGGAAGAGTTCGTATACCCGAATGAATCTCTTTATGAACAGCAATTAAACAGGCAGGATACCCGATGGAGTTCAGTCCCGCCCATCATGGAAGAATTAAAAACCGAAGCAAGGAAACAAGGGTTATGGAACTTATTTCTACCAGAAAGTGAATATGGGGCTGGATTAAGTAATGTGGAATATGCACCGCTTTGCGAAATCATGGGCAGGTCTTTGATCGGTCCGGAAGTATTCAACTGCAACGCTCCAGATACCGGGAATATGGAAGTGTTGGAGCGATATGGCACCCCTGCCCAAAAGGAGCGATACCTGATCCCCCTCCTGAATGGTGAGATCCGCTCCTGTTTCTCGATGACGGAGCCCGAAGTCGCTTCATCCGATGCCACAAATATCAAGGCAAGCATCGTTCGGGAAGGTGATGAATACGTCATCAATGCCAGGAAATGGTGGTCATCCGGCGCTGGGGATCCACGGTGCAGCTTCTCCATCTTAATGGGGAAAACAGACCCTGATGCAAGACGCCATGAGCAGCAATCGATGATCATCGTCCCTTTGGACGCGGAGGGTGTGAAAATCGAACGGATGCTCCCGGTCTTTGGATATGATCATGCTCCTCACGGTCATGGAGAAATCACCTTTACCGATGTACGGGTGCCCCTGGAAAATATGATCTGGGCGGAAGGGAAAGGTTTTGCCATTGCCCAGGGGCGATTAGGTCCAGGGCGGATTCATCATTGCATGCGTTTGATCGGAGCAGCGGAAAGGGCGCTTGAAGAATTATGTAAGCGTGTTCAAAACAGGGAAGCATTCGGAAAGACGCTCTCAAGTCAGGGGGTCGTCATGGATTGGATCGCTGATTCACGTATTGAAATCGAGCAGGCACGCCTTCTGACCATGAAAGCCGCTTACATGATGGATACCGTCGGAAATAAAATGGCCAAACAGGAAATCGCCATGATAAAGGTAGTGGCCCCTTCCATGGCGTTACGGGTTATTGACCGGGCCATTCAGGCATTTGGGGCTGCCGGGGTATCAGGAGATCATTCAATGGCCGCACAATGGGCGAATGCCCGAACATTACGACTTGCCGACGGGCCTGATGAAGTACATCGTGCCCAACTCGCAAAATTAGAGCTGAGAAAATATCAAAAAGCCTCTCCGGTAGAGAGCTAGGAAGAGAGAGTGATTGCATATGAGGCTATCGGGTAGGGTTTCGATCATCACTGGAGGAGGCGGTGGAATAGGACGTGCGACCGCTTTAAGATTTTCTGAAGAAGGGGCGAATGTCGTCGTGGCAGATCTGGATGAATCGAGGGGGGAGGAAACGGTAAGGCTCATCAGGGAAAAGAATGGGCATGGGATGTATGTAAGGACGAATGTAAGAGACAGTGAAAGCATGCAGGAGCTCGTACATAAAACGGTCGAGCATTTCGGGAGTCTGGATATCCTCGTGAACAATGCCGGAATCGGTCAGTCAGAAGTCAGGAGTATCGATTTGGAAGAAACGGAATGGGATGATGTCCTTGATACTAACTTAAAGAGCATCTTTCTGGGAATGAAACATAGCATACCGGAACTGATGAAAAAAGGCGGGGTCATCGTGAATGTTTCAAGTCTTCTGGGTTTAAAGGGGAGGAAGTACGTATCCGCTTATAATGCGGCAAAAGGCGGAGTGGTATTGTTGACGCAAAATGCCGCATTGGAGTACGGAAAAGAAGGAATCCGGGTAAATGCTGTAGCTCCGGGTGTCATCGATACAAACATCATTGAAGGATGGAAGAAGGATGAAAGGAAATGGTCGGTGATTTCTCAATCGAATGCCCTCAGGAGGATTGGAAACCCGGATGAAGTGGCCTCCGCCATCTTGTTCCTGGCATCGGATGAAGCCTCCTTTATCACCGGATCCACATTATCTGTAGATGGTGGTGGGTTGATCTATTAGGACCATGCAGCGGCAGCTGAATAATTAAAACGGAAGGAATGATTTTGTGACAACTAAATCCTGGCACGTTCATTATCCTGAATCGTTCGACACAGATATTCCAGCAATCGATTTCTCAATACCCCATATGCTCCAACAAACTGCTTCGGGGTACCCTGAGCATCCTTGTATAAGCTTCTATCAAAAGCGCATGACGTATCGTGAACTTCAAGATGCCGTCACAATGTTTTCCTCGTCCCTCCAGCATATCGGGACGAAAAAAGGAGACCGGGTTGCCATCATGCTCCCTAACTGTCCCCAATATGTCATTTCTTATTATGGGATCCTTACCACTGGCGGAATTGTTACGCAGGTGAATCCAATGTCTGTTGAAAGGGAACTCATTCATTTACTGAAAGACTCCGGGGTGGAGACGATCATTGTTTTGGACCGCTTTTATCCCATGATTCAATCCATTCAAAAGGAAACCAAAGTGAAAACGATCATTGTCGTCAGCTTCCTAGGGGAGGACCATGAGACGGATTATACGTTCGATGAATTTTTGAAGCTTGGGGACGGTGGGGTTACTTCCATTAAAATAGAGCCGGAAGATGTGGCCGTACTTCAATACACAGGTGGAACAACCGGCGTGTCCAAGGGTGTGATGCTCACACATAGCAATATCCTTTCAAATGTTATGCAAAGTCAGCGGTTTTTTAAAGAAAGCATTCAAACAGGGGAAGAAAGAAGTCTGAGTGTGATTCCCTTCTTTCATGTATTTGGAATGAATTCATGCATGAATCTTTCCATTTATACAGCAAATGAAATGATCCTGCTGCCACGGTTTGAGCTCTCAGAAGTATTATCCACCATTAAGAGGGAGAAACCCACATTATTCCCTGGAGTGCCGACCATGTATGTGGCGATAACGAATCATCCCTCTGCTGAAGAGTATGGGATTCATTCGATCAAGCTTTGTAACAGCGGCAGTGCCCCCATGCCTGTTGAACTCTTAAATCAGTTCGAGAAGAAAACAGGGGCAAAGATATTGGAAGGGTATGGTTTATCAGAAGCCTCGCCGACGACCCATTGTAACCCTGCCTTCGCAGAAAGAAAGCCTGGAACTGTCGGAATCGGCCTCCCTTCTACGGATTATAAGGTAGTGGATATAGCGACCGGCATGAAGGAAGTACCTCCGGGAGACATTGGAGAGCTGATCATCAAAGGTCCCCAAGTCATGAAGGGGTACTGGAATTTACCTGAAGAAACCGCCAATGCCCTTCGTGACGGATGGCTATACACAGGAGACATTGCCCGGATGGATGATGAAGGGTATGTATCGATAGTGGATCGAAAGAAAGATATGATCATTGCTTCAGGATATAACGTGTATCCCCGGGAAGTGGAAGAAGTCATCTATGAACATCCCTCTGTACAGGAAGCGGTCGTAATCGGGGTCCCTGACTCCTATCGTGGAGAAACCGTGAAAGCCGTGATTGTCCTTAAGGCTGGGGAAAAGGTGTCAGAACAGGAATTGATGGGGTTCTGTCAGGAGAATATGTCTTCATTCAAAGTCCCAAGGATCATTGAATTCCGGGATGAACTTCCAAAGACGAGTGTAGGGAAGATACTAAGAAGGGCCCTCCGGGAAAATGTGATATAATTCAGGGGATATTTGCAGATTGAGGGGACTTCATATGAAAGAAAAAATGACAGAGCAAGCAGTACGGTTATTTGATCAAAAAGGCTTTACCGTCACATCCATTCAGGATATCGTCGAATCGATCGGGGTGACAAAAGGAACATTCTACTACTATTTTTCCAGTAAAGAAGAGTTATTAAAGGAAATTCATATGAGATATATAGATGGCTTATTGTCCAAGCAGGAAAGAATACTGGAAGATGACAGTAAATCTTTCCGTGAGAAACTTTTTGACATCATTCATCTTTCCATCGTTGACATCAAAGAACAGGGAGCCAGTGCCAAAGTCTTTTTCAGGGAAATGAGACACTTAAGCCATAAAAGCTTGGACCAAATCGAACCCAAGCGGGATATGTACCGATACAATATCGAAAAGCTCTTGAAAGAAGGAAGAAAGTCCGGGGATTTCCGAAACGACTTTGATGTTTCCGTTGTAGCCTTCGGTATACTTGGGATGATGAACTGGAGTTATCAATGGTATAAGCCTGACGGGGCGAAGACGGATGAAGAAATCGCAGGCACGTTTGTCGATATGGTCTTGAAAGGGATTCAACCACAATAGAGGGGGAAGCGGTTATAGCATTTCCTCCTCCTCTAACATACCGACTGGTTAGTATTTATAATGAAAGAAGGCGGATAAATGGATTCTATCACCGTAAGAAGTAGATTCTGCGAAACTGATGCACTGGGGCATATTAACAATACCACTTACTTTGTCTATTTAGAGGAAGCGCGGATTAAATTCTTTCAAACAATCGGATTCGATATGGACGTGAAGGATTGGCAGTTTATCCTGGCTTCCACCAAATGTGATTTCGTCTCACAGGGTTATTTCAATCAAGAACTTGTCATCACCACCGATGTTTCCAAAATCGGATCCAAGAGTTTTCAGTTAGACCATGATATCCTGTGTGCGGAGACTCATCAACTGATCGCAAGGGGAAACGCGGTCATTGTATATTTTGACTTTCAGGAACAACGTAGCAAAGCAATCCCTGATCTGTTAAAAGCTCAGTTAAACAATCATTTTCGTTCTGAGAAAACTGAATATTCTTGAATCTAGGAGGGATAACATGGCGGAGCGAATGGAATATGAAACGGTTTCAGTCCGAAAAGGAGAAGAATTAAATGAAAGGAAATTACATGACTTCCTGGTTGAGCATTTTCCTGATCTGCAACAAGAAAAGTTGAGCATTAAACAGTTTTCTGCAGGTCACTCAAATCTAACGTATTTGCTTTCAATGGGAGAATGGGAAGGGGTTTTAAGACGTCCCCCCTTAGGGCCCGTCGCACCGAAGGCACATGATATGAAAAGGGAATTCAGGATCCTTTCAGAGATCCACCCTTTATTCGACGTTACACCAAAACCCTATGTATTCTCTGAAGATGAAGGGATAGTCGGAAGCCCATTCTTCATCATGGAACGAAAAAGGGGGGAAGTATTCGATACATCATTTCCCCCGCATCTGAATGTAACGCCTGAGGTGTGCAAGAAAATCTCGGAAGAAATGGTTTCAAGAATGGTTGAGCTTCATTCCATTGACCATACCAAAACCTCACTACATGAAATCAGTAAGCCCGAGCACTTTATGGAGAGACAGGTTCACGGGTGGATCAATCGCTATGAACGTGCGAAGACAAGTGAGGTTCGTGATGTAAAACATCTCACACAGTGGTTGATCAGAAACGTTCCGGAAAATGCTGAGTCCACGATCATTCATTATGACTTTAAATTAAACAATAGTATGTTTTCTGAAGACCTGACATCCATGGTGGGATTATTCGATTGGGAGATGGCGACCGTCGGAGACCCTCTTGCAGATCTGGGTGTCGCCATGGGGTATTGGATCCAGCAAGATGATCCTGAATTGTTAAAGTACGGTCTCGGGAAGCCTCCAGTGACCATCCTGGACGGTTTTTACAGCAGAAGAGAGTTCATTGAAAAATATGCCGAAAAAAGCGGCAGGGACGTAAATCACATTCATTTCTATTTGTCTTTTGCCTACTTTAAGCTCGCGGTTATTGTGCAGCAAATTTATTACCGTTTTAAGATGGGTCAGACAAGTGATGCTCGTTTTTCCGGGTTCGATCGGTTTGCCGAGTCTTTAATTACCCTGGGTAATCAGGCAGCATTTAATTCCAGGGAACAAATATAAGGGGATGAATAGGATGCAATCATTATTAGTCGAAATGAATGACCGGGTGTTGAATGTTACTTTGAATCGACCAGACAGCTTAAACTCATTTGATGAGAATATGCTTACCGGATTGATAGAAGCGGTAGAAGAGGCTGGGCGGAATCAGGAGATCCGGGCGATCGTGATGCGCGGTGCCGGAAGGTCATTCTCTGCTGGTGGCGACGTGAAAACGATGGGAAGTGCCACATCAGCCCAAGTCTATGAACATATCGGAATACTGAATTCATGTATCAAAGCCATCAAAACAATAGAAAAGCCGGTCATTGCCTCCGTCCATGGTTTCGCCGCAGGTGCCGGATTTAATTTAGCATTGGCCTGTGATCTAATCATTGCATCGGAAACCAGTCAATTTGCACTGAGTTTTTCTAAAGTAGGGCTCATTTCGGATGGAGGGGGTTCTTATTTTCTCCCACGGTTGATCGGCCCTCATCTTGCAAAGGAGTTCTTCTTTTCCGGAGAACCTGTTTCTGCCAGGAGAATGTATGAATTAGGGGTGATTAACAGGCTGGTGTCCGCTGATCATCTGGAAGAAAAAACATATGAGCTGGCTTCTACACTCGCTTCGGGTCCAAGCAAAGCCTACGGCATGATGAAAAAAATGATTGATCGTTCATTCACCACTACCCTGGATGAAATACTGGAACAGGAAAGAATCACTCAAACCCTGATGATTTCAACGGAAGATCATCTAGAAGGAGTTTCAGCGTTTAAAGAAAAAAGGACCCCCTCTTTTTCGGGGAATTAGGAGGAGTATAGATGAAAGCGATCCAATTTAGGGAGTTCGGTGGTCCTGATGTGTTGAAGAATGTGGACATTGATATGCCTTCACCCCGTGGGAGGGAGGTATTGATCAAAGTGCATGCCTCTGCTGTCAATTATGCTGATACGGCCAGGAGAGAAGGTCAATATGTGGTAAAGACCCCCCTTCCTTACATTCCCGGTGCGGAAGTATCAGGCATCGTAACCGAAGTCGGAGAAGATGTGACCAGGATCAAAAAAGGAGACCGGGTCGTAGCGATGATGGATTCAGGCGGGTATGCAGAATATGCCATGACAGATGAACGATCCATCATCCCCCTTCCATATGGCTTGGATTTTAAAGAAGCGGCTGCAATACCTGTACAGGGACTGAGTGCGTATCATATTTTGAAAACACTTGGGAGACTCGAGCAGGGTGAGACGGTCCTCATTCATGCTGCTGCAGGTGGTGTAGGGCTCTTAGCCGTTCAACTCGCAAAGCGATTCGGTGCAGGTAAAGTGATCGCCACTGCAAGCACCGAGGAGAAGCTTCGCTTAGCAGAAGATATGGGAGCAGATGTATTGGTCAATTATACAGAGGAAGAATGGGAGAAAAAAGTTCTGGATGCTACAAGTGGAAAGGGTGTGCATCTTGCGCTGGAGATGGCAGGTGGTGACGTCTTTTACAAAACATTAAAATGCCTTGCCCACTTCGGAAGAATGATCATCTACGGTGTAGCAAGCGGGGAGCAAAGCAGATTCTATCCCTCTTCCTTAATGGCAAAGAATCAATCGGTCACCGGCTTTTTCCTTCCTCCTCTGATGAGGGACACTGAGTTGACCCAAAAAACCCTTCATGAAATCTTTCATTACGTGGCGAACGGAGATTTAAAGGTCACAGTGGGGCACGTGTTCCCATTGGAAGAAGCGGCAAAGGTCCACTCCCTCATGCAGGGAAGACAGACAGTGGGAAAAGTGATCCTGCAGCCATAATTTTATCTTATTAGGGGTGAATAAAAATGAACTTACGCTTATCAGATGAACAAAAGATGATCCAAAAGACCATCCGGAAATTTGTAGAGAAAGAATTGATTCCTTTAGAAAATGAAGTGCTGCGAAATGAGCGGGAAGGAAAGCCCAGCCTTTCTCTGGAAAAGAGGAAAGAGCTGCAAATGAAGGCGAAGGATGCCGGATTCTGGGGCATCAACACTCCGGAGGAATATGGAGGGGCGGATCTCGGTCAAATGATGATGGCCATCGTCTATATGGAAATCTCGAAGACCTTTGTTCCATTCTCCTTTGGCGGTTATGCCGATAACATACTTTATTACGCCAATGAAGAGCAAAAGAAAAACTATTTGATTCCAACTATTAATGGAGAAAAGAAATCGTGTTTTGCCATGACGGAACCAGGAGCGGGTTCTGATACCCGAAATATCAGGACCACAGCCGTGAAAGACGGAAACGAATGGATTTTAAATGGTGAAAAAACGTTCATTACAGGTGGTAATGAAGCAGATTTTGTCATGGTCATGGCAGTGACGGATAAAGAAAAACATCGCCGGACCGGTCGGGAAGGAGTCACATGTTTCATCGCTGATCGAAGCATGGGCTGGAAATCCGAGTATATTCATACGATGGGCGAATGGGGACCGGCGAGTTTGATTTTTGATGATGTAAGGGTTCCCGAAGAGAACATCCTGGGTGAAATCGATGGCGGCTACGATCTCGGCCTGGAATGGATCGGCTTCGCACGTTGGATCGTAGGAGCCCAGGCAGTCGGAGCAGCCGAACGCCTTCTTCAAATGGCCATCGACTATTCGAAAGAAAGAGAAACATTTGGAAAGCCTATCGCGGACCGGCAGGCGATTCAGTGGCAGATTGCGGATTCAGCCGTGGAAATTGAAGCTGCCCGTTGGCTCGTGTTAAATGCAGCATTCACACTCGATCAAGGGGAAGACAATCGTCACGTTGCGTCGATGGCCAAGCTATATGGATCCAATATGGGGAATCGGGTCGTAGATCGCGTCCTCCAGATCCATGGTGGTATGGGCTATACAAGAGAGCTGCCGATCGAACGATGGTACCGGGAGGCAAGGTTATGGCGCATTTATGATGGAACCGATGAAATTCAAAAACTGATCATTTCAAGGAACTTATTAAAAGGTCATGTGAAACTTGGGCAATTTGTATAAACAGAAAAGGAGGCAGACGAAATGGGAGAGCGATTCAGAGGAAAAGTGGCTTTGGTTACAGGTGGAAGCAGAGGGATCGGCAGGTCGATTGCCGGATTACTGGCTGAAGAAGGGGCCAAGGTGGCCATCATCGACGTGAATGAAGATGCGTTGAATGAAGCGAGTGAGGTATTTAAACAATATGAATTGTATACAAAAGTGGCAAATGTCGTAGAATCCAGAGAAGTTGAAAATGCGATGAAGGAAGTATATGAATCTTTTGGCTCCCTGGACATTGTGGTGAATAATGCAGGGGTCATCAGGGATAATCTGTTATTCAAAATGACCGAAAACGATTGGGAGACGGTCATGGATGTGCATTTAAAGGGTTCATTCAATGTTGTGAAGGCAGCCCAACAATATATGGTCAAACAAAAGTACGGGCGCATCATCAATATCTCATCCACCTCCGCACTGGGAAATCGAGGACAGGCGAACTACGCAACGGCTAAAGCAGGTCTTCAAGGCTTGACGAAAACCCTCGCCATAGAACTTGGTCCTTTCGGAATCACAACGAATGCTGTAGCACCGGGTTTTATCGAAACCGATATGACAAAAGAAACGGCGAAACGGATCGGAATCACTTTCGAGCAATTAGTCGAAGCAAGTCTCCAGGGAATCCCTGTTGGAAGAAGCGGGCTTCCTGAAGATATTGCAAATGCCGTCGCTTTTTTTGCAGATGAAAAATCTTCATTCGTCAATGGTCAGGTTCTCTACGTTGCTGGAGGGCCGAAAGCCTGAATAAAGGAGAAAGGGGCGAAGAATATGTTTGAATCCTATATCGGAAAGAGGTCTACTCCCACACGAAATGCAGTGGAAAGAGGAGCGATTCGGAAATTTGCAGAAGCCATTGGCGATCCCCATCCCCTTTATGTGGATGAAGATGCCGGGAAGTCCTCCGCTTATGGGGGGAACATTGCCCCTCCCACCTTTCCGAGAGTGTTGGACTATGGTTCGATCGAAGGCTTTCATTTACCGAATGTTGGGTTGATTCACGGTGAACAATTCTTCCATTATGAAAGACCTTTGAAGGTAGGGGAAACGATTCAATGTTATACGGAAATAAAAGACTATTATGAACGTGAAGGTACCGGGGGGAAACTGGGATTCCTTGTCATCGAAGATGTCGGGGAAGATTCTCGTGGGGAAAGAATCTTCACTTCCCAGGCGATTGTCATTATTACAGAAGAAGTCAGAAAGAGGTTGAGTAAATGACAACACTACAATCATTCGGAATAGGAGATACACTTCCCCCGGTTGAACTCGCTCCGGTCACAAGGATGGACCTGATCAAATACGCAGGAGCTTCCGGAGACTATAATCCGATACACACCATTGATGATGAAGCCTTGAAGCTGGGTCTTCCAGGAATCATCGCTCATGGAATGTGGACGATGGGCAATGTGTCCAAACTTTTCAGCCCACACTATGATGAAGGGTTTATCCAGGATTACTCTGTACGATTTAAAGGGATGGTCATGTTACATGATGTGGTTACTTTACGGGCAGAATTGACGGACAATCAGGGTAACCTCCTTCATTTTAAAGTTTTAGCCACAAATCAAGCCGGGAAGAACGTAATTGAGGGTAATGTCGTGTTTAGACTCCTTGAATAGTTACGCAATGCTTTATGAAAAATTGTCGTAGAACCACCCCCAATCGAATAAACATGTATGGAATGATGTTTGAATAAAATAAGTCAAAAGACATAAATCCGATCGAAAAACTCGGGTTGACTTCTGCTGTAATTGTGATATTATTTAGAATATTAAAATGAATAACTCTTATCCAGAGTGGTGGAGGGATCTGGCCCTGCGAAGCCCAGCAACCTACGTATTGTAAGGTGCTAATTCCAGCAAAATGTGAAGTCATTTTGGAAGATAAGGTAACCTTACCTGAACAACTTTCCAAAATGGAAAGTTGTTTTTTTCTGATCTGGATAAGAAGAAAATTGGGGGTATCATGTGAAAAAAGAAAAGAACCAGCATGTACAGTTTGACTTGGTAGCAGAGAAAATCCAGTCCATGCTTGAAACCATGAGCTTTGGTTCGATCACGATTATCGTACAGGATGGAAAAGTCATTCAATTAGAGAAAAATGAGAAAGTCCGAATTAAATAAGCTGACTAGACAAACTAGAGGCGCGTAGCAAAAATATAGGGACTCCTTATATTTTGTTACCGCCTCTTTTTCTATGGATAAGCATTATGGAATGGGGTGTACTATGTTAACGTATCAGACTTGGAAACAGCCATCCGTAGAATTTGAAGTGGATCCGGTATATAAAGGAGCGTTGGACGTCCTGAAATGGACATATGATCATTACGGTGACGAGGTTGTCTATGCGTGCAGTTTCGGAATAGAAGGCATTGTGCTTATCGATCTCATATCCAAGGTGAAACCGCAGGCGACCATTGTATTCCTTGATACAGGGGTTCATTTCAAGGAAACGTATGAAATCATTGAGAAAGTGAAGAAGACGTATCCCGCGTTGACCATCCATATGAAAAAGCCTCAGTTGACCCTCAAGGAACAGGCAGAGGCATATGGGGATAAGTTATGGGAAACCAAACCAAACCAATGCTGTCAAATACGGAAGCTTGACCCGTTAAAAGAAACATTATCCAAGGGGCACGCATGGATTTCAGGCCTAAGGAGGGAACAATCCCCAACAAGACAACATGTTGAATTCATTAATAGAGATGACAAATTTCAATCCGTCAAAATTTGTCCGTTGATTCACTGGACGTGGAAGGAGATCTGGCGTTATGTCCATAAACATAATCTCTCTTACAACCCCCTCCACGATCAAGGATATCCGAGCATAGGCTGCTTTCATTGCACCACGCCGGCTATTGATGTCAATGATCTTCGCTCCGGAAGATGGAAAGGAAAAGGGAAGACAGAATGCGGCCTCCATTAGAAAGGGTGACGGTCTTTGCTTGAGGTTGCAGCCCTTCTGATCAGCTTGTTCTTCGCCATGAACATTGGTGCCAGCGGAGCGGCAGCGTCAATGGGAGTGGCATATGGTGCAGGGGCTGTAAAGAACATCCGGACAGCGCTATGGATATGCGCAGCAGGTGTCCTTAGTGGAGCGGTTCTGGGTGGTGGAGAGGTTGTAAAGACAATCAGTTCAGGAATCATCCCGCAGAATCTATTGTCGATTAAGATTGTTCTCATTATTTTGTTATCTGCAACGATTTCACTATTTCTGGCGAATGTGATCGGCATTCCGCTGTCTACGAGTGAAGTAACGGTGGGAGCCGTTGTAGGAGTCGGGGTAGCCTATCAGGTTTTGTATGTAAAATCACTTATTACGATCATGTCCTTCTGGGTCATCGTCCCTGTCATCGCTTTTTTCGTAACCTGGTTTGCGGGATTAGGTTTAGTCCAGCTTGGAAAGCGGGGGTATCATTTTGATAAACAGTGGCTTGCTTATCTGTTGATCATCGCCGGATTCTTTGAAGCTTTCTCAGCAGGGATGAATAATGTTGCCAATGCCGTTGGTCCATTGGTGGGGGCAGGGCTGATATCACCTTCACGTGGAATCTTGATTGGTGGAGCATTTGTTGCACTGGGAGCTGTTTTACTGGGAAAGAAAGTAGTCGAAACAAACGGCAAGAAAATTACGCAATATTCTAAAGCTGAAGGAATTGTCATTTCTTCAACAGGAGCCTTCCTCGTCATCTTGAGCTCTCTGTATGGATTGCCGATCCCTCTGACACAGGTTACATCCTCTTCCATCATTGGTTTGGGTGTAGCTAAAAACGGAAAGCACATGCTTCAAAAGAAAATCGTCAAAAAAATCATCAAAATCTGGGTGGTCTCCCCCTTGATTTCACTCAGTATTTCATACTTCTTGGTCAAACTGTTAATCGATAGTGATTTGTACTCGATTGTCGTACTGATAAGCGTCATCATTGCCACGGTAGGTGCGTTGTCGTTGATGAGGGTCATTAATGAGGAAAGACGGTCTGTCCACGAAGATGGAGGAGGCATTTGATCTTAATTCCGATTATACAAATATGTTAAGGAGGATATTTTACATGAGTTTACAGCCGCACGGAGGAGTACTGGTCCAATCCTATTTACCTGAAGAATCCTATAAGGACATCCAACACGAACTGCCACTGGACGACATCGCATTGAGTGATTTGGAACTGATTGCAATCGGTGCATACAGTCCCATAGAAGGATTCTTGACCAAGCGGGATTATCAGACCGTGGTGGAATCATTACGGCTTGAGAGCGGATGTGTATGGAGCATTCCCATCACTCTGCCCATCGACAAGGAGCAGGCTGGTTCTGTACAGCTAGGGAAAAGGAGCAGGCTTGTCTATAAAGGAGAAACATACGGGATGATCGACGTAGAGGATATCTACGAACCTGACAAATATAAAGAAGCCCTCCTGGTCTATGGAACGACGGACGGGGAACATCCCGGCGTAAAGAAGTTATTCGAGCGCGGTGATGTGTATGTCGGAGGGAAGATTACACTAGTGAAAAGGCTTTCCAAACCCTTTAGGGATTATACCTTCGATCCAGTTGAAACACGTAAAGGGTTTAAAGATAAGGGATGGAGAACGATAGTTGGTTTCCAGACCAGAAACCCCGTTCACAGGGCGCATGAATACATTCAGAAAACGGCTTTGGAAACGGTGGATGCCTTATTTTTAAATCCGCTGGTGGGTGAAACGAAAGCGGATGATATTTCTGCGGAAATCCGGATGAAGAGCTATGACGTTCTCCTGAGGAACTATTACCCGAAAGACCGTGTATTTCTCGGCGTCTTTCCTGCTGCTATGAGATATGCAGGACCCAGGGAAGCCATTTTTCATGCATTAGTGAGAAAAAACTATGGATGTACTCACTTCATTGTCGGGAGGGATCATGCAGGGGTTGGTGATTATTATGGAACCTATGATGCCCAAAAGATTTTTGATCAGTTTACGGAAGAAGAGATTGGGATTACCCCTCTTCGCTTCGAACATAGCTTCTATTGTGAGAAATGTGAGGGGATGGCGACGACAAAAACCTGTCCCCATGGAAAAGAGCATCACGTCATCCTATCCGGAACAAAAGTAAGGGGAATGCTGAGGAACGGGGAAGTCCCTCCTTCAACATTCAGTCGTCCAGAGGTCATTGATGTATTGATCAAGGGTCTAAAACAAGAATCCAAATAATCGGCCGGGGAGGAAGATAGCTTGAGTGAAAAACAAGAAAACATCGTATGGCATGAATCAACAGTCACCAAGCAGCATAGAAGGAAAAAGAATGGTCATCAAAGTTTCATTCTCTGGTTCACAGGATTATCCGCTTCAGGTAAATCGACAGTGGCGAATGCACTTGCTGCCTCCCTTTTTAATCAGGGAAAGCAGGTGTACGTTCTGGATGGAGATAACGTCCGTCATGGATTGAATCAAGATTTGGGCTTTAACGAAGACGACCGTAAAGAAAACATCAGACGGATAGGTGAAGTGTCGAAACTCTTCATTGATAGCGGTCAAATTGTGCTCACCGCGTTTATTTCACCTTTCAGAATAGACCGGGATCTTGTGAGAAGCCTGGTCGGACCTGAAGAATTTTTGGAAGTATACGTACATTGTTCCCTGGAGGAATGTGAAAAGCGTGATCCTAAAGGGTTATACAAAAAAGCACGTAAACAAGAGATCACCCATTTCACGGGGATCAGTGCTCCGTATGAGGAACCTGAAAATCCTGAAATCGTTCTGGATACAGAAAAGAATTCCATTGAACAATGTGTAGAGAGTCTTTTGACGGAATTAAAGCAAAAACAATTGATATAAGGAGAGAAAAACATGGCATATAAGAAATCATGGGAGTCAAATGAAAAGCTGAACAAAACAGAACAATGGAAGCTCGAAAAAGACGGATTGAAGGTATTCGAAGATATTCCGCATTATGCTAAAAACGGATTCTCTTCCATCCCAAAAGAGGAATGGGATAAATTCAAGTGGGCTGGCCTTTACCTGCAAAGACCGAAAGAAGACGGTTATTTCATGATGAGGGTCAATGTCCCTTCCGGCATCTTATCGTATGATCAGGCAAGGGAGCTTGCTTCCATCTGTAAGGAATACGGCAGGGATGTCTATGATATCACGACCCGCCAGGCCATCCAGTTCCACTGGTTGAAGATTGAACAAATCCCCGATATCTTTAAACGTCTGGAAAAAGTCGGATTGTCCTCTGCAGGGGCATGTGGGGATATTACACGTAACATCGTCGGAAACCCTCTGGCTGGCATCGATCCCGATGAACTCTTTGACACAAGAGCCGTTGTCAAGGAAGTCTATGACTTTTTCCAACATAATGAAGACTTTTCAAATTTACCGAGAAAGTACAAAGTCTCGATTTCCGCCAATCTCAACAATGCAGCGAATGCCGAAATCAACTGTGTTTCTTTCCTTCCGGCGAAAAAGGAGATAGACGGTAAAGAGGAGAACGGGTTTCACCTGAAGGTCGGAGGTGGTTTGTCTTCGAGACCTCTTCTGGCAGAAGAATTGGACGTATTCGTTCTCCCACATCAGGTGAAAGACGTAACGATTGCCCTTACGACCATTTTTCGGGACTACGGATATCGGGAGAAACGGCATTTGGCCCGTTTGAAATTCTTAATGGCTGACTGGGGGCCGGAGAAGTTCAAAGAAAAACTGCTGGAGTATGTAGAGCTTCTTCCGGCAGGGACCGACGCAGTGAAAGGATGGAACGCAGGGTATTTCTACGGAGTTCACCCCCAAAAACAGGAAGGACTCAATTATATTGGACTGAATGTTCCCGTAGGCAGACTGAATTCCGATGAAGTATATGAACTCGCGAGAATATCCAAGAAATATGGAAATGGAGAACTCAGAAACTGTAACTCTCAGAATCTCATCATTCCGAATATTCCCGATGAGCATGTGGATGCTTTGCTTAATGAAAAGATCTTTGACCGGATTTCAACGAGCCCTTTATCTTTCATCGGGTACTCTGTATCGTGCACAGGAATCGAATATTGCAATCTTGCTTTGGTAGAGACAAAGGAGCGGATGAGACAGATCGCCAATGACTTGGATCAGGAATTGACGTTGGATGTCCCAGTGAGGATCCATATGGTGGGTTGCCCCAATTCATGCGGTCAGCGACAAATTGCAGACATCGGTCTCCAGGGGATCAAAATGAGGACGAAAGATAAGAAAATGATCGAAGCCTTTGAAATCTATGTAGGTGGTACCCTTCAGGACGGCGGCAAATTGAATGAAAAGCTGAAAGGGAAAGTGGAAGCCGCCAATCTGTCCGAAGTCGTCAAGCAACTCTTGATTCATTTCAAACAAACAAAGGAACAAGGGGAAACGTTCTTTGACTATATCAACCGAGTCGGTACCGCTCCCCTTCAGGAATCGTTGGATCAACTGCTGCAGGAAGCATAAGGAGGCGATGAGAGATGAATTTATATCGATTTGAAGTCACTGCCCGTGATTTAGTCACGATTGTCGTCGTAGCAGCTGATACGGATGAGAAAGCTTTTGACCTGGTTGAGATCGAGCTTGAGAAGTATTTCTTGAAAAAGCCGGATGTCAGGGATATCTCCCTTTATGAAAAAAAGAGAATCCGGGGAAATGGTGCAGGATTTGTCCTGCACGAACAGGAAACCATCATTACATCCTGAGGAGGGAAACAATGGGAAAGGTATATTTAGTCGGAGCGGGACCCGGAGATCCGGAACTGATCACGGTAAAAGCGTTAAGATCCATACAAAAAGCAGACGTCATTCTTTATGATCGCCTGGTGAACAAGGAACTTCTCACATACGCGAAGAAAGGGGCAGATTTGATCTACTGCGGAAAACTGCCAAACTATCATACGATGAAACAAGATACGATCAATCATTTTCTAGTACGCTACGCGGCAAGCGGAAAAGTGGTGGTCAGGTTAAAGGGGGGAGATCCCTTTGTGTTCGGAAGAGGCGGTGAAGAAGCGGAAGCATGCGCGAAAAAAGGGATTCCTTTTGAAATCATTCCGGGTATCACGTCAGGAATCGCAGCCGCTGCCTATGCAGGTATACCCGTCACTCACAGGGATGCAAGTTCAAGCGTTGCGTTTGTGACGGGCCATAAACAAAACAATCAACTTGAAGATGAAAAATGGGAAAGCTTATCGAAAGGAATCGATACCCTGGCCATTTATATGGGAGTCAGTAATCTCCCTTATATCAGAGAAAAGCTTATACAATACGGTAAATCCAAGCATACTCCTGTAGCACTTGTTCACTGGGGGACGACAGAAGTGCAAAAGACCGTTACAGGGACCCTTGATACCATCATTGATATCGTGAAAGAGGAAGGAATAGAAAATCCAAGCATGATCATCGTAGGCGAAGTGGTACGGTACCGTGAGAAAATTCAATGGTTTGAAAAGAAAATCATCATGAGCGAGGCTTTATAGATGAAACGTGCGGTATTGTATGTGTGCCATGGCAGTCGTTTGGTGAAAGCCCGTGAAGAAGCTGTTGCCTTCATCAAGCGATGTCAGGAACATGTCGAGGCGGATATTCAGGAAATAAGCTTCCTTGAACTTGCCAGCCCTTCCATTGAAGAAGGATTCCGTTCATGCGTGGACAGAGGGGCAACTCACCTGACTGTCGTACCACTCCTCCTTCTGACGGCGGTCCATGCCAAGAAGGATATCCCTGATGAAATTCAAAGATGCATGGGGTTATATCCTCATGTCAAGGTGAAATACGGGTGTCCAATCGGCGTACACGATCGGATGGTCGAAAGTGTCATCAATAAGATTGAGGAGGCTGCCCCACTTCATTCATCTACAACGGCCATTTTAATCGGAAGGGGAAGTTCAGATCCGGATGTTAAGAGGGATTTCAGTGCTCTAGCTGAGCTTGTCTACCGAAAAACAGCGATAAGCGAGGTAAGAACATGTTATTTAACGGCAACCACACCAAGCTTTACAGAAACTCTGGAGTCTTTGAAAAATACTGAGGGAACCGTCGTCTTCGTTCCTTATCTCCTATTCACCGGGTTATTGATGAAAGGGATCGAGAAAGAAATCCGCAGAACCCATAATCAACATATCCTCCTGGCGAACTATTTAGGGTATGACCCTCTTGTGGAGCAGGCATTTCTGGACCGGGTAAATGAATCTCTGTGGGTCAAAGGAGAAGCCTATGCTGCCGATCATGATTGATGTGAAGGATAAGCAAGTGACGATTATAGGTGGAGGAAAAGTGGCACTTCGTAAGCTCTCTGTCTTTCTTGAGCAGGGAGCAAATATTACCATCATCAGCCCTGAGGTGGTCGATGAGATCAGAGCATTACATGAAGAGGAGAGAATAGTATGGATCAAGAGAGAAGTGCTGCCGGATGATGTAAATGAAGCGTTCATCGTCATTGCTGCCACGAATAAGCGATCGGTGAACGAGCAGGTGAAAAAGTATTCCGACAGAAATCAGCTTCTATGTGTAGTGGACGATGGGGATTGTGGCAATATGCAGATGGTCTCCTTTACACAAAAAGGAACTTTCACCATCGCTGTTTCTACAGGCGGTGCAAGTCCATTCTTAGCAAAGAAGCTTACGAGTCAACTGTCTCAACCGTTTGATGATTCTTTCATCGAGAAGCTTGCAATCATTTCTTCTAAGAGAAAGGAAATCAAAGCATCGGATTTACCTGAATGGGAAAAAAGAAAGCTGTTAAGAGAACTTTCGTATAAGCTTGAGGTAATTGAAAATGAGTAAAGCATGGGTGATATAGTTTCCATGCTTTACTCATTTTCCCTTTGTAAAGGGAATCGTTAGAAAACGCTTCTTGTTTTCACGAACATTTAACCTTTGTATTTGTTTAAATGTTAGGAAATGAGTCTTTACAAAAGGATAAGTTGCCGGTATACTAACCAATATCAAATTCATATTTATTTTTCACTCATATAATAGCGGGGATATGGCCCGCGAGTTTCTACCGGATTACCGTAAATGATCCGACTATGGGTGAGCAATGATAGGTGCGTCTTTATGGACGCTCTTTGCCTAACCCAAAGGTCATTGTCTCACTCTGATGTGAGCACAATATCCTTTGGGTTTTTTAGTATCTACAACAGGTAAAGGAGCGGTTCATACATGAATGTATTAAAAAATAAGATCAAAGCGGAGGGTGTCGTCCTTTCAGAAACGGTATTAAAGGTCGATTCATTCCTTAATCATCAAGTGGATCCGGAACTGATGATGGAAATTGGAAAAGAATTTGCGCATCGTTTCAAAGAGGAAGGAATTACGAAGATACTGACCATTGAATCGTCAGGGATCGCCCCAGGTGTGATGGCTGCCCTTTACTTGAATGTTCCACTTGTCTTTGCACGAAAAAAGAAATCGTTGACGCTTACAGAGGGAGTTCTTACTTCAAAGGTGTATTCATTCACAAAGCAAGAAGAAAATACCATTTCCATCTCGAGGGAGTACATACAAAAAAATGATCGAGTCTTATTGATCGATGATTTCCTGGCAAACGGGCAGGCAGCATTGGGGTTGATCGACTTAGTGAAACAGGCGGAAGCGGTTGTCGCCGGAATCGGGATAGTCATTGAAAAGTCATTTCAAAATGGCGGGAAAATCGTTCGGGATACTGGCTATAGAGTGGAATCTTTAGCTGAAATAGAGTCCCTTGAAAACGGAGAAGTACAATTTAAGGAAGAGGAGGCGACTGTATCATGAAGAATCAGCCTCTTAAACTGGCTTCACTTGGTATCCAGCATGTTCTTGCCATGTATGCAGGTGCGGTCATTGTCCCCTTGATCGTCGGAGGGGCCCTTGGACTTTCGGGAGAACAGCTTACGTATCTTGTATCCATCGATATTTTTATGTGTGGAATCGCGACCCTGCTGCAAGTGTGGAGTAATCGATTCTTCGGGATCGGACTACCGGTTGTTCTGGGATGTACGTTCACCGCAGTCGGCCCTATGATCGCGATTGGAGGTCAATATGGGATCTCAGCCATCTATGGATCGATTCTCGTTTCAGGTCTTTTCGTCATTGTGATCAGTAAATATTTTGGGAAGCTTGTCCGCTTTTTCCCGCCAGTCGTGACGGGTTCTGTCGTGACGATTATTGGAATCACACTGATCCCTGTTGCCATGAATAATATGGCAGGCGGTCAGGGAAGTGCCGATTTTGGTTCATTGGAAAATTTGTCATTAGCATTTGGAACGTTGGTATTCATATTATTCTTATATAAATTCTTTACAGGTTTTGTCCGCTCAGTATCCATTTTACTCGGACTGATGGCAGGAACGGCTGTCGCTTTCGTTCTCGGAAAAGTCGATTTCAGTGCTGTTGGCGATGCTTCGTGGTTTCATATGGCTAAACCATTCTACTTCGGGATGCCGACCTTTGAAATAACAGCCATCCTCACGATGATTCTTGTAGCCATGGTCAGCCTGGTAGAGTCAACGGGCGTGTATTTCGCCCTTGGGGATATCACTGATAAAAAGATTTCAGAAGAAGATTTAGCAAAAGGGTATCGTGCAGAAGGACTGGCCATCGTCCTCGGTGGATTATTCAATGCATTTCCGTATACGGCGTATTCTCAGAATGTCGGATTGGTTCAGCTTTCGGGTGTGAAGCGGAATAATGTGATATATGCAACGGGTGCCTTCCTTGTGATCCTTGGTTTGGTCCCAAAAATCGGTGCACTTACCACTGTGATTCCTGCTTCCGTATTGGGAGGTGCGATGGTCGCCATGTTCGGTATGGTGGTCGCGTACGGAATTAAAATGCTGAGTCACGTGAATTTTGCTTCACAGGAGAACTTATTGATCATCGCGTGTTCTGTAGGAATGGGACTTGGGGTAACGGCTGTCCCTGAATTGTTTGCTCAAATGCCAACAAGCATCCGCATCTTGACGGATAACGGAATCGTGGCCGGCAGTTTAACCGCGATTGGGCTGAATATCTTTTTTAATGTATTATCCAAAAGAAATTTGAATGTTGTGGTGAGGGAGCAAAAAGCTTCATGATTTTGATAAAACCGTCATTTCTATTCCATTTAGAGATGACGGTTTTTTCTTTATGTTATATTTCTGAATTATCTGATATCAAGGAGGGGAAAAGGACACCGGTCACGAACATTATGGGTAGGGAATGTGTCAGAATGGAACACCTTACTTAGAAGGAGGAAGAAAATGTACGCAACCACTGGATCTATTTTTGACCAAACGGTAATGAAATTCCGCAATAAGGAGGCAATCGTAGAAGAGAAGACTGGGAAACGGTTGACCTTTGGGGAGTGGCAGGATGAAGTACATCGTGTGGCCAATGCCCTCTTGGAAGCAGGCGTAAGGAAAGGTGACCGGGTTTCTACTTATCTATTCAATACATTGGAGTTAGCTAATGTCTATTTTGCATGTGGGAAAATCGGTGCCGTGATCAATCCGATAAATTTCCGTCTGAAAGGGAATGAAATATACTTTATATTAGAAGATGCAGAACCTAAGGTCGTACTGTTTGAAGAAGCTCTTTCCAAACCGATTGAAGGGATATTAGAGAACTTTCCTCAGATCCTTTTTTGGTATGTGGGCGACAACACGCCAGCATTTGCACAAAGCTATCATGAGGTAGTGAGTCCTTGTTCCACGGCACTTGCTGATTTTTCAGTAAAAGAAACGGACATTTATGCCATCATGTACACGAGCGGGACCACCGGCAGACCAAAGGGGGTGCTCCACAGACACCGGGATATAGCGGAGCAGAGCTTGATCTGTACATCGGTTATGGGGCTCACACCAAATGATATCGGACTTGTGACTGCACCCATGTTCCATTGTGCCGAGCTTCATTGCTGTTTCCTTCCACGGGTACAAGCGGGAGCGAAAAATATCATCGTTCATCAGTTCAAGCCCCAAACGGTATTGGATGTAATACAACGTGAGAAAGTCACCAATTTTTTCGCAGCACCGACCATGTGGAATATGCTTCTCCAGCATGGGGTCGAGGAGTATGATACTTCATCACTCCGGGTCGGTCTCTACGGGGCTGCCCCGATGGCACCTGTTCTTGTCAGGGCTCTACAAGAAACAATGAATGTGGACCTGATCCAGGCGTATGGTCAGACGGAGATGGGGCCAGCGGTTACGTTCCTGTTACAGGATGAACAGTTAACGAAAGCAGGTTCCGCTGGTCGTGCCGCTTATAACCATGAAATACGAGTGGTAAGACCATCTGAGAATGGCCCTTCTGATCCGGAAGATATGTGTAAACCCGGTGAAGTCGGGGAAATCATTGTCAGGGGCTCATGCACGATGCTTGAATACTTTAACCGGAAGGAAGCGACGGAAAAAGCGTTGTATAAAGGCTGGTACCACTCCAGTGACTTAGGTTACATGGATGAAGACGGATATTTATATGTGGCTGACAGGGTCGATGATATGGTAATTACAGGAGGGGAGAACGTCTATCCGCGTGAGGTAGAGGACGCCCTCCATGTTCATGAAGATGTGTTGGATGTCGCAGTCCTCGGTCAGCCGGATGAAACATGGGGAGAGCAGGTATTAGCAGTAGTGGTGTCGAAAAATCCTTCTCTTTCATCAGGGGACCTTGATTTATTTTTGAAGAATGGTGATCTGTTGGCAGATTATAAACGGCCGCGTGAATATGTATTTGTGGAGGAACTTCCCCGTAATGCAAGTGGGAAAATTCAAAAGTTCCTGCTGAGGGAACATTTTAAACAAAAAGAAAAACAATGAAAAAGGATGTTGTATCATTTAAGAACACATGTTCTATTCAGTTAAAATAAGCATATAAGGTAGTAAACAAGAGATATATGAAGGAAATCAAAGATAAAATATTTCAAACCGCCTGGAAATACCTTTCCAGGCGGTTTGTTATTCTTCGCAATCATAATATAGTATTTTAATTTTGACGGAAAAAGTAAGGGTTGATAGATCATTTATTTTGTATAACGGTTGGCGTAGCTCGAAGCGACGAAAGCATCAGGTTTAATTTTCGGTTCCACACCTGTGGCTTCCATCCTTGAAACCATCTCTTTTACAAACTTACTCGTTTTATTCTGCTTCCCATTTCCGATGTCAATATGCCCCTCCATAGTAAACGTGGCTCCGGCATAAAGGTAAGGAAGGACGATATCGATTAACTGAGTTTTTCTTTCCTCAGTAAACAGCGAAACAATTTCTTCGGATAATGATAACTCGTATGAGATCCGCTCATGCAATTGCAGCATTCTTCTTGGGATTACTATTTTTCTTATACATGCCCACACACCATTTCCTTCGTTTAAGATCACAATTCCCGTTATGAAGGTCGTATGTGAGTGATGAACTTGAGAATCAGTCCCAACCATTAATCGATAGTGGCCGTTTGGCTCTGATTGCATGAATTTCACAATATGTTCAAATACCTGTTCAAATGACATCCCGATTTCCTGTAGATTTTGAAATGAAAAGTGTTGATCCTTATTATTTTTCATCTTGTCAATCACAGCTTTCTTAACCAATTTGTGAAAGTAAGGTGTAGATTTTATCTATATTCTATGATGAGAATTTATTTAGTGTGAAATGATTACCTACGATTATGGTTTACCTTAGTCAAAAATACTTAAAGTTTCCATCTTTGATTATAGAACGTTTGTTCGGTAAAATAGAGATACATATGAATAAAGGTGGTGCTTTATATGAAAAGAAATAAGAAATGCACCCTAGAAAAATCTGAAATTATAAAGATGTATGAAGAAGGTGAAAGGACAGCTGAAATTGCCCGGAGAGCGAATGTATCCACCCGTTATATCAATTCAGTATTACAAAAGAATAAGGTGGTCAGAAACCCACACGGGAGCTGGAAACGAAAATACAGGGTTAATGAGGATTACTTTAAGACCTGGAGCAATAACATGGCCTATATACTCGGGTTCTTTGCTGCAGACGGGTATATCAGCAGCCGCAATCATACGGTTTGTTTTTCTCAAAAAGATCCTGACATACTAGAGAAGATCAAGAATGAATTACAGTCGAATCATCCATTAGTGTTAAACAACACAGAAGTTCATACATTAATTATTGGAAGTAAGGTTATGAAATATGATCTGATGGAAATACACGGTATGACGAGTGATAAATCAACTTCTCTTAGAATGCCGGACATCCCTGAAGGATATTTAAGTCATTTTGTTAGAGGATATTTCGATGGAGATGGCTTTGTTAACTTCGATCGAAAGATAGTCAGTTTTGTAGGTGGTTCAGAATCATTTATGAGTAAGTTAAATTTAGAGCTGCAAAAAAGAAATTTCAACTCTAGATTATATGCGGATAAAAAGTACTTTCGAGTCTTTATTACTGGAAGAAAAACCATTTATATGTTTAAAAAATGGCTTTATCAAGATGTGGGCCTATATTTAAAAAGAAAATATGAAGTATTTGATAAAGAAACGATTCAAGATGCTAGCAAGATACCTGAAAACAGAATGAAAAGGATAAAAGCAGCCGTGAAGAATCGAAAAAAGACGTTCTTGAGACTCTATAAAAAATCTATGACAATAGAAGAAATTTGTAAGGAAATAAAGATTAATCCTGCAACAATTAAGACTTGGTTAAAAAATGACCTGGAATTTAAAGAAGAATTCGATTCAATAAAATAACTAAATAAACAACATCTTATTACAAGACTTTACAGAGAAAAAATTCCTCGTAAAGTCTTATTTTTATGAAGAAGGGGAAGTTCGCACAGTTAAAGCATTTTAAAAAAATCAAGTAGACATAATGTAAATTATAGGAACCTAAATAAAATTACTTAATTCAGTCTCGTATCACAAGTATACTGTTTATAATGAGACAGAAGAAAAAATAAGGATGATCAATCATAGTTATCTGTAATTTGTTATATCGTTATCAAATGTTTCAATCCTTCAATAGTTATCTGGCTGCTCATTCAAAGCTAGTTTAAGAATCAATTCTTATCATCATTCAGATGCTATTATCTGACTTTTTAAGTTTCCAATCGAAATATTTGGGCATTCTTGTTATCTTAATGTTCCTTTCCTAAATACTGAATTCTGGCTAATCACCTACTTTAGTTTACATAATATATAAGTAACTATTCATACGCCCCATATGATTTTTCGTCCAAGGATCGATCACATTTCCTGATCCGTATGGTAATTCGCACTATAAAAAAAGCATAAAGAGTCCCTCGGTCCTCTCTATGCTTATGCATTATTTAATGAGATATTGTCTTGGTGTTCCAAAATAAAGCGTTTGCTGATATTCAGGGAATATGGATTCAAAACAGATGATAATGGGTGCATCAAGAAGCCATGGATAATACGTGTAAAAGCCTTTATCCCCGTTCACCATTGCTGCGAGGGCCAGTGGCAGCTCCCTCTTAAAGATCATGAATCGTACGTTGGAAAGCTGCTGATCGAATTCTCCCCCACTGACATATACCTTCCCGGTCAGGGTATATTGACCAAGATTCCGTCTCCATTCTCCCAACACTTCGTCCCTCATGGTCATATTGATCTTTTCAAGATCATAGCGGCACCCGATACTTAAGTATAGTTCGCCTGTCGTATCGGAATGGGTTAACGTATACTTCCTGTTATCAATGGGATTAAAGACGGACGCAGGCGGCAGATATTGAACCGTTAACTTTTCAGGCTTAAATTCACTCATATATAAGCCTCCTTTACAGTAATGGGCTTACAACAGAGTATGACACCTGCCTAGAAACGGTTCCCTTTCAATTTTCTCTCCACTTGATTTTAATCAATTTCCATTCACCTTTTTCATAATACCAATAAGAAGTGGCTGTACCGATGCCATCAGCATGGTAGGCGCCACTGATTTGCTGATAACCCTTCAGCCCTTTACCGCGTTTCCCAAGGATTTTGACCGGTTCGAAAAACGCATACGGTCCCACCATTAATTCCATAGGTTCATTTAAATTCCCGTCGGTATAAATTCCCAGTCTTTCGTATTCTTCTTTCCGATCGCTTAAATCCACTGTGTAGGATTGATTTGTATCCACAAACGTAATGGATGCCTTGTATTGATCTTCAAATTGAGCTTGAATTGTAAGGGGCTCAGGCAATCCGATATTAACGAGCTTATTGTCGGCCAATGTATCGAGAGCCATATTGTATAGGCCGCCGCTGCCACCTGTTGCAACTGAATACAGCATATCCTTAATACCATCATGATTCAGATCGACAAATTGAATTTTCGGTTCATAACCACCCTCATAATCAATCCGGATGTCGCTTCCCCTGGACGTTTTGATATCCGCCCAAATTTGTTTGAGAAACAGGGCATCAGGAGAAAAAGGAATCGCTTTGAGTGTGATCGTATCTTTCTTACCATCACCGGTCACATCTTTTTTATATACTTTTAGAGTCATTTCATTTACTGGTTGTTTTTCCATCGGTTCAGTGGAATAGTTCCCGGCAATAGCATGGAGCGACATAATAAAAAAGGCACCGAATGCAAATAGTAATTCTTTTCTCATGATTCTCTCTCCTCAGTGGAAAATTATTCGTCATTATTTTCTCCAGAGAAGGTAATTCTATGTAATCATTATCCATCTTTTTATACTCAAAAAATAATAAGAAAAAGGACCAACCCTTATTCAGGCCGGTCCATTCTTGCTATTGTTGTTCTCTTGCTTCTGGCTTTGCTTCCCAGCTTTCAATGCCCTTTAACCCACTAATCGAATCAGAGTAGAAAACAGGATCTTTCCCCTGCCTTTTTTGCTCTCTATAATCCCTTAACGCAGCAATGGCAATTTTGGCTAGTAATGTAATGGCAATCAAGTTGATGATGGCCATCAGACCCATGAATAAATCGGCTAAGCTCCATACGATATCGAGTTTCACAACGGCTCCGAATATCACCATGCCCAGAACCGCGATTCGATAGATAAACAGTGAGACCGGACTGTATTTAATGAATTCGATATTGGTTTCCCCGTAATAGTAGTTTCCGATGATTGAACTGAAAGCGAACAGGAATATGGCGACTGCGACAAAGGTATCCGCCCATGCACCCACATGGAAGCTCAAAGCTGCCTGTGTCAGTTGAATGCCATCGATCCCGGTTGTATATTGATCGGATAAGATGATCATGAAGGCAGTAGCCGTACATATCAGTAACGTATCTGTGAAGACACCCAGCGTTTGGATCAATCCTTGTTTAACAGGGTGCGTAACCCCTGCAGACGCTGCTGCGTTAGGTGCACTACCCATACCCGCTTCATTCGAGAATAATCCACGCTTGATTCCCATCATGATGGCTGCTCCTACTCCGCCGCTTGCTACTTCTCGAATACCGAATGCATTCTCAAAGATGACCACAAACATGTCTGGAAGCATGGTGATGTTGGTGACCAGAATATAGAAAGCAAGGATCAGATAAAGAACGGCCATGATCGGAACGACGATTTGAGTGACACTCGCGATCCGCTTGACCCCACCGAAAATGACGAGTGCAGTTAGCACTGCAAGAATGATGCCGACTGTCATTCGATCGAATGAATAGGCTTCTTCCATAGCAAGTGAAATGGTATTGGATTGGACAGAGTTAAATACAAGACCAAAACAGAAGGTGATGATGATGGCAAACAGAATCCCCATCCAACGGGCATTTAATCCTTTTTCCATGTAGTAAGCAGGCCCACCACGATAACCGTCCTTTCCGTCTTTCACTTTGTAGATCTGAGCGAGTGTACTTTCCACGAAACTGGTTGCTCCACCGAGTAAGGCGATCAGCCACATCCAGAACACAGCTCCAGGCCCTCCGCCTGCGATCGCTGTTGCCACACCGGCAAGGTTACCGGTACCGACTCGCGAAGCCGTACTGATGGTGAATGCCTGGAAAGAAGAAATCCCTCGTTTTCCTTCTGAAGAAATGGTCGTTTTATCCGTTAATAGTCTCCCCATTTCTCCTAAATAACGGAACTGTGCGAATCGTGTGCGTAGCGAGAAATATAATCCGAGTCCGATTAATGCCACGATTAGTATGTATGACCACATATAATCATTCAAGGTGCCTACGATACTTGTTAATAACTCCATAAATGTTCCCCCTAGTTGTTTGATTTTTACAAATAATGGTTGAGCCATTGTATGTTTACCCATTCAGACATTGTTTTAATCTATCAAAAAAAAGGTATTTCTTCAACAGATAGATTCATATTTTTGAAAGAATATGAATTGTAGTACAATATACTACCGGCATTGTACTACAATATTGAATGAATATACATTTACCATTCATTCTTACCCTTATGATGGAAAAAGCGACCAGAATCATTTCTGGTCGCTTTCTGAATGTCTATTCTTTTACTTCGGATGAACGGGATTCTGACCAGGTTTCACAGACGGAGCCGCTCTCCCCTTCATCAATCACAAATGAACCATTTGAATAACGGTCATTTGGTCGAAGGTCTGAAACATTTACCTCTTCTGTTTTTCCTTTTGTTGTTAGTAGCCCTACTTTATCTGTATCTTTCACTGCTTCTATGCTCACTACACGATGAGGATTGGATTTCAATTCCCGAAGCATGATGACTCCGCGTTTAGCACGTGACGTTTTTTCGAATTCCGCAAGTTTCATTTTCTTCACGGCCCCACGCTGCGTAGCAAGGAAAATGAAGTCTTTCGCTGGGTCTCTTATGATCTTACCGGATACGACAAAGTCATCATCCTTGAGGTTGACCCCTTTCACTCCCGCTGCCCTTGGTCCGACGATGTTCACATCTTCTTCTGCGAACCAAAGGCCGTAGCTTAAGTGCGTGGCAATGAAAACATCATGTGATCCATCTGTTATATGGACATCCACGAGCTCATCGTCACCTTTAAGATTGATTCCCACCAGTGGACGGGAATATCGTTGTGCTTTATATTGAGGCAGCTCTGACCTCTTGATCATACCGTTCTTTGTGACAAACAGTAAGTAGTACGACGGGTCAAATTCCTTAATCGGAATCGCTTTAAGAACCTGCTCATCCCGGTCGATCGGGACAATATTCCCTACATGCTGACCAAGATCCTTCCATCTGATATCCGGAAGCTCATGGACAGGACAATAAATATAGTTCCCTTTGTTGGTAAATACGAGAAGGACATCTGTTGTATTCATTTCATATTGTCCCAGGAGCCTGTCTGTTTCTTTCATGGCAAGATCCTGACCATTTGATGCAGAATAAGAACGAAGGCTGGTTCGTTTCATATATCCATCCCGGGTCACGGTGACCATGACATCTTCACTTGCAATCAGCACTTCCAGATTGATTTTGATTTCTTCGATTTTTTCCTCGATTTGAGTTCGTCTGGCGTCAGCAAATTGCTTTTTGATTGCTTTTAGTTCTTTTTTGATCACACTGTAAAGTTTGCTTTCACTTTCCAGTATTGCCGTAAGTTCTTCGATCGTCTTCGCCAATTCTTCCGCTTCTGCCTGAAGGGCGGTAATGTCTGTATTCGTCAAACGATAAAGCTGCAAGCTGACTATCGCTTCAGACTGTGCTTCTGTAAACTGGAACTTCTGGATTAAGTTATCCTTTGCATCACGTTTATCCTTTGAAGCACGGATAGTTGCAATCACCTGATCCAATATAGACAGTGCTTTCATAAGACCTTCAACGATATGCTGTCGGTCCTTTGCTTTATTTAGATCATGCTTGGTCCGATTGGTCACCACTTCCTTTTGATGCTGTATGTAAGCATCGAGCAGTTCACGTAATCCCATCAACTTAGGACGTCTATTATGTATGGCAACCATATTGAAGTTATAGGTGATTTGGAGATCGCTGTTTTTATAGAGGTAGTTTAAAACACCTGATGCATCCGCATCTTTTTTCAGTTCAATGACGATGCGCATCCCATCGCGATCCGTTTCATCGCGGACTTCTGCAATTCCTTCCACTTTCCGATCCACACGGAATTCATCCATTTTTTTGACGAGATTGGCTTTATTGATTTCATAAGGGATTTCCGTAATGACGATCTGTTGTTTGCTGCCACGGATGTTTTCGATATCTGCTTTCCCTCTGACGACAACCTTTCCTTTTCCGGTTTCATAGGCTTTCCGGATGCCATCCACCCCTTGGATGATGCCCCCTGTCGGGAAGTCCGGTCCTTTTAAGACCGTCATAAGGTCATCGACTGTACTCTCAGGTTTGTCCATCCGCATGATGGCTGCATCAATCACTTCACCGAGGTGATGAGGCGGGATATCCGTTGCATAACCTGCCGAAATACCGGTGGAACCGTTGACGAGTAAGTTCGGGAACCGTGACGGCAATACAGTCGGTTCACTTGATGTATCATCGAAGTTCGGAACAAACTCCACGGTTTTTTTATCGATGTCACGAAGAAGCTCCATGGATATCGCAGAAAGGCGGGCTTCGGTGTAACGCATCGCAGCCGGCGGATCTCCGTCGACACTCCCGTTGTTCCCATGCATTTCAACCAGGTAGTTGCGGACCTTCCACGTTTGACTCATCCGTACCATGGCATCATACACAGATGTATCACCATGGGGATGATAGTTACCAATAACGTTACCGACGGTTTTCGCTGATTTCCGGAACCCTTTCTCCTGAGTGTTCCCATCCACATACATTGCGTAAAGAATACGCCTTTGTACCGGTTTTAATCCATCACGTGCATCCGGTAATGCACGCTCCTGGATGATGTATTTACTATAACGGCCAAATCGGTCGCCAAGCACCTCTTCCAGAGGTAAGTCTTGATATCTTTCTACAGTTGTCATTGATTACCCCTCCTCTCGGACCGTAATGTTTTCGTTTTCGAGAATGCTTCCGTCTTCTTCCAATCCAAAGGCTACATTGCTTTCAATCCATTTACGGCGAGGTTCTACTTTGTCACCCATAAGAGTGGTCACACGGCGTTCTGCTCGCGCAGCATCATCAATGCGTACCCGGATCAACGCCCGTGTCTCGGGATCCATCGTCGTCTCCCACAGTTGATCTGCGTTCATCTCTCCAAGACCTTTATAACGCTGGATCATATATCCTTTCCCTACTTTGGAGATGGCCCCTTGAAGCTCATCATCCGTCCATGCATATTCAAGTTTCTGTTTCTTCCCGGTTCCCTTGCTCACCTTGTACAGGGGTGGAAGTGCAATATACACTTTTCCCGCTTCTAACAATGGTTTCATATACCGGTAAAAGAAGGTCAGTAAGAGTACCTGTATATGGGCTCCATCCGTGTCCGCATCGGTCATGATGACAATCTTGTCATAATTGATGTCGTCCACATTGAATTCAGGACCGACTCCACCGCCTATGGCATGGATGATCGTGTTGATTTCTTCATTTTTAAAGATGTCCTGAAGTTTGGCTTTCTCCGTATTGATGACTTTTCCCCGAAGTGGAAGAATCGCCTGGAATTTGCGGTCGCGTCCTTGCTTTGCAGAACCTCCTGCTGAATCCCCTTCCACCAGATAAAGCTCGTTACGCTGTGGATTTCTTGATTGGGCAGGTGTTAACTTACCGGATAGGACGGTTTCAGAACGCTTACGCTTCTTTCCATTTCGTGCATCTTCTCTTGCTTTACGTGCCGCTTCACGGGCCTGGGCCGCTTTAATGGATTTCTTGATAAGAAGGGAACTGGTATCAGGGTTCTCTTCTAAGAAATAAAGAAGGTGCTCTGACACGACTGCATCAACGGCTGATCGTGCTTCGCTTGTCCCGAGTTTCCCTTTTGTCTGCCCTTCGAATTGAAGAAGATGTTCTGGTATACGTACAGAAACGATACTCGCCAGTCCTTCACGAATATCGGTCCCTTCTAGATTTTTATCCCTGTCCTTTAGAATTCCCGCTTTACGTGCGTACTCATTAAAGACACGGGTCATGGCCGTCTTCGCTCCGGCTTCATGGGTTCCGCCGTCTTTAGTACGGACATTGTTTACAAAGGATAATATGTTCTCAGAAAATCCATCATTGAATTGAAAGGAAAACTCCACTTCAATGGTATGATGTTCCCCTTCAAAGAAGGCTACGTTATGAAGGACATCTTTTTCTTCGTTCAGGTATTGAACAAATGCCTGGATCCCGCTTTCAAAATGAAAGACTTCTTTCTGATCATGACGTTCATCGATGATTTCGATTTTCAACCCTTTTAACAGGAAAGCAGATTCCCGCAGGCGTTCGCATAGTGTTTCGTAATTATAAGTGGTATTGCTGAAAATCTCGGGATCAGGTTTGAAATGGATGCATGTTCCTGATTTTTTGGTCTTACCGATCTTTTCGAGGGTGGTTTCGGGTTTACCGCCATTAGTGAAACGCTGTTCATATTTCATGCCATCCCGTTCGATCGTGACGACAAGCCACTCGGACAGTGCGTTTACAACAGAAGCCCCTACACCATGGAGTCCACCACTTGTTTTATAGCCTCCCTGCCCGAATTTCCCTCCTGCATGAAGAACAGTCAGGATGACTTCAGGTGTCGGCTTTCCGAGCTTATGCATTCCCGTCGGCATACCCCGGCCTTTATCTTGGACTGAAATGCTATTATCTTTATGTATCGTAACAATTATCTCATTCCCGAAGCCTGCTAATGCTTCATCGACTGAGTTATCGACAATTTCGTATACTAAATGATGCAAGCCTCTTGAATCCGTAGAGCCTATATACATACCAGGTCTCTTACGGACGGCTTCTAAGCCTTCTAATACTTGAATGGCATCATCATTGTAATCCATGGTCTTATTCTGGTTGGCCACGAACATTCCCCTTTCAAAACTTCTCTAACCGTAATAGTGTGGTTCTTGTAAGCTATTATTGGTTATGTCTCTATTAACTATAACACAAGAACATCTGTTCGTTTACCTGTTTTGATCAATCTCTAAGGTAAACCACTATTGCTTATTGTAGCGTTTTATTTGATTTTCGCAAATGGATTTTCCATGAACCCCTTAAAATATGTCCTGTTTCCACAGGATTATTCCCATTGTCGATGTGAGGTCTGGACGAAAAAAACAAGCGGTCAGAGCCGCTTGTTACGAGTGAGGATTATTTGGTTAAAGCATGTTCAACCTTAATACAGCGATCCATAATGACTGTATACCCACGTTCCTTTAAAAAGCGATATGCCTCTTCATTCATGACACCAAGTTGCGCCCAAAATACGTTTGAATCGATCTGGTCGAATTCTTCCGCGATTTGAGGTAAAAATTCTGAGCGGCGAAATACGTTGACGATATCAACAGGTCCTTCGATCTCCTTCAGGGTGGATACAGCCTTTACACCCAACGCCGACTCGATGGTAGGGTTAACGGGAATGATCTCATATCCCTGGTCCTGCATGGCTTTAGACACCATATAGGATGTCCGTTCAGGATTATCACTTAAACCAATGACTGCGATGCGTTTGGATTGTTTCAGGATGTTTCCGATTTCTTGTCGTGATGGATTTTCCATGGTTGTTTACCACTCCTTCATTGATCCTTAACGATAAAGGCTTGCACTGTTTCTTAAGTCCTATTCTTCTTTTATACCATATTTCCCTTTAATTTTTCAAAATTTTATAAAATTATCTAAATAAAAGGAAGTGTCAAGAGAAAGGTCAGGGAGCGTTTTTGCCATCCCCTGCACCTTCTTCCCCATTGACACTCCCGTTTTACTTACTTTTTGATCAAGCCTTTGGATATAAGGAATTCACGTGCGACATCTTTGGGATCTTGTTTATCCATATCCACTTTAGCATTCATTTCGCTCATTTCTTCTTCCGAGATTTTGCCTGCTAATTCATTCAACACTTTCTTTACTTCAGGATGCTCTTTCAGTACTTCTTGACGAATGATCGGTGCAGCATCGTATGGTGGGAAGAATCCTTTATCATCCTCTGTCGTTTTTAACTTGTAACGCTGAATCCGTCCATCGGTTGTAAAAGCAGGAATAATGTCTACATCCCCGTTCTTAACAGCTTCATACATAATGTTCGGGTCAAAGCTTTTCTTTTCTTTGAATTCGAATCCATATGCTTCACTGAAGGCATCGTATCCGTCCCCTTCGCGTTCATAGAACTGGTGTGGTGCACCGAAGCTCAAGTCTTTGGAAAGTGGCACGATATCTGAGAAAGTCTTTGCATCGAAGTCCTGATTTCCGGTATAAGCAAGCGTATACGTATTTTCAAAGCCAAGTGGCTTCAACCAGGTGACATCGAACTTTTTCTCATAGCCTTTACGCACTTGTGAAAGGATTTCATCTGCTGAAGCGCCTTCTTTTGCTTGTTCTTTCAAGACCGCTTCAAGGCCGGTACCTGTATATTCCACATAGACATCAATGTCGCCTTTTTCAAGGGCTGGTGTGAGGATCGATACTTCCCCTAACCCTTCTTCGACTTTTATATCAAGATCTGTCTTTTCTTTGAGAAGTTCAGCCATCATTTGCGTAAGGATGAATTGCTCCGTCCACATCTTTCCTGAAACGGTGATAGTATCTTTATCCCCGCCATTTCCGCACCCTGCGATGAGGATGGATAATACAGTGAGTATGATAAAACCTTGTAATTTCTTTTTCATTCTTACTCTCCTTTGGATATTCCTTTATTTTCGTGCTTTCAATCCTTTAGGTGTGGTCAATCTCTCCAGGATTTTTAATATGAAATCAAAACCTAATGCCAGTAGTGCCGCTGGGATGGCCCCGGCAAGGACCAGTGCATTATTCCATGTGGAAAGTCCACGGTAAATAAGGTCTCCAAGTCCCCCTGCACCTACAAAGGTGGCAAGTGTGGCGACCCCTACTGTCAGCACGGTAGCGGTGCGGATCCCCGCCATGATAAACGGCAGGGCAAGCGGCAGCTCCACTTTGAATAACAGCTGGGAATTGGTCATCCCCATGCCTCTACCTGCCTCGATCACGCCTTCATCCACCCCGATTATGCCTGTGTATGTGTTCCTCAGGATCGGAAGAAGTGCATATACCGTCAGGGCAATGATCGCCGTGATACTGCCCGTACCAAGGAGGGGAATAAGAAATCCGAAAAGGGCCAGACTTGGTATCGTTTGAAAAACAGCTGTGATCCCGATGAAAAATTCGGCCGATTGCTTCTTTCGTGATATGTAAATACCCAGAGGCAGGGATATCGCAATCGCGATGAAAATCGACACAAAAGATAAATAAAGATGTTCAAATAATCCCGTTAAGATAGCATCCGACCGGTTTGAAATGGTTTGGATGAACAGGAGGGGAAATGTATTCATACAGAACTCGCCTCCTTATTTCCTTCTGAGGCGACATTCTTAAGAATGTCACTGGATGTGACGGTCCCGATCTTCCTGTCGTCTTTTATCACCATAAGATATGGTTTACCCGAGGACAGGAGCAGCCTTGCCGCTTCATGGATGGAGGCATCAAATGGTATCAATGAGTATTCCTGTTCCTCAAGGAGGGCGTGGAAATGACTCTCATCATCCATCATGATGTCAGATACCTGTTTATGCCGTATATGAACGCTCAGTCGGTTTTCACCGATGAAGGCGCGAACGAATTCATTGGCGGGTTCTGATAGAAGGTCAGCGGGTGCTGCAATCTGTTCGATTTTACCATCACGCATGACAGCAATCACATCCGCGATCTTTAATGCCTCATCAATATCATGAGTGACGAACACAATGGTTTTATGTATCGTATTTTGAATGCTTTTCAGTTCATCCTGGAGCTGTTCCCTGCTGATCGGGTCCAGGGCGCTGAATGGTTCATCCATGAGGATGATCGGTGGTTCCGCTGCAAGGGCACGTATCACCCCGACCCGCTGCTGCTGTCCACCGCTCAATTCGAGTGGATACCTTTTCTTGTATACGTCGGGTTCAAGTCCAACGAGATGAAGAAGCTCATCGACTCTTCCTTCATACTTTTCCTTCTTCCATCCTTTTAGGCGGGGGATGAGACTGATGTTTTCTTCAATCGTCATATGAGGGAGAAGTCCGATCCGCTGAATGACATACCCGATGTTCCGCCTGAGTTCCACTTCATCCGTTTCTGATATGTCCCTTCCATCAATCCGGATGGTACCCCCTGATGGAGCTATCAGTTTATTGATCATCTTCATCGTTGTCGTTTTCCCGCATCCGCTCGGACCGATCAACGCAACAAGCTTTCCTTTAGGAATCGTGAGGTCGATCCCCTTTATGGCTTCTGTCCCATCCTCGTAGACTTTCGTGACATTTTGGAATTCAATCATTTTTACACCTGCTTTATGTACTGAGAAATTTTACTAAACATAGAAGGGATACCCTCATTATACAAAAGGTAAACATGTTGTAAAAGAAAATGCCCTTGTCCCCATTAGTTTGTGATGAATGGGGCATGGGCATACAGCTTACTTCCTTTTTCAACAGATAAAAAGTCCAGCTATTGGCTGCTGGACTTTTTGATGATATATTGTTCCACTAGGATTGCTGTTATCGTCCCGAGTATCAATCCATTATTCAAAATGGAAGCGACGACGACCGGCATGTCCTTGAAGGCCGCTGCCGGAACAAACATGGCTCCGACCCCGACAATGAGTGAGATCCCTGCCACAAAGTGGATTCTTTCTATGTCTTCCTCTTTACGATATTCGGATAGTGCGAGTCCGACCATCTTGATGAAAATGACCGTCGTCACAGCATACCCTACAGGTGCAGGGAGACTGGCGAACAGATTCATGACCTTTGGAATCAGGCTGATGACCATGATGATCCCGCTGCCTATGATGAAGGGGATGATGGAATACATTCGTGTCGCTGCGACAAAGCCTGCAGACCCTGAAATGGGAACGGAGCCGATAGCAGAAAACACTCCCCCGAACAGCTGATTCAGTCCTGATGCGAACCCGCTTTTCGTATACCGTTCAAATGTAGGCTGCCCCTTTGCTCTCATCACCTCTTCCATCACCCGTATGGAAGCGATCATATTCGTCGTTAACAGGAAGGTGATGAATATGGAAGTCACGATGACACCCGTATCAAACACTGGTGCCCCGAATACGAACACATGAGGTAAAGAAAACCAGCTCTCTGAAACGGAAGTACTCTCAGAAAGCCCCATGATGATGAATATGAGCCATCCGGCAATCAGGGCAAGGATAATGGAATATTGCTGGATCCACTTAACCTTATGACTTGAAAAGTATAGGGCTGCAAGGATCGTCAGGATACTTCCCAGTAGGACAAGCGGCTCCATGGATTGTCCTTCATGCTGGATTCCGAACATCCCTTTAATGAATGATCCGCTTAATTGCAGAATTAACAGCATCAAATAAATGAACGTAATGGTTGGAGTGAATAAAGAAGATAACCGCTTTAAAAGCCCTGTGGAAGACAAAATGAAAAAAATCACCCCACTGACGATCATCCCTCCCTGCAGTACGGTCAGAACCTCTTCGTGACTGCTATAAAGAGTTCCGGAAAACCCTGCATAAATGGCAAAAACACCCCACCATAGTCCTGCCGGTCCTTCATTGATCGGAAGTTTATGCCCAAAGAGTGCCTGGATCAGGCTCGCGAGCCCCAAAACGAATATGGTCCGCTGAATGAATCCGGCTGTATCGGCAGGAGACAATTGGAACAAGTCAGCAATCGCGATGGGTGCCGCAATGGATCCCGCCACCATGAAGGCCACCCATTGAAAAGCTGATAAAAGTATTTGCATCTGTGTACACCTTCATTTCAACTATGTAAAGTGTGTTCATTTTACCATACTTCGGCTCATAAGATGACGGTGAAGGCGGAATTTTAAGGTTTACTATCTACTTTTATGAACAGGTACTAATTTTTTCACTTATTTTCTCCCCTTTAGAGGGAAAACATGTTAAAATAAGAACGGATTAGTTATTTTCAAAGGAGCAGTGATGATGATTTTTGCCCTTATACTCATACTTTCTTATTTACTGGGTTCCATTCCATCAGGTTTATTGATCGGTAAGACGTTCTATGGCAAAGATATCCGTGAACATGGGAGCGGAAACCTCGGGGGAACGAACACGTTCAGGACCCTGGGTGTGAAAGCCGGTATGATTGTCACGATCATGGATATTCTCAAAGGAACCCTGGCCACTTTGCTGCCATTGATGTTTGCAAGTGACGTACATATGCTGCTTGCAGGGGTATTTGCCGTCATTGGTCATATGTATCCCGTTTTCGCAAACTTCAGGGGAGGAAAGGCAGTGGCAACCTCTGCTGGTGTCCTTCTAGGATACAATTATATTCTTTTCTTGATCTTACTGGCTGTCTTTTTTATTTGCTTGTATGCAACGAAATATGTGTCCCTATCATCTATGATTGCAGCGGTACTTGCCTTTACGTACTCGGTCTTCACTGGCGATATTCCACTCATCATTGTTGTTGGCATCCTGACCATCTTTGTCATCTACAGACACAGGGCAAATATTGTCCGGATCAAAAATAAAACCGAACCGAAAATTAAATGGCTTTAGCGAAAAAGCAACCTATGCACGGGCTACCGGACTCTCGGATACCTTTGCAAAGGTGGCTTTTTTTAGTGTGACGTACCCAGGTATACACATTCTCTCATTTGAGAAAGATGAGGAATAAAAACTGTGTCCAAAAAATGATAATATTCTTCAGAATTCTCTAAATTTCTCCCCATTTCTACTTCTTTTTTTGTAAAATGGAAGTAGAGCATAATAAAGGATGATGAATATGAATAAAAAGCGAATGATAACAGGGATGATTCTCTGTATTCCATTCCTGCTGATGATCGGTTTCCTGCTAAACAGGCAGTATGCCGACTGGAATACCACAACAAAAGGAGTTGAAGCAACCTCCCTCCTCCATGCGACCAGAGAGGTGCAGGCATCGGGCAAATCGATCAAAGCCAATGCTTCCATCGCTGCAATCGGGGATATCCTCATTCATGATACCGTCTATAATGACGCAAAGAAACAAAATGGATATGATTTTACACCGATGTTCTCTCCCATTAAGGATATGCTTTCTGCACCGGATTTTCTGATTGCCAACCAGGAATCAACCCCGGGTGGTGTGGAGCTTGGAGTTTCAAGCTACCCCCTATTCAACAGTCCGCAGGAAGTGGTTAAAACACTCCAGGAGGTTGGGGTGGATGCTGTGACCACCGCCAATAATCATTCGTTGGATCAGGGCGAAGAAGGTCTATTGAATGCGATTGATTACTATGGGGAGATATCGATGCCGTATGTCGGGTCATTTAAAAGCCCGGAAGACCAAAGCCGGATACGTACATTTAATGTGGATGGAATCAAATTTGCCCTTCTTTCTTATACCTATGGTACAAATGGGATTCCTGTCCCTGAAGGAAAAGAGTATTTAGTGAATGTCATAGATGAACAAAAAATGATCCGGGAAATCCAGAAAGCCAAAAACCTGGACGTTGATTTAGTGGTCATGAGCCTTCACTGGGGAAATGAATATCAACGGTTCCCTACGGAGGAGCAGCAGAGACTCGCCAAGGTGCTGACTGATAATGGGGTTGATATCATTTTCGGACACCATCCACATGTCCTGCAGCCGATCCAGACCTATAAAACAAGTGATGGACGGGAAGCGGTTGTTATATATTCTCTTGGGAATTTCCTCTCCGGTCAAAAGGATGATTTCAAGGATATTGGTGGCATGGTGACAGTTCAGGTTGAGAAAACAATGAATCCGGCGGGTTCCAAAATCACCTTCCCCTCCATTGGATTCCAGCCTACGTTTGTGTCAGAGAATCATTACAAAAACTACCGCATCTACCCACTCGATTTTGCCAGGAAAAATGGCTTGATCGCTTACACGGAAGAAGAAATGGTTTCCCATATGGTGAACGGGGTGCCGGAATAGATGGCAGCTTTATAGTCTACAACTAAAAAACAAAGAACGAGCTCCCTTATGCTCATAAGGAAAGCTCGTTCTTTTAATGTCCCCCGAATATAAATGAATTAAAGAATATGCCAGCTAGAGCCACAATAGCCAACAAGGTATTAGCCACCAAGAACATTTTCCGGGTACCCTTAAAGTACAGAGTCACCATTCCATAATATATGACTGCAGCAGTTACAATGAAGATCCCTGCTTCCATCTGGTATTTGGCTTCATGCAACTGTAATAGGGTTAATATACTTAATCCGGCAAAGATAAAGGCACCAATGTAATATAATAATGCTTGTGTTTTCATCATTCTCACCCTTCGTACGTATTAGTAGATGTTCAGGCTTCGTTATGTTTATAATAGGGAATGAAACTTTCTTTGTCCAGGATCACTCTGGAAAATACCAAGTAGAGAAAGGAGTCTCACCAATGAACATACATATTTCAGAAGAAGCTCTTGCGTGGTTTAAAGACGAGATGCTTGTGGAGGAAGGCGAACAAGTCCGTTTTTATGTACGATATGGAGGTTCCAGTCCTCTCCACGATGGTTTTTCACTAGGAGTGAACAAAGACGAACCAGTCGATGCTGGTGAACGGATCGAAATCGACAAACGGGAATTTTTTATAGAGGAAAGAGATTTATGGTTCTTTGATGGTCATGATTTATACGTTGAGTTTGATGAAAAGCTTCAAGAACCATCATATGAGTACAAGAAATAAGGAATGAATTTAGGCTGGCATATGCCAGCCTTTCTACTTTAGAGTCTGCCCCTTACCTTTTTACAAATCGGGAAATATGGTCCTGCAGGCCTTCCTTCATCAGGATTTCATATTGTATATCCCCTAACAGATCAAAATGTGGAAAGCCGTCTTTCCTTTGATGGATCCATTCCTTTTTCAAGCCATACTTCTTTCCCCAGCGGGTTAATGCATCAATGTTACAACAGCCCACTTTCGTTACAGAGCGCACATCGGGAAATCGGTCATCCAGCCAGTAGTGGGTAAGAAAGGCAATCTGCCCATTCCTCACCTGCTGTTTCCATCCGTTTAGCTCTTGTTTGGTTAATCCGAATGCCATGGCCCTCCTCCTTTCCCACTTAAAAAAGTTCTCCGTAAAAACCACTATGTAATCTTTATTTTTTTGCCTTTTCATAGGCGTCGTGCCAATCCGGGAACATCTTCCGAATGGAAATCGGGCGGAAATTTTCTTGCTTGACACACACATGTTTCGACTGCCCGGTAATAGCCAGCTGGTTATGTCCGTTATAAATTTCGTAAGCGTATGTAATCCTGAGTCCATCATATTCTTCTACCCATGTTTTAATAAAGGCTTTTTCGCCGTAGCGAACAGGTGACTTATAGCTTACATTCAGGTCAATGACCGGAGAAAGAATTCCTTCTTTTTCGATATCCGCATATCTGAAGCCCAGATCTTCAATCAATTGTGTACGACCAAGCTCCATCCAAACAAGGTAGTTTGCATGATAGACTACCCCCATTTGATCCGTCTCGGCATAACGCACTTCAATCGTTTTTTCTGCAATTTGCATCCTTTACACCCTCTTCATCTAATCAGTATCCTATCCATCTTATCATACAAGCCACAGGCATAGAATTAATCGGCTCGAACGAAAGTCAGTTAGGCGGGGACAAAGTGGCAATGAACATCATGACCCGGACATAAAGGTATATAAGAACCTTTCTGTCCGGGTCATTGAAACTTTAACCTTTATTGCTTTGTTTGATTCGCTTCATCTTTTATTTCATTACGGAAAGCCTCTAAACTCTCGCGGCGGCGTTCATTCTTTGCCTGGATGGACTGAAGCTGCTCTTCACTGTCCGTACAGGCCATCGACTCCTCGGCCCGGTCCATATTCTCAATCGTATGCTGAACCATACCCTGAAGCTTCTCTACATTATCACTGCGATCATCCGGATTCGGTTTATCCCATGCCATCCTGCATTCCTCCTGTGTCTAATAATATGAGGGACGGACCTCTATGGCTGCTCCCTCTTCAAGCTGGTGAATTATTCACCCTTCGTTTGAATCACTTGTGCATGCTTACCTGATTTATCCTGCATTTGTTTCCCTTTGTTGCCTCCAGCAGACCTCGATTGTGTCCCGATATGGTTAGGTGCGAAGTGATTCGGACTTCCCTTTGAGTTACTCATGAATATCCCCCCTTACTAGTATGATTACCAAAATGACAAGGAAGAATAGGCGTAATAATTGGCAGTAATAATGCCAGGGCAAAAAAAATAAGCCTCGTAATTTCTTACTCGGCTTTGCTTACTGGACGCTTTATTTCAAGTCTTGCATCAATGCGCTCTTCAATGGCATCAATGGCATCCTGATCCAACAGAAGCTGTTGTTTGTTCTCTTTCACCAGATCTGCAAATGATTTTTTGCGTGGTCTGCGCAATACAATCCCCTCGCTCTCTATTGTGGTTTGTATAAATAGTATATCCAAATGTCAGATATTTTAAACAAAGGTCACAATTGAGAGTGGGGATTGAACTGGGGCTGGATGGAGATGAGCGGTTCCCAATTATTCGAGGTCCGTCCCTTCTGTTCACGCAATCATAAAGTTTTTCAGGTCCGTCCCTCACTTAATCAGTGCTGTGAGGGAATCTATATTGGTGATTGCCCCGATTTGTTTGTGCGTGATGATGCCTTGTTCGTTGATGACGAACGTGGTGGGGACGGTCAGGATGTCGTAGGCATTATTGATTTTGTCATCAGTATCCAACAGGATCGGGAATGTGAGTCCCAGTGATTTCTGGTATTCCTTGACGTTGTATTGTGGATCGATGTTGATGGCAAGGACTTCAACTTCTTTCCCATATTTCGTATAAAACTCCTGCATGACAGGCATTTCTTCTTTGCAGGGAGGACACCACGTAGCCCAGAAGTTCACAATCACTTTCTTTCCCTTCAGTTCAGATAAGGTAATGGATTTGCCATCCAGGGAGTCGAGTTTAAAATTAATGGCCCGGTCCCCGACATTCGGTCCCGGTAAATGATCCACTGGAGTGGTTTCAGAAACCTCTCCTTCTTCGATATCGATTAATTGATCGTAAGCCTCGGCTTGTTGAAACGTGCTTTTGGAAAGGGATGTGGGGTCGGATTTATTCTCAATATAGAATGAGAAGACTAATAATGTGACAAGTAAAACGCCAAATACGGATTTCAAAGGAGTGCGCTCCTCTCATGTAAATGATTTTACTCTCATCATATGTAGGCTTGTCTCCCTTTAGACATATATTTTTTGCACTTCTTTACGAGGAAATGAGAAAAAGCCCCGGGGAATTCCCCGGGGCTTTAAACTTGTATTATGCTTGTAATTTATTTCGAAGAACCATTTGTAGGATACCGCCGTGACGATAATAGTCTACTTCTACATCGGAATCAAAACGGGCCAGTACTTCGAATTCAGTCTTAGAACCGTCTTCAGCCACAGCTGTCACCGTTAGAATATCACGAGGTTTTACATCGTTTGTTACGTTCACGGAAATCGTTTCTCTACCCGTCAATCCTAATGATTCAGCGCTGTCACCCTTCTTGAATTGAAGTGGAAGCACACCCATCATCACAAGGTTCGAACGGTGAATACGCTCATAGCTTTCAGCGATGACAGTCTTGATACCAAGTAGATTTGTACCTTTCGCTGCCCAGTCACGAGAAGATCCCATACCATAATCTTTTCCTGCAAGAACAACTAATCCAGTTCCATCTTCTTGATACTTCATGCATGCATCATACATCGGCATCACTTCATCTTCCGGCCAGTAAGTGGTGAATCCACCTTCTGTACCAGGAGCGATTTGGTTACGGATACGGATATTTGCAAATGTACCGCGCATCATCACTTCATGGTTACCGCGACGGGAACCGTAAGAGTTAAAGTCACGTGGCTCTACATTATTCGCACGAAGATATTTGCCTGCTGGTGTATCTTTACCGATTGCACCTGCTGGAGAAATATGGTCCGTTGTGACAGAATCCCCAAATTTACCGACTACGCGAAGTCCGTTCAAGCCTTGAATGTCTTCAGGAGTAGTCGCAAGTCCTGTAAAGAATGTTGGATTCTGGATGTAAGTCGAATTTTCATCGAAGCTGTAAAGTGGTTCGTTACTTGTCTTGATTTCATTCCAGCGCTCGTTTTCAGAGAAAACGTGCTCATATTCTTTACGGAATAATTCAGGTGTAACGGTTGATTTCACAGCATCTTTCACTTCATCCTGTGAAGGCCAGATATCTTTGAAGAACACGTCATTTCCATCTTTGTCCTTACCTAAAGAATCTTTTTGAAGATCGATGTCCACAGTTCCTGCCAGTGCATATGCAACAACGAGTGGTGGTGAAGCAAGGTAGTTTGCTTTCACAAGTGGATGGATACGACCTTCAAAGTTTCGGTTACCTGATAGGACGGATGTTAATAATAGGTCAGCATCTGAAACAGCCTTTTCGATTTCAGGGCGAAGTGGACCGGAGTTACCGATACAAGTCGTACAACCATATCCGACAAGGTTGAATCCGATATCTTCAAGATAAGATAAAAGACCTGAATCCCTTAAGTAACCTGTTACAACTTTAGATCCCGGTGCAAGAGATGTCTTGACATAATCAGGAACATTCATACCAAGTTCCACTGCTTTTTTCGCAACTAAACCGGCACCCAACATAACATATGGATTCGATGTGTTTGTACAAGATGTGATGGCAGCGATTCCGATTGCACCAGTTGGCATCTCGACATCTTTACCATCTTCAGTTGTATATTTGGCCGTTTTGTTGATTTCAGACGCATCCAGCCCAAAGCCTTGAACGCCTTCTTTAGCCGTGATGGACTTATGGAAAGCTTCTTTCATATCAGATAGAGGAATTAAATCCTGTGGACGTTTTGGTCCTGAAAGATTTGGTTCCACTGCTGAAAGATCGATTTCCACTACATCCGTGTATGTTGGTTCTTCTTTTTCAGGAGTGAAGAACATCTCATTTTTCTTTAAGTATTCTTCAACCATTTTGATATGTGTTTCGTCACGGCCAGTCAGACGCAGGTAATCCAATGATTCTGAATCAACCGGGAAGAATCCGCAAGTCGCACCATATTCAGGAGCCATGTTGGCAATCGTTGCACGGTCGGCAAGTGGAAGAGTTGCTACACCTGTACCGAAATACTCGACAAATTTCCCAACTACCCCTTTTTGACGCAGTACTTGTGTCACTTTAAGGGCTAAGTCTGTAGCGGTCGCTCCATTAGGAAGCTCACCAGTCATTTTGACCCCGATAACTTCAGGGATCGGGAAGTATGAAGGCTGACCAAGCATTCCAGCTTCCGCTTCAATACCGCCAACACCCCATCCAAGTACACCGATACCATTGATCATAGTTGTATGAGAGTCAGTACCAACCAATGTATCAGGGTATGTTTCAAAATCGCCTTCTGTTGTTTCAACAGCGTGAACGACATTGGCAAGGTATTCTAAGTTTACCTGGTGAACGATACCTGTTGCCGGTGGGACAGCACGATAGTTTTCAAATGCTTTTTGAGCCCAGCTAAGGAACTGGTAACGTTCAGCGTTTCGTTCAAATTCAAGGTCCATATTTGCCTGCAGTGCGTTAGCCGTACCATATTTATCAACCTGTACTGAGTGGTCGATTACCAGGTCTACAGGGATTTCAGGATTGATCTTTTGTGGATCTCCACCGATATCGGCCATTGCTTTGCGTAGAGATGCTAAATCAACTACAGCCGGAACACCGGTGAAATCCTGAAGGATAACACGTGAAGGTTTGAAAGGAACTTCTGCATCCTTTACTTCAGTTGATCCCCAATTTGCCAGATTCTCAACATGGTCTTTGTTAATGACACGTCCGTCAAATTGACGAAGGACACTTTCTAAGAGTACCTTCACACTGTAAGGTAAGCGGTTAATTTTTGTTACTCCTGCTTCTTCAAGCGCTTTTAAACGATAATAATGATAACGTTTTCCTTCTAGTTCGAAAGAAGATCGTGCATTAAATACATCGTTCTTTGCCATTTCGATTCCCCCTCTAAACTGCATCAAACAATAAGTCGAAAAGTTTTCGTTCTAAACGAACTTTTCTCACATTTACATCTTAATACAAGCGATTACATAAGTAAATAACAATAAAGTTATTGTTTTTGATAAGTTTTACTTATCTAAATGATTAAACTCCTTAAGGTTTCTAGAGAAATATTGGTATAACAACATTTCTAGCCTTGTCAAATCGTGTCAGCTTGTCTAAAACATTATTTTAAAAAAATGAATCTGTTAGCGATTCCCTATTATAGATGGTCACAGATGGTGGCATTCTATCCTTATGGAGGTGTTCTACATTGGCGAAACGTAAAGCAAACCATGTGATAAACGGAATGAATGCAGCAAAAGGACAAGGCCAGGGAGCCGGTTACAATGAAGAGTATTCAAATGAACCGTTGACTGCAGCACAACGTCAGTTCAATAAAAAAAGAAAAACAAATCAGTAAAAATAAAAGGGTGGCGATCAACGTTCTGCAAAATATTTGTAGATATGGTCACCCTCCCTCCATGGAATTATTTACATCTATTTTCCCCTACCCTCTTCGTTCAAATATAAAACCCACCCTCATCATTCAGCAGGGTGGGTTTTATTTTGGTTGAAGCCAAAAGGTTGATTGTGTTATTGTTCATTCACTTCATTAACGATGGATGACAAGTCGGATTTGAATTGTTGAAGTTGAGCCCGTTGAGTATCCGACGCCACTTCAAGTGCATTTTCTATTTGTTGATAAGCCTCATTCACCTCATTTTTGAGATGAGCGAGTTGAGAGCCGTAGCTTGCTCCATCCAGTACCAGTTCGTTGATGGTATGCTGCACTTCCGTCACGCTTTGCTCGGCAGCCTGGAAGGCTTGTTGTTTATTTTTATTGTAAGGCATTGATGATCTCTCCTTATTCATAAATTAGCTTCTTTAGTTTAACCAAAACACCAGGAACCTATACTAGTGAATAAACCGATCATCAATTTAGCATCCTAATCAGTAGGAGGGATGATACATGAACAAAAATGATGGCAAAGATATGCGTAAGAATGCTCCGAAGCAATCAGGACAGCCGGAGCCGTTAAGTGGTTCACATAAAGTAAAGAACCGTAATCATACCCGTCAGAAAAATAATAGTAACCACGATATGTAAGAAATTTCAGGGAGTGCCGGCGCTTAATGCCTGCACTCCCTTTCAGTCTGTTCCTTGTATGGTCTTTAAAGCGTGAAGGATTTCCATCTGCTCGTCCACGGAAACTGTCCTAAGATCAAAGAGGGCGACACCGTCCTGAATCCTTGTAAGAATGGAAGGATTCCCCCTTCTGAGCTTTTCATGAATGTGTTGTGACGAATCAAAAGCGTGGGAGACTGCGACAATGTACGTGTCTAATTCCACATCCGGCATCGTTCCTCCCCCGATCTGGCTTTTTCCTTCAACGATGGTGGATGTGTAACCGTTCCCGAGTCCCTGGACACCCTCAACAAACGTCCGGGACTGAAGGAGGATTTCTTCTTTGGTCCGTGTGATGGCTGCGATGGTTGGATTTTTCTCTTGTTCCTCCCCCTTTATATAGTGTAAGAGGGTCATCTCCAGGGCTGCCAATGTCATTTTATCGACCCTGAGTACCCGGGCAAGCTGATGTTTCTTTAATTGATCGATCAAACTCTTTTCCCCTGCTATGATTCCGGCCTGAGGTCCCCCCAATAATTTGTCTCCACTGAATGAGACGATGTCTGCCCCTTTATCCAGCACCGATTTAACCAGAGGCTCATTACCGATACCGAATCGGGCGAAATCATAAAGAGCACCGCTTCCTAAATCTTCATAATAATGGACATTGGAATGAAGGCGGGATAATTCAGCCAATTCTTCCGTCGGTACAGAAGCAGTAAATCCTTTCATGACAAAATTACTTTGATGAACCTTCATGATCATTCTTGTTTCACCCGTCACCGCTTCTTCATAGTCCCTTAAATGGGTCTTGTTCGTTGTCCCCACCTCGCGAAGCAGAGCACCGCTTTCTTCCATGATGGAAGAAATCCGAAATGATCCGCCGATCTCCACCAGTTCACCTCTTGAAACAATCACTTCTTTTTGCTTGGCAAGAGCAGTGAGGATAAGAAAAACGGCGGCAGCATTATTATTGACAACCATGGCTGATTCCGCCCCGGTCAATTCACATATGAGTCTTTCTGCATGTCTATGTCTGGATCCCCTGACACCTTCCTCGATGTCATATTCCAGATTGCTGTAATGACTTGATGCACCCATGACGTGGTCCATCGTTTCCTGACCTAGCCTTGCCCGCCCAAGGTTCGTATGTAAGATGGTCCCCGTTGCGTTTATGATCCTCCTGAGAGACAGGGAATGAGATTTGCGTGCCAAAGCTTCAGTCTGGCCAAATACCTCATCAATGAAATCTGTTGAAGATGGATGAGGTCCCTCCCACTCTTCATTCAGGATGGTCGCCCTGCAAATCGAGATCACCTTTTTCAAGAGGTCCGTCCCTCTTTCCGTTGAAAGGTTGTGATGCTGCAGCAAGGTATGGAATTGTTTGGTCTGCTTCAGTTCGTGTATGGATGGAATGTGCCTGACAAGATGGTTCATGACTTTTGCCCCTTCTTTCTTTTCCCTCATTATAACACCCTCACCATTTATAGTAGAAAGAATACTATATGTAAAAGAGTTGTTGGGGGTCAGGTGTAAATGAGTAAGGATAAGGAGGATTTCTATTTAGAGAAATGGGAGGAGAGTATGAAGGATTGGTTACTGGATCCTGCTACGGTTCAGTTGGATGAACAAGAATTTCGTGTGGATTTTCTTGATACGACGGAATCGTTCATAGTGGAGATCGAGACAGAAAATATTTGTCCCGAAGAATTGATTATTAAGAAGAAGGATACGCAATTGCTGGTATTGATCATGCTGAAAGACGAAAGTAAAATCAGAAAACGCTCCATTCGTTTTCCTTTTTGCTTAAAACAGCGGGCCATAACCTATTCCATCGAGCATCATACAATCGAAATCAATGTGCCTAAAAAGGCATGTTCCACCCCCTCATCCATCGTGATTCGAGTTCAGGGATTGTCGAGTGAATAACCGTCATTCTTTAAATAGAAGAAAAGGTCACCAGCCCCTGCTGATGACCTTTTCTATGTGTTTTACTGCGATTCAATGATTGAAATGGTCTCGTTGATATTGGGAAAAACGCCTGTATCGAGTTTGGAATAAATCTTTTTCCCGTCTACTGTAATCTCGAATGCCCCTCCGGAAGAAGGAACTAATGTCATTTCCTTGATATCGGATCTGAAATGGTTGAATAACTGTTCCGCGAAACTCGCGGCTTTAGGTGCATAGTTTCACATCATACAGAATTCAATCGTCATATTCACAGCTTTCATCAATATCATCCTCCTTCCAAGATCACTTCTACGTGTATGTTCATTTTATTATAGGTGAGATTACTTGTGCAAATATTCAGTTCTCTCCATCTTTTCCATTTCTCCTTACTTCTCCTTTGCTCAATTGTATTTTTATCCTGTACAATGAATTTATTCATACATAAAGAGGTGAATAGAATGAGCAAGGAAGAGATCATCCGCTTAACAGAACTTTCTTCAAAAGCTGGCTGAGGCTGTAAACTTAGTCCTAGTGACTTGACGCAAGTTTTGCGTCAACTACCCCCTCAACCATTTACGAAAGAATTACTAGTAGGGAATGAATCATCCGATGATGGCGGCATCTTTCAACTGACAGATGACCTCGCCATGGTTCAAACGGTTGATTATTTCACTCCGATTGTGGACGACCCTTATCAATTCGGTCAAATTGCTGCAGCAAATGCTCTAAGCGATGTGTATGCAATGGGTGGAACACCGAAAACCGTATTAAACATAGTAGGCTTCCCCATTAAAAAGCTGGGAAGCGAGATGCTTGCGGCTATCCTTAAAGGGGCACAAAGCAAGGTGATCGAAGCCGGTGCAGTGACCGTGGGAGGACATTCCATTGACGATCAAGAGCCTAAATTCGGCCTGAGCGTGACAGGAATCGTTCATCCGAAAAAGTATTGGACCAATACCGGTGCACAAGAAGGGGATGTCATTGTATTGACAAAACCATTGGGTGTGGGGATCCTGACAACGGGAATCAAGCGAAAGGCAGTGACTCCCGCCCAGGAAGCGGCTGTCATCGAGGTGATGAGCATGCTGAATAAAACGGCTGCAGAATTGCTTCAGGAATTTCATCCGAATGCCGTGACCGATGTGACAGGGTTTGGACTGATGGGGCATGCATATGAAATGGCGAAAGGCAGTAACGTATCAATCGAATTCTCTTATTCCTCCATTCCGCTATTAGAAGGGACGAAGGAATTAGCAGATCAGGGAGTCATTCCCGGGGGATCGAAAGCGAATGCCGCTTGGCTTCAAGACATGGTGCATTATGAAGCCGGTCTTACCCAGGAAGAACGATGGATCCTCTCTGATGCCATCACTTCCGGAGGTTTACTTGTCAGCCTGCCTCTTTCTGAAGGGCAAAAATATGTAGAAGACCTTCAGCGCCACTCCATCTCCGCCGGGATCATTGGTCATGTCCGACCACAGCAAACATGGAGTATAGCGGTAGAAAGATAAGAAAACGGTGATTCCTTTGAGTAAGAAAGCAACTCAGGAGGAGCACCGTTTTTTTATTCTTCAATCATTTTGAAGAACTGGCGGATTATTTTTTTTGATAAGATTCTCACCTGGAAAGGAAATCGATTCGATTCCTTTGTGAAAGAATTGAACCAGATTACTTTTTCATCGAAAGCGATGAATGGTATCTGGGTGGTGGATTTTTTTATTTTGACACTTGAAGACAAATGGGAACCGCTGCCTGTTTGACTGAAGATCGTCACCTGTTTATCCTTTGCTGCCATTTGTAAGACACACATCATATCATGTGGGATCTCTTTCAAATCCCTGACATTCACTATGATTTCTGCTTTTGCAGCTTCCATATCTTTACTGAGCTTATGATGGTCATCAGTTCTGAACCACTTTATTTTCTTTGTGGAAGTTGGAATGAGTGATGCGCTCGTTTCATTATGGGCTTCCTGCTTAAGGTGAGAAATGAATTGATGCACAGGTTTAGAAGGATGAGTCTTTTCCTGGATGAATCCATCATTCCCCACTAAAATAAACTTCCCCTTCGCGCGGGTGACGGCTACGTTGATCAGCCTGTCGCTGCCTTTCCGGGTAATCAACGTACCAGGACTGCCATGGGATTCCCCGTCGACTAAATCGAATAGAATCATATCATTTTCCGACCCTTGAAAGCCATGAACCGTGGCGGCGTAAAGGTCGGCTGAAGGGGCAATACTTTTTACCAGTTCATCTAGCAATAAGGTATACCATTTGGCTTGGGCCCGATACGGGGTCACGATCCCAACGGAAAGCATCCCATCACGTATGGACTGAAGCGTCAGCTGGATCGTGACTAAGCTGGACAACAGATTCCATCTTGATCCTTTTTGAGTTTCTCCCCACTCCGTCCCTTCTCTCAGGGAAAATAGTACAGCTCCATGTGATGGGAAAGGTTTCTTATTTGTAGTGTGGTCTCGAATCGTTTTGACCGAATGATGGTCCCCCACCCTTGAATGATAAATGTATCGATTGGTGAATGCCGAAATGCTAGGGTGCATCCTCCTTTGTTCCGGGAGTAATAAGAGATGGGGGTGATCCAGCCCTTTCCCGACGGCTCCTGCCACTCCTGCTGCATGAAAGATGTCTTCCTTCAGCCACTTGGCTGCCAGGGGATGAAAGGAAGTTGAGATGGGTGGAAGTTGTTTGAAATCGCCACATATGATGATCTTCTTCCCGAGGGATGCAGCGAATGCCACTTGAGGTATATAGGCCATGCTTGCCTCATCCACAATCACTAAGTCGAATTCCTCTTCATACAGAAGTCGGTCAATGGCCGCCTTTGAAAGGGTGGTCCCAATCACCTTGGCCTCGGAAACCAACTCCCCTTCCCTTCTCTTGAACGTTTCCTTGATTTTTTGATAGTGTACCTCGAGATGGGACAATCTCTCTGAATCATAGGAAGAATAGGTTTTCGACAGTTTGTTCTTTAGCCTTCTCCTGTACTTTTCTACCTTCCCTTTTTCTTCTGAAAGAGTCGGATCCTGTTGTTCAAGTAATTGAAGGGAGCTTAAATCCGTCACATCGGCACTATAGGATTTCCTGCTTGTACCGTACCGGATCACCTCTCCCGGGGTCCAACGGTCATGTCTGCTTAGAAAATGATGCATTTCTTCTATTAATACATCCACTGCTGCATTACTATGGGAGAGAAGCAGCATCCTCTTCCCTTCTGAATAATGATAAGCTGCCACTCTTGCCAGGGTATAAGTCTTGCCAGTTCCAGGTGGTCCCCAGAGATACGTAACAGGATTATATTTACTTCTGACATAAGCTTCATGCAATGGGGTCTTGTACTCGAATCCAGGAAGACTTTGAGCCATGTCCGGAAACATCACCTTCTGGATGCGCTGGGTTTTCCCGTGTCGTTCCTTTGCTTCATCCAACCGTTCCATCAGCTTCTCAAGGATATCCCATGGTTCGTGAAGGATCTGTCCGTATGATACAGTATCCCCAAGGAACTGATCGAGCTCTATGATGCATTCCCGTTCCTCTGAATTAATCACGATCCCCTGGATTGAAGAATGTTTCCGTTTATATATGACGCTTCCCCCTTCAGGCAGCGAAGAAGGATAGTGAAGGATGAACCAATAAATAAAGGCACCTTCTTCTTTACGGATGCATCTTCCCTCCTCGATGAGGATCCCGTTCGTTTCCCGTTTTTTTAACTGCAGGATCTCCATATCCAAAGCAGATTTCCATTCTTCTATCATGTCTGTTATCTTCATTTCAATCACCTTTGTTATCCGATAAAAAATTCAAGACCTTTATCATAACAATTTATTGAGGGAGTGTATAGGAATTCAAAAAAAGAATCATTTCAAAGAAATGATTCCTTCTGATGATTCACTCATTACATTGGATGTCCTGTATTTTCCTCGTCGAACCGGTCCGCATAATACAGGACATCTTCAACGTATTGTTCGCTATGGTTGTATGCAAATACAGCTTGTTCGAGCTTTCCGTCAGCGGCTCCGTTATGAGCGAGATAGTTGGCGGCACTGAATATGGCATCCTCCATCTGAAAAGGGTCTGCTTTTCCATCCCCGTTTGCATCTACGCCATATCCACCATATTTTTCAATGACGGCAGGGTCCGTTTTTTGATCTGGTGGGATATCCCCTTTTCCAAGTCCAGAACAACTTGGATGGGACCAGCCTACAAAGGTACAGGGCATAAACTGCATGTGGCCCTCTGCCCCCGCTGGAGAGACGAGGGACTTCATGGTCGAGAATTTCGTTTCAACCCTGTGGTGAGCAGCTAGAAGATACCAGGGTACTCCGTATTCCTCTTCAGCTGCCTTATAGATGGGGATATACTCTGAAGGTATCTCATCTTTTCCGATGGATGAGAGGTTAAAGGATGGGTCGTCATAATTGAGGGCATAATAAATAGCCAAAATGGTGATGGGTATGAGAAGGATTCTAAAGGGTGATGATTGCTTTTTTTTACTGGACTGCTTTTTTCTGGCCGGTTTTTTTGTCATTGAAGTCGATCCTTTACAAGGTTTTGGCTGCTCTTTGTATTCTAATATGAGAATGCATTTATGACAATCCATTATGTATAAAAAAAGATGCCCCTAGGCAGAAGGCTCTCTGCAGCTAAGGGGCATCTATCCATTATCTATTTATTGTTAACAAACAAACGCTGCTCCAACGATAATTAAAAGGATGAATAAAACTACGATTAACGCGAAACCACCAGCGTAGCCACCACCACCGCAGCCATATCCATATCCAGGGTATCCATATCCATACATCATCAGTCACCTCCAGTTATCTTACTACGATATTAATGTATGTAGTGGACAAAATGTAGGTTAATTAAAATCATCCATCACTTTTTATCAATGTTCTGTAAACGACTTGAAGTATGCATGAATAAAGGCTTTTTAATCTATTATTGAATGAAAAAATGAGTAAAATGTCTAGTTGAATCTTATCAGGACATAAATAAAGCGCCTGGGAATTTCCAGGCGCTTTTAAGTCGTTTACATATGTTCTTTAGGTTCTTTTGTTTTTCTTGGCTTAGGTTTAATGTATAAACCAAGTTCCTTTTTTTCCTGGTTCAGTGACTTGTACAGAGAAACCATCATGAGTGCCATGATCACCGAGAATGGCAGTGCTGCGACGATCAATGCATTCTGTAAAGCCTGTAACCCACCGCTGTATAACAGGATTAATGCAACGGTAGACTGTGCCAGTCCCCAAGTTAATTTTACATAGTTTGGAGGTGTTAATGAACCATAAGTCGTTTGCATCCCTAACACGAATGTAGCGGAGTCGGCAGATGTGATAAAGAATGTTCCAATCAGTGTGATGGCAATGACTGAAAGGATCGTTGACCATTCAAATCCGTTAAAGACGGCAAATAATACTTCTTCCGTTTTCAGGTCCGATAAAGCAGCACCGGCCTGTTGCACTTCAATCGCTGAAGTACCAAAGACGGCGAACCAAAAGAAGCTGACGAGTGCAGGTAATAGCAATACCCCGATCAGGAATTCTCGAATCGTTCTACCTCTTGATACACGTGCGATGAAGATACCTACGAACGGGGACCATGAAATCCACCATGCCCAGTAGAAAATGGTCCAGCCATTGATCCATGTGCGGTGCTCTTCATTTAATGGAGCGATCCTGAAGCTCATTGCGGCGATATTTTGAATATAAGCGCCGATTGTATCAGTGAACATATTAAGGATCAATAAAGTAGGTCCAATAAAGAATACCAGTACGAGAAGCAATACAGCGAGTACCATGTTTGTATTGGATAAGTACTTGATACCTTTACTTAACCCGGACCATGCAGAAATCATGAACAGTACTGTTACGATCCCGATTATGATCGCTTGGACTGTAAAGTTATTTGGGATATCCAATAGATAGGATAATCCACCGTTAATCTGTGCCGCTCCAAACCCAAGGGTTGTGGCTACCCCTACAACCGTAGCGAATACAGCCAGGACATCGATGATTGTTCCGAGTGGTCCATTCATCTTATCGCCAAAGATTGGTTTCAATGTCGCGGAGATTAAACCAGGCTCATCTTTACGGAATTTAGAGTATGCAAGTGCTAACGCAACGATTGCATAGATCCCCCATGCGTGAATCCCCCAGTGGAAGAACGTATAACGCATCGATTCCTTGATCGCAAGGTCCGTTCCTCCTTCTGCCGTTGGCGGGGTCATATAGTGAGACAGCGGTTCGGCTGCCCCCCAGAATACTAAACCAATTCCCATTCCTGCACTAAACAACATGGCGAACCATGTTCCTCTTGTATACTCAGGTTTTTCATCCGGTTTTCCTAATCGAATCGTTCCCATTGGACTAAAGATTAAGAACACACAGAAGATGACAATCACTGTAACTAAAATAAGATAATACCAACCAAAAGTTGAAGTGATAAATGTTTGCATTTTTGCTGTAACGTCTTCAAACGATTTTGGAGCGATTGCTCCATATGCAACGGAAGCAGCAACCAAAATGACGGTAATCCAGAAAACATTTGATATTCTCTTCATAAAATTCTCCTTTCCATATTCAGGTTTTTGTTTTGGCTCTTTCTTAATGAAGGGAACTACAGTGGGATTCGAGGTGTTCTTGAAATCGTATGTACACCTACTGTACTAGAACCCCTCATCGAAGAGTCCCGGTTAATGCAAATGGGAAAATGTGCATTCTGAGGATGAGGGAATGATTACTTATTACCTATTCCCTTGTCACTCTCTTATAAAACCAACATTTGTTACCCTATCAGAAAGAAGTTTAACTTTGCAAGTGAAAACCATCATTATTTTTATTAGTATTTGTCAATTTCGCGTTTTCATTCCCTTTCTTTTAGGTCGCTTCCTGTCTATTTATCAACCGTTTTATACGAAGGTTAATTGGAAATGAAAACGCTGTATAAACAATGCTCATTGGTCTTTCTTGGTAAGAGTTTACTGCTATATGGAATGATGTATAGCGAAAGGGAACATAATCAAGACCGAATATCGGAAAGAATAAATTGGTAATTTTGACATGAATTTAGTATGGTGAAAAGCCTCTCTTAGTGGAACAAATAAGAAGAACAATGTGAGGAGGAAATCCGATGAAAAATAATAACAAACGAACACAGCATGAAGCAGCAAAAAAATTGGCTCAACAGCAGATGGGCGAGGAAATCGAATTAAAATCCGTTGCTCCCTCCGCTAAAAAAGGACTTAAGTAAAGAATGAAGGAAAAGAAAACCAAACGAAAAGGACGCTGAGCAGCGTCCTTCTCGTTTGGTTATTCTTTGATGATTTTGACTTTTACGTCTCTTACTCCATATTGAAGGGCATCTTTTTCTTTTTCCATATAGATATCGATGCGGTTACCTTTGATCGCTCCACCGGTATCTTCTGCACGGGCATAACCGTATCCTTCAATATATACTTTGGAACCCAGCGGAATGACGCTAGGATCAACAGCAATGACTCTGGCATCAGGGTTCTCAATCAGATCCACACCAGTCTTCGTTATACCGATACAACCTTCACAATGAGCGGTATAAGCGGTTGCTGTGATATCTAATTCTTTCACGACATCCTCTTTCTCTTGATTGGGGGTCTTTGCAGCTTTTACTGCTTGCCCGTCTTCAGAATCATCATTCACAGAATACCCTTCTTCTAACAATTGTTTGCGCGTGCCGACCTCGTCGACGGAAACATGATATCGGTTTGCGATTTCCCATAGGATATCGCCTTCTTCTATATTATGATAATCATTGATAGCAGTATCATTACTCTCTGCAGAAGCAGAGGCAAGTCCGATTGAAAGAAAAACTGCGAAGGAAAAAATGGAAAATAAACCTTTTTTCATCTTGTTAAATTCCTCCTTTTATGTTTAGTCCTTAGACCAACAGTTGAAATAGTAACATAGACTTACCTCATAGACATAACAAACTGTTTATAAAGCAATAACAATTAGATGACAAGCGTGTAATATTTCTACTATTCCGAAGAAAACGACAGACATTTCCCTACTTATTTCATGTAGAGGGAATAAATGTTGGAATCAGAGGAGGTTCTTTAAGAAGAAATATAATAGAAGGAATATAGGTGAAACGACATGCCGCAATAAAAAAAACCACCGGGACATGTCCCGGTGGTTTTTCATCTATTATTTTGTTTCAAGAATTTTTACATTTACTGTTTTTCTGCCAAAATCAACGGCTTGATCCTTTGATGGAATGAACACGTCGATTCGGTTCCCTTTGATCGCTCCACCAGTGTCTTCTGCAGTAGCATAGCCATAGCCTTCAACATATACTTTAGATCCAAGTGGGATGACATTAGGATCTACTGCAATCACTTTCGCATCCGGATTTTCTTTAAGGTTCACGCCGGTTGCTGTTGTACCTGAACAACCTGCACAATCGGCCGTATAGGCAGTTGCTTCTACTGTTAATTCTTTTACTGCTTTATCTGCTGTAGCAGGTTCAGCTTGTGCTGGTTTTGCTTCCGCTGTTTCTGCTTTAGGTGCTTCAGCTTCTGGAGCTACTTCTGCTTTTGGTTCTGGAGCAGGCGCTTCTGCCTTCTCAGAAGTATGTGCAGTAGCTGAAGGTGCTTTATCGTCTAAGTTGATGACTAATTCTTGTCCAGGGACAATCAGGTCACTTTCAAGTGCGTTCCACCCTTTTAAGCTGTCTACTGAAATGCCATATAAGGATGAAATTCCCCAAAGAGTGTCACCTTTTTTCACTGTATAGTATTCCTTTGAAGAAACCTGTAATTCCTGATCAGGATAAATGATGGATGAACCAAGGTTATTCCATGTCATGAGTTGATCAACAGTTGTTCCGTATTCTTTTGCAAGTCCCCATAAAGTGTCGCCTTTTTTTACTTCTATGTCTTGTGCTGAAGCGCTAGCTCCACCAGATACTGCAAGTGTTGTAAATGCAGCCACAGAAATAATCGATTTTTTTAGTTTCATAGAAAAATTCCTCCTTATGTAGCTAGCGGTTTATTTATTTTTGCTAACAGGGAAAATACTAACATAGTAAAATCTCAATTCAATAACAGGAACTTTAACATCGTGCGTCAAGAATATTTCACTACTGTAATAGTAAGCGATTTCCTGTATAAACTATCATGTAGAGGAATACTATGGAAATATGGTTAGAATAATATAGCTATTAAGGATATTTATGGGTTTTCTGTTGAGGGAGTATTCGTACTTGGGTAAAGGGCATTTAGGAGAGACAAGGCCGCTTAGCGTCATAAAATCTTTGAAGGAAATGCATTTATTAGCGGATCGTGACGATTTTTCCTTAACAAGCTTGTCGGTTCCCTCTATACTATAGAAAGAAGAATGGTTTGCACTGGAGGAATACTGGAATGGAAAACCAAGAAGAAGTCGTAGTTCTTTATAAAGATGATCCCGACGAGCATAGTGGCCGTTGCGAGTGTGGGAATAATATTTTTAAATCAAGAGTACTGGATGGGAAGTTTTATCGTAAGTGCCAGGAATGCGGGAAAACGAAAATCGTATAGCAGGGAAAGAAAGGGGAAACCGGTTGAATCCGGTTTCCCCTTTCTTTCTATTTGTTTATTTTCTGAATGATGGTTGAAGCAAATTGGACCAGCTCGTCTGTAGTATGATTGATCTTCTTGATTGCCTCTACGATATGATTTAATTCTGATTGGTTTCTTCTAAACATATCCATATAGTTTTCCATTTCCATCTGGACCGTCATGATCCCGCTTTGCACATTCCCGATTTCCTTGCGGGAGTTTTCGGTCAGGTCGGTCATGTTCCGAACACGATTTGAGACAACACCGATTTGCTTATTGCTTTCATTCACCAGTTGATGAATGGACGTGCTGAGTTCTTTGGAATCTTCGGCAAGCTTTCGTACCTCCGATGCAACGACTGCAAATCCCCTGCCCTCATTTCCTGCCCTTGCTGCTTCAATGGATGCATTCAATGCCAGAAGATTCGTCTGCTCAGCAATTTGCTGGATTGAGTTGGAGAGAGGCGTGATTTGTTCTGCAATATTCTTGACACCCTGAATTTCTTTGAGGAGCGTGTTGATTTGCTCTGTGATGACGCCAAAGCTTTCTATCATGTGATCCGTTTGATCTTTATTCATTTTTGAAAGTTGAAGAAGATTTTTGCTGCTTTTCTCGGTATTTTCCGATTCTGCACGTATGCTTTCAGCTTTTTTTGCAGTCTCATTCAGGCTTTGTTCTGTTTGACTGAGTGATGTACCCAGTTCTGTATTCATATTGAGCATTTCCAGTTGCAATGCCTGGTTTTCCTTATGCAGCTTTTCAAGCTCGTCCATCCTGCTCTGAATATAGTATTCTGAAACGATGCTTGCATCCAAATGGATACCATGGTCGATCGCTACAAGGACAGATGCAAGTTTAGAAGGTTCGTTTTGGTACAGTTCTACAATTTTTGGGATGAGTAAATGTTGAATAGTGGTGTAAGTCGAAATAAACCAATCGATTGTAACCCCATTACGATTATGGGTTTTTCCCATACGTTCCCTCATTGAGAAATACTCATCATTCAACTCACCTGAAAATAAGGAACGGAAATAATCGTTGAATACGGATTTTAATCTCTCCCGGCTTGAATGATTCTCGGCAATCTCCACTAAACTTGGATGCTTGTATAAATGATCAAGTACAGTATCGAGCAGGGTATCGGAAATTTGATCGTAGACAGGGAGGATTTCTTTTAATTCCTGTAGATGGTGCTCCTGAAACTGCATGTAATGAAGCCGTTCATTCAGCTTTTGATCGTTTAAGACAACGACATTTGATTCAGGGATCACTACGGGTTCGGTCTTTGGTTTTCTTGCAAATAATACAGCCATTTTGGGGGTGCCTCCGATAACAATGTTATTTTTTTAGTTGTTATGTATAAATTTTGTACAACATCAATATCTTTACTTTACCCCAACTTTTTTCCTATGACAATCTTTTTGTTTGTAAAATTTCAATAATTTGAATGTCTTGATGCAATTGATCATAGTAGTCCCCCCACCCTTCATGAGATCCCAGGTTAATTCACTGGGCGGGATCTTCCACTTGTATCACGATTGCACGAATACTTGTACAAAACATATACAAAGAGAGGGACGGACCTTGATTCCTAGGAGCTGCTCCTAGGAATCGAGGTCCGTCCCTCACGGCTTATTCAGTTATGATAATGGGTTCATTTTGTGTAATGATGATGGTGTGTTCGATTTGGGCGACCAGGCTGTTGTCAGGTGTGATGTATGTCCAACCGTCACCTTTTTCCACTACGTTTTGCGCTTTGGTGGAGATGAATGGTTCAAAGGCGATGACCATTCCCTCTTTCAAGAGTGCATTATCCCATGGATCGAAGTAATTAAGTATATGATCCGGCTTTTCGTGCAGGGAACGCCCTACGCCGTGACCGGTCAGGTTCATGATGACTGTATAACCATTTTTTCTGGCTTCATTATTCACGGCTTTTCCAATCCCATTTTGTTTAGAACCGGCTTTAGCCTTTTGAAGACCTGCCTGGAAAGACTTTAATGCCGCGTCGCATAAATCTTTAAGCTTGGGATCACCCATTCCGACCACAAATGAAATGCCTGTATCGGCATAATAACCATTTTTTGATCCTGAAACGTCTATATTGACAAGATCCCCTTCGTTTATCACTCTTTCTCCGGGAATCCCGTGGGCCACTTCTTCATTCACACTGATACATGTATACCCCGGGAAGTCATATTCTCCTTTAGGACCTGAAATCGCGCCATTTTCTTCAAACATTTCCCCTGCGATATCATCTAGTTCCTTCGTGGTTATGCCGGGTTTTGTTTGAGAGCGCAATTCATCGCGGATCATTGCGACAATACGACCAATTTCTTTTAATGCCTGTAAATCTTCATCAGTTTTGACTATCATAATATCTTCCTTCTCTTTTTGAATTTCCTTCCCTTACTATACAGAAACCTCATCCATTTTTAAAGGGAAAGCCCCTGTATTGATGAATATGTATCCCTTCCGGTTAAACCCTGATTTCTTCTTTGAGGCTCTTTCCATCAGTAGCTTCCCCCTTGGAGAATGATTAAATCAATAGATAGAGTACGGGAATGACAAAAGACATGATGGTAGCGGTCAATGCCATGGCGGCACCACTGACGGCACCTTCTTTTTCCCCTTCTTTGATGGCTTGTGCTGTACCAACCCCGTGGGAGATGACTCCGAATGGGAGTCCCCTGGCTATGGGGTGCTTGATTCCCATCGCCTCTAAGAGTGATGGGATGATCATGGCCCCTATCATCCCTGTCACGATGACGACCGTGGGGATGACCTCGATCTTAGCCCCGATTACGTTCCCGATCTCAACTGCGACAGGTGTCGTAATGGTCTTGATCAGCAATGAACGGTTCCACTCATCAGGAATCCCCAACCACATACTGAAGGTATAGGATACAAGCATAGACAAGCCGCTTCCAAACAGGATCCCCACCAGGATCGGCTGGAAGTTTTTCAAAAGCAATTGCCGGTGCTGATAAAGGGGATATGCAAGAGATACTGTGGCAGGGCCAAGTAAATACGTGATGAATGAAGTGTCGTGGGCAAATTCTTTATAGGATATATCTAAAATGAGTAATGTGGCAATGATTGCAATCGTACTTAAGAATATCGGAATCGTTAACGGATTGGGCCAGCGTTTATGAATCTTGACACCCAAAGAAAAATAAAGGAGAGTAATGCCTATTGTAAGTAGCAAATTAATAAGACCGGTCATATTTTCTTTTCTCCTTCCATTTGATGAACCCTTCTGCTGACATGGAAGTGGCCAAAAAGCCAATCACCCCGCTGACAATGAGAATGATAACGAGTTTCCAGCCATAGTTGATAAAATAAGGTCCGAGAACAATCGCACTGACAGATAAGGGCAGGAAAAAGAAGGAGAAGTGCCTTAAAAAGAATCCTGAACCGTCCAACAGAAGCCTTTCATCCAGTACACCTGTTACTAACAGGAGGAATAATAATAGCATTCCGATAATGCTGCCGGGTATCGGCAAATGGAAAAATGCGGTACACCATTTTCCTGCTTCATAAAATAAACAAAGAATCGCCATTTGTATAAGGACCCGAATGACCTGCATATGCTTCACCCTTCAACTATATTCTTCTCCTGATTTTATCACATTGATGGGAAGTATGAGTGTAACAAAAAGAGCATGGACCAGGTCCATGCTCTTTAGAATCGAACAGTATTATAATACGTTTATGAACGCTTCTGCTGCTGCTTGACTTGATTGTGGATTTTGTCCTGTCACAAATTTACCGTCAGTGATGACATGATTGCTCCATGCATCCGATTTTTCGAATTGAGCACCCTGCTCCCTCAATTTTGTTTCCAATAAGAACGGCATCAGTGAATCAAGACCGGTTTGCTGTTCTTCTTCATTTGTGAAGGCAGTCAAGCTTTTTCCTTCAACAAGCCATTTACCATTGGATAATTTCGTTCCGACAAACCCAGCCGGACCGTGGCAGACGGAACCGATCGCTTTATCGTTCTCAGCAAAGTGGACTAATGCCTGTTGAAGTTCAGGGCTTTCAGGCAGGTCAAACATGGTCCCGTGTCCACCTGGTAAAAAGATACCGACATATTCATTTACATTTAATTGGGAAAGAACCAGCGTTTGATCCAGTTCTTTCGTGACGCCTTTCCACTTCTCCACCTGTTCATCATCAAGGCTGTTCGGATCCAACGGAATGCGACCACCTTTTAAACTTGCTACATCCACTCCAAAACCTTGGTTCTTAAATTCTTCATATGGTTCTGCGAACTCGGATAACCACAGACCCGTTTCATGTTCGTCATCAATCTTGCTTTCATTTGTTAAGACCATTAATATCTTTTTCAATGCAAACCCTCCATTTTATTCTCTGTTTTTTTATCACTCTATTGTTTTATCCATTTCACATAAAATTAAACTTCTTTTGAAGCATAGGTGACTTTATAGGGGGTCTGATATTAGAAAACGACCCTTGCAGGAAGGAGTCGTTTTACACTAGTTGATATCAAATTGGAATTGGATTTTTTTCTGATTGGCATCCCAGCTCAGATAAGCGGAGAATTCCTTTTCGCCTTTTTTAAATCCGTCGATCCGATCGGATTTGCCTTCGGTTAATACTTGTTTTGCGATTTTCTGGGTGATTCTCTTTGATAAGATGGTTTTGGATATGGTAAAGCTGCACTTCGTACGTTGATAATTGGAGCATCCATAGAATTTCCCTTTATCAATCACTTTCCCGCCACATTTCAAGCAGTTGCCGATACTTTTTTGGGGAGCTCGTTTTCCGCTTTTCCCCTTCGTTCTCTGGATAGAATCGGTATCCAAATCTTCAAACTTCCATGCGGTAGATTCCTGGAGGGCGTTTTGAACGAGCCGTTCACTTAATTTCTTCACTTGCTCCATGAATTCAGGTGCAGATGCCCGCCCTTTTCCTATTTCCTGGAGGCGCTGTTCCCACTTAGCCGTCATTTCTGCAGAAGCTAACACATTATTCCCTATGGCACGTATCAATACCTTCGCTTTATCAGTGGGAAAGACTATATTTTTTTGGATATCAATGTACTTGCGATCTTTGAGCATGGTGATGATACCTGCCCGGGTCGCTTCCGTCCCAAGGCCCTCTGTTTGTTTCAACACTTTTTCAAGCTCATCATTGTCCATATATTTACCCGCAGTCTTCATTAAGGTGATGAGTTGTCCTTCTGTGTATCGTTTAGGGGGCTGTGTTTTCCCTTCCTTGGTCACGACCTTCTTGACGACGCCTTTATCGTGCTCTTCGACAGGTGGCAGGAGAGGTTCCTCTTCTTTTTCGTTTTGCATGAGGACTTTACGCCAGCCTTCCTGTAAAATCTGCTTCCCTTTCGAAACAAACTCAGCCCTTTCATCTACGACCGTTGAGATGGTCGTGTAATGGATGATCGCTTTGTCGTGGTGAGCCGCAATAAAGCGTTTAACGACGACATCATAGATTTTCCTTTCATCATCTGACAGGGAAGTGGGATCTGTTACTTGCTCAGTAGGGATAATCGCGTAGTGATCCGATACCTTTGCTTCATTCACAAAACGTTTATTGTTCATGATGCTTGCATGGGGAGTCGGGATCCAATGATTGTAAGGGCTGAACTCTTTCAGTTTGTTCAATATTTCAGGAAAGCTTTCGGCTTCACCTTTCGTGACATATTGGGAATCAGATCTTGGATAAGAGACGATCCCTTTTTGATACAGTTTCTGCAGCACATCCAATGTTTTTTTAGGTGAGAACTTATACATTTTATTGATGGTTGCCTGCAGGGCTGAAAGATTGAACAGTAAGGGTGGTGCGAACTCTTTCCTCTCAGTGTTCAATTTGCTGACCGTTGCAGGTTTGTGTTGACAAAAAGAAGCGATTTTTTCAGCAAGCTCCCGTGATTGGATCCTGCTCTCTCCATCTTTCTGCCATATCCCTTCATACGTGTGATCGCCGATCTGAAAGGTTGCTTTCACTTCCCAAAAGGGTTCGCTCTTAAATCGATCAATCTCTTCATCCCTTCTCACGATGAGGGCCAGAGTGGGAGTTTGAACCCTGCCTGCAGAAAATACATCGGACATACCCTGCTCTTTTAGCAGGATGCTGTACGCCCTTGAAGCATTCATACCCACGAGCCAATCGGCACATGCCCTGGAATAGGCTTCATAATATAAGCTTCTCATTTCTGCTTCTTCCCGCAGACTCTCGAATCCTTGAATGATGGCTTTCTCTGTCAGGGATGAAATCCATAGTCGCTTCATGGGCTTCTGAACCTTGGACATGAAAATGATATTCCGGATGATTAACTCCCCTTCACGCCCTGCGTCACCTGCATGAATGATTTCTGTTACTTCGTTTTTTTTAAGAAGATCTTTGATGACGGAGAATTGTTTCGCTTTCGCCCTCTGCAACTCATACTGAAACCTGAGAGGAATGATCGGAAGGTCGTCCAGTGACCATTTCTTCCATTTGTTTTCATACTTCTCAGGGGCTTGAAGCTGAAAAAGATGTCCAACTGCCCACGTAATATAAGCACCTTTCGGGAACACATCGTTTGGATGAATCTCGATATATCCTTGACGTTTCCTATGGGAAAAAGGCTTGGCAAGGGTCGCTCCCTGGTCGGGTTTTTCAGCTATTACGACTTTCATAACATTCTCCTTTTCATTTTATTGATTTTATCATTATACCATTTTTTAAGAACGGCTGTTCTATTAAAATAAGAAATCGGTCGTGTATTTGATGAATCAAAAGCTGGTTGTTCCATTTGAGTGTTTTACATGTTCATTCCGTATGTAAAAAGGTGTTACAGAATTTATATCTGTAACACCCGTCCATTATTGCCCTAGATTTTCCAAGTTTCCTTTGATGTCCTGTAATTGGTTGAATGTATTCACGATTTCAAGATTCTTGAGCTCGGAAATTTGAACTTCCCCTTTATCAATTTCCACTAGAGCCCGATCGATTCCTTCCAACGCTTGTTGGTTGTATTCTTCCACTTTTTGGTGAATATCGTCAGCTAGTTTGGGCGGGTTTACATCATTGATTTCCTTAATTTCATTTTTCATATCAACTAGTCTTGTCTCAAGTTCCGGGATAGCGGATGAATCAGAAGCAGCACTTTCCATTAAACCTGGAAGGTCATTGGCAAATTGTTCTGCTTCGTTCAGGTAATCGGTCATTTCGTCTACATAGGTTAAACTGTTATTGGCTTCTTCCAATATGCCGCAGCCAGTCAGTGTAAAGAAACTGAATGATATGAGAATCAGTAATTTTTTCATGTACTCGGTCCTCCCTGTTATGTTCCTTCCCCTGTATATACGCACGTTCTCGTTAAAAGTTTCACTTTTTTGTTGTACCGTCGATCCTTATGAAGATTCGGGGTCATGCAAAAAAAAGAAGGCCAACGCATATACGTTAGCCTTCTGTGTTTATTCAATGATTTGAAGTTCTTTTGGGTAGTTGGTTAAAGTAGTATGCCCGTCCTTTGTGATGAGGACGTCATCTTCAATCCTGACACCACCGATTTCCGGCACGTAAATACCGGGCTCTATTGTGTATGTCATGCCTACTTTTAATATTCCATCATTTAAATGACTCATGGAAGGGAATTCATGGACGTTGATACCTAATCCATGCCCGATTCGATGTGGGAAGTAGTCACCGTATCCTGCATCTGTAATGATGTCACGTGCAACTTGATCCAGATCGCCTATGCGATTACCCGGCTTGCTTGCTTCTAAGGAAGCGAGCTCCGCTTTTAGAACAGTGTTGTAGATTTCCTTCTGTTTATCAGACACTGACTTATAAGCGACTGTACGGGTGATATCAGACGTATATCCTTCCAGGACAACCCCGAGATCAAACAGGACTAAGTCTCCGGCTTTCAGTTTACGGTCTCCCGGATTACCATGTGGATCTCCAGCCTTCTCACCGAAAAGAACCATAGTAGAGAAGGACATTTCACGGATTCCCTTTTTCTTTAATTCATACTCAATCTTCGCAAGGACTTCCATTTCAGTAATTCCTTCTTGAAGTGCACTCACACCTACTTCTACCCCATAGTCAGCCATTTCCGCTGCTCGGCGCATGATCGCGATCTCACCCTCATCCTTGACTAAGCGCATTTCATTTAATTTGTCTTCAACGTTCACCACATGTGGTGAATCGAATATGTTTAAAAACGCCTGACTGCGTCCATAAGTGACGACCTCATTCTCAAATGCCACTTTTTTGCCGGTGATTTTTCTTGCCTGAATGGCTTCCGCAATAAAGTCCCAGGGATTTTCGTGGTCTGAATAGCCAATTACTTCGTTATCCCAACCGGCATCCTTCACCTGTCTCGCTTCCATTCCTGGAACCACTACAAAAGGTTCGGCTTCCGGAAATACGAACAATCCCATTAATCTTTCATGTGGATCTGTGTGGAAATTTGTTAAGTAAAATACGTTTTCAGTTGAATTGATAAATGCTGCATCAATGTTCTCTTCTTTCAACCAATTTTTCAACATTTCTATGCGGTGTTTCAATGTGTATTCCTCCTTGAGTATCATGATGTTATGTAATCGTTTAATGTGAGCATATCTATGCTAACATATTTCGAAGAAAGTTTGAAATGATTGTAGTGTGGGAGGGTTTCGCCGGGTGTGTGTGTTTATTTGACAAGGACCGGCTTTTCCTACCTCTTGCCTATAAAGGATGGAGGGCGTTTGTGATATACTCTTTAGTATACAGTGAATGTAGGGTGGGAGTGGCCACTTCCTTATAGAAGGAGGTGGTGCTTATAGTGACAACGTATGAGGCGTTAACGCTAATGATTACCTTTGGCTCTTTAATTGTCTCCATCATTGCCATAGTTATTTCAAATGACAAAAAGAAATAACCCCACCCTCATGAAGCGCCTAAACTTTGAAGGGTAGAGTTATATTCCTTTCTCTATTGGGCCACTGCTTTCCTTGCAGTTTGCTGTGTAGCAAGAGACATTGGTTGCCGCCAGTGTCTCTTGTTTTACTTTATACTCTCCTTTTAAGATAGTATATTTTCTAACGGAAAGCAAGATATGGACGAGTAAAAAAAGAAGCTCAGAGAGGATTCCCTAAACTGTTCACTTTAATAAACGGTTTCGGTTCTTTTGGGTTTACGAACAAAGGCCATGATGCCGGCGATTAAGAATAAAAGTCCGGGAATGAACCCGAATCCTATTGTTCCAAGTCCGACCACAAGTGCGGCAAGGATAAACATGATACCGGATAGTACAGGCTTTTTATTTTTGACAATGGTCATAACAGCAATGATCCCAAGGATGGATGCAATGATTCCTAATATCACCAGATAAGAACCCATTGATTCAGCCGTTTCCATGAAGGCACTCATATCCCCTGCAGTCATGCCTGATTCCTGCAAATTCGGGTCACTTTCCATTCCCTCTTCAATTTGGGACATCACTTCCGGGCTGTTCATGCCCATGTTCAGTACAATTCCAATGATGGAAAATAATGCGGATAAGACAATTCCGATCACTCCCATAATGACTTCACCAGTACGCTTCACCATTCAAATCTCTCCTTAGTAATTGAATTCTCTATAGTATATTGTGTTTCTTGCTCATATAGGCCTCTAGGATGGATTGATCCTCAGGAAAGCCCAGGGGCAGAGCTTTTAACTCTTGGAGGGAGATCCATTCAATTCTATGTATTAATTGATCGGGATCTTGAAGCGTGGCTACTCCTCCAAGAAGTTGGACTTCATAATAGTGAATGGTAGTGGAAATCTTGCCTTCACACCCCCACTTGGTATAAAGGTGTTTTCCTACATCCACCCTATAGCCGGTCTCTTCCCAAACTTCCCGCTTACAACACTCCCTGAGGGTTTCCCCTTTTTCAAGACCACCAGAAGGGACCGACCATCGTTTCTCTTCCTCTTCTTTTCCCTGTAAAACCATTAATAAACGCCCTTCATTCATACAAAGGGCAGATGCCCCTTTCCATTCGTTCATTCATTCACCTCACTTCAAATTGAATCTCCTTAATTCATATTCGCCCTATTGACAAAATTCTCCTTTATCAGGATAAAATTCTTTATTTTCAGACTTTAACCTGTTCCGTGAGATACATCCCTTTAATTAATATAGTAATATTCTTCTTTCCCCTGGGATATGTAATTAGTAAGAATACAAAAAAAGGGCTGGCTTCATCCCATTGAAGCCAGCCTTTTAACGAGGAGTCGTGTCAATTTCTACTCTTACTCTACCGTAACGACCCCGCTCCCTCAACTTCCCTCTGCACGGATCTAAAGTTCTCTCAATAAATGAAATGCACGGTTTAGGCGGTTTCAGCTTCATTTCATATATTTATATAATTGTAAGCATAATTCATCATGCATGTTTGATGAAAGTGATCGAATGACTAAAAAAACGGCAGAAAATTTTTTCTGCCGTTTTTTAACCTTATGACTGCAAATCTACTGGAACTACTGCATTTTTTAATTCCTCGTTTAAGTCAGCAGTGTATTTGTCCTTCTGTTCAGAAGTCCAATTCAACAATTTGGACATCATCTCAATGACTGGTTCCTTCCACATCTCTACCCACTCACGGTCAAAGAACAATGCCCCTGTCCGTCGAATGAAGAAATCCACGGGTGTCGCAGCCATCTCTTCCTGAATCGCATAAATCAGCTGGGCGTATAGGTACGGAGGGACGGACCTTTCATCCGTTGATCCACTGTAGGCATGAGCTAGCTTGAATAGCTGATCCACATTGGAACCGTACATTCCGGCAAGCTTCCTGCCCTCTGCCTCTGATAAACCATATTGAAGGGCTTCCCCTGCCTTTTGGTTTATGAAGGATTGGAAATTCTTCGAGCCTCCTACATGACCGCCGGAAATCGGCATATGTTTCGTCGCAGAAGCAGGGAATTTCTGTTTTCTCTCTTCTTTTAGCCGTTTAGAAACAAGATCGACAACATGTTCCCCCATTTTACGGTACCCTGTCAGCTTACCGCCTGCAATGGTGATCAGTCCGCTTTCCGCTTCCCACACTTCGTCTTTACGCGAAATTTCAGAGGGATCCTTTCCTTTTTCAAATATCAGTGGGCGCACGCCTGCCCAGCTGGATTCCACATCCTCTTTCCCGACTGAAACATCGGGGAACATGAAGTGAATCGCATTCAAGATATAATCCCTGTCTTCTGATGTCATATGAGGGGATGCTTTTTCAGAGTCAAAGAATGTATCCGTCGTCCCTACATACGCTTTCCCATCACGAGGAATCGCAAATACCATACGTCCATCCGGTGTATCAAAATAGACGGCCTGTTGGAGAGGGAATTTGCTTTGATCGATGACAAGGTGGACTCCCTTGGTCAGGCGGAGTTGTTTATTATTCGTACTGTAATCCTTCCCACGGACATCATCGACCCATGGACCGGCAGCATTGACGATCTTTGAACCGCGAATGTCAACCGTTTCCCCTGATACCAGGTCTTCTGCTTCTATGCCGACAACTTTCTTGTTGTCATATAGGAATCTTTGGGATTTCATATAGTTAAGAACCGTTGCCCCATGTGCAACTGCTTCTTTCATGACTTCAATGGTTAAACGGGCATCGTCGGTACGATATTCTACATAATAACCTCCGCCCTTTAATCCATCCTTTTTGACGAGTGGCTCTTTCGTTAATGTCTCTGATACCGACAGCATGGATCGTCTTTCACTTCTTTTGACTCCCGCAAGATAGTCATATACCTTCAAACCGATCGATGTGCTGAATTTACCGAAAGTTCCTCCTTTATGAAGGGGTAACAGCATCCATTCAGGAGTAGTGACATGTGGCCCGTTTTCATATACGATTTCACGCTCTTTCCCCACTTCAGCCACCATTTTGACTTCGAATTGTTTTAAGTAACGAAGTCCCCCGTGAACCAATTTTGTGGAACGGCTGGATGTACCTGCGGCAAAATCCTGCATTTCCACAAGGGCGACTTTCATTCCACGCTTGGATGCATCAAGGGCAATCCCTGCACCTGTAATGCCTCCCCCGATTACAACCAGGTCGAATTGATTGGATGACAGTGTATGTTTTACTTCTTCTCGTGCAGTACTTGAAAATGTCATAGTTGGTTCCTCCTAAGAATTAAAGAAATGATTTCTGCTCTTACTCTACTGTTTAACCATAAAAAAAGAGACCGAAACTAACATCATGGCTGAAATGTGCCATAATGCGAGTTTGGTCTCTCTTGGTCTCTAACCGTTTTATTAACTTGGGTTCATTATATCATAAGTTCTTATTATTTAAAAGCCATAGCTGCTTTTACAGCTTTTTTCCAGCCGCCATATAGTTCTTCCTGTGTCTCTACGGCCATTTCCGGTTCGAATTGTTTATCTTTATTCCACTGTTTGGAGATTTCTTCGCGATCTTTCCAGAAACCGACGGCAAGTCCTGCAAGGTAGGCAGCACCTAATGCGGTGGTTTCATTGACCACTGGACGCTCGACCGGTACGGATAGCAAATCACTTTGGAATTGCATTAAGAAATCATTCTTGACTGCCCCTCCGTCGACTCTCAGTTTCTTAAGGGAAATTCCGGAATCGGCTTCCATGGCTGTCAATACATCCTTTGTCTGATAAGCAAGGGATTCCAGAGTGGCTCTCACAAAATGTTCCTTAGAGGTACCGCGGGTTAATCCAAACACTGCACCCCGGACGTCACTGTCCCAATAAGGAGTGCCCAGGCCAACGAATGCAGGGACCACATATACGCCATCTGTTGAGTCCACTTTCTGTGCATATTCCTGGCTATCCTTCGCATCTTTCAGCATCCGGAGACCGTCTCGAAGCCACTGGATGGCAGAACCGGCAACGAAAATGCTGCCTTCAAGAGCATATTCCACTTTTCCGTCGATTCCCCAGGCAAGGGTCGTTAATAGACCATTGTCAGACTTCACCGCTTTCTCACCTGTATTCATCAGCATAAAGCAGCCTGTACCGTACGTATTCTTCGCCATCCCTTTCTCATAACAGGCCTGTCCGAATAATGCTGCCTGCTGATCCCCTGCAGCACCTGCAATCGGGATCTCTCTACCAAAGAAATGATACGGAACCGTTTTCCCATACACTTCTGATGAGGGACGGACCTCTGGAAGCATACTGGCCGGTACACCGAGGATATCAAGAAGCTCTTCGTCCCATTTCAAGTCATGGATATTATACATAAGGGTACGTGAGGCGTTTGAGTAGTCTGTTACATGAGCCGTTCCACCTGACATTTTCCAAATAAGCCATGTGTCGATCGTTCCGAACAGAAGCTTTCCTTCTTCCGCCTTTTGCTTTACACCTTCGACATTGTCCAGGATCCATTTCACCTTCGTGCCTGAGAAATAGGCATCAATCAGTAATCCGGTTTTATCCCGGAAGGTATCGTTTAGTCCCTGTGATTTTAATTCCTCACAGATCCCGGCGGTTTGTCGTGATTGCCACACAATCGCATTATATACCGGGTCACCTGTCTCTTTATCCCATACAACGGTTGTTTCACGTTGATTTGTGATCCCGATTCCTTCGATCTGATCGGGCTTCACACTGGATTCAGATAAAACGCTTGCAATGACGGCAAGTACAGATCCCCAAATTTCATTCGCACTGTGTTCTACCCAGCCCGGTTTAGGAAAATGCTGAGTAAACTCCTTTTGAGCAGTATGAACGATTTCCCCTTTTTTATTAAAAAGGATGGCTCTTGAGCTAGTAGTTCCCTGATCCAAAGATAAAATGTACTTTTCCATTGATAACCCCTCCAAAGATTAATTTTCAGTAGATAATTGATGTACTTTTTTAGCTAAACTGGTCTTTCTGTCACTTGCATAGGCAAGTCCAAGCACGGCTAGAAGAATCACAAGGACCACCCAGAAGCTTGTCGTGACTTGTCCAATGAAAACCGCTTTATAAAAGACGCCTCCAAAAGATCCGCCTAACACCGGGCCTACTACAGGAACCCATGAATATCCCCAGCCAAATGTAATGACGATCCAACCGGCGTTATACGCAAATGACTTCTTCAGGTTTACATTGGCGCAAACCCCAGCACCGAAAACAATGAGCAATGCTGTACCTACCACTTCTCCTATAAATGCATTCATGCATCATCCCTCATTTCAATTAAATTTTGCTCTGAATCACGATGAGCCGACATCATCAATCCTTTTCCATACACGAAAAACTTGCACTACCATCGATTTTCATGCTTTAACGGGGCTTTTTAGCTCGTTTACCCCATAAATGCTTATGATAATCCTAGTCACTCACCACATCATCAGAGCACGTTGAATCAAAAATAAAGAGACTCACGGAATATGCCCCTCAATTGCAGGCACTTCACGTGAGTCTCTTCATCTCTTTCACAACGTATTAACTTGTCATTCATATTACTCCACTATGAAAGCGGTGTCAATGGGTTTTCATGATTTTTATCTGTCAAAATGTTTCCAAAGGACTCGATCAGAGGTAGTAATGGCGGTCGCTCCTGCCTCAAGTGCCGCTTCCACTTCTTCTACTGTATCAATGAGCCCGCCGGCAAAGATGGGCTTGCCTGTCTTGGTGCCTATTTCCTTAATGATTTTCGGAACCACTCCGGGAAGAACCTCTATGAAATCCGGATCCGTCTTTTGGATTAATTCAATACTGCGGTTCATGGCGCTCGAATCTATGACAAACATTCGCTGGGTGGCATACACGCCCTTTTGTCTCGCCTTTTTTATGACGTTTCCCTTCGTGGATATGATCCCATATGGTTTGATTTCCTGACAGACATATTCCGCTGCGTATTCATCACTCGATAAACCATGAATGAGATCCAGATGCAAAAACATCTTCCGATTTTCGTTCCGGGCATATTCAAAAACACTTTTCAGCATCCCGACATGAAGGTCGAGGAACACCCCGTACTGGAAAGAGGTTTCGAGCATTTTATCAAAGTCCTTCATGGACCTTATGGCAGGTAATATGTGTTGACCTTCAAAGCTCAATAATTTTCACTCCTTTGTAGGTTATACAGGTTTTTCTCAAGGAGAAATTATATCATAGTTCTGTTTATCTATTCGTATCATATCGCCCAATTCCCATTACGAAAAATGGCAACCTTTTTTCCATCGCGACAAACTCCGTCAATATTCATAGTGGCAGAACCGATCATGAAGTCTTCATGCACGACACTCTCATTAAGACCCTTTTCTTCGCGTTCTTCGTCAGATAATATGTTTCCATCTTTCATACAAGTCGGGTATGAGGAACCGATCGCTAAATGATTTGATGCATTTTCATCAAACAGTGTATTAAAGAATAAGACACCGGAGTCTGAGATGGGTGAATGGTGAGGAACAAGCGCCAACTCTCCAAGATAAGCTGCCCCTTCATCGGTATCGATTAATTTACGTAGTATTTCTTCTCCTTCTTCAGCGGAGACTTCCTTAATTTCTCCGTCAACGAATGTGAGAGTGAAACCGTCTATCACATTTCCATTGTAAGCAAGTGGCTTGGTACTTGTAACGGTCCCATTGACTCCTGTTTTCACAGGAACTGTATATACCTCTTCTGTCGGCATATTGGCAATGAAGTTGGTTCCCTGTGGGGTCTTGCTTGCGCCGGTTAGCCAAATATGGTCTTCATGCAGTTCAATGGAAAGGTCCGTCCCTATCGCGCTGTAGTGAAGGCTTTCTAAATTTAGTGAGTTGAGTTGGGTGGCTTTATCGGTCAAGGTTTGGATATGGGATTTCCATGAAGAGACGGGATCTGGTTGATCGATGCGGACCGAAGTGAAAATCCGTTCCCATAGACTGGCGACTCTTTCTGATGATGGGATTTCAGGAAACACTTTATCCGCCCATTTCTGTGAAGGAATGGCGACGATGGACCAGCTGATTTCATCCTTTTCAATCGCTTCATAGAATCGATTAAGTGCATCTCCACTCGCTTTCTCGAAATTCATGATCCGGTCAGGATCGATACCTTTCAGAAGGTCCGGATCATTGGCCTCTATTTGAAGAAACGCTCCTTTAAGATCCACGACCCATTCATGAGCAGCAGCCAGCCAGCTGGGATATTCATGGAACACATCATGGGGTGCCGATTCATAATGCATTCTCATAATTTCTTCATCGTACCATTGAACATGTACAATTCTTGAGCCTGCAAGATAGGCTTCCTTTACCACAAGGCGGACAAAGTCTTCTGTTCCGAGCGGTGCCGAGATCCAAAGCGGTTGATCTTCTTGTACATTCACCCCGACCTTAACTGCCAGCTCTGCATATTGTTTAACTTTTTCTTGAAAATCTTTATGTATAGTCATTTTGAATTCTCCTATTCTAGTAATCCAGTGATGTATGCTTTCATTATTTTGTGTGTTTCCTCCAATGTTTCGGAGGGTTCGTCTACCCGGGCATGTCCATAAAACATATCACCAAAATGATCTGCTTCTTCATTTCGTGGAATGACATGCATGTGATAATGTGTCAACTCACTGTAAATCCCCCCATTTTGACAAATCGTCACACCATTCGGTTCATATAATGCATGGATGGTACGTACAACCAGCTGTGAGGCCCTCATAACGGAGAGACTTTCCTCTTCATCCAGTTCTGTCACTTCCGCTTTATGTTTTTTTGGCAGGATCAGTGTATGACCTGAATGGTGGGGAACATGATCCAGTATGCATGTAATAAATTCATTCTCATATACAATATGTACGTTCTCTTCATGATTTGAAAGTCGGCACCCAAGGCAATTTTTCATTTGGACTCCTCCAATACACAGTGGATTTAAAAGGATTTTTATAAAAAGTGTCGAACATTGTTGCATAGCAGCATTTCTTCTATCATCATATCACGTAATGGAAAGGATATCAGAAAATAATGGAAATTACATTAATTAATGAAACACATGCGAAAGACTATTGGAACCTTAGGTTAGAGATGCTGAAGCAGAGTCCTACAAGCTTTGGCAGCAGCTATGAAGAGGCACTCCAACGTCAAAATCCAGTTGAACTGACAAAAAAGAGGCTTTCAAGCGAAGAAAGTTTCACCTTTGGCTGCTTTGTTGAAGATAAACTGTCAGGGGCAGTCACGATGGTACGGGAATCGGCATTGAAAATGAACCATAAAGCTTCCATTTATGCAATGTATGTCACTCCGGCACAAAGGGGCCAAGGATTGGCAAGACGACTGCTGGAAAGGACCATAAACTTTGCAAAGGAAACTGAAGGCATTGAACAGTTGATGATCACAGTCGTTACCACCAATGAAACAGCAAAAGGACTTTATCATTCGTGTGGTTTCAAACCATATGGTACTGAAAAGAGAGCATTGAAATATAATGAGGAGTACTACGATGAAGAGTTGATGGTTATGTTTTTATCATAATGCTTTAATTGTACCAAAAGTCATTTTTTTCACCATTTTAAAAACGGTGGGTCTCAAAAAAGAGATTCACCGTTTTTCATAATACATGATAATCGAAGCTGATTAAAAGAAAAGTGACAACAAAAATGGATGCAATAAAGGCCTTTATAGGATTCAGGTAATGAAGGCGTAACATTAGGAACATAATGCAATAAAAGAGCACCGTCCACCATAGATTCCATCCCTCAAAGTACACGATGGAATCGGTTTTCCCCGCAGCCCATTCAATCAAAGTGGCAACACTGATATATTTTAGGTAGTAGACGAACTTGGTTCTCCATTCTTCAGGAAAATGGCTTAAGAACAGAACCACAAGGCAAGGGTAAGCAACCATTGTATAAAGCGTATCCGTCACAAACATATTGACAAAAAAACCGTCTAATTCCCACACGGCCTTCACTGTATAGCTGAGATACTGATAAAACATATTGAAAAAACTAAAATAGTAGATGGTGGGAAGAAACTCCCTCCACCTACTCCAAGATCCCCATTTCAAGGAACTAAGAACAACCAATACAATCACGGCAATATGAAACATGGGATCCCCCCATAGTATGATACAAATGATTGGTCATAGTTTACCCTTCTATATGGAAATTCATTCCTAAATTTGGATTTGGGTTATTGTCAAGGCTGCTCGCTGCCCATAAATAAATCCGCTACTTTGTTACTGAACTCTCTTAAATAATGAAGATAGTTCTCCCCCCCGTAGTTATAGCGCTTATTATACATCTTCGCCACTACAACGTTTAAAGATGGGATAACAAGAAGTGTTGGTCCCGTCACACCAAGTATTTGATACGAATCACGGGGTACCCGTTCCCCCATTTCGCTTCTCGCACGTGCATCTCCTTGTACATACCAGAAAAGGCCGTTATCTGGAAGGGACTCGTCAATATAAGCCCCATTTTGGATCGAGGTAGATAATTCGATCACCTGGGGTGGAACAACCTGTTCACCTTTCATCCTGCCCTTTTGCAGGTGCAGTTGTCCCCAAAGGGCGAACTCCCGAGCGGAAACGAATAGATTTTTTTCTTTACCATCATTGGTCGTCCCCAGTCCGGAAAGAGATGGTTCCGTTACTTCACCGATAATGTTCACAAGGTTTGCGGCGGATTCAGTCCGCCAGCCCGTTTCTTCTAATCCGATACGTGAAAATATCCGTTCGTCCAATAGCTGAGGAAACCCTTTTCCGTAACATCGCTGAATCAATTCGGTCAAGATCTCCACTCCGATGTTACGATAAGCCCAGCCGGTCCCGGCCTTGAATTCTCTGTACCAATTCCCCTTCTCATCAATATGAAGTCCGTGGGAATGAGTGGCAAGGTGCCGGATGGTCGTACCCTTCACCATTTCAGGATCCAATTCAGGCATATACTTAGAAATCGGATCGTCTAGACTCTCGATGCATTTGTCAAACAACGCAAGGGAAACGGCAAGTCCTAAATAGCTCTTTCGGGCAGAAGCCACATTGAATTGTGAATCGGCCTGGACATTCCTCGCACCCTCTCCGTGGGAATGGTGTCCGCTATAATGCTCTACGATTACATGATTATTTTTAAGGATATAGAGTGCGCCAGCAGAGCTTCCATTTTTTTCTTTGATATCTTCCACCCAGGAAATCAGTTCCTCTGCACGGTGTTCGATTTCCTTCACTCTCTTCCCCATTCTTCCGCTAACATTCCATAGATAACGTGATCTACATAGTGATCGTAAAGCCATTCCCTCTGTCTCAGCTTACCTTCCTCTACAAATCCGAGCCTTTCCGGGATGCTGCGGCTCCGTTTGTTAAATTCAGCAGCGGTTATTTCAACTTTATTCATTTTATAATAATCAAAGGCGTAACTCGTCAACCCTTTTGCAACGGTTGTCATGATTCCTTTCCCTTGATAGCCTTCCCCCAGCCAATAGCCGATATAGGCGACTTTATTAGACCAATTCAGTTCATTGAATCCCGCAACACCGACAATTTCATTTTGATAAACGATCGCAGTCGTTAAACTCTTATTATTGGCAAAACCTTGACGGGTCGCCTTAATGAATTCCTTCGAATCCTCCACTGTTTTTGAGTAGTCCACCCAAGGGAGCCACTCGCGTAAATAGGAGCGGGAGCCATCTGTCAGTTCGAATAACCTTTCTGCGTCTTGTACATCAAGTAGTCTTAATTCCAGTTTATCGCTTAATTGATAGGTAAACATCTTTATTTCCCCTTATCTTTGTTTTATAAGATTATTAGTATTTATGAATCTCATCACCACTTCTGAGAAGTGATTCGCTTCTTCGTAATGCGGTGTATGACCGCTTTGTTTAAAATGGACCCTTTCACCGTTAACGGCATCCAGTTGAAACGTTTGTATATGTTCATCACATGTGACCGGGTCATACTCCCCTGTTAGAAGGAGCATGGGAAGTTTGATGGCTTTAATCTTCTCTAATAAGTTAGAAAAGATGATTCCTTCTTCACGAAGAAGTTGGTAGTGATAATCCGAACGGTCGTAGAAGGTATCCCACTCTTCATCTGTATAGGTAGAATAGTAATCTGTTGGGTTATCAAAATTATGGGTGTAGATTTCCATTCTGTGTTCTTTGAGTTCATCACTGAGACTCATATAGATTTCTGTGAATTCTTTCGGAGAAAGCTCTTTATCCACCAGACTCATCGCTTTATCTTGAAGCTCAGGTTGATTGTACTTTCCGAATAAGCCCGCCGTTTTCTTGAGCAGCCCCTTGGAAGTCAAGGTAAAGTCGAAGGTCGGACATTCAAAGATAAGGCTGTCGATGGAGTCTGGGTACTGTGATCCATAAGCAAGAGCAAGGAACCCGCCAAATGAATGGCCGAGTACAGACCAGCGATCTATTCCCAGCTCCCTCCTCAGTGACTCACAGTCTTCAACAAGATCTTGAAAGCCAAAGGGTTCACCTTCCTCAATGGCTTCCGACCGGCAGACACCCCGCTGGTCGATTGCGACAACAAATAAATCCTTACCGAGTCTTTCACCCTGATGGAACGAGAAATCATAACAGCTCTCCCCCGGTCCACCATGTAAATACAACAAAACCGGGTTCTCAATAGATCCGTACGTTTCAACATGAAGACCCTTTCCCCGGATTGTCATGATGGTTGCTTTCATTACTTAAACCTCCCATTTTAAGAGGGACGGACCTTCATACATATAATTATGGTAAACTACTACTTCTTCATGAAGGTCCGTCCCTCTAATTGAATGTTTATCTGAAGGTTTGTGTTACCTTCCCTTTTCCATTCTGGACTTCCACTTTACCGGAAGCCCCATTGATGAATGTAATCTGTGGCGGCTGATGACCACAGTCGATATCATAGACCACCGGGATTTGTAACTCGTTGGCGATTTCATGATAAACATCTTCTGCTGTATAGCCGTCCACTGGATTATTAGCTGCACTTCTACCAAATAGCAGCCCTGAAGTATGGTCTAACCATCCTGCGAGTTTCATTTGTACGAGTGTTCGGCGTAAATCTGCCGTATTGATCTCGCAGTTTTCGAAATACCAAATAATCGGCTCATCGACTATATGTTTCTCCCTGAAAGAAGCCACATCCCCGTATGGTGTGCCGATAAGGTTTCTGATCACATCGATGCAGCCTCCGAGGACTCGGCCTTCCATCTCTACCTGCCCGCCTCCGATGGTTTTCCAGACTGTGGGTTCCGTTAAATGAAATACTTGTGGTGAAGGCTTTTCATGATTCCATTCTTTTTGATACTTCTGGGATGAGTATTGGGTGACCGAAGAGCCTTTTTCGGTGGTAAGGACATTTTCCCATTGCTTAGTCGTAGGATCAGTTTCCTCTCCTCTCAAGTCAATGAGGTTGGTCCCATGTGCCGTCGCCATCCCTGTCTTTAACGTTAATGCAAGTAAGAGGGCGCTGATGTCGGAATATCCAAGCACCCACTTAGGCTTGATTTGTTGATAGTCGATTAAATCGAGGACTTCTATGAGGAGCTCTCCTCCCCAAGGCGGAGTGATGAGTGAAATCGAATCATCCTGAAGCATTTTGTTTAATTCGGCTGCTCTCTCTTGAGCAGGAGCAGACTTTGCCTTGTGCTGCTTCCAAACGGTTTCACCACATTTTATGGTGTACCCCGCTTCTTCCATTTTAGCTATCGCTTTCTTCAGTAAATCGTGGAGCTCATGTGGCACGCCAGAAGAAGGTGCGGTCAAGCCCACAGTAGAATGTTTCGTAAGTAATGGATATGTAATCAACTCTATCCCCTCCCAGTGGTTTACCCGATTTTACCAGATTGGTAGAGTGGGGACAAGAATTATTTTCCATTTCGAGGGACGGACCTTCTCCATTCATATTATGGTAAACACAGATTGATAGACGAAGGTCCGTCCCTCAGTACAACAATTATTTACAATAATTTGAACGATTTGAAAAGGTTCGTGGGTTTTGGGGTGTTTGGGAGTTTTGTATGGTAGAATGATTTGGTTGCGTAAAATTGGTTTTATGGAGGTACTATTTTGAAAAAGAAGACGGTGAAACAAAGCCTGGCGGTTTTGATGGTATCATTTATGGCCATGACGCCTTTTCAGCAGACGGCGCATGGGAAATCAACAGTTGAGATCAATGCAGATGCTGCAATATTAGTTGAAGCAGATACAGGAAAGATTGTTTATAGTGAACATGAAGATAAGGCACTCGGTATTGCGAGCATGACGAAAATGATGACGGAGTACCTTGTGTTAGAAGCGATTGAAAAAGGAAAAATAACATGGGATCAAACGTATAAAGTAAGTGATAAGGTATATCAATTAGCCAATGCCCCCGGACTAAGCAATGTTCCATTGAGAGCAGATGAAGAATATACGGTAAGGGAATTGTACGATGCCATGGTCATCAAGTCCGGTAACGGTGCCGCGATTGCGCTTTCTGAGGTGGTGGCAGGTTCTGAAGGGGAATTTGTGAAGATGATGAACGCCAAGGCGAAGGAACTTGGCTTTGAACATTATCAATTCGTCAATTCCTCCGGGCTCAGTAACTACGATATGCTGGGGATGTATCCTGAAGGAACCGATGTGAATGATGAAAATGTGGTCTCAGCGGAAGATATGGCAACCCTTGCCTATTATCTCATTCATGATTATCCGGAAGTATTGGAAACATCAAGCCTCACTTCTAAAGTATTCCGACCTGGGACGAGTGAAGAACTGGTCATGAAAAACACAAATGGCCTATTAAAGGGTAAATCCTATCATTACAAAGGTGCAGACGGTCTGAAGACAGGTACGACTCCATTTGCCGGTTCCACCTTTACCGGTACGGCAAAAAGAAATGGTATCCGTTACATTACTGTCATTCTTGACGCCAAGGATAAGTATGGTCAGCCTAGCAGTGCAGAACGCTTTATTCAAGCAAGAGAACTCCTCAATTACGGTTTTGATGAATTTAAGACTGTAACCTATGACCTGGACAGCATTGAAAAGAAAAAGAAGCATACCCTACCGGTTCCGAACGGGAAAGAGCAGGAAGTGACAATCAAGGTCGACAAACCCCTCTCTATCCGCTTAACGGACGAGGAGAAAGACAAGGTGAAAACCACACTGAATCTCGATGAAGAAAAAGTCAACGAGGATGGATCCCTTCAAGCTCCTATTGAAAAAGGAGAAAAAATCGGGGAATTGGTTATCGATACAAATGAAAAAGAAGAATATATCTTTGACAGGAAGTCCTCAGATTATAAAGTGGATGTATATGCTGCAGAATCCGTTAAGAAAGCGAGCTGGATTGTTCGAAGTGCACGTGGCATCCAGGATTTTTTCGTTAATCTCTTCTAACGGATAGGTCAACCTTAATGTCCGGGTTAGATTTAGTGTTTGCTTTTCTATCCCTTTCGTGTCAAACTTATTTAGTCAAGGATTTAGAAAGCAGGTGGCATAATGATCGAAGTAAAACTATCGTCTCTTAGCGACGGAGATCTTAATCGTGGAGTTTTTGCAAAAAGAGATATAGCCAAAGGAGAACTGGTTCACGAAGCACCAGTCATCCCATACCCGAACGAGGAACATGAACATATTGAAAAGACGTTCCTGGCGGATTATGTATTTGAATATGGAATCAACCACACAGCACTTCTACTGGGATACGGAATGTTGTTCAACCATTCATATACACCGAATACAGTTTACGAAATCAATTTTGATAATCATACTTTCGACTTTTATGCTTATAAAGATATTCAAGCCGGAGAAGAGCTGCTTATTAACTACAATGGCGAAGTGGATAATGATGAGCCACTTTGGTTTAATAAAGATAAGAACGAAGAAGAATAAAAGAAGGGACTTCCATGTGGAGGTCCCATCTTTTATTTATAGAGGGACGGACCTCTATAAATGCTCCTGATCTGATTAAGAAACCGCATAAAACCTTAATTCTTCATGAAAATAGTATGTTAATTAGAGGTCCGTCCCTCTTCCAGCTTCGCGAGGATTCTTCTTTTACGATAGAGCATGCGACCGGTCTCTCCAATGTCTTTGATCATGGATTTATTGATGAAGGAGCCGAAGAGGATACCGGCGATGGGAATCATTTGAAAAAGTTTTTTCCATCCAAAGTTGTCACGAAAGCTGATCATCACTTCCCTCCACCCCTGCAGCTGGGAAAGGGTTTGCTCTCTTTTATCCTTCTTCTCGCCATTAAAATCTTCCAGTTCTTGAAGGATGGCTTGTTTCCCTACAATGTCCGATGAAACAAATTGTAGGCATTTAATGATAAAAATGCGCTCCTCTTGATCATTGGGATCATAACCGTAGCACAGGGCTATTTCTTGAAGGGTTTTAAGTGATATGCCCAGAATGAATGGGATATCGATACTTAATGTCAGAAAACCACCGATCCCTGTCGTGGCACCTTGGGTCATCGCCACCTTTTTCCTCAGATCCACAATTCCTTCACTCACTCCATCCATGTAGTTAAGGGGAAGCGCTCCTATTTCCTTTAGGGTTAAATCAGACTCTCCCGTTTTTTTGATGAATCGATTCAGGACTTCCTTCTCACTTGTGAGATGACTCCCGCCTTTTTGTATGTAGCTTCCTATCTCATCCAATGCCTGCCCGATTTTATTATGTACCATTTGAGGGGTGATTCTATCAAGAATCATGAATGGAATCCTTCCGAGTTTCTCCCAGAACCACAATCCTTTCTGATCATCTGCCCATTCATTGACAATCTCAAGTTCTTTTAACAAGACTTCTCTCGTTTCTTCTTGATGCATGTTACAGCTCCTTTCGATTTCGTATAAAAAAACAGGCAGCTAAGCCTGTTTTTTTAACGTATTTTAAACGGGGTCTCCGGTTTTTTCTTCTAAGATTTCCACTTTGATTGTGCGTACCCGGCGGTTATCCACTTCTTCTACGCTCACCTTTAAGTTTTCATAATCGAAGCTGTCACCTTCTGATGGGAGATCTTCAAAGCTTTCAACGACCCATCCCCCAAGTGTATGGTAAGAGCTTTCCGGCTCTGGTACGTCGAGTAACTCTGTGAATTCATCCAATTGATATTGGGAATCGAATTGATATTCTTTATCGCTGATTTTCCTCATGGAATGAGTTTTCTCATCCTGCTCATCCCAGATTTCCCCTACAATCTCTTCCAGGATATCTTCAAGGGTGATGATTCCGGTAGTTCCACCAAATTCATCCACTACAATGGCCATATGCACATTGTTCTTTTGAAGCTTAGTAAGAAGGGAAGAGATTTTAACCGATTCAAAAATGAACATTGGTTCCCGGATCAATTCCCGTATGTTTACTTCACCGAACTTGATCAAGTGAGTAAAGAACTCTTTTTCCGAAAGGATTCCGATAATGTTATCGATATGATCCTCATATACAGGAATCCGTGAGAAACGTTCTTCGAAGAACATTTCTTTGATTTCTTCAATCGGCTGATTCACTTCAACGGCCTTGACATCGATACGGGGAGTCAGGACCTCGGTAGCAAGGATATCATCAAAGTCCATTGAGCGATGGATCAGCTCCCTCTCTTCTTTATCGATGACTCCTTCTTCTTCACTAATATCAAGCATTACCTTTAACTCTTCCTCTGTGACTGACGGCATCTCGTGATCTTTCGAGAAGAATTTCGATACCAACTCCTTTAATTTTATAAAAAAGAAGTTGATCGGTGTAAGGACCTTGATTAAGAAAAAAAGCACGCCGGATATGGTCAGGGAATACGTTTCTGCGTTTTCTTTCGCCAATGATTTCGGGAGGATTTCTCCGAATATCAGAATTAACAGCGTCATGACAAACGTACTGATGACAAGTCCCGTGTTCCCTCCGAAAATATCTGTCGCAAGCTTTGCTGAAATACTTGCTGCCGCGATGTTCACGATATTGTTCCCGACTAATATCGTAGACAGTGCTTTATCAAAATTCTCAGCAATATAATGCGCTTTGATGCTTCCTCTTCTTCCTTCACTTACGAAATTCTTAAGTCTGATCTTATTTACGCTTGAGTAAGCCGTTTCCGCCGATGAGAAAAAGGCAGATAAAAGGATTAATGCTCCAAGTAATACTAATGAATTCAGTGGTATATCGTCCAAAAAAAAGTCACTCTCCTGTAGTTGCTTATCTATTATGCTGGATTAACCAGAAAAAACCATTAATGTTTGAAATAAGGCTAAAGCCTGTGGGGTAACCTGCTTCAACATGCGATTGCGGTCTTCATCCCCTAATGATTCCATCGCCTGCAGGACTTCATGTAATTCATTATGCAAATGCTTCATTTCATCTCGAATATGTGTTACCTGCTTTTCAAGCACGGATTGATCCACCTGATTGGATTTCAATAAAATCATACGATCTTTGATTTCATGTAGGCTCATTTTCATCCGCTGACATTGTTCAATCAGTTTCAAGTCAGCTAATGCCTCTTCATGATAATATCGATAATTATTACGGGACCTGCCGCATTTTAATAAACCCATTTTCGTGTAATAATCAATCGTTCGCTTTGATACTTCACTTAACTTCGACAGCTCGCCTATTCGATACAACTTCCCAAGTGATCACCTCTAGAGTAGTATACTGCATTTTAACAAAACCGTACAGTTAAACGTTACGGTTTGAGGGACGGACCTCAATAATCCATCTATTTTTAGAGGTAAATGCTTTATAACAAGGGATTTCACTTGAAATAGTGAAGTATTTTGAGGTCCGTCCCTCTATTGGTTGTAAGGCCTTCTTAATCGTAAGAATGGCACTACGTGAATGACGCATGCTGCTACTATCATCAATACTCCCACCACTTGGAACAACCGGAATAATGTGTTCCCACCCGCAGTAGGTGATGAGGAAATGACATAACATAACGTAAGATAGATCGCACCAAGTAGAGCGAGGAAAATCCGGAAACCTGATTGTTTAAATAACTTAAATCCAATCAGTATGAAAAGATAACTGGCGCTGATTATCATCATACCCGGGTAAAGTGGCGTGAACTTCGCCGCATATACAAAGAAATCAAGGGCCACAATATCATTCTGACCCGTTACACTTTCATGAACCATCTCACTAAAAGGAGCCGAATACCTCCACTCCCAGGAATGGTCCAACAATGCACTCCCCTCATACCAACTAACCAGAGTCGAAAAACCGAGGACAAGCAATCCGATTCCTACTTGTGACCAATATTTAATAGACATAATCTTCTCCTTTCCTTTGAGGGACGGACCTCAATAATTTCTCTTTTTATGTAAGAAAGTCCTTTCATACCAAAGGTTCACCCCCGACATAAAGTGCCAAATTGAGGTCCGTCCCTCAATTCAGATACTATGAACTTTCACCATTGACCATTTTGTATCCCACTGTTTTTCCAGCACTCTTTTTTCATAAATGGACGACAGTGCCTCTTTTTCTTTGAAAGGTGGAGTCGGCTTTATTTGAAGAGAAAGCAAGTCTTCTATCCCCCAAGGGGCTGTCAAGATAAGCTCATTTTTCTCGTTCAGTTTCAGAGCAATAGAGGCGGCAGTCTCCGGAAAACGGGAAATGGCATCAATCGAGGAGGTATATGGCGCTTCTCCATTTTTATTATGCATTCTTGCCTGGTTTTTCACAGACCACGGTTCGGAGGGAGCTTCCTCCTTCAATCGGGATTCTATATATTTCTCATATAGTTCATCTGTATTTGAAGCATCAAAATACACGACATCAATATCAGGCAAGTCCGTTTTGTTTGAATACCCATGCAGTGTATCCCACACTTTCGTCCTGACGAAACCTGCACAGATCCACCAGTCAGGCAGGTGCAGTTTATGTGCTGTTTTAAGAACTTCCATCATCCAGGGATCTTGTTCAACAAGCTCCAATATATCATGTTCTGACTTGATCACGTTATTCTCTCCTCGTTCAATTTCTACATCCTTTTGAAGTCATTCGAACGACTTTGAATTTCTGATTCAGTTACCATATGTATTGTTTTTAGGTTCAGCCTTCAATGTTGTCAAAAGAAAATGCCAGGAAACTTTTCCTGGCATTTTTTCTATCACTGCCCACCGTTAAACCAGCTGCTCGCTTTTACACGTTCTTCTTCCTGCAGTTGCCTTTCGTTTTGATTACCGGCTTCGAATGTATTCTGGGAGAACTTACGTCTAAGAAGACCACTTATTATACCGAACACAACGGCAATTCCTATAATCCACCATAGCATGTGCACTGCACCTCCAAAAGGAATACTTTCCTTACCTATATCTACGTTTGAAAAAGCGGCAGGTTTCATATTTGACAGAATTATTCTTCTGTTGTTCCAGGTTCTCCTGTGTTTTCCAGTTCATCGGCATTACGGACTTTCTCTTCTGTTGAAGAGTTGTAGTAGCCTTGTTTTTCATATTGCTTTTTTAACTCGAAGTATTTGTCCATAGCTCTTTTGGCGATGGTTTTGTTTACATACGGATCTTTATCCTGATGTGAATATGGGAGAACCACTGAGAATGCTACTTCAGGATTGTCATATGGTGCATAGCCGATTAATGTAGTGTTATAGGTATCATACTGTCTTTTTTCTTCTGGACTGTAGTAAAATGCTTCGGCTGTACCGGATTTAGCTGCAGCATCATATGGAGCGTTTCTAAAATTATTCGCTGTTCCATTTGCTCCATGAGCAACTTGATAAAAGCCTCGTTGGACTTGCTGTATTTCTCTTTCCGTGGCATCAATTCGATTTAAGACCTGAGCTTCATTTTCGTAAATCAAAGGCCCAACCTTATCCCTTTCCTGACTTGGTTCTCGAACTTCTTTCATTAAATGAGGCTCCATCCTGAAACCACCGTTGGCGATTGTGGATGCATATTGCACAAGCTGCATAGGTGTATATAAATCATATTGCCCTATGGCGAAATCCATTAATTTTCCCGGCTCTCTTTCTTTCCCTTTTAACCCTTCAACTTCACCAGGTAGATCGATGCCCGTTTTTACGCCCAGTCCAAACTGACTGTAGTAATTTCGCATGGTATCAAACGCTTTAGGATCCATATCGATGGGCTGGTTCCTGACATATACCCCGCCAGCGATTTTTATTGCAGTTTTAAACATGTAAACGTTTGAGGAAATTTCTAACGCTTGTATATCACTCAAATATCTTGTGCCACTGAACCATGATTTTTTTGTGTCAGTTCCTTTTATTTTTATCGGTTCATCATACAAAACATCCCCAACATTCAACGCCCCAGTCATATACCCCGTCAACACAGTAGCACCCTTTACAGCTGATCCTACTCCATATTCAGAAGTATATGTTCCTAAAGCATAATCCTGTAATTCCGTCTTTCCGTTTTCATCTTTACCATACTTCTTTCCTACCATGGAGAGGATCTCTCCTGTATGCGGATCCATCATGACGACGAATGCACGGTCCAGGAACGGGGATTCCCAATATTTTGAGGCTTGTTTGCTAAGCTCTTCTTCAACAATCTTTTCAATTTCTTTCTGGAGCTGTAAGTCAATTGTTAATACGACATCCTTACCACTATGTCCTTCGCTTACAAGCTGTGTATCAAGGACGCTGCCATTTTTCGTAATGTACTCGATTTCTTCTTTTTGTCCTTTAAGTATATTTTCATACTCTGATTCAAAATAACTCTTTCCAACCCGATCATTCAAAGCATACCCCTGAGCTTTATATTCTTTTACAAGTTCGCTTGGCAGTCCTTGCTGGGAGGTGGAAACACTGCCTAAAATAGTCCTCAGCGTACTATCATTCACATACTTCCTTTCCCAGTCCGTAGTGACGTTCACACCGGGCATTTCAGATAATCGTTCACTCACCCTCGCCATCTCTTCCATCGATACATCTTTATTTTTGATGATCTGTGGACTCAGGGCATACCCCGTATTGAATTCACGGAAAATCGCCAGTACTTCTTCTTCCTGTTTCGAAAAGGAGTTGATGTCCTTTTCAGTGATTCTCTCAAGTTGTATTTCGTAAATCTTTTTGTTTCTCTCATCTTCTGCCAGCTCTTCATCATCTTCCAACTTCTTTATTTCTTCTTTTGAAACAAGCTTTTTCGCTTGATCAGGATGAGTGAGGAGCCAGAAATCCTGACGGTCTCGATCGGTAATTTTATTTGTATCCATTTCAATCAATTCAGCTAATTTCTCGGCAACCTTCAGCATATCTTTAGGCTTCGTCGTTTGCGTTCTCGTGTATGTAATGGCATTCAGTGGAACGTTGTCGACGATGACATTCCGATATCGGTCATAGATTTTCCCTCTCGGAGGTGTTCCATTATGGGATTTGACATTTTCAGTTCTTGCGACTTCTGCTTCATAATGGTTTCCCTGCACGATTTGTACAATTCCAAGACGAAGAATCAGAAGTGAAAATAGAAAAAAGACCGAAATAAACAATAAATTCATTCTCAATGGGACATGAGTTTTTTTCTTTTTCTTCTTTTCCTTCAATTTGTATAACCCCTTTTAAGCTCGTATTTTACCAAAATATGATAATGTTCTAGTCCTATTTTATAGAAAATTCGACTACATTTCTACCTCTATATGGAATAAATCCCATTAAACTTACTTCATTGGGTATTGATGGTGAAATACAGGGGTGAATATGCATATGTGTGAGGTTTAAGAAACTGCGAAAAATGTCGAAGAAGGAGTGTAGACAAATCGGTTCCGTTTCTTTTAGAATATAGTCGTATTCAAAGCAATAAAAATGAAACCAAAGCTCTCCTTAATGCGTAGAATTGGTAACTAGATGATTGAGAGGTTGAAGGCTGTTATGTTTAGCAAACTGATGTGCAGGTTCGGTATTGGAGCAACAAAAATTGATTTGGTATTGAATAAGAAGGAGTTTCGACCAGGAGATGTCATCAAGGGTGAATACGAACTCACCGGCGGTCGGGTAGAGCAGAAATTAAAGAGGATTGAGACCGATCTTTTACAGTACGACGATAAACGTTCTTCAGTTCTTCATCAGAATACCATACTAAGCTCATCAACGATGAAAGCAAACGAACAACGCACCATTCACTTTTCGTGCAGACTTTCAGATGCATTTCCACCAAGCAGTGAGACGGTTTCTTATAAGTTCGTCACCCGACTTGTCTTTGATGATGGTGTCAACAGCGTCGATCACGATGAATTTCAGATTCTAGTATAATGATATACATGTGAGCCCTTCTATTCGGAAGGGCTTTTGAATGTTAACTAGTTTCATGATCTTTTCCTACCGAAAATCCTTCAAATAATCTTCCACCGTGTGTCTGGAGAACAGTTTCGACCAGCCTCACAATTTCCGTTTTGTCATCTTTTCTATAGAAATGTTCGAAAGCATCTACAAATTCCTTGGCAAATTGCGGATCATACTCATGTAATGCACGGACAATCCAAATGACGATTCGATCTGAGCACGAATTCATGAAGCAATTCACCAATTGAGTTCGCTATGAAAATACTTTCCCCTCTCTTCGTCGAACCGATTAAATCATCAAGGGCATCCGTAAGAAAATATCTCTTCAACCGAATGGTCTCTGCTGACCATTCGGGAGGTCCGTCCCTCAACATATTATTTGCTTCCTGTTTGATTGTGTCGATGATTGTGTGGTCAATGAGTGGAATCCCTTCTGAAACCATCTTTTGTAAGGAGGGCCGGGCCCGTTGGTAGTCCAATTGGAAATAGTGACGGAGGGTTTTTAGGTTATGTACGAATAGTTCTATCGGCCATCCATGAGAAATAAGGGATTCTCGGTATTCGGATTGGAGGTGTTCATCGATGACGACAATATCAAGATCCGATGTTAGTGTCTCTTCTCCTCTCACGACACTTCCTCCGAGAAGGGCAGCTTGACAGGCGGGAAATTGTTCATGGATGAAAAGCTTTGCGGCTTCAATTGGTGTTGGTCTTATCATATCTAACATCCCTTTCTCCCTGGAAGATGAGTTCTTCCAAGAAAAATAACACTAAATCATATCTTTCCAATGATAAATGCTTCATATAAGTATAGTTTCCTGTCTTTTTTTAATAAACAGACATGCCTTTCAAATAGATTCTGTAAATTCTTCTTTTTCCTTTCTACGCCCTAAACTGTGTCCGATCACGATTCCTATAATCAGGATAAACAGATAATCCGTTTCAAAACCTTCCGTGAAAAAACCTGTGATTCCCCATCCCAGGATGGCACCGAATATGACTAAGAAAATGGATTTCATATCACTTCATCCTTCCTAATAGAATCCCACCATCGTAAGCAGTCCGACTCCGATGATGGTGGTTAAACCGCCTGAGACAATTGCAATAAAAAGGATGCGTATTTGTCGTGTTTCAACCCATATACTGAAGGCAACCACTATGGTGAGGATGATCCCGAAAAAAACGGCCGTATATGGATTGGACGGGGCTAAAAGATCGTTCCAATTCAACCAGTTCATTCGCTACACTCCTTTAGTATGTATCTCGGCTATCTAAACATCTTTATTAATAAGTATATCAAAGGAAGACCATAATATGGGATTAAATTGTTCTGTTCTGATTAGAAAGTAACCGTCGAATGATCCTAGTAAAATTTACTATATATTGATAACACGGTGTTCCTTCAATAGTGGTAACAACTACCTGTTTAAAAATTAACAGAATTATATTTCAATAGAACTATGAAAACTTTAAAATTTTTATCTATCTTATTGTTGTCTGTCACTTTTGTCATTGGATTTGGCCATTCTTCCAAAGTTGCCGCTGCCGGTACCTACACGGTCACTTATGGGGATACGATGTGGAAGATTGCCGTGAAACATCAGGTTGGAGTATCCGAGCTGATTTCAGCAAACCCCGGGATCAGTAACCCGAATATGATTTATCCTGGTCAAAGCATAAATATCCCAGGAGCAAATGCCACTGCTGAAAGTTATACATATGAAGTAGTGAAACTCGTAAATATGGAGCGTTCAAAAGTGGGTTTACCCCCATTGAAGGAAAATTGGGAGTTGTCCCGTGTCGCTCGCTATAAGTCGGAAGACATGATTGCGAAGAACTACTTCAGTCATACATCCCCGACATACGGATCCCCATTCCAAATGATGAAGGACTTCGGGATTTCCTACCAGGCAGCAGGAGAAAATATCGCTGCAGGTCAAAGGACTCCATCTGAAGTGGTAGAAGCGTGGATGAACAGTGAAGGTCATAGAAAAAATATCCTCTCCCCAACTTATACAGAAATTGGGGTAGGTTATGTGAAGGGTGGATCGTACGGTCATTATTGGACTCAAATGTTCATAAAAAGATAATGAATGATAATTGTAGACCCTGGTACTGTACCGGGGTCTCTTTTTAATGTTTTCCCTCTTTCATCTAGTAAGTGCTGCGGCTGATTTCAAGAATAACCGTGAAGCCATTGCCATATGTAGAAATAACTTCTTGAACGTAAACGGCATGCGTTCCTAATTCTTCCCTCTTTTGGGTTACCAGCGTTTGCAACAAGGCTGCGAGTGATTCATCTTCCCCTAACACAATTTCAATAAATTCCTGATCCTTCATTTTTCCCACTCCCTTTCCTCTCTCTATACGAATGAAATGTGGCTGGAGTTTCGTGTTTTTTAAAAATGGTTTAAATAAATGGAAATAAAAAAAGAGCCAACATAATGTTGACTCCCTCTATTATTAAAATGTATGTGCTAAATCTTTTGCTCTTGCAATGGCATTCTCTTTGATTTCAGCGGCTTTATCAGGCATGGCTGCATGTCCTTCCACAAATAATCCTTCGAATGAAGGAACGCCATAGAATTGCATCATTACTTCCAGGTAGCGGTGTCCCATTTCCATTGCGGCTGCCGGGCCCTCTGAGTAGATTCCTCCACGTGCTTGAATGTGAAGAGCTTTTTTGTCTGTCAGAAGACCAACCGGTCCCTGCTCCGTATATTTGAAGGCTTTACCTGCCACTGATACAGAGTCAATATATGCTTTCATTACTGGAGGGAATGAGAAGTTCCAAAATGGTGTAACGAAAATATATTTATCAGCTTCGACAAACTGATCCGATAATTCACCAAGTCGGCCAACCTTTGCCTGTTCTTCTTGAGAAAGTTCTTCGAATCCTTTACCTGATTGTAGTTTGCCCCAGCCGCTGAATACGTCAGCATCGATTTGTGGGATGTTTTCCTTATATAAGTCCAAAGTAATAACTTCGTGACCAGGATTTGCTTCCTTATACGCGTCGATAAATGCCTTCCCTACAGCCATGCTGTAAGATTGTGTGTCATCGTGTGGATGTGCTGTAATATATAATACCTTCGTCATGTTGAATCGTCCCTTTCTGAATGTGAAATGATCCTTATCAAGGTTTTGAAATGATTTGAAATCATGTATCTCGAACCGTGATAGTCTTAATTCAAGATTAATATTATAGGATATTATCTTGAATTACAAATAAAAAGCTTTCAGTCAAAAAAAATAAGGAATTAGTCACATGAATGAGACTGATTCCTTATAAAAAACTTAATCACTGTCAGGATATGTTTTTAGTAAAAAGGAGACAGACTGATGAATCAATTGCTTTAACACCGATTCATCAATGTCTGCTACTTTATTTATGTACACACACGCCTTACCGGATGTATGCTTCCCGAATGACTCCAGGAGCTTAGCTCTTTCAGGGTCACCTGTTGCAAAATATAAGCTTATTTTGGCCTTCCTCGGTGAAAACCCCACTAATGGAGCATCTCCCTCGTGACCCGTTTTGTATTTATAATGATAAGAACCAAATCCGATGATACTTGGCCCCCACATCTTTGCTTCAAAGCCGGTTGTTTCACTGAAAATATCCAGTAGCCGATAAGCATCCTCCCTTTTTTTAGGATTTTCCACTCCCTCAATAAATTCTATGACACTCGCATCATTTTGTTTCGTTTTCAATTCATACATTTGACCAGCTCCTTTTTCCTTTTCACCCTAACCCACTACTTCTCTTATCGACCTGGAGATTCCTGCATGGTGTCTTATTATATAGAAATTATACAAGTGTTTCTTATCCGTTGACATCAATCTCTGTTTCATTTATGATTGTGTCATAATTTAATATTCTCCTAAAGGGGAGTAGCTGTAACAATAAAGTCGTCATTACAGAGTTCATGCTCTCGGCTTTATTGACAACCATGTTGTTAGCGAGACCTTTACCAGTTGGTGAAGGCTTATATATGTCCAGAAAAGACCTTTACCTCCATTGGTAAAGGTCTTTTCTTTATTATTTCACTTTGAAAGGAAGTAATGGACGATGAAAAAATTAAAATCAAACCTCTCTCAATTAATAGAAGAAAACAAAGAAGAAATTATTAGAAATCGACGGGAAATGGACAAAATCGAAGAAAAAGTCGATATGAAATATACTACTGCCAAAAAGGAGCATGCTTAATGATACTGCGTAAATACATGTCCCTCTTCGGTGTCGGGTCAGCGAATATTGATCTTGTCCTGCCTAAAACCTCATTTAAACAAGGAGAACTTTTACATGGTTACTTCTTTTTAGAAGGTGGCATCATCGAACAAAAGCTGAGGCGGGTTGAATGTGATTTAGTGATGATTGATAAGAATGGAAAAGAAGAGAAACTCATTGATTCTACCACTATATTAAAATCGGATATTATCAGGGCAGATGAACGAAATAAACTGTCATTCACCTACCGGATTCCCCAAGGAGTCCATTATTCTCAAGATGGCGTCCGTTACTTGTTCAAGACGAAGCTGACGTTTGACCAGGGGGTTGAAAGCGTGGATGAAGATTATATTTCAATTGAATAGAAGAATGGCTCGCAAACGTCTGCGAGCCAATTTTATCAAGTGTTTTCTTTCTTAATGTCCTCAAGTAGTGAAATGATCCTTTCATGCTGCTCGATCATCGTCTGATTCTGCTTCCTGAATTTTGTGAAATCAAACGAGAAAATAAGAAGAAACACAGCTAATACCATGATCATCAATTTTAGTCCCCCAATCTCATTGATTCTTTTTATATTTAAAGTAAATCAGCTCAGGATCTCCAGGGTCCAGGTTTTCTATCATTCCGCTTGGAGTGTATCCATTCTTTTGAAAAACTTTTTGCATCTCAATGTTTGACTGATTAGTAGATGAAAAGATTTTTTCCGTTGGGGAATTCTTCTCAAAATATTTCAATAAGGATGACGCATACCCTTTTCTTCTCTCCTCGGGAGCAATGATGATCAGAGAGACAAACGCGTTCTCAAAAAACTGGGTATTGAATAAGAGAAAGCCAGTAGCCTTTCCTTCTTTGATGACCAGACATGCTTGATTCCTTATCGCCTTCTCGATTTCTCCCCTCCTGTTTGCATGCCCGATGACTTGTTGATCAATCGCGACGATCGGTTCCAGATCTGATAATTGAGCATATTTTACCTCTCTCATAACAGTCACGACCTTCTTTTCATTAATGATATGTAAATAAATACTAAGACCAAGATGAGAACTATCATAAGTATCTCTGCATCTCCAATAAAGAAATAACTGTCATCAAAACGATATATTTCTTTTACAGCCGTCATGGTGAAAGATCCCCCTCTATGTAGAAAAGGACACCGAATGAACAGGTGCCCTTTTGTTTTAAAGTGATTTGGACATTAATACATTTGTTACTTCATAACCTGTTTTTTGATACAAGGATATAGCTGTTTTGTTATGACCGAATACATGAAGGGATATTTTCGGGATACCTTTTTCCCTTGCAAACGAGTCCAACGACGCTAACGATTCCTTCCCATACCCTGATCCCCTTTTGCTCTCATGGATCTTAATATCATATATAAAGATTTCCTTTGCTTCATCATTTAAATGAACCCATAAGTTACCCACCATTTCCTTGCTCTCTTCATGAAACAGGGTAAATAAATAATGATCCTTTGTTTCCCTTCCCTCAGGTAAAAGCTTATTAAATTCTTCCTCTGCCTGCTCCAGGGACGTTTCTTTCTTGAAATTGCCTGCCTTCGTTTTTTCTTCTGCATATTCCTTGATGGACTCTTTTATCCAATCGTTATATTCGTTCTCTGTCATCGTTTTTAATGTAATCATAGAGTGATTCCTCCTTTAGTTATTTCCAGCGCTGTCTTATTTCCCTCACTACCATTTCAGGACGGTCCCAATGAAGAAGGTGGGTGGTTCCCGGAATGCATTTTACTTCCCCCCTTGCCTGTACCTTAAAGGTGTCGGCTGTCTTTCTACGGGTTTCAGCAAGATTTTCAGGAAGGGAAGCTCTTAATAATAAAACCGGTTTATCAAGTTTGTGATAAATATCCTCGGCCTCATCTTTATGCATGGCACGGATGATGTGAGCTGCTGTCTCCCCGCGGGCATGCCAATAATATTGGTGATCTTGATAAAGGGAAAGATCTTGAGCGGCCACCATCTTTAAAGAGGACCAATTTAACGTTTCACTCTTAACGAGGGTGAGGAAATCTTCCCATGTTTCCCACGTCTGTTCGAAATCTTTTTCATAATAAGCGACTTCTTCTTCTACGGTTTGTAGTGAATGCCGTTTTCCCTGATAACCTCCATCGATTAACATCAGTTCCATGATCTTTTCGGGATAATCGGCTGCATAAAATAGGGCAACAAAGCTCCCCCATGAGTGAGACAGGAAATAGAATGAATCGATCTCAAGGAGCTCAATGACTTCATTCAGCCATTCTGCCATGTTATTCATTTCATAATTTTCCCCGCGTTCAAATGGTGCAGTCTTTCCATGACCAGGTGCATCGATGGAAATGATTCTATAGTCTTCCTTTAAATCGTTCGCTATTTCTATAAAGCTGAGCCCTGTACTTCCCAAGCCATGAAGACAAAAAATCACTGGTTTCGCAGGGTCTCCCCATTCCGTTACGTGTATTTGCTGGAGTTGTTTTTGAATAAAATAACGTTTAATGGTGTTCATCCCCTATGTATTTCTTTCCATCTCTTATTCTTTTATCTTACCATTATCATCCAACATAATCATGCTAAGTTTTAAAAAAAGGGTTGAAATGGATTTGAACCTAAAAAAGACCCTAAGCAGGGCCTTTCGAAGTGAAGCGCTTTTAATTCGGTTCCACATGAACATGCACATCATACACCTCATGCTTATTCATCAATTCTTCTTCTACCTCGCTTGAAATATCATGTGCCTGTTTTATATCGAGGGTTGACCTCACCAGAATCACTACATCCACGACAGTGTTGTTTCCATAATTTCTTGCCCGAATATCTTTTACACCTTTAACCCCAGGGAGATCGAGGACGGTCTTTTCGTAAGATTCTATAAGCTCTTCATCAAATCCGTCCGTTAAGTAATGGGAAGCTTCTATAAAAATGCCCCACGCGGTTTTACAGATGAGAAGGCCGACAATGACTGCCGTGAGGGGATCCAACCAGGGCAAATAAAATTGAGCACCAAGGATACCGATCACCGTGCCGATGCTTACCCATGCATCTGAGAGATTATCTTTTGCTGTAGCCATAAGTGATTGACTATTAATTTTCTGTGCTAATTTTTTGTTGTATCTATAGACAAGGTACATGACGATTGCAGCCCCAATACCAGTCCATGCGGAAATGAGATCCGGTGCCTGGGTTTTTCCGTCAAATACAGATTGGATCGCATTGTATAGCACCTGTATCCCCACTACCATCATTATAAAGGATGCCAGTAAAGAGGCTACACTTTCCGCTTTCCAATGCCCATAAGGATGATCTTGATCGGCTGGCTTCCTTGAATACCTTAAGCCGATAAGTACTGCAACGGAAGCCACGATATCCGTGGCATTGTTCAAGCCGTCTGCACGTAATGCCTCCGATTCGGCTGTTGTTCCAATGAGGAATTTAATAATTGATAACAGTATATAGGCGATAATGCTTATCAGTGCACCACGCTCACCCAATTTTAACTGATCATATTTTTCTTGGTTCACGATCCTATTCCTCCACATTTGATATGTACCTGAATATCATAGCAACCCCTTCCCATGTGGGTCTATAGCAACCTTCTTTAGTGAAGCTATCTTAATATGAAGAGGTGAACAATGTTTCCGGTAGCAAACTTTTATGAAGGCATAAAAAATAGGACTGTGGGTACAGTCCTGTGTATAATGATTTTTGACTCATTTAGCCCGTGTAGAAAGGCAGCCTGAATCAAATGCATTTGATTCAGGCTGCCTTTCTACACGAGCTACTTTTCAGCTTTGCTGAAAAGCGGGCGAAACTTTAGTTTCGCCCGAATGAGTCAAAAATCTGAGTCTACTCTAGTCAAAAGTCTAATCTATATTTTTTCTGTGCTATTAATCTACAATATCAGCTGAAAAACTAGGCTTCGTCAATCCAGCTTCTTCATAAACAGCAGCCATTTTTTCTTCAAATGAAGCAAATTGTTCATCAGATTCTGTGTATTCTGCGTTTGCTTCGTCTGAAAGATTTGCAGCTCTGGTTTCATATGATTTTGCAAGATCGTCCAATGCCCCTTGGATTTCCTCTTTCTTTGAATCCAGACCAGCAGGTACTTCTAGCCCCTGAACGTCTTCAGCTACGGTTTTAGCAGCTGTTTCAGCTTCGGTTTTAAGTTTGGCAATCTCTTCTGCACTTGGTTTATCCTCTTCTTTAGCTTTTGCGGATTCAAACGTGTAAATAGCTGAATCATTGGCATTCACTGTGTTGATGACTTCTTTTTGAAAGTCTAATAGAGCGGATTTCATTTCCATCTCGTCCGATTTTGCACTTTCTTCAGTTGCTTCAGTGTTTGTCTCTTTTTCCTCTGTACTCCCCTCATCACTACTGCATGCAGCAATAAATAAACTCATAGACAGCAAGAAAAAGGGTAACATCAATTTTTTCATCTGTAATTCCTCCCCATTCATTCGTTCCTACAATTACATATATTACCTTATCACTTAAAATTTGTAAACAAATGGATATCATTTAGTATTATTTGTAACTTTTTAATAGGTAGACATGCTGATTTCCGTACTTTGACGTTAGCCATTAACACGTGGGGCTTCTGTTGCTTAAATGTGTATGAAATTCAGTGATTTGGAAACGATGAATAATGACTTTTGCAAAAGGAGGTGCCTTATTTGGTAACGAAAGAATGTCCTTGTGACCGCTGTACGTGTAAAACGAAAAAAGAATGTGATTGTCCCTGCTGCTGTGAAAAATAAAAAGAAATCCCTGGACGTTGCCCGGGATTTTTTCATTTAAACCCTTACTTTCCCCCCGACTATTTCGTCGAAGTATTGAACGGATTTCATTTCTTCATCCATCCATTCTGTTCTTTTCCATGTTTGCTCGATAAAAACATCTGCAATCATACGTTTTCTTTTTCCGCCAAACGTATAGGCGTCTTTAAGTGCCACCACACTTTCGAAAATATGGACCATCAGTTCTGCCATCCTCTTAGCATGATAGGTCTGTGTATCATGATTAGACGTGGTTACCAGTGTCAATAGTTGTTCTAGCTTCACGATTCCTTCCGTTACGGGGATCGTTAACAATATGAATTCTTCTGGAACAAGGGAAAGCTCATCTTTCATTCTGGTTAAAAAGTATTCATGAGCCCGGTGTTTATTCATTAATCTCAGAACTTCGAGTCCTAGAATATTGGCTGTACCCTCCCATACCGTCAATACCTGGGCATCCCTGAGTAGGCGGGGAAGGACGAAATCTTCAATGTACCCATTTCCACCATGAAGTTCGATTGCTTCATGAGAAAAGTGAATCGCCTGCTCCGCTGATTCTTTCTTCAGTATGGCAATCAGCAAGCGATTTAAAACAGATTCTTCCTCTGTTGTGGGAATGTCATCGCACACGACTCGATCATACAAGTGAACGAGATGGAACACGGCACTGGTTTCCACTTCCTGTTTAGAGGCAAGGCGGGTCAAGGATTCTTTTATCATCGGAAAGTGAGCCAGAGGCTGTCCGAAAGCTTCACGATGGAATGCGTAATTTCTTGCTTCAAGATAGGCTCTTCTCATAATGCCGATCGATGCAACGGCATTGCAAATCCGGGATAAATTGAGTGCTTCCATCATATAGTAGATGCCTCTATCCGGTTCTCCAACCAGATAGGCGTTTGCCCCTTTGAACTCCACCTCCGCTGAAGGCACTGCCCGGACACCCAACTTATCCTTCAGCCTTCGAATGTGGATCCCATTAAGGGAGCCATCATCGTTTCTCCACGGGACAGCAAATAAGCTAAGTCCCTTTGTTCCTTTACCGGATCCCTCTATCCGAGCGAGCACCATAGTCACTCCGCACATCCCAGAATTGGAGGCAAAATATTTTTCTCCCCATAGCTGATAGGATTCACCATCTTGAACAGCCTTTGTATCATTTGCACCGACATCAGACCCTCCCTGTCTCTCAGTTAAAAAGGTCGCCCCCTCATATAACTCGACTTCTCCCGTTGAAAGGACGTGTGGAAGGAACCGGGCTTTCACCTCAGGAGACGCATACCTTTCAAGAAGGAGGGCCGTTGCCATGGAAAGGGTGACCGGGCAATAGAAACCGGGCTCGGTTTGGGACAAAAGGTATCCCTGGGCATAGGAATACATATAATTTCCTTTCCTCCCAAGCCCGGGTATTTCTTTATGGATATACCCGACAATTCCTTTATTGTATGTTTGTTCAACTGTTTTCTTATATCCTTCATTGACCCAGATCTCAGAAATCTCTTCTCCGAATCTGTTGTATTTAATAAGTTTAGGCTGTCCTTCACGGTCTGTATGGACGGCCCGTTCATCAATTTCCCCTGCACATAGCTCGCCGAAAGTGTTCAGCTCATGATCGGCCCACGTGAGAAAATCTTTGTCCAGATAGCTCTCGAGGATTTCTTTTAAATGAGGATCTTCATGATAAAAATTCTCCATCTTTCTCATAGATTCACCTCCTGAGTCATATCCCGTAAAGGCTGTTTCAGTATTTTGCCTGTTGCATTACGCGGGAGTGCATGCAAGGATTCATAAAGTTTTGGAGTTTTATAACTTGCCAGTTTACCCTTCAGGAATTCATTACATACTGTGGAAAGTTCATTCGACGATAGCGAACTGACGACATACGCTTTAACAGTTTCCCCCCACACAGGATGGGGGACTCCAACGACTGCCACCTCAGAAATAGCCGGATGCTCCACAAGCAGTTCTTCAATTTCTTTAGGATAAACGTTTACGCCACCGGAAATGATCATATCCTTCTTGCGGTCCACCACCCATATATATCCTTGTTCATCCACTCTGGCAAGATCTCCGGTTTTCAACCATCCATTGATAAAGGCTTCTTCCGTCTTCTCCGGATCTTTATAGTATCCTTTCATATTACCTTCTCCATATAGGAGAATTTCTCCCACCTCATTCGTGTCCACTGGCTCTCCCTCTTCGTTAACAATCATAATTTCTGTTCCGAGGGCCCCTCTCTTCCCGATACTCCCTCCTTTTTGGTGGTGTTCATCTGCTGCTAACAGGGTTCCGCTGGGTCCAGCTTCTGTCAGACCGTAAACACAATGGAGGAGGTCCGTCCCTAACCTTTCTTTTATATATGCAATTTCTGCTGGGGAGACAGGTGCTCCGCCATAGACCCAATATTTCATTGAAGTAAGATTATACGTTTGGATGTTAGGCAGTTTGGAAGTGAATAAGTAGGCGACCGGCGCACCGAAAAAGTGTGTGATCTGTTCTTGCTCTACCTGCTTAAGTAGATCCTCAGGAGTAAAAGTCGGTGATAATACATGGGTGGTTCCTGCATAAGTACCTGCTATCAGGAATAGATGAAGTGGTGCAGAATGACTGAGAGGCATCATATGGAGGATCCTGCTTTCGGGTTTCATCTCAAATTCCACACACATCATGATGGAAACCGTTAGAATACTCCGGTAAGTGAAGAGGACGCCTTTTGGTTGACCTGTCGTACCGGAAGTATAAAGGATGGTAGCATCATCCTCTTCACTCATTGTGCAGGCGATTTCTTCTTTACTCCCTTCATTCAACATGTCATCAAATGACTTCCAGGATCCTCGTGTCTTCCCTGTTTTAACACATAATAGCTGACCGGGATCAATGCTTTCTACGGTTTCCCAAACCCACTCATGTGCAAGGATGGCTCGGGCATCGCTGTGATGGACTATGAATGATAATTCATCAGAAGAAAGCTTTGCATTAACGGGGACTGTGATCGCCCCCAACCGCAGGACTGCGAAGTAGCTGATGACAAATTCCGCTGTGTTCGGCATGAACAGCAACACTTTATCCCCAACATTTATCCCCCGCATTTTTAAGCTATTGGCCAATTGATTGACTTTTTCATTCAACTCCCTGTAAGTCATCTCATCGCCCTCGGTAACAACCGCCTGCCGTGTTGGATATTTCCTGGAATTACGAGATAGTAATTCTGATATATTCATTCTCTGTTCTCCCCTGACTCATTTAATTTTTTAAGAAAGTCATCCCTTAATTCTTCCATTTCAGCTCTCATCGTTTCTAGTTCTTGAATGAAAGTGGTTATCTCCTCTATTTTCATGTTCCCATATTCGACTGTGCGCTCCAATTGCTTCCTTCCGCTTCGATCTTGATCAAACAGGTGAATCATTTCCTTGATTTGCTCTAAAGTGAAGCCGAAGCGTTTTCCACGGACTATTAATTTAAGTCTGGTTACGTCACTCTTGGAGTAAAGTCTCCTACCTGAATCACTCCTTTCAGGATTTAGTAGTCGAAGTTCTTCATAATACCGGATAGTACGTGTCGTTACGTTGAACTCCTTTGCTAATTGAGAAATGGTATAAGGCATAATGATCAGCTCTTTGTTGGAAAATTTCGATACTTTCATTTTATCATTGACGTTAACGTAAAGTTCAACCGATTTTTCAAAAATAACTATTTTTTGGTCTCCTAAAAAATGAATAGCTTAGGCGTTTATTTTCATAAGAAAAGTGGGAAAGTACAAAATAATTAAATAGAAGGGGATGTGAATACATAATGCCGGTTCAGGTACCGAAAGATAAAGGAATTGACCGTACATTGTCGATCTTTTTGGACGGCTATGAGTTTATTCAAAAACGTACTCAGAAGCATCATCTAGATGTGTATGAAACAAAGGTTCTTGGTAAGAAGGTCGCTCTTCTTAGCGGTGAAGCAGGTGTGAAACTGTTCTATGATAATGAAAAGATGAAAAGGAACGGAGCGATGCCCCCTCACATACTGAACACACTCTTTGGGAAAGGCGGGGTCCAAACGTTAGATGGAAAGTCACATGAACACCGTAAACGTTTGTTTATGTCATTGATGACACCCGAAGGACTCGAGGAATTGCAAAAATTGACGACTAGACAGTGGGATGCATATACACGTAAGTGGGAGAAAAAGAATAAAGTCAACCTTTTCGAGGAATCCCTGGAGTTACTTACAAAGGTTGGATGTGAATGGGCGGGTATACCAATCGAAGAGAAAGCAGTACCAAAACGCTCCAAAGATTTAAACAGATTAATTGAAGGAGCATCAAAAATCGGCCCCCAGTATCTCGCAAGTCTCAGGGCAAGGAATCGATTGGAAAAATGGATTGAAAGCGTCATTCATAAGGTGCGTCAAGGGCAGCATGAAACCAGGAAAGGGTCTGCCCTAAACGAAATGGCTTTCCACCAAGACCTGAACGGGGACCTTCTTGATAAACAAGTGGCTGCAGTCGAATTAATAAATGTCATTCGCCCTCTTGTAGCCATATCACGTTATCTGGTGTTTGGCGCTGTTGCATTTGAAGAAAATCCGGAGTGGAAAGAAAAGATTCATTCTAATGACGAAGACCTCAGATGTTTCATTCAGGAAGTGCGTCGCTACTATCCCTTCTTCCCTTTTCTCGCTGCCCTGACAACCAAGGATTTCGAATGGCAGCAATATCATTTTAAACAAGGTCAAATGGTGATGCTTGATTTGTATGGTACAAATCATGATCCCCGGATCTGGGAGAACCCTGATCAGTTCGAACCCGGTCGGTTCAGAGACTACAAGGGCAGTATCTTTGAACTGGTACCACAAGGGGGTGGAGATTATGATACCGGTCATCGCTGTCCAGGTGAATGGCCGACCATAGAAGTCATGAAAGCCAGCTTCTCCTTCATGAGTAAGCACCTTACCTATCAGCTGCCGAAGCAGGATATGAGCTACAGTCTCCGGGAGATCCCAACACTTCCGAAAAGTGGATTTGTGATGAAGAAGGTATGCAATAAATAACTTTGTTGCGTTGGCACTCTGCAATACCAAACAGCGAGAGGCGGGGTATCATCCCGCCTCTCGCTGTTTGATACAGAATATTTCAGTCTACATAAATGATTTGGTATAGATGATGGGTGCATCCATACAATCCTCTGAATCATCCAACAATTCAATAATGGCTACACCATTTATCTCCGCTTCAATCGTGTCTCCCCTTCCTAAACAGTGCTCGAATCCCTCGGCTAACTTTTCAGGGGAAAGTTTATTGGCCAATGTGCAGTGTGGAATCCAATTGCCTGGAAGATAAAGTGGATTGGCGTTTAGATTAAAAGAATGAAAATGATTGTAATGAGATGTGTGAAAGTCCAGAAGTTCCCTCGTAACGGTCGGGGAAAGAAAAAGAGTGCCGAAGTTCAAAAAAGATCCTACTGTATTGAATGTGATACGTAAGGGTGCGGTATGTTCATAAAAAGTTTCTAAAGATTCTATGTATGCCTCTTTGTCTAATTCCGTGTAACTGCCTAAAGTAATATGAGGACGGGCATCATTGATCTCTTCTTTATAATAAGAAATGTTCTTAACCGCTAGTTCTTTCCAAATCCCTTCAATCAGCTCTTCTGTTTGATCATCGAATAGAGCGATGACCCAATACATAGGCAAACCACCTTTCTTAATATACGGAATGGAAAATATCCCTTATGTTTATACTCTAACAAAGTCTCCCAAAAGATAAACCTGATGTAAACGCTTAATGACCACCCGCATGAATAGTTTGTATATATCCTAAAATATAATAAAAATCTTTGACAACGGTAAGAAAATGAGGTAAATTACCTTATGGACGAACATTTATAAAATAAACAAACTTTAATATTCGTGTTTAGGGGTGTAATGATGGAAAATGTATTTGATTACGAAGATATTCAATTGATTCCTGCAAAATGTGTGGTTAACAGCCGTTCTGAATGTGATACGAGTGTAACACTGGGTGGACATACGTTTAAACTGCCAGTAGTCCCAGCCAATATGCAAACCATTATTGATGAAAAAATCGCTGTCTATTTAGCTGAAAATAATTATTTCTATATTATGCATCGTTTTAATCCTGAAGAGCGTGTGTCATTCATTAAAGATATGAAGTCACGTGGATTGATTTCTTCTATTTCAGTAGGTGTAAAGGAAGAAGAATACCTCTTTGTCGAGCAGCTTGCTGAAGAAAAGCTTGTCCCTGAATTCATTACAATCGATATTGCACACGGTCATTCCAATGCCGTCATCAATATGATTCAACATATTAAAAAGCATGTACCTGAAAGCTTTGTGATTGCCGGGAATGTTGGTACCCCGGAGGCCGTAAGAGAATTAGAACATGCCGGGGCCGATGCTACCAAGGTTGGAATCGGACCGGGTAAGGTTTGTATTACAAAGATCAAAACAGGCTTTGGTACAGGTGGATGGCAGCTGGCTGCACTGAGATGGTGCGCTAAAGCGGCTACTAAACCCATCATCGCTGATGGAGGCATCCGTACCCATGGTGATGTTGCAAAATCCATCCGCTTTGGTGCCACTATGGTGATGATCGGATCCCTATTTGCCGGTCATGAAGAATCGCCTGGAGAAACGATTGAAAAAGACGGTAAACTATTCAAAGAATATTTTGGATCAGCGTCGGAATTTCAAAAGGGTGAAAAGAAAAATGTTGAAGGCAAGAAAATGTATGTTGAACATAAAGGTTCATTAGAACACACCCTGATTGAAATGGAACAAGACCTTCAATCCTCCATCTCCTATGCAGGCGGAACAAAACTTGAATCCATCCGTACAGTAGATTACGTTGTGGTTAAAAATTCGATCTTTAATGGGGATAAAGTTTATTAATCTTTAAAAGATAAAAGGTGGGCAATGATTGCTCACCTTTTTTTGGTTATATTACAGTGAATTCGTAGGAGAAACAGTCTTTTCTTCCGTAACCATATTCGCATGGGGAATACGAATGGGTAACTCTTCAAGTAATTTTTGTGGCTCCTTTAAATTGCCTATTACAATATTGTATTGGGGATATCCCATTTTCACATTCATCCTGGACATACGTTTTAGCTTATCAGGCATCTTGTCGCGGTATTCCTCTTCATCGAAGAGAACGATCCCAATAAAAGAATTCCGGTAGATTTCGTAAGGAATATAGCTTTCAATATCCTCCCAGCGAATGTGAACGGGTTCATCAGGCAACACGTATAATACCAGATACTCCTTAGTCATACTTACATGAGGTACATCAACAGAGAGCTTCTTAAAGATCTGAATCAAACAGAAAAGAAAGAACACTCCTCCCAACGCAACAATCCCCCCTATCAAATAGTTCACATCAATAAAGAAAAACTCATACGTTAAATACAAACACAATAGCACAAACAACACACATCCAACCGCAATCAAACTCAACTTCTTCTTAGATTCATAAAAATCAATAACCTTCTCCTCCATGACCAATCCCCTTCCATAAATATACATATCCAATCTCCTATACCCGAAAAAATAATACTTAAACCTTGAGGGACGGACCTCAAAGAGGATAGATGAAATCTTTCCTACTATCTTTCGAGGTCCGTCCCTCTGGATTTTTATAGACACCAAAAAAAATATGGCTATAATTAAGTGTAATATGATCTTGGGAGGTGAAGGACCAATGGCGAGACTAATGTTAAAGGTGGTTTTGTGTATGGCATTTATGACCAATCCGATTCAACAACAGTCACATCAATCCATATTATCAAGCTTTGATGATGAGCCTACCATTTCGGATCACCTGTTTCTAGCAGATGAAGCCATGATTCTCGACACGACCCCTTCTCTCGTCCATAAACAAGATGATATTCCTCTTAATAAAATGACCATTCCCCCTGACACGGACTTCGGCATGAAGGCTTTCGAACAACGTCCATTTTGCTTTGAAGTTCTTCCCGATTCGTTGGGTTTTCTAGAAGTGGTCAGGTCCCATTCAAATTACCTCTGAACCTTACATTCCTTTTTCATCATTGTTAATAAGCTTGTTTCTGACAGAAAAGAGATTATTTGTCATGCATTTTACTAATATAAATTGAAGATATTCGACTGGAGATAGATGAATGTTAAATTATACGACTTTCAATAAAGCGGGGAATATACGATGAATCTGGGATTCGGTGAAATAGCGATTATACTGTTTGTTGCGCTTTTATTCTTTGGACCAAGCAAACTGCCAGAGCTGGGAAAAGCCGCCGGTGCTACCCTCAAAGAATTCAAAAAGGCTGTAAGTGGAATAATGGAAGACGAAGAACAACAAAATCAGTCGCCTTCAAATCAGGAAGACAAGAACAATAATATGTAACCATTACAAGGGACGGACCTCTAGGAGTGATGATTCTTTCGTCATTATTATTCTCTAAGAGGTCCGTCCCTCTTTTATTCCATTCCGCTATTTTTTCTCTGCAATGATTGTGAATAAACCAGGGATGTTATCTTCAATTCCTATAGGTGCTTTGGCTGGGAACGCCCATCTTATCCCGGCTTCCTCTTCTAATTGAGTAATGGTTAAGCCGGTAGTGCCGACTGCTGTGATGATATCACCAAGTGTCCACCTGCGAATTCTATTCTTGGCTGATTGGTGCAGGGAATCGGTCTTCAATAGTTTCCGGAAAGCTACATCCACTTCCTTTTCACCACTTTCAAAATAATCGCCTGCTGCCACCATTTTCGTCCCCTCAAGCGTCAATAGCTTGGTAAGCATCGGATGGAAATCCCTTAAGATGAGAGTTCCGCCTTTCTTAAGCATGTTAATGACGATCGTAAAAACAGGCACTAAATCCACAAAGTAGTGTAGAACGCCAACTTCCAAAATGACAAAATCATAATCTGCTTCTTTCTCTTCAGAGGGGATTTCTAATAAATCAGAAACGATATAACGAATATCGACACCAGCGGCTTCTGCCAATTCCATGGCGTACTTGCTATTTTCCTTCGAAATATCCACCACAGTAACCTCTGCGCCCAATAAAGCAAAGGACACTGCTTTATTACCCTTTGATCCTAGTAGATTGGCAATTCTTTTTCCTCTGATATCTCCCATATGGTTTAGATATTTCATTACTTTCTGTTGTGGATTTTTCATAAGTGTAAGAGCATAATCCTTTGGCGATCCATGACGATTCACCCACGCCTGATAAGCACCATCATTCCATCCTGTCCTATTAATCCTGCTAAGCTCACTTTGTCTCAATATGCCGTCACCTCCAGAAAAACTTTAGAGGGCCGGACCTCCAATAACTCTCCACTTTACCTCCCCGATCCCTTTGTAATCAGGGGCTCCGCAGGAAAAGAAACACATTTTGGAGGTCCGTCCCTCCCCTCTAAAAAACACGAACCTGCCTGCACTGCAGGCAAGTTCGTGCTGAATTAACTGAATTTGATCTTGTGTAATGCTTTAATGCTTTGGGGATCCTTCAGTTCACCGTAGAAGAGAATACTTGGATCTACCTTTATGATTTCCCCTGTGGGAGCAGACCACTCTTTAGTGGATGCTACTAAAAGCGCGTCTTGGTTAATATACGCTTCTGACATCTTTCTATTAGCAGGATGAACAAACGTTATCATCTCTTCCCGTTCGTCAGACCCCAACACGACAAACGGTGTATCCCTTAAGACGAATTCTTCCGCTCCCCCATAGTATTTATGAAAGATTCCTTCCGTAGGAAGTGTAATGTAACTGGTTTGTAACGTTTCTCCCAGCTTGAAGAAAGCATCCAGATCGAGTAATTCTTTCTCAATCGTTTGCCCTGAATGTTGATGAATTTCTGCATAAACGGTAAGCACCGGTACTTCCGGCAGGGTCAAGGCGTATTGCCGAAGAATGACGCCTTTCATTTTCTCATGCTGCTTAAACTCTGTTGTTAAACAGAGGCCTGACCAACGCTGACCGTTATGGTCCACCTTCGTCACTGAATCAATCGTTGTCTTCTCTTTCAGCATGGAATACGCACTGATATTTCGGAAGGAGTATGCAATCCCACCGCCCCAAGGGTTCCACCAGGCACGGGGTCCCGGGGTCGGGTATTGATGATGGAGTGCTTCCCTTCCATTTAAACTTAATGAATAAATGCCCGGATAATAATCAGAAGAGGCCTTAAACGACACAACCCCATTATCAACAGACCAAATACCATCATGTTGTCCGATCTTCACATCGTTTTTTCCTTTAACAAATTGCAAGGAATCCACCCTCGCCGTTTGACTCTTAGATGAAAAATCTCCGGAGATCCATTTTACTCCAGGGGAATTATGTTCAAGTTCCACAGTCACTTGAGTGAGAGCATCATCTTTTAATACTTCTTTCACAAGCGTACCACCCTCGTGCCCAACAGTTAAAGTTCCCTGAATATAAGGCGTCATCATGGAATTGAATGAATATTCCTCTAGGGCACCGATAGTAGAAACAACATCTCCATTTGCTTTTCCAAAAGTATAAAGAGGGAGTTCCTTCCGCTCGGTTTCATCCCCTACAATGAATTCACGCCACTTCGACCAGTGTTTTGAAGTGTTGATCCCAACCTGGATCGGACCTAAACATAGCTCCTCATGTGCAGGAATCAAATCAATATCATATTCCAAACCCATTCGCCAATCATCTTTTCTGGCAATGGCATTCTCAGGCCAGGATAAACCGATTGTATCCCCTATTGATGCTTCGAGAAACAACCATCGCTCTGAAATAGCTTTATCATCAATATACTCGACGAATGGAACCAGGGACTCATTACACTTCAAGACCCCTTCATTCTGAGGTACTGACAACCCTTCCAGACTAGTGAACACCGGCTGAAGCAAAGAAAGCTTCTTCTTTTCCTGATCTCCTGTATTGACAACCTCGTGCTTGACTTCCACTAATCCCTCTCCATATATCTTGAAATATGAATTGAGTAGTATGGAAGGAAAGGCTGCTGATATGAGTGATGTTTTCACAACCAATGCCTCAGGTAACTCGATGAATTCAATGGATGAGGCTTCTTTTTTTGAAAACTCTTCGCTATATGGTTTTCCCAATTTGGGAGTGAAAAAGGAAATGGGATCCCTGGTGAAAGCAGTGGAGCCGATTTTCACCATATGATTTCTTTTTTCGATCTCTACATAGTGCGGTCCATTATATCCAAACCAGTGCTCGTCTGTTTCTCCGCCGAATTTTGCCCCGAACCCGGGAAATGCAAATTTCAATGTAGTCGTAAAGGGAGAGATGTGTCCGTCTTCCCAGTTGACCTCTACAATAATTTCTTCGGATAAAAACCCATTTTTTAACAGTTGCACAGGGATCGGGATGGAAACTCTCCCATTTGCGCCTATTCTCTCGTTCACCTCAGATTCTTCCCAGGAAATCACTTTATTCTCAGGCAATTTGACTGTCCAAGTGGTATCTTCGCCCACCTGACTTTCGAGGTCGAGATAAACGATTCCCTTACTGTGAGGTCTCCAATTCTTTTTAACAGATCTTACGTTCACTTTGCCTGCCTGCTTAGGGTATACCCCCATTTCCAGCTGAAGGGCTTGATTATTTATGTTGATTTCAGCCCCTATCGTGGGGTGGGTTTTCCATGGACCTGGGTCACTTTGAGGCATAGAAACCTTGGCAGTATAATCCCTGATCCATTTGTTTTCGACCTGAAAGGTATCTTCGAAATCATGTTCAGCTATCGATGAGGAAACACCTTTTATTGAAACTTCAATCGGTTCTTTGCTGCGATTTTCAACATGATAGCTTACATAATGGTCTTCATTTTCCAGAAGTTTGAATTCCGGTACGTTCATTTGAACTAAATAATCCTGTGTTTCAATTAAACGAATGCCTCGTCCTGTTCGTTCAAATTGAATGCGGACAAACTCTTCATCTGCTTCCCACTTGTATTCATAATACGTGTGTTCATTAACCTTTAGAGCATCCGGTTTGACTTCAATTAAACGCTGACTCGTCTGATACCAATCATGTTTCTCAAAAAAAGGCTTCAACAGATCGAGTTGAAGCACCATTGGGATGAAATTCATTAAATGAACGGTATCATCACGGTCTTCCCAGAAAAATCCACATTTTTTATAAAGTGGCACAGCTTTTGTATTTCCAGGCCAGGTAAACAAGTCTAGTCGTGGCCATTGTAATTCCACCGTTTTCTCAATCGCTTTTAAGACAAGCTGTTTGCCTATCTTCAACCCTTGATACTTAGGGTGGACATTCAGTAACGGAATGTATAATGCACCGACATCCTCACGATATTCGGAAAGTCCGCAGTATCCTGCAACCTCGTCCCCTACCATGGCTAAAAATAAATGAAGATTGGTGGAACTCTCTTCCTTGTCCTTAACATCCTGTTCTGTTGTAACGGTGGAATCCCCGCCCCAGTTTTCCCGGCTTTCATTCCACATTTTGGCGATTCCTTTTGCTAATCCTTCATGATATTCTACGATTTTCACTTGCTGAAGCGTTGTCTTCATAATATCCTCCCAAGCTATGTTTTAATTGAAAGAACCTCATAATCATTGATATTTTGACTTGCATCGACGATTGAAATCATCGTCATCGCCTCCTTTCAGTATGTTGGAAAGATTTTCTTCCCACATCCACAGTGTAAGATTTTATGCGGATTAAGTAAAGAATATTCTAACTAAAAAAATAATTCATTTGTCTTCATATGATCTTGATATCAGAAAAAGGGAATAATTTCAGACAGACAAGACAACCTACAAGATAAAAAGAGGGTAATGCTTTTGAAATTGATCCGGGTAGTTTCAATTGTTCTTTGTTTGATGGTCATACCGAATTTGTCAAGCGGAGACGGTACTCATATTCTTCATGCCCAGCAGGAAATTCCGTCCTATGCCAAATGGGGAAGTCTGGCTGTGAGAAAAACGAAAGAAAGGTATCCGAATGCTGAGATCGTGGATTACCTTCACATTGGAAAAGAGTATGGAACGAAGATTTCAACCGAAAAGTTCAAGTTATGGTTAAGGCAGAATGGTAAAGAATTCGGAGTGTTTATTGATATTCAGTTTGAAACGGAAAGCGAAAAACTCCTTGATATTAAGTTTAGGGAAACGGATCGATAGTTTAAAAAAGAGATCGAAGGATTCTTCATCCTTCGATCTCTTTTTGCTACTTTCACACTCATATAACTTAGATCTCTTCATTAGGTTTGTCCTTATGTATTTCGGTTGAAGCAGTGGCAACTCCAATAATGGCACCATCCTCGTTTAGAAGGGGGTGAGCGTAAACATTGTATGAGATCTCACCAGATGGCAACGGAAGGGTAATGACTCGACTGATGGGCATTTTTTCAATCAATACTTCTTCTTTCAGTTTCATCAGGGCACGATTCCCTTCATTATCATCCAGCTCCACATCTGTTTTTCCGATATGTTCTTCGGGAATGAGGTCAGGAGTATTAAAAATCCATGTATACCGTAATTGTGTATCACAGTGAGCCAGTATGACAGGGGCATTTTGTAAGGCGATGGAAAATGGATTCTCCTCCAGGTTAAAACTTGAAGCATGAAAATCCAGCACTTGACCTAACTTGATTGTTACTTCAGCACTGGGTTTCCGGATTCCATTTTCAATTTGGGCATAATAGGATCTTTCAATAAAGGCTTTTGCAGCTACTTCCTGCTGGGTCATCTTTTTCCTTTTTCTCAACTTAGTAAGCCAAGTTCTTTTATTCAACCCTCAATCCCCCTTCTGAACCATAATGACAGAATAACTAATCAATACTGTATGTTAGAAAGTGTCTAAACAGACACTTTTTTGCGTTCGAATCTTCTGTATAATAAATAGGTAGGAATATATCAAGCATCATTCCTTCACCTCTTCAATGAAACACCTTACTTCCTCAAATAGTAACATTGCTTTTGTACTCTTTACTGAAAATCATAACATAAAATCCAACGTTACCTCTATTCTTTTTTCCAAATATATTTACATAATTAGACAACCCTCAAAGTTGATTAATAGTAGGAGGTTATCATATGCCGATGAAGGCCGTTCAGGACGAAGATAAATATCTAGATTTCATTAATCGTATCGTCGAGTCAAAATCAGGGCTGATACAGGAAAGAGAGAATATAGACACTTCCTATTCAAATATTGTCGAAGTATCCCTTAGAAAGTGGAGAGGCGATTCCATCGAGGTACTGGCTGATGCATTGCGAATGGCTAAGCATCTGGGAAACATCGAAAAGTGGGCTTGTTCTTCTGTTACGCTATTCAAGCAGCTGGACGTTTCTCTTGAAGTCGCGATAAACGATCTGCATTACTTTCGCAAAATGATCGGAGAAGTGATTAAAGCAGAGGCGATCGATCAAGAGCTGTCGATTGAAACGTTCTACGATTTACTTTCTCACTTTCATTCAGGGGTGGACCGGGCCATTTTTCGAATCACGATCGCTTATTCTCACCCCCTTTCGGATTCGATCAGTGCTGAACTGTCCATCCCCATCGTAAAGGTGACCAATTCGATTGCCATTCTTCCACTCATTGGAGACATTGATGCCTCACGATCGAAAGATTTAATGGAAAGGGCCCTCACAAAAGGGTCAGCAATGGGTTTACACTATCTGATCATTGATCTATCGGGTGTTACGGTTGTTGACACGATGGTTGCAGACCAATTATTTAAAGTGGTGGCCGCCCTTAAACTAGCCGGAATTCAGGCAGTTTTGACAGGGATCCGACCAGAAATTGCCCAAACCATGGTTAATCTGGGAATTGTTATCACGCATATCCCAACATTCGCCAGTCTCCATACAGCCCTCATACATTTACAAAAGAGCAAGAGCATCCATATGGGTTAGGGTGCTTTTGCTTTTTCATACTCCATCACAACTCAACTATGACTTCGCTATCTTATTCATGAGAGAATAATTTTCTAGTTCAGGAGGGAAAATGAGGGTAAGAAATTTCCGGGCACTTTAATGAACTCGGAATGAAATGATTGAAAAAAGGATGGTGTGCATGACTGTTAAGAAAGCGTTATGTTCAAGTGAGCTTGCTACTTTATGGATGACATATCAACAAAAGACAATGACTCAGCGCATACTGGAGTATTTCATAGAGAAGGCGGACGATGAGGAAGCAAAACATATCCTGGTTGATACACATACAAATGTGAAAGAATACGTCGGAAGGCTCACCTCTTTATTCGAAGAGGAGGGATGTGTGATTCCAGCCGGGTTTAACGAAGAGGATGTCAATCCCGGAGTTCCTAAACTATTTGATCACCACTTCGATATCGTGTTTCTTAGGCAGCTTAAAGCCATCAGTATGGGTTTACATACGTTACACCTCAATATGTCATACCGGAAAAATCTCATCATCTTATACAAAGGGTTGACAGGCTTCACTCAATCTGTTTACGAAAAGTGCATGGACTACTTGCGGGAAAAGGATGTTTTACCCGGGCCTCCTGCTGTGACACTCCCAAAATCCATCGAATTTGCTCAAAGTCCTAATTATATGGATGGTTTCAATATCTTTTCGGATAAAAGGGCGTTGAATACGGTTGAAGTTGCCTACCTTTATTTTGGGATTGAATCAAATACGTTAGGAATGCAGATGATGACGGGCTTTGCCCAGGTGGCAAATGAATCGGAAGTGAAGAAATACTTCATTAAAGGAAAAGAATTATCAAAGAAAATCGTAAGCGACTATTCTAAAGTGCTGCTGGAAAGTGATGTCCAAGCCCCTTCTACATCCGGAGCGAGAGCAACCGATTCAACGGTTGCGCCTTTTTCAGATAAGCTCATGATGTATTGCACCTCCCTTTTCACTAATTTCGGTTTGGGGAGCAATGCCCTGGGAACTGCTTTCAGCTTACGCAGCGATCTTCCAGTCAAGCTGGCTTCGACTGCAAAGGACATCTTAGCTTATGGACATGACGGAGGTAAAATAATGGCAAAGAACGGTTGGATGGAACAGCCTCCAAGTATGGAGGATCGAAATAAGCTATTTAAATAGTTTGTATTGTTTTTATTTTTTTCCATAAAACAGAAAAAGCAGATGTGCCATCATTCATATGGCTTACCTGCTTTTTTAGCTGTTATCTTTGATTAAAAAATCGTAAATCAATTCCCCGATCTGAGCGATCGTGTCTTTCCCTGATTCGGTTTCACCTAGCCCATCGATAAGTACCGCTATATAAGCCGTTTTCTCCCGGAACTTGATAATGGCGCAATCATGTTCAATCCCGGGCAATTCTCCTGTCTTATTTCCGATATATACCTTTTCCTGGTCCATCCTCGATGGGAGTTTGGTATCAAATTGTTGCTGCCCTAAAATATAAAGCATTTTCCCCCTGCTCGTCTGACTGTATTCCTTACCAATGTCCAATACCTTCAAACAGGTAATGATATCGAGTGCCGAGGTATAGTTATTCACCCCATGCTCCATTGCTTCGAAATCCATCATTTTCCTAAGAAGCCTGGTATGCTTTAATTTAAATGTATGGCAAAGCTCTTGTATGGCAATCGAACCAAGCCGATCGATAAGGAGATTTGTGGCTGTATTATCGGAAACGATGATCATAAGAGTAACAAGGTCCTCTATAGTAAGGGTAAGTTGATCTGAAAGTGATACAAGAACTCCAGCCCCGCCAACTCTCCCCTCTTTAGGAATCGTAACTTTATCACTAAGGGAAATGTCCCCTTCCTGTGCTTGACGGAAAACTTCGAGTAAAATGGGGATCTTAATTAAGCTGGCAGCAGAATAAGAGCGGTCCCCATCGATGTGGAAGGAGTGAGTTGGAAGCTCAACGGCCACACTCACCCTCCCGTTACTACGTGCCATTATCTCCCTGATTTTATATTCTAGAACATTCTTCATTCCCTTTACTTAGTGACTGCCACTTCGTCATGTTCTTTAGTGATTTCCTTGTCGTAAAGGTGACAAGCTACAAAATGCTTTTCCTCTACTTCCTGCCATTTAGGTTTATGGGTGGCACACGCTTCCATCGCTGCCGGACAGCGGGTTCTGAACACACAGCCAGTCGGGGGATTGATCGGACTTGGAATTTCCCCCTGTATGATCATCCTTTCACGTGAATCCTCCACATCCGGATCGGGAATCGGGATCGCGGAAAGCAATGCCTGAGTATAGGGGTGAAGAGGTTTCTTATATAACTCTTTACTCTCGGTAAGTTCAACGATATGACCTAGATACATCACACCTATACGGTTACTGATATGTTTGACCATCGAAAGGTCATGTGCAATAAATAGAAAGGTCAAGCCCTTTTCTTTTTGCAGTTTCGTTAATAAGTTTACAATTTGTGCCTGTACAGAAACATCAAGTGCAGAAATTGGCTCGTCTGCAATAATGAAATCCGGATCAAGTGCAAGTGCCCTTGCGATGCCAATACGTTGACGCTGCCCCCCACTGAATTCGTGGGGATAACGATTGGCATGATCACGATTAAGCCCTACGTCCTCCAGAAGTTGATAGATGCGTTCCATCTGCTTTCTTTTATCCTTGAATAAGTTGTTTGCCTCCATAGGTTCAGCTATGATTTCCCTTACGGTAGAGCGGGGGTTCAGAGAAGCATATGGGTCTTGGAAGATCATCTGCATATTCCGATAAAATGATTGTTTTTCCTTTTCGGAAAACCTGTGCACGTTTTTACCATCATATAAGACCTCACCTTCAGTCCGGTCGTACAATCCGATAATGGTGCGACCGGTCGTGGACTTTCCACAACCGGATTCCCCCACTAATCCGAAGGTCTCTCCCTTGTAAATATCAAATGAAATACCGTCCACAGCTTTCAATGTCTTTCCTTTTTCCAGGTGGAAGTACTTTTTCAATTCTTTCACTTCAAGCAACGTATGATTTGTCATCGGGGTCCCTCCGTTTCTTCCCAGTAGCGTCTGGCTGCGCACAACTCTTTTTCATAATACGTTCCATTCAATGATAGAATCTCTATTGTTTTACCGGTGTTGGGGGAGTGTATCATCTTACCTTCACCATAATAGATGGCAACGTGATGAATGCTGCCTTTTCCTTCCTCGTATGCGAAGAACAGGAGATCACCAGGCAATAAGCGATCCAACGGTACCTCTTTCCCTTCCTTCGCCTGGTCATTTGCATCCCGTGGAATCAAGTACCCCTGGGTTTTGCACATCGTGTAGCTGAACCCAGAGCAATCAAACCCGTAGCTTGACATCCCGCCCCATAAATAAGGAAGATCAAGGAATAATTCTCCGGATGAGACAATGTCCTGGCCGCTTCCCCTTCGATCATTCACTCTCGATGTAGATACCATAATATCTGTCTGCCTTAAGAACCTTGTGCCCAAAGGAGTCTCCACTTGTATCAAATCATCATGCTCTTTCACAATCGGCAAAATGGTTTGAAAGCTGAGTTCTAATTCAGCTTCATTCTCCTTATTGAGTAAGTCTGTGAATTTACTTATTACAATGGCATATGTGTCCGCTTGGGATGACTCTCCGGGTAATAGCTGAACACTCGGAATCCAGCCAGGATATCCGCGATCGTCCTTTGAAGATGATTGATCAGGTATGAGGACATGGGACCAACCGTTACTCTCTTCCAACACGTATACCTCCTCACCGAATAAGGCTTGAGATTGTATACGGTTCTCATCACAAAGTGCTAAGCGCGTATCATAAGTTAAGGAGTCCAACCAATCTGTAATGTGAGCAGGATTGGTTATTGCGGGTGTATCCAAGTCACGTGCGGAATCCCGAGTTGTCCATAGAGTTGCTACAGGTACTGCTATTTGCGCCTTTGTTGTCATTTGATTTCCCCCTCTATTCATACTTTTACTCTCTCTATGCCGAGACCGGCTTTTGTCGGCATAGTAATCCTACGACCGTTATAACGGATCCCACCCACTACAATATCGTCAGCCAACATAAGTGGTGCATCGAAATCAAATCGAGTGACGTTTTTCCTGCTTGCCGCAAAGTGAGCCGCAGCCGTTATTCCCAGTCTGGTTTCGATCATGCTGCCGACCATACATTCGACCCCGCAAACTTCTGCTAGATCGTTTATTTTCTGAGCCTGGTAGATTCCACCCGCTTTCATGAGTTTAATATTGATCAGATCTGCACTTCGGGACTTTAATACTTCAAAGGCTTGATATGGAGTGAACACACTTTCATCAGCCATGATCAGGGTTTCAACCTCATCCGTGACCCTCTTCAAGCCTTCAATGTCATGTGCAGGCACTGGCTGCTCAACTAATTCAATATTCAGGTCAAGATCCTCCATCTTGCGAATCGCTCTGACTGCCGCTTTTGATTCCCATCCCTGATTGGCATCCAGGCGAATTTTGACATCGTATCCGATCCGTTGGCGGATTTCGTGAATTCTTTTTATATCTGTTTCGATTTCATCTTTGCCTACTTTCACTTTCAGTACATCAAAGCCTTTATTAACATAATCCGCTGCATCATTACCCATTTCCTTCGGGCTGTTCACACTCACCGTGTAATCTGTCTCAAGCTCATGCCTGTACCCTCCCAAAAATTGATAGAGTGGCAATTGACAATGTTGAGCCAGGCAATCATAAATGGCCATATCCACTGCAGCCTTCGCACTAGTATTCATGATGAGTAACGAATGCAGATGTTGAAAAAGATTCTCATGGTTTAATAGGTTTTTGCCTATTATCGCGGGTTTGATTACTTGTTGTATACTGTGTTCGATGCTGGATAAACTTTCTCCCGTGATCACCACGGTCGGAGGTGCCTCTCCCCAGCCGATAATCCCGTTGTCGCAAGTCAGTTTAACAACGATGGCTTCCGCCACTGTCACCGTACGTAAAGCGGTCTTAAAAGGGGTATGTAAAGGCACGGCTGTCCTGAACGTTTCAAGTTGATGGATCTTCACTCGTTCTCACCCTCGCTTATGCCTGATTCGATTATAAATGAATGTTCAAATGTATTCATTGTTCCAATGCTGCCCACCGGGATGGCAATATTAGGTGATGAATGTCCGATATTAAAACCTTTTAGTGCAGGTTTTCCTGTACTTGCGATATGTTCTGTCAGAACCTCATCAAGAGTCAGGGAACGTTCGCGTTTCTTAGGCTCACAGTTCTTAAAGTCACCAATGATGATTCCGGAAGCATCTTTGAATTTGTGGGCCATTTTCAACTGATTCAGCATTCGGTCGACTTGATAGGGTTCCTCGTCGATATCTTCAATAAAAAAGATCTTTCCCTTGGTATTCACTTCGAAGGGTGTCCCCAATGTGCTCACAAGCAGGGTGAGGTTCCCGCCGATCACGTGGCCGGTCGCTACGCCTTCTGAGACCGTCTCAAGTTTGGTTTTGTCATACGTATAGTCAAAATTTTCCGTATGAAACAACTGTTGGAAGGATTCCTTTGAGGCTTCATGGACGTCCTCGAGTCCGATATCGGAACTTAGCATCGGTCCATGGAAGGTCACGAGACCTGTTTGTTGATGAATGGCCGTATGTAAAAAAGTAATATCACTATATCCCCAAAAAATTTTTGGGTTTTGGCGGATCAGTTCGAAATCCAATCTTGAAACAATACGTCCCGTTCCAAAACCTCCACATGCACAGAAAATGGCTTTTACATCCGAATCTGAAAACATCTTATGGATATCTTCGATCCTCTCTGTGTCGTTACCTGCTAAGTACCCATATTTCTTATGTACCGAGTTCCCAACCTTTACTTTCAATCCTAAATCTTCAAGGAACCGGATTCCTTTTTTCAATGGTTCTGATTTTGGCGGGCTGGCAGGAGCTATGACCCCTACCTTATCCCCTATTTTCAGTTTAGAAGGTTTCATCAACATCCGTTTTGGACCCCTTTCGTAGAAAAAGAGGGAGTGGGCGCATGGCCTTAAAGTGTGCCGACGCGCCCCTCCACTCATCCAGTTTTACTATCCTTATTTTTTATCAGCCCATTTTAATTCCATGTAGCCGACCGGGTGACGGACGATGCCTGTCACATCTTCATTTTGTAGATACACATGATTGTAGAAGTGAATCGGGATGATCGGCATTTCATCCATTAGAATTTTTTCTGCTTCATACATCATGTCGAATCGTTTTGCTTCATCCGCTTCATTCTTGGCTTGCTGGATTAGCTTGTCATAATTCTCATTACTCCATCCTGTGCGGTTCATGGAATGTCCTGTCTGGAAGTTTTCCAGGAAGTTGATCGGATCAGCATAGTCTGCTAAGAAAGAACTACGAGATAACTGGAACTTCAAAGCCTTTTGTTCATCCTGGAATACGTTCCACTCCATATTGGCTAACTTCACATCAACATCTAAGTTCTCCTTGAACATTTGTTGAAGAGCTTCAGCAATTTTTTGATGAGTATCACTTGTGCTGTATGTTAAAGTGACTTCCGGTAGTTTGTCGTATCCCTCTTCTTCCATACCCTTCTTTAAGAGGGCTTTTGCTTCTTCCACATCCGTTTTCACCAAGTCTCCGTTTGCTTCACGGAAGTCCTTACCTGATGGATCTTTAAATCCTTTTGAAACGAATCCGTAAGCTGGTTTTTCTTTATTTTTTGTTACAAAGTCAACCATTTGCTGTTGGTCGACAGCCATGGCGAATGCTTTTCGGATATTTTGATTTTGAAAAGGCTCTTTTTCTAAATTGAAACGATAGAAATACGTTCCTGCCTGGTCTTCCACATTCACTTTCCCTTCTTCAAATAACTGTTTACTTAAATCCGCCGGTACGTCAGCTGTATCCAGTTCACCAGTTTTGTATAATTGATAATCCGTATTGGTATCGTTTACCATGGCCCAGTGAACTTTATCCAATTTCACTGAGTCTTTATCCCAATATTGATCATTCTTTTCCATGACGAAATGGCTGTCATGCTCCCATTCCGTCAGTTTGAACGGCCCGTTGGCAACGAACGTATCCGCTTCTGCAAACCATTCCGGATTCTCAGTAGCTACCTTTTCATTGATCGGGAAGAATGCAGGATTTGCAATGACGCTCAAGAAATAGGCTTGTGGACTTGTCAGTGTGACCTCGAATGTTTTATCATCTTTCGCCGCAACTTTCACATCGTCAGCTGAACCCTTTCCGGTGTTGAATGCCTCTCCACCTTCAATGAAATATCCGAGGAAAGCAGCCGGTGAACCTGTGTCTGGATTTAATAGGCGTTTCCACGCGAATACAAAATCTCCGGCAGTGACATCATCACCGTTTGACCATTTTGCATTGTCCCTGATGTGGAAGGTATATACTTTCCCATCTTCTGAAACATCCCATTTTTCAGCCATGGCAGCTTCAGGTTCATGATTGGCATTTAGACGGGTCATCCCTTCCATTAGATTGTTCAATGCTGTCCAGGAATAGGAATCAAAACCGATTGGTGGATCGAACGACGTTGGTTCTGCTCCATTATTCAGGTGAAGGACCTTTCCTGTGTCTTCTTTCTTACTGTCCCCACTGCTTGACTCACTGCCTGCGTCCTTCGTGGCCGTACAAGCTGCCAACATGAACAGGAGCATCCCTACTAGAAAGACCGATAATAGCTTTTTCATAATTTCCCCCTCTTATTCTATTTTTCTATCAAACGATCAATTTAACGAATGGTTAAGCTGACCGATGAAAGCTTCACTTGGTTGGCTCGTTTATCCTGGAGCCAGCAGTCGACATGGTGTTCGTCCGTTAATTGTGTCTTTACGGGATACACACGGTCGCATACTTCCATGGCTTTTTCACAACGTGGGACAAATGGGCACCCGACAGGCGGAGAAAAGAGATCTGGCGGAGAACCGGGAATCGGTATCAGGTCTTCCCCATCAAGATCCAGCCTTGGGACGGATCCCAGCAGCCCTTGAGTATATGGATGTTGAGAGTGATAAAAAATTTCTCTCCTGTTTCCTTCTTCTACTATTTTCCCTGCATACATGACGGCAATCCGGTCAGCCACTTGAGCCACGACTCCCAAATCATGCGTGATTAAAATAATCGATACACCCGTCTTCTTCTGGATCTCTTTAAACAATTCAAGTATTTGGGCTTGTATAGTAACATCAAGGGCCGTTGTCGGCTCATCCGCAATTAAGACATCGGGTTCACATACTAGGGACATGGCAATCACAATACGCTGCCGCATCCCCCCGCTGAATTGATGAGGATACTGCTTCAATCTCTCCTCCGGATTTGGAATGCTTACAAGCTTAAGCATGTCGATCGCTTTTTGTTTCGCTTCTTTCTTGGATACATCGTTGTGCTGTAAAATCCCTTCCATGATTTGTTCACCAATGGTCAGCGTGGGATTAAGAGCCGTCATCGGATCCTGAAAAATCATGGAAATATCGGCTCCACGCACTTTCCTCATTTGGGGTTCGGTTATCTTTAAAAGGTCCCTTCCCTTAAAGAGGATTCTGCCGCCAGTCACTTTCCCGGGTGGATTCGGGATCAGTCTCATAATGCTTTGTGATGTCACACTCTTCCCGCATCCGGATTCGCCTACAATCGCCAGCGTCTCCCCCTTATGTAAATCAAAGCTTACTCCCCTGACCGCCTTGACTTCTCCACCATAGGTTGTAAAGGAGACATGGAGATCTTGTACTGATAAAACTTTACTCATGGTGATTACCTCCTTAATTTCGGATCCAGTGCATCCTGTAATCCGTCTCCCAACACATTGAATGAAAACATAGTCAATGATATGAATAATGCAGGAAAGAATAAACGCCACCAGTATCCGGATAGGATCGTAGATAAGCCGTCATTGGCCATCACTCCCCAGCTTGCATAGGGTGCTTGAATGCCGAGTCCAAGGAAGCTTAAGAAAGCTTCAGCAAAGATCGCGCTGGGTATCGTCAAGGTCATTTGTACGATAATCGGGCCCATTGTATTAGGAAGCAGATTCTTTCTGATGATTCGTGCAGTTTTCGTCCCGAATGTTTTTGAAGCCAAAATAAATTCATAGTTTTTAATCTGAAGCACCTGTCCCCTAACGATCCTGGCCATTCCGATCCACCCGGTCACCGTTAAGGCTACAATGATCGTCAAGAGACCAGGCCCCATAACTACCATCAATAGAATGACGACAAGCAGATATGGTAACCCGTATAATATTTCAACGATACGCATCATGACATTATCCGTTTTTCCGCCTTTATAACCTGCAATGCCACCGTATACAATCCCAATCACAAAGTCGATAAGCGCTGCCATGAACCCTACGAACAACGAAATCCGTGCTCCATACCATGTACGGGTAAATACATCTCTTCCCATATCGTCCGTACCAAACCAGTGTTGACCAGAAGGCGGCAGATTTTGATTGGACAGTGTTTGCTTAGTGACATCGTGTGGAGAAATAATCGGGCCGACGACTGCCATAATGATTAGTGCAGTTAAGAATACTAATCCAAGCATAGCCAGTTTATTTTTCATGAGGCGCTTCCAGGCATCCTGCCAATAGGAAAGACTCGGTCTAACCACTGCTTCAGCATCCTCTTTATTCCTCTTCTTGGGTGTGAACCATTCATCCCTCACGTCTGGAGTCACGAGTGGCTCTTGTTGATTTGGAACCCCCATCATTTTGCCTCCTTCTTGTGTAACTTTATCCGTGGATCAAGGAAACCATATGCCAGGTCGACTAAAAATAACATGACGATAAGAAAGGCACTGTAAAATACCGTTGTTCCCATAATCACGGGATAATCGCGTTGATTAATGCTTTCGACAAAGTATTTTCCCATACCCGGAATGGCAAAGATCTGTTCAATGACGAAGGTTCCTGTCAAGATCCCAGCAGCAAGTGTACCCAGGACAGTGACCACCGGCAGCAATGCATTTCGCAACGCATGCTTAACGACAATCTTGACTGGTGACAATCCCTTAGCGCGTGCTGTACGTATATAATCCTGAGTCAACACTTCCAGCATACTGGAGCGGGTAAGACGGGCAATGATGGCCATGGGCCCAGTGGCTAATGCAAGAGTCGGTAGAATCATGTGTCGCCAGCTTGTCCATGTCGCAACCGGGAGGATTCCCCACGTTACAGCCACTTGTTGAATCAATAATGTGGCCATGACGAAATTAGGAATTGAAATGCCAAGTACGGCAAATGTCATTGCCATATAGTCAATGATTCCATTATGCCTAAGGGCTGCCAAAACCCCCAGTATAATTCCTGAAAGCACTGCGATGATTAGTGTTGTCATACCAAGTTCAAATGAAATTGGAAATCCTCTCCCCAGCAAATCGTTCACTGTTTGGGATGGCTGCGTAATAGAAGGACCAAAGTCCAATGAAATAAGCGATTTTAAATAAAGTAAATACTGTACCATCAGGGGCTCGTTCAAATGATAATGGGCTTCTAAATTTTGTTGTACCATTTCACTTGTATTCCGTTCCTCATTGAAGGGGGATCCGGGTATGGTATGCATCAGGAAAAACGTTAATGTCACAATCAGCCAGAGGGTTATGACCATGGCCAGTAATCGTTTCAATAAATATGTACTCATTGCTCTAACACTTCCTAACAGAATGTTGTTCTCATCGCGAGTTCAGTCATGACAAGCATGGCTCTGTAGGCTTCAAGGATATCCCCGGCCTCAAATCTCACAATCGTTGTATCTTCTTCATGAACGGTACCCGGCATGAGACTTGCCCACTCCGCCTGTCCGTAATTTGCAAACTCGATACGTAAAGTAGGATGTTCAGGAGGAGTAAGTGGTTGTACATTTTTCTTATTATGTATCGCTTCTTCTGTTTTCTTTTTTAATAATTGTTTTGATTTCTCAGGGGTAAGGCTCTTGGCAACAGAACGGGAAATCGTTTCCTTCACCACGGCAGTTGTCACATTTGGAATTAATGCTTCTGCCTCCAGTGCAGCCTGATCATCCCCGGCAACCATTAAGACGGGAACCCCGTAGTATCCTGCAACGTATGCATTGAATCCCAATTCACCGACGGCCGCATCATTGATGTACATGTTTCTCACCCCAAAGATCATGGAATGGGACATCACCCCTTTCATGGAAGCCCGGGCATGATAACCAACAAAAAAAGCCCCATCAAACGTCTCATCCAGTCCTTGAACCATGGAATATGGTTTTACTCCACCGGATATCAGTTTCGTTTCAGGGTGTAGTTTTTCTATTAACAAATTGTTCATTTGAGAATGACTGTCATTTACCAATACCTCTTTACAGCCCGAATCAAATGCAGCAGTCACAACGGCATTGGCCTCTTCTGTCATAATGATTCTTCCGCGTTCATAATTATGCTTATCTGATGAGACATGAGTATGATCAACCAGTCCTGTTACACCCTCCATATCAACTGACATATATACGTTCATCAAGTGTTCCCTCCTTTCTTAGGAAATATTTATTAAATTTTCTTAATATTATAATTATTATAGCATTTAATTACAATCATTTTTTGAATAAAAAGGAATATATTCCTGTTTTCATAAAAAAAGGAAGTATGGACTATAAAAGGTTATTTCTGACTGTATCTTTCTCCTTATGACAAGATGAAGTAGTTCAATGGAATGATAAAATCAGATAGAAATAAAAAAAAAGCGATGGATTTCCTAATCGAAATCACACCGCAGTTTTTTCTGTGTATATGTCAAATATCATCGAAGTGAAGTATTCAATGGGGGACATAAGACTTAGCTTTATTTTATTAATATATTATTTATTTCTCTAATAAACGTCGATCACATTAAGACTTTCATAAGAAAAAGACCTGAGGTACTCATCTCTCCAGGTCTTATACTCTGTACATGTATGTTAGCTTATTTTATTCATCAATTTTTCTGAGTGCTGAGAGCCCATCTCTGCCACTAAATCAAGTAATTCTGCTTTCGTTGTCTCATCTAGGCCTTTATAAATAAGGAAAGCTTGCGTTGCATCAGAAGTAATTAACTTTCTGTATAACTTTGAGATTCTTTTACTCCTGTGGGTGTCCATTAGATCCTCCTCTATAAATCCTTTCTGTTATTATAATAAATATAAGCTTGTTTTTTCAATATATTCTTCAAAAATTAATTATGTAACAAAAATGAATAAATCAAAGTTAAGTCAACCTTGGAGGAGAAAATAATTTTCTTAGACCTTTAACCCTAGGTGATTATCTTAAAGATAAATCAGGTGATAACTTTCCGAATTCTAATGCTTCGAGGATGATTTCCTCAGAGAATCCTGTGTACTGAGAGAGCATTTGAATGGTAATCTTCTGAGAAGTACGGGAAGCCTGGTTTCTTGCCATATAGGTTTGATACAAAACAATGGAGTATCTGTCATGTATATTGAGCAACGATCGTCACAGCTCCTATTATTCTCTCCTCACAAGGTCGCGGGTAAAGGTTAACTACTATTTACCCAAAGATCCATTTTGAAAACGTGGCTGTGCAGTTACATTTTAGGCATGATCATTTTCTAAACATGAATCCATACTGCTTATATTCGCCATTATCGGAAGAGAGCTTTAATATATTCCGGTCATCTGGTATTCCCTTAAAAAAAGCACCGATTGCCCCTGTTGTACATCTGTGTCCGGAGATCAGGATGTTTTTATCTTCCTTGGCATATAATGTTTCTAATTCCGCCATAAAGTGTTTTATCCTTTTCATGAACTCCAAAGGATCCTCCACCCCGCTATAGGAAGCTGAATCAGGCAATGGTCCATCCATCTTCACTTCCCTTTTTAAAAGTCCATCTGCTTCACCTAAATCATAAACATCCAGCCTGGAGTCTGTGATGCATGACATCCCACTAGCAATTTCAGCCGTTTCCTGTGCTCTTTTCTGTGGAGATGAAAAGACGTAATTGAAGCTGATATGACTCAGTTGTTGTTTTACATTTTCGGCTTGTCTGACACCTTCTTCATTTAAAGGAAGTCCTCTTCTCCCTTGCAGTCTCCCTTCTTTATTCCAGTCCGTTTGACCGTGTCTTATTACGTAGATCATGCGGCTCCTCCTTCCTTTTTTTATTTTCCATTCCTCCTCTTCTGAACTTCCATATGGATGACCAGATAGGTAATGCCCAAGAATCCTACTATGCCAAATATGCCTGCGATGATTCCTTGAACCGAAGACGTGAGGATTGTAAATCCCATCCCGATACTCAATCCAGTAATAAGAAGAAGGAGCCAATGGGCATATCGATTGATGAATTCAGTTATCATGATCCCCTCCACAGCCTTTGTATACTCATTTTAGCATAATATTCCAAAAATTACCCATATAAAATAAGCCATCCTGGAGGATGACTCATTTGGTTTCTATATATTTTCCAGAAATAATCTTACAACGTCTGCTCCACCAATGACCGTCCCCAGTGTGCTTCCTAAGTTGGCAAGTACGACAATGAGCAGGACGCGGGTTACTTTATTTCTCCAGAATCCTTTTATGCTCAGGACATCTTCAGGGAGAGAGTCAAAGTCACCGACATTAGGTCTGCGGAAATACGCTTGAACGAATCCTGCAAACCAACCCGCTGCAAGAAGCGGGTTCAAGGATGTGATAGGTGCTGCGACGAAGGCTGTCAATACGGCTAATGGATGACCCATGCCGATGGCTACCCCCAAGGCAGAGAATCCCCCATTCCATAATATCCAACTGATCCCCTGCTGTATGCCTGCATCGGGGTTTGATATGAATGTGTAGGCAATGACGGCCAGAATCATGATAGGAATGGTCCACCCGATGATTTTAGGCCATTTTGATTTAGCAGGTCGTTCATTAAGTTTGTCAAGGTTATGCTCATTATAAATTTCTTTCGTGATACCCGGGACATGTGCGGCACCAAGGACGGCTACGATTTTATCGCCAGGTGCTTCCTTGATTTTTTGGGCCAGATATTGATCACGTTCATCAATCAAGGGTGTTTTCAGTTTGGGAAACACTTGGGTGAATTCATTCAACATCGAATCAAGCATATCCTGTGATTTAATTTTCTCGAGTTCTTCCTCCGTAATCGTATCAGTGCTGAAAATACTGTAGATGATTTGGGTCAATAGCTTGGCTTTCCCACTGAAACCCACGCTGTTCCATATCCGGGAAAATGTCACCTGGATGTTGCGGTCAGCAAGGACAAGTTCTGCGTTAAGTTCTTTCGCGGATTCAATCCCCTGAATCATTTCCTGTCCCGGTTTGATGCCGAACTGTTTGGCCATTCTTCGCTGGAAGGATCCAATGGCAAGGTTCATAAGCAGTAAGGTGGCTTTCTTATCCTTGATTACTTGAAAGATGTCTGTGTCCCTCCACTTATCTCCTTCGACGATGGATTGATACCTCGGTTCGTCCAGCTCAACACACACAGTATCCGGGCGTTCAGCTTCTATCACTTCTTTCACCTGCTCAGCACTCTGACGTGACACATGAGCGGTTCCGATGAGAATAAATTCCTTCCCATCCATATGTATTCTCGTAATATTCTTTTCGTTTTCTGTCATCATCGTGTACCTTCCTTTAATTCCGTTGACTTCCGAATAAATTGAATCTACCTCACTATGATAAACTAGTTTTGGCAAAATTTAAATAAATTCTGATCAGAATCGTGAAAGATCTTGATTCTGATATAAGGCTAATATGTATTGGCAACGAAAAAAATCCCATCAAATAGATGGGACCCCAACATCATGATTACCATTTATGTCTCTTTTCAAACACAGCTTCACTCACCACGTCGTACATCTCTTCAACCCCTTTAGAAGAAGCTTCAAATTGATACGCATTTCCGATATCGATGCCGATGTTCAATGCTTCTTGAGAAGCATTGATATTCGCTCCCAGAAAGATGAACTCCCAATTGTACCGCTTCTGCTGCTGGTTGATAAGTTCCTTCACCTGACTAGCAGAGAACTCCACGCTGGCGTTTTCCATACCATCGGTTGTGATGACAAAGATGACTTTCCCCGGTCTTTCCACTTCATCCATATGAGACAGGCGATGACCCGCTTGGATGATCGTTTTACCTATAGCATCCAATAAAGCCGTGCATCCCCTTACGAAATACTCTTCCCCTGTAAGCCGTACCTTACAAGCGTCCATTCCACTCCATAACTGCTCGACCTTATCATCAAAGAGAACGGTCGTGACAAGTGTTTTCCCTGTTAACTGACGTTGCTTCTCGATAAAAGAGTTGTAACCTCCAATCGTCTCTTGTTCAAGTCCCCTCATCGATCCGCTTCTATCCAATAAAAAAATGATTTCAGTGTATTCCCGATTCATTTTTTCTCATCCTCTCCATATTGTTCTGATATAATCATAACCACATAGAGTAAGAGACGGGTCGCTTTGAAAGCGACATATGGAGGCGATGGTATGCTTAGCGAACAGATTCTGAAGGAGCTTCTTGATTTTGTGGACTCAGGGAGAGACCTCAGGATATATGATATACATAAAGAAGAGTTCATTTTAAGTGATGCGGTGTACGCCAGTGAGCTGGAAGAGTTTATTGAGATGAATCATTCAGCGTCTTTTTCAGAAAGGCTATTTCAGCATATCGATGAACGGGGTGTAACAGATGCTTCCGTTTACAAAAAAGCCGGAGTAGACCGGAAGCTTTTTTCCAAAATAAGATCGATTCCTGATTATAAGCCCAGTAAGCGGACAGTCGTAGCCTTGTGTCTTTCTATGAAATTGTCTGAGAAAGATACCGTAGAGATGTTGAATGCCGCCGGTTTCTCCCTGTCCAACAATGACCGATTCGATCTCGTCATTCAGTTTTGTTTAGAGAAGGAAATTCACGACGTGGATGAAGTCAACCAGGCACTGTATTCCCTCGGGTTAAAACCATTATGAAAAAAGGTAGAGTGCCAGTTTCAGCACTCTACTCCCCCTAATACTTCTTTTCAATTCTCTCCTGTAAAGATTCAATTTTCTCCGGAAGCACATAAAGGTATTCTATCAAACCTTCCAATAACTCTATGAGCAGGCCGGCAGTTTCATCGTCTATTTCACGTTCCAATTCCAACATTTCATAAAATGCTGATTTGGGATGAACAAGATGGCTGAGGGCCTGGATCGGTTTTGACAGATCTACATTCTTCGGCAGTTGATCGAATTGTTCCGACAGTGATTGACCTGATGATTGATCACCATTGAAATTCTTCAGGACACTCTCTAACACGCGCTTTGACATTACGGCCGTAGCGGAGTTATCTTTGGACTGGCTGACATTCAATGCAGAACGGAACGAACGGACAAGGTCCTGGGGGATCCGTTTATTCCCCTGGATCTGATCCAAAGGGCCGTTTGTAGCCAGGGGATCATAAATATAAAGGCCCGCTTCCTCCTTTTGATGAATCGAATCATCATTCAACATGATAACGAAAACAGCCGGTTTCTTACACTCCGAACAATTTGCCTCTGCGAACAACCCCGTTTTATTTACTTGATAGAAGTTGGCTTTCAGCACAAATTCACTGGTCTTAGAGCAACTTGGACATTGACTTTTGACTTTCTTAGGAACTTTTTGATACCCGTATTGAATGTGAGACAATATAGATCCCGGTAAAATTTCTCTCATGTGAACCTCCTAGAAAATGCACCTCGAAAAATGAATTTTAATTATTATGAAAATTTATGTTAAATAAAAAAAGCGCTTTCCTTATATCAAAATTATACCTTTGCTAGAAAGTATTACAAGGTTAAATAATGGGAAAACAAGATTTGTGATAATGGGACTAAAGATAAATAAATGGTATTGAGATCTTCTATAACCGTCACTGTCCGGTCAAATTGTGTATACCTTTTTCCACTTCCATTACCAGGGAATCCATCAATTCATGTACATTAACGTCCTTACTTAGCCGCGGACTTTGGCCAGACCATAATGACATAAATTCAGGGTTACGTTGATTGCCGGCTTCCCTTCTCAATTCTTTCGTCAAGGCGTTTTGCACAGGGTAAGGAAGGATTTGATTCTCATACTCTTTCATCATGTGTATGAATGAGTTTGTTATGCCCCTTGCCGGTTTACCGCTGAATGCAGATGTGAGGGTTGTACTTGTTTCTTCAGCTTGTAAAATAGCTTTTTTGTGTATCTCTTTTGCCCCGCTTTCTTTATTGGTAAGAAAAGCCGTACCCATCTGAACTCCTTTTGCACCCAAAGCCAGTGCAGCTACCACGCCTCTTCCATCCATTACTCCCCCTGCAGCTATGACCGGTACTTCCACAGCATCCACTACTTGTGGAAGTAGAGAGAACGTCCCAATCATCGATTCATCATATGTACCAAGAAATGTACCTCTGTGACCACCCGCCTCACTTCCCTGCGCGACAATCAAATCCACTCCACATTCTTGATTGATCAACGCTTCTTCCACCGTCGTTGCAGTTCCAATCACTTGAATACCTTCCTTTTTCAATTCTTTCATTATTTCCTTTGGGGGAATTCCAAATGTAAAGCTGCAGACAGGAACCTTTTCCTTTAAGACTGTTTCCATCTGTCTTTCAATATCAATTTGTTTTAAAATGAATGGACCATCATTGAATAGATTCAACTCTTTCTTAAATGGTTTCAGTAATTTTTGCATTTGGTTTAACTGTTCTTCACTATATTCCGGTTCCTCGGGTATGAAAAAATTCACACCAAACGGAAGATTCGTTTGTTTTTTTACGTGTTTGATACATTCATTGAGGTCCGTGACAGACATATACCCAGCTCCAATTGTCCCCAGTCCCCCGGAATTTGATACAGAAGCAACCAGTTCAGGGGTAGTGATCCCTCCGGCCATCCCTGCTTGGATGATAGGATATTTTGTACCCAGATTCTTCGTTACATCGTTTTGATACCACATATTCTCCCTCCTGCTTCTATGATATTCTATATTGAATTATGTCAAAGTAAAGCATGTTGTACAACTCATTCAAGTCAAAAAAGAGTTCAAAGCAGCAAATGCCTTGAACGCTTTTTTGGGGCTTATTTAAAGGAAGTGAAATTTGATACTCTCTTCATGAACTCCTCATATGAACTAAAATGCTTATTCCATGAGTTATACCATTTTCTAATGGTCTCCAACAGCCAAAATGGCAAGGCCCGACCTTCTATAAGATGGTAATGATCGTCGTATGCTTTCTTTAGATGCTCCCACCTGAAATCATTTCCAGGTTGGATATATTCCGATACATCAATGATTTTCGCTCTGCCATTTTGCAATAAAATGTTTTTCAGGTGAATATCACGCGGATTCATTCCTTGATCTCGAACATATTGTCTTGCATGTTCAACGTCTTCAACCACTTGTTCAGGAATGTTGATCCCCTGTAGCAAACAATCGAAAAGAGTTGGTCCCTCTTCAAAACTTAACACCAGTAAAGTATCATAAGCCGCGTAGCAGGTGGAGAAATAAGGGGAGTCTCCGATGGTGTGATAGACTTTTTCTTCACTTTTTATTTTAGATCTTTTATCTTCAGCATACAATTTGAAAGCAAAGTCGGGTGCATAAATGGATTGAAAGACTGCCGCGTCTGTTCCGACGCCAATGCAACGTAATGTTTCATCACCACCATGGATGGTGACAGGTTCGTTATTAGCATTTGATGACACGGACATCTGAGATAAAGAAGGTAGTGCGACTTCCCATTTCTTCTCCATAGGCTCTCCCTTCGTACGATTTAATTCTTCTAAAGATATGAACGGAATTCGTACCTTATTCAGGATAATATAGCATCTGCCCATTTCTATTATCAACTCTAAGCCTTCTCATCTTTCTAGTAATTTTATACAATCCCTGAATGAACCCTTCCATAGTCTATTTTACTTTGTATATCCTAACCTGCTTTAACAGCTTCATGGTTCTGCTTCAGATCAGCGACTTCTTTTCGCCTATCCAACTCTGGAGAAATGATTTTTAATAGTACCGTACCAGTAAGTCCAATGGTGAGAATAATCCCGGCCATGATGATCGATGGAAGAATCGCTCCGAGTGTTACGGTGATGGATGCAATCAACATGGACAGGTTAAATTTCAACCCACTAAATGCCATATAGGAGCTTCGGGCATCGTCAGGGGGAATGGATGCCATGTACGATTGCTCTACCGGCACGCGGAAGACTTCTCCGATAGTGAGTACCCCCATCATCAAAAATAAAATGAATACGTTATTTGAATAAGCAAGTGCCGCATACCCTATTGAAAAGAAGAAACAACTCCATACTAAAACGGTCTTGTCTTTTAATGAATGCGGAGTCCTTGTGACAAAAAGCATGAGGAGGACGACCAGAATCGTATTTTCACTTCGTAAGATCCCCATGGTTTGTACGCCGTCTATGTCCCAGAATAGGAAGGGTTGCGAGGGCATTTCTTCACTTAGTCGAATGCCGATGTAATTCGTAAGCTGGAACTCCATGGACAGAATAAGCACACCTGCAATGGTAAACAGAACAAACAGCTTGTCATGCATGACTTTTCCGTAGTTTGAAATAAGTTGTTTAACATGCTGAGAGGGTGTCATCTTGGATTCAGATACCGTATAGCTCTCATCAATGAAGAATGCCACCAAGGTTGCGGTAATGGCGGATGCAACACTTAATGCAAGAAAGAGCTCGAAAAGGTAATCCTTGAATAAGAAAGCCCCTATGATTCCTCCGATCGCGATGGAGAGATTGTTCGCCCAGTAGGTGATCGAATACATGAGCTTCCGTTGTGATGGTGTGCTGACGTCGATCATCATAGCCTGATTGGCAGGTCCTGCAAGGCCCCAGCATATGCTGTTGACCGTCATCATGGCAAAGGTGACAGCGGCTGATTCAAACCAGGGCGAGTTACAAACCATCATGGTGAGAAAAGCCAGAAACCTGAGCGATTCAGCGAATAACATTATTTTTTTGCGGCCAAATTGATCGGCGAAATATCCTCCAAGAAAATTGATTCCTATTCCTACAAACACATTGATCAAAAGTAATAATCCTGCTACCTTTGTTCCAAAATGAACGGCCAGGTAAATCGACATAAACGGAAAGATCATGCTCCCAATAAAGCGGCTCATAAATGTTTCAATGATGCGTATTTTAATATTTTTATGAAAATCTCTAAATCTCATATTTATTCCTTCTCTCTATAATTGGACAGTCGTTCTTTCATTCGTCTAGAAGCTTTGTCAGTTGGGAAATATTAACTCCCAATGCTTCTACTATTTCTCGACAAGTAACATCACTTACCTTTTCCTTGCCTCCTTCAAGTCTTTTAATGGTTTGTGTAGATACATTTGCTTTTTGAGCCAGCTCTTCTTGAGTCAGTTGAGATTTCACACGAAGTAAGGATACAATCTCACCCATATTTCGTTCGTCAAAAGGCGAATTCTCTTTGGAGAAACAGGAGTTAATGGAGTTACAAAATTTCTTCATGTCATTCATAGGTAGCTACCTCCAACATTTGGTAAAATCGCATTTACTAAATATAAAGAAATTTCTACATATTATCAAGGGGATTATTTCATTTCTATTTATACTATATTGATATGGCATGGTCATATCATGGTCATTTTAGATGAAAGGATATAAGACTTTAGGATGAAGTTCATGATGGACACATGCTTTATTAAAAAATGCACATAAAAAAAAAGCACCATGTAGATGCTTTTTACTGATAGTATAGATCGTTATAATGCGAGGAATAAATCCCATCTAAGTGAATAATAAACGGTGCCGATGCCTACGAACACGACGATCAGGCCTATGATATTTTCTATGAACTTTTCTGGTAACTTAATGAATTTAAGTACCGTATATATAAGTGTGGTAAGCGATATGGTTACTAATGAAACAATTGCTATATTAATGGCAACTGTTTTTACTGGTTCTGTAAATAATTTACTGAATTCTAACAATTTAGACCCTCCTGATTTGATTCAATTCCAGTGCGCTACTCTGAATATGTAGTATCAAGAAGACTATTATACTAGAAATTTCATGAATTTAATAGTGGTAGCTTTGCCTAAAAAAGTATGTTAGATGGTGGATCCCCCCCTCAAAATTGCCTAATAAGAAAATTAAAAGCTCCTTAAGCAGCGTGGTAAATCAGACAAGTTATCAATCACAGCATCTGCATGCTTTACACCGGTCCTATGGGGATCTTTTTTCCAAATACCCTTCATCCCTATTTTTTGGGCACTGTATACATCATACTCAGGGTGGTCCCCTACAAAAATACATTCTTCAGGTTTTACATTTAATCTTTTTATCGCCCTCTTAAAAATCTCAGGGTCGGGCTTTTTCAATCCTTCCCATTCAGAGATAAGGATTTCTTGAAAGTAAGGTTCGATTTTAAGGGCCAGTATGTTGTCCATTTGAAATTTGCCGAAGCCGTTTGTGATCATCCCCAATTGTATGCCACAAGCCTGTAATTCATCCAGCATATGATGTAAATGAGGAAACGGTACACAGCTGTGTTTAAATTGACTGATATAATCGTTGAGCAGTTCTTCCCAAGTTAGATCCCGTATTGAAAATTCTTCGATCAGCTGCTTATAGACACTGTCTTTCCACACATACCCCCTCTGATCCAATTCAATGAATCTGGATGTATATAAATCCGCCGGGATATGGTGGAGCCATTGGTAAAATCGTACATATTGATCTTTGATGAATACTTGGACAGATGCATCCCTGTTTAAAAGCGTCCCATCAAGGTCGAATAGTGCAGCTTTAATCATCAGATAACCTTTCCCTTCCGAGCTTTCAAATTCAATCTCCAAGGGAAATAATTGTATGAAGGTATAGAAATGGCTTTTATTTTCATATGGGATTCCTCCTTCTCTTTTACTTTTATAAAAATGAACAATCATTTTAGGTGGGGGTACAAGCACACTACAAAATTTTTCATATTTTAATATAGACTGGAGGTGAATGTGAAATTATGAATTGTTATAACAAACCATTAGGATGGAAGGAAGACAAGTGTCCCCCTAGACCTAAAGTAGAATGCAAAACTGTACAATTCGAAAATTGTGCTCCTTTTTCAGGGACTGGAAATCAGTCGGTAAATACCATTTTTGATGTAGAGTCCAATAATATTCCAGTAATTGCTGCTGGCACAGTGGAAAACTTTAGTTCTCAAGCAATAAATGTTCGATTTGAAAGAAGTGTAAGCAACCAGCCAATTGTCCTTTTAGTACAACCTCAAAGTTCTTTAACTTTTGTATATGATCATTTAACTAGAATTGCCACTACTGGAACTGCACCTGAAAAAACATATCATGGATCACTAAAGATTCAGGTGAATTATTCATTTGAAACAAAGTGTGAGAGATAATAAAAGCGGGTTTTCCCCGCTTTTTCTTTTTTTCCTCTAATTCCCTCTAGCTCTACACTTTCTTTATGGTAGCTATATTTTGTGCAAGGGAAAGAATCTCCCCATACACTCCGTTCCATCCAGAATAATAATCAGCTACTTGATCTGGATGGATCCAACATCGTTCTGCTGATTCATATTCTGCTTCGAATGTATATATTTCTTCAACGTCCACTCTATAAAAAAGTTGAAAGCCTACTTTGGGATAAGGGCTTTGTGCATTCCAGTGTGGATTATCATGATGATCCACGATCAGGTAACCCAAAAAGTGAGAAGAGCCGGATACATATGCTTCCTCCATCACTTCCCTCTTCAAGCAATCTTCAGGGGACTCCCCCTTTTCCAGATGCCCACCTGGAAAATCCCACCCTCTCTTATGAAGATTCACCAAGAGAAGCTTTCCATCTTTAAAGCAGAATCCATGCACACTGGTGACTCGCGATGTGTCAGGAATGATTGAATCTCGCCTCCATGTCAACTTCACTTCGGATTCCCCCCACCATACATATGTAGAATTCATCATGATCACTCCGTTTACTATTGACTTTTCGTATTTTCACTGAGTCTAGTCAGGATTCCCTCGATTTTTCTCTGAAAGGGAGCCGGTGTAATAAAAGCCCGGTCCCAATCGTTAACAGCGCTAAGATGAAGGCACTGAAGTAAGAATTCAAGCTGTAGTCCTGTTCAATTCCATCCAACACACTTGAATAAATGCCTGCCAATAGACCTGTCAATATAAAAGTACTTATTCTCATCAACCATTTCCTCCTTGAATGGAATAGAACTAATTTATGTCTCCCAGATAAACCTTGGACGATCTATTAACTAAGTATGATTCTATTTCTTTAGGGTAGAGTCTATATTCTTTTAGATTACTCAAGTCAATCCACTCCACGCCTACTTGATGACTATCGGGGTTTGATGGGGTTTGATCATTGTTCCATTCGTGGATGAGCGTACAGGTAAAATAAAATTCCATTTGATGCAAGTCGGAATCAAATGCTGCATGTTCATGGTTCTTACCGATATACTCCCTGACATGGATTAATTCTCCTACTGACACTTCGCATCCGATTTCCTCAAGGCATTCCCTTTTTAAAGCCTCATGGAGTGTTTCTCCAGGTTCCTGTCCACCCCCGGGGAAAAGGTAAAAAATACTGTCTTCGTCTTTGTTTTTAGTCAATAGTATCTTGTTATCTTTGATAATGATGGCTTTTGCTGAGTTACGAATCGGCATCGGTTCATTCTCCTTCTATTTCTCTTGATTTCACATATGTATAAAACATACTATATGATACTTCCTGTCTATTTAGTGGATCTATAGCATTAAAAAAATACTAAATATATACATTTCAACTTAAAACCTCTCAAATCCTGCTTTATGCTTAAAAGGAATTGCATATAGCACGGTGTTTTCTTTATTAAACCTAGACTTGAAAGGATGATTTCTTTGAAGGATCCTGCTTTACTGAAAAAAACAGTCCAATACTTTCGTGATAGATACAGGATTCCAGGTATATCGTTGTGTCTGACTGATTCTTACGGAGAAGACTATATAATGGCAGCAGGCGTTCGAAACCTTCTTCAAGATACATTATTAGATCCTTATGATCATCAACGGGTTGGAAGCTTATTAAACATTGTAACAAGTGTGGTGATCTTAAAACTGCAGGAAGAAGGCATTCTTTCACTGGAGCAAACGGTAGAATCCATCTTACCTGGTATCCTGAAAGAAGGCAGTCGTATATCCGTAAGACAACTGCTCCAGCATAGAAGCGGTCTTAAGGATTATTTATGGATGGACGTTGCAGGAACAAAGTGTATCGAGCACGCTGTTTCAAGTCCCCGGGATTTCTTTTCGTCACGAAGTCTTGTCAGACTTGTTGCCAACCATAATCTTGAATTTCAACCTGGTACTCTGTTCAAGTACTCTAATACGAATTTTCTATTACTAGGCCTAATCGTAGAAGAAAGTTCAGGGAAAAAGTTTAAAGATGCAGTCTATCAATGGATCACCCAACCGCTTCAACTGGATAGAACATACTTCCCTAGTACCAATGATCTCAGGCTCCCCTTTGCCACCGGGCATTCGAAAGCGACGCCTGACTTGACTGACCTATCAGATGATATAACATATATTACTGATCTCAATGTTTCTATCATGGGGACTTCAGGGGCACTTGTTTCCAACCCCGCAGAAATCCAAACATTCATGAAGGCACTTTTTGGCGGCTCCCTCCTATCTCAGGAGTCGATGAAACAAATGCTTATATTTCATGAAACGGATGATTCAGAGCGATTTTACGGTTTGGGTTTATACAAGTATACGTTTGAAAATGAAATAGCGGCGTATGGTCATCATAGTGGCATCCATGGGTATGAATCCGTGACGCTTTATTATCCCGATGATGAAATTTTTGCGACGGTCATCGTGAATCAGACGCCTGTAGGAGTTGTGTCACTTGCTCATCAGCTTTTTGTAAATAGATAAACGTCGAGGAAGAGAAGCCTTCTCCCTAAGGGTTCTCTTCCTGAGCTTTTTTAAGGTAGATCGTCATCCGCCTTTTTCTATGTTGCATTTAATTTACATAATATTATTATGGATTCCATATTGTCATTTAGCTATTTTTATTCTTTATTTGTTCCCGGATGTTTTCTAATTCCTCCAGAGATAACCTGTTCAAAGACTTTTTAATCTCATCTTCCAGCTTCTTTTTGTTTTTCTCCCGGTAGCTACCCCACCATTCCCGGAGGTTATCTGTATTCGTAAGAAGATATTCGATATCGATTTCTTCGATTTCATCATCTGATAAGTAGTGAAGAACGGCAGATAACATCTCTTCAAGCTTTTCAATCTCTTCATTTTTCTGGACGAGGACATCGTTGTTTTCATCCTTTTTCTTTGGCATATCAGGACCTCCTTGTAAGTGGATGGTCCTTTTAGTATTGCTATTGGTGGGTGAAGTTAAACTCAGGTAATTCACAACATTAAAAATTTCGGCATAACTGTCAGTTCCCTACTGATAAATAATGATGACTACCCTTGGCAATGCTTGGTTTCTCCCGTGAAAACGAGGATTACCCCCTTTTGTCTCAAGCCCTGTTCCTTTGTAAGGTTAAGCTACCTGGGAATACAAAGAACGGCGCGCCGGTCAAAAGGATACTGACTTGGAGAAATTTGAAGAGCTTCATATGCAATATGACAGGATGATTCACAAGATCATTCATTCTCTGCACATTTATAAAAACAAACCTGAATACTATCAAACCGGTCTCATCGCACTTTGGGAGGCACATCAAAAATTCGATCCGGAAAAAGGAGCATTTCCTGCTTATGCTTACTCATATGTTCGTGGCAGAATCCTTTCTCAATTGACAAGTGAAAGTCGAAATGAAGAGAAAAGTATTTTCAAAGAGACGGAGTTTTTTGACATGATCGAGGATGAACATATCAACGAAGGACTGGCGGAAGAATTACTGTTCAGTTATTGTGGGGACTTAACTTCGAATCAGAGAAAATGGGTCATGTATACTTGCCTGCATATGCTGACAGTCAGTGAAATTGCAGAGGTAGAGAATGTGTCCATATCCGCTGTGAAAAAGTGGAGGAAGGGAGCAAAGGAAAAGGTTCGAGGGATATTGGACATTAACGGGTGAATAATATGTTTGCTCAAGGGTTATAAGAAAATGGAGATTTAATGCAACCTAAAAAAGGGCCAGCGTTTTTGGCCCATTTGAAATATCTTAGTTAATCGTTACTTCTTTCACAACCGCCATTTCCCTGCCAAATCGGTCACCGTGATCGACGAACCCCAGACTCGCGTATAAGCGGTGAGCACCATGGTTTTCAGGATGATATCCTACTATGATTTTATTTATACCATAGGTTTCTACCATTTCATTCATCATCAGATCTGTTGCGGCTTTTCCGATCCCTTTGCCTTGATAATTTTTATCCACCATGATTCTGTAAACCCAATAAGCATCCAGTTCTTCAGGTACAGAGTTGAACATTAAAAACCCGACGATTTTATCTTCAAAATAAATGGCGAATGGTTTTAAGGTAGTTTCGAATTTCGATTGAGCAATCGAAATGGCATTAGACTCAATAAATTCCTGTTGCTCCAGGGAAAGTTCCAGTTGACAACATTCGTACCAATTTTCTGCGTTTAATTCTGCGATTTTCACTTGATTCTTCTTCAAGTATGTTCCCCTTTCAATCTATGAAGATCATGTATTTCAGACCCTAGAATCATACCATAAATTCCAAGAAATAAGGAGTGTATTTTCATTTTTAAAAATAAACAGAAAATTCTCCACCTGACATTAACTCTTGGATAAACGAAGAAACCGCGGATACGCAGCAATGGCAATCAAGCCACCAGCTACTCCGGCCAAGACCATAATCAAAATATTGAATAAAACATCTAAAGTATCTCCACCCTCTAGAATAATCTCCTTATATCCTTCAATTGCCCAGTATTGAGGCAGTACCTTACTGATTGTTTGCATGAACTCCGGCATCAATTCGACGGGTAACCACAATCCCCCAAGCATTGCGCCACCAAGAGCTATGATCTGGGTAAGGGCAATACCCATATTTTCCGTTTTCACGAGTACGGCGAGTGCCATGCCCCAACCGGTTACGATAAACGCCAAAGAAAGTGATAAAATAATCAGTCCAAGGGGATCCCCTAAAGGAAGGTCATACACAACGACGCCAAATCCAAATAATACAGCAATCTGAATCAACACGATCACCATGAAAGGAATCCATTTCCCGATAAAATAGCTCATGATTGGAAGTGGTGTACTGGCAATCCTCGCAACCATCCCTTTGTCCCGATCCTTCACTAGTCCGATGACCATTGAAATCATAATATAAAAAGCGAACATGATGGTATAGCCTGGAATGATCTGAGTAACGACTTCTTTGTAACTTGTATTTTCATCACCTGAAAAAATGGAAACAAAGGCAATGATAAAGACGATCGGTAAGATAAACGTCCAAAACCACAAGCCTTTATCCTGTATATTTTTCTTTAATTCCATTTTGGCAATCGCCCACATATCATCTTCCCCTTTCTAAGAATCCCGAAGTTGCGTCCCTGTTAATGTGAAAAAGATATCCTCCAGTTTCGGTTGATATAACTCTAGCCTTCTTGGCAAAATGTTATGGGCGCGGAACTCGGCAATCAATTTTTCCAGCGTCATCAAAGGATCATCACTTTGCAGAATATATCCATTCCCTTTTGATTCGACATCTCCATGTTTGGATAAACCAACATCATCTAAACCTTCTCCGGAAACAAATAATGACGGTTTATTATATTTTTGTTGCAGCTCATCCATAGTTCCACATTCGACTAATGCACCCTTGTCAATCAGTCCGATGCTGTCGCAAAGCTGCTCTACTTCCTCCATATAATGACTCGAATAAATGATTGTACTTCCCTTTTCCTTTAGCTCATGTATGATGGAAAAAATTGAGTTTCTTGATTGTGGGTCAATTCCCACTGTCGGTTCATCCATGATGATAATGGAAGGATCATGGAGAATGGCACAGCCAATATTCAACCGGCGCTTCATACCTCCTGAAAAGGTGCTGACTTTGTCTTTCCCTCGTTCTTCTAAACCGATTTGCTGTAACACTTTCCTGGTTCGATCTTGAAGGTCTTTTCCTTTCAGTCCATAAAAGCTACCAAAATACAATAAATTATCCTTGGCAGTAAGGGTTTCTTCTAAACAGATTTCTTGAGGTATGTAACCGATAAGCTTTTTTACTTTTATTCTTTCTTTCTTGACGGATAGCCCCTGGACATGGATGTCCCCATCAAAGTCGTGCAATACACCGGAAAAGATCTTCATCAAGGTGGATTTTCCCGCACCATTAGGTCCTACAAGGCCGAAACAAGACCCTTCTTGAATCGTTAAATGAATGTCGTTAAGAGCTAGAAGTGAATCATATCGCTTACTTATGTTATCAACCGTGATCATGGATAAACCTCCTCAAACTGTTCCTCATAATAAGATGTACGAATCATAGTTGGTAAAAGTTTCAACTATTAAGAAACGAAAGAAATAGGAGTGGGATTGTCTTCCACTCCTTTCGTTTTTACAATATTTTTTGAATGAATTGACAACGCTAGCCCCTTCAAATTGAAAGCAGGTAGGTGCAGTTGATACATAGTTATGCCTGCTTGAATCATTTCATACCTTGTACAGGATATAGACGACATGAACAACAACAGTCATTATACTACTCCTTCACTTTCAATCCCAATAAGGTTGCAAACCCGATCGCCTGCTCAGGTGAAATTTCACAACCGGAAAGATTTTCAAGAGCTACATTGATGCGTGTAAACCTGCAAGTACTAATATCGATACCCTTGAGGTCAGTTTGAGTGAAGTCAATATCATTAAGATTGCACTGATTAAAGCTGACCTTAAGCAGTTCACAGTCGGCGTAATTGGCATTTTGTAAAAAGGTCTCGTTAAATGTCACGTGTTTTAATCGTGTTTCAACAAAGTCACTCATATTCGCCAGGCACTCTTCAAAACGGACATTTCCTAAATGAGCACCGGTGAAATTCACACCCAATAATTTGCATTCTTTGAAGATGACCCGATGGATGATTCCTTCACTGAAGTTTGCATTCGATAGGTCACAGTTTTCAAACACCACATCCGTCATGTCGATACGTGGGAAAGATGCACCGGTGAATGAAACATTTTTAAACATTACTTTTGATATCACAAGCTGATCGATTTCTTCCCGGTCCAATCCTATATTTTCGATCAAACCATTTGATAAAAACGGATCTTCATCATAATAGATGTCTTGAAAATTGGCAGAGCTTAAACGAGCAGGGATTTTTGGGTCTTCGACTTTAAATTTGTGCGCCATGATTACACCTCGAATTATGTTCATTTTATATAAAGAAACTATATCATGAAGAAAATTGAATAGTAGTCTTGGATTTTTATTAGGTGTGTGTCTCGCCATGATGTTAGTGGTCAAGTCTATAGTATGAAGCATAATTGAGTGAAAATAATCGATTTCCTCTCTTATATATTTCAAGTACAATAAGGTGGAATAATAAGAAATGGGGTGTTCCTTTTGAAAATTACAGAAACAAACCGCCTCTCCCTTAGATGGGTGGAGGAGTCGGATGCGGAATTTATTTTAACATTATTGAATGAGCCTGGATGGCTTAAATACATTGGAGATAAAGAGGTTTATACTTTGGAAGATGCAAATCGTTATATTTTGAATGGTCCGAGAGCCATGTATGAGCAAAATGGATTTGGATTATTCTTGGCAGAACGAAAACTTGATCATACACCAATCGGTTTGTGTGGACTGATTAAGCGAGACGGACTGGAAGACGTGGATATTGGATTTGCCTTTCTATCTGACTATCAATCTCAAGGGTATGCGTTTGAAGCAGCTTCCGCTACGGTGGAGTTTGCTAAGGAACTGGGGATTAAACGCCTCGTAGCGATTACGACAAAAGATAATGACCCTTCCTCTAAACTTCTTGAAAAATTGGATATGAAGCTTGAAGGATATGTGACATTGCCTAATGATACAGAAGAACTAAAAAAGTACGGATTGAAAATCTAACTAAAAGGAAATGTACTAAACGTAATTCACGTTTTCTCATATCGAAAAGAGCTGGGTCATAATTAAACCGACAGCTCTTTTCCATACCCTATACCGGGTAATCGTATCTATTCGTATAATTTCTTTAATTCTTCCAAAACATAGTTTTCCCTCTTGATCCATCGATTGTTCTCATACTTGTCCATCAGCCTCTCATTCCCGTCGATGGCTTCATCCAAGGTGATCCATCGGGGAGTCATCTCCAGCTCTGACTCATATTCTTCTAATTGTTGAGGTATTTTATCCCAGTCTGATAGTTCGCAATGAAAGTAGTGTGAAGTCATTTCGAATATTGTACCTTCATCATATAGGTCCGGATGCCTTTGTATCACGATACCTACAGGCTCTTTAACCTGACAGTGTATGTAGCCGGTTTCTTCGGCCACTTCCCTCTTCAGGGCAGAAGACAGACTTTCATTTTCTTCGACTCCGCCTCCTGGGAATTTATAATCTCCCCTGTTGGAATGCATGAGAAGGATTTTACCATTCTGTATTATGACTGCCTTAACGGCGGTTCTATATCTCATTTTGTATTCAGTTACCAAGCTCTTAGGTTTTCCTAATACAGTTTCAAACAAGGTTGTCTCTTCCACCCTTCTACTATGTTGATTTCCTTCCCTACTTGTTTTCAATCAATCCAATTCCTACACCGGTGGGGTCCACTAAATAGGCAAGGAAAAAATGCTCGAATTCCATCTTGTCTCTTACCACCATTGCTCCATTTTCTTTAGCTGCAGAAATGGTTTGTTCAATGGATTCTACTTCAATTTGAATTCGTGTACCGTGTGGATGATCGTGAGGTCCCTTGCTAATCCCCCCATTTATTCCATCTTTGTGTCCGGTCGTGACTGTGTGGTAGTCCCACTTGGGTTCATCTACTTCCCACCCGAAAACAGATGAATAAAATGCTGCTGCTTTTTCTGGAGCCTGACTGCTTATCTCAAAGCCAACCACTTTTCCATTTCGATTTTTCACATTCATTCCCTCCACATTTCTAATCATTGTAAATTGAACTCTTTTAAAGATAGTCCCTTATACCATTACGCACTATTTACAATTCGACAAAATTTCCCATTGTCCTTCAATACATTAATCAATTCCTTAGAAAAAAACGCTTAGAGGACTCTAAGCGTTCACACAAAACCTGCATCAACTAGACAGAAAGGTTTCGTTTTCCTATATATTCAGATTGAGGCCTGAATATAGTATTGTTTTCAGCCTGTTCCAATACATGGGCTGACCAGCCAACGATGCGGGCGGCCGTAAAAGTCGGGGTGAATAGATCGGTTGGCAGATTAATCGATTTCATGATAGCTGCTGCATAAAATTCTACATTGGTGTACAGGGATCTTCCCGGCTTCAATTCATCTAAAAGTTCGATTGCCTTCTTCTCAACAAATAATGCCAGATCCAAAGAGGAATCCCCCCCTTTATTTTCTAACAGCTTTTTTCTCAAAGCGAGGGCTCTTGGATCATGAGTCTTATATACCCGATGACCAAATCCCATCAGCTTCTCACCTTTCACCAGTTTTTCTCTGATGATCGTTTCGGCTCTTTCAGCCACACCTATTTCGTTCATTAAATCAATGACCCCGGATGGTGCCCCACCGTGAAGTGGACCTTTCATTGTACCGATCGCTGAAGTAATGGCTGAAACAAGATCAGATTCCGTTGAGGCCGTGACTCTTGCCGAGAAGGCAGAAGCATTCATTCCATGTTCCATCGTAAGTACCATATACGTTTCAAGTGCATCCGCAACTGCCTTAGACGGACTTTTTCCTGTTAGCATGAATAGATAATTCTCCACATGGCTTAACTCGGTATCGGCCTCGAGTAGAGGTCGACCCATCAGCATATTAAATCGATCAGCAATGATGGTCGGTGTGACCGCTGTCAATCGCAAGGATTGCTCTATAGTCGGCTTCCATTTGTATTCTGATCCTCCCAAGGAGGAGATAACCGTTCTTAATACACTCATGATATCCATTTCTTCTGGGAGAGAATGAAGGATGTCCTTCATTGCAGGTGTCAGGTCTCGATAAGTGCTCAATTTCTTCTTGATTTCCACTGCATCCTCCTCTGTGGGAAGATACCCATACCACAACAAGAACGAAGCCTCTTCAAATGACAGATGACTGAGTTCTCCGATTTCATACCCCCTGTAGATGAGGATACCCTCGCTTCCATCTATGTGACTGATCGACGTTTGAGCTGCCACTATTCCTTTTAACCCTTCACTAAACATTCAGAACATCCCCTTTTTGCTTTATTACAATTATTGTATAATGGATTTATAATTAAGAAAATTAAATATATTTAATTGAATTGATTACATTTTATAATAAAGGGGGCGTCCTAATGGATTTGAATGTCATTAAAACGTTTATTATTGCGGCTGAGTTCAATCATTTCAGGAAAGCTGCCGAGCGATTATATATCTCACAGCCTACCGTCACGGTACATATTAAACAACTTGAAAAAGAACTTGGAGTGGTCCTATTCCAAAGAGAAGGGAAGAAAATCAAGCTGACAGAAGCAGGGAGGTCCTATTTACAGAATGCGAAGAGATTGATTGAGGTGTATGAGGAAGGAATAACAGATATTCAATCCTATAGTCAGGGTTACACAACCACACTTAAAATGGCTATCTCCCCCCTGATTGCTGATAATGTCCTGCCTTTTGTATTAAAGCAGTATCTTGAGAATCATCCCCAGGTGGAAATTTCGGTTGAAATCATTGAATCTGCTGAAATAGAGAAGGCGGTATTGGAAGAAAGGGTGGATATCGGACTTTCCTGTCTCCCCTGTTTTAGTCCTGAACTTGAACAGACTCTCTTATTCTCAGATAAGGTCATTTTGGTGGCTCCTCATGATGGAAGGGATTTTGAATCAGCACCACCCCTGGACGAAGAGGAGTTATTGGCATCGAATTACTTATTGACCCACAATCACCCTTCCTATTGGGATGAACTCTGTTATACCATTAAACAAAATTATCCTACAACAAGGATGATGAGAGTTTCGCAGACACATATTACGAAACGGTTCATTGCAGAAGGGCTTGGCGTATCCTATCTTCCTTCCTCTTCAGTCAGGAGAGAGCTGTTGGAAGGGAGGCTGCTAGAGGTCCATACAAGTGCTTTTCCCATGCCGGAAGCTAAGACCTTCGCACTTACAAAATATCAACATAAAACACAAAACGAATTTTTACGTTTTCTTTCTCGATTCAGAGTGTAAAAAAAGATGCCTTGGGCACGATTTAGTGACCATGGCATCCTTTTTATCTACTACCTTTTTCGAAAAAGACCTGTCAGTAAGTCAGATACACCAAACATGTTTTCTGAACCTTTTTTATCGATCATTTTCCTGATTTCAATGGGATTTAATGATTGGAAGACACTCATTAAACGTTCTTCTGTATACCCTAATCCGCCCATCAGTGATCCTTTTTTATATACTTCCCAATCAGATAGATCAGATCCTCCTAGTTTACCACCCTTATAAAAACACGTTATGCCAAAGTATCCTCCTTTCCTTAATGCTCTTTCAATTAGATTTATGTAACTTATCCTTCTGTGGGGAGCGATATGGTGAAAACATCCTGAATCGTATATAAAATCATACTTTTCGATAGGAAGGTCACAATCAAATATATTGTGATGTAGAAAGTTGATGGTCAAATTTCTTTCATCAGCCCGTTCCCTTGCCCAATCAAGGGACGTTTTGGATAGATCGACTGCGTCAACCTCAAATCCATGTTCTGCTAAAAAAATGGCATTCCTGCCCGGACCGCAGCCAAGCTCAAGTACCTTGCCCCTTGTGATGATTCCCCGTTCTATATAAGAAACTAAGTTCTCGTCGGGTGCATTTACAAAGATAGGTACTGGTTTCTCGCGGTCAGAAAAAAACTCATCCCAAAATGGTTCAGGTTCCCGTAAAAATGAATCAAGCATGGTTAGTAAATCATCGTAATTACGAATACTTTCTTGCATATGGTTCCCTCCTTCATCACCTGATTACAGTATACTTTATTACAAGATTAGGTGGGTTACCACGATTTTACAAATATATTATTTCATGCGTGAATCGACAGTGAAGTTTATGATTCACTCTGCTTACACGCGCCCAAAACCCCCTTACTAGATGTCCTTCACGCATATCAAAGGTAGGGTATCCAAATGCATATTTATCTAACTGCGTGGAATCTGATTGTACTGAGGGATATGGTTGAAATCAGTCGGATTATCATCGTTGTCACAATTGTTACAAAAATGAAATAAATAAATGATGCAATCGGTATACTGTACCTCTAATCTTTTTATAATCAAATCAGGACTTTCTCCATGCGGATATCCGACCACATTTTTCCATTCCAATAGGTAAAGTCAGGGATCCTGGCTATTACCTGATAACCCATCTGCCTGTATAGCTTATGTGCCTGGGTGTTAAATTCAAAAACACCAAGTTCTATTCTGGCCAGTCCTTGTTCTTTTATTTCCTTTTCCAAATACCGAATGGCTTCATACCCTATTCCCTTTCCCCGTGCATCAGGATCGCCAATCGTAATCCCTACCCAGGCAGTTCCCCTCACTTTTTTAAATAGATGAGGGGGGTCAATCATATAATTCATTTCCCCTACAAGTTTATTTTCCACGTATATAAGAAACATAGGGTGAGATTCCAATCGATCTTTCAATTCATCCATGTCCATGTTCCTGCATTGTTCAAGCTCTTCCCAGTTTCGATTGGGCCGAATGAACGGGACTAAATCGGGATGGTTATCCCATTTATTTAAAGCGTTAAGAATATCATTGTTTGGGTGGTTTAATTTTTCTATATGAAGATTCATGTCTCTTCCTCTCTTTCTCATCCTGGAAATATGGTGAAATGACCACGGAATTTAGATAATTGTTAGAATATTCAAACTAAAATATGTATAGCTTCATACACGTTTATGTTATGCTTAAAGTAGCATAAAGGCAATAATTTCTTGGGACGAGAGGTGAGGATATATGGAAGTGTTAAATGATGTGAAGCTCGGAACGTTACAGAAAGGTCATATTTTCTACCCCTTTCAACAGGAGGAAGCCTACATTCGAAATCTGATGTTATTTATTCGGGCAGGCTTGGAAAACAATCAACATATGCTTATTGTTGAAAGCATGCGAAATATCACAAAGGTCAAGCATAGAATGAACAGATTGTATACAGAGGAACAGCTCTCATCCATTTCATTAGTTGATAATTTTGACTACTATTTTTTAAACGGGGATTTTAACACTCAGCATATTCTCAACGCTTTCCAGAAGGATCTCTCTGTCATAAGGAAATTGAACTCTTCCATAAGAACCTGGGGGCATGTCGAATGGATTTCGAAAGAACCGGACGCAAACTTAATCAAGGAATTTGAATCGATCGCTGATGATTATGTCCTTCAGGAAGGTATGTTATCTATTTGTGCATATCCAAGTCACAGCTTATCAAGTACGTTGACAGAAACCTTGGAGATGGTTCATCAGTATGTGTTGACAGATGAGGATCTTCGATTATCCATGACATATAGAAGATAGTAAACTGTTAAGATCCTTCTTTCACGAAGGGTCTTTTATTTTTGAACTGCTCGGTGCTTTTCCATAATGACTTTACCGATAGATAGTCAAGTTCAGTTATCCTTCCCTAATCCTATTATATGATTCTTTAAAAAAGGATCAGTTGTTTTTTTCTCATGGTTCTATGAGTGACACCCCTCCAATAACTATAACTATAAGGCTTTCTATCTTTATTCCAGGAGGGGCTCTTGTGAACGGAACCATAAATCCCATCAAATTGAATGAAGTCATTGAGTATGAGGATCTTTTTCATGAAACATATTCCGGAACATCTTTAAAGGCAGGGCGCATTGTGCAAATCGTGTACTGGATTAAATCTGGGAAATCTTTTATTACATATGATATCCTGGATCATAAAAAGAAATATGTGAATATTGAAGATTCCCTCTCGCCCCCATCAATCCAAAGACAGGAAATCAGCTTTGAAACGTTATTTGACTTGAAGCAGCCGGTTGATATTGAGATAGCCGGGGTGAAGAGACCTTCTGTAATCGTATCGATCACCATTCATTGGAGTGATGACGGAACCGAGGTTTCTTATGGGGTGACTGATCGGACGGATACCACCTATTTTGGAGTTCGGGAAGAATTGTTGGTTAATTGGAATCCACATTTACCCGCTAGAAGCTTAAATACATCTCTATAAATCAAAAAGGTACCAGGGTCCCTAATCGGACCCTGGTACCTTTTTGATTTCTTACTTATAGAACACTTTGTCTACATTATATTTCGCTTGAAGTTTATTGATGATATATGTTTCATAAATGTCACGATCCATTGCGTCCTCTACGATGGCTACATCGATTCGGTAGACTTCATCTCTGTGATTACGCAGTGGGGATACAGTATCTTCAAGATGCTTCTTTACTCTTTGTCGCAGCTTTCTGGCTTTCCCAACGAATAGAAGTTCATCATTGATATTATAAAATAAGATGATGCCGCCCTTATCTCTTGGAATTTCGTGAAGATCGATAAAGCCTTGGATGCTTTTGATCTTTGGTTCTTCTGAGTCTTTTGCTTGTTTTCGTTCCGTTATGGAAATATCCGCTTGAGGGATTTGAATGTTTATCATGTATGGTCACGTCCTTTGTTTGCTCTAAGAAGTAATGGTAACACAAAAAGGATACAATTACTATACTACGAAGCACTTCCCTTAAAAAAGGATAGCCTCCCCCCGTAAGTTTCCTTATGTGTATTGTTATTTTTGAACGGGAACGAGAATGTTCAGATGTTGTTTCAAATTTTCTATTGTGATAGGGAGTTGGTCTCCCTCGTCCCCATCAACATTGGCTATCATCTCATAGGTGGAGTTCGCCTGGAGTTTGGTCACTTTCATATAGTGTACATGTTCACTTTCCGCTAATTCACCCAGCAGGATTTTAGGAAGTAATAAAAGGAACTTGGGAAGAGCCATATCTTTAATAATGAATACATGAAGCTGTCCATCATTCACCTTGGCTTCCGGTGCGATGGTTTCCATCCCTCCCACAGAATTGGTCAGGGCAACAAGCATCAGAAGGGCTTCCCCTTCCCAATCATGTTCGGATTGGACCTTAAGCTCGAACGGCTGCTTCTCTTTCATTTTCTTCATTCCTTCTATTATATAGGCAAGTGGACCAAGTTTTGATTTCTGTTCAACCGGTGTGGAAAATGAAGCCTCTGCCAATGCTCCGACTGCCACAATATTGATGAAGTATCGATCATTGATCTTTCCAACGTCGGTTTTCTGGACATGATTTTGTTTAAAGATATCGATTGCTTCTTCAGGTTTCATTGGAATATTGAGAGCGCGCGCAAAATCATTGACCGTACCAAGCGGGATCAGACCGAATAAAGGACGGTACTCCTGTTCAGCCATCCCGTTAATGGCTTCATTGATCGTGCCATCCCCTCCCATTGCGGCAAGGAAATCATACCTTTTCTCACAGGCTTCCCTCGCAAATTCCATTGCATCCCCCTCTCCTTTAGTCAATCGTAAAACGGTCTCATATCCCATCTCCTTCATCGTTTTAAGTGCATGGTCACTATATTGTTCACCCAATTCCTTCCCAGAAGATGGATTGACGATTAACATGGCTTGCTTCACGCTATTTCCTCCCTTTTACATTATGTATTTATTAGGCTTTACCCTAATTGTAAAGAGAGGAATCCTTTTCCATCGCTAAAAAGCAGGGAAGCGAATTGTAAACCGATTTCTATGTCCTCAATATCTTTAATGAAACAACCCGGACTCTTTTGATTTCTTCGTAAAAGCTTTTGTCCTTTTACTTAGAGGCCCTTTGAAAAATGTGCCGAATAGTAAAGCAATGACGCCAAATAAGCTTAGAATTAAAAGATCCCTGTACACTCTCTCCCGAACGATCCCGCCAACCGCTTCCCTCATGAGATCGATGCTATAAGAAAATGGAAGGAAGGGATGGATGGTTTGGAAAAAAGTCGGCAAAAGGGGCACTGGATAAGTCCCTCCGGCTCCTGCAATCTGCAGGACCAGAAGGACGATGGCCATCGCTTTTCCGATATTCCCAAATACCGATACCAACGTATACACCACAATCATAAAAACAATGCTGATGAATAATCCGAAGCCAATAAACCAACCAGGTTCTGCGATATGAACCCCCAGGATAAAAATGTCTCCAACTGTTACAATCAAGGCTTGTATGAAACCAATACAAATAAACGTCAGGAGTTTCCCAAAATAAATTTGCCTTTCAGAAAACTCATGTGGAGCGATGACTTCCGTTGCTAATAGTGAGATCAATAAAAGGGCACCTACCCAGATGGCTAACACAGTATAAAATGGGGTCATGGCAGCCCCGTAATTTCGGATTGGAAATAAACTATTTTTATTTAATACAACCGGTTCTTCAAAGAAGCTTTTCTCTGCATTGGGATCATTCCGAAGGAGATCAATGATTTCATTGATATTGGTTTCCCCCTGGATATCCCTGATACGTCCGGCAAGCTGGCTGATTTTGTCTTTTAAATACGGAAATTGACTTGAAACGCTTTGGAGGGTTTCGGTTCCTTTGTCGATGTTCTTATCTGTATTAGAGAGAATCCTTTCCACTTCCGGAATGGTCCCCTGGATGTCTTGAAGGATATTTCTTGCTTCATTCAACGTTCCCTTCGCTTTAGCTACCTCTCCCAATACAGCCGGTTCAATCGTTTGTTTGTATCTTTTTATAAGTTCATCCATGTCATTATCCGTTTTACGGGCACGATCTTGGATGCCCTTGATCAATTCGTTCACGTCTTGTTGTTTTGTTGCAACGAAATCATTTAGTTTTTGACCTTCTTTTTGAATTCTTTGCATTTCCAGCTTAACTTTCTCCAGCTGATTTAAGGCATCTTCAATTTGTTTCTGGTTTGTATTTTCTTCATTCTTCTGTAACGATTGTAAGGATGCTTCAACAGTATCAATCGTCTGGATGGAGGCGCTAAGCTTATCAGCTATTCCCTTGTTAATGGTTTCCGCTCCACTAAGGTCTACGGAAGAGGTTTGAATTTGCCCAAGGAACTCATTGACCCTGGCAGCCATTTCCTGTACTTGTTCTAAACCTTCTTGAATGGTTGGAGCCAACTTATTTAATTCATTTTCTGCTTTGTTGAGAAAATCCGTTGTACGATCAATTGTATCAAGCCCCTGATTCGTCACACGTTTCACATCTGGAATTTCACCTTGTGCTTTCTGAATGATCCGCTTGGCGCTCTCGGCATCTGACAAAGATTCATTCAGGGCAGCACCGATTCCCGGTAACTTTCGATCTACTGTAAATACATAATCTTCAAACCTTTTGATGTCGGGGAGGTCCTTTTGAATCTCAATTCCCAGCTCATTAAACAGTTCAAATATGGTCCCATTGACAGTCGAAATAAACGAACCTGTAATTTTATCGACAATCCCACCTGCCCCGGATTCTGTAATTTTCGGGGCGATGGCATTGATCTTTTCGTTTACATAATATTCCAAGGTCGCCTTTTCAGGTTTATCCTCTATGACAGTTGCCAACTTCCGTGAGAAGTCGTCGGGAATGATGATGACAGCGAAATACTCCCCGTATTCAACACGGTCCATCGCTTTTTTTCTGTCAACAAACTTCCAGTTCATATCATCATTTTTCTTTAATTCCTTCACAAGACCCTCCCCGATATTCAGTTTTCCCCCCTTGAGTTCCGCCCCCTTATCTTCATTCACGACCCCGACCGGAAGCTGATCGGTCTTACTGTAAGGGTCCCAGGAAGCACCGATGTTAAACCAGGCATAAAGAGATGGTAACAACATCAAGCCTCCTATCCAGAATGCAGCTACCCAGTTCCTGGATACATTTTTTATGTCTCTAAAGAAAATTCTCCAGATGTTTTGCATATGAATTCCGCCTTTATCACTAAGCTGTCATTTGAAACTTAGTTTACCCAACCCGTGTTTTGCCACTACGGATGCTTGAAAATAAGTGATGATTTCTGAAAAAAAAAGGCCCTGACATTTGAAGTCAGGTACCCTTTCCATTTTCATACTATAGGGTCAGTAACATTAATGTATGCTTACCAGCACGAATAAGGGAACTTCAACTATCTGATGTGTGTTCCGCCATAACTCTCTTATACGAACCAATCTTATTGTTCAACATTTCATTAGTAGACAGTAAAGTTTGAAGCTGCTCCTGTATATTTCGTTGATGTTCTTCAAGTAATGACAATCTTTCTTCCATGGTGTGATCCCCTTCCAGGAACAAAGCGGTATACTTTTTAATGGTTGATATGGGCATTTGAGTCTCCCTTAGTTTCAGCACAAATTTCAGCCATTTCATATGGGATTCAGTATATTCTCTTACACCTGATGGTGATCGGTCTGGAGTGATGATTCCTTCTTTTTCATAATAACGAAGGGAGTGCGGAGTGACCCCCAATTCTGAAGACGCTTCACTAATACTATACATTCCTGTTTCCTCCAATGCATAAACAGTTGACTTAGAGTCCACTCTAAGTTTTAGGATTGTAGTGTAACATAAATAGTCAGGAGGAGAAAATATGAACTATACAGTCATTACCGGAGCAAGCTCGGGAATCGGCTACGAGGCATCACTAGCCTTCGCAGCCAGAGGGAAGAATATCATAGCTGTTGCCAGACGAGAGGAAAAATTAAGTGAGCTGAAAGATGAGATTAAGGCTGCATACCCAGAGGTTGATGTCATAATCATGCCTGTCGATTTGTCCATCAGTGAGAACGTCTACCAACTTTATGAAAACTTGAAACAATACCAGATTCAAACGTTGATTAACAATGCCGGATTTGGGAACTTCGATTCCATATCTGAGCAGAATCTTACAAAAATCCAAAATATGTTGAACCTTAATATAGAGGCATTGACCTTATTATCTTCCCTATTTGTAAGAGATTATGAACATGTAGCCGGTACTCAACTGATCAATGTTTCTTCAGGGGGTGGATACACAATTGTTGCGGATGCCGTAACCTATTGTGCTACGAAGTTCTATGTGAGTGCATTCACCGAAGGGCTCGCACAGGAGCTTGCTTCAAAAGGTTCTCAGATGAAAGCGAAAGTATTGGCACCAGCAGCGACAGAAACAGAGTTCGCCCAACGATCATTTGATGTACCTGATTTCAATTATGATGGCACTGTGCCGCAATATCATACAGCAAAGGAAATGGCACAATTCATGTTGGATCTGTATGACAGTGACAAAGTGGTGGGGATTGTTAATGGAGAGACATATGAGTTCAATCTAATGGATCCTATTTATCCATATGCCAATCGGACATCTAAATAGTTACCTAATCTTCTTACAGTATCACGAAGGATTTTCTTCGTGGTACTGTCATTTCTTCCCGTAATCATGACATACATAATTCCCCCATTTCCCCTTTGATCTATACTTCCTAATTTTATGGTTTAGGTAATATTTGATTGGGGTAAAAGAGAAGTATTTGACTTAATAATACATAAAAAATCTATTCTGGTATCGATGGGGGTTAATGTGATGGCAAAGTATGATATTGATGTGAATGGTTCATTATTTGATTGGGATTTGGATAAGGGATCCATAACATTTGAAAATGATGAGGTTGTATTATTTTGGGTTAATACAGCGTTTAAAACGCTGATCGATTCCATCGAGGAAATAGCCGGGGAAAAAGAGGCAAGATTGGTCCTTGAGACGGCAGGCTACCGAACCGGCCTGATCGTCAGTGACTTTTACTTAAAATCCATCGGGAAACCGGAAGAAATCCTGGATAAACTCCCTAACACATATGTAACGGCCGGTTGGGGAATTACAGAAATCTTATCGTATTCCATTGAAGAAAAAAAGGCAGTCGTGCAATTTTGTAATGGATGGGAGTATAAAGTGAATGTTGCACAGGGGAAAGAAGAAGAAGGAACATTCATGCCAGGTCATTGGGCTGGTGTGCTGACTGGAATATTCGGCTCCAAAGTTTGGTACCGGGTGGTCAAAAGCCAGATCAGTGGTGACGACTGTAGCGTATATGAGTTTTTCCCATCCGATATTTCTCCTTCCTTGAATGTCAATGCTCTAATGGAAGAGCAAACCTTAGCAGCCCAAGAAGAATTGGATCGCATTACGAAGCAGAGAACCGAAGTGTTATCCGAGATCATCAAAGAAATCTCTTCACCAATCATTCCTGTATTGGACTCGATTCTCGTGGTCCCTCTTGTAGGTCGCTATAATGAAATTCGAGCTGAAGAATTGCTGAATAAAACACTTCTCAATCTGCCGCGTTACAAAGCTGAATTCCTGATCATCGATTTGACCAGTCTCAGCAGGGTGGATGATTATACGTTATCTTTCATTCAGAAATTCGTAAGTGCAGCCTCCCTATTGGGAACTAAGTGTCTACTTGTGGGGATTTCTTCTGAACTGAGTATTAAGGTCACACAGAGGGGCTATCGGATGAACCATATTCCCTGCTTTTCAATCCTGCAACAGGGAATCAACTACGCGCTCGATCAATTAGGTATGGAGATCATCAAGAAGGTGTAAGAGTAAATAGGCAGGATGATTTCCTGCCTTTTACTTGTACCCTAGCGTTGAATAGGATGTTCCATATTCTGCTCATTGCAAAGGACTATCACATATTTTAAAAACATTATGGTCTGCTTGACCCGAATCTCATTTGAGTCTGTATTAATTCCTTCCAAGCCTGAACGGATGTTCATCGCTTCCCTAATAAGGCTATGCCACTCTTCAGGAATCTCTTGCAATCCATACTGACCGGCACCTTGCTTGGAAATGATCGACGCTTCTTTCAATGTGTAAAATTGACGAAGAATACCAAGGACCGACCACTCTATTTCAGCATCAATCATAGAGGTGGGATAATGCTTTACCTCATCTAGAGATTCTTCGAAGGAACGAAGTCTTCCAGCCCAATACGTATTCATATTATGCAGGACATATTGGTACAATTCTTCTGAGGATGGTCCTGAAAAAGTTGAAGGGATTTCAGGTCCTACAATCCTCAACTCGTTATGCTTCACTAAATACCATGTGACAGGGTTAAAATTGAAATATTCTCCAAAGTTCAATTCACCATTATTATAGTATGCATATAGTTCGGTATCATCTTCACAGGTTGGACCCCTATTCCCGAAATCTTCTTTTAAAATATATACCCCGTCCATTTCCGGTTTTGGAAACGTTTGCTGTAGTGTTAAATGAATATGATTAAGTGCCTCCGAATCCTCTGTGGTTAGTCGACGGTTGGTGACGGTAATAAAATCTATATCACTCGAATCATTCACAAATGCTCCCAGGGCAATGGACCCGTGTAAATACATTCCTTCGAGGGTTTCCGGCAAATATGTATTGAATAATCGAATATACTCCTCCAGTACGCTTTGTACGATTCTCGGTACGTTTGTCATGTCATGTTTTCCCCCATTGAATGATTTTGTGCAAGGAGCTCTGGAATCTCCATTCCCCAATAACCAATTATTTCAAATATTGGAAGGGTATTCAATAGATACTTTCATTTTGTTGATAATTATATTTTTGAACTTCAAAAGAAGCTTGACCTCTCTGAGGTCAAGCTTCTTACATGAAGTCTTCTATTATCGATTCAGCTGTTTTCTTCCCGTTCTGAATACAGGCGCCTATCCCCACGCCGTAGTAGGAGGCTCCTGCCAGTTTCACTCTTGGCATTTTAGTTGAGAGCATCTGCTCCAAAGCCTGTACGGCCTGATTATGCGAAAGATGATAATTCGGCATTAATTCTTTCCAATCGGTCACTTCCACTGAAATGGGATCTGCATTGATTCCGACGCTCTTCTTTATATCATCCAGTGCCACCCTGGTCAGTTCGTCCTCTTTCAAATTCTTTAACTGCTCGTAATGAGTACTCGTGCTCTTATAAAAGAGTCTTACCAGGAGATTGTGTTTCCGGGATGTGTGTTTCCATTTCCGGCTCGTCCATGTACATGCATCGCACTTCACTTCACTGCCTTTGGAAACAATAAACCCTGTACCATCAGCCGGTAGCTCTTCGTCAGGAACATTGAATCCCAGATAAATCGAGATCAAGGAAGAGTTCCTTAGAGTATTAAAATCATTGTCTAAATAATTGTGATTTAGGATCTGTTGAGTCACATCATGTGGTGTTGCAAATATGACCGCATCTGCTTGGATGCTTTCATGACCTTTTAACGTGAGCTCATATTTGTCAGCACTCATATGGAGATTTTTTGTCTCAGTTCCTTTTAGGATCGTGGCATCAGCGCACTTTTCTTCCAGACGGTCGATAATGGTGGATAGTCCATGTCTAAAGGAAATAAACTTTTTATTGGAAGACCCTTTGAATCTCTGCTTGTTCGCAGATAATCCTTTGATAATGCTTCCATATTCATTTTTATAATCAAGAAGATATGGAAGAGTCGAAGCCATGGTCAGTTTATACAAGTTACCCGAATAAACTCCTGATAATACAGGTGCAATTTGATTTTCCACAAGTTCCTTTCCGAGAAATGCTTCCAGAAATTCTCCGATGGAACTTTCCTTCGTGAATACAGTATTTTCCGTCTCCAGGTCAGAAAGAGCCGCTTTCTTTCCGGCTTCAGAAATCAGTGTGCTTTCATTAAGTGCTTCTACGCTCATGGGAATACCGAAGATCGTGTCAGGAGGTATTCTATGCAGTTCGCCATTTGTGTATATGTAAGATGTTCCTGTTTCGTTATAGACGAGTTCGTTTTGAAGTTGAAGTTCATCAACCAATGGAAGTACTCCCTCATTACGGGCTACAATGGAATCTGCGCCAGCTTCCATAATAAAGTCACCTTCCGTTACCGTCCTGATCTTACCACCGAGCTGTTGATCCCGTTCAATTAACACGGACTCAATATCCAGGTTTTGTTCCCTGGACATTTTTTGCAGGTAATAGAGAGCTGTTAAGCCTGTAATGCCCCCACCTACGATAACCACTTTCTTCATACCATCCACTCCATTAATTACGTGTATGTATACAGATTATCATGTTTTAAACGGATTAGAAAAAGAAACTGTGTCGGAAAAAGGAATATGGCATGTAATTAGGATATGGCATCATTCATTGACCCTAGCTTCATGTCTAATTCAAAGTTGACAACTAGGAATAGTTTGATATAACATATAATAGAATTCTGATAACCACATAGCCACTTATCCAGAGAGGTAGAGGGACTGGCCCGATGATACCTCAGCAACAGATTCTATTTTCTAGAAAACTGTGCTAATTCCACAAGCGTTAAGCTTGAAAGATAAGTTGAAGTTTTCCATTCAAGCCTTCTTCTTATCTTACTAGGAAGTAGGCTTAATTACATTAAAAAGTCTCTTCCTCTGTTTATTTACATTATAAGAGGAGTGATCATAATGGGAGAAAATCTCCAAGAAGCAATCAATAAAAAAAGAAATGAGTTAATTAACAAATTGATTGTCCATAACATTTTCAAAAAAGGTAATAAACAATTATTTGAGCTGACACTTAGAGAACTTGAGGATGAATATCACTTTATTCAGAAGGATTGCCATCCTCATAGTGATGTCGGCTCTATTCACTGGAAGAATTGCACGAATCTAACCAGTTAGAAGCCTGGTTTATCTTCTCGGAAATCGCCAAACAAAAAAATGACGCGGGCCTATGGCTCACGTCATTTCTATAGTTATTGAGCATTTACCTCAACAGCATCCTTCTTATAATAAGCTGCAAAGATTTCCGCAAATGCTTCGGTGGAATTATATAATTCCACTAAGTTATTTTCGACCCCACCAAACTCAAGGAGCATAGCCCGTTCTGTTAAATCCTGATTATAAACCCCGTTTCCTTCTGCTTTTGTTTTAACGAAAACCCCCCTGCTGATACCAGGGTACTTCTCCTCTAATTTAGCATTCAATTCTTTCGCGATTTTCAGGTTCTTTTCAAAGTTCTTATTTTCTTTTCCTACAATGAAGAATAGTCGGGCGTAGTTCTTACCATTGATCGTTTTGGTCGTAATGTTTCGAGGCTGGGAATCCCGGTGAATATCTATTAAATAGGTTAGATTGTCATCTTGCGCGAGGGCTTCCTGAACCAGTCCCCTGGTTAACTTGTAGGATTCAAAATATGTCCATGATTTATTTTTTAACGCTTGGTTTACATCTGTCTTATCCTGGACCGCCCCGATTCCTCTTGATTCGAGTTCCTGTTTCAATTTGGAACCAACCGCAATGACATTGACTTTTTCATTGGTACTGGCCGGATCTTTTGAATCATTGTTTTTGATCAGTGGGCTAAAGGCTTCCCAGCTGTGGGAGTGATAAATGAACACGGACTTTTCTTCGATTTCCTGCACACCGTCACCTGAATTGTGATTGGCTTGATCGACTTGGTTCTGATCGATTTCCTGATCCTTCAGCTGGTCCTCCGTTGGCGCTGGCGACTCATTAGGTAAATTGGTAATGTCCGTCCCTTTTCCGGCAACGGCTATATGCGTATGATAATTTTCGATTCCAGGGATTTCCCTTCCAAATAGACTCCTGGGGTCAAGCAGAGATACATTCGTCACGCTTTCCAACCAATCAAAGTCGGTATTCATGGCCTCTTTATTCTCGATGCGCAAACCCGTCATTTCCTGTGACAGAAGCATAAGGAATGTCTCTTTCGGAACAAGCTCTGATACCGAAGTATAGAAAAGGCTGTCCACCCTCAATTTAATGGCCGTCGATGAAATCAGCCACACCATTACATACATCATGATGATCCCTATCAACACTACCCGGATTACGGCTTTCATAGATACGAATACTAGTGGGACTAAGCTATTATTATTTCGAGACTTATACGACATCATCAGTACCCCTATATAAAGTATTTAATAGTTAACTTTATGCAGAGTGTCGATAGAGTAGAAGGTTTTTTCAGGATTCGGTCTGATTTCCTATAGGACAGGACATAAATGGAAAATCACTTTTCTAAAACGACCTGAACGAAAAAAAACGCATGATGAGATGCGTTTTTGGTTTATCGCCCATTCACTTCATGTGCAGCCCTTATACCGGACTCCACCGCACCTTCTATCCAACCATGAAAAGAAGAGGTGTGTTCCCCTGCAAAATGGATCCTTCCTTCGGGTGTCCGGACATAATCGCCGATGTCAGCTGCCTGACCCGGTGTATATAGAGTGAAACATCCTGCCGAGAAAGGATTTCTGCTCCAATTATAAACAAAATAATTCAGTAGTTCTGTATAAACCCGATTTCCATAAACCCTGGATAGATCCTTCAACACTTCTGAAATGATTGCTTCCTTCGATTTACTATTCCATAAGAGAGCGTTTTGACCCCAACTGTAGCTTGCCAGCATCACACCAGGTTTGCTGCTCCCTATGTCATGACTGGGCATATAAGTAAATCGGGTGGGAAGATCGGATACAATGTTTCCGTAATTCATTTCCTCCCAGAAGCGACTTCTGAACTCGATACCGATTTTTACAGAAGGAATATTGGTCACTTCACGGATCGCCTGCCATTTTTTGAAAGAAATCGAGTTATAGGGGACGACATCAATAAATTGAAATACGGTAAAAGGAACAGTGACAATCACATAGTCAGCTTGATACTCCCTCCCCGTTCCGTCCAAGGGGTTAACCGTTTGAACGACGACACCTGATTCAGACTGAATAATACGGGTCACTTTTTGATTCATGAAAATATTGGACTGTAGCTCATCCATTAATGAATACGGCAATCGGTCATTCCCACCTCTTATTTCATAAAACTTCGTCTCTTTTCTAAAGATAGGAAATATAATATCTTTTAATATATCAACAAATGAAAACTCCGGAAATCCTTCGATCCCGAGGATGACATTTATTTTCCGGATGGCATTCAACGATAAGGATTTTCCGAACGGGTTGTTGGACAGGAATTGCCCTACTGAATAATTCGAGTATTGCTTAATTAATTTCAACTGTTCACTGTGTTCACTGTTATTATATAAATCTATAAAAGGCTTGGTAGCTTTAAGAAAGAGCTCAGAAGCGGTTTTCCCCCTTTCACTTTCGGGGAGAGGATATTGCAGAATATCCGGATCAGCTTCGTACTGTTTTCTCGTCACTAAAATGTTATTTACTAAAAACAGGTCTTTTGAAGAGGAATTTTGAAATGGTTGAAATGCCAATTTGAATTTACGTATATACTCAAATACCAATCGATGGTTATCAGGGATCCTCATGGCACCGACATCCATATAATTCCCGGAGGTAAATGGCTTCCGAACGGTATAAACCCTTCCCCCGATCCTTTTGTTTCCTTCAAGAATCACGATATCATGCCCTGCCTCTTTTAATGTCGAGGCTGCAACCAGTCCACTCATCCCGGCACCTATGATGATGATCCGTTTGGATGTAAAGGGCTTTAATCCCTCTCGAATGATGGAAAGCATATCATCCGGATACTTCAATTCAGAAGGGGAATCCCTCATTAATCGATCGTCCATTCTACACCTACCTCCCTTGCTATTTCATCATATGAATTCAATTATGGGGGTATACATTTGTTTCCTGTGACATAATGATCATTTCCAGTTGTTTTCAGAACGCATGTTTCTATTTTCCCTGTTTTATGTTATACTTAAGGTTCATTGGGTCTACGAGACTGTATTTAGTCAATCCCTCTAGCAGTAGAAGGGAGACATGTTATATGTCACTAGAAAATATCGTAACCATGCTCAAGACTCTTAAGGAATTCAAGGAAAGTGAGATTGTTCATACGATTTCTGACCATGAGCACTCACCTGTTATGACTGTTACTTACCATCTGGACACGGAATGTTTTCGCATTACTTATGTGGATACAATGAAAGTGGAAGAATTTACTGATATCAGCCTATTGGCGTCGACTATAGAAAGTGTAGTACTGCTTGAACCTTCAAGATAACGTGAAACGAACTGCCTTTACTCCGGTAATGGCAGTTTTTTGTATATGTATCATGATCCTTTATGGTACTCTAAAGATAAAAAGGAGCTAGACCATGTCGTTTTATCACCAACCTTACATACGGTCAGTGTCGCTCAAGAGAGAAGACCTCCCCTCATTACACTCTTATCCTTTTAATATTCCAAGTATACGTTACTTAAAGGATCTTTCCCTTCATCCAAATGTCACGTTCATCGTCGGAGAAAATGGAATGGGTAAATCCACGTTATTAGAAGCCATTGCCATGGCCATTGGATTTAACCCTGAGGGAGGGTCGCTTAATTTTACTTTTTCTACGTATGATTCCTACTCAAACCTGGATCAATACATGAAGGTGGTAAGGGGGATCGATCGTCCTCAAGACGGTTTTTTCCTAAGGGCGGAAAGCTTTTATAATGTAGCGACGAATATTGAAGAAATGGACCGGGACCCTTTAACAGCTCCAAAGGTAATCGACTCGTTTGGAGGGAAATCCCTGCATGAGCAATCTCACGGGGAAGCATTCTTTTCGACCTTCATGAACAGATTTCGAGGAAAAGGTCTTTATATTCTGGATGAGCCGGAAGCTGCACTTTCTCCTTTGAGGCAACTATCCATGCTTTCCCGCATACATGAACTGGTCAATGATCATTCTCAATTTATTATCGCTACTCATTCTCCCATCTTAATGGCCTATCCTTCATCTAACCTCATTCAGCTAACAGATAATGGGTTAAGTGAAGCAAATCTTGAGGACACAAGTCACTATCAGATCATGAAGCAATTTTTTGAAGATCGGGAACGAATGCTGTTCCATTTATTAAAGGTGGAAGAATGAGAGGTCCGTCCCTCACAAACAAGCATACCCTATTATTGGGTATGCTTGTTTTTCGCCTTAAAATGAAGGAAGTTCACTGAGATTATTTTCTTTCAGTCCGTCCGGCTCACTCCGTAAGACATCCCTGCCATAGCGATGAATCACATCGACATGGGCGATCTTTCCGGCTTTTGCCTCTTCTAAAGCGGTTATATAATCCAGTTCCCTACCACTCTCAGTCTTGAAGGCGATAAGGTCATCGTCACTATTTCTTCTAACAGCAATAATTTGTTCTGCTCCTGTAGAAAGTTCATCAGCCATCTCAATTTTAGCCTGGACCTTCCCTTGTTGCTTGTATTCTTCAAAAATTTGTTCAAAATTCTTTTTTTCCATTGTACTCACCTCCCGAACATACGTTTAGTATTTGCGACTCGTTCCATACATATTTACGGACTGAATAATGCGTTTATTTATTGTAAAAAAATGAAGAGTGCCGACCATTCAGCACTCTCTTTCAGCCTAATTCAATTTATCCAGCGCATTAATCAGCAATACTTTCTGACTTTCAATAGATTTTATGGCATCTTCAATATTTCTTTTATAAATAGAAAGAATGCTTTGACCATAGGTAGTTCCTGGAACAGCCCACTTCCCATTCAGGTCCGTCCAGTTCTTTGCAGAACCTCTGGTGACCAGTGAAAATCGCGGGTCGACAAGTGGTGCACCATCAGGGAGTGGTTCAGTTGAGGCATATGCGTAAAGGTGTTGAATATGAGCAAGTACCCCTTGTTCAGGCGTGGCGAATGAAGCCCCATCATTTCCGGGTCCGGTTGTACCGATCCCTGCATAGTTATTTTGAGAAGGTTTCACTTGTCCTGTGAATCTGAAATAATTGGTTTCATGAATGGCTTGTGCATATGCGATATCTCCCCGGATGCCGTAAAGGTTTCCATAGAAAGTGTAAAATTTCCCCACTTTGGGTGCGGAAGGATTCACGTTTTTCACAAATTCATCTAATTGCTGGGCTTGGATAATAGATGTTCCCATAATGGAATAATCAATACCAGGCGGCTGTGGGGGCTTGGTAGGTTCTGGTGGATCGGTTGGTGGAGGATCCGTCGGCACAGGAGCTGGCGCAGCCTCTTCTCTTAGAAGGAAGGCATCGATCCCGAGCCTGCTTAATGCTATTATTTGATCTTCCGCATTTTCCCTCACAGAAAAAGCCCCTGTTTGAACCCTGTAATACGTTTTCCCTGAAACGACTACCGCATCTATAAACGATTCAAATGAAACAGCTTTCAACTCTTTCACCCGGTCTTCTGCATTCTTCCGTTCTGTAAATGACCCGGCAATCACTCTGAAAAGTGGCTTATTTCCCGACTCTTTTGCCGGAAGTGCAAGTGCTTTGGCAACTCCTTTTGCAAGCGAAATTCCTACTGCCTTTCTGAACTTTGTATCATTCAAGAGTGCAACGTCCTTTGGAGTATCAATAAACAACACTTCCACCAACACCGATGGCATTTTTGTTTCACGGAGCACATGAAAATTTGCTCTCTTTTTCCCTCTGTCTGTTACATTGAATGGCTGAAGTGCTTCTATAACTTCTTCGTGGATCATTTTTTGATATGATAAAGTCTGTGTCGGAACATTTCCATTGTATACATAGCTTTCAAACCCTGTCCCTCCACCTGCATTATGGTGGATGGATAAAAACAAATCCAGATTCGAGCGATTGGCAAGGTTGGATCGATCCGTAAGAGATAAGGTTTGATCCCCGGTCCTCGTCATTAACACCTTCACACTGTAATTCGACACTAAATAGTCCCTGACCACAACGGCCGTCAAAAGATTGAAGTTCTTTTCTTCGTTTCCTTTATATGTGGCACCAGGATCAGATCCCCCATGTCCCGGATCAATCATGATGGTTTTCAATTAACTTCCTCCTAAGAGTTTGACATATAGTACTATATTCTCAAACGGACAAGCATGCTTGGACAATTTCCTATCGCCACCTCTTTTCAATATAAAAAAGGTTCCCTGCCAAGGAACAGGAAACACTTTTTCACGCACAATTCTATATTCATGGAGGGGACTTTCTTATAGGGTTTAGTTTTTCTTTCTCTCTATTGTATTGCGAAAAACACGTTCTTATTCACTTTATTCATTATCATTGTATTTCTCGACCGGCGGAGTTCCATACTGTGTTCGCTTCGATTTTTTCAGTATGAACTGTTGATCTTATAATCATTGTTTCTATACCTTAATATGGGGCCTAAGGGTTACCCCAAACTGTGCAACGTACGGATTCGAGAGGGAAGGAGATCCCATTTCTAAATTGGCATGAGTTACGGATCGACTGAGAAAAAGATATTGTAGTATTTTTCTTGCCAATGCATCACCTCCATAGAACACTTTATGTCAGAAGTGTCGGGTTGGTGAGGACAAGCAACTCAATTTTTTAAAAAATGGACAACTTTATTCAGGTTATCATTTCTTACCATCAATCTTATTGAATGTTTTTCTTAGATAAACGAATGATAAATATAGAACAATTATGATGGGAGGTATTCAGTTGAAAAAATATGCGGTTTTATTGTTAGTTGTGATGGCGTCACTCTTTTCACTACCTGGAATGGCAGCAGCCAAGCAGGATTCCTGTATAAGCGAAGCGAGTATGAAGGCCCGGGAAGATATGAGGACTTTATGGACCGATCATGTCTTCTACACAAGGAATTTCATCATTGGTGCAGTGGATGGGTTGGAAGACACCGATGTAGTACTGGCAAGGTTGCTTCAGAACCAGAAAGATATCGGAAATGCAATAAAACCCTATTATGGGGAAAAAGCAGGTAACAAATTAGCGGATTTATTGACAGAACATATTGTACTTGCGGGAAAAATCGTAGAAGCTGCAAAAGATGGCAAATCGGCTGAAGTAGAACAGCTTAATAAAGAATGGTATCGAAATGCCGACGATATTGCCAGATTCTTAGCAAGCGCCAATCCCTATTGGCCTGAAAAAATATTAAAAGATTTGCTATACATGCATCTACAGTTCGTGACCGATGAAGCAGTGGCACGGATTAATAAAGATTGGAAAGCTAATATCAAAAGCTTTGATGATGGTAAAGCACATATCCTTCATTTATCTGATGCCCTATCTGATGGAATCGTGAAGCAGTTTCCTGATAAATTTTAATGAAAGGAGCTGGGAGTATCGTTTCCCAGCTCCTTTTACTATCATATTCCTGCCATTATCTTTTCTCTTCCAATTCAATTTCCTTGATGATGCGGGCAGGATTACCACCAATCACTACGTTGGATGGAACGTCTTTTGTCACAACCGCACCAGAAGCAATGACTACATTATCCCCAATGCTCACCCCTGGATTAATGATTGCCCCGCCGCCTATCCAGCAGTTGTCCCCGATGGAAACAGGCTTTCCAAATTCAGGCCCCTTATTACGCTCGATGGGATTTAAAGGATGAGTTGCGGTATATATATGTACCCCGGGTGCCAGCATACAATTATTTCCGATACTGACTTTGCACACATCCAATATCACGCAGTCAAAATTAGCAAAGAAATTGTCTCCTACGTGAATGTTATATCCATAATCGCATCGAAAGTTTGGTTCTAAATAAACGGTTTCTCCCGTTGAACCGAATAGCTGTTTTAGTGTAGAAACTCTCTTTTCCCCTTCTTCCTCCGTTGTAAGATTTAACATTCGCGTTAAATAGCGGGCTCTTTTTCTCTCTTCGATTAATTGTGGATCCCAGGGTTCATAAAGTTCACCCTGGAGCATTTTTTGTTTTTCCGTTTTCATGTAGACCTCCATCAATAAGAAGTTTTAGTTTTATATTATCTAATCTTTTTGTAATGTGCAAACGATTGCATCTTTGCTGAATTATTCTACCCCTTTTGACTTGTTGGCAGGTTTGACTAGACGATAAATTGGCTATCTCATTAACAAGTAAAGAGATAGCCTGGCAAAATGAATAGATACCTTTTGTCGTTAAAGGACAACTGACAAAAGTACATTCGAATATTTACCCTTTAGTTATTATCCACGGAAGAATATCCGACTTTATCCTGAACAAGATCATCGACTCTTTTTTCCTGACAAATTCGCAGGGCAGAGGCGTATAGGAGCTGCACACCTTTTTCGATATCATCCATCTCGGCAAACTCTAAAGGGTTGTGACTGATCCCTTTTTCACAGCGGACAAAAATCATTCCATAATCACTGATATAGGACATAATCAGGGCATCATGGAACGGTCCGCTCATCAAGGTAGGAGAATCGAAACCGAGCTTCTCGTCTTCTTCTTTCATGACTTTTTTGATCCAATCTGCACAATACCTCGGTTCACTTCTTGTATCTTCCTTGATATCGTATTTGAGATGATAAGTAGAAGAAGTTTCTTCGATCAGTTGATAAAGTTTTTGCTCGAGTCTGGTCCGTGCTTCAAGATCGATATCACGGAGATCAATTGTAAACTCTACCTTTTCAGCAATAATATTTCTGGAATTTGGAAACACCTGCATACTTCCCACTGTCCCAACCGTTGTATCGGTTCCTTCTTCTTTAACCAGTTCATCGAATTTGCGAATAATTTCTGATGCACCGACAAGAGCATCCTGTCTCATCTTCATCGGAACGGATCCTGCATGGCCGGCAAATCCTTCGAGTGTTACAGTCAACCAAATCGGCCCTGAAATTCCTGAAACAATTCCTACCGGCTTATCTTTTCCTTCAAGCACCGGTCCTTGTTCGATATGAAGCTCCAGGAAGGCGGTGATATCCCCCTTCTTATATACAGGGCTTTGTGTCAGGTCTGTATCGACACCAAACTCCTTCAGTGCTTCCCTTCTTGTAACCCCAGCTTTGTCTTTTCGCTCAAGTTCACCCTCCTCAAGCATCCCTGCCAAAGCCCTTACGCCAAAGATGCCTTTATTGAAACGGCTTCCTTCTTCATCAGAAAAACATATCACTTCAATGGTTCGCTCAGGAATGATTCCATTGTCCATCATGGTATGAACCACTTCGATTGCTCCAAGGGCCCCTGCCGTCCCATCGAATCTGCCCCCATAAGGCTGTGAATCGATGTGTGATCCAAGAATAAGGATTGGTTTAGTATTATCCTTTCCTTCAATCCTGCCAATCAGATTACCAAATCCATCAACCTTTGTCGTTAAACCAGCCTCTTCCATCCACTCTTTAACTTTGTCCACGCCCTGCCGATCCTCTTTCGAGTGAGCCAGGCGACAAACGCCAGTTTCTCCAATTTTTCCGATTTCAGCTAACTCTTGCAGATGAAGGTTTAATCTTTTTCGATTAATCGTCAATAGAATCATCCTTTGCTAATAAATTTTAGACTTATTACCATTGTAAGGTCTATTGTCCCGCTAATCATTAGACAGAGTGTCAATAAATAATGACGCCAGATAGGAGCGATAAGGATCAATACTCACTTCAGATCTTCCTTATAAAAATAGGTTCTATGCCTTGTCAACTTTATCCTTCTTCCTTTTAAAAATAAAAAAAGAGAGGGGAATCCCCTCTCCAAAAATTGCCTCGTCAGTAGTTTGCTGTCCTTTTGGATTGCTGAACTGAATAAATCAACATTCCGAAGAAAACGAGTACCGCTCCCAGAATCAAACCGAGTGAGACAGTTGCGATTGATAGCATCTTGAAGAAGACACTCACTGCAACGACCATATAAAGTACGGCAAGCATCCGTTTGACGATGACGCCTGAGAATCGTTTGAGCTGGATGGAACCGATTGGTGTCCCGATCAACGCACCGATGATCAGCAAAATTCCGTGGCGATAGTCAAGTGACTCCCCTGTGTACATATATGAGGTGATCCCGGACAATACGATAATGGAAGCAGCAGATATACTGGTTCCAATTGCTTTGTTCAGATCAAGTTTGAGCCATTTCGTAAGTAAGGGAGTCATGACAAATCCCCCGCTGACACCCATAAGGGAGGAAATCATTCCCGTAAATAAACCTATGACGGGAGCTGCAAAGATCCCTTTAGGCTTCGAGTCCTGTTGTCGTTTGCTTAAAAACTGGTAAGAAAACCAGCTTAATATACCAATATAGACAATTGAGATGAACGTCGATGCACCGTTGATGGCGTCAAGCCATTTTACAAATGGTACGGTTACTACAGAGCCTATTACTCCGAAAACCCCTAGGAAAACCGCTAACTTCTTGGACACATTCTTTAAACGCAGATGTGACAGGGTACCCGTCACCGTAGATCCCAGAGTAAGCATCAAGGATAAGATGATGGCCTGACTAGGTTCATATCCTAGGACCAGTAAGGTAGGAGTCAGAACAATCCCGCCCCCTATACCGAAAAAACCTGAGATGACACCGATGACTGCGCCACCTATCATAAATAAAATCCATTCCATGTCGTACGTCACTTCCTTCATAGAACATTATACCTCTATATAAGTTATAATAGAAATGAATAATGATAATACAGTCGATTACGTTTATTAATGGAGGTATATGATGCAACTGGATTGGATCCGTACGTTTGTTACTCTTGCCCAACTTCAGCATTTCACTAAGACAAGTGAATACCTGAATTTATCTCAACCTACCGTCAGCGTCCACATTAAAAAGTTGGAACAAGCCCTTGGTGTAGCACTTATTCACCGGTCCTCCACCAATCAGCTGTTTGAATTGACTCCTGCAGGAGAACGGGTATTTGAGCAGGGAAAAAAGATGCTGGAACTATGGAGGACCATGGAACAAGTGGATCAAAAAAAGCAGGAAATTCAGTTGCGGATTGGGTCTACTCACACAGTCAGTGATGTTCTGCTTCCCGATTTCGTCAAAAAGATCAAGGTCTTATACCCTCAAGTCCGTTTACAATTGATGATTCACAATCACGAAACGATAGTTGAAGCATTGAATTCAAACAATCTCGATCTAGCCCTCGTAGAAGGCACAAAAGGATTAGAGCCCTTTCATGTAGAGGTGATCAGTCGTGATGAGCTCCGCTTCTTCGCAAGCAAAAGGATGAACCTGCACTCCTCCCCCTTCATCCTCAGGGAAAAAGGATCAGGGACGAGGGAATATGCGGATGAGTTCTTAAAGTCGGAGCGCATCGTACCGGTTGAAGTCCTCGAAGCAAGCAGTCATTTCTTAATCAAACAACTTGCTGTAAGGGGACTAGGGATCGCATTTCTTTCAAGCTCCATGGTCAAAGACGAAGTGCTCCAGGGAAAACTCGTCCCCCTTGAACCACATGTTGTCCACCGCCCCATCTATGCAGTTCATCCTGAAACTGCCACTTCAGATCCCGTCATAAAGGAACTGATATCCTTGATTGAGCATCCGAATTAAAAAGAGGGACGGACCTTGTTTTCAAGGTCCGTCCCTCTTTCGTAACAATTTAGCCGTTTCTTTCTTCAGCCCGATCTACGACAGCTGCACCGACAATGTCGCCGGTTACGTTAGAGGCCGTTCCACCCATTCCAATAATGGCATCGACTCCTGCAATGAGGGCGACTATTTCGAGCGGTAAGCCGAACATCGTTAAGACCGCAGATAATGTAACCAACCCTGCAGCTGGAACTCCAGATGTTCCTATAGATAGTAAAGTCCCGACCAGCACGATCATCAACAGGTCTGTAACGGAAAGATGCAGATTCGTCACATTTGCCGCGAATACAATCGATACACCCATTCGTAAAGCTCCACCGTCTGAATTAAAGATAGCGCCTAAAGGCAATGCGAAATTCGCCGTTTTCTCAGAGATCCCCGCTTTTTTGGCAGACTGAATGGCTACCGGCAAGGATGCGATGCTGCTGGATGTAAAGAATGCAGTGCTGTATGCTTCTTTCGTCTGCTTGAAGAAACTGATGACAGAGTTACCCGTCAGCTTCAGGAATCCAGCATATACGACAACCCAAAGAAGAAGAAGTCCAAGGTAAAAGACCCCGACAAACTTCAGTAGGGATTGGATCGTTTCCCACCCCTGCTGACCAAATGTAGCCGCACTGATGGCAAACACCCCGATGGGAGCATAAGCCAACACCCCTCTAAGAAGGATATAAAACATTTCGTTAAAGGCTGTGAAAACTTTATCCAATAGTCCCCCATATTCCTGCATCTTACTATCTGCAGAAAATTTCATCCATGAAATAGCTATCCCCATGATGATGGCCAGGAACATAATGGCCAGTGTATCTCCCCCGGCAAAAGCCTGAAACAGGTTATCAGGAATGATTTGCAGCAAAACATCCCCAAACTGCGGTGCTTTCGGTTCTTCCACTTGTGTATTAGGCAATTCCAAATTGGTTCCAGGGTTGAACAGGAACGCCAAACCAAGACCGATGAAGACAGCGGCTGCCGTGGTGGCTGCATAATAAAGAATCAGCTTCCACCCCATCCGGCCAAGCTGCCGCATACTCATTTTGTTCACTGCTTGAACCACGGTGAGGAATATCACTGGAATGGCAATCAAGCTAAGAAGGTGAATAAGCACCGTCCCAAATGGTCTCAGGATCTCAGCATCTGATTTAAAGACAAGACCGACGATGATCCCTAAAAGGAACCCGACGGACATCTTCAAAACAAAAGGCACTTTCATATATTGCTTCCATATGTACTTCATTTCATCTACGTCCTTACCTATATTTTTTTCAGATATTCATTATATCACTTTTACAGGAGGAGGGACGGACCTTGTTTTCAAGGTCCGTCCCTCACAATTAAAAGTCTCTTACTCTTTTCTCCGCATTTCCATTTCTCTTTTATAATCATCATAGTTGCCACTGTAGCTTTTTAATGTGTAATCTTCAACGGCGATGATCCTTTGTGCCATTCTATTGATAAAATAGCGGTCGTGGGAGATAAAAAAGATGGTTCCACTGAATTCTTCCAGGGCTTCCTCAATTGTTTCAATCGAATCGATATCCAAGTGATTCGTCGGCTCATCCAAGATCAACATATTGATATCCTGGAACAATAACATCGCCAGTTTTAGTCGAATCCGTTCTCCCCCTGAAAGGTGTTTTACTTTCTTGAACACACTTCCTTTGTAAAACATGAACTTTGAAAGGTATTCCCGCGCCTTTCCTTCCAGAATAAAGATGTCTTCCCGGAAAGCATCTAGAACTGTGGCTTCTTCGTACTTAAATGTAACGATTTGAGGTAAATAGGCCGATTTTACATTTCCCCCAAACTGGATGACGCCTTCATCAGGTTGATCTTCGCCGATAAGCATCTTTAGGAAAGTGGTTTTTCCGCATCCATTTGGCCCCAGCAGTCCCACTCTTTCTCCGTGACGCACCATGATATCAGTATTGGTAAATATCAATTTATCCCCAAACTGTTTCGACAATCCAACTCCTTTAATGGTCTCTTTACCCGATCTTCCCGAAGCTTTCACATCAAGCTGCATGTTCCTTCTTTCAAAAACGGGTTTATCGATATGCTCCATCTTGGATAACTTTTTCTGAACGCTTGCAGCTCTTTTGAAGAACTTCGTATTATCTGCCCTCATTGCCCAATCCCGTAAGCTAATAACCGTATTTTCCATACGTTTGATCTTCTTTTGTTGCTCTTTGAAATGTTCGTATTGGATTCTCATATTCTCTTCTTTTTGACTCACAAAAGAACTGTAATTCCCCTTATAGGAAATCGATTTTTTATCTTCAATTTCCACAATTTTCGTGACTACATTATCTAAGAAATAGCGATCATGGGAAACAATGAGGACCATACCTTTATAGCTCTTCAGGTAACCCTCCAGCCATTCGATCGATGACATATCCAGGTGATTCGTCGGTTCATCCAGGAGCAGTATGTCCGGCTGATGGATCAACAACTTCCCTAACCCGACGGTTGTTTTTTCTCCTCCGCTTAACAAGTCAAAGTCACGCTCCAACAGGCTTTCTGTAAGCTGCAGTCCCGTACAGACCTTGCTTACCTTCTCATCCCGCTCATAACCTCCCTTCACTTCAAATAATTGAATGAGGTTACTATATCGGTTTAAAGCTCTAGCAAGGTCGTTCCCTTCCAACACACTCATGTCATTTTCCAATTTGCGCATATCTGATTCAATTCGATCCACTTCCTCAAATGCTGAATAAAGGACATCCCTCGCCTTCAATCCTGCGGGGTATTTTGGCGATTGTTCAAGGTAGGCACTGGTTGCGCCATTCGAGATGTGGATGAGACCTTCATCGTATCCGTAGCTTGAAGTCTGCGGGTACCCAGGATAATAATTCATCGGCTCTATGCCTGCAATCACCTTTAAGACTGTACTTTTTCCAGATCCATTCTCCCCGACAATCCCAACTTTGTCTCCTTGAAAAATTTCAAGAGAAACATCTTCAACAACAAGTGTCGCTTCCATATATTTTTTGATTCCATTTACTTTTAACTCCAACATATACGTCCCTTCTTTCATTATCATGAAGTTACGCTAGTTATGGACAGGTTAAAAAAAGGCTTACTTATATTCATATATTCAATAAAAAAAGACCATAAGAAGGGAATCCTTCCTACAGTCTTGTATCATGATCAACATCTAATCCATAAAGAAGACAGCGAAGTCATACAAGTTGCTGCTGACACCGCATACCTCTTCACGAAAATATTATCTTGATATCAGGAAAGTAAGTTTCCTTCTAATTGCCTGATCCCATAAAGAGCATAACAAATAAACCCATCTTCCATAGGCGCTTTTAGCTCATTACAAAATCCGTATTAATTTAAAAATAAATTAATCAGCAATTAGTTGGTTCCATAAACTTACTATCCCTCCCCGCAACATTTTCATTATTATCTCATTATTAGATAATTTTGTAAACAGAGGGACGGACCTATATTTCTAAAAGTCAGGTCCGTCCCTCTCTAAAGTCATCACTTGCTTATAAAACCGCCTTCTGATTTGATCAATTGTCCTGTGATCCATCTGGATTCTTCACTGGCGAGGAAAAGATACTCGTTAGTCACCTAAATATTTTCATAGATTTCCAGTAGTGCCCCCTCTGGATCACGAAAATGAGCGACCTTCATCCCCCACTCCAATTTCTCCATGGGACAGGTGATGAATTCTACCTTTTCTTTCAGTTTTTCATATGTATCATCGACACTCGCCACCTCAAAAATTAAAGCAAAACGTTCACCTTGCTCCCCTCCTACAATGTATCCGGAGTTGAGGGCATCCGTCATCTGTTTCCTCTCAAATATCCCTAGGTGTGTTTGTCCAACTTTAAATTGTCCATACAAGGAGTTTTCATCTCCCCATGATACTTCAAAGCCCAGGACATCTCTGTAAAAAAGAAAGCATTTTCTATAATTGTCCACCAATAATCTGGTATGTGTTAATTTCAATTCAAAAACCTCCATTAACAATCTATTTCTACCAATTATTTCAAATCACTTCACTTATGACAATCTTTTTATTTTTTAAGAAGGGGAGAGTATTTGAAAAGTGAAGAATTAGATAAAGCAGGTAATAGAATTACAAAAAGCCCAGTCAACCTAAACTGGACTTTTCTGAAATGGTGAGAGTTTCAAGTTTACCAGGGTCCCATCATTGCCCTGTCCCTCCACCTGAATCGCGTCCGCCTCCCATGGTGTAGTTACGGTCTTCCCCTGGTTTCGCTCCAGGATCTATCCCTGGTGTGTGCCGGTCGTTCCTTCTTCGCTTGCGTCTGATGTCAATGGCTAACGCAAATAATAAGGTTCCTGCAATTAAAACAACAAACCACAGCATTTATATCTCCCCCCTATGATCATATGTTGAAGATGAAATTCAAATACAACCCTCTTTTCAGATATAATCAGACAGTTAAATGGGTTTTAAATTCATTGCGTACTTGAAAAAATGAAATCTGATTTAAAAAGTGTGGTCGTGACGTGTCCTAAAAATCGTCTTAATGCTCCGCAAAGGTCTTTCTGAATCCATAAAACGGTCTGTATCCTTTTTGTTCATAATAGGTATGAGAAGACGTGTTGGTCAGCATTTCGATTCTCGTCTTTGGAAACAGCTCATGAACGTATTTCAACATAGCATCTCCGATTCCCAACCCGCGGAAATCTGCGTGGACCAGTAGTTCACAAATAAACAAAGTTACAGATTGATCCGTAAGTCCTCGGATATAGCCGAGGACATGCCCATTAAACTCTGCTACATATGCAATGTTCGAATGCTCCCACGCATCCTTTGTACTTTCCATATTTTCCACAAGATTATTCCATTTTTCTTCTCTATTTAAAGTATGTATACTGATAAAGTCCTCCGTTTCGTATGCTCTTATTTCTATGAGGTCTTCATTTTTTAAGCGTATTTGCATCTTGGATATCCTCCCATTTTCTAGTCCAATAAAATTTCTCTAACTCTCTACCAAAATACTTCATTCCAAAGTTCACAAAAAAAAGAAAGTTATGACTTTACTTTAACATAATTATCCATCCACTCGGATGTTTTTTAAAAAAGAAGCTCAATCATCAGATTGGCTTCTTTTACTTCTATCAATTCCATTCCACTACAGGCTTGTCGATTTGAGGTCGAATGCCCAATTCTTCACCAGCAGCAAAAATCAATTCTTTTCTAAAGTAGTAACTAATATGGTGCACAATCTTCCCATTCTCCACTTCCTGGTACTGGATATCATGGATTTCAGGTTCATTCGTTCCCTCAGAAAGCATGACGATGACATTACGGCCCCATAAGCAGTATTCCACAGCCCTCATACCAGGGAGACCATATTTCATGGATCCGGAACGCATCTCCCCCTTGCTGTATTCCTGGAAACCAAGGGCAGCCTCATTGTGGGCTTCTTCACTGACTAATGTCATAACGGCTTCAATATCACCTTCATTCATTGCATTCAGGTAGGCTTGGATGACAGGATGAGTGTCAGACACCGGATGTTGAGACCTGCTCTCGAGAAGGTCGACAGATTGCAACTTCTTCTTCATTCGAAGGACCGTTGCATAGACCGCTCCCGGAGTGGTCCTTACCATACCTGCCACTTCCCTTGCATCGAATCTGAACACTTCTTTTAACAAAAAGACCGCCACCTGCCTCGGGTAAAAAAGATCAAAAAGGATGTGTAATGCTTCCTCTGCCTCCAGACCATCTGTGAAGTTTTCTTGAGGAAGTTCATCTTCCTCAAGGAGACCGACATGTCTTTTATCTTTGCGACACTGGTCAATCCAAGTCGTTGTCGCCATTCGATACAAATAGGCTTTCGGGTTAGTCGGGTGCCACCGCTGGTAATAGCCTCCGAAAGCTTTTAGCATGGTATCTTGAAATAAATCCTCTCCATCCCAGGGTGAGCCCGTTAAATAACGGCAATACCTCCACAAGCCTTCTTTGAATTCTTCCATGATGGCATTGAATTCACCTGCCAATTCCCTGTTTTTTTCCGTAAACGATTCCGTCATTTTTTCCTGCATGTCCATCCCCCTCTATTTGATTGTTCATATGTAAAACGTTTTAACAATGCAAAATTATACGGAAACAACCAAAATATTTTTGAAAAATCTATATATCCCTCTATATTTTACCATAATATTCAAAATGCCAGCATAATAGAAAAAGAGGACTCCCCTTTTAGGAAATCCTCTTATAAACATTAGTACTTAATAAGCACTTTCAATTCTTCCGTTCATTTCCTCTTTTAAAATTCCCGGTCACTTTTGCCATGATTAACTGCATCTCTTTTTCATCACGGGCATCTTTCATTTTCTTCAAGAATTTATCCGCTTCTCTTCCTTTTAAGGTTTTAACCTGCTTACCTTCATACTCGATAAATACGGTTTTATCTTTGAGAACCCGGAAATGAAAAGGAGAATCATCCAGTCGGTTTCGTTTATCAATATTGTCCATCCCTTGTTTTTCCCTTCTTTTCATAATTGTATGTGTTGCTTCTTAGCAGCCTGCCAAGTACGGATCATACTCGGTACACCTACTGACATGCTTACCACGAAGCTCCACATCACGTACATCCATTGACCGGTGTAAAGTGCTACGCATATGAAGAACAATAGTTGACCCAATAGGGCAAACCATGAAGCGATCCAGGATAAATTTAATACTGCCATTTTATTCCCGACCAGCTTAGTCAAAGTTTTTTTCAGCTTTAAGACTAACCATACAATGCATTACAGAAAAAATTTGAAACAATCACTTGTTGAAAGAAGTGATTGCTTCCTTCCTCTTTAGTTCATCACCCATTTATCCTTCAAAAAAAGAACTCTGCCAATGGCAAAGATGATCAGCATAATTACCAGATTGCTACCTATCGTAATCGCGATGTGTTGATAATCGACCACACCCATCAACAATTCTTTGAATTGGCTGAATAGGTTAAGAATCGGGATGGCAAAATGTTTAAAGTTGAGTTCATTTAATCCGACATTTGTGATAATCATGCCTGGAAAAGCCGCAAGCATCATAATCGGTGCACTGTAGCTACCGGCTTCTTTAACGGTTTTTCCCAGGATGCTTGTAATCATCTGCAGGGAAGCGATAAACACGGCATATACAATGGTAAGCAGAAGAGAAATCCCTATTATCACATAGACATTATCACCAAAGGATACTGCGTCTTTCAGGTTTTCTGTGAATAGCGTAATCTCAATAGCCAGGACAATGAGCGTGACAAGACCTGTAATGACACCTACAGAAGCAATAGTCAACCATTTGGAAAGCATCAATGTGGAACGTTTGACAGGTGTCATGAGCAATGCTTCCATCGTTTTTTTCTCTTTTTCACCTGCGAATAAGTCTGCAGCCGATGGAGAGGTTCCCACTCCTATGGATATCGCCAGGATAAGAGGTACAAGAAAAGATAACAGGAACATACTCCCCTCGTCATCTGACACTTCCTGTTTGGTGATGGTGAATGGCTGGATGATAGAAAGGTCCGTCCCTTCAGCTCTCAACCTTTCTGATGTAACTTCTTTCTCAAAGGCGGTGAGGGAATTTGTAGCTGCATTCATCAGGTTGCTGGAGTTCTGGCTGAAGGAATCTCCGATCAAGGTGATATCGGCTTGCTTCCCTTCATTGATGTTTTGAATGAAATCACTGCTAACAATCATGGCAACAAGTGCCTCTCCCTCTTCTACGGCTTTTCTGGGATTGTCTGTTTTCACTAATTCAATCGCTTCGTTTCCTGAGAAAATTTGTAAGACGTCCTTACTGACATTGGAGTCGACTGCCAGTGCATACGTTTCACCTTCTCCACTTGAAACCATATTTTCATAGAAAAAAACAAGTCCACTCATCATAAAAATCGGAAGAAAGACGGTCAATAGAAGAGTTCTCCTGTCTCTGAAGCTGTCTTTTAATTCTTTTAAATAGATACTAAGAAGCATAGTGTTCATCTCCTCTCACTAGTTTACTCATAAAGATATAATTAAGATCCCTGCTCTTTTCAGTCTTATATAACTCTTCGATCTCCCCCTGGTACACCAATTCCCCTTTATGCATCATGGCTACTTTGTCACATAGCATGGAGACTTCTTCCATGATGTGACTGGAGAAGAGGATGGTCTTTCCTTCTCGTTTCAATTGATGTACAAGTTGGCGGAATACATTGGATGAAGTAATGTCGAGACCGGTAGTCGGTTCGTCAAACAAAATGATCTCGGGATTATGAATCAGTGTTCTGGCAATGGCAACCTTCTGACGCATGCCTTTGGAGAAACCTCCCACCCGCCTGTCAAGATAGTCCCTCATCCCGAACATCCTGGAGAGGTCGTCGATTCTCACCTTTGTTTCATGTTTGCTTAATCCGTATAAACGAGCAAAGTATTGAAGATTCTCCCTAGCAGTTAATCGGTCATACAAACCGGTTTCCCCTCCAAATAAAACACCGATCTTGGTTTTGATTTCGTTTGGTTCCTTTAGGGTATCGTGACCAGCGACTTCAATTGATCCCTCGGTTGGTGTCAATAAGGTTGCAATCGTCCTAAGAAGCGTCGTCTTTCCGGCACCATTTTCACCTAACAGCCCGACCACATCACCTTTTGGAATCGAAAGAGAAACGCGTTTTAGTGCGGTTACATACTTTTGCTTATCTTTAAACTGTTTTGTGACTTCATGTATATGAATCAATATTCTCACCTCATTAAGTATTAATGTATTTTCATCATACAAATAATTGGAGGTAGATTCTTTACTTATGTCGTGAAATGTCCTTTTCTTGTCGTGAAAATGCCAAATTCTTCATGAAAGATGGTAAAATGAAGGAGAACTTCAGAAGATGCGAGGGGAATGGAAATGAAGATTGGTCTCGTAGACGATCGAATGATTGACTTAGATAAATTAAATGGCATCGTTTCCCGTTGCGAGGGTCTGGAAATCGTCTTTTCCACCACCTCCGCCGAGGAAGCCTATGACCAAATCAAGAAAGAAACCATCGACGTACTGATTGCAGATATTGAGATGCCCCACCTATCTGGATATGAATTGGCAGACATCATCCACTCACACGCACTTAACATATCGGTGATCTTCGTGACGGCAAACAGTGGATACGCTGTCCACGCCTTTGAATTGAACGTCCATGATTATATTATGAAGCCCTATACAAATGACCGTCTAATGAAATCCATCGAGCGACTAATGGAAAAGTCGAGAACGGCAGAACTGAAGGGCCGCCTCTATTTAAAGCAGAAAAATGATATACATATCGTTCAAAAGAAAGATATCGTCTTCATTGAAAGGTCTGGCAGATCAACGACGATTTACACGAAAGAGGAAAGGATCAAAACCTATCTGACCTTGAATGAATTAGAAGGAGAATTACGGGAAAGGGATTTCATCCGTTCCCATCGTTCCTTCATCATCAACATACACTATGTAAAGAATTTCTCTCTCTATGCGAAGAATTCATATGTGATTTCATTTGAAGGAATCGACGCACAGGCAATGATCACAAAGGAAAAAGTAGAATACCTTCAACAACATTATTTTTAAAAGGTGGAGCCAGTTGTGAAACAAATGAAAATTTATTGGTTAATTCTTTCCCTAGTTGCCTTTATACATATACACGCATTATTTACGAACCTACAATGGGATCTGCCTCTTTATTTCACTTATGCAGCAGTCTTTTTCGTAACATATCTGTGTTATAAAAAAACGAAAATACCGTCTTTTGGATTCGATCAGAAATGGAGTAACCTGCTTTCCCTCTCACAACTATTTCTGTTACTTCCGTATTTGATCATTGGATCAACATGGTTACCAGCGGTCTTTTTCATGATTTTTATCGGGATTGAGTGGGTCAGATGGGATGTTTCCACCAAATTTAATGGGCTTCAGAATGATGTTGAGCAGTTCGAAATGGAACGACTTCATTTATCCGAAACATTTCGGGTTGTACGAAGTGAACGGCATGATTTTCTCAAACATATTTCTTCGATCCACTATATGCTCGAACATCACCATCACGAAGAGGCAGCTGCCTATTTAGACGATTTGGTGGACGGTTATGAAGAAACCAACCTTTCTATTAAAGGGGAACGTGGAAGTGTGGCCGGAATTCTCCACCAAATGTACAATCGAGGAAAGGCTTGCGGGGTAACGCTGATATATGATGTGGATATGCCCCTTTCCACGTTGCCCCTTCCAGATAAGAAGATTGTGACACTCCTTGGGAATCTGTTGTCCAATAGTATAGAGGCTTCCGCCGAATGGCTTGAACATTATGGTAATCAAGCAAGCGTCAGCCTTCAGTTTTATAAACGAAGCGGCCTATATATGCTGGTTTGCAAGAACCCTTCCCTCCCGATATCACCACCGATCCTTGATAAGCTTTACCAAAGCTACGGACATACGACAAAGGAAGGCCACGAAGGTCTAGGCACCAAGATCATTCAAGAAACCGTGAAAGAATACAATGGTTATCTGGATTTTGTTTATAAGGAAGAAGAATTCACGGTGAAAATTAAAATTCCGGCGATTCATTAGAGAAATACTATGGATGCTTGACGAAATCGTAAAAGTTTTATCACCGATCTTTATTCGTATCAAAACACATTCTTACGTTTCAGAAAACTCATTGCAGGGAATATTCTTATGAATGAATCGAGAGGAGGAACCTCAATGAGTGGAGCATCCGGAGCTGTTTTGTTTATAATTATTCCTCTATTAATCATTGCGGTCATAATTGGAATAACGATTGGTTACTTTAGAAAAAAAGCGAGAAAAAATAGAAATTTCTAGGACTGGTTGTTTTATTGACTTGAGAAAAAGGCTCGGAAGTTCGAGCCTTTTTTTATTTCATATCGACGTGGACCTAAAGAGACATATTTATGATGGTATCATTTATCGATGACCATCCCTGCGCGCTTGCTAATAATATGCTCTGTATACTTCACCAACGAGCCCCTTTAGCTGATGGACACCTGTGTCTGTATTCGTCATGATGACCAGACCTGCCCCTTCATTTGGATATGCAACCATCATACCTTGAAAGCCGACTCCCCATCCCAGTGAGGAAACTTCTATCCCTATCTCATGAGTATCACGAAAGGCACCAAGCCCCATCCACTCTTTTTCAAATTGAGGTGTTAACAACTCTTTAGCATTGATTGTAGAAAATAGATTACTTTTTCCTTTGATTGCATTCATCCATTCAATCACCAATAGAGCCACATCCGTTGGGGTGGTCCATAATCCTGAAGCTGCAGGATAGGGGTATATTGGGTATTTTCCAGCTACCAAGCCACCATCCTTGGTATGACCGTAGGAGAACTGATCTTTGGAAGCCGGCAGCTGAAAAGAACTATTATTTAATTGTAGGGGCAGGAATAAATATTTTTCCATTACCTCTTCAAATGATTTCCCCATAATATCCTCTATTACAAGCTGGATGACGCAGAAGCCGGCATCGGAATATGAAAATTCGCTTCCAGGCTTATATTTCACTTCGATTGGAATCTCACAATAGGGTGTTTTCCCTTCCAATATTTCGACCATGGAAGGGGTATCAGACATAGATAAGATTTCAGAAAAAGAGCCTTCCGGATCCACAATCCCTGAATGGTGACTGAGTAAATGCCTCAATGTTATGATTCCGAGAGAATTCAAGGGAACTTTCCATGATGACAGGCACTCATTAATATCTCTATCTATATCCAGAATGCCCTGTTCAGATAGAGTCATCACTAATATGGAGGTGAAAAACTTACTGATTGAACACGCATGAAAGATTGAGTCATGTTCCACTCGTCTATTTGTTCCTGCCTCAAGGAAACCGAAGCAGTCGGTTTTACTGATGCAGGCGCCTTCAATTGTAGCCATGCTGACTCCGACTATTTGATAATCTTTCAATTTTTTTTCAAAGTTGATCGTTTGTGGTTTCATAGGACCCCCCTATTCATATCTATACAGTTTGAGCGCCAGCGTATACTATCACATCACCGATAGATCTGACCAAATCACAATAACTGGATTAAAATTCATTCTTTTCAGAGAGCATCCTTCTGATCAACCGGATCTGGCCCCTGTGATTGATCTCATCTTCGAATACATGAAACCAGATGAAGTAATGGTTAGAGGGCTGGTTATCCCATAATCTGCTTTCAAAGAGCCATTCATCATTACGCTCGGAAAACTCCTGGTACGTTTTCTTACTGACCTCCTCAAGTTTTTTCAGATAAAATTCTAAAGGATTCCCCTTTATATTCTTTCGACCTTCTTCTCCAAGACTATAGGCCGCACCCCATTCAGCCACTTCATGTTCGTTTGGCCTTCTCCCATCAAAAAGTTCTATTTGAAACCCTTTTTCTACCGCCGCCATATGGAGCAATAGAGCCCCTATACTGTTGGCACCTTCGCACGGTAAAAAATCCAGTTCAGATGGGGTTAATCCTCTCACACTGTCCAATGTCGTTTTTCTGGCATAGTCCATCTGGGAGACCAGGTAACTGATTTGCGGACTATAACTCTTTCTTGTGTCTATTTTATATTCCATAGATTATCGCACCTTATCTGTCATATTGATTAAACAACGGAAACCGAGTCCCGTTGTTTCACTGGGAGAACGTCTTTAGGTACCCATCCCTCTTTCCCATTTTTCTTGATGAGGTCATATCCTGTGCAACTACTGTCTACAACCGATATGATATCTCCAATATCCACAGAAATCTGCGCACATGAAAGATCCGTTTTTGCCGAATAGGTTCCCTTTTCACTTTCATGAATGTACTCATTTTTAACATATAATAGATCATCCGTTCCAACTTGTTTGCACAGTGTAAAATGCTCAGATGGTTGAAGGGGGATCAATTCGTAGTTTGGGTAGGAAATAGACCCCGACATGATTGTTTCTGATATGTAGCCCTTCACCACTTCACATGTTAAGTGATGATCAGTATAGATTTTGGAAAAGCTGTCCCCGTTCTTGGTTCTATGTATGATAAATGCATTTAACTGACCTGTCGATTTAATGACATTCCCGCCGTCAATGGAGATGATTTTCTTATCTTTACTTACAACCGGATTATTGGACGGAATGTCACTCGCATAATTGACAACAGGCCAATGGCCGACAATGACATATTTCCCTGTTCGATGTGATTTCTCCATGAAAGCAGGCATCGTGATCGCAGATATTCGATCCGTTTCTCTCCAATCCTTACAATCATCAAGACCAGCATGGACGAAAATATAGTCGTCTGTTTCGATTGCAGTTGGTAATTCCATCAGCCACTTGATTTCATGGGAGAAATGTTGTGTAAGGATATCTTTCACCTCCTGAACCGTAGTATCTTCTTTAAGTTCAAACCCTACTTCATCAAGCCACTCTTTCAAGATGGAATGTTTTCTTGATCTGATGTAGTTCATCAATTTGGGATTCTCTTCAAGAAGATCTTCTACCACAGTGTCGCAATTCCCTTCCGTTACATGAACGTTCGGGTTCCTCTTTGTTAAATCCATGATATATCGGACAGTCCCTTTACTATTGCTTCCTTTTTCACAAAGATCACCGTTGATAAATAGATGGTCTTCTGAACTGAAATTTACTTTTTGTAACAGTTTGATAAAAAGATTCAGTTCTCCGTGTATGTCCGAGATGACTATGACTCTGCCTTGACTTGGTAAGGTCACTCTTTTAATTTTCTTCAATGTGGTCTCCTTCCTCGAGCATCACTCTTATTCATTTAGGCTGAAAATTCGGCTTTCTAAAACATATTCCAATAATTCCTCTATTCTCCCCGAACACTTTTTCACCTCGGGTAAGTGGTAAAACGTAGTCGTGTTTGCAAGATCATGTACCTCATCATTGGGGGAATACAAGATGATCCGTTTTCCAAGTCCCAGCGCTATTCCCAGTTCGACGTGACTTCCTTTTCCACCAGGGAGTATGATGACCACCACATCTGATTCCGTGATGGCATCTTTTTCATTCTGTCCGATGTACTGAAGGTCTTTCACTGTTGATGCGCGATCGTTCCTGGTCCAATCAAATGTGTGGATATAGCCTTTCTGTTCAAGCCGATCACTTACATGCCGCACAAGTTCCTTATTTGCAAAGCTTGAGCCGATATAAAACTTCATCATTAACACCCTCTTCCTAAATACAGCTATTGAGAATCCGAACACACATTCTAATTATTCCAAATTATTTAATAAAACACAATCCTTTCCAAAATAAAAAGGTGCCACCCAAATGTAAGGGTTGACACCTTCTCTACTCCTTCAACCGGTCCCGACGCCGATCAATGTAAAGTGTTCCATTTTCCTGCAACTCAACATAAAATGCATCTTGAAGTTTCACTTGGAAGTAGTTCAGCTGATTTCGAAGCCACTCTTCAGATATGCCCACTTCCTTTAAATTCTGATACAGGATGTTCCCATCAACGATTAATTCTGTTGGGAAGTATGTAGGTTTACCGGTAATGATATCCTGATCCTTTTTGGTTAAAGGTTGATTGCCGGATTTTAAAAACACGGTCAATTTCCCATCAGGTTCGAAGATGGCCGTATCAACTTCGTTAGTAGAAAAAACATTTTTTTCTCTTAGTAGCATGCTTAAATCATCCATATTCAGATGATGCTTTCCTAACGTATCTTCAAGAATTTTACCATCCTTCATGACAATGACCGGCTGCCCATCCATCACTACCCGTGCTCTCGGTGATTTGAGTCCGATATATCCAACCAGGAGCGTTAGAACACTCCACCAGATAAGGCTCGTCAATCCTTCAAAAAAAGGCGTCTTCGATTCACCTGCAATATCTGCTGCAATGGAACCGATGGTGATCCCGGTTATATAGTTAAAAAAAGTTAATTGGCTCAATTGTTTCCTTCCGAGCAAACGGGCGACAAGGAGGAGAACCAGGAAGCTTGCTGTTGAACGTGCAATCATTTCAAAGTAATCCACGTGAATCAATTCGGTTCGACTCCTACAGGTATTTTCTATTAGTATTGTTTAATAAGTATCTAATATACTTTCCCCCGTCAACATGCATTTGAATTATCCCCCTACCACCCACTTATGAAGTTATCATGATATCTGCCGATTCCGCAGGATGATACCGATTGATATAATAATCTTCTGCTTTCCAATATCTATTTTCGAATTTTGACCTATTCTTTTTCGTTTCATTAGATTCGCGGTTAAACCTCGTCTCCCTCGGGCAGTCCAAATAGATAATCTTGTCAAAAAAATGTTTCCATTCCTCCCGCTGAAGAAATACTCCCTCTATGATGATCAATCCTTCCTTTGGCAGCGGAATGGTCCTCTTTTCATGATTGTCCTTTGCCCCGTCATAAAAAGGGAGAGTGACTTGTTCTACTCTTTTCAGCTTTTTAAAGAAGTGATTTGAAAGCCAGTCGACATCCCATTGCAAATGAAAATATTCATGCCATTCTTCTGAACCAGTATAATAACGGCGTGCCCGTTCAACGATAAAATCATCCAGATGAAAAATTTGAAAGGGACGATCTTCTTTCTCTAATGCAAAGCGTAATTGTTGAACCACAGTAGTTTTCCCCGAACGACTTAATCCATCTATCCCCAACAAAAATCTCGAATCATCATGCTGGGCACCCATATTCCTCAACAAATCCATATAGGAATTCATCATATCCACTCCCCTACCTCTTTGAAAGCTTCACATCATATTTTACCATTATTTTCATAAAAGAGGGACGGACCTCTCTTTCCAGAGCAAAATCCTTTTGTATAGGGATTCTTTCTGAAATATGGAGGTCCGTCCCTCATTCTATACTTCAATGAAGTGGGTTGGTTTGCCAATGGTGTAGAGCTTTAGTTCGTGCATGGCTCGTGTGCATGCGGTGTAGAATAGTCTTCGTAGACTTTCTTCATCGTATGTTTGGGAGGATGCGTCGTAAATGATGACAGCGTCGAATTCGATTCCTTTGGCTAAATAGGCAGGTATGACGACAACGCCTTGTTCATATTCGAGGGATACGCTCTTCATGAGTTTGAGGTTCTCCACATGGTGTAATGAACCAAATACCCGCTCACTTTCTGCAGCCGTTTTGCATATGACGGCGATGGAATGGTACCCATGTGCCTTCCATTTCTCAATTGTTTTGGTAATGTGATCATGCAGGTCATCATGGTCTGTGACTGCCGTTATGACAGGAACTGCTCCGTCCCGTTCGAAAGCGGAGATATGTTCCCCGCCGGGAACCAGTCTTCGTGTAAAATCTATGATTGGTTTAGTGGACCGGTAGCTCTCGGTCAGGTTGATCTGATCTGTTTCATCCGGACCATACAATTCTGTCAGATTACTGAAATCAACATGTTCATTTGCATGAGCAAAGATCGCCTGATTAAAATCTCCTAAGACGGTCAATTTGGCTGAAGGAAACAGCCTCTTGATGAATTCAAATTGAAACGGAGAATAATCCTGAGCTTCGTCGATGAGTACATGCTTAATGGATGTATTTGTTTGGAAACCGAGAATCAGCTCTTTTAATAGTAAGAACGGCGTCGCGTCTTCGTAATACAATTGCTCTTCGTCAAGCATTCTCAACGTCAAACGGCAAATATATTCCCATTTCCCTGGTGTATTCCTACTCATTAAAGAACGAATCATCAGAGGATCTGTAAAGAGCTGCTGATAAACACCTTTCACATCCACATACTGGAGTGTTTTGATCCATTTACGGAGCTTCTTGAACCTTTTACGTACAACCAATCTTCTCAGCGCTTCGTACTCTACTTCATAATCATCGGGGATATTTCTCTTCCTAAAGTACTTACGTGCCTTATGATATTGCTCATTGCTCATCAATTCAATGGCTTCTTCCACCCAGGACTCCATCCGTTCACGTTTCTCCGCCTGATCTATTTGACTATTAAGCCATTCAGTCAGCTTTTCAAGCCTATTATGAAAGCGAAGTGATGTTTCACATGAATAAAAACGTTCGGTAATCTCTTCAGCCGTAAGAATCGTCCTTCCCCTGAACATAATTCCTTTGAACTTCATCCCTGATCCCTCTAAGGATTTCCTATATGATTTGATTGCTTCAAAGAAATCGGTGGATGCCTTGAATTGGATGCTCGCCGTACGTGTTTCATACATTTGGCGGTTACCTTCCTTCCTCAACACGTACTCGAGTTGATCATAAGGGCCCTCCACCTGGAATTCCATGCTTAATCGGTGGTCCAAATACTCCTGGAAAGTCACCTGCTCCATGTTTTCTTCCCCAAGTTCAGGTAGAACTTGAGAAACATAGCTGTTGAACATAGAGTTAGGTGAGAATAAAACGATTTGATCCGCTTTCAACGTTTCCCTATATTTATATAGTAAGTACGCGATACGCTGCAGGGCAGCAGATGTTTTCCCGCTTCCTGCTGCTCCTTGAACAATGAGAAGCCTGCCGTGGTCATGCCTGATAATCTGATTCTGTTTCTGTTGAATCGTGGCGACGATGCTATGCATGTGATTGTCTGTTCTTTTCCCAAGTACTTCCTGTAATATCTCATCGCCAATCGTCAGGCTCGTGTCGAACATGGACTGAATCACACCATCCCTGATGAGATACTGCCACTTGCTTTCCACGATCCCACGGATGACGCCACCAGGGGTCGTATATTCTGCTGGCCCTGGTGGATAATCATAATAAACACTTGAAATGGGTGCCCGCCAATCGTAAACAAGAAAGTCATCACATGTTTGATCAGTCAGGGTCGATATCCCGATATAAACCCTTTCAGTGGGTTCTCCTTCTTCCGTGAAATCGATGCGCCCGAAATAGGGCTTCCCTTTCATACTGTGCAATGCTGATAATTTTTTTTGTGCCTGTTTGTGAGTACTCTCCGAAACCGTCAACGATTGCGCCTGCTGCCTTAAAGCAATAACGGTTTCAAGAAAATCATCGAAGGTATCTGTATTTACCTTTACCTCATCCCAGAAATGATTTCGGGTCTCCGCCACTTCCTCCATGCGCCTTCCTGTTTCGGTTTCCAGGGTTTCGATCTGTCGCATGATGGTATCAATCACATCGTCCACTCGTTTTTGCTCATGCCTAATGTCAGATTTCATCTCAGCACTCCTTCAGCTATAAAATTCAGGGTTGACTAATGAGGGTATTATGTTATATAATTATTATTGAGGCAATGTGAATATTTTCGCCCGCGTAAAAAGTGTTTCTGTATTAATTTATCATAATCACAAGACATTTACAATAACAAAATGAAACCTGCACCTACTATTTAACATAGTGGTGCAGGTTTTTGTGTATATATATGCTGCTCCCTCGTTCTAAAAAACCCCATTCTCGTTCAAGGGGTCTTCCGGAATCGGTTGACCTATATCCCATAATTCTACGATTTTTCCATGTTCAAATCGAAAAATATGGACAACCACTGCCCCTGGATCATCGGGGTTCTGCCTTACATGGGAATGAACTGCTACTGTCTCTTCATCTGCCATCGCTCGTTTCACTTCAAACCTCTTATCGGGATTTTTCACGGCATTGTCTTCCATGGCGAGCATGAGCGATTCCGGCTCACCACGAAAATAGGGGTTGTGATGACAAAAATCATTTCCTGTGTAATCCTTAAACGCTCCACGGACATCCCCTGACGCAACCCGCTCCAGAAACGAAACGGCTATTTCTTTATTGGACCTTGTATATGATTCAGACACTTCCATCACCCTTTCACTCTATATTGAACACTCTTCACTAACTCACTAGTACATCATAAAAAGTCCCGTTAAAAAATAAAGTGATGTCCCCTATCGTTCCAATGCAAAAAAAGGTGAAATAATAGGTTGCCTTTGTCACTTCTTTTTTGAAAAGCTCTTTAAATGCTTGAATAAAAAGTCGATCAAATTTAAACCAACTGAGTATCCAGGCAATGATAAGGAAACTGGCGATTGTCATTTTCCATCCCTCCCGACCTGCTGATGACATGACCCACTATACCGTCATCTTCCAACTGGTACTTGCCAGCCATTTCTCTTTCTCTTTATAATCAGGTACAATCTTCCCAACCAGCCTCCAGAAAGATCGATCGTGGTTGAGGTGGATCATATGGCACATTTCATGGACAACGACATAATCGATGACCTCCTGGGGTGCCATGGCCAATTTCCAATTAAAATTCAGCTGCCTTCTACCGTCGCATGTCCCCCATGTCTTTTGACTATCCGAAATACGTACCGACCTGGGCTTGTTCTTAAAATGATGCTGATGATTAGCAATGCTGCTCTCTACCAGGGACTTGCACCTCTTGTAGTAAAAACGTTTCAACGCCTGCTTTATCCGTTCATCTTCAAGCTCTCTGACCTGTATTTTTAGCGCATCCCCGCTAAAAGTGACAGCGTCTTTCGTGATGTCAGGGGTATGAAGAACTTCAATGGGGAAGCTTTTCCCTAGATACAGGAAAGGCTCTCCATGCTGATAGGACTTCATCTGAGGGCCATTTAAGCGCTCCTTCATTTCATTCGATTTCTGTAGGACCCCATCCCAGTGTTTCTCCAGCAATCGAATGACAGATTCTTCATCCGTCCCTTTAGGTGCTTGGACTTCAATATTTCCATAGCTATCTAGGAAAATGCCGATTGATTTACGGTTTTTATATTTGAGCTGGAATTGAATCGTCTTTCCTGAATACGTATGATTCATCTCCTAACCCCTATATCGGATTGCCAATCCCTTTAAGAAGTTCCGCGCGTAGCGATCGCCGCAAATGCGGTAATTTTTATGGCCTTCTCTTCGTAAAATCGCACCTAATTCCCCTTTTGTGATATGAACGTCAGCTAATTCCAGGATCTCAATCATATCCTCACTGGTTAAGGAAAGGGCAATCTTAACTTTCTTTAAAAGAAGATTATTCACATGTTCATACGTTAATTCCGGTCTTTCTTCTTGTCCAGGCTTAGGTTCACGCTTCCCTCTTTTGAACGTGATAAAGCCATTTAAAAAGGATTCGAACATTTCATCGTCACAATGGATGTGATCATCTTCTTTATTCATCCCATCTTCTGATTCTTCATGCTCCATTGACTTCGTCAGCACTTTCATGACTTCATCTTTAGATAATTCTATTCCGCCAAGCTTGAAGATGTCTACCATTTCTGTATTTTTAAGATCGAGAGCGTAACGCAATCGAATTAAGATATCGTTATTATCAATATTCATCTGTATACCTCCTGTGAATTTGCGTTTACTAATTCATTAGCTTACCATTTTAACGGGATAAAAAGAAGCTTGCAGGCTAAGATTCTTACATGCATAGATAAAATTGAAATCTTTCTCATTCATTGAGAACAAAATGAAAGGTCCGTCCCTCGAAGAGAACAGACCTTACTTCTAAAAGATGTTCAATAATTCATCAAATGATTGAATCCGGTAGTCATATGATTCTACTTTTCCAAATCCATATGATGCATATACAAAGGGGATGCCTGCATCTTTGGCTGCTTTACGATCGCCTTCTGTATCTCCAATATAGACAGGATCCTTTAATTGGTTTCGGTCGATGATGAGTTTAATGTTTTCCCCTTTTGAAAGACCAGTCCTCCCTGGGTTCTCGTAATCGATGAAATGCCTGTCCAGTCCATGATACTCATAGAATGCTTCGATATAACCGTCCTGACAGTTGCTGACGATGAATAATTTGTATTTCTCTGAAAGCTTTTCCAGAATTTTCTCTACATGGTCATATAATTGACCGCCGTTTTTACTCAGGTGGGGAATTTCACGACGGGAAAGGTCTTTCAATAATTGCTCCCTCTCCTCTTCATTCAACTCCGGGAACAACTTCTTACCAATTTCCTTCATTTGAAGCCCCATGGTCCCTGCCAGGTGCTTTCTGGTGATTCCTTGCTTCAGTCCTTCATGATCTATGATTGTCTTATTCCATGCTTCCAGTACCGATTCGATCGGGTCCCACAAGGTACCATCCAGATCAAAGATGATGCTGTCCATATTTCCATCCTCCAGATTCTTTGTATTTTCTGATTAGCGGGAATTGAAAATCTTTACAAGCGGATGATCACCATTTCTCTCATCTAATTATGAATGATCTTCATCTCCTTAACCGGCCAATAGACAATATTTGTCGTTCCCACTACTTTATCGATGGGGATCGAGCCGATCTGGCGACTGTCCTTACTGAATCTCCTGTTGTCACCCATGACAAATAATTCACCTTCCGGAACCGTCAGTTGTTTTAATGGGGTATCCTGCAAAGTAAAATCAGGGGTTAACGCCCCTACCGTCACTTCCTTTTGTTCATCCAGGTAAGGCTCATCATATGCTTCACCATTTATGTATAACGTATCATTTTTATATTCAATCTTGTCACCAGGCAGTCCGATTACACGTTTAATATAATCTTCCGTTTTGGTTGCGTGAAATACGATGATATCAAAGCGCTCGGGTTCATCCATTTTATTTACGATCATGCGATCATGATCCAGTAAAGTGGTATTCATCGATGCTCCTTCAACTACGATGGGTATGACGATAAAGGAACGAATAATGACGGCTAACGCTATCCCAATGATCAAAGGCTGTGCCCATCCCATAATCTTTTTGCTTTTATTCACGAATCGATTCATCCTCTCACTTGCAAACTTTCATTCTATTCATCCTCACTGCTTCATTTTAACATATAATTCCTGATTTTTTCTGTAAATATTAAAGAGATGGAACAGGCAGTTTCATTTATAAGGATGTCGAATCATTCCGATTCCACATCCTTTTTATTCCGGTATGTTTACTGACTGCTGTGCTCTTCCTCTGCCGCAATCGCGTCAGCCTTGGTGGTGTGGACCGTTCCCCGAGGATGATGAGGAGGTGCATATATCGAGTACAACTTGATAGGCGTATTTCCGGTATTGGTGACGTTATGCCATGTGCCGGCTGGTATCATGATGGCAAAGTCCTGCTTCACCTCTTTCTCATAGGTTAAGTTATCCTGACGATCACCCATTCTCACAATTCCTTCTCCTTGTTCAAGACGAAGGAATTGATCAGTATTGGGGTGAATTTCCAAACCGATGTCTTCCCCGGGATTGATGCTCATAAGCGTAACCTGTAAATGTTCACCCGTCCATAAAGCCGTACGGAACGTCTCATTAGCAACCGTCACCTCATCGATGTTCACGGAATACGGGTATGGCCCATAATCCTTTGACATCATCCGATTGTCTTCTTCTGCACCTAACACACTCAATCTTTCGGCATGCCCCCACTCATCCCTGCACGTATTCACAAGGACTTCGTATACCGTGGAATGCTGTGCCTGCATGCTGCAAATCCGATATAGTTCATAATCTTCAAGCTCAGCTTCATACCCTCTTTGCAGGCCATCCCGATAGGAATGAAAAGGAATTCGTTCTACTTGATAAGAAGGCTGGGTATCGGTAAGGGAGGTGTATAAATGGGTTAACTCCCACCAATGCCTTTCCTCGTCTTCCTTCATTCGCATTAGATTTAGACGTTCCTCACTAGTTGGTGCGGCCCAGGCCAATCGATCATATAAGTCTGCTGTAGATGCTTTTCTGCTTATACCGTTAAGCAGGGTATTCACTAGGTGCTGAGGAGTATCTTCACTTCTTGGGGCAGAGTTTGCAAAGGTGTGGGGGTATGATGAATAAGTCATCGGCACATTGTACATTCTGATCATTCCCTTCTGCTTTTTACCACGATATCATATGCGTGGATTCAGAAGGTGTGCATCCGCCTAGTTCCATGCTACCCGGCAACTCAGCCAACCAAAAAAACCTTGCCTTTTTTCACGTACTCATCCTTGATGGCTTCCGGCACTAGACTTCCTCCCGTGGCCCATACTACATGGGTGGCATGTGATAATTCCACGTCAATAGAGGAAAGGTGTTCCTGCACATCCGGCAGGAAGGGACCAAACATCCCCGCCACTGCCGACGGCTCGACGAAGATGGATTCTGACTGATGCAGCAAAGTAAGCAATTTGAATAGATTCTTATCGCTTACCGTATATACCCCGTTCACCAGTTCGTTAATCATTCTACCTGCAAGGGCAGAGGGTCTGCCCACCGCCAAACCATCCGCTTCCGTACGATTGCTCAATCCAATATCCTGGACTGAAATCCCTTCATGTCTGCCTGATGCAAGTCCAAGGAGCATACAAGGGGAATTGACAGGTTCTGCAAAATAACAATGAACATGTTCACCGAATACATGCTTCAAACCATAGGTCACCCCACCTGGACCACCGCCCACCCCGCATGGCAGGTAAACAATCAAAGGGTGGTCATGATCTACAAGGATCCCCTCTACCTCAAACTGTTTCTTAAGCCTGAGTGCCGCAACTGCATAGCCCATGAATAAATCCTTTGAATTTTCATCATCAATGAAGAAACAATCTGGATCCAACTCACACTGCTTTCTTCCTTCAGCAACCGCATGGGAGAAGTCTTGTTCATGTTCTATAACGTTAACCCCCTTTTCTCTCAAGAGCTCCTTCTTCCACCCTCTCGCATCCCGGGACATATGTACAGTGACCTTGAAACCTAGCGCCGCCCCCATTATTCCTATACTTAATCCAAGGTTTCCCGTGGAACCGACAGCGATGGAATACCTTGAATAGAAATTCCTGAAGCGACTCGATGCCAGCACCGTATAGTCGTCTGTCTCTTGGATCCAGTTCTGTTCCAAAGCAACCGTTTCCGCAATTTTCAATACTTCATAAATGCCTCCCCTGGCTTTGATCGAACCTGCAATCGGGAGCTCGTTGTCACATTTGAGGAGCAGCTGACCTTTTATCGTTGTTTGAAAATAATCTTGAAGCGCAATTTCCATGTTTCCCAGCCGCTTGATTGGGGACTCGATCATTCCGTTTGCCGCTTCTGGGAAGACCTTTTTTATATAGGGAGCAAAACGGGCGAACCGCTGCTCCGCGTCAAAGATTTCCCGGAGACCGCCCTCTGGGATATCACCCGATTGGATTAACGGGTTTGTCCATAACGTTTCTTTTTGCGACTGTAAATCCGATAATAATTTCGGATCCATGCCGTGGAGATTTTGAGACAAATTCGATTCCCCCTAACTGAAATGATTAATTACTGATAACGTAGCACAAATATATGATAAGATGGATACCAATCTTCAGACTATTAAAATTTCATTTTAAAGGAGAGCCTGTTTCCATGTTACCTTCAGAACTAAGAACGAGCATCAGATGCGGAAAGCACCAAACTCACACTTCAGGTGTCTGCCAGGATTATGTACAAGCGAACCTGGTTGTTCTTCCTAAGGAATATGCCTTTGACTTTTTATTATTCACCATGCGCAACCCAAAATCCTGTCCGATCGTCGAAGTGTTGGAACCAGGGCAATTCCAATCCAAGTATGGTAAAAATTCAGATATTCGCACTGACATCCCTTTGTATCACGTGTATGAAGATGGCCAATTAGTTGATAAGAAGCAGCGGATCGATGAAATATGGAGCGAGGATCTGGTAAGCTTCCTAATCGGATGCAGTTTCACATTCGAGAGTCAGCTTATTAAGGGGGACATCCCTCTGCGTCATATTGAGGAAAATAAAAATGTAGCCATGTATCAGACCGATATTCAGACGGAAAAAGCCGGAGTATTTGAAGGGCCCATGGTCGTTTCCATGAGACCAATACCTGATTCACTCGTACAGAAAGCAGCAGAAATAACCGCACTTTTCCCAAAAATGCACGGTGCTCCTGTCCATATCGGCGATCCCGCTGAAATCGGCATACAGGATATCACGAAACCGGATTACGGCGACTTTGTCGGAATAAGGGATGGAGAGACTCCCATGTTCTGGGCTTGCGGGGTTACCCCTCAGGCAGTGGCCCTTCATGCGAAAATCCCCTACATGCTCACCCATTCCCCGGGATGTATGTTCGTTACCGACTGGAAAAACGAAGAGTATTTGCAGGAAGGGAAATAAAATGAGGGACGGACCTGGCATGTGACCAGGTCCGTCCCTCTATTTCATCAGGCATTACTTCTAACTCTCGCTGGTCGCCCGCTTTTTATGAAAAAGGAGAGAACGAGTCCAGCAATTGCCGTAATGCCGGCAACGATGAATGAGACATTGACGCCATGAATCATCCCTTCCAGTCCTCTTCCGGGATCGGCACTCGTTGTCATCACAGTTACTAGAAGTGCAGTTCCGACGGCACCTGAGACTTGTCTCATCGTATTGTTCATAGCTGTGCCGTGTGGGATCAGACTCCTATCCAACTGATTCAGCCCGGCAGTGGTTACCGGCATCATGACCATGGCAACCCCGAACATCCTGACGGCATTGACCGTTGCCAGATACATAAACGAGGTGTCTGATGATAAATTCGTAAACATAAACGTCGTGACTGTGAGAATGGTCAACCCGATAATGGCAAGCCACCGGGCTCCGAACTTATCAAAGATCCTCCCGGTAATAGGGTTCATCAGCCCCATCAAAAGTGCCCCGGGAAGGAGCATAAGGCCTGATTCAAAGGCGGAGAACCCCAGCATATTCTGCATAAGAAGAGGAAGGACCGTAGCCGCTCCGATCATCGCGATAAACACGACCATCCCCAGCACTGTCGTTAATGTGAACATCTTATTTTGAAACACACGGAATTCGAGAATCGGCTGCTTCAACTTAAACTGTCTTGTGATGAACCAGAAGAGTGTCACACTTCCCACAATCATCGATACAATGACCTGAACACTCCCCCACCCTTGGCTTCCTGCAATACTGAAGCCATACAATAATCCACCAAATCCAAGTGAAGAAAGAATGATGGAAAGAATATCGAGTTTCGGATACGTTTGTTTGGTCACATTCTTTAAAATGAAATACGCGACGATAAAATCCACGATGACGATCGGTAAAATCACATAGAACAAGCTTCTCCAAGGGAATTGTTCAACAAGCCAGCCAGAAAGGGTCGGTCCGATTGCCGGAGCGAATGAAATGACCAGTCCGAACATTCCCATGGCCGCTCCTCTTTTCTCAACAGGATAAATAAGAAAGAGGATGGTTTGCATAAGTGGCATGATGATACCTGCTCCCGAAGCCTGGATGATTCTTCCGACCATCAAGAAGCCGAAGTTAGGTGCAACAGCACATATGAGCGTCCCGCCTGCAAATAAGCCCATGGCACTCAGGAATAAAGCCCTTGTCGTGAAGCGCTCGATCAGGAATGCCGTAATCGGGATCATCACCCCGTTCACGAGCATAAAGATCGACGTAAGCCACTGGGCGGTACTCGCATCAAGATTCAGATCCGTCATGATATGAGGGAGAGCCGTCCCAAGCAACGTTTGATTGAGTATGGCTGCGAACGCGCCTGATATGAGGACTATGAGCAATGGTGTTTTGTTAAAGGTTTCGGATTGGGTATTGGAATTTGTGTTATTCATGTTCTCCCTTCTTTCTATTCAATTATGAAGAGGATTTACACAATCCTCTTTTAATCATGTTTATTTCCTTATCGTATTTTCCCAGGGCTTCTTCAAGAGTCAATTCGTCAGCAATGCTCTGAACAAGGTTATGGAATGTGACCGCTGAAAGGATTTGCAATACATGATACAAATCCGATTTATTATCAATGGCAAATTGATCTTTATTTACTAAGAGGAAGATTTCTTCATAGCGCTGATCGATAGTTTCCCTGGTTAACGTCTGAGTGAACGTTTTTTCTATTTTGTAATTCATATTCAAGAGGACGTTCCGAATAAAATTATTTTGTCCATTCTCATAGGAAAACGCCAGCATTGTATGAAACATGACCCTTGTCGCTTCGAACAAATCCCCATCATGGGTTTCCAACAAAGCAATAAAGGTTTCAAACCGTTTCCGGGCATGCTCACCAACGAGGTAGAAAAAGGCATCCTCTTTATTTTCAAAGTACTGATAGAAGCTTCCCCTTGGGATTCCAGCGGTCTTCAGGATGTTTGCAATGGAGGCATCATATAGGGATACCCTGGAAAACTCCTTCTTGGCTGCTTCCACCAAAACGTTCCTTTTCTCTTCCTTCAAATTGAAGAATGTAGGTTTAGGCAATTTTGCATTCCTCCTTCAAAAAATGACACCGCGTCACATGGAACATTCCCCACTTTATGTGACACGGTGTCATATGTCAAACGATAGTGTTTAAAACATCCATTCTTCTTTTAGAACTTGATGCTTTTTAACTTGTCTGAGTGTTGGACTGCATATTGATGGATCTGATGATTATAGTAATGCCTGATCGCAGTCACTTCCCTTTTCATTTGGTCAGGATGCTTACTCGTTCCGGAGTCAGGGTGCGACCGATATTTGAGCAGGACTTCATCCAAATAGTAAATGACATAGCCTTTCATCAGCATACGGCACCACATTTCATAGTCTTGAGTGAATTTCAGATTCGGACTGAAATAACCAATATTCTTAAATACATCTCTGTGAACCATCACAGAGCACCCGTTAATGGGGTTGATACGCGTGATTGAACGGTAGATTTCTTCTGCATTTGAAAACCTTTTCCCTACGAACGGAAGCAATATTTCATTGTCTTTATTTATATAATCATAATTATGAAAACTTGCTTTGGCGCCTTTACTAATCATGTAATTCAATTGTTTTTCTACTTTTTGTTTATGAAAGTGATCATCCGAACTCAACCAGACGATATATTCACCACTGGATTTTTTGATCCCTTCATTAACGGCGGTTGCTGTCCCTCCGTTTTCTTTTTTTATATACGTAATTCTGTTCAGGAAAGGGGTCAATCTTTCCAACTCTCTTGTAGAGCCATCATCCACGACAATGACTTCAGTATTCAGGTACGTTTGGTTTAAGGCGCTTCGAATGGCCTGATCCACGTAAGTACAGTTATAAAAAGGGATCACTATTGATACAGTCGGTTTCATCTTCTATTCCTCCAATATTGCCTTGGTCAAGACGTCAATACTATAGAGTATTCATTTTCCGGCGTTCTGATTAGACAGAAAAGCTATACTGGTAATTTATAACAAAAAAGAAATAGGACTGAACCACAATCGGTCCAGTCCTATTAAGCTCTTATATCAATCTTTTATTAAGTCATTTTCCACCAGCCAATCATGGGCCACAACGGATACACTATTTCCTTCAATATCCACTTTGTAATTCAGTTCCCGCATAATATCACTGTTTAGTTTATCTGCCAATTTCCCAGTGATTTCTTTGATTTCGGGATACTTTTTATATACTTCTTTGTTAATACTGACAGCTGCCCTGTAAGGCGGGAAGAAATTTTTATCATCCTTTAAAGTGACAAGATCATAATCCACGATCGTTGCATCCGTTTCAAAGGCAACCGATACGTCCACCTGATGGTTATTCAAAGCTCTTTGAGTCAAGCCAAGATCCATCTGCTTTATCTGTCCCGAACCGAATTTGAAGCCGTATTTCTCCTCCACACCTGGAAGTCCATCGGCACGATTAGCAAATTCAGCATCAGATGCCATTGTCAATTCACCAGGATGACTATTAACGTATTGAGCTAGATCACTGATTGATTCGATTCCCAACTCCCTTGCCTCGTCTTTATTCATGGCAAGGGCGTATGTGTTATTCACATTGGACATATTCATCCAGTGAATTCCTTTTTTTGAATCAAGCTCTTTCACTTTTTCAAACGTTTTCTCGGGATCTGACATCGGTTCCTGCCCCATATAGGTGATCAAGGCTGTTCCCGTGTATTCCCACATCAGATCCACCTGCTCATTTTCCAGTGCCTTACGGACGACGGTACTTCCAAGATTGTTCATCTGCTTGACTTTAAACCCCTCTTCTTTTAAAAGAAAGGCCGTCATCTCAGAAAGCAGGTATTGCTCGGTAAAGTTCTTGCCACCGACGGATATTTGCTTGCCGCCTATCCCAACGTTCGAACATGCGGTAAGCATAAGTATAAGGGTCACCATCCCAACCCATTTCAGCTTCTGTTTCATGAATGTCACCTCCTGCTTCAACCATTACATTTCCAATGTTTGTTTCGTGCCTTTAGGAACGACCAGCCGCTCAATGAGTCTCAATAATAAATCTACGAGAATGGCGAGTATCGTTACCGGAATAGCTCCTGAAATCAGATAGCCATTATCGAATAGTTGAATCCCAGTAAATATCCAGACACCTAACCCGCCTCCTCCAACGACGTACGCCAGAGCGGCAGTTCCTATGTTAAGTACGACAGCTGTCCTGATCCCTGCAAGGATCGAGTAAGCTGCATTCGGCAATTCAATACGGAAAAGGATTTGATGAGGTTTCATCCCCATCCCTCTTGCTGCATCAATGAGATTCTCATCAATCGAGTCGATACCTGCAACTGTATTTCGGTAAATCGGTAAAAGGGAATAAATAAACAGAGCGAATATGGCTGTTTTAAACCCGATGCCCAAAATACTGATCATCAGGGCAAGTACAGCCAGACTTGGAATGGTTTGGCCAAAATTAACTGTATTCGACACAATCCACTCAGCCCTCCTGAACTGCTTTCGGGTAATCAAGATCCCCACTGGAACCGCCACCACAAGAGCAAGCAACGAAGACACCAGGACCAGCTGAAGATGCTGTTTCAATAAATGGAGAAATGTATTGGATTGACTAAACATATAATCAAAATAATGATTTTTTATCGCCCAGCCAAAGAAAAGGATGACAAGTGCATACACTACATACCGGACAATATTACTGACTATCTTCTTGGTATTCACCGTATCATCCTTTCTGAACCACGTTCGATTTTCCTTTGATTTCATAATGAAGATACTTCTGAACTAGATCGATGGTGATTGCGCCTAATTTATTCCCACCATCATCCGTCACGATCACTTGATCAGCTTCCTGATTCAAGAGCATCGACAACGTATTTCTGAGATCGTGACGCACATTGATGGTCTTCGTATCAGGAATCGATTCATCAAAATCTGCCAATCCAATAATATTCTTCAAATCGGATATCGTATGTAGACTGAGGCTCTTTATGGCACGGTCTTTCCCGAAGAACTCATATACAAAGTCACTCTTAGGACGGACAAGCATCTCTGAGGGAGTATCATACTGCATGATTTCCCCTCCCCGTAATAATACAATCTTGTCTGCCATCTTGATTGCTTCATCGATATCATGACTTACAAACAAGATGGTTTTCTTCACTTCCCGTTGAATCTGCAGGAATTCATCCTGTATCTTCTCACGGATGATCGGATCGAGTGCCCCGAACGGCTCATCCATCAACATGACGGGAGGATCTGCTGCCAGCGCACGAATGACACCGATTCTTTGCTGCTGTCCCCCGGATAGTTCATGGGGATATCGTTTTCCGAATTTATCCCCGCTCAGCCCGATCATATCCATCAATTTGTTGAAGCGTTCCTTTTTCTCTTTCTTTCCCCACCCTAACATGTCAGGAACAATCATGACGTTCTCTTCTATCGTCATATTCGGAAAGAGTCCGTTGCTTTGGATGACGTAACCGATTTTTCTGCGAAGCTCAATCTGGTTTAATTCCATTGAATCCTGTCCGTCGATGATGATTTTCCCATCGGTAATCGACTCCAGTCGATTCACCATTCGTAATAAAGTCGTCTTACCGCAGCCCGAAGGTCCAAGCAGTACGATGATATGACCTTTTTCCACGGTAAAGTCGACACCTTTAACCGCTGTCACATCGCCTTCGTATGTCTTAGTAGTCTGATCAAATGTAATCATCTCTTCACCTCTTTCACTTTATGCAATGCTTTTTGGTGTATAGCGTTTTTGTATCCACAACAAGATGGCGTCAGCGATCATGGCAAGTATTGCCACTGCCACAGAACCACTGATGATCAGGTAGTTGTCCCCTCTCGAAATCCCCTGTGTGATGAGGACACCAAGCCCACCGGCCCCTATGTAAGCCGCTATGACACCGATTCCGATATTCATGACGACTGCCGTACGTATGCCTGCCATTATAACCGGAAAGGCATTTGGAATTTCGACTCTCAGTAGACGCTGATGAGTCTTCATCCCAACCCCCTTTGCCGCATCTCGCATCTCCGGGCTCACATTCCGTATCGCTGTATATGTATTTCGTATGATCGGCAGCTGAGAATAGAGTACCAGTGCCACAAAGGCAGGAACAAAGCCAATTCCCTGATTGATGATAGAGAATATCGGAATCATCACTCCAAATAAGGCAATACTCGGAATCGTCAGCATGACAGAGGCAATCTGCAACACCGTCTCAGCAAGATAATCGTTTGTCGTTAAATAAATTCCCAAAGGTACCCCGATCAGTAAAGCGACGATGATCGCAAGACCCACGAGAACCGCATGCTCTATCGTCAGATCAAGAATCCGAGGTGCATTCACCTCTAGAAATTCCATCCATTTCTCCACAGGTACACCCTCCTTTATCTATGTATTTTTGGCCAAAATAAAAGTCGTCCAGGATCTTGTATAATCCTGACGACCCACGGAATTAGTATTACCGTATAAATGCGCCAACATTCTTATACCCTTCTTGTCGAAATTTAAAACAATTTGTCATGAAATAGAAATGAGAATGGAATAAATTGACCATCGGTTCTATCGAATTGGCACAGAGAATCGCCCAGAAAATGCTTCCTTCACAAAAAAACTCCTTCCCATTCACACGGGAAGGAGCTGTCTTTCTAATTCTTCAGCTTCGATTCTTAACTCTTCCGAATCCATCAGTAATCGGAATAATCCCTTCAAGATCAATTTGTCCGGCTCCGATTCACGGCATTCCTCAGAAATCCGATTCGCTATGACCATATAATCTCTACCATTATCCATCCCCTTGATCTTCCCATACAGGGATCTCCAAGCGTTCTCCCTGTTCTCAAACGATATGAAAGCACCTTCCTTGTCCATACTGACAGAAAAGGATTTCATCATGTCGTCATTCAATTGCGGAGAGCTATTTCCACTTAGGAAGTCATTAGCAAGAAGCGTAATCTGCCTTACTAAATGTGCTCCCAGCCTTGAGGGATCAAGAGTGTCATCATGAGATATCATCAGCATCATATAAGACGCATAGATGGATTGGGTCATCCACATCAGATCCCATTTGTAAGGTCTTATTTCTTCTCCATACACCTCGAGGAGATTCTGTTCAAGCCAGCTGAACAGACGCCCCCTCATACGATGCTCCATAGCCGCCAGTTTTTCACTATTTTTCGTGGATTCCCCTCGCATGTGCATCTTCATATAAGACTTGTACTCCAATATCCCTTCGAATTGTACTTGGAACTGTTTTGCAAATCTCTCCATCGGAGGCAGATTCCCATCCAATCCTACAACGAATGCCCGTTCAAATACAAGCTGTTGATAATGTTCGTAAATCGATATGATCAAATCTTCCTTTGATTGAAAATATGAGTAAAGGGAGCCTTTTGATATGCCGACACTTTCGGCGATTTGCTGCATGGACGTCTGATTGTAACCGTGAGCTCCAAAGAGTTCAACTGCTGATTCGAGTATTGCATTCCGCTTATCCATTTTCTACACCTCTATATCCAGAGAAAACTATCCCCTTCTCATTTTAACCATTCCCGGTAAAAATGAGAAGAGCATTAATTCTTGACTAGATGATTTTTTTAGGTAAAATGACTAGTGAGTCAACTAAATATATGACTGATATATCAATGATTAAACACTTACAGAAAAAATGAATGACCCACAAGTCAAACATTATCAAAGGAGGATGAAACCATGTTAAAAGCTATTTTGAATCGTTCAAAAATCGTCCTGATCTTCATCTTATTATTTGTGATCATCGGAATTTTCACCTTTATTCAATTGCCACAACGTGAAATACCGGAAACGAGTGTCAACATCGGTACAGTCACAACTGTATATCCCGGGGCTACCGTTGATTCCGTTGAAAGGACCATTACAAATCCGATAGAATCTTCTCTCCAATCAATCGGAGGCATTAAAGAAATCAGTTCTTCTTCCGCAGCCGGTTTCTCTACTATTATTGTAGAGGTTGAAGATGGGGAAAACAAAAAAGAAGTGTTCGGGGATGTGCGCCAAGCCGTCTCTGATGCATCAACCTCTTTTCCGGAAGAGGTGTTCGACCCTGAAGTCAATGAATCCACGGTCAAAATGCCCATCGTATCTTATCATTTAGTCAGTGAAAATAAGGAGTCACTCCTTGAGCTGGACGATGAGGTCAGCAGATGGAAAGAGGAAATAGAGGACCTATCCGGGGTTTCAAGTGTCACCATCAAAGGTCTTCCCGAAGAAGAAATCAAGATCGAATTAAAGAAAGAGGAACTCAAGGCTTCTGGCCTGAACCCCTCTTCAGTTATAAATGCCATCAATGATGAGTATTATCCTACTCCACTCGGAAAGCAGGAAGTGGATAACGAAGTTGTTCAACTGACTGTCGATCATTTCACTACCTTAGATGAAATGAAGGAACTCTTTGTCGGGAAAAATCCCAAAGGCGAATCGATCTTACTCGGAGACATTGCTAATGTGAAAGTGTCCCCTAAAGAAGTCAGGGATATTGTAACGTTTGAAGGAAAACCTTCACTATCATTTACTGCTTTTGTACAGCCCGGTGAGGATATCCCAACGGTCGATGAAAGAGTGAGTGACAAAGTGGATGAACTATCGGACTCCCTTCCAGCCGGTGTAGAACTAGTACCTTACTATTCTCAAGCCTCTACTGTGACGGACATTTTCGATGGTTTGTTTAAGTCCCTCGCTATTTCCGTTGTGGCTGTTATCCTGACTACAGCTCTTGGCCTGACAATTTCAGGTGCTTTTGTAGTGGCACTTGCCGTACCGATTTCCGTATTGATGGGATTGATTCCCCTGCCATTTGCAGGAGTGGATCTCAATCAGATTTCCGTCATCGGAGCCATCATCGCCCTCGGGATCCTGGTCGATGATTCCATCGTTGTAAACGACAATATCCAACGCAGATATAAACTCGGGGACGGTGCTCTTATGGGTGCCATAACCGGTGTGAAGGAGATATGGGTGTCAATCGTGACTTCCTCCCTTGCGATTGTGTTCACTTTCCTACCGCTCATATTCTTATCAGGCGGAAACGGAGCGTTCATCAGGGCTCTACCGACTGTCTTGATTACAACCATCATTGCATCTACATTGGTGGCACTGATTTTCGTTCCTATCATGAGATACTTTCTTTATAGCAAAACGAAGAAAAAAGTTTCCGATGCCCCCGGGCTGTTAGGTAAACCATTAAATAAGATCGCGGATTTCTATGCCGATACTGTGCTGAAAAAATTCTCGAAAAGACCGTTCGTCGTTTCTGCGATTGGCCTCGTGTTCACGACTGCGATCTTTGGTCTGATCGCTCTGACACCTTTTGAATTCTTCCCTTCTGCCGATCGTGAAGAAGTGACAGTCGATGTAACGTTACCGATCGGTACGCCGATCGAAGAAACATCCAATACTCTGGAAGAAATGGAACAACTTTTAAAAACAGATGAAGGTGTCTATGAAACGTCTTCCTTTGCAGGTACTGGCTTACCGAATCTGTTCAACAGTTCATTATCCAATTCAGGTCAAAATACAGGTCAATTGGTCGCAAGGGTGGATCGAAAAAACCAGACTGCCCAAGGATTGATCGATGAGTGGACGGACAGATTGCGAAAAGAGTATCCTGAAGCAAAGATTTTCATGGAAACAATCCAGCAAGGTCCGCCGGCAGGGGCTCCTGTCACGGTGACTGTCTCAGGTCCGGATATGGATCGATTAATTGAACTAAGGGATAAAATTTCCACTGAAATAAATTCATTGGATACTGAATTGGTCGTTGATAACGTCGGAAAAATGGAACCAACTATTGTATATGAGCCTAATCGCGAAAAACTTAAAGAAAATGGAATTACAATAAATGATGTCAGCCAGCAGCTGCGCTTGGCTACTGAAGGCATTCCGATGAAATCTTTCGATAATGGTGTGACAAAACGCGATATGACTCTCTTACTGGAAGGAAACGAAGGTGAAGTCGATCTTACTTCCCTGGAAGTTCCGGCTCAAAGTGCAAACCCTGCCGGACCACCGAAGTTGGTTTCACTTGACGAACTGGTGACACCTGAAAAGAAGGAAGAGCTTCAACTCATCCCTCATAAGGATGGTGAGCGTGCCATTACGATACGCGCCTTCCCTGGTGAAGAAGAGAATTATAAAGAAAATGTACAGGAAATCGTGAAAGATGTCAGGAAGGATCTGGATGACAATAACTATTCCATTACTCTAGGCGGGGAAAATGAAGCACAAAATGACTTCTTCGCAGAAATCACCATCCTGTTTATCATCGTGATTTTCCTGGTGTATTTGTTAATTGCACTTCAGTTCAATTCTTTATCGCTGCCATTCCTTGTTCTGGTTGCAGTTTACCTGGCGATTGCAGGTGCGATTCTCGGATTATTCGTCACTCAGACTCCGATCAGCTTCCTTGCCGTTATGGGTATGGTTTCCCTAACCGGAATCGTCGTACGGAATTCAGTCGTGTTAATTGAGTTTATCGAACAAGGATTACAAAGCGGAATGAGTGTGAAAGAAGCAGTCGTTGAATCTGGTCGTACACGACTTCGCCCTATCCTACTCACCGCCCTTACCTCGATTGTCGCCCTGATTCCAGTGGCAGTCAGTGGTGATGCTCTATTCACCCCATTGGCGGTCACCATCATATCAGGTATTCTGTTCTCAGCTATATTAACGCTGATCATCGTACCGATGATGTACATGGTCTTCCACCGCTTCAGAAGAAAAAAACGAGAAGCATAAATCATAATATCTTGAGGGGAGACATAGTCTCCTCTCTTTTTTATTTTATATGATTGAAAAAACTGCTTATGTACCATTTAGTAAATGAAACGTTACTTTTACTACGGTTCAAACTTTCCCCTTGAGATATTTCACTTCTTCAAGCATTATAGATAAGTGTTACATTTTATACTTTATTTGGAGGAACAACATGACAAATAAACTAAATTCAAAAGCAATCCTCATAACCTTCATGATCGGTGCTTTTTTTGCCATTTTAAATGAAACGTTACTAAATATCGCCCTCACAGAATTAATGGCCGTCTTTCACGTGGATGCCCCCACTGTCCAATGGCTTGCGACAGGATTCATGCTGGTGATGGGGGTATTGATGCCTATCTCCGCCCTATTGATTCAGTGGTTCACAACAAGACAGATGTTCATCGGTGTCATGAGTGTATTTCTACTCGGCACAGTCATCGCAGCCTGTGCCCTGAATTTCCCCATGCTCCTTATTGGGAGGATGATTCAGGCTGTTGGAACAGGTTTGTTGATCCCTGTCATTATGAACGCCCTGCTTCTGATTTACCGCCCTGAAGTCCGCGGCAAAATCATGGGTACATTTGGTTTGGTGATCATGTTCGCACCCGCCATCGGGCCGACTCTGTCTGGAGTGATTGTCGATTTCCTCGGCTGGAGATGGTTGTTTATCACCGTCATCCCATTTGCCGTATTTTCGATTCTGTTTGCCATGAAATACTTACAGAATGTCGGTGAAGTTTCACGTCCCGCTGTGGATGTACTTTCAATCATCCTTTCTTCTATAGGGATCGGCGGGATCGTTTACGGCTTCAGTGCTGCAGGTGAAGAAGAAGCAGGATTTACTTCGGTGAAAATCATTACCATCATCGCCATATCTGTGATCAGTGTCATCCTCTTTGTCCTGAGACAATTGAAGCTTGATGAACCGCTCCTTGATGTAAGGGTATTCCGGTACAAGAGCTACACGAGAGGTGTGACCATTTTCGTCATCGTCATTATGGCCATGTTCGCTTCCGAAATCGTGATGCCGATGTACCTTCAAGGTCCACTCGGATTTTCTGCAAAAGCCGCGGGATTATTGCTGCTTCCGGGAGCACTGCTGAATGGCCTGATGTCTCCTACCATGGGCTCCCTTTTCGATAAATACGGCCCTAGGAAACTCATCATACCAGGCACACTCACATTGGTGGGAGTCATGATATTCTTTAGCGGCATCAATCCGGCTACACCCATTTGGTTATTTGTACTGGTCTACATGATTCTCATGTTGTCGATATCCGCTATCATGATGCCTGCTCAAACCAATGGATTGAATGAACTGCCGAAGCACTTATACCCACACGGAACCGCCATTGCCAACACATTGCAGCCGGTTGCCGGTGCACTCGGGGTTTCCATTTTTGTCAGCATCATGACCCAAAGTCAGAAAGGATACATTGAAGAGCAAGCAGGTGGGGTAACAGAAGGAATCCTTCACAATGCCATGACCTACGGTGTTCATCATGCCTATTGGTTTGCCCTTGCCTTGGCCGCAATTGCATTCTTGATTTCACTGTTTATCCGCAAGGCGATTGCACCGGATTTTGACGAAGTGAAGTCGGAAGCTTAATAGATCGAATACCCAACAAACGGGAAGACCGCTACAAAGGCGGTCTTCCCGTTTGCTATTCCTACTAATAAACCGCCTAAGTGCTATTACTGTACGTAACCCCTCTCCAAGAGTAAAATGAGCTTGAAAGCAAATATGAGGAGGATCTGGCATGGAGAAAGAAATAAAGATCATTGAAGATATTCGTTCTGAATTACTAAATAGTGTGAATGACCTAACAGACAAGGAATGTAACAAAGAGTTGGAAGAAGGCCGCTGGACGATCATGCAGGTATTGGATCATCTTTATTTAATGGAGAGATCTCTCACCAAAACAATTCAGTTGACCCTAGAAAAAGGCGAAGAACAGCAGGTGGAGTCGAAGCCGATTCACTATGCGGTAAATCGATCGACCAAGGTAGACGCCCCTCCTTTTGTGGTTCCTTCAGAAGAAAAACAGACTCTTCAGCAAATGAAGGAAAAACTGGAAGCGTCCCGAAAAGATCTTCTCCAATTTCTTGGAACAACGAGTAAGGAAGCTTTACAGAAAAAAGCGTATCCTCACCCTATTTTCGGCCAAATCCGTTTGGATGAGTGGGTACCGTTCATTGGTTATCATGAGAAGAGGCACTTAGAACAGATTGAAGAGTTGAAATCAAAATTATAGACCTGTATGAATAGGATCTGTTTCTGTTTGAAACAGATCCTTATTTATAGACCTATCTCTACATTTTCAAATCTCGTTTTTCAAAAAATAAAAATGTCGCAAAGCTCAAAATGGCGATCAACGTGAATGATATCCCCACATAAGCAGAACCCAATCCTCCTCCATACATTACACTTTCAGCTTCGAAGTACTTAAAGGGTGTGAGATATTTTAAAGCCTCGATTTTTCCGTTCAAGTCAATGGCGAATGACAGAATGAATGTCAGTAATAATACGCCAGTTGCGACTGCAGCTGATTTTTCAGGCTTTTTACTATAAGCTGCCACCGCCGTTCCAATCAATAAAAATAGTACTTGTAAAATAATCATTCCGACTACCGCTACTCCAATATCAAAAGCTACCGACACATCACTATAATGGCCCACAATCAACAAGGAGGAAATCCATGTGATCAATGCGAGTACCCCAATTTGAGTGAAGGCAGCTGCAAGCTTAACCCCTATGATCTTCTTCCTTGTTAGGGGTTTGACAAATAGAAACTCGGCGGTTTTATCCCTTTCTTCCTTGGAAATGATGGTCGCACCGGTCAATGCTGCGTGGATGGTTGCAAGTAGTACGATATAAAGAAAAAGCACTCCGTAATATCCACTTGCTGTCGACATATCAAGACTGCCGATTCCGAGAATGGCTTGCATAGACTTAGGAAGCCCCCCCACCAACTCGTTCATGGATTGACCCGACGACGAGAAGCCTGCATACTTCCCCATCCCGGATCCAATCAATCCAATCATCCCGATGCACCAGATGATAAGTGATTTACGGTGAGCCCTCATTTCTCTTACATATACATTCATGACTTCCCCTCCTTTTATACCGTATGAATGTCTTTATTATTATAAATGATGAAGCTTAAAACCATGGAGACAGCAATCAGTGTGATTCCTGCCATCAGGAATGACCATTCATATGCAGCGTGATTCATAATATATGTGTAGTCAAAGTACTTAAAAGGTGTGAAATAACGCCCTGCTTCTTCTGTTGCTGCTACCATCCCAATAACAAAGAAGGCGAATACGATACCAAGTGAAAGCGTAAGGACAGATTTCACCCTTGACCATACGACCGCGATGATCATTCCTAAGGCAAACATGATGAATTGTGTGAGTAAGAGAGTAGTTGAAATCAATAGGAATATAGTAAGACTGAACGAATCCACCTTTACCAGGTTGGCGACAATGATCGCCGAAATCACGTATACGATATTCGTAAGCAGGAGGGAAACAAGAGCTGCCAATACCTTCGAGTAAAGAATCTTCGTCCGGGTAACAGGCTTAGTCAGAAGAAAGTCCGCCGTCTTTTCCCTGATTTCCTTCGAACCGATCGAAATGGCCAGATTCATTGCCTGAATGGCACCGCATAATGTTACATAAAGGAAGAAATACGAATAATAACCGTTTAGGGATCCTATACTATCGATCTGAATTCCCAATGCTTTTCGAACCCCCTCCGGAAACCCCTCCAGGAGCTTTTTGAATTCGTCGATTTCTTTAGAAATGGAAGGAAACAAGGACATGAACAGAATCATCAATGACGTAAGGGCCAAAGTCCATATAATCGTCGACTTTCGATAAGACTTTAGCTCATAAAGAAAGATATTCATAGAGGATTAAGCCTCCTTTTCATAATAGTGCATAAAGATTTCTTCTAAATCAGGCTCCTCGATCCAGAGATTCGATATTTCAATATCAGCAATTTTCTTCATGACCTTGTTAATATCCCCCCTGAACAGGAAGCTGACTTGACGGTCTTTTATTTCCAGGTTGCTTACGCCCTCCACCTCATAGAAAGAAGGTTCGAAATCCCCTTTCGTCTCTATCTTGAATTTTTTATGATTCTTTTCTTTTAGCGTACTGATTTTCTCAACTTGAACGATCCTTCCTTCTTTGATGATTGCGACCCGATCACACATTCGCTGAACTTCACTCAATATATGTGATGAAAATAAGATGGTAGCTCCTCTCTTATTTTCATCTTGAAGTAATTCAAAGAATTTCTGTTGCATGAGGGGGTCCAAGCCTGAAGTAGGTTCATCCAATATTATCAGCTTTGGTTCGTGAAGCAAACCCTGAATGATCCCGACCTTCTTCTTATTACCAAGAGATAGATCATCAATCTTCTTCGTTACGTCCAGATTTAACATATCGGCTAAATCCTTGATTCTTTTTGTACAATCCTTCTTATAAAAGCTGGCAGAATACTTTAAAAGGTCGATGACCTTCATATTGTCATAATAAAATACTTCAGAAGGCAGGTATCCCACTTCCTTTGCAATATCCGGGGCAGATTCGATGCAATCCATACCGAAGATCGTTGCGCTGCCTGCGGACGGATGGATCAGTGAAAGAAGGGTCCGGATGGTTGTTGATTTCCCCGCACCATTTGGCCCGATGAACCCAAAGATCTCCCCTTCTTCAACATGAAAACTGACGTCGCTGATCCCCCTGGATTTCCCATAGTTTTTAGTCAATGAGTGAATTTCAATCACATTCATTAAATGATCCTCCCTTTTTCTTTCTATTTGTAAAAAGAAATCTTCAACAATTCGATATAGGCGTCGATTTCCGCCAGCACTTCTTCTTGATTGATTTCAGCTACAGATCGTGACTTCGCTTTCTGCTGTTGTTGATTGGCCATCCCTTCGAAGGTCCAGTAAATAACCTGGATCGATTTGTTTACGTCAATCCCCTCTTTGAATTTGGAAGTATCGACATTGGAAAATAAAGTGGCAAAGCTACTCTCCACCATCCTCGTTTTATACTTCTCAATTTCGTTTTTTACTTCGGGAGCTTCTTCCGAGAAAGCGCTGGTAAGGAAATTGATTAGATCGGGATAAACAGAGAATAATTCAAACTTGATCAATGTCACAGAGCGGATCGTAACGAAAATATCATGCTCATTCCAGTCGAGTCTTTCATATATTTTTCCTGTGAACAAATCCGTGAGGTGTTCATAAAGAGAAACATATAATTCTTTTTTGCTATTAAAATAATGAAACAGAATTCCCTTGGAAATCTTCGCTTCCTTTACGATGGCATTTGTCGAGGCTTTTTCATAACCATTTTCGGCGAAAACCCGGGTTGCGGCTCTAATAATTCGATCTTCTTTCTCAGGATCGATGTTTAATGACTTAAACAACCTTTGTAGACCTCCTTTTAAAGGACAATGTATTGACCACTGTGGTCAATATTATTTTTATATAATGGCTGACTCCATAAATTCACTTATTTTTACCCTAAACAGTACGGTTTCTTGGATTTAAAAATGCCCAGGGAGTACCTGAGCATTTAATGAATACTATTGATCTATGTGAGTTACCGTCTTCTTTACACCCTGCCTAAAGCCATCCCTACAAAAGCGAATAAAATACCAATCGTATAGCTGATCAGGAGATAAGTAATCAGGGGCTTCCATTTGTTATCGGCATGAAGTTGAATGGTTTCCAATTTAAAAGTGGAAAAAGTCGTATAGGACCCAAGAAAACCGGTCCCGAGAAGAAGAATACCTGTTTCTGCGATGTCCGAGCCGATTACATAGCCAAGAAGAAATGACCCAACCAGATTGACGAATAAGGTAGCGTATGGAAAGTCTGTATGATCATATTTCTTGAACAAACGGCTGATCCCAAAGCGGGATATTGCCCCAAAGAACCCCCCGATCGCGACCATCATACCCTGTACAATCATCTTTAGACCCCCTTTCGCTTATACAGATTAAATTGCTGCTTCCCAATTGTAAAGCCTGCCCATGACATAAATAAACCACCGAACATGCTTCCTAATATATAAATAAGTGCCAGAACCAAATGGGAATGAGTAAGAAGGTTGACCGTTTCGACACTGAATGTGGAAAAAGTAGTGAAAGATCCAATCATCCCTGTCCCGATGGCTGTGGCTGCCATTGAAGGGACCTTCTTCATCTGAAATATGTACATTGTGACATATCCCAACGCGAAGCTTCCAATCATATTTGCAAGAAACGTCCCCATAGGAAACGTATAATCCCACCATCCACCGGCAAATATCCCAAGATAATATCGCAGCAGGGCCCCGACCATACCGGCTGCACCAACTAATAAATAGATCATAATCTTCCACCTCTAACATAAAAATTCTTTCATGAAAGAGACTCCTACCGATACATGAGTATCAGTAGGAGTCTCTCCCTGTTAAGTAATCATGCTAACTCCCTTGACGTTCACTGAGTATTTTACCACAGGAAATATGTTGGCCAAATCCTTTACATCAATTTTGTAATAAACATGGTGGCAATGCCAAAATAGATCAGAAGGGATAGAATATCATTGATCGTTGTGATCAAAGGTCCGGAAGCAACGGCAGGATCTATGTTAAATTTATATAGGATGAGGGGGATGATGGTTCCTGCCAACGTTCCGATAATTAATGTTATCAGTAAGGAGCTTCCCACCACGAGTCCTAACACAATATTGCCCTGCCACACAAAGGCAATCAGGGCGATCATGACGGCACAAGTCACACCGATGATGATGCCTACCCATAATTCCCGGAAAACGAGCTTTATGACTTGTTTAATATCCAAATCATTCGAGACCAGTCCCCTGACGACAACGGCCAGAGATTGCGTACCAGTGTTCCCGGTCATCCCCGCAATCATCGGCATAAAGAATGCAAGAGCCACGACCTGTTCCAGGGTTGCAGAGAATCTGTCAATGATGCTTCCCGAAACGAGTCCTATGAACAGTAATAAAACAAGCCACGGAAGACGTCGATAGGCTGCAACAAATGGTTTGGTCGTAAAGTCGATGGATTTACCCGATGCGGATAACTTCTCAATATCCTCATTGGCTTCTTGAATGACCACATCAATGATGTCATCGACGGTGATGACCCCGACAAGCCTTCCGTCTTCTTCAATGACCGGAAGTGTGATGAAGTCATAGCGGCTGATCAATTTGGCCACTTCTTCCTGATCGGTATGGACATCAACTTTAACCACACGGCTGTACATGATATCTTCAATTTTATCTAGTAATTCGCTAAGTAATAAATCCTTGTAGGAAATGACGCCTATCAATTTCTTTTCGTCGTCAATGACATAGAGATAGTTCAAATATTCGGCGAGTTCCGCGAAATGCTTCAGTTTATCCACTGCTTCACGGACCGTATAATGTTTAGGTATCCACACATAGCGGTTGTTCATGATCCGGCCGGCTGTTTCCGGTTCGTATGTCATGAGATTTTGAACAACCTGAGACTCTGCCTGGTTCATCTCTGAAAGTAATTCCTCTATTTTCTCGGGCTCCAAATCCGTCAGCAATGTGGCCAGGTTGTCATTTTCCATCAGATCGAGGACCTTTGTAGATTTCTCTATCCCGAGCTTCTCCAAAACGAGCAACTGATCTTCCCTTTCAATCTCCTGAATGAATTCCGTAAGCTCTTCAAGAGGTAAATACAAAAGGAATTTATTCCGGTGCTTGGACGGGATATGTAGATATTGCTGAGCAATGTCGTATGGCTGAAGCTCTTCAATTATATCTAAAAAAATGCTTTTCTTTCCATCTTTCAAACTTTGGATAATGGCAAGGGTGATTTCATTTTCCGTCATGGATAATGTCATTGAGGGTGCTCCTTATACTATGTTTCTTTTCAGTTCGCACGATGAGATACCGAGAAGGGTACTCATCACCCTACTAGTATCTCCCGAATCCTGCGTTCATGCCAATTTCTATTGTACTGGTTATTGATCTATGGATAGGATTTCTTTCAATTCCTCTTCGGTTAAGGTCTGAACCATCTTTTCATCAGGGTCCATGATATCCCGGATCAGGTTCCTCTTTTTTTCCTGCAGCTCGTTCATCTTCTCTTCGATCGTTCCTTTGGCAATCAGCTTCAGCACTTTCACCGTATTTTCCTGTCCCATCCGATGGGCCCTGTCCGCTGCTTGTTCCTCTACAGCGGGATTCCACCATGTATCATATAGAATCACCGTATCGGCACTCGTTAAATTCAGCCCTGTTCCACCTGCCTTTAGAGAGATGAGAAAGAGATTCCGTTCCCCTTCATTAAATCGACTGCACATCTTAACCCTCTCTTCTGACGGAGTGGTTCCATTCAGGTAAAAGTAGGATTGTCCTTTGAGTGTCAGCTCTCTCCCGATCATCTCAAGCATTTTCGTAAATTGCGAAAAGACCAGGACCCTTCTGCCTGACAACCTGGACTCCTCCAACAACTCCATCAGCTCTAAGAATTTTGCTGATGAGCCATGATAACCATCTACAAATAATCCGGGATGGCAGCAGATTTGTCTTAAACGGGTCAATCCGGCGAGAATTTTAATTTTGTTTTTCCTTAGCGTGTTCTTATCCAAATGCTTCATCGTATCGTGTTTCAGCTTGGCGAGATAAGCCGCATACAATTCTTTTTGCTGGGGCAGAAGCTCTGAATAATGGGTAATTTCTTCTTTTCCGGGAAGTTCAGATAACACGTCTTTCTTCATTCTGCGAAGAACGAATGGTTTGATTCTTTTCGCTATATCTTTTCTTGTTAAACGGCTGTAATCCTTAAGTCCTTTGAATAATCCCGGAAATACAACGTGGAAGATGGACCATAATTCTTCAAGTGAATTCTCTACAGGAGTTCCGGACAAGGCGAAGCGATTATTCGCTTCTATCTTCTTCACACTTCTTGCCGTTTGGGTGAGTGGATTTTTGAAAGCCTGTGCCTCATCAAAAAAGACCGTATGGAATTTCTGTCGTTCATACCATTTACTATCGCTTCGCAGTAAAGGATAGGAAGTGATGATTACATCCGCATCCCTCATACCTTTCTGTTTCTTCTTTCGTACAGCCTGGTTACCGTCCATGATGAGGACATTGACCTCGGGGGCAAATTTCCCACATTCGCTGTTCCAGTTATACGTCAGGGAAGAGGGACAGACAATCAGGGCCGGAAGCTTCTTTTCCCTGATTTCTTCAAGAACCGATACGATAAACGTGATGCTCTGAACCGTTTTCCCAAGCCCCATATCATCAGCCAGGATCCCGCCGAACCCATAATGGGAAAGAGTCTTCATCCAGCGAAAGCCTGTCTTCTGGTAGTTTCTCAGCCGCTCGTCTAATAGGGAAGGCACCGAAATCTCCCGGCTGTCTGGGTTCATAAGCTGCCTGTAAAATTCTTGGAAGGAATGTTCAAAAGTAAATGAATGCCCCCCTTCAACTGTATCCAGAAGGTGTAAGCTTTGATGCAATGGTTGCTCGAGCCCTTTCACGAGATCATTCTTCTCTGCTTGTGACGTATGCATGAAGCGCTGGATATCTTGAAACTCCTTTGATTCCAGTGATAAGAGAGAGCCGTTTCGCATCCTGTAATACTTCCGTTTTTCTTCCAATGCCCCGAGGAGCTCCATGATCTGTCTATCCGGGATGCCATCCATTTCAAAAGTGAATTCCAGCCAGTTCATTCGTTCCTTTTTTACTTTGACTCTTATTTTTGGATGATGATTCCCTCGGGAAATCCTGTTTCTTACAGCGGTTGTGGCATAAATTTGAATATCCTTTTGAAGCTTCGTCACTCCATAGGTTAAAAACTCATATTCCAAATCTTCATTGTGTAAGTAGTAACCACCTTCTGTTTTCCCGAAAGAAAACTCGTCCATCCATTCAAGAATGGTATTTTCTTTCTCTACATTTCGTATGAGAAGGGAACCTGATGGCGCTTCCCGATTTTCCAGGGGATGAATAACGATTTGATCATAATGGAATTCAAGTCCGGCTAACAATCGGTTTTTCACCCGATCGAGATAAAGCTTTGCAACAAGCGGTGCCGATTCCAACCTTTCCGCAATGTCATCTGATATTTGAACTTCCCCTAATTTCTTCAATCCCACAGCCACTTTTTCAAGGAAAAAGCCGATCTGGTCCGGGGAAATAGGGATGAACCGTGACCCTGAATGGCCTAACAATCTCTTTAATTCAGTAAGTCTTTTCACGTCCATACTATCAAGCTGCGTAAAAACACCATCATGAATGACGGTTTGATATTCTTCCAAAATCGTCATATTATCCAGTCCGGAAATGTATAACCTGTAACCTACAGCCTGGGCCTGCTTAAAGTAGAATTGTATTGGAAGAGGCAGCTCCCCTTGTGTAAACCCTTCATGGGTTCTTGCGTTATGCTGCAAATTAACGTCTTTAGCAAGTTTGAGTAGTGGAATGAGGTTATCCCATAATGATGGAGGAATAAGCAAATAGCCATCATCGTTTTTATTACCTGAACCCTTTGACACATTCACAAGATATTGAATGACAGCTGCTGTATCAGTCTCAAAACAATGAAACTCCGGATTGAATATGAATGAGCCTGAAACATGAAAGGGTTTCCCTTCATTTATATATTCCAAAAAGGATCGAATCGGCTTTAGCTTAGATCCATCTATGATACATTCAATTCCAAGCATCTCTCCCCCATCTTGGGTAGACGTTGGATGAATCAGAAATTCACATGGCACAATCTGTCTGTTTTCAAAATGACGAAGCTTAGCGGGGGAACGGAAGGATTCCTCCTGGAACAATGTGAAAAACTCCTCTGTTACGCCTTCTTCATTCCTTTTCATCCTTCGCTCTTCATTTTCCATCTTCAAAAGCACAGCAGCTATATGCTGACAATCCTTATCAAATGATGCAAGCTTGGGGCAGCTGCAGCTCGCTTCGATTTCACCTTTTGAATCCTCCTGAATGGTAACGTGAAATTCTTCTTCCCCCATTACAGTCCCTCGACAAAAATGTCTCGAATATTCGTCTAATGTCACCTTGTTGGAGCGGTAATACGCCTCTCCCCGTTTGAAGGAAACAGTACCGCAGCGTTCTTTTATGAGTTTTTGATGTATAGCTTTCAAGGATCTGATTCCTTCCATGAATATATATAGTAATGACCGATCATTTTTTTGTCTTCAACATTCTAATGATAACAACAATTTCCGGATTTAGAAACATCCTGAGAGGATTAGTATTTTCATAGAAACGTATAATGAAGGAAAAAGCGACATAGAATATAAGGGAAACAGAAAAAAATCCGCACTATGAGGCCAGTCATAGTCCGGAAAATGTTCATGTCTTTTTCTACTTATCAATGTGATTCAGTAACGAAATGAAGAAGCTGCCGGCTTGAAAAATGAGCATGAAAATGAAATATTCTTCCATCCTTGTCACCTCCTGTTGAGGGAAGAAATTTGTCCCCACTTGATATCTATGTAAGATTGACTCAGTTCATGCGTTTTTTTGTTGTGAATTGGATATTCTGGTAGGGGAAAACGAAATCCCGGATGATCATTCCATGATTATCCGGGATTTTGTATGAAAGTTTCGCTTACATGATATTTTCTATTGCATACCCACACTTTTTTATGTAAATTAGTCAGGTATGTTTAATAGGAGGTATCATCATGAATCACACACAAACCACTCAACGGGTTCAGATCACGACAGCTGATCCATCTGCCCTTGGACTTTTCGGACTGGCCATGGTCACTCTTGTAGCTTCTTCTGCAAAACTCGGATGGACTGACGGCGTGTCGTTCGTATTACCTTGGGCGATTTTCCTCGGAGGCATTGCCCAATTGATGGCAAGCTTTGGAGATGCAAAGCACAATAATACATTCGGTATGACTGCATTCGGTGCTTTCGGATTATTCTGGCTGGGGGTTGGGACTTCCTGGTTGATTTCATTCGGGGTATTCGGAGAAGCAGCGGCGGCTGCAATAGATCCAAGTCAGCTCGGCATAGCCTATATAGGCTATCTGATATTCAGTATCTTCATGACAGTTGGTGCCATGGAGACTCATAAGGTCTTATTCATCATTTTTGTCCTGATCGATTTCTTATTCATCGGCCTTTCCCTGTCCACACTGGGAGTCGCTCCTGAAGCCACGCACAAATTAGCAGCGATCTCTGAACTGTTCATTGCCCTTTTCAGCTTTTACGGTTCAGCCGCAAGTGTATTGAATACACACTTCGGTAAAGAAACGCTTCCTGTTGGAAAGCCATTTGGAATTTTTAAATAAGCAGAAAGAAGAGAGAGATGAGCGACTCATCTCTCTCTTCTATTTCATTATGGATCAGAATATCATGTCCAGTGTTTTTGTTATCTTGCCAGTCCTCTCTCAAATGCAGCTAAATGATTCTGTGAAGCATTTCTCAATTGTGTGAAGACGATCCTCACATCCTGAGGCAGATTAAACGTCAAAAAACGATCATACATAGCCATATTATCAATCTCCCCTTGAACCCCTGCTGCATAGGCACTTTTTAATGAATCCGGAGTGGTTGTGTACGATTGGGATTGATCTTCAGGGAGCGGCAATCCGTAGCGTTGGAACAAAGTCTGCAATGCGGTAATATGACGCAACTCTGCTTCTTTGATCTGTAAAAAAGTGCGGACATTCCCGAAATTCTCTAAGATCCGATCGTATCGTGCCTGGGCAAGGTATTCGTCCTGTATGGCATAATTGAGCATCTGGGGAACTGAAAGGGCACCAGCAGCAAGTGCTCCTTTTGCCCCGTAATCCACTTGTCTTGATGCACCCCTGCTGCCTTTATTCTGCATGGCATAATATAAAAACCATACGGCGTGATTCTGTTCATCAACAGCTGCACGACGAAATGTCTCTTTTATAAAGGCATCCTGTACACCATCCGAAACGCTATAATAAAAATCCACCGTATCCTGCTCATCCCGGAAGGCAAAATCCAATCCCTTTTTATACGAGTTCGGACAACCTTCCTGCAATTGAGGACTATACTCCATCCCTGTCAAATTTCTATAGATGTCAGTGAATGACTTCAAATGTCTTTTTTCGTCCTTGCGTATTTCAAGGATCCGTTTTCTTTCATCTTCTGTAGGGGCCATTTTCGCAAGCTTTTCATAACAAATAATGGCGCTATATTCACCATTGATGGCTTTTTGAAGATTTGACTCCAAAGATTGATTTCCCGGTGTCCGGGAATAGCCATCAAGATAAAAAGGTTTGAATTGTCGGTAAAATTGATATGGGTTCATTCTAAGTAACACCTCTTTTATTCAGTCAATACCTATAATATGATTGAATGAATAATGGGTGTCTGTGCAATTTAATCTTTCCTTTTGTCCTGAACCGATTCGTATGCTTTCATGAGATCTTCCACTGATATGCCATTGATCTTCATACGGGTTACATCACAGTTTGCAATTTCGACATGGTTCAAATTGCAGTTATCCAACTTACTACCATGCAAGTCGCATCGTTCAAACCTGATGTGCTCATTCTTTTCGCCAAGGTTTGTGTCATGAACGTGTACTCCCCCCAGTGTGACATGAGCCAGTTCACTTTGAGACAAATTAAGGTCTGCAATCAACGCTTTTTGAAGATTGATGTTTTGAAAACGGGACTCACTGAGATTGCAATTGTTGAACCCGGCACCCATCAAATTGCTGTTGCTAAAAGTGGAATAGCTTCCATTGATTCCATAGAAATCGATGTTATTCAGGTTGCTATACTCCACCTGTAGTTCAGAAAGATCCTCGTCGCTTAATGTATCACCTTGAATGGTGATCTCCCTTGACTCACCCTGAACAAAAACCCCTTCTTTCATTTTTTTCTCATAGCAGAATTCATCATCCGTTTCAAAGATCTTCTTGTAACCCATTTTTTCATAAAAACGGTGATTATTCAGTTGTCGACTTGAGGTCTCAAGCTCCCATGTCATCACTTCTGGATACTCAGATTCCATTTCTCCCATTACTATAGTGCCGATTCCTTTTCCTTGGTATGAGGGATCAACGAATATCCGGTCGACTCTTCCGTGGCGTTTGCCGACCACAGTTAGAATCAATCCCCCTACAAGCATCCCTTCATAAAGGATCTTAAAATAATTCAATTCCCTGATCATATACTTAGTCATTTCGATTGAATCATAGCCTGGCGGCTGGATATTGTGATCCACGATATCTTCCTGATTCCCTAGCCACTTTTCTTTTTCGGTATCGAAAACGTTCTTTTTTAGTCCGGTAAGGATTAATGCATCTTCCATATTAGCCTTTTCTATTTTTACAGTACCCATTGTGATACCCCTTTTATCTATTGAAATAGCTTTCTATCAATTTCATAATAGCGAAAGCACCAGAGCTCTCGTTTGAGAGAATGACTGTCTTTATATTCTCTTCAGGATAATAGGCAGAATGAAAGCTCACCCCTGGGTCATACCCCATCACGTGATGCTTATGGGGGAGATTCAACCACATACCATACCCGTAGTTCACCCCTTCTTTGACTCTAACATGGGGTTCTGAAATGAGCCTTGTACTCTCTTCATCAAGAAGCTTATTGGTTAAAAGTGCCTCCCAGAACGAAAGCATATCAGGACCCGTGACATATGCCCCGCCGTCCGCACCACCCTTTATGGGAATGGAATACATATTGGTTCTCCATGAGCTGTCTGGCTCATCAATGTACCCAAAAGCTGTATTCTCAGGTAATCGATCCAGACGAAAATACCCAGATGTGTTCATATTCGCCGGTTCAAAGATATGCTTATTGATGTACTTTTGCACCGTCATCCCTGAAAGCTTCTCGATCATCAACCCCAGAATGATATATCCGGCATTGTTATAATGAAACCTTTCACCAGGAGAAAATTTCATATGGCCATTTTGAAAGAGGGGAAGAAAATCTTCCCCTTTTCTCATTAAATACATTGGGGTCTGTTTCCACAAATCCTCAAAATCATCCATCACTTCCTCATCAAAATAATCAGGAATTCCCGAGGTATGGGTAAGTAAATGATGGATGGTCACACTCTCATCAAAATGTGGGAATGCGCCTTCAAAGTATTCTTTTATCGGCGTATGAAATGAAACTTCTCCCTTTTCTATAAGTTGACAGATGGCTATAGCAGTAAACAATTTACAACCCGATGCAATACCAAATCGTGTATCCAGGGTATTTTCTCTTCCTTCACTTCGATCGGCCGACCCAAATGCCAATTCTAAGAAGCTCTCCCCGTCTCTCTGTACCAAAACCGTTCCAGAAAAATGCTCCGTTTCTGCATGTTCTTTTATCATGTTATGTAGTTCATTCAAAGTAATCACCCATTCTATTATTGTCTATGTGGAAAATTATAGCATAAATGATTTGCCATGAAGAGTCCCCCCATGACTCCCCATGACCACCTTTCGGGCTGATGCTAATTTTTCATCTTATATTTCGTTTTTCACTCTTACCCGTACGAATTTTCTCTTGCCTACCTGCAAAACCATCCCATCTTTAATCTCAACGTTCGACTGCACATCCAGAACCTTTTCTGAATTGATCCTGATGCCTCCATTTATTATCATCCTGCGTGCCTCACTCTTTGAGCTTTGCATGTTTAAGGCTACAAGGAGATCGACTACTGAAATGTTTTTTTCACCCATCCATTCCTCCTCAGGAATATCTTCAGGAAGTGCCCCCTTTTGAAAAACTTCCTTGAACTGGCTCTCTGCCTGTTCCGCTGCTGCTTTACCGTGATACATCCTGACAATCGTTTTTCCTAGAAGGATTTTGGCATCCCTCGGGTGAAGTGCCCCACTCTTTATTTCAAGTGCTACCCTCTCCTTTTCTTCTAACGATAAATCGGTGATCAGATTAAAGTATTTTGTTATTAGCTCATCAGGGATCGACATCGTCTTCCCAAACAATTGATTGGGATCTTCATCAATCCCGATGTAATTATGTTTCGATTTAGACATCTTATCAACGCCGTCAAGCCCTTCAAGTAATGGCAATAATATGACCACTTGCTTTTCCTGGTTGTAATGCTCCTGAAGATGTCTCCCCATCAGGACATTGAACTGTTGGTCTGTACCCCCAAGCTCCACATCACTTTCAAGGGCGACGGAATCATATCCCTGCATCAAAGGGTAGAAAAGTTCGTGAAGTGAAATCGGTTTCTTTTCTGATAACCGTTTGGAGAAATCGTTTCGCTCGATCAAGCGCGCGACTGTGATCTTTGAAGATAAGTGAATCACATCTTCAAGGTTCAGGGATGATAGCCAGCTTGAATTGTAGTGAAGCTCCACTTTTTCCTTGTCCAGTACCTTTCCGAATTGTTCAAAATAGGTCTGGGCATTTCTTTTCACTTCTTCATCCGTCAGTTGCTTCCTTGCAACAGATTTCCCCGTGGGATCCCCGATTTTACCCGTGAAATCCCCGATAATCAGCTGTACGGTATGACCGTTTTCCTGAAATTGTCTTAACTTATTCAGTACTACTGTATGTCCGATGTGAACGTCCGGAGCAGTTGGATCCAGCCCCAGTTTGATTTTCAAAGGATGGCCAGTGGAGATTGATTTCACCAGTTTTTGTTTCAATTCTGCTTCTGGAATGATTTCATGCACTCCATTTTTATATTGCAGGAGCTGCCTTTCGACTTCTTGCTGCTGAGTTTTTGAAAGAGATTCCCATTTCTGATCCATGATTGTTCCTCCTTGATTGTTGATAGAATTAAGCAGATCTTAGGATTCACTGTTAAAACGGAATTTTCTCCGACTAACCAACTGATCTACTCCATATTCGTAATGTTACGTCATAATTAAAAAACCACGCCCCTTAAAAAAGGGACGTGGTTTACGCGGTACCACCCTCATTGAAGATCTCTCTTCCACTCGATTCGGATAACGGACCGGCCGTTCTCTGCTACTTTTGTGTTCACAAAGAATGTTCAAGGAGGTAATTCGTGCTTATCTGTGTGCTGATTTCCACCAAGCATCAGCTCTCTAAGACAGGGAGATAAGTCACTACTGATTCCTATCATGACATGTTGGATTTAGAATTTTCATTTATTTTACAGAAAAAAAGTGATCATTACAATAGAATTCTTATGTTTATTTCACAATTCCCATTACAAACCCATCATACCCCTTCGAGCCGACTGTTTGAACGACTGTTGAATCGATCCTGTCTTCTCGAGACAACATCTCGGCAAAGGACCTGACCCCTTGAACGCTTTCATCTTCACTATTTTCGTCAATCACCCTTCCGCCACGAACCACATTATCTGTAATGATGACCGCCCCAGGCTGGGCCAGTTGAAGTGCCCACTTTAAATAATTGGCATTGTTTTGTTTATCGGCGTCTATGAAAATGAAATCAAATGGACCTTTGAGAGACGGCAGGGTATCAAGAGCCGCACCCACTTTGATTTCCACCTTTTCTTCTACCCCCGCATTACGAATATTTCGTGCGGCAACCTTTGCGTGTGTTTCACTGAACTCAAGGGTGACCAGACGTCCATCTTCCGGGAGGGCCCTGGCAAGCCAAATCGTACTGTACCCACCCAAGGTCCCTATTTCCAGAATGCTTTTTGCTCCTTTAAGCTGGGCAAGTAAGGAAAGGAACTTCCCCTGATTCGGAGATACATCGATTGCAGGAAGTCCGGCTTCACTATTTTCTTTCAAAACTGACTCCATAATGGAATCCGATTTTTGTAGTTTACTAGCATAATATTGATCGACTTGTTTCCAAGTATTGGTTGACATATTCTCTTCACTCCTTATTAAAAATACTCTTGTCATCATAGCATAATTTTCCATATTTAAATATCCTTAATCTTTCAATTGAGTGTCATGTTCATTCTTTTCTCTAAAAACAAAATTCTCTATTCCTCTAATATTAGTCTTTAAAATGTAGACCCCACCAGCATGTGGATATTCATTCAATTGTTCATCCGTCGTTCGCGTCCTTGCCGTGGTAATATACAATTCGTTTAGTTCCGGTCCACCAAATGCACAGGACGTTACATTCACAGCGGGAACCGCAATGAATTCAAGCTGCTTCCCTTTATAGGGATTCCATCTCGATATCCCCTTACCACCCCAATGGGCAATCCAAAGCATTCCATCCTCATCGATGGTCATGCCATCTGGAAATCCCGCACCTTCAGGAAAGTTTATAACTACCTCCGGGCGTTCGATATGCCCCGTGGTTACATCGTATCTATATCGAACGACTTGTTTAGTCGGGGTATCGATGAAATACATAAATCGGTTGCATGGTGACCAAGCCAGACCGTTGGAAGTTCCCACGTTTTCAACCTTTTTCGTTGTTCGTAAATGTGAGCCTAGAGCGTATAAAGCACCCTTTCCGTTAACTCCTCCTAGTGTATCCGTCGTTCCTGCCCAAAACCTTCCTGCAGGATCGCATTTTCCATCATTGAATCGATTTTCTTCCAAGTGACTTTCAGGGTCTCCTACTTTCTCTAGAAGACCTGACTTCAAATTTAAAAAATAGATGCCTTGTTGAAGACCAAGGATTAAACGTCCCCTGTCAGTAAGAGAAAGACAGCCGACAAATTGATCCATTTTAACTGATTGTAATTTTCTATCCATTGGGTTGAACTTTAAAATTTGTTTCTCCATGATATCCACCCAATATAGTAAATTTTTATTTGTATCCCAACAGGGACTCTCTCCTAAAGTGTTTTTTGAATCAACAAACAATTTAACTGACATAGATAATCTCCTTTATAAGAATAGTTTCCCTGTACCTACTTCTAGGAAGGGCCAGTAATTCCCTTCCATTTAATAAGTGTGATTGATTAGACAGGCATTTCTAAATCAATTGAAAGCTGAATTCTCTAATTGAAACAATCAAATTCGGGAATAGTAAGAAAAACTTGTCTTGGAGGGTTCTTTCTTGGAAACAAATGAACAGGGTTTGACTATTTTTGCACTGGGTGGATTGAATGAAATTGGAAAAAACATGTATGTAGTGAAATATGGTGATGATATCGTCATCATTGACTGCGGGGGTAAGTTCCCCGATGAGAGTCTCTTAGGAATCGATTTAATTATTCCCGACGTTTCCTATCTTGAGAAAAACAAAGACAAAATCCGGGGTCTCATTGTCACGCATGGGCATGAGGATCATATTGGAGGGATTCCCTACCTTCTCAAAAAAATCAACATCCCTATTTATGCTACTCATTTCACATTGGGATTAATCCAATTAAAGTTAGAAGAGCATAAGCTCGTCCGGGATACAAAACTTTTAACGATTGATGCTGAGAGTTCAATCAATTTGGGATCCATCGATGTATCTTTCTTCAAGGTCAGTCACAGCATACCCGATTGTCTGGGAATTGTCTTTCATACGCCGGAAGGAAAGGTCGTTCATACAGGAGACTTTAAATTTGATCTAACTCCTGCCAATCACCAATATGCAGATATTCATAAAATGGCACGGATTGGAGATGAAGGTGTCCTGGTACTGCTTTCTGAAAGCACCAATGCAGAACGGAGCGGGTTTACACCATCAGAACATATGGTAGGTAACCATATGGATGAAGCATTCTTTAAAGCGCGTGGCAAGATCTTCGTTTCCACTTTTGCTTCCAATGTGAATCGTGTACAGCAAGTGGTGGACTCTTCCGTCAAGACGAATCGGAAGCTGGCGTTATTAGGTCGAAGCATGATTAATGTAGTATCTGTTGCAATGGATCGGGGGTATTTGACGGTTCCTGAGGGCATGCTGATTGATGCAGGTGAAATCGATGCGTTACCTCCAGAAAAAGTAGCCATTTTATGTACAGGGAGTCAAGGGGAAGCCATGGCTGCCCTCGGTCGATTGTCGACTGGTAACTTCCGCGGTGTATCCATTTATCCAGATGATACGGTCATCCTTGCAGCATCACCTATACCCGGTAACGAAAAAGACGTATCCCGCATCATTGATAACCTTTTCCAACTCGGTGCCCACGTCATTTATGGAAGTGGAAGCTCTACAGGAATGCATGTTTCAGGGCATGGTTATCAAGAAGACTTAAAACTCATGCTGACACTAATGAAACCAACGTACTTTATCCCCATTCACGGGGAATATCGAATGCTCCACCATCACCGTTTACTTGCAGAATCGGTGGGCGTGGAGAATGGGAATACATTTATCATCAAAAACGGGGAAGCCGTTGATATTAAGAATTCCATCGCTCATCAAACCCGCTCTCATCAAGCGGGTGATACCTATGTGGACGGTTTGAGTGTTGGAGATATTGGCTCAATTGTCCTGCGCGATCGCAAGCAGCTTTCAGAGGATGGGATGCTGATAATCGTCGTAACCCTCAATAAAGCTGATCATACCATTATTTCCGGTCCGGATACGATTTCAAGAGGATTTGTATTTGTTCGTGATTCTGAGGAACTCCTTAAAGATATTAATCAATTGGTAAAAAAGGTAGTCGATGATTTGACCGAAGCGAATATCCGGGATTGGAAAGAAATGAAACAAGCAATCAAAAAAGACGTGGGTCAATTTTTGTTCAAGCAGTTAAGAAGAAAGCCTGTTCTTTTGCCGATTATTATTGAGATTTAGTTTTTAAAAAAATAAAGGCACCCAGCTCATGCCGGGTGCTTCTCAAGTTATTATTTTTCTACTTTATTTCCCTCATATATCTTCACATCTAAGGGAGCCGCTAAATACTCAGGTGCCCTTCCAACAAATGATGTGAAATGTTCGCTGGAATTATGACTCTCCACAGCAGATGGGTCTTTCCACACCTCTACCATGGTGTAGACACTTTCTCTCTCTGTATCCTTCATTAAATCATAGGAAATGTTGCCAGCTTCTGCTCTGGATGAAGCGACAAGTGGGCGGATCTCTTCTAGAAATGCCTGTTCTTTCATTGGGTTGATCTGAAATTCTGCATGTATAATAATCATTTCTTTACTCCTCTTTAAATTATTTCCATTCTGCAATGGATTCGATTGGTAATCTGACTGATTTGTACCCCGCATCGGCAGCTTTCCCGATTGAAATCAGCATGACAGGATAATAACGTTCTTTCTCCATACCATAAGCTTCGGCAATTTGATCTTTTTCATATCCACCTATCGGATTGGTATCATATCCGTGGGCACGTGCAGCAAGCATCAATTGCATGGATACTAATCCTGCATCAATAAGGTTCATTTCCCTGAACTGATCTTGAGGCATTGTTTCAAGTAAACCTTTAATGGCTGGCAGCTGTCTGTCTCTAACTTCTGCAGGCATTAGTCCTTCTTCAACAGCTTTGTTGTATATTTCATCCGCATAGTCGAGGCTGTTCATATCAACAAATACAGCGATGACTGCAGAAGATGTTTTCACCTGGTTTTGGTTGAATTTGGCAAGTGGTGCAAGGGTTTCTTTTCCTTCTGCACTGTCGATGACAACAAAACGCCAAGGTTGCAGATTAACAGAAGACGGTGCAAGTGTTGCCTCTGTAAGAATTTCTGTCATTTCTTCTTTGCTGATTTTTACGGATGGGTCATAGTTTCGGATTGAACGACGACCTGTGATAATTTCATTGAAATCATTGATTTTTGTTGTATTCATGATGCATTCTCCTTTATGTGTTTTTATTTAGTATTCGATGTCTTGGACATTATCCTGAATTCTGTTCAGCATTCCAGATAAAATCGAACGTTCTTCTTCAGTGAAGGTCTTGAAGACTTTAGAGATAAAAATCTCTTTCTCTTCCCTGTAAGCTTCAATCTTCATTCTTCCTTCTTCTGTCAGTCGAACATAAGTAAAACGGTTATCCGCAGGATTCTTACGACGGGAAACCATTCCTTTTCCTTCAAGTTGTTTCAGGTGCCTGGTCACGGCGGCACTGTCTATATTCACTTCACGCTGAAGCGCGGTCTGACTGATTTCTTCCACTTCAAACAGTCTGTGCAAAAGGTCCAGGCGCGATTGACTGATACCGGTACAGCGCTCAAACTTCGGACTCATTTGCTTATATATATCATTGAGTTGAACAATGATCTTCTCTTCCTCACGGCACGAGTTGGACAAAGCATCCTCCTCCTTTTAAATAATTGACAGGTCAATTGTTGACCCGTCAATTAATATAATATATTTCATTCTGATAGTCAATCAATAAGATTAAGACAAAAAAAATGCCGGCTTAAAGGATTTCTCCTAAGCCAGCTTACTTCGTTTCCACACTGATTTCACTATATGCAGATGACAATTCCCTCAACTTCCTAATGATTTCCCCTTCATAATCTCCTGTAAGTGGGATTTGCTCATCAGCAAAGCTCGAAAGTCCTTTATGATACCCTATCATGACAGAATGTCTTGCTTTCTGGAACATACTGATGTCATTGGTATCATTACCAAATGCAATAAAGTCTCCTTCATCCACTCCAAATCGCGAAAGTGCGCTCCATTTATGAATATTGGAAGGGCTGATATCCACTACGTTTTCATTCGTATGTAAGTTTACGACGATATCCAAGTCTTGTAATTCATCAATTAATCCCTGAAAGTTAGATGCTGATAACAATAATATCTTCACTATTGAATTCAGTGAAGCGACTGGATGCCTTTGTGCAAGATTGTCGGGATCAAGGAAATCAAGGATTGGATGATCGGCTGGACCTGTATAAGCATAATCCCACTCGCTATCGATTAAATAGGTTGCCTCATATTGATGGATGAGGTCATGGATCATCTTAAGGTCTTTTTCATGAAAAGAAGTTGAATGAATCACTTTACCTTTATGATAAAGAAGAGAACCGTTCCCACCAATCAAAGGAAAAGAATGCAATCGTGCATCCAGTACAGGGAGCATATCACGAATCGGTCTGGCGGATGCAAATATTACTTCGTGACCATCCGATTTCAGCTCCAGTAAACATTGGACGATTCTTGTTGAAATGGGCTTCCCTTTAAAGCAAATCGTTCCGTCTAAGTCAAATACAAATTTCATATGTGTACACCCTCTCACAATATGTATGATTTTACCATATAAGATAAAAGCGAGGAACCATTTCATAAAAAAAAGACTTACTCCTTCGGTAAGTCCAATGCCTGATACGCAGCCTGAAATTTCCCACCATCCGCAACTTCCGAATGATACAGAGCTTTAAGGGCAAATGTTCTCTCTATATTCATTTCTTCCATCAGTACTTTCAATCTTCCTTGTAATTCTTTATTGTCCCTGACTAACAGTTTCATTTGTGATTTCATATATCTCATACGGCTTTTATTCCCCTTTTCAAATTGCTCATTCCATCAAGTATAGCACTGATGTCCATAGGACTAAAGAGATTTCTGTTTGAGAACCCATTTGTGAACCTTCCTCTTCTTAACGATTCTCTGATTCAAGAAATAGTCCAGTTACAACAATCCCTACCCCATTCAATGCAAAAAAAGCACCATAAATTATCATGAGCACTCCTGTCCCAAATCCATATGGATCTAATGGACTTACCGACAAACCGGTCAAGAAAAAAACCACAGGTGTGATCAATATACAGATGATTCCTGACCAGATTCTCTTCTTTTTATTTTTACCTGAAATCTTCATAACCAAAATGTTGGTCAAGGCCAAGATGATCATCATGATCAGAAATAAGAGAAACAAAACACCCCAGTCAGACAACGCATCCCCTCCTCATCATCTTTAATGATATGCCATATAAAATGAAATCCCCCAGCTTAATACTAGAAACACGAAACTTGCAATCAAATAAGGACTTTTGTTAGTAGTACTATTAAAACAGGCAAAAAGGTTTCAAATTATTCTAAAATTATCATTTATTGGAAATATGATTAATGAAGTATTTTCCTAAATATACACCGCTTGCCGCAGCCTGGGACAGGGAATGAGTTTCTCCTGAACAATCACCAACCAGAAACAGATTTGATATATCCGTTTCAAAGTTCTCATCCGTCGGTAATTTAGATTCATGAAATTTCGCATCCAACCCGTACAGAAGCGTATCGGGGTGGATCGGTTCCCCAATAAGAGCTTCCAGAGAACCTAAAAACTCGGTAAGGGCCATCCCATACAATGCCGGGACCTCTTCTCTCATATTTCCGCATTCCGCATTGAGGGACGGACCTATCAAATTCCCCTCCAACGATTCAGTACGTCTTTGGAGTTTAAAGTCCTCCAATCGCTGTACGACAATCCTCCCTCGTCCTTGATTGATTCCACCTATGATCTCCCCTGTATACTTCATTGCCTCATCATGGGATTGAAAATAACGTGGAACAAATAAACTGAAGTTCAGGTTCGCACTCGGTGTATCCTCTTCACGGGCATTTTGTCCATCCGGCATCACCAAGCCATGCTGATGTTTCCGGATGATCCTTCCATGTGGATTCATACAATAGGTAGTAGCTCTGAATGAATCCCTTTCGATCTGCAACTTTGTTTCAAAGGTGTCCTGTAGAATTGATTGAAGCTGGTCACCTTTCATTTCCACGCGAATCCCCATATCCAGTCGCGTCTTTCCCGGAAAAAGGCCAAGTGAAGCAGCTTGTCCTTTAAGCCATTTGCTTCCACTCATGCCTGTCCCTATCACCAGTTTTTCTGTGGTGAATGGACCGCATGTCGATGTTAAGAGAAAGCCCTCACCCTTTTTAGAGATGGTCTCGACACGGGTTTCAAAGCTGAAGGTTATACGGTTTTTCAGCACTTCATACATCTTCTCGAAAATCTCGCTCGAAAGAAGTGTTCCTAAATGTCGGACCTCCGTGGAAAGAACCTTCAAGCCCGCCTCTCTTCCCCTACTTGAAAGCTTCTCATTTTTCGTACTATATGAGGGTACGCTATCACCGCCAAATTCACAGAGAATATTGTCTACTTCCCTCATCAATTCAAGAGTGTTTTGCTGTCCGAGTTTCCTGCCAAGTTCCCCGCCAAAATCATTCGTATAATTAAATTTGCCCTCTGATTTCCCAAGACCTGCAAACCCTATGTATTTACTGCACATACTTTCACACGTACAGGGTCCTCCCTCATCTAAACCACATGTACGTTCACTCAGTTCCTTCCCGATATCAATCATGTGAATGGAAACATGTTCATTTTCGTTTATCAAGGTATAAGCAAGAAAAATACTGCTTACTCCTGCTCCGATGATGGTGATGTCATGGTGATTCGATTGCATCCCTTTTCCCCTTTCTGAGTCTCGTTATTTCATAATGAATAAAACCTTGATGTCTCTACCAATAATATGCTACTCCCATCCTACCATAATGAACGTAAGAGGTCCGTCCCTCTACTGATCTTTTAAGCTATGATGCAGGTAAGGTATGGAAGCGAGGGTTGAGATCGCTCCGGCAAGTACGATGGTCAGGTTGGTTCCGATTGCTTGGGCAAGTATCCCTGCCAGGAAAGCGGCGATGGGCATGAGGACCCACGTCATGAGACGGCTCGTGGCCTGTACCCTCCCCAATAAGTGATCGGGGGACAACGTTTGTCGGATCGTAATGATGCAGGGACTCATCAGCGAAGCACAGAAGGTCCCTACAGCGTTCATGACCGCGAGCCAGAAATACGATTCCATCAAACCGAAAAGGAGAATCGAAAGTCCTCCAACCACAGAGGCCGTAAATAATATGCTTCTATAAGAAAACCATTTCCGAAAGAAGTTTGACGTCACCGCACCCAAAATCGCACCCACTCCGCCAGCTGATAACAACCAGCCTATCATAACCGTATTCATATTCACGGAATCTTTCAAGTGAAACACTATTAATGTAAGGAACAATGTTGTTCCGAATACGGAAGATACCATGGCAAGGTTTGTGTACAAAATCGGTTTGGTCTTTAGAACGAATTCAAATCCCTCTCTGACTTCTCCCCATATGGAAGCTCTTGATGAATCTCTCTCATTCCTCTTCATCTTGAGACTCGCAATGGCAAGAAATGAGACGAGAAAGCTGATGCTGTTCACCAACAGGGCGTATCCTGGATTTAAAAAAGAAATGATCAACCCACCTATACCCGGTGCTAAAAATACAGCTGAATTGAACACCCCGGAATTTAATGAATTCACGGCTTGAAGGTCTTCTCTTCTTACCAGACCTGGAACTGAAGCAAATTGAGAAGTATTATAGATTTGACTTAGAGATCCAATACCAAACACCAAGGGATATACCATCCACATCTCCAAAGTACCGTTAATAAATAGAATCCCGATGATCCCAACAAGTATGCACCGCCCTAAATCGCAAAATAGCAGCAGACGCTTCCGGTTGAATCGATCGGACAAAACACCCGCGAAAGGCTGCAACAGAATCGGTAATCTCTCAAGTGCAGCTACAATCCCCATGCTCAGGGGGGAACCCGTTATAGATAAAACCATAAGTGGAATGGCAATTAGATAGATTTGATCTCCGAAAAATGAAATCAGATTTCCACCCATAAACTTGAAAACAGGATAATTTTTCTTTAAAGGTGGTAAATCTCCCCATTCACTCAGCTTGACCGCACGCTCTCCCATTCTGGACACCCCTTTATTCCTTTGTTAAATAGTGATTCAATTCATTCGATAATGATTGAACGGCATTCTCTTTCAGGCGATATTTTCCATCCAGGGTTTCAACGAGCCTGGCAGATCTGAGAATTTTTAAATGATGGTGGACGGTGGATTTCCCCATATCCAGTTCGTTGGTGATTTCCTGGAGGGTCCGTTCTGATCTCTTCAAGAATTTCACCATTCGCAGGCGGGCTTCATCCCCGAGTGCCTTATGCTTCTGGACGAGAAAATAGCTTGGCATATCCTTGTCATCGGGATAGATACTTTCGTTGGCGACTGGATAATAAAACACCTTCACTCCTTCAATATCCCCTTCGACATTCCAAGGGCGGTAAATGGACTGGGGAATGAGGAGTACAGTGTGGACAGCTGGCTCGGGTAAATAGGTGATGCCGCCGGTGGCCCATTCCACCAAAGCCTCGGGATTGAGTTTTTCACTCATCTCTACCTTAGACTGCCTATCCCTTTTCAATATTCCAGTTTGTGTCTCTTGTTCAGGTCGAATCACTTCTTCGTACCATCTGGTCATTACACTCATTAAGTGCTTCTTAAGGTTATGGACATTTGTAGTGCAGATGAATTCGATATAGCCTGGATAATATGGGTTATCGTCCGTATGTTCTTTTAATTTGTTCCGTGATGTCACATCCCCCTTTGATGCAAGCTTTCGAAGTTCTTGAAATTTATGTCCTATGTAGGGAATGCAGTGGTATTTGATTTCTTCATCTTCCAAATCATCCAAATACGTGATGAACTCTTGTAAGGTACCAAATTCCCTTTGATGCAATAACAGGAGAAGGGATTTCCACGTATTATTCTTTTCTACATACTCTAAATCCTGCATCAGGGAGTCCGTTAGAGACTTTTTCAACTTGTCCCAAAATTCTTTGGGCCTCTCTAACGTATCAATAAGCCTCGTGTTGGTGATCGCAGCAATCCCTAAAGCACATTCCCATAGCAGGGAAGATTCGATTCTCACCTCGTATGTTTCTCTCTTCCGACTGGTCATATGAAGTATATCCATATTCACAAACCCCTTTTCCAAAAATTTCTTTCTATATATATTCTATAATTATAGAATGATAAATTCAACAATTATAGAATAAAAAGTTTCAGACTTTTTTAATCATAAAAAATAAGCACATAAATCCCACTCAGGAATTCACGTGCTTCATATATACATATTACGATTTCACTTTATCCTTCTTGATTTGCTTACTTCTCAACTGACCACAGGCTGCGTCGATATCTGTCCCCTGCTCCACACGTACACCACAGTTGATACCATGTTCCAGTAAGGTACCATAGAATTCAACGATCGCTTCTTTTGTACTTCGTTGATATTGATTGTGTTCGTCGACCGGATTGTAAGGAATCAGGTTAACGTAAGAAAGATGACGCTTATTCTTCAGCAGTTTCGCCAACTGAAGGGCTTCTTCCTTATGATCATTCACATCACTCAACAAGATATATTCAAACGTGATGCGTCGATTTGTTTTTTCTAAATAGTAATCAATCGCTGGCATTAACTTCTCGAGCGGATACGCACGGTTGATCTTCATGATTCTTGTACGCAATTCGTTGTTTGGTGCGTGAAGAGATACAGCCAGGTTGATTTGAATATTCTCATCGGCAAATTTGTAAATTTTGTCAGCCAGTCCACTTGTGGAAACGGTAATATGGCGCGCTCCGATGGAAAGACCCTTCTGATCATTCACGACACGGAAAAAGTCCATCATATTATCGTAGTTATCGAACGGTTCACCAATCCCCATTACGACGATGTGACTGACACGCTCGCCGTTCCCTGCTTCATCGAGATGATGTTGAACATTCATAATCTGTTCGACAATCTCGCCGCTTGATAAATCACGGTTCTTCTTCAGGAGTCCACTTGCACAGAATGTACAACCGATGTTACAACCTACCTGTGTCGTGACACACACACTCAGGCCATAGTTAAAACGCATCAGAACGGTCTCGATCAGATTACCATCTTCAAGTTTAAACAAGAATTTGATTGTACCGTCCTTCGATTCCTGTTTAACCTCTTGTGTGAGCGTATGAAGATAGAAGTGATCGTCCAGGAGCTGAACACAGTCAGCGTTCAAATTCTTCATATCCGCAAAGTTTGTCACTCTCTTTTTATATAGCCAATCCCACACTTGAGCCGCGCGGAATTTCTTTTGTCCATTTTCAACAAGCCAAGTTGTCAGTTGATCTAATGTTAATCCATATATGGATTTCTTTTCCATTTAAAACCCTCATTTCGAAACTCTACAATTTTCTACTTATCTATACTACTGAAAGTATGGGAATGTTTCAAGGGATTTATAAGTGTTGAGAAGAATTGGAATTCCGTAATATAGTATAAAGATAAAAAAACATACGCCGGAAACTTTACCCGGCGTATGGTCTTAATGATTAATCCGTTGGATAAAATCATCCAATTTCTCTTTATCTTTCAGCTTTTCATTGCATTCATCGCTGTCCTGACAAATATAATTCCCCTTCTTTACAAAGGTTCCATGAGCAGACGTTTTGGATTCGGAAAGGTAAAACCCTACGTTTCCAAACGTGTTACATATCGTACAAAGTCCTTTCTTGCTGCTGTTTTTGAATGTCCCTTTGAAGCCTCTCAACTTCCCTTCGTATTCTGCAACGATATATTTCCTTTCCTGACCGTAATCGTTCCAGCCCAGATAGGAAATATCTTTTAACTGTATTTCATCCAATGCAGGTGTTTTTAACTTTTTTACCTTAGGGAATAATTTTTTCACTGCGGAATCACTCAATGCAGGAAAAGGGATCACGAATGGTTTTAGTCCAATCAGAAAGTCCTCTGCCTGCTCTGTATCCCTGATAGTAACAATCGATTGGAGTTCCTTTTGCTGCAGTGGGGTTAGGTTTTCAAATAGATTCATCACCTTATCGTACACGAGTCCCCTCAATGCTTCGAGAACACCAAGATCATTTACGGTTGAATACCCGTTAATCAGCGCCTGTGTTTGATACTTGATGAAATTGTATTGATCATTTCGAATAAATGGATCCATCGTTATCGCTCCTAAATCTAAAACATTTTGCACTCTTTTCAGCCATGCAGATGAACATGTGCTCTCTTATACTATATACCCTTATTATACTTTCTGGATATGTAGAGTTTCACTTAGAATTAATATATACACTGAAAAAAGCACTGATCCAACTCAGTGCTTTTTGTAAACGATTTTCTTGATTGTTTCACTTGAAAGATAATATTCACAGGCCAATTCTTGGATCGGCTTTCCATTTGAGAAAGCTGCTTTGATTTTGGCATTTCGTTCATCAATGATCCTCCTGCTTCCTGAACGGCTCCCCCACTTTCGGTACTCCGCTTTCGGTTTCGGTATATAAAGGGTTTCCCCCTGTACATATTTTTGGATCTCTTTTACCAATGATTGAGGTAACACGCTTTCCGCTTTTACATATTTCATTTCAGTCAGCTCCTTATCTTCTACCTGAATTCAGTCAATAAGGTGCAAAGCCGACTTACTAGAAATGGACTTTCAGGGCGATCAAATTCGATACCATCCCATGCAAAGTGTCGCCTTTCTAATAATAGGCTTTGCATGAGACGCTTGGGACTCTGGCAAGATCGATCTCATTACCATGTCACCACCTCCTTCAACTATTTTCTACTATTATAAAATAAATCCCCTTTTTATCCATACATTTAATTCTTATATAAACGAATCAACACGATGAATATGGTATAATCTTCTAAATATAATAAAGGAGATGTTCCAATGTTTTCATTCACAGTGGATAAAGAGATTTCAATCGAGCTATTTCAACAGCACCATAAGGAGGAATTATACGAACTGATTGATTCGAACCGGGATCATCTTCGACAGTGGCTTCTATGGGTAGATAAACGCCAATCACCAGGGGATTTAGAGCCGGTCATCCCTATTTGGATCCGGAATTATGCGGAAAACAACGGATTTGATGCAGGGATACGTTATCATGGGAGATTGGTCGGTATGGTCGGACTCCATTTTATCGATTGGAAAAACCGTAGCACGAGCATTGGATATCTCCTCAGTGAACAAGCACAAGGAAAAGGGATCATCACACGTGCCATTACCTCCCTCGTAAACTATTTATTTAACGAACTGGATCTTAACAGGGTGGAAATCCAATGTGCCTTCAACAATGAGAAAAGCATAGGTGTTCCCATACGTTTAGGATTTACAAAAGAAGGCATCACACGGGATGGGCAGTGGTTATATGATCATTATGAAGACCTTGTAACCTATAGTATGTTAAAAAAAGATTGGCCCGTTTCATAAAATCAACGGAATAAAACAACCAGTTTTTGAAGAAAACTGGTTGTTTTATGTTCAGTTGGAACTTTATATTCTATAAATTAAAGTTTTTTTACCGTCTACAATTGTTGAACGTTCTTATTTTCAGAGTTTATTGCACAATGAGCCTATCAGCTTCCGGATATTTTCCCATACACACATGTATCCGTTAATCGTTCTCCATCGACTGACAAGTCTTCATTTCGAAGGATCCCCTCCAATTCATAGCCGAGTCTTTCCGGAACCGCCCGGCTTTTGTCATTCGTGGATTCACATCTTATCTCGACTCTTTTTCCATTCAGCTCATTCAGAGCCAATTCGGTTAGCTTCCCGACTGCTTCGGCCATATATCCATTTCCACTCATTCGGGTGTCGATCCAATATCCGATTTCAAATTTCGGAACACTCCAATCGATATTGTGAAAACCTGTAGAACCTACGAATTTATTGGTATCTTTCAAAAAGATCAAATATCTTAGGCTTTCCCTGGTAATGAACTTGGCGTGTGCTTCACGGGTGTTCGTCTCCGTTTCTTCAACAGATGGGTTACTTCGGGCGAAGCCGAGCCACGGCTGTAATTCAGATAAGGAAGCCTTGATCGCCGCATTGACTGCAGTGCCGTCACCCGGTTGAGGTATCCTTAGTTTCAGTCTTTCTGTTTCAATCATTGTAGGAACTTCAATTAATACGGTATTCATTTCAAAACACTCCCTTGAATTAAATAAAAAAACCTCCTCCTAAAAGACCTGAATCTTACGGACGAGAGTCACCACCTCAGTTATCTTCATTGTACGATTCCAACCTTGATGGATTTCACAAAACAATCCGAGCATAGACCAGATTTTCACAATCCACTGTTCGAATCGAATAAATTGGAAATATTATAAATTATTGAAATTATATGGTAAAATCAACTTCTTTGTCAATATACCTGGTATACTATTAATCGCCTATACTAAATATGCATAATGCTCTATACTAAAGGAAAAAGATTCAACTGGAGGATGAAAATGACTCACCATACAATTACCACTTCCACAGGGGATCAATTGCTTGATAGAAAATGGGAAATCGCCAACTCGATCTTCTCTGAACTTGCAACCTCGTACCCCGACCTATATAAAGAGGAAAGAAGAAGTGACAGTCTGCCATATTTTGTTCGGCTCATCGAACTCATTGGCAATGGATTACTGAAGGAAGAAAGCTTTGAGAGTCATTCAAGGAATTGGGGAAAAGAGGTTGGAAGACTTGCTTGCGGTCAAGGAATCCCTCTCAATATGTCAATAAGTAAAGTCTCTTTGTATAAAAAAGCGATATTGGAAGATGTAATCCTTCAAAATGATGACACTCTGACGAAAGAGATCTTTCTGGAGATTACACATGATATCGACGAATCGTTCACAACGATGATTTCCGCTTTTTGTGAAGCGTATAGTGAATTTGCAGATGAGCAGTTGAAGATCTCGGAGGAAAAATATCTTTCCTTATCTACGCCGGTCGTCCCCATCTTCTCAGACTTGGCTGTACTGCCATTAATAGGTCAAGTCGATGAAGTTCGTGGAGAAATGATGGCAGAGCATGTTCTGCTCGAGTGCAAAAAGCTTTCCATACAACAATTGATCATTGACCTCTCCGGTGTGTATGAAGTGAATCCGTTATTTCAACAAGGGGTCATGAAACTGATTGACAGCCTTAAATTACTTGGAATTGAACCGATTTTATCAGGGATGCGCCCCGAGATGAGTATCGAATTTGTGCAAATGGGAATTAACATTTCTACAATTAAAGTCTATCAAACACTTAATAAAGCAGTAGAAGCACATTAATTGCTCCTATATAGATGAAAAAGGACATCACAAGCTGAGGTCCTTTTTTATTAGTATATCAGTTCCTTATCCTACGTTTAGATTAGAGAATCAGTCTGTTTTCCTTGATCTAATAATAAGAAATGATGGCCTTCGTTCTTCATTTTTTAAACTCGGTATTAGGTCGATCCCTTCCTTTGTGGGCAGGGGCTCCAACATCTTTTCCAACATGAAACCATGATCAGTTAGACCATTCACCAAGGTCGTTATTGTCCTGTGATATTTGATCACTCCGTCTACATACCAATGCTGTTCCCGTTTCCCTTCTTCCCGGTAATGATCAAGAGCCCAGTGCAGCCGGTCCCCTTCTGCATTTTGCCACCAATTTTTCATGTCCTTTCTGGCGGTTACGACTGGGTGCTCAGTTGAGTAGATTAACAACCCGCCCGGCTTTAAAAAGGAGTGGAGCTTTCGGATCAAAAATTCATAGTCTTCTATATAATGGATCGCCAGTGAACTTACAATCAAGTCAAAAGGTTCTTTTTGAAAGGATAGATCTTCAATCGGACTGCAAACGTATGTTATATTTTCGTCTTTATTTTCTACTAATGCCCTGGAGATCATCTTTTCAGAAATATCCACCCCTACGACAGCTGATGCACCCATTTCAATACAGTATTTCGACATCCCGCCGGTTCCGCATCCAAGATCCATTACCCTTTTCCCTTTCAGATCTGGAAGTGTATCTTTCATTGCAGGCTGTTCTAGGAAATCATTATAGGTCATTTTGGAATCGCGCAAATTCATATATCCTTCAAAAAATGTGGGGTTATCATAAATGTTTTGCTTCATCATTCTCCTTCTTTCTCTTATTATTCATCGGTTTTCAAATAGGTTGACCAGGCTCAAAAACCCGTTTCATCAGGTTCCTATCAAAAATATGGACGGGCTTAGTACCCAGTACTTCCATTTTGCCACTCTTGATTTTCAGACCGGTCTCTTCACTCAGGGCTATGACAGGCTTACGGTATGCCTGAATAAATTGATGGATCAATGGGTCATTTTCTTCCTCGTAATGACACCATATCGAAAAGTCATTTAGAAAAGACAATCCACCTATCGTCTTGAGCTGGACATCATTATCATCCATATGGATGCACGTTGCTTTATTACTGCCCATGACAATTGCACCTGCACTGCCGCCGTAAATCATGCCGCCTTCTTCTTTGAAAGCGGACAAGTGAACGTGGAAATCCGATTGAAGAATGTGATGCATTAAACTGAACGTGTTCCCACCTCCTATATACACTGCAGAGTATCTCTTAAGGTCTTCCATAGTTTTCCCCTTAAGATCCACCCACATCGTAATGTCTTGAACCCCCAAAGGTGCAAACACACTCTTAATCCACTCATAACACGCCTCATACGAAATATCACCCTGGTCCATAGCCATCGGCAGATATAATAACGACTTCCCCCCGGTCAACTCACCTGCAAACTCCCTATCAATCGACAACGTCTGATCACTATCCCCACCGCCAGAAAGATATAAAGCACCCAACATGACCACCTCTTCATCCTTGAACAAGTATTCAAAAATCATCGGTACCCTTTCTCTCCATGCTATTTCGTTGTGCTCCGCACCATCAATTATTTCAAAGCGGCAGTCCTGAACTTTTTCTTTGAGTATCTGATAGACATCCCGGCTTGAATCGATGTAGGTCAAATCATCAATGGTTTCTGTATTTTCTTTTGTTCCGATATCCATGTAAAAACGTTCTACCTGGGACAGATCACTTTCTTTGATCAAGTCCTCGATTTCCAATTGATTGAACCAATAAGCAGATGAAATGGATGCTACTTTTTTAAAAATATGAGGATATTTGCACGCAGCATAGGTCGATATCAGTCCACCCATTGAACTTCCAGCCATGCTTGTTTCTTCTGGATTCGTCCGGTACGTGCGATCGATCAGGGGCTTTAATTCATTTACGATGAATTCGATATACTCCTTGCCCTCTCCCCCTATCGATGTGCGATCTGCTGAAAACACATCAGTCATTTCCATACTTTCCCACGGCCCATATTCGTCCAACCTTTTTAATCCATCATTGCAGTCAATCCCAACTACAATGAGATCCATCTTTTCCTTATCTAGATACTCTCCGATTCTCCATGCCATTCCATATCCGGCATCTTCATCCCGGTAAAGATTTTGCCCATCGTGCATGTAAAGTACTTTGTACCTTTTGGTTTCCATTTCATGATAATTCTCCGGTAAATAAACACGTACGGTTCTCTTACGATTTAAAGGTGTTATGTTTACTTCAAAATGTTCATACATACGTTTAACTCCTCTAATGCTTTTTATGTAAAGTGTACCATGAATAGTAGAGTATAGGCCTATGTATTTTGGAATTGAAAAAGAGAAAGGGAATGAAGCAGTCAGATGATTCTTGTCCTATCCATCAAAAAGGTGCATCTTCTCTAAAGAAGTGCACCCGATAAACATTCCTTATTCACTTTCACTTCGATTATATGAGCTTTCAGGGAGCGTATCCCAGAATGAGGTATCCACCTCTTCAATGGAGCCATCAGCAATCGCCTTTGCCGTCGCCTCTAAACTAATGACCGCTTGCTTTATAAGATATCCATTGCTCTTCTGACCGAGGACATAATCCTCTCTATAGTGATCAGCCATACCCCTCATCTCAAAAAGGAGGGTCGCAATCCCGTATTCAGCCGCAAGTCCATTTCGGCTAATCGTTTGAGCGGAACCACCAATGTATTTAGAGAGGGTCCCGAATCCGCGGCTTTCAACCGTGTTATATAAGACTGCACCAAGCTGTTTTGATTTTTCTACGACTTCAGGATCTACTTCTTCATTAGTCGGATATAAAATGGAACCGGAGACAAGCTCATCTGTATCCCCTAGAGTGGTTTCTGCCCCTTGATGATGAAGGTCAATCATGTAATCAGGCATATATTCCTGTAGGACGTTTTCATGAAGTGCCTTTGTTTCAGGCTGATTCCGATCGACATGATCACGATTCAAATCCACCCCATTCGCATTGTAGCGCGTGTGGGTCCCCGACACATAATCATCCAATGAAAAATCCACGTCACCTTCTGCCCCATCCACATTCAAGCGGGGAACAACCAGAATGTTCACGTTTTCCAGCAATTCGTTCACTTCTTTTGAGTTTGATGTTAAGTGCTTGATAAACTGAAGAGCTCCTTCAGTCGTCAATGTTTCATTACCGTGCTGCTGAGTTAAATAAAGGACTGTCGGATTATCCTCATTGTTTCCGAATTTTGCCAGATAAAGATCTCTGCCTTTGACAGACTGGCCGAACACTTCCAGTGAAAGAGCATCTGATTTCTGATCCAGATGTTCTAGCATGCTCGCCATTTCTTCGTAACTATGAAGACGCTCGTTTTTAATCGTCTCGTTTCCTTTATAATCTGGGCCATCCGCAAGAACCGATACTCCCGGGGCAGTGTAGGATATTCCTGACGCTACCAACACACTTGAAAGAGCACCAATCATTAGTTTCTTCTTCATTATGTATTCCTCCTCATATTTCGTCTCCCTCATATAATTAAAGATGAAAAGATCGAAACCCTTTTCCTTTTTAAAAAATGAAACATTGGGACCGAGTTCCGTAATGGTGTATAGATAATCAGTCCTATCATTTCCAAAAAATGTTTACTTTTGTCGAACTATTGAAGCGAGACGAATGGTTCAGTATCTTTTTGCCTGTATTCCACAAAAAAAGAAGCCCACTATCATCAGCTTCTCTAAACTCTAATTCTTCATTTTTACTGCGCAAACACCTTACCTGTTGAATCGACATAAATCGTCTTGATGATGGTTCGATTAAACTTATTTTTGTTCTTTTTACCATCTAAATCAACGGTTATATTATAAACCCCTTCTCCGAGCTTCGGCAGTTTTAAAGAGCCATTTTTGGATTTCACATTATGCTCTTTCAACTTTCCATTTTTATAATATTCCAGAGTCATATCGTGAATCAGATCAACTTTTTTGTCCTTTTTATTCAAAATGATTTCATCCTGGACTATATTAACTTCAACGCTATCATTCAACAGACTGTCAAAGGAAACGACCATAAGGTACTTTTCAGGTGATGAAGGGTGTGATTCCAAGGTCCACTCACCAGATGCTGGTTTTTGAATCGTAATTGTGTGATGATAGGCCCCTTTGAAATACTCACTGTCATCTTTTTTTACATGAAAGGAAGAAGTCATTTTCCCTGAGGGATCTTTCAAAGCCATTTGAGAGGAAGAGCTATCACTGACCCAGTCAAAGGTGACCGACTCTGCACCAGCTTCCACCATAACTTTTTCTACTTTCTTCCCATTCGTTTCCCCTCCTCTGACAAACCAGGATGCCTCAGTGTTGAGGGAAGATGACTGCTCCTTACTTAGAGTCTTTGAACCCGTGGAATTTATGTTGGTTTCATTCAAGTAATCCCTAAATAAACTGAATGTGGACGATCCCTCTTTGATGGTGAAATGATTCCAGTCCCCCACCCTCAATTCTGTGGCATACGGCAGTCTTGAACTATTGACCGTAACCGCCCCGTCATTGCTTCCATAAGGTCTCAGATATAATCCACCCCAATACAAGGAACTTCCAAAGCTCCCCCACTTTGTCCCTCCGAACGTATAGATCGGATTTTTATTGACATTAACATGCTGATCGGTTTCGGAGCGAAAATAAGCCATATACCCTGTTTGCAATGAGTAGGTGGCATCATTCTTACTGCCAAGGATGCCAGCAAGCCAACCCGCCCAACTGCTATAAGCCAAGTCCGCCAATTGGGAGCCGTGATGAGGTGTAGAAAGGGTGATCACTCTTGACACATAAGGAAAGGCACCATAGTGAACGAGAGCCGATTGGGTATCGATTCCTCCTTTACTGTGGGCGACAACCACAACCTTCTCTCCGTAGTAATTGTAAATCTCTCGTATTTTTTGCGCCAGGAGCGCGCCGTTGTCCCACATATTCTTTGTAGGATACAAATCGATAAAAGCGGTTTCATATCCATTTTGGTAGGCGGTGTCGTACATATTGTTTTCGTTCCACCATGTATTGGAAGAGCTGTTTAAACCATGAACAAAAAGGATCGGTTGCTTAGAAGGAGCCACATACGAAGGAGTCGACCCTACATACCACTGTCCAGGAACTCCAGAAGGATCATCATTTCCGAAAGATCCCGCCATACTCCAAGATGGCAGGAGTAAAAACAGTGCCAAAATCGTCATACTAATCTTTTTGATCATATCCTCTCTCCTTTGCCATTGAACTAAACCTGTAAAGTATATCGACATGATTCAGAAGATATGCCCGGATTAAGTAATATGTGAAGAAAGGTCTAAACGGTGATGCGAGATTAGTAAGAATGACTCAGATCGTTCATTTTAAATGGTCAATCATTCCACTTATATATTAAAATTGTGTAAATCTATTTGATCAATCTTTTATTATCGTAAATCGTATGCTATAGTGTAATCAATCGATTTCGATTATCGATATCGAATATCGATATTAAACAGAGGTGATAAAAGTGGAAGATAAAGTATTACGGAAACTATTCCTCGGTTTCATTCAAATACACATTCTTCATCATGCCAAAGAGGAGCCCATTTATGGGACATGGATGCTGGAGGAACTGAGAGAACATGGATATAGCATCAGCTCGGGGACTTTGTATCCGATCCTGCATTCGATGGAAACCGACGGCCTTTTAATAAAAGAAGATAAAAACGTGGACGGGAAAATCAGGAAGTATTATTCCATCACTGATAAAGGAAGTGCAGTTTTGATTGAGGCCCGTAACAAAGCGTTCGAGCTCTTTAAAGAAATCAAAGATTGATAAGAAGGTGAATAATCATGAAATCAGCAATGAATATTAAAACACTACTGGAAATCCTTTTTATCTCAACTAGACTTGGCTTCACCTCATTTGGAGGACCGGTTGCCCATCTTGGTTATTTCCATGAAGAATATGTTCGCAGAAGGAAATGGATGGATGAAAAAAGCTATGCCGATCTCGTTGCCCTCTGTCAGTTCCTGCCTGGACCGGCAAGCAGTCAGGTTGGGATGGGAATAGGCATTATGCGAGCCGGCGTGCTTGGGGGTATGGTTTCTTTTCTTGGATTCACTCTTCCTTCGGTCGTTGCATTAGTACTCTTTGCCCTCTTCCTTGAGGGGGTGGGGGTAACTGATGCCGGGTGGATACATGGGTTGAAGATCGTTGCAGTTGCAGTAGTCGGTCACGCAATCTTAGGGATGGCACAAAAGTTGACGCCGGATTTAAAGAGAAAAGCCATTGCCCTATTTGCTCTGGTTGTCATTTTGATGTGGCAGACTGCCATCTCCCAAGTGGCAGTGATCCTTCTGTCTGCTCTTATCGGCTTCCTACTCTATAAACATCATGCTTCAGATCAGGAAGCTAGAGTGAAAATTCCGATTTCCCGCAGATTAGCGGTGATTTGCTTATTGATATTTTTTGGGTTATTGATTCTCCTGCCGATTATCCGGGAAGCAACCACATTGGAATGGGTGGCTCTCTTTGATAGTTTCTATAGATCCGGGGCTCTGGTCTTTGGTGGGGGACATGTTGTATTACCTTTGTTGGAACGTGAATTTGTCCCGACTGGTTGGTTAACTGAAGAACAGTTCCTAGCAGGGTATGGTGCAGCTCAGGCTGTTCCGGGTCCCCTTTTTACCTTTGCCGCTTATATTGGAGCTGTTATAAACGGATGGAAAGGTGGAATGCTTGCGACGGTGGCCATTTTCCTTCCTGCATTCCTGTTGATTACAGGGGCCTTGCCGTTCTGGGATTCCCTTAGGCAGAATCCAAAGATAAAAGGCGCATTGATGGGGGTGAATGCAGCAGTCGTCGGAATTCTGATTGCGGCTTTCTATCACCCGATCTGGACATCATCGATCCTTGCTCCTGTCGATTTTGCTTTGGCGGCTATTCTGTTCAGTATGCTGGTGTTCTGGAAGCTGCCACCTTGGATGGTGGTAATGGCAGGTGCACTTGGTGGGCTTGTAATCAGGATGATGTAATAAAATACAGAAATGAGCCAGGCAGTCATCGCCTGGCTCATTTCAATTTATTTCTATATCCTGTCTTTCGAATGGAAGGGAACACTCATCTTCTTATAAACCGGTACGCCAGGTAAGCAATATACAAAGGCGTTGCAATGTAAATCAAATAAGGAAACTCTTCATATGTCCCCTTGAAGATGACATACAATAATGCCCCGATAAAGAGTGTCACAATCGTCCCATACTTAGGTAATGGAACCTCTTTCAGGCTCGGTATCCTGATCCTGCTCACCATCAGAAAGCACATCGCTGTAAAAATGACCGTTGTCACGATATTCGGAATCCAGTTACCGAACAGTGTCAGAATGGCCAGGATTCCACCCGCAGCCGTTATAGGGACTCCCACAAAATAATGAAGAGATGATTTGGGCGGACTTGTGTTGAATCGTGCAAGACGATAAGCACCGAATAAAGGGAATAAACCAGCCACTATGAATCCTAATAATCCGAATTGGAAGAAGTATGTATAGTACACTAGAAACGATGGTGCGACCCCGAATGTCACGATGTCTGCCAATGAATCCAATTCCTTACCCAGAACACTGTCTGCATTGAGCATTCTTGCGAGTCTCCCGTCCATACTGTCGAGCATCATGCCTATAATGATTAATACTGCTGCATTTTTAAATTGACCATTTGCTGCAAATCCGATGGATAAGAATCCACAATATAAATTCCCCAAGGTCACCATATTGGGGATTTTTTTCGTTAGTTTCATTTTTAGTCCTCGCTCTGCCAAATATTCTATTAGTATTAGAATACCATTTTATTCATCTTCATAAAGGTGTGTCATGAAAAAATTTCAATCATTCCTATAAAAAACCCCATTTTTAATTTACAAACCTCAAAATTAGACATACTATAAACAAGGATGACACTAACATAAATTGAACGGAATCACATTCTTAAACTATATGGTGATGATTATATGATTAGAAAAAAACTAAGAGAATTAAAATGCCTGACTTTAAAACTATTGCGTCTTAAAGATAATGCTCATAGCATCGCTTTAGGATTCACAGTTGGTTTATTGATTAATTTCGTGCCTTCCTTTGGGATCGGACCTGTCATTTCTACAGCCAGTGCAAAGATATTCAAAGGAAACCCGTTCGCCGGTTTAGTTGGCGGGGTCTCTTTGATCTGGGCTTTCCCTTTCTTCTTTTACTTGAATCTTGTGGTAGGACATCTCTTCTTTCCGCTTGATTCCTCGGGTGATGCAGTGGGAGTCGGATTGCAAATAGGAAAAGCTTTCTTTACAGGTATGATGATCAATATTCCCTTATTCGGGATCCTGATCTATGCCATCATGAATTCTGCCGTTAAAAAATACCGGGGGACATTGCTGACATTTGTTCAAAGAAAGTGGAATGTATAACCTTCCCTCTTTTTGCAGATTTCCGGGTCAATTCCACTCTATTACTTTCAAATTTTTGAAACTCTTTCACGGATTCATTCGTATATATTTTTATAATGAATTCTTACTTATGATTACCACATTTTATTCTATTTCATCTCGCACTTTGTTATAATTTAACTATCACAAGTCGAGCATAAAATGAGAAAGAGGAGGATTGAAATGACTGGAACCATAGCTGTAATCATGATTTTTTCCATCCCCATTCTTGGTATCATTACAGACCATTTCCAAAAACAATCCAAGCTGAAACAAAAAATGATAGAAGATGAACTCGAACTTGAAAAACTCAAACATGAAAATTTTGTCATAGAAACCCAAAAAATGAGGCTTGAATTAGAAAAAATGAACCTCGAAGATCCCAAGGAGAAAACGCATTCGATTTGAAGATATGTAGGGAAAGAGCCGGTCACATAGTGGCTGGCTCTTTTCCATGATTATGTTAAATACTCCTGGGCAAGGGATGGATTGAGATACCTTGCCATTCCCGTCTTCAAACTTTTCATACCGTGTTTTCTATAGAAAGCTTCATTGCCCGTAGTCGAAATCAATAAGACACAAGATACATCCGCGAGTTGCTCCAATAAATCCTTCATGATAAGAGTTGCAATCCCCTTGCGTTGATAATCACGGTGCACGACCACATCATAGATCGTTGCATTGAAGACACCATCCGTCAATGCTCTTCCCACTCCCACAATACGCCCTTCTAAAATGGCCAAAGATACGATATCACTTCTGAGAAATATTTTGGATATCACCTCATTTGAATGTTTAAGCCACCCTACCGAATGGTAAACATCTTTCATTTCATCCAGCCTATCCGGTTCGAAACGGTTCAGGATTCTAACTTCCACCGTCAACCCCCCTTTATTTTCTGCTGTTACTCGACTGTTTCCTTTTAATATACGAGTAAGAATTCCTTCACTGCCCCATTTCCGCTTTCAATTTCTGAATAACGTCACTAACTTGAAGTACTCCCACGTTACCCTCCTTCCTTTTTCTGAGTGACACCGATTGTTGCTGGATTTCTTTATCCCCTACGACCATCATATAAGGAACTTTCTGCATCTCGGCTTCCCTGATTTTCAGCCCCATTTTCTGAACGCGATCGTCCAGTTCCACCCTGAATCCTTCTCTTTCAAGCTGTGACTTCACTTCTTGGGCATACGGGATATGAGCTTCAGATATAGGAAGGATTTTCACTTGATGGGGAGCCAGCCAAAGGGGGAAATCTCCTCCAAAATGTTCAATGATAATCGCCATGAACCGTTCGATCGATCCATAAATGGCCCGATGGATCATGATCGGTCTCTCTACCCGATTATCTTCACCAATATATTCACACTGGAATTTTTCAGGCATTTGAAAATCAAGTTGAACCGTTCCGCACTGCCAGCTTCTACCCAGACAATCCAGAATGTGAAAGTCGATCTTCGGACCGTAGAAGGCTCCATCTCCATGATTGATATGATAGTCGACGCCTCTCTCTTCTAATACACTTTCAAGGTCCCCTTCCGCTTGATTCCATAACTCAACTGATCCCATGAAATCTTCCGGGCGAGTTGAAAGTTCGACTTTATATTCGAAACCGAATTTCCCATAAAAACGATCAATGAGATCGAGAACTTTATGAAGCTCTGCACGAATCTGATCTTCCCTTACAAATAGATGGGCATCATCTTGAGTGAAAGAGCGGACTCTCAATAAACCACTTAAAGACCCTGAAAGCTCATGCCGATGAACCAAACCAAGCTCCCCATATCGGATAGGTAATTCACGATAGCTTCTCCGTTTACTTTTATAAATCAGGACAGCTCCAGGACAGCTCATTGGCTTTATGGCATATTTCTGATCATCCACCTCTGAGAAATACATGTTTTCGTGATAATGATCCCAGTGACCTGACTTCTCCCATAATTCCTGTTTCATCATGATGGGTGTCCTGATTTCCTGATAGCCTGCCTTCAAGTGCTCCTTTTTCCAAAATTCCTCCAGTTCATTCCGCAAGAGCATCCCCTTTGGTAAAAAAAACGGCATCCCTGGTGCTTCTTCCATAGAGATAAATAATTCCAGCTCTTGACCTAATTTCCTGTGATTTCTTTTTTCTACCTCTGATTGAATAGACATGTCTTTTCCTCCTTGAAATTTTGTATATAAAAAACCGCACTCATCCCTAACCAAGGGACGAATGCGGTCGTGGTACCACCCTAATTCCGAAGGACAAAAAGTTCTTTCGTCCTTCGCTCAAAGTTGATAACGGTTTTCCCGATTATGGATACTGTCGTTTCCCCATAATAGCTCCAAGGTGGTAAATCATTTTCCTTTCTTCAGGGCTTGCAGCCTCGTGACCCTGTTCTCTGGTAAGAAAGTGGAAATGATTCGTGTCCTCTTCATAGCGCAAAGCTTCATTCAATTAAAAAAACCGCACTCATCCCTAACCAAGGGACGAGTGCGGTCGTGGTTCCACCCTAATTTCGAAGTGTAAATAAAACGCTCCGCTTAAGTAAGATAACGGTTTTCCCGATTATGGATACTGACCTTCTCCATAATAGCTCCAAGGTGGTAAGACATTCAATTCTCTTCAGGGCTCTCAGCCGGTGACCCTGTTCTCTGATCAAGAAAATAGTGAATGAATCATGTCCTCTTCTTTGCTTTCGTATAGTATATTCTCATTCTGATAAAAGTGTTATTGAAATTATATGGGAGTATTTTCTACCTGTCAAGGTTACATTATACAAAAATCAGTAAAATAATCCCCACAAGAACCAGACGGTAAATGGCAAAAGGGATTAACTTGACTTTATTGATCACTTTTAAGAAAAAGCGGATCGATAAATAAGCAAACAGGAACGCGCTGATGAATCCAACAAGTAAGAAAGGCATGAATTCAGCATTAAAATACATCCAGTTTTTCATCAGGGAAAGAGCGCTTGCACCCAACATGATCGGTACAGCCATAATAAAAGTAAAATCAGAGGCTGCACGGTAGCTTAATCCAAGCAATACACCCCCTGATATGGTAGAACCAGACCTTGAAAAGCCCGGCCATAATGACAGACATTGTATCAGACCGATCAGCAACGCCTTCTTGTGGGTGATTTCATCAACGGTCTCCACCGCCTGTACCTTTGGCCGGAACACATCGGCAGCGATCATAAGGAACGCGCCTATGGCTAACCCCGCCAGGACCGTATTTAGTGAAAAAAGATGTTCATCGATGTAGTCTTCGAATAGTAAGCCAAGGATGACTGCCGGGAGCAATCCGACCAATATATGTGATAGTTTTAATTTTGATGATCTTTTTTCTTTACGGGAATTCAGTCCCAGTAAATCCTTGAATCTGTCCCGAAACACGATGACTACCGCAAGAATGGATCCAAGTTGAATGACTACTTTAAACGTATTGGCAGGATACTTCCCCAACACTTCTTTGGATTTGATCCAGAGATCGTCCACTACGATCATATGGCCTGTAGAGGATACTGGAGCAAACTCCGTCAAACCTTCTACCATACCGAGAATAAATGCTTTAATGAGTATTACAACTTCCATGATTATGTTCTCCTCTATTGAAGATGATATTTTTTACTGACTCGATGGAAGGTTCCTCATTGAATGTTCTGAATCTAATTAAATCGAGTACTTTCTTCCTCTCAATCTAGATAATAGTACTACAAGGACATGTAGACGACAATAAGTATATATACATAACCCAGTACAAAAAGAATATAAAAAAACACAGAACTGGGAGTAATTCCGATTCTGTGCATCTTTCATGGAACTTTCATATCACTTTTGGTCAATGAATGTCTTTTTTCTTAAACCTTCCACCCCTTACCTCTGCGATATCCGCTATCGCCAGAAACGCGGAGGGATCATGCTCAGCCACGATGTCCTTCAACTTTGCCTCCTCAAGTCGTGTGATGACACAGAATATGACCTTTTTGTCATCTCCTGAAAAGGCACCTTCCCCTTTTAAATAAGTGACGCCCCTGCCTAACCGATGAAGGAGTGCGTCTCCAATCTCTTCGTAATTCTCACTGATGATCCAAACGGACTTAGATTCATCCAGTCCTTTTATCGTAATATCTATAAGCTTAAATGCAACATAATAAGCGAGTAGAGAATACATGGCCCTATCCCAGCTGAAGACAAAGCCTGCACTGGCTAAGATGAATAGATTCACAAACATGATGATTTCCCCAACAGAGAAGGGAAGCCTTTTACTTGATAGAATGGCGAGGATTTCAGTTCCGTCCAGGGAACCCCCGTATCGGATGACCATACCGACCCCTATGCCGAGAACGATGCCCCCAAATAAGGATGCCAACAGAATATCTTGTGTAAAGGCTGCAACCGGATGTAGGAAGGTTGTAGAAATCGAAAGAATGATAATGCCATAAAGCGTAGAGAATGCGAAGGTTTTACCGATTTGTTTATAACCGATGAAGAAAAAGGGGATGTTCAGGATAAAGATAAAAAGACCCAGCTTAATGCCCGTTATGTGGGAAAGCATAATGGAAACGCCGACAATCCCTCCATCAATGACCTGGTTGGGAACAAGGAAAATCTCAAGACCGACAGCCATGATCACAGCTCCTACAGTGATCAGGAACGCCCTCTTCACCACTTCTTTCAATGGGATTTTCTTATGCATGACCTTCACCTGCTGCCGTTGATGCAAGACCTGTCCTTCGATCATCATCATTCCTCCTCATGGGATACTCTAACTGAACAGCCGAACTACCCTATGCACTTGGCAACACCCACCTATGTATCATACCTCTTCATCCAATGCCCTAAAAACAAGCCTGTATAACGTATATATTCGATCCTCCCTGCTAAAATACCTGCTTATAGAGAGGGACGGACCTCGGAATAAGTCACATATACGATCTCGAACTTGCTTGTAACCTGCTTCAACACTGCATTTCATCAAAACGATTGCTTAAAAATCCAAGCGATTTAGAGGTCCGTCCCTGAAATTTGACTAAAAGGGAGAAATAAAGTATTTTTAATATTTGTATGTTCGTGTGTTATCAGACAGGGAGCCATTGGGGTTCCTTTAGTCAATTAGTTTTGGGGGCTTTTCTTTGATTACATTAATCAAAACTTTATTGGTCAATATTACGATATTATTTTCTTTTACTTATAATGCAAATGTTCTTTTTCCATTCAAAGAAAAACAGGATTCTATTTTTAAACATAAAATCACGTACGGGTTGATTGGATCGTTTGGAGCCCTTTTATGCATGTTGTATCCCATTGAAACGCTTGGGGCCACCCATTTTGATTTACGAATGATTGCAATCCTGATTTCAACCATCTATGCAGGATTATTATCAGGTTCCATCGTGCTCGGGTGTGTCATCATCGTCCGTTATTTAATCGGAGGTCCGTACGTTGGAGTGGGTATCGCCGTTTCCGTATTGGCTCTCCTGATGGGAATGATCTTTCGTAAGATGTTGCTGAAGACACAGTACAAATTTTTAGGAAGTACACTTATCTTTCTGATCCACTCCATTTTCTACATTACGATTATTAACGTCTATATTCCAATTCTGCACTTGCCTTTTTATATTATTTATTTTTCTGTTTTTTATTTTACCTTCCTCTCCCTAGTGTTCATTATCGAGCACTTGATTCGAACGAATAAACAGATTGAAGAAATGGTATATCTTGATAAACTGAATATGGTTGGACAAATGGCGGCTTCGATCGCTCATGAAATCCGTAATCCCCTTGCCACAGTGAGAGGTTTCATACAGCACCTAAGCGAGGATTCACAGGATAAGAGGTTAAAAAGGTACTCTCCCCTCATCCTTAATGAATTGGATCGAACGAACAAAATTATCACCGACTACCTGAGCGTAGCCAAACCAAGCGGATTTCAACTGTCAAGGCTTAACATTGAAGATGTCATCGGGGATTGCGTGGACCTGTTAAGACCTTTTGCAGCTTACTCCAACACTTCCATCGTATTTCACAGAAACGGCTCCCATCATATTAAAGGTGATGAGGACCATTTGAAGCAAGCCATCATGAACGTTATGAAAAATGGAATCGAATCCATCGAGAATCAAGGTGAAATTTCAATCACCCTAAAAGAAGATCCCTTCTCTCACTCTCTTTATATCAGCATCTCGGATAACGGAAAGGGAATGACCCCGGACGAGTTAAAGAAAATCGGCTTACCCTTTTATACAACGAAAACCAAAGGAACGGGATTGGGAAGTATGGTGACAAATAAACTTATCCGTGAAATGGGGGGGATGATTGAATATGAAAGTGAAGTGGATAAAGGGACTGTTGTAAGAATCAAACTGCCACTTCTTCCTTAAAAATGAAACGTTAGAAAGAGCTTGGAGCCCAAGCTCTTTTCTTATGGTGTTTTTCACCCTTACCCCGCAATCTGTGATAAACTGATTTTATCAGTATTTTCCAATATTTTTTTGAAAGAAGGAATCGAACAATGAACAAAAGATGGACGTTTCTTTTTGTCATGGCTGTAATCATAGCACTAAGTATTGTTACGATCCTCAACAGACCGACGGAAAAAGACTTTGAAGAGTGGCTTCAGGAGGAGTATATGATCGATTGCAACGAAGATTGTTCCATCATTGAAATGAATAGTGTTAGTGGAGATATTACCGAGAAGATTAAGTATTCTGATGTAAGAGGTACCTATTCCCCGGGGATATTTACTTTACGTATAAGCAGACAGTATAAGAGCCTGTATGATCCTTTGCACACCACTCATATCGACGTGATTGGGTTCAATGGTAGATTTTATCCCCTTCATTCTGACGATAAAAGATAAAGGATCACGGATTTTGTTTACATAATAAAATTATGATCATTTCATAAATTAAAAACCCCCGGCACTCACCTAAGCCGGGGGTTTTCAATTACTTTTCTATTCCAGAAATCTCAATAAGTCGCCATATAAAATGTCATCTGACATCCTCAACTCTTTTCTAACCGTTTCCTTGAATGGATCACAGAAAGAATCATTGACAGACTCCTCACTCTTTTTATTGTAGCAAACATTATCCTGGAAAATATACTTATCTGTAATGAAATCCCCATCCCGGAAAATAACGGGATGATTTTCATTTCGTGTGAATAGGCTATGACCAAATGAGAGAGCATTCTTTGTGTCTATCCCCAATAAATGCAGGACCGTTGCCCGGATATCGATTTCCCCTCCAATGGTGTCAATCGTCCTTGGCTCTTCTCCCGGAACATGGATGATCAGGGGAACCTGCTGAAGCTTGGCATGGTTGACTGGGGTATCCTTCTGCCCCAATAGTTCAAATACACCCGGTTCGTATTTCTCGGAAATCCCGTAATGATCCCCATAAAGGACCACAACCGTATTCTTATACATCCCATTTGCCTTAAGCTTTTCAAATAATGTTTTGATCGCTTCATCCTCGTAGCGGACCGTTGTGACATAGCGGTTTACAACATCTTCATCCGTAGAAGCTGTATCGATGAATTGATCATCTTCTTCCAACAAAAAAGGGAAATGGTTCGTGAGTGTTATGAGACGCGTATAAAAGGGCTGAGGGATCTTCTCAAGATGTGAGATTGTCTGCTCGAAAAAGGGAATGTCCTTTATCCCATAATTGATCGAATTATCTTCTGTTACCGCATAATCTCTCTTTGAAAAATAGCGATCGTAACCCAGAGACTCATACATCATTTCGCGGTTCCAAAATGTCCGCTCATTTCCATGAAAAACGGCTGCATAGTAATCATTTTTCCTTTTGAGCATATGTGGAAGGCTGGCGTAGGTATTATCCGGTTTTCTCACAAAAGCTGATCCACTGGATAATGGGTACAGCCCGGTGTCGATCATGAACTCGGCATCTGACGTCTTCCCTTGTGCCGTCTGATCGTATATATTACTGAAGTAAAAACTGTCCTTAATCAGGGAATTCAAAAATGGTGTGATTTCTTCTCCATTCACTTTTGTATTGATAACGAAATTCTGGGTGGATTCCATGCTGACTAATATCAGGTTTTTCCCCTCAGCCACCCCGAATAAGTCAGAAGGATCTTGTTTTGTAGATTGAGTATACTCCATCGATGCCTTGGTGTCGGATTTGCTCGCAAGCAGATGGGAGAATGGGTTCGTTGCGGCAATTCCGATGTCAAACATATGATAATTATAAGGGCCAACGGATTTAACCATTTGTTCCCTATCATAGGACTCGGCAAATAAGTAGGGGGATTTCAGCAATCCCATCCCGATGGAGAGCACCAATAGGGAGAGACTCATTACAATATAGGTCAACTTCCATCTACGGGACAATCTGTCAGAAGCTGCCCTGCCTTTCTTCATCATCCATCCTGCAATGATGATATCGACCAATAAGAGGCCATCCCACGGACTCATCAATTCAAACGTGCTTGGTCCGATCCCCCCTACATTCTTAAATTGAAAAAGAATGGGAACCGTTACGAAATCAGAATAAAATCGAAAGTAAAGAAGGTCGCCATAAAGGAGACCCGTCGCAATCCCCATAAAAAGAACGACCAGGATCTTCTTGACCCTTTTAAAGAAAAAAAAGCTGAATCCGATTAATATCATGATGGAACCGACCGGATTCAATAATATGAGCAATACGTCCAGAAAAGTCTCTATATGGAGGTTGAACCCTATCAGGGAGACCAAAACGGTTTTGATCCATAGGGAAAGCAGGGCAAACCCAACCAGTTTATTTGTCTTAAAACACGAAAAAAAATCGTTAATCCTACTCATTTCACTACCTTTGTTCCAATCATACTGTTATGTACTCCGATGATCATTGTCATGGCATTCAAAACCTCTCGTTCGTTGTGTTCACCCATGAGTGCCACCTGCACCCAATTCCTTTTGATCAAATATTCACTTTCATAGCTTAATAAGATACCCCGACTCTTGCAGGCATCCCCGAATTGTCTACTACACTGTTCCCTATTTAGTGCAAGGGTAATCACACCGGGGGAATAATCTTTCCCCCCGAGGATTTGAAACCCTCCATCAGCCAACATCCGTCTTACATGTTTTGAGATTTTCATGGTCCCATCATAGTCAATCAACTGAAAGGCTTCTTTTAAAGCGGCCAGTAGATTTGAGGAATGAGTATAGGGAACACTGCCATTCGAAGCATACATACCGACATCTAAATATCTGGGAATCGAAGGACTTGGATTGATTATTTCACGGTGAAAAATCAGGGCGAGTCCAGGATACGAGCCAAGTCCTTTCCCGCTGACCGAGGTGGCGAGAAACACGTTATTAAAATCGACTGGAACCGTTCCGACTGAACTGCAGGCATCGATACAAAGTTCTACATCGTATTTTTGACAGAGTGAAAGAATTTCTATTATTTTATATAAATAACCTGTCGATGTCTCACAATGAACCGTCCAAAGCCATTTTATACCGGGATCACATTGAAGAACGGTTTCGATTTCTTCTATCGTTATGTGATCATTCCACTCTTTTTCGAGTGTATGATAGGATAAATCGAATCGTTTACCATGATCCATCAATCTACTGCCAAATTCTCCATTTGAAAGAATAAGACCTTTTCCCGGAATCCTTTTCAACTGAGCTGCCACTATATCATTCGCTAATGTTCCCGTTCCCACTGCTACCTGTACATGATTCGCCCCCGTCATATCACGTAAGCTCTTTCTTACTACTTCCATTTCCCGAAGAAAGGAGCTGCTTCTATGAGAAGTTGCGTCCCTTTTGAATGCAGCCTCCACTGTTGGATGAATTGACACTGGACCTGGAAGGAAAGACCGGGTCGTTCGTGCACCCGTTTTACGGATCATTAAGCGCTGAAATGCTTTTGTTGAATTCTCGAAGCTTTCACGTGTCAGATACATAGGTTGAAACCTTGCTTCCTCTTCTCCCACAAGTTCAGCAAAGGGAAGAAAGCCGATCCGCTTATAAAGTTTAAGCTGACGTACGGTGCCGGAAATCAACGCCATAGTGAATCCCTGCTCCAAACAATAGGACACGAGGCGGTCACATAATTGATAAAAGACCCTTGTACTTCTATACTCTTCCTTAACTGAAAGTAGCCTGACTTCACAAGGGACAGCCTGATCAGGTAGATACTCGTCCAGATTGTCCAGCTTTTGATCTAACGAAAAGGGCCGTTTGGACCTTACGGCAATCATCCCGACGACTTCCTCATCCGCTTTTGCGACCACATATGTATTCTCATCATGAAATTTATCCACCAGCATACACGTATCATTTTCTTCGTGCTGAGGGATTTCTTCCACGAACGTTTGATAATTTAACGCGTATATTTGTTGAAATTCATCCGCTTCGCATGCAATTTTATAGTGTAGAGTATTATTATTCATTCTCCTACCTCCTATGTATCGACTGAATGATGAAATGATCGGTTATGGAACAATAGGACAGTTATAAATAAAGCCCCAAGGCCTATAGCTTTTGTGAATGAACCTTCAATCACATAGGCAGTCAGCGGGATGGTACCCATTGAAAGAAAACCTGAGAATGTGTATTTCCTAATGATGAGGTATGATCCCCCCATCATCATAGCGAAAACACCAATACTTAACGGGCAGAGAAATAATGCTGAAGCCAAATAGGCTACAACCCCCTTCCCTCCGTGAAAACCGAGTTGAAGGGGAAACAGGTGTCCAATCATGATTGATAACGCGCTTATGATCAAATATCCCTCCCCATCCGTCAGTATCGAGGTGAAGGAAAGTGCCAATAAGACTTTACCTGCGTCTATAAGGAGAGTCAGTAAAAATCCTTTCTTCCCTGCCACTCTGCCTGCATTCGTTGCGCCTACATTGCCGCTTCCGATCCTACGAATATCCTTACCAGTGAACCATTTCACTATATAATAAGCGCCTGTGATGCTTCCCGAACCGTAAGAAACCAAAACGATTACACTTAAGATAAATAGCTGACTCATCAACCCTTCTCCTTGCTTTATATGTTAATAGACGAATGAAGACAAAGGAAAGTTTCATATATTTACCTTCCACTTTTCCGATTTTTCTCAAAAAGATAAAAAGGAACATAGAGAAGTAAAAATAATATAAGACTCACCCCTTCGAGTGAAAGGAGATACCAGGGGTACTCCCCTAAATAATCAATCGGGCTTGCGTTATATGGTTTATGCATGAGAAACATGTAATTTGCTCCGACTACTTTGTTTACTGCATACGCTATTACTGCAATTCCATTCAATGCCGCAAACGCCCTGATCAGGGACCCGAATGACAATCTGTACCCTTCTATCCAAACCATGTACAAACATGATAGAACAATCGACAAATGGGCGAGAAAGAATTGAAAGTACCGAAAATGGGGAAAGCCAAAAAATAATTCAGGGGTGATGATGGCAATAAATGCCCCTGACATACTGGAAAAAAAACTAATTTCAAAAATTCTATAATTGTTGCTGATAAGCATGATGGTACAAAGATACAAAGATAAAGAGCATAATTGAAAAGGTAAATTTATCGTTACATCCCACTGATCATTCAAACCATACCAAAACTGGAAAGACACTTCACTTAATACGAGTAAGATAACCAGCAACCACTTCAGCCAACTCTTCGCCCTACCCTTTAGACGATTCCTAAAGGTAAATAAGCCAGCCATGCATCCTACAGAAAAAATGATAGCTGCCAAATGAGACCCTGAAAACAACTCAAACGGATACTCCTCATACCTGAAATTCAAAACCTCACGAATCAAAACCTTAAATCCCCCCAACCTACACCCATCTATACTATATTCTCCCAACATGCCTCCATTTCCTTTAAAGGGACGGACCCTGATTTCACCCCTTACTTTCCTGATTTAACGCCTTTTTATACGCCATTCTTAAGGGACGGACCTTTCAACCCTATTTCACAGCATTCGGTATGTCTATTCCATCAACTCATCCTATTTCATAAAAAGGCACAAAAAATCTCCCATTTCGATTATGAAATGGGAGATGCAAATTATTGAACCTTCTGCAGAAGGACCTGTTTATGATGAATGAAATCAAGGGCCAGCCGATTAAATTCAGTCGGCCTTTCCACATTGCAAACGTGTCCGCAACCGTCAAGGAATACCTTCATAGCTGAAGGATCTCCTTTTGTATCTTCATCAAGCGAACGGACAAACAGATGATCTTCTTTTCCTGTAATGTACAGTTTCGGGATGTGTGAGGCCCTTTCCTGTACAGAGGCATAGGTCGATTTCACATATGGGGTAAGCTGATACCACCCCAGAAAATCTTTCCGTTTCATTTTCTTTGCTTCACGGATAAATAACTTCCTCGAAATTCTATGATTTCTTTTGGGCATCATGACATATGCGAATAATTTATATAACCACATGAATGGAATCATGCCTTTGATTGCATGACCCGCCTGCAACAATGTGTTTGAGAATAAAGTAAAACGAGTGATGCAACCTCCAAGAACCGCCGTTTGCACACGATCTGGAACTTGTTGCATCAGTTCATGAATTACCACTGAACCAAGAGATATCCCGATAAAGTGAGCTTGTCCTACTCCAATTTCATCCAACACTTTTACAATCTCACGAACAATTAAATTGATTGTAAATGGCTCATTATAAGTATCAACCCCTGGTGAATTTCCATGACCGGGCAAATGAACAGTCACGACGTTATAATGATTTTTAAAGGTTTCCATTTGTTTACAGAAAATACTTGAGGTCCCTCCGATTCCATGAAGGAAAACCACATACTCTTTGCCGACTCCCTGATGTACGATGTATTCTAGCATCCATTTCTCCTTATAAACAGCACAACCTACCAAAAACCTGGAATGAATCAGGAAATCGATCAAGCACCGCTTTCCTTCTATTGAATTCTCTCAAATAGGGAAACCGTATTTTGATCCAATCACATGATACTCTCAAAGCTTTTGAAGCCTTACCTTAATGTATCTTATATTCTATCCTATCCAAACGTTATTTGTCATAAAGAAACCAAAGAAATTCCGAACATTTTGTGATGAGTGAAGGGTTATCGGCAGCCATTATTTACTCAAGTCTTTTCGGTCATCCTGTTGTGGTGGCTGCTCCATCCACCCCCGCTCAACTAAAAGTTTGAGACCCGACGCCCCATATTTCATGATTTCGGTCACAAATAGCATGTAATGAACGGCTAAGTCCTTTCTCGTCGACATCGTGATGGCCTGACACAATGTCGAAAGGCCGACTGAATTGGAGGATGAAATGAAAAACAACATCAGTTTTTCCGAAAATGGCGCGATAGTCGAGGCTGTCACTTCCATTGAGACGGGATAAGTGGGAAAGGCATCATCTTTTACGAGTACGTTATTGAATGTTGTAATTTGCTTTTCACTCAGTTTCTTCCCTTTTTTTAGATACTCTTTTACTTCCTTGTCTCTCGATGTTTGGATGAACCCCTTCAATAATATGATCCCAATACAATTCCGCTCAATCACAAAGAATAATTCGCTTAGTTCCAACGCATTTAGAGGTCTTGTTTCCCCAAGCCAGTTTTCCAATAAAGAAGGCTGATGGTCAATATATTCAATGGATTTGGGATAATTTATCTTCGGCGGACGATCATAAATCCCCTTCTCCAACATCAGTTGAAGTGATCGTTTATACAGGGAGAGAGATTTCGTCAAACACTTCTCGAAAAAGTCATACACATCGGAACGGGCAACAGAGCTTACGATGGTCGTAAAGTGGCTGCTCGTGACCTGTCCTCCCCGATAAACAAAGCTGAGAGCAAATATATCCGTGTAAAGAGGCGGTGCAGACGTATCCACATCCTTTTCCGTGAAACCTGAGGGAATGGGAAACCCCTCTGAAACAAATAGCCTCTCGATTTCCCTCATGGTTGCAACATTGGTTTTCAAGCTGTCTTCAATAAGGGACAAAATCCTTTCATCTTTCAGGTACGTAAGAAAGTGAGTATAAAAACAATTCAGTGCCGAGGATTTAATGTACGTCGTCCATAAAGCGGAGATTTCTGATGTAGTCAATCTGATATCCTGTTCCTCCATCTGACGGCTCCTTTTCTTTTTGTTATAGTGTCTTCCTAATGTTGTAAATTATTCTGGCATCTTTGGACATACGCCTTTCGCCTCAGCTGTCATATTCCATACATACAATCTTCACATCTCCTTTTCATTACTCTCCACTTTCATTCACATTCATTTTATATCCTTAAAATGAGCTTAAATCAGAAGGGAGAAATTAGAATGAATACACTGGTTAAAAATATTTGTCTATCAGCAGCAATTATAGGGATTGGAGCCGGTACTGTTCAGACTGCCTCTGCACAATCAGGCCACCCTCCAATGAATGACAACAAATTTATGAACATAGCACACAGAGGGGGATCAGGTTACGCTCCTGAACACACGCTGCCATCCTATCAATTGGGTGATGAAATGGGCGGGGACTACATAGAACTTGATCTCCAAATGACGAAGGATGGCAGGTTGATTGCCATGCATGACGAAACACTTGATCGAACAACGAATGGGACCGGACTTGTTAAGGATTATACTTTGGACCAAATCAAAGAATTGGATGCGGGTTCCTGGTTCAATAGGATGTATCCAGATAGAGCTAAGTCCGAATATAACGGCCTTAAAGTACAGACTCTTGAAGAAGTCATACAACATTTCGGAAAAGACAAGCATTATTATATTGAAACAAAGTCACCTGAAGTATATCCCGGCATGGAGGAAAAATTACTTAAGATATTGGAAGACTATAATCTGACTAGACAAAACGGCCCTTCCAGCAGAGTGATCATCCAATCCTTTAGTGAAGCCAGCCTTCAAAAAGTACATGACTTGAATGCAAACATCCCTCTTGTCCAGTTAATTGATTATAAAAAGGATGCAACCATCACGGACGAGGAGCTTGACCATTATGAAGAATATGCCGTTGGTCTTGGAATGAGTTATAAAAAAATCGATGAAGCATATGTAGAAAAAGTACGTGAACATGATCTTCTTATCCATCCTTACACTGTCCTTGAAAAAGAAGATATGAAAAGATTGATTGAGTGGGGAGTGACGGGAATGTTTACGAACTATCCTGATCGATTAGAAGAAGTGTTAAAAGAAATGAAGAAGAAATAGTGATCTTCAAAGAAGAGAGCTGCCATGGTAGGCAGCTCTCTCTTTCTATCTTTGCTTATATTCATATTTAACAAATAACGGAAGAAATAGTGAAATAACAAAAGCCATAAGAACGATAAGGCCGAATGTCAAAGGTTTCGAAAGCCCTTGGGCAGGTGCGATTAATAAACCGAATACTACAGCCGGTACGATAATAAGTAGGGAAACAATGAACTTTGAAACAAAATTGATTGTATGCCTCTTTCCACATTGGCTGCACTCAATCGGTTTATAGGAACCCCAAATTGAAAACACTATCTCTTTCCACTTAAATTGATGACCACATACATTACATTTCTGCAAAACGTTGCCTCCTATATCAAACAACTACTTTTTCTCTAGTTTACCATTTTCGGCATGGGAGTAATAGATGATATTTGAGGTCCGTCCCTGGAAAAGATGGAGATGCAAGCAGGGATTTTCACATTTTATTCGAATATTGTACTATAACACTTATTGGTAAGGAGTAACTGCGTTGATACAATCTTTCAAATTAAATGTTCAAACCTTTGGTCAAAAAATGCCCGTTTATATTTTTCAAGTTGATGATGTTCTTGTAGACACGGGGCCGTATAGTATGAAAAACGAAGTTCGTACCATTTTCAAAGAGCTTCCAATCAAGCGGGTCATCCACACCCATCACCATGAAGATCATACCGGTAATAGTGCTTGGATTGAACGATTTTATTCCCTTCCTCAATGGATTCATCCTCTGGGAATCGATAAGTGCAATCATAGTACCAAACTGCCTTTCTACCGGGCCATGTTTTGGCATAACCGCCCTTCGTTTCATCCGAAGGCTCTTCAAGAGGCTACATTTGAGACCGAGCACCATACTTTTCAAATCGTCCATACTCCCGGCCATGCTGAAGATCATATTGTCCTGGTCGATGAGGAAAAAGGGATTTGCTTCTCCGGAGATTTATATTTATTTCATTCTCCCACGTCTAATTTCTCGTTCGAATCGGTACCAGAACTGATTCGTTCCATAAACAAAGTCCTGACGTATTCCTTTGAAGAGGTGTATTGTTCTCATCAAGGGTACCTTAAGCACGGTAGAAAGTTGCTGGTGAAAAAAAGGGATTACCTTCTCCGCCTCCAGGAATCTGTCACGAAAGCTCATCTGGAAGGAAAATCAGCCAAGGAAATACGGAAAAACCTCCTGCCGAAAAACAAACTGTTTCAATACATCTCTTTCTTTGAAAATTCTCCTACACATACCGTCAAATCAATCATCAAAGAAATTTCCTAAATGAAAGATCCGTCCCTCTGTGAGGGACGGACCTTTCATTTACACATTTTCGACATGTGGAATGCTCCGCCTGATATCAAACTTGTTGATGATATCCAAGATTCTTGTCGCGATGAATTGACACGCTATGGCGAATAGAATGATTTTCAGATCCACTACGATCCCTGTTAAGAGTAATACACTGCCATTTATAGCGAATAACGTCTTCCCGGGTGAGTATCCTTTCAGCTTGGAAATGATCAGGGCTAAAATGTCCATGCCCCCGGAGGATGCACCCATCCTGAATAGGACTCCGACGCCGATTCCAAAAAGGATGCTTCCAATGAGAAGATCCACAAATACAAATGAAACAGTACCCGTCATCAATGGATCTGCCGCATCCACCACCACTGAAGTGACGGTTACGCAATACATGGTCCAGAAGGCATTTCCCTTCCCAAGCCACTTTATAGCTGCTCCCAATAAACACGCGTTCATAACCCATAAGGTATCCGCAAACGGGACATGCAGTAAATAGTTTAATAGCACACTCACACTTGCTGCACCACCGGAAGGGATGAAGTGGGGAAACAAAAACACGGCCATAGCCAAACCTTGTATGGTTGATGCCAACCCTAAAATGACTGCTTTTCTCAACACACCCATATGTACATTGCTCCCAATTCTGTAAGAACTCTATTTCATAGTCTAGTAGCTCTTTCCGGAATCTGCAACACCTAATTACTCATGGAAGCATTGAATCATTTACATATGAGAGAAACTGCTGTACATCATCCTAACTGCCCCTTCTTATCTGCCACCTTCCGTTCATGCTCAATCAACCATTTTTTCCGGTTAAGACCTCCCGCATAACCTGCTAAATCACCATTTGCCCTGATCACTCTGTGACAAGGTATGATGATGGCAAGCTGGTTACATCCATTTGCCCTTGCCACTGCACGTACGGCGTCAGGTTGATCGATATTTTGGGCGACCTCGGTATATGATCTTGTTTCCCCAATTGGAATTCTTTTTAGCTCACTCCATACTTTCCTTTGGAATGGAGATCCACTCATATGGATAGGAGTGGTAAACGCTGACAAGTTTCCGTTAAAGTAAGCGTCCAGTTCCTTTTCTATCGAACGAAGTGGTTCTGATGTGCCCGGAATGATGGCTGACTTTGTTTTATGTCTCAACCTTTCCACTTCCCGTTCCAGGCCCCGTCTGTCAACAAACTCTAATAAATGAAGTTCCTTTTCATCAGAAATCCCGATCATCGGCCCGAGTCTGGTATCGATCCACGCTGTTTTTAACACAGTATTATGTTCGGAACAAGCCGGAGCTGAACCCATTATTTTTGAAAAAGCGTCTCTAAATCCACTGGCTGATTCATAACCGGTTACATGTTGAGCGTCAATGACTTTGGCACCAGATCTGATTTCTTTCATGGCCAGCCCCATCCTGCGGGCTCTCGCATATTCAACAAATGTCATACCAAATCTTTTCTTAAATTGGCGCCGGGCAGTGGATGCATCAACCGATAATTGCTGAAAATCCTTATCCTTCCAACGCTTTTCCGGATTTTCCTCAACAGCCTCCACTAACATTTTCACCACTTCCGATACACTATTCGGGTGAGATAATGGTTTACATCTCTTACAAGGACGATAAGATGAAAGCAACGCTTGCTCTGCTGTCTCAAAGAATTCACAGTTCTCAAATTTCGGTTTTCTGGCTGGACAAGAAGGTCGGCAAAACACTCCGGTTGTTTTCACTCCTACGAAAAATACACCTTCATAATCCGCTCTCTTTTCTACCAATGCCTTATAATACTCTGTTTGCAATTTATGCGAAATCAACCTCTAGTCCCCCCTGCATCCTTTTCATAATCCTATTATACATTCATCCAAATCCGATGCAGCCGAAAATCAGGCATCGATTTTTTTAAAGGGACGGACCTCTGAATATTTCACTTAATAAGCAGGGATTCCCCCTCCCAATAGATAATCTATTACTATAACCAATTATTTAATCTAAGGAGTTTTTCATATGAACCTTTCCCCCGGACAATGGAAAAAGGCAAAAGATTATGTCCAACAGAATGCCAGACCCCTTGAACAGAAGTTATTCAACTATCACTTTGAAGAAGGAAGTAAGGACGAAGCCATTCATGAGTTATCTTGCTATCAAAATGAGGATGGGGGATTCGGCCGGTCAATCGAACCTGACTTTCGCCTGGACAGTTCCTCCCCGCTTGCTACCACCATTGGGTTACAAAAAGCAAAGGAATTAAAACTCACCGCCAGTCATCCTATCGTTCAAAAGGCGATGAATTATTTACAGAACGAATACAATGAAGAAAACGAAGGATGGAATGCTGTACCCGAAAAGGTCAATTCAGTGCCTCATGCACCATGGTGGCATTTTGATCTTGAGAGAGGTCATTGCGGCGTCCAAACGACTTGGGCAAATCCAAACGCGGAAATCGTAGGGTATTTCCATCGGTTTCAACCGGATCATCCCCGTCTTAAAGAATGGACGGAAAAGGCGATCATTGAACTTACTGGATTAGTCGAGCCAATCGACATGCATGATTTCCTCTGTTACGAGAAGTTATTAAATGAAGTGGAGGGGAAAAACAAATCCACTCTATTCAACATCCTCTCGACGAATGTGCGTAAAACGGTTTGCACGGATCCGGAGAGGTGGAATGAATATGTAGCAAAACCGCTTCAGGTAGCCAGTGAACCTTCATCACCCTTTTATGAGATATTGGAGGATGTTGTACAGATACAATTGGGGAAGGAGTTAGAATCGCAACATCATGACGGGTTCTGGCAGCCCACTTGGTCATGGTTCGGGCACTACGAAGAAACATGGCCTGATGCGGAAACGGAATGGAGGGGAATTTTGACCTTGGAAATGTTAAAAGTCTTCAAAGCGCATCATATGCTTGTGACGATTTGAAAGATAAGATTCGTCTATTGTATTCCACAAAAAAACTCCGAAAGACAACTGTCTTCCGGAGTTTTTCACCATCACATAAAATTCTTTTCGAACCATTTCTTCGCTTCATCCACCTCTTCCCGACGAAGCTCATGACCTCCATCTGTCCAGAACTCCGTAACGGAAGAATGGGCTTTTTTCAAGTTTTCAACCAGTTCCTTTGTTTCATTCATGGGAATGAGGGGATCCCGCTTACCGGCGCCAATAAAGACCGGGACACCAGATAAATCCGGCAGTTCGATCCCGCGTCTTGGTACCATGGCATGAAACAAAATTCCGGCTTTCAATGATTCTTTTATATGGTACATCATGCTTGCTGCTATATTTGCTCCATTGGAATAGCCCAAGGCTACCACATTTCCACGGTCAAATTCATAGTCATTCGCGCTTTCATCAATGAATTGCTTCAATTCATTGGTACGGAATACTAAATCCTCTTCATCAAAGACCCCTTCACGTAAGCGGGCAAAAAAACGGGCCATTCCATTCTCATCCACGTTCCCTTTCACACTTAAAACGGAGGCTTCCGGTGCAATCATTTCGGCAAGGGGAAGTAAATCACGTTCATCTCCCCCTGTACCATGCAACAATAAAAGTGTAGGGAGTTCATTGTTTCCTTGCTTAAAGATATGTTTCAAGAAATTGTCCTCCTTATTCTTTCGTATCCAATGGTTTTAACTTCGCTTCAATCGATTCTCTTTGGGCTTCGAAATATGGTGGAAGTGATAAATTTTGTCCTAATGTATCAAAGTCCTCATCCGTTTCAAAGCCTGGACCATCTGTTGCAAGTTCGAATAGAATACCATTTGGTTCACGGAAATAGAGGGAACGGAAATAGTAGCGCTCCACAAACCCTGAGTTCGGCAGGCGGTTTTCTGTAATCCAGTTTACCCATTTTTGCAACTCAGTTTCATCTTCAACCCGGAATGCTACGTGGTGGACGCTTCCTCTTCCCGGTCTTTCCACGGGAAGATCATTTCGTTCTTCAAGATACACTTCTCCACCTGTTCCGCCTTCTCCTGTTTCAAATACCCGGATGTCTGCCTGGCCTTCTATGTCTGATGGAAAGCTTCCAGTTTCTTCAAAGCCCAGAACATCTTTGAGTACAGCTGCTGTGCTTTCCCCACGGGCGACGGTTAATGTGATAGGACCTAAACCGACAACCCCATGTTCAACTGGAACCGGACTCTTATCCCATGGCTTCCCGCCTGGTACTCCTTCATTAGTTTCATCAGATACAAGCATGAGCCGCTGACCTTCGAAATCACGGAAACGTAACGTAGATCGCCCGGTGTGATGGGATATATCATCATGATCGACACCGAGCTCTTCAAAGCGCTGTTTCCAATAAGACAGTGAGTCATCCGTCTTTACCCTTAGTGCCGTCAATGAAATACTGTTCGTTCCCTTATATGTGTTTCCTGCATGTGGAATCTCAAAGAATGTAAGGTCCGTCCCTGGATTCCCTCTTTCATCTGCATAAAACAGGTGATATACAGAGGTGTCATCTTGATTGATGGATTTTTTCACTAATCTTAATCCCAGTGTTTTTGTATAAAATTCATAGTTTTTCTTTGCATTTGCTGTTATGGCAGAAACATGATGCTGCCCTTTTAATGGTTTTAGGTTCAATTTTTTCACTCCTCAAGAGATAGTATTACCTTATAGTTCTATCATACACGATAATTATCTTTAATTCAAGATATTTTATTTCAGAGTTTCTATCACTTCATACAAAGAAAAGAAGCGCATTGAATATAAAAAAACATCCATACAAGATGTAAGGATGCTTTTTATCTGCTTGATTATATTTCATTGTTTTTGATTGTTAATGCTTGTGACAATGTTGAGGTAATGGTGAGGTGTTCGAAATTCAATCCAAGTTGAACGGCCGTTTGAGCGATTTCAGGTCGCAGTCCTGAAAGAATTGGTTTCACACCAATTAATTGAAGTGCGTCGATCAGCTGAAATATCTGATGAGCTACCATCGTATCAATTAATACGACACCGGATAAATCGATGAACAGTTGGGAAACTTCCATATCAACACATTGCTCCAAGGCATTTTCTAAAATCAGTTCCGCCCTCGAAGGATCGATGTTTCCTACAAGAGGCAATAGCGCCGTTTCTGCATTCAGGGAAATGACCGGTGAGCTTAGTTCATTTATGATTTCCTGCTGATTCTGGAGCTGCTGCTCCACAACTTCAGACTGTAACTCCACAAAACGCAACATGACCCGATCGAATGCTTCAATGATCACCTTGCTCCATAGATTGAATTGATTAAATATACCATCATCTGAATGAGAATCTGCAAATTCTTTTATAAAATCCAAGTATTGATTTCTCACCCTCATGAATTCCTTGAGGATATGATGGGTAGGTGTATTTAAATGTTCCTTATCGTTGGCCAGGTTTAAGACCCATTCATCAATATTCTTACTAAATGTTTCTCTATCTTCCGCAAACACGTTACAGAGAACGCCGTGAAAATCAAAATTTTGCTTTTTTAATTTTTCAATCACTTTCGGATCAGTGGAAGAATAAACCCCACTGGTTGCACTTTTGTCCAGCGATTCATACCATTCATCTGTCAATTGACGAGCCTTGCTCAATAAAAATGTATGTACTTCTTTGTTTCTATGCATGTATGATTCCTCCTATAATATCCATCAAAATGTTCCGTTTCCTCTTCCCCTTCTGACGTTATGAGTAGTCGGGAAATCATACTCTTTTCAAGTAGAATGTTCAAAACTATCTTATATCTCCTTCTATTATATAACACATTCATGCATCAATGTCATTCAGAGGCCACCATAGGAATAAATACAATGTGAAAAGGCAAGGAAAAAAGCGTCTCATTTTACTGAAAAAATAAAGTAAGAATAATAAGCATTTTCAAATAATATTACATTATTTTGTAAATACCCTCTACAATTCACAATATAAAGTGTATAATGGGGGTATTACCAGAGAAACAGACAGCAAGGGTATGTCTCGATATACTATTTTGATGTATAGGGATCTCCTATTAGAAACCAACCTCTAATCTTAATATGATGTCGTATTCTTACTACTTAGTCATATGTCAAAATAGTTGGGAGCTGATGAGAGAATGAGTAACAATCTGACAAGAAAGTGTATCGAAACGCTTGCTATCCAAAGTGCCTATCATTTTTGCGAGACTATCGGTCTCAAACCGAGTTTACTTAATTTGACGATGATCACAGGATTTTCTGAAGAAAAGATTCTTGAAATACTTGAAACAAAGTTTAGTAATCAAAGTGTAAAAACAGAAGATCACTCTTTCTAACTCTGTGTTTCCCCTTTATTACTCTACAAGCCGATTTCCCTTCATCTCTAACATTACGTTCTGCCATTTCCAACATATCCATAAATAGCAGTTAACTTTCAGGAATGACCATAAACAGAAAGAAAAAGGCAACTCCATTTTTTGGGAGTTGCCTTTTTGATAGGATAATCATAATACATTGAAATATCTTGCTTCCGGATGGGCGAAGACCATGGCCGTTACCGATGCTTCAGGTTCCATCATGCATCCGTCTGTTAGTTGGATCCCAATTTTTTCAGGTTCGAGAAGCTTAAACAGCTTCTTCTGATCCTCAAGCTCTGGACACGCGGGATACCCAAATGAAAAACGTTGACCTTGATAATGGGTACGGAAACGATCCTGCATCGTAAAGTCTACGGGATCAGGGAAACCCCATCTGCTTCTCATCATTTCATGAACCCTTTCAGCCAATCCTTCTGCTGTTTCCAAGGCAAGGGCCTGCAATGCATGACTTTCCAGGAACCTCCCTTCTTCTTTCAACTCCTTAGCCCACTGCCTGATTTTCACCCCGGCCGTTACGGCGAAGAATCCGACATAATCCATTTCTCCACTTTCAACCGATTTCAAGTAATCCGCTAAACACAGATGCTGATTCCCTGATTGCCTCGGAAAATGAAATCGTTCCATTTCCATTGAAGAATCTTCCGGGTGATAAATGATAACATCATCACCATCGGACTGAGCAGGAAAGAATTGATATCGTGCAGATGCATGGATCATTCCTTGCCTTTTTGCTTTTTGGAACAACTCATCCGTCACGGCTTTAAGGCTGATCGTTCGTTCGTCCCCTTCTTCCAGCAATCTTGTAATTTTCCCTTTAATGCCCAAGTGGTGACCAAGAAGCATTTGCTGATTGATATAGGGATGGATCTGATCCAATGAAAATTCCTTTATCGTATGAGGTATCAAGTCTGATGGAACATGAACCTTAACTTCCTTAGATACGGTAGAACGTGTTATCACTGCAATGGATGATGCGGCCCGACTTGACGGTTCTTCATGTACTGAGAGTAGGCTTTGTTTCTCACGGCTTTCCTCTTCCAGTTGCAGTCTTGTTTCTTCATGTTGAATTCCATTCATGATACTCAATCCATCCATTGCATCCTTGGCATAAAGGACCAGCCCTTCGTATTCCTTCCCGATTTTGTTTGTAGTGAACTTTCGGGTGAGTGCTGCTCCCCCGACGACCAGAGGGACTGAAATATCGGACTGCTTTAAATCTTGAGCCGTGATGACCATTTGTTGTGCAGACTTTACCAGGAGACCTGACAAACCTACGATGTCGGGCTTTTCTTCCCTAATGACTTGAATCAGTTCCTGCGGAGTTACTTTAATACCTAGATCAATCACTTCATACCCATTATTGCTGAGGATGATATCCACAAGATTTTTACCGATATCATGCACATCCCCCTTAACCGTAGCCAAAATCACTTTGCCCTTGGAAGAGGAACTTTCCGTTTGTTCCATATATGGTTCCAGATGAGCGACGGACGCTTTCATGACCTCGGCACTCTGTAACACCTCCGCAACAATCAGCTGATTATCATTAAATAATCTTCCAACTTCACTCATTCCGTCCATAAGCGGGCCATTGATGATATCAAGGGGAGCCTCATATTGTTCCAAAGCCATGTTTAAATCAGCTATCAACCCCTCTTTCGTGCCTTCCACTACATAATGAGCCAAACGTTCTTCTAAGGTCATTGTGTTTACTGGAGCCTTTACTTCTTTCTTTTTCCCCCTATAAAATGCTGTAAATTCAGCAAGGGATTCATCCGTCGTTTCAAATAAAAGCTTTTCAGCCATTCGGACTTCTTCCGGGGGAATAGAGGCAAAGCGCTCTAACTTTTCCGTGTTGACTATGGCATAGTCGAGTCCAGCCTTTGTACAGTGATAAAGATACACAGCATTGAGGACTTCCCTTCCCACAGGGGGAAGCCCGAATGAAACATTGCTGACGCCAAGTATATGAGGGCAATCAGGCAAGGCTTCTTTAATCTTCTTGATCCCTTCCACCGTACTATTGGCTGATCCTATATATTGCTGATCCCCCGTACCGACCGGGAATACGAGAGGGTCAAAGATGATATCTTCAGAAGCAATCCCATATTTCTCGGTTAACAATCTATGGGAACGAAGAGCAATGTCCACCTTTCGCTCCACTGACACCCCCATTCCCTTCTCATCGATCGTCCCGACCACCACTGCCGCTCCGTAGGCTTTCATCAATTTAGCGACCTTTGCAAATCTTTCTTCTCCGTCTTCCAGGTTAATTGAATTAATGATCACTTTTCCTTGAGAAAATTTCAACGCGGCCTCAAGCACCTTCTCATCCGTTGAATCGATGACAAGTGGGACCTTAACTTTCTTCACCACTTCCTGGATAAAAACATTCATGTCCTCTACTTCTTCCCGGTCTGGGTCGGCAAGGCAGATATCGATTACCTGGGCACCGTTTTTCACCTGCGCCCTTGCAATCTCAGAAGCTTCTTCTATCTTATTCTCTGCAATCAATCGTTTGAATTTACGTGAACCGATGACATTCGTCCGTTCTCCGACCAGAATCGGTCTTCTGTCTTCATCCTCATAGATGAAGGCTTCAATTCCCGACACCGCATGGGGATGAGACACATTGGGTTTTCGTGGCGGGAATCCCTTCACCACCTCTGAAAGGGCACGTATATGCTCCGGTGTCGTCCCGCAGCACCCTCCTACAAGATTCAGCCACCCTTTCTCAGCGAAACCTTTCATCTTTACACTCAGGGAATCCGCTGTCTCATTGTAGTTCCCTTCTTCATCCGGGAGACCGGCATTCGGATAACAGCTTACATAGGTAGTGGCCAAATCCGATAACGAACGGACGTGGTCACGCATGAATTCAGGTCCCGTTGCACAGTTAAGGCCAACGACCAAAGGGTTTAAATGTTCAAGGGATAAATAGAAAGATTCGATTGTTTGCCCGGCCAGTGTAGTGCCCATAGGCTCAATGGTTCCGGATAACAGAATTGGGATTTCTTTCCTTCTGGATTCAAAAGCCGTTCGAATGCCGATGTTCGCTGCTTTTACATTTAAAGCATCTTGACTCGTTTCAAGTAATAGCACATCAACTCCGCCATCGAGAAGGCCTTCTGCCTGGACACGGTAGTTATCTGCCATTTCATCAAAGCTCACTCCACCTGTCACGGATAACGTTTTCGTAGTAGGACCAAGCGATCCAGCAACGAACCTTGGCCATTCGGAAGTCGAGACATCTTCTACTGCTTTCCTGGCGATTTCAGCTGCTACTTTGTTAATTTCATATGCTTTATAACCTAAATCATATTCGTCCAGTACGATGGGGGTTGCACCAAAGGTATTTGTTTCAATCACATCAGCCCCCGCTTTCAAATATTCCAGATGGATCTGATAGATGACCTCCGGCGCTGTCAATACAAGATTTTCATTACATCCTTCAAGTTCTTCCCCTCCGAAATCCTCCGGGGATAAATTTGCTTGTTGAAGCATCGTCCCCATTGCTCCATCAAGTACGAGTATTTTCTTTCTAAGCTGCTCTTCAAACAATGTGATGGCCATAGGGAACCTCTCTTTCCGTGTTGGTTTTCTCTTGTATATGATGAATCAGTTCAACGCTCATATCATATCTTACAAAAGGTGTAATCAGATAAATGCCATTAAACAGCTGGATTGCCGTATCCAGCAAGTCTTTGGCTATCTCCATCCCGACTGCCCGAGCTTTGACGGGATCATTCCCTGCTTCCTTCATTCTTTGTCTAGTTTCTTCCGGCACATTGATTCCTGGTACTTCATGGTGAAGAAATTCTGCGTTTCTTGAACTGATCAACGGCATGATACCGATGAAGATCGGAACATCCAGATGCTTCGTCGCTTCATACACTTGGATCAGTTGTTCTTTCCCAAAGATCGGTTGAGAAATAAAATAGTCAGCTCCGGCTTTCTTTTTCTTTTCAAGCCTTTTCACAGAGGCGTCTAAATGACGGAAGTTCGGATTAAAGGCTGCCCCAACTGAAAATTGAGTCCGCTCCCGAAGTGATTTGCCGGAAAACGATATTCCCTCATTATTCTGTTTAATAAGTTCAATTAGTTCCAAGGAAGAAAGGTCATATACGGATGCAGCACCGGGAAAATCACCGATTTTGGCAGGATCACCCGTTATTGCTAATAAGTTGTGTATCCCTAATGTGTGCAAGCCCATTAAATGGGATTGAAGTCCGATCAGGTTTCGATCCCGGCAAGTGATGTGAACGAGAGGTGTAAGGTCGTATTTCGACTTTACCAGACTCCCGATTGCGTCATTACTAATCCTTGGTGATGCCAGCGGATTGTCGGCAAGGGTAAGTGCGTCGATGCCGGCTTCCTTAAGTGCTGACGCTCCCTGGAAGAACAATTTCGTGTCGAGATGCTTCGGTGGATCTAGTTCAACGATGACCGTTTTCTTTTCTCTTACTTGCTCATGCAGCAAGCTTCCACTGATGGATGGTGAAGACAACTGAACTACTTTTTTCTTTTTCACCTTTTTTTCCTTCACAGGCTCCCGGCTTTTCAATCTTGAAGCTACAGAACGAATGTGATCGGGTGTGGTTCCACAACACCCCCCAATGATTCTCGCACCCTGGAGCCTCAATTCATTGCTGATATCCCCAAAGTAATCAGGCTCAGCAGAGTAATAGAATCGACCTTCTTCATAGTTTGGGAGACTCGCGTTAGGATAGACGGATAGAAATGCCCTTTTCGGCAGGGGAACTTCCTCTAATGAATTCACCATGTGAAATGGTCCCATCCGGCAATTGATTCCGACAACATCCGCCCCCAATAATTCCAATTGTTGAAGAGCATCTTTGATTTCCATTCCATTTTGAAGGACTCCTGTTTCATGAAGGGAAACCTGAGCAATGACGGGAATATCCGCTTCACGTTTGGCAATGTTCAGCACGGTGGTCAATTCCTCGAAATCATAATAGGTTTCCAGCAGAATGCCATCAACACCCTCTAATAATAAACAGTAAAGCTGTTCCCGAAAGCTTCTTTTGATCTCTTCGACTGACACATTTTGTCTAATGCCCCTGATTCCTCCGATGGTGCCGAGAATATAAGTGTTTTTAGCGGCTGCCTTTCTTGCGAGACGCACAGCGGCTGTATTGATTTCCTTAACCGAATCCTCTAGTCCATATCTCGAAAGCTTTTGATAATTGGCCCCGTACGTATTGGTCTGTATGATATCGGCTCCTGCATCGATATACTCTTTATGCACTTTCAACACTTCATTTGGGTGAGAAAGATTCAGTTCTTCAAAGCATCTGTCCACTCCATATGAATACAACAATGTTCCGATCGCTCCATCTGCAATCAAGATTCTCTCTTTCAATGCTTCCAGCAATGGCTTCATGATCCTTCCTCCCCCTTCACAAATTGATCACGTTGCTTCGATTGATTTGTTGTATACTGTCTAAACCTTTTTGAAGATCCTTAATTAATTCATCCGCGTTTTCAAGACCAACGGATAATCGCAATAACCCATCTGTAATTCCTCTTCTCTCTCTTTCAGCCTTAGGCATGGAAGCATGTGACATTCTTGATGGATAGGATAGAATCGATTCGACCGCTCCTAAACTGACGGCGAATACGGGAATGTTTACATGTTTGATGAGTTGCTTCACTTCCTCTTCCCCTTTTAATCGGAAGGAAAGTACCGCTCCTGGACCCTCTGCCTGCCGGACTTGAATTTCACGACCGGGATGATAGCTCAATCCCGGGTAATACACTTCTTCTACTTCCTTTCTGCCTTCTAGGAAGCTTGCAATCTTATAAGCCGACTCCGATGATTCCTTCAATCGGACATGCAATGTTTTCAGCCCCCTTAAGAGCAGCCAGCAATCCTGTACCCCAAGTACTGCCCCAAACGAATTCTGCAGGAAAGCAAGTTTCCCGGCAATCTCTTCATCTCCCGTTACCGCAAGCCCTGCCAAGACGTCACTATGTCCGGCAAGAAACTTCGTCGCACTGTGCAGGACAACATCCACACCGAGACTGATTGGCCTTTGCAGCAATGGCGTCATGAATGTATTATCCAGAAATGTTAAGCAGTCATTTGCCTTGGCAAGCTTCACGACCCCTTCAATATCGGTGATATTCAATAAGGGGTTTGACGGGGTTTCCATATAAATCACCTTCGTATTGTGCTTAATTGCACAAGCCACCTCATGAAGATCTTTCATATTCACAAAGGAGTATTCTATATCAAATTTAGTAAGGACTTCCGTGATCATCCTGTAGGTCCCCCCATATACTTCCTCCGAGACGAGTACGTGATCCCCACTCGACAATAATAGAAAGCTTGTTGAGATGGCAGCCATACCGGATGAAAAGGCAAAACCCCTTACCCCGCGTTCTAATTCCGCTATCGTTTCTTCGACTGTTTCCCTTGTTGGATTCCCCGAACGGCTGTAGTCATACGTACCATACTGATCAAAATCCTGTTGATGAAAGGTTGTAGCATGATGAATCGGCGTAGAAACAGCTCCTGTCTCTTTATCAAATCCGCGGGAATGGATGAGTGACGTCTGAAGTGAAAATGGTTTTTTACTCATACGTTAACACCTCTTTTTCCAATTGTTGAAAAACATTCTCCAAGTCTTCGATCAGGTCGTCGATAAATTCTATTCCTACAGAAAACCTGAGCAATCTGTTACAGATGCCAAGTCTATTTCGTTCTTCTTCAGGAATGTCGGCATGGGTCTGGGTGGCAGGATAGGTGATAAAGCTTTCAACCCCTCCTAAACTTTCAGCAAATGTTATAACCTTCAGATGTTGGAGGAATGGGCCGACCCATTCTTCCTTGGCAATGCGAAAGGATAGCATGCCTCCTTTCCCCGGATATAAGACGTCTGCTACACAGTCATGCCTTTTAAGATACTGGGCTAATTTTCGTGCATTTTTTTCATGCTGGGCCATTCTGAGACTAAGGGTCTTCATCCCTCTTATTAAAAGCCAACAATCAAATGGGGCAAGGACTGCGCCGATTGAATTTTGAATGGTATAGATCCTTTCAGCCAAGTCCTCTGTGTTGACAACCACAACTCCAGCCAGAACGTCATTATGGCCTCCTAAGTATTTGGTAGCGCTATGGATAACCAAGTCCGCTCCCTCTTTAATCGGTTTTTGCAGAATGGGTGTATAAAAGGTATTATCGACGATCAAGAGCAATCCATTCCTCTTTGAAATGGCAGCAACCTCAGAGATACATGCTTCATTCATTAATGGATTGGTTGGTGTTTCAAGAAAAATAGCCTTCGTCCTCTTCGATATGTGTTCTTCTATAGAATGAGTATCACTTGTATCAACAAAATGAAATTTGATATTATATTGGGCTTCATACTGAACAAATAAGCGGTAGCTTCCTCCGTAAAGATCCTTCGATACAATCAATTCATCCCCATATGAGAATAAACCAAGGATTGCTTGAATGGCAGCCATTCCCGAACTGAATGCAAATCCTCTATGCCCTTCTTCCAATTGAGCCAATGTTTCTTCAAGGGTCGCCCTGGTTGGATTACCAGTTCTCGTATAATCATATCCGGTTGATTCACCGATCCCTTTATGTTCATATGCTGTCGATAGATGAATGGGCAGGCTTACGGCACCAGTCGCTGAATCCTTCCGATTGCCTGCCTGGACAAGCAATGTATCAATATGTTTTTTCAACATCCTTCTCTCCTTTTCGTCCCTAGAAAATGAAAAGGGGAAGAAACAAAAAACCTTCTTATGAAAATAAGAAGGTTTTATACGTTCGTTCTCCCTCTTATCGTCCAAGTTGACATCAACTTGCTGGAATTAGCACCATACCTGTTACTGCGGCTGGTTGCTGAGGTGTCTTCGGGCCAGTCCCTCTACCTCTCTTGATAAGAAACAATATGAAATTGTTAAAATGCTTTCTCATAACTTATAACAAAGACATAGAAATGTCAATGACAATTATGAATTATCTGAAAAACATCATGATCATTTTTTCTTTTTCAATGATACAATCCTATTTTCCTTTTAATCTCTTTCATGAATGGGATTGTTTTTTTTCGTGCTTTTGTGGCTCCATTCAGTAAGATGGCATCCAGTCTATCCCAATTGTTCAATAGGTCTTCATATTCCGACCTTGGTACTTCGATGAATGAATTCATTACGTCGAAAAGTTCTTTCTTCGCTTCCCCCCAGCCTATTCCTTGTTGAAATCTCCTTCTCATTTTTTCCGATTGATCAGTGGTTGCAAATTCTTTGTAAAGACCAAAAATGATTGAATCGTCAGGATCCTTAGGTTCTTCAGGAAGTGAAGAATCCGTTTTGATTTTATTGATCAATTTTTGAAGCTTTTTTGGTTCTTCAAATAAAGGAATGGTGTTATTATAACTTTTACTCATCTTGCGGCCGTCCAGTCCAGGTAGAACGGCCGTTTCTTCCTGGATGACGTATTCAGGGATGACAAATGTTTCTCCATATTGATTGTTAAAGCTTTCAGCTATGTCTCTGGCAATTTCCACATGCTGTATTTGATCTTTTCCGACAGGGACCAACTCGGTTTGAAAAAGGAGGATATCCGCAGCCATTAAAATGGGATACGTAAATAATCCCATATTGACTCCAGCATCAACATTTCTCCCGCTTTCTTTATTTTCTTCAACCATTGATTTATATGCGTGAGACCGGTTTAATAATCCTTTTGGTGCAAAACAAGAAAGAATCCAGCTCAGCTCAAAGATTTCAGGCACATCAGATTGACGGTAAAAAATCGCTGAATCAGGATTCAACCCTAACGCTAACCACGCTGCCGCCACCCCATAAGAAAGTTCCTTCATTTCAATGGGATCATGGATTTTTGTTAAACCATGATAATCCGCAACAAAATAAGCGGTGTTATATGATTGGTTCTCCGCCAATCCCAAAGCCGGTTTAATCGCACCAATATAATTCCCCAAATGTATACGGCCAGTTGGCTTGATACCAGTCAGAACTTGTTTTTTCATCCCCATCATACCCTCCGTTGAAAAATAATCAGAAAACACAAAAAGGGCTTCCCGTCCTCTAAAAAGGACGGGAAACCCGTGGTGCCACCTTCATTCGTTTACACTTCAGTAAACGCACTCATCTGTACAGAAATCACGTTCTATACATCGTCCCTTTTATCGGTGAGACCTTCCGCCAAAACCTACTTTATTTCAGCCTGGATGCTCAAAAGCCCATTCAACGATTTCCCATACTGATTCTCACCATCCATCAGCTCTCTTAAATGTTTCGATCGTCTACTCTTCTTCTTCATTGCATTTAACCATTTATTGTGTTCCCATTATTTTAATGGATAGGTAAATAATGGTCAAGTGGGTATAAACACATTTTAGATTTCTTTTGACGAAAGAGGAAGGAAGAGCTTAATACCTCTCTTATTAAAAGGGAGAAACTTCATATCCGCGATCAAATGACTCGCATATCCGATGACACATGCTTCAAATACTCCATCAATCAGGATAGAAGTCTCGAGATAACGAGCGATGATAGCATAGTATATTAACCCCATTACAGAGTGGGTATAACTGCGATGTGACACGAAGGAAGCAATAAATATATAGATGCCCAGTAACCATAACCATATTTCATTTAATTGCCATCCACATGCCGTCACACCTATGCCGGTAATCATCAGCATTCTTCTCTGGGTGATGAAGCTTGTGAGTAACATCATTCCTCCCCCATAGCCAATCCCAAGCCACCGTTCTTTCCCACTGCCTTCAAGATAGCTGTACACCATCATGAGAAAGCCGATGATTTGCGCCACCGACCTGATCATTTTGGGGGAGAAAGTAACTTTGTTACTAAGCTTTCCATCAATATCCAAATCAGGTATGAGTCCGGATATCCCGCCGATTGCTACAAGTGCGGCTGTCGCACCCGGGCCGGATCCAAATGAGTTCGCCACGATAAAACCTGTTGCTGCTCCAATTGCCATGTGCGCTGTGCCGTTCAATGTTTCTCCTACTCTCTTTCACAGTATGTATGTACCAAATATTCATGATAGCCTTCATCATCCATTCCCGCTATGGGAAAGAGGAATTACTTTCTTACATTTTCTGTTCTATTCGATCGATGATTTCGATAAGGTAGGGCCTTTCATGAGGGACGAAATGATGATAACCGGCCTTTTTGCTGATATCGTTCTTCACCCCATCTTTAGTGACAACAAATCCTTCCAGTTCGATTTCTGCTTTATCATGTTGAATAAGCGATTTGAAATCGGACAGGCTTGAACGTAAAATACCTGAAACTTCCTCCGTCTGAAGCTGAAATTCCTCGTATGAGACCGGCTTGGTATAGAGGAATACATTGGTATGCTCCCTGTCTATCATATTTTCTTGAATGAGTTCCCCTTTTACCACCCCCAGATCCTCCAATTCCTCAAATTTGACCTTGATTCCCAACTCTTCATGGACTTCCCTCACACCGTCTTCAATCTTCTCATCGGACAAAATATGTCCGGCGGCCGTAATATCCAAAAGACCGGGAAAATCCTTCTTATCGTCACTTCTTAGCTGAAAATAGATGAAAGTTTCCTTCAAATCCTCGTCATAATGAACAAACCAGCAGTGAAAGGTCTCATGCCAGTAACCCTTCGCGTGCACCTCCGAACGGCTCGTGACCCCTAACCTATCTCCATTCTCATTAAAAATGGCCAGTTTTTCCTCCTCCACTCGATCACTCCTCTCTCTTATTTCATTTCACCTTCTCTAAATATTCTCTGATTTCAATCAATTCACCGACCACGATGTCTGCTTCATGTAACTCATTTTCCTGAGAAAAATCAAAAGCACATCCGATGGAGAGGAACTCATTCGCCTCGGCTCCTTTAAAGTCAGATCGTCTGTCTCCGATCACAATTCCGTGACTGAGATTGTGATCCACCTTCACTTTCCGAATGAGTTCACCCTTATCCTCAGAGTCAATATCCTCAATACTATAGCAGGATAAGATCCATCGATCCAACCCGTAATATTCCACGATTGCCTCCAGATAACGTGGATAGCCGTTACTTGCCACAAAAATCGGAAATCCCCTTTCGGACAAATAGGCTAAGAGGTCCTCTGTATGGGGATAGAGGGCGCCCATTCCATCCAATATGTTTTGAATCAATTTATCCTGAAATACTTCATTTACTCTTTCATGTGTCTGCAAGGGATGCAGGGGCAATAGGGTCCTCCACACATCAGAAAGGGGGACACCCATTATTTCTCTATATTTTTCGAGAGGTGTATCCCCCTCCCACATTTCTTCATCTCTAAGTAATTGGAATGTATCATGAAGTGAAGCCTCAAGAATGCGGTCTGTTTGAAATAATGTACCATCCATATCAAAAATCATTGCTGCTTTCATCTGTATTCTCCTTTATTGCCATACGCACAGTCAGTATCCATGATGATTCGATCTTTCCACGAGCACTAAGCTATATCTAATCATATCAAATTTCCGCCCACTGTGAGGCAAACAATCTATAAGTAGGTTGGTCCAGCATCCTCAGACATAAAAAAAAGACACGTGAGACCTTCCTCTTGTGTCTTTTGCTTTTTCAGTATTCTCCGTTTTCTAAGAAGCGTTCGGAAGGTAAAGAAGGACCGCCAACATCATGCCGATCACAGAGAAGATGACAATTGTGACTGCTATCGACTTGTGATACTTTGAAACATGTTTCTTCTTTGACACATTAAAAAACGTAAATGCCATTAACGAAAGAACAAACAAAGCTATAAACAAGAGCTCGCTCATGGACAATCCCTTTCTTTATTAAGGTGTTTATATCTAAACTATATGAGAACACTTTACCATATTTTCTTATTCAACAAAAATTTTTACCTCGGTACATCATGAATCCAGATTGAACTAGAAGTAATAATAAAGCCAGGGGGGTGTCTTTTGTAAGGCTTTTTCCCAGGAGGGCAGCTCATCGAAAGCTTCCATGGTCAGCTTTTCACTATCCTTCATATCATTTTCAATTAGGGATTCCAAATGTTTCGCCACTTTTTCGTCCCGAATGATGCAGTTGCTCTCATCATTTAAGTAAAAGCTGCGCGGATCCCAATTGGCTGTCCCTACATCGGCCCATGCATGATCTACAACCATCACCTTACCGTGAAAAAACCCCTTCTGATACAGATATAATTTCACTCCTTCTTCTAAAAGGCTCTTTTCTATTCTGTAACTAACGGGTTTGGTGAACCAGGCATCCGTATTATCCGGTACAAGGATATTCACCTCGACCCCTCTCTTCACTGCATCTTTCAATGCGGTGATAAGCTTACTGTTGGGGATAAAATATGGCGTTGTGATGGTCACACTCGTTTCTGCTTCATTTATCCAGTCAATGGTTCTTTCAATAAGAGGATCTCCAGTAGAAAAAATGAAATGAACAGTGCCTTCAGAGCTTGCTGACGTGTATGGTCGAGGAGCACTCTTTATACTCTCGCCACCGTCCTCTGTCCAATCTTTTTTGAACTGCTTATATACTTCTTTCCCCGCATCGCCGGCCAACCGAATATGGTAGTCCCTCCAGTAGCCAAGCTTTGGATCTTTTCCGAGATATTCATCCCCCATGTTGAATCCTCCAATATAGGCAATGCTTTCATCAATGGAAATAAGCCTGCGATGGTTCCGATGGTGAAGGGAATAGAAAATATTCTTAAATTTAATGGGTCTGCTTTTCGTAACCTTTACTCCGGCCTTTTCCAGCCTCTTGATGGACTTTTTCTGAATATCTGACCCAAGAAAGTCAACAGATAGACGGACATCCACACCCGTTTGAGCTTTTTTCGTCAATACATCAAAAAACTCTTGAGAGACTTCGTCATCCCGAATGATAAAGAAGTGGATCCAAACATATTGTTCAGCGGACTCAATATCCTTAAAAAGGTTTTGATAAAAGCTTTTTCCTGTATTATAAACGTCAATTGAAGCATTACTTGAAAGGGTTTCTGTCATCGGGTGGGTTCTCGTATAGTTTTTCACACCTTGTTTTACATCCCATTGCATGATAAGAATCAATACCACGGATATCGCAGTCACGGCCATCATGGCTATTATTATTTTCTTCAACACGAGAATCCCCCCTTTCATGGTATTGATAGCTTTTGTTTATAGGGAAGGACTATACATCCGTGGTCAAAGTTTATCGATGAACAGGCTAAATGAGAAGCAATAAAAGAGCGTCAACATAACGTCGACGCTCTTACTTGATTTTCTTATTGATTTTCAACAATGTATAGATATAGCGGGCGATGACGAACAGAATGCCGCCTATAAATGATCCCATTGTGTTCATCATCCAATCATCAATATCCGTTGCTCTTCCTAAATGCAAGTAGTATTGAGCCAACTCAATTCCAAATGAAAAGATCCCCCCAAGGAAAGTGACCATCAATATTAATTGTTTGGATTGTCTCATCCACCAGGCAAGAAAAAAGGTGAAGGGAATAAACAATATAATATTGGCAAGGAGATTACGGATTGGTACATCCAAATGATTACGGTACAACAGATTCAACTTTAAATTGGAGAAAGGATCGAAATTCACTGATCCCTCTGAAACGTTTTCCAATGGAGTCAAGGTGATCAGACAGATGCCACCGATTGAAATACATGTAAATAATACAGGGAGTAAGTTCAGCCAGCTGCCCTTACCCCTTCTTTTCTTCCAAAAGGAGATCGCAAAGATAAGGGTAACCGTCACAAAGATCATTATCGGAAGCACCCAGCCAAATGCGCTCCATAACTCTTTCATAATTTCCTATCCTACTTTCTACTATGCCACAGAATGATCAGCAGCAATTTGTACTTTAGTTATGTTGATCAACCAGAATATACTTCCTTCCCACTTATTCTTTATCCTTATCATTATAGCCCATCCATTTTCGTTTCCCTTCTATGCGAAGCGTCACCCCTTCTTTATCAAGCTTTTCCAGGAAAGGAATCATATATTTTCTGGATAAGCCGAGTATTTCTTTCGCTTCCCCTACTTGAAATGCTTCATCTGTATGCTTCCTCAAGCGAATGGTTGCATCGTTAAACACCCCAGATGAATAAGCTTTCTTATCGTCCAGGGGTATTATTTTCTTTTCCTGTACGAAGAATCGATTGAAGTCCGATTGCCACTTCTCCGGTATCCCTACCCTCTCAAAATACTCTTCCATGTCTTTTACCTGTGTGCCGTCCCTTTCCAGTAAATCGAGAAGCTGATTGCATCGCTTCTCCCAAGCTGGTGGCAGACGGGGTGTGAAACCAACCAAACGAACAAGACCTTTTCCCTCGACCAAATTCCCGTCCTCCAACACATAATCTGCCAGACTTTCAGGATATTCACTCAAGCGTTGCTTTAATTCTGCACGATTCACTCCCCTCAATAAGGGAAATTTCTCATGAAACGTCAATAGGAAATATTTAATCGCATTCCGGCATTCTTTAACGATTTTACAATGGGTTATGGTTGAATCAGAAAGTTGAATCCATTCCTGTTCCTTAAGTAACTCAGCCATACATTCTTCTGAAAGGGATCCTTCCTTTTTCAACGTTTCCCTATCAAGGGATTTATATCGATCAAGTACTCTTAGTGCCCTTTCACCCGGGGTTCCTTCAATCAGGGATTTAAGGTAGCCAATCGTTTCTTCTCCAAACCGGTAATTGCCTCCGTTCGGCTGTATGATCCACCCTCCACCGATGGTTTCAACCGGTGAGGGCCTCCTGATAATAAAACGGTCTCCACGTTTAACCATGATGGATTCATCAAGGCGTATCTGGCATAGAATCGTGTCGGTGTCTATACCTACTTCCACTTTATTTCGATCAAAGAACACAAGCTTCCCGAAGACCTCAGACGTTCCTGTATGGATCATGACCCGCATTCTCTGCTTGATTTCATAACGGACAGTATGTAGTACTTGAATGCAAACGTCAATAGTGTTTGCCGTAAAAAGGTGAGGGGAAGAGACAAGTACATTTCCCCGTTTAAGGGATTTATGGTCCACACCGGGAAGGTTGACAGCAGCCCGTTGACCGGCGTATCCCATTTCTGCCTTACGGTGGTGAACCTGAATTTGTTTCGCTTTTGTATGTATCCCCAGTGGGAGAATGGTCAGATCCTGACCCGTCTCCAGACTTCCTTCATAAATCGTTCCTCTCACCACCGTTCCCTGCCCCTTTACAGTAAAGACCTGATCAACAGGCAATCGAAAATCCCCTGCGGTATTCCTTGAAGGCAGACCTTTCAAGGAGGAAATGATGGTTTCTTTAAGGGCCGTCACTCCTTCGCCTGTCAATCCGTCGGCCGATAGTATGGGAGAGCCTTCAAATTCGGTTCCCTTCAATTCTTCGCTGACTTCTTCCCGGGCGATCTCTCTCAAATCTTCTTCGACTTTAGAAATTTTTGTCAAGACGACAATGCATTGACTTATTCCAAGTAGGGACAGAATATCTAGATGCTCTTTCGTTTGCGGCATCACTCCTTCATCAGCTGCAACTGCGAGTACAACAAGATCGATTCCCGCTACACCTGCAATCATTTGACGGATGAAGCGTTCGTGACCCGGCACATCCACTACAGAAATCTCAATCGTATCATCCTCATACAAAGGAGCGAATCCAGGTTCAATTGAGATACTCCGCTCCTTTTCCTCTTTAAGCCGATCGGTGTCAACCGAAGTCAGTGCCTTTGTGAGAGTGGTTTTTCCATGATCGATATGTCCGGCCATTCCAATCGTGTAATGGTCCTTTCTCATCCTCTCCCCACTTTCTATCATTTCTTCTTGAATCTGAATACCAGTACCCCTGCCATGATAGCAAAACAAACGGCAAACAGAACTCCCTTCCATACTTCCCCGTCTGAAAAGGATTTCACTACCCATATAAAAATGAATAATGTGATCAGTATATCAATTATCAGCATTCCCTTAGAATTTCGAATTTGCACTCACCTGCTGTTCTATAATTTAGCTGTAGATTCCTTAACATTATCATATTCCCTCTTAACAGCACCACCCGGACGAAATCTCGCCATGCAATATTCCCCCGCAAATCGGCCATTCTGGACAATGGAGGCATGTTTGAACCCCTCATCTTCAAATCCCAATCTCTCATATAAAGCTTTCGCTTTGGTATTAACGTCTATGACTGTCAGCTCAATACGCTCGATCATCAACCAATTATCCGCCAAATCGATGGCATTCTGAATGAGGCTGGTTCCGATTCCCCTCCCATGATATTGCTCATCAATAAATACGAATAAACTTCCCGTGTGGGAACGTCTGCCGAGGCCTTGGCTTAATCCGCAGAGCCCCACTACCATCCCATCCACTTCTGCTATAAAATCATGCTGGTTGGTTGAAGGGTTCTTCAATCTCGATTCAAACTTCTCGACCCTCAAACTCGGTAACGCGATGATATTGGGTAGAACCGTCTTTTGGCGCATGATTTCTACTATTCTTTCAGCATCTTTCACTTCGATCGGACGAATTTTCATCATGTCAACTCCCATTCCTTTTCATCATTATAATCGTTAGCATCCTAATATTGGAATGAAAAATCGCAAAAAAAAAAGAGAATCACGCATCCTGTGATTCTCTTAGTATGATTTATTCAGATCCTTCTTTAATTAATGTTTCCATATCCTGAACGATTTCATCATACGGAACATCGCTGTTGCCACTGTATGTTTTAACGACAGTCCCTTTCTGGTTCACCAGATAGAAGCTGGTCCCATGAATCATCTGATCGGAATTAGGATCGTCCGCTACGATTGAACGGAAGGAGTGTTCCGCAAGGTCCTTCACTTCATCGAATTCATAACCGGTCAAAAGCTCCCATTTACTTGTGTCTGCTTCGAAATTTGATATGTACTCTTTTAATGCGTCTGGTGTATCTGTTTCCGGATCCACACTGAAGGAAACGATTTTATAATCTTTTACCCCTTCTTCTTTTAACTTCTTTTGCAGCTTTGTCAAGTTGAAGGTCATTGGCGGGCAAACTGTTTCGCAACTGGTAAAGATGAAGTCGGCTATCCAGACCTGTCCCTTTAAATCTTTTAAGCTGACTTGTTTATTGTTCTGATTCGTATAGGAAAATTCTTCCACTTCATAATCCGTTTCTGCTTGAAAGTCACTGTTGCTGCAACCTGCAAGGAGTACCCCGATGATGGTCATCACCACAATGAATGTTTTGGTTTTTGACATCTTTATCTCCTCCGACTTTATCTGTCTCTCCCATTCTATGTTAGTAAAAAGAGGATAAAAAAACAATTCCTGATGATAAGATTCATTGTCTATTTTGTGAAACCTCTGTTCCTGAGCTTATTATATGAATGATGTACAACTGAATTCCGATCTCTATAGCATTTATTCTTCCCGCTCCTTCATCTTCTTCTTTGAAAAGAGATAATGCAGGGTGAACCCATGAACGACCATAATCGTTAGGAATGCAAGGAAATAATAGAATACACCCATCACCCCGTCTGAAATGTCCTCTGTGATAAGCCACCATACAGATGCAAAGATAAGAAAAACAAATTGAAGGGCGACTCCTTCTAAAAATGGTTTCTTATAAGAATTGAAATCCAATAATCTCTTCCAGCTCCAACCGATCGCAATGACAGCAGATACTACTAATAACATGATATAAATACTTATTTGCACAGTGATTGTTCCTCCATTCCCTAAGACCTACCTTCATGTTATGCAATTCAATTGGAAAAAGAAAGAGAAAAAGGAAATTCATGTGGTGATTTCCTTCTCTTTATTATCTCGTTTCTTTTATATATCGGTAGGCATTGAAATGTTTGATCTCAACTTTCACATTTACTTTTTTTAGTGAATTGTCTGATAGGTAAAATCTGTCACCATCATTTTCCAAATCATTGAACTTTTCAGGATGGGAACGATACCACCGTTCACCCACATCGAATAGATCCATCTTCTTCTCGAAACCAAGTTGATAAGTCTTCGTAATCTTTTCTTCTAACGATTTTTGAAGATTAGCCTGTAAATCTTTGAGAGGCATATCATTTATCTTTTCTAACAATTCAGCTTCCACGCTTACTTCCAACGAAAATTTCGGGAAATTCGCATGATCTTCATGATATTTCACTTTCGGTTCATCTGCTGTTAATTTAAATGTCGACAGGACCTCACCCTCTTCATATAAGGCATAATCGAGTGAATTTTTCTTATTCTGAAGCCAGTCCACAGTCATGGATTCACTCGCCGAAATTTCCCCTTTGAATGTTTCATCTTGAAAGACGCTATATCCATCTAAATAGAGAGAAGCTACTTCCTCATCTGCATGCCATGATTGACGGTCGATTGCTATATTTGGAATCAGCGCAGTACCCATCGGTTCATAATATTCCCTTAAGAAGTGCATCAAGCTCGTTGAATCGATGTCATTTTCGATTCCCTCTGATTTTTCTTCGGTCAGGAGAACCGTGTATACAGGCGGGTAATCAAATAATCCCTTCGCACTAAAAATATCTTCAATATTCGTATCTGTTACAAACAGTTCGAGGCTGGGCCGCAGGGAACGGTTTCTGCCAACGTCCTCTAATACTTCTTTGAATTTATACTTCAATAGATTCTTGGACAAGACAAGCGTTTTGGTGTGTCCAAAAAATAATGGCGGTCTCGATACTTTATATAAGTTACTGACTGCTATGTTCAAGGTTTTCCCTTTGGCAGAGCCTACAAAGGTCGGGATCGGATCAGTTGATCTGCTTCCCTCCTGCTTCGCGACATTTGCAAAATTCAATCCCTGGATGTATGCAGTATATTCATCTTTTATTTCATCATAATCCAAACCAATTGCGACAATATAGGTTAAGTCCTGGATGTTTTTTGATCCAGTACAACCCGATAAAGCAAGCATCAAAAGAATGATCATGAATTTAGTTATCTTGTTGTTCATTTGGATGATTACCTTTCCTCGTTTGGTCTACGGGATTAGTGGAAGACGTTCGCTGCTTATAGAACTGGATTGGCATCCTTAGAAAGGATCGTATGGCTTCGTTCCATCCAATAGGAGCAACCGTCCCTAAATAAGGTGCACCGAAAGATGAGAGGGTGGATAAATAAAGGACCGTCAGGATGAAGATCATGACAACACCAAACAAGCCAAAGAACGTACTTACCAGTAATACAAGGAACCTGAGTACCGTCGTCCCATATTTCAAGGATTGATTGACGAGGGTGAAGGAAGATATATATGTAATGGCACCAATGACCAGCATGGTTGGTGATGTCATGCCTGCCCTGATAGCCGCATCCCCTACAATCAACCCTCCCAATACCGACACGGTTTGTCCGATTGCCCTCGGAAGACGTACACCCGCTTCATTGAAGAACTCGAATAAAAACAGGACAATGAACATTTCCACCGGTGCTGACAGAGGCAGTCCGAAACGAGACATGGAGATGGTTGCCACAAGCAGATAAGGGATTTGTTCAATGTTATAGGCAGAGAAAGCCACCCAAATCCCAGGTAAGAATGCAGAAATTAATATTCCCACCATCCTTATGACTCTTTCAAGGGACACGTACACATAATTGATGCTTGAGTCTTCCGGAGACTTAATTTGCATCAATAAATTGACCGGAGCCAAAGAAATAGTCGGAAAACCATCGACAATCAGTGCAAACCTTCCCTGATTTAACGAGTCGACGATGAAATCCGGTCTTCCTGTGTAGTCGAAACTTGTAAATATTGAATAAGGATTATCATCAATAAGTGATTCAAGATGCTGATTCCCCGTCAATACGTCGATGTCTATCTTATCAAGCCTTGTGTATAATTCATTCAGCACACTCTTATCGATAACATCATCCAGATACAAAATCGCTACTTCAGTATGTGACCTTGTTCCAATCTTATATTTTTCTACACATAGGGAGGGGGTGAACAATCTCCTTCTGATTAAAGAAATATTCGTATTCAAATCTTCCACGAATCCGTCTTTAGGTCCCCGGATCGAAGTTTCCAAAGATGATTCTTCCGGTAATCTTTTCGGTAAATTTCCTGCGTGGATGGAAATAACCCTTTCTTCAACAAAGAGAAGGACAAACCCTGAAAATAGAGCGGAAGACCATTCTTCAATCGAGCCCTGTGTGATTTCATCTGTCTGAAACAAACTCTTGATTTTTTCAACGAAGGTTACATGGGAGGTTTCTTTAACCTTTGGAAAAATATATTGATCTAAATAATGCCGATCCACGAGACTATCAAAATAAACGATGGTCGTTTCCGTCCCATTAAAGAAATGGGCCTTGATCAATAAATCCTGACTATGTGAGAATAATTCCCTCAATTCTGCCAGGGTTGCTCCTTTGGATTCCTTACTTGTTGTCTTTTCTTTAGGGGCTTTCTTCATTGAAAACATCCTTTACTTAACTCACTCTGTTTTTATTCTTGGTGGATCCATCCATTTATTTTACCAATCGTAAAATGATGGCTGAAACAATGATTTGTACCATGAAGAGGATGACCGTCAATGGAAAAAATAGATGAAACAAAAACATATAAAAATCATATGTATCAAGCCTGAACAGTGCCAGTCCGAAAAAGACGATAAAGATCGGTATCAATACCTTTAAAGAGATCCGATGTTGATTCTTCTTTTTCATAAGGAGTGCACCTAAAAGGAACATAAACAGACTGATTCTGATCAATGCCCCACTCAACCACTGATAGAGGGCAAAGAAATCCAGGTGGGTGATGAATTCCCCTATGGAAAGAATCCTCCATTGCTCATACGCAGGGTATCTCAAGTTCGCTGATTCTACTGGCCCGAATTCCATAATGGATGCTGTAAGGGGACCGAACATCAGGCCCATAAAGATCAAGCCAATAACGATTAAATGATGCAACTTTATTTTCCCTTCACTATATGGTTGTATTAAGACGATCAAATATAGCTCGAGCAGCCCGCTCAATACATAGATCATTCCTTTTATGATCGGCTCATATCCATTGCTCATAATTGGAAACAATAAGCTTGGATCCTTTAAATTCGTATTGGTAATCGCTATGAAAAACCCGAAGATCATAACAAGGGGTAACAGTATCCCACTGGCGATCGCCATGTGTTTAATCCCGGCCCATGTAATCAGGAAGCAAATGATAAAAATACCTCCCCAGACAATGAAAGAAGGCACATCCGCCAGAAAATAAGCACTTAGCCATAGTATTAAATCAACAAAGGTTATGTATGCACTTGAAAGTAAAAATAAGCCGATCGGTAGAGAAAACAATAAGACGGCCCATCTCGGCCATTTCTGTTGAAGCAAGTGAAAGAAGCCTTCCTTAGGGGAGTGCTTGATGATGTAAAAGATCAGAAATGTCATGAGGATGAGTATGGGATAGGCAGCAAGGATACTGATCCACCCATCCCGTCCGGCCGCCTGAAAGATACTCGGGATCAACATGACATGATTTAGTAAGCCTGTTGAGAGGATCAACAGCAATAGTAACTGTCTCGGGATTAAGATTTTACGAATACTTTTCATTTGAACTCTCCACTTGATTAGTCGTTATCCTCTATTTATGTCCCAGTCAACGTGTTTAAAAACATCGAAGAGGGACAGGCTACTCTAATTTCATATAAAAAAGGTCAAGGATGATGATCCTTGACCTTTTTCTTGGGCGGTCCTACGCTAAAAACCGGAATTCCGTCCGGCTTCCATTCTGTGAGGAAATGACTTCCAGGCGTGCATCAATTCTCTCTTTCAGCTCTGGAACATGCGATATTAATCCTACTAATCGCCCGCTGCTTTGAATATCCATTAATGCTTCGATTGCCTGATCAAGTGATTCCGGATCGAGTGTCCCGAACCCTTCATCGATGAACATCGTTTCCAGTGAAACTCCCCCTGCATATTGCTGAACCACATCAGCAAGTCCGAGTGCTAAAGCCAGGGAGGCCTTGAAGCTTTCCCCTCCTGATAAGGTTTTGACATGTCGCTCCTGCCCTGTATATTGGTCAAAGACCAGAAGTTCCAAACCGCTCTGAACATTCCCCTTGCTTCGGTCCGTTTTCCGGATCAACTGATATCGGCCTGAAGTCATCTTGATTAATCTCTCATTCGCTACTCCAAGGATGTCTTCAAGGAATGATGCCAGAACATACCTTTCAAATGTGATCCGGTTGGCATTCTGACCCCTGGCAACTTCAGCTAAATGTCCGACCGTTTGATATCTTGATTCTAAATCCCTGATTCCTTCATTTATGGCTGTCACCCTGGTGAGGATGAGCTCATTTTCCTTTCTGTTTGTCATGACCCTGTTCAAATGACTATTTACCTCTTTCAATTCATCTGTAACCTTGATGATGTCTTCTTCGATCCTTTGAAGGTCAGGCCGCTGTTTATCCTTTAAGATTCCTTCAATATCGGATAGACGGTCAGTGACTGAGCGAAGCTCCTCCCCGTACTTCTTCACTTTTTCCTGAAGAGCCGTGACTTCCGCTTCTGACTTTTTCGCTTCCAGAAAGGCTTTATAGTGGGAGAAGCCCTGTTCTGTGAGTAGCTTAAGGAATGCATCTCGTTCGGCTTTCATCTCCATATTCACATTCTCTATGTGGATCTCTTTATCTCTGACTTGAGAATCCTTTACACTATTTTGGTTCAACAGCTCATAGTACTGTTTCTGAGAATGTTCAAAGGATGTCTTTAATTCTTTCAATCTTTGTTTCTCTTTTTCTAACACTTGTTCAAATTGAGCTTTTGTCCTGAGATCGAGGGGGATGGATTCCTTCACCTTTTCCAGGGTCGTATTTTTGGTGTGAAAGAGCGTATTGAGTTCTTGAAGCATGTCTTGATTCTTCTCTCTTGCCCCTTCAAGTTCTTCAAGTTTCTCTCTGCCCTTTCTAATCTCTTCTGCCATGACTTTTACTTTTTCCACTTCTTTTTTCTTCGAAGCGATGTCCGTCTTCAATGATTCGATTTCTGTCATCAGCAGGGAACGGGTCTCCCCGATTTCAAACTGATTAAAGTCACGTTTCTTTTCACATATTTTCTTGTTGATATTTTCGACCTGCTCTTGAATGCCTTGGATTTTCGTTTCCTCCTGGGCAATGGCGAGGCTTAATTTTTTCTCTTCCGTTTCCAATTCCTGCAGCTTCCCTTTGGCCTCCTTAAGATCTTCCCCGGATGGAATAGAATCTGCCTCTACAGCAGGATTTGGATGATGTTCCGAACCGCAGACCGGGCAGGGAGCATCATCTGCCAATCCTTTCGCGAGCAATGCCGCCTGAGCAGAATTCCACTTCCCCTCCAAAAATGTCAGGGTTTCAGACGCATCCTGAAGACGATCCTCAAGTTGACTATATCGGGTCTTTAATTGATCACGCTCCGTTTTGACACGCTGAAGATTTTGTTCCAATTGATTCATGTCATTTATCTGTTCCAGCAGGGAAAGTTTCTCTTGTACGTTTTTTTCAAGTTGAAAAACATTTTCCTGACCACTTTCTCCTTCTTTGACACGTATTTCCCGTTCCTTTATACCCTTTTGTAAAAATGAAATCTGCTCGTTTTGTTTGGTTACAATACCCTGCTGTTTTTCGTATCTTTCTTTCAAGTCACCCGTTTCGTTCATTAACGTATCCAACGAGTCTATATCTTTTTCCATATTTTCAAGTTGTGTCACTCTTTTTGAAGCTTGCTCCCTGAGAGGTTCATTTTTTGTTTCTTCTTCAAAAATCTTTGTGGCTGTCAGTAGCTTTTCTGTGATTGTTTGTTTCTCTTCGGATAGTGTGGCTAATTGACTCTTCAGTTCATTGAGATTCCGATTAAGTTTGTGGCAATATTCATCTTGTTGAACCAAATGGGAAGCTCTCCTGGCCAATACAATCTCGTGATCGATCGATTCAATTTCAGGCTTCAATGCTAGAAGGGATTTTTTCTGATTCTTAAGTTTTTCCTGAAGATTGTATTGATCAACCAGACTTTTAGCCTCTGCGAGATCCTTCTGATACGCATCCCTTTTCACCTGAACGTTCTCATATTGTTGTCTGAGCTTCTTCTCCTTCTTTTCCATTCCTTCAATATGAGGGGCTAGAAGGTGCAGAATGCGATGATCATTTAACGGATTTTCCAATAAAAGAGATTGAAGTTCTTCATTTTCTTCAAAATGGATTCTTACTAATTCCCTTGTTCGTTCTTCTATGGAAGATTCAACAGACCTTTTCAATCCGTCAGCCTCGGATTTCAATTTTTCCTGGATCGTCTTGTATAGCTCCGTATGAAAGAGGCGTTGCAATATGAGTTCTTTATCTTTACTATCCGATGTAAGGAGTTTCCGAAACTCCCCCTGTGGGATCATAAGAATCTGTCTGAATTGATTGGCATCGAGTTGGATCAATTCTTTGATCTTCTCATCCACCTCTCTCACGTTTGCCGCAAGAAGCTGTTCTTTCCCGTCTTCATCGTATACATATAATTCAGACCGGGCATTGATGGTAGTATAGCCCTCCCCCCTTGCTTTCTTTTTTTCCTGCTGGGGTGAACGCCAAATGCGATACGTTCTACCGCGTAAACTGAATAGAAGATCTACTTCTGTACTATCATCATGATTGGCAAATTGGCTTCTTAATTCTGTCGGATTGCGGTCTTCCCCGCTGGCTTTTCCATAGATCGCGTAGGAAATCCCATCGAAAATCGTTGTCTTACCAGCCCCTGTTTTACCGGAAATCACGAACATGGTGCGGTTATCCAGCTCCCGGAAGTCGATGGTTTCTCTACCGGCATACGGTCCAAACGCCTGCATCACTAGTTTAAGTGGTTTCATGCATGATCAACCTCCCTTCTGGCGATATCAATCACATTCCGTACCACATTTTCCTTTTCACCGTTGAATTCACCTGTGGTCATGTCCTTGTAAAATTCTTTAAATAAGTCCAGTTCGGACCGTTTTTTATCCTCTAAAATTTGGAACGAGTTCTTCTTTTTAGCATCGGTCAAATCCCTTTTTCGCTCAAGATGAAGCACGTTTGGGTAGACTTGTCTCAGTTGATTGATGGGATCGATTAATGTCCCTTCATCATGAAGGGTAATCTTTAGATAGTCATTCACCTTCTGAGACTGATAGAAAGCGGGATCGAGTAACTCTTCCATATGCCCATGCAGTTCCCTCATATCCTGTTTAGGCTGTAACACCTTTTCCCGGCATTCAAAGGTCCCATCTTCCCCCATTTCTACAATAGTGACAGATTTCCTCTGAGCAGCTTCTGAAAAAGAGTATTTCAACAGTGAACCTGAATACCTGATGCTTTTATGCCTAATCGCGTCTGGACTATGAAGGTGACCCAGGGCGGTGTAATGGAATGGTTTGAATACGTCTGCCCCCACACAACCCGACCCCCCGACTGAAAGAGTCCGCTCAGAATCCGTCGTTTTTCCTCCCAGTACAAATGCATGTCCGACAAAAACATGTGGTTCATCCGGGTTCATGTGCTCTTCGATTCTATTGACGATGGCTTCCATTGCTGCATGATGACTATTGATCGAGTCATCATCAAGGACTTGTCTGACGGTACCAGGCTCAGCGTATGGAACGCAGTGAAAGTTCACCCCTTTTATATGGATGGGTGTGAAATCAGCCGAGATCTTCCCCTTTAAATAAAATTGACTATGCTTGTACCATGAAGACCCAAATGACAGCCTCTCTGCACTATCATGGTTGCCTGAAACAGCTACAATCGGTGTGTCGAGCTCCACATTTATCCGGAATAATACTTCATCTAATAGCTCCACTGCTTCTGTAGGCGGCACAGATCGATCATAGAGATCGCCTGCGATGACGACTGCATCGGGCTCTTCCTCTTTCACAAGTTCTATGAATTCCTCCAATATGTATCGTTGTTCTTCTGTCATATATATGCCATGCACCAATTTACCCAGGTGCCAATCAGCGGTATGAATGAATTTCACTACTATTTTCTCCTCTCCGGACATGCTGGTTTCTATCTGAATTATATCAAACTCACAGGGTCACAGTGTAAGGAAAACATGGAAAGTGGCGCGTAGCTATCCTTTTCACAATCTTCATAAAAAATAGGACCACCAGTAGCGGTCCCATTCCCATTATTCTTTGAGTTGCCGAGGTAGCGTTTGAATTGAAGTGATGACAGCATCAAGCTTTGTCTCGATTCGATAAAGAAGATACATCGTGACCACAATCGGAAACCCTACTTCAGACACAAAGGAAATAATCGACTCCATTCTCTCCCTCCTCTCTTCCTCTATATAGGAAGTCGGAGAGAAAAGGGGTACCTATACAGAAAAAAGCGCATCCTGGACAAATCGGATTCGCTTTTCACAACAATAGATGGTCGCAATAGACCTATATACTTAAGTATTAACCGTTTAAATCACTGATCAGGCTTGAACTTACCAGGCCAGCTTCATCTAACACTTTTTTGATTTGGTTTTCTGCTTCGTTCAATTTTTCATCTGCTGCAGTGAAATCTGCTTCGCCATCTTTAGCCAGTTCATCAGCTTTCATATTATATGATTCTGCCAGTGTGGATTGGAAAGATTCAACTGCATCCTTTTGGTCTCCAAGACCATCGGGGATCTCCATTCCTTCTACTGCTTCTGCAGATGCTTTCGCTGATGCTTGAGCAGATTCTTTCAATGCTGCCAGTTCGTCCCCGGCTGGAGGCTCTTCACCTGCCATCGCTTCTTCATAACCATTTAAATCAATATCAACCCCGTTAACGGTCGTTGTTAAATTCAAGTAATAATCCATTAATTCCCCAGCGGTATCCGTGTTTTCTTCAGCCTTTGATGCCTCATCCTTCTTCTCCTTATCTGAACCGGAATCAGAACATCCTGCAAGTGCCAATGATAAACCAAGACCTAATACCCATACTTTTTTCATGTTTGTTTCCCCTCTCTGTCTATATCTATAAGTTCAAGTACAATAAGCAATTCCAACAGGAAACGCTTACTTCGTCTATAATAAGCCGGCAAAAAGTATCTTATCACGGAGATAAACCAATGGTAAAGAAATATTTGCAGATTTCTCCAAAGTTTAAATCTTGTAAATATTTCAAATAAACAGCATTCATCCGGTTCCAAGACTCTTCCTTTACTAGGTCATTAGTACGAATGCATTTTTCAAACATTTGAACAAGTTTAGTTCCCGTGGTATAACTTATATATACTTACTTTACGGGGCTGATTGTTGAGCTGGTGCTTGCCCAAGTCTTCAAAACTTTCGGGAGGCGCGTGCCGTCTCCGCTGGGTTCGATTCCCAGGCAGTCCCGCCATTTAGAAGAATACATCCGTAAACATATAAAAGAACCCTTACGTTAGCCATAAGGGTTCTTTTTCTCTATCTCTGGAGCACTTCCCGTTTCTTCCTCTCGGACGACTGAACGCCGTCAAACATAATATGAAATGTTGTGCCCTCTCCCTGTTCACTTTGCACCCGGATATCCGCACCATGGTCGCGAAGGATCCGAAGGCATATCGTAAGGCCGAGACCTGTTCCTTTTGTTTTTGTTGTGAAGAATGGCTCTCCCAGTTTATCAAGGGTTTCCTTCTTCATCCCTACCCCCTCATCCTTAAACATCAATTGCACCTTATTATGGGAATTGAAATCTGCATGAATGGTGATTGTCCCTCCATGAGGCATCGCTTCTATCGCATTTTTTATTAAGTTAATAAAAACCTGCTTTAATTGATTTTCATCGCCGCGGATATACAGCTCTCTCTCATGAAACTCCGTTTGGATTTCGATATTATATAAGATGGCATTCGTATTCAGTAATTTCGAGACATGATCCAGTGTTTCGATGATATTAATTCGTTTATACGTAACGGATTGCGGTTTAGCAAGGATCAACAACTCGCTCAGTACAAGTTCGATCCGCTTGATTTCAGAAAAGACAATCCCTAAGTATTCCTTCGTTTTCTCATCGGCTTCATCTCTTAAAAGTTGTAGAAATCCATTGATTGAAGTCAAAGGGTTGCGGACTTCATGAGCAATCCCTGCTGCTAATTGACCGGCAACAGAAAGTTTTTGAGATTCAATAGCCAGGGTTTCATTCATTTCCATCAATTCTTCCTCGTTATGTACTCTTTCGGTAATGTCTGAAATGGTCCCCACTGTACCCAGCAGCTCACCATTCCCATTATAGTTCAGCTTAATATTGACCTCTCCCCAACGAAACTGCCCGTCCCTTTTTTGATAGGGGATGTCCATCCTGGTTTTCTCCCTATGTAAACCGATGCTTTGCCTTACCAATCGGAGGATTTCATGACGTTCATGGAGGGAAATGAAATGGAGGGCATTCTTATGCAGACTTTCTTTGACCGTATATCCCGTAAATTCTTCCCAGGATTGATTGAGGAATTGAAATTCTCCCTTGGCATTTGTGTGAAACACCACTTCATCAATACTTTGAAGGACGTGCTGCATTTCTTCATTCAGCAGCTTCACCCTTTCTTCACTCGTTCTGAGGGCTGCCAACGTCGTATGGCTGATATCATAACTTTTCCCCATATAATAGCTGATAAAAAGGATCAGTATAGTAAACACCATATCCACCTTTAAATCCACCGGATAATGTAGAACAAAGTAATATATGAAATCCCACGTTATGATTAATAATAGTCCAGTAAGTAACGATACGATCCTGCCGGTATACTTCATCCTACTAGCCTCCTATTTGCACAAGCTTAAAAAACAATCGAAATAGAAAGAATTTTCACGATATTTGTTATTTATTAGTATATCATTTCTAATTAAGAACAGTATAGAGTTCTTTATAAAATCTGTGATATTCTTGTCACACACTGAGTCCTTGTCTATAATTGAATAGGATATGCTTTTAAACTGAGGTGAAAAACATGCTAGAAGGTTGGTTCTTATATTTCATCCTTTTTTGGGTCGTTTTTTTAGTGGCTTCGTTTGCGATCGGTGGATTCTTTATGTTCCGGAAATTCTTAAAGAGATTCCCTAAGGAAGATGGCAAATCTGACTTGGACTGGGAAGAACATTATGTGAAGGAAACCATCCATTTATGGGGTGAAGATGAAAAGAAAATGCTGAATGAGCTGGTTACTCCGGTTCCGGAATTATTCAGGGACGTGGCAAAACAGAAAATCGCCGGAAAGATCGGTGAATTGGCTTTAAAAGAAAGAGCTGCAGCCATAACGAAAGAATTAGTCATCAGAGGATATATTTTGGCGACTCCAAAGCGAGATCATAAATTTTTGAGAAAAAAACTTGATGAAATGCAGATAGAAGTGACACCCTATGAGCATTTATTCTAATAAAACAGGCAGGGAATAAAATGGGATCGATACTTGTCATTCCAATTGTATTATATGTAATCTTTATTGTTGGGGCTGCTATTTTGTATGTGAAATGGAAGAATGCAAAAAAAGGTAAACGTTAAACGTTTACCTTTTTTATATGGTCACTTAATCAATGGGATCCTCTGCTTTGCCAAAGCGAATGACGTCTAGAATCGCTTGGCCATCACTCGGTTTTCCGTCCCCGTTCCTGTAAGGAAACAATGAGAAAAAGATAAAGTACACCGAAAAATACACAAATTGATAGAAAAAGATGTGAACAGGTATCACACCTTCATAAATCAAATAGTTAATGAATAGTATCGCCACCAGGTTGAACAAGCTTCCCGATAAATAGATCAGGACATGCACCCATACCTTGTTGTACTTCAACTCCCGGTATTGACACCACCCCTCCATAAAGTACATTCTCTTCACTTCTAAAGGGCCAATATTTATCAGGTGTTTACCGGTTCCGATGGCAAACTTGATCTTCGCACCAAATATTCGTGCAATCAAGATATGACCCAATTCGTGTACAATGGTGACAAGTGGCAATGTCAGAAAGAAGGCCAGGAAAAAAGTCCAAATATCTGCTAATGTAAACAATCGTAATCCCACCAATATCATTTATTATTCCTTCATCTTCTCCCTCTTTGCCCTAAAAGATCTATTCTTATTCAATTTCGTCTGCATTGTCACAAAACCGTCACCTTCCCGTAAAATACACAAATTAAAAAAGCAGGGCGTCTCCCTGCTTTTTAGCGGTGTTTTAAATTGAATTCGTAGTTAAGTCCTGATTTTCCTGATGCAGCTTTCTATATTGAAAATACATGGTTATCCTCCATGGAACGATCATGCCAAAAGCAAGGATCCAGAACATCCCGCTCAGTTCTCCGTAATCAATTGAAGTACTAAGGATCGACTTTGCTACAATTCGAATTAACAGAAGACCGATCAAAATGAAGGCAAACGCTTTGGAACGCTTTAAATAAATATCATTTTCACGGATTTCAAACTTGGATGTCTTGATTAACAGCAGTGAGAATACCATTCCGACAGTAATCGCCTCTAAAAACTCACTCACATTGACCCGAAAGACAGGAAATAAGAACATCAAGGCACCCGTACTCATAAAGAGAGGGGGTAAAATAATCTTCTTACCGCTTACCGGCCTTTTCTGAGCCTTCATCCTGATAAATATCACCATAAATCCCATGCAAATCGCTACAATGGATGAAGCAATCATCATAAAGCATCATCATCCTTTTATAATCTACTTTCATACCTTCCCTTATTATAGCCCAAATGCAGGAAAAACGAAAACAGAAAAAAGAGAGAATGAATGGAAGATTCATTCTCTCTCGGTTTATCACCCTAACACTCTTTTGATGGCTTCGTCTACACGTACCTCGTCAAAGGGCTTAACTATGAAGTCCTTCGCCCCTGCTTCAATTGCTTCCACTACCACCTTTTGTTGTCCCATCGCCGAACACATAATGATCTTGGCTTGAGGGAATTCGGTAAGGATCTTCTTAACCGCCTCAATTCCATTCATGTCCGGCATGGTGATATCCATCGTTACCAGGTCAGGGTGAAGCTCACGATACTTCTCCACGGCAATCACGCCATTCTCAGCTTCTCCCACGACCTCATGCCCGCTGGATGAAAGCATGTTTCCAAGGGTCAATCTCATAAATTTCGCATCATCCACTACAAGTATCGTCGCCACAGATGTTTCCTCCTCGTACACACTATCGATGTCTATTGAGTCTTTTTACCTAATTCATCCAATTAAACTATACCATAAAACGTAATGTTTATTCAATTTTTTCTGTTAATTATTACCTTATATCTATTAAAATCCCTGAAAGCCTCCGAATACCGTCGTAAAGTAAGCAAGGATGACGGTCATCCAGTCAAAGAACAGCATGATCCCTACAGCAATCATGACGTATCCCCCTACTTTTACAATCCTTCCACTGTTCTTTCTGATCCACCGCATCCTCCCTATGAAGAATGAAAGAATGAAGAAAGGAATGGCAAAGCCTAATACGTATGCTGTCATGTACATCACACCTGACCCGGGATTTGTTGCGGCGAGTGCAAGCACTGACGCAAGGATCGGACCAGTACAGGGTGTCCATCCTGCGGCAAATGCCATTCCGATCAAGATGGAACCGATAAAGCCCGCGGGCCTGTTCTTGAATTCAAATCTGCGATCCTTCATCAAGGATTCCGGGGTGAACACCCCAATGACGACCAAGCCAAATATGACGATGAAAATAGCCCCTAGCTGTCGAATAAGATCTTTATAATTTAAAAAGAAGTTTCCAATTAAGGAAGCCCCAAAACCGATCGCGATAAAGATGGCTGAGAAACCAACTAAGAAAAATAATGTATGGAGTAAACTTCTCCTCTGCAACATGGCATTATCGGTTTTCAATTCATTGACACTCATGCCGGTTATGTATGAAAGAAAGGCGGGATACAAAGGTAAGCAGCACGGGGAAATGAAGCTTAGGAATCCTGCACCGAATGCTAAAAAAATATTAATATCAGACATTTCCACATCTCCTAAAATTCAGTATATATGTCTATTCTATCAAACAATGCGCCAAACTATGAGGGATGTTTATGTGAAAGATTTGTGACCATCTTATTACAATCACCTTTTACTCTTTCATTTGTATTAAAGTCTCTTTTCTTTTTTTAAATCCGTTAATTTTACTTTGAAAAAATGGTCTATTTTCGTTATACTAATAAAAAGTTACAGTTATTACTAGTTTTGTATTCCACTTGTCAGGACATACAAAAGAAAGGAAACAGCCGTGTCTAAAAAAGAGCTTCTAGAACGAATTGAAAAAAAGCGTGCTCAATTAATTGATATTGTTGCTGAAAATGGACTGACGTCACCTCAAGCTATTCAATTTAGTCAGGAACTTGATCGTCTGTTAAATAGCTACAACTCTCAATACATAAAAAAATGCTACACACCCCAAATGAGCTGAACTAAACCTTTCATTCAAATAAATGATACTAATATAATGCTAAATATGAACAGGGAGACCCGAATCAGGGTCTCCCTGTTGAATGAGCACCCTATTTACCTTTCTGAGGTGGCATCCTCCATATCCTCGACCAAACCATTCTGAAGAAGATACATTTTATGATAAATCCCTTTTTGATGAAGTAATTCCTGGTGGCTGCCACGCTCTACTATTTCCCCTTGCTGCAATACCAGGATGAGATCGGCATCCTGAATGGTTGATAGCCTATGAGCAATGGCAATGGTTGTTCTGCCGTTTCTCATTCTCCTCAGGGCATTTTGGATCTGTTCTTCCGTTTCTGTATCGATATTCGCAGTTGCTTCATCGAGGACAAGGATCTTCGGTTTGGTTGCCATCGTCCGGGCAAATGCAATCAATTGGCGCTGTCCACTTGATAGGGTTGAACCCCTTTCGACCACGGGGTGAGAATACCCGCCAGGAAGTTTCTCAATAAACGTATTCGCCCGTACAAATTCAGCTGCTTCTTCCACTTCCTTATCAGACATCTCCTCGTCATGAAGCTTAATATTATCTTTTATATCACCATAGAACAGGAATGGATCCTGTAGGACCAACCCAATCTTTTGCCTAAGTTCTGCCATTGGATACATTTTGATGCTTCTTCCATCTACTAATATGTCACCCCGGTCGAATTCATAGAACCTCATAAATAAATTGATGATTGAGCTCTTTCCGCTTCCTGTATGTCCGACAAGTGCGACGGTTTCACCAGGGTTTACGGTAAAAGAGATTTTCTTAAGGGCATCATTCTCACCATCATAAGAGAATGACACGTTCTCAAAGGTAATTTCCCCTTTCCCGATCGTTTCCCTTTTTCCGTTTTCTATGGTTTGTCCCGGGGACAGCTCTTCTTCATCCAACAGCTTGAATACGCGCGAAGACGCTATGATCGCTTGTTGAAACATAGATAACCTCATCATGATTTGATTGACTGGTTCAAAAAAACGGTCCAAATAATTAATAAATGCATACAGCACACCAATTTCAATCGGCTGAGTGAATGATGTTATTCCGAAATAGCTCAATACCACAATTAAGGCAGCAACATATACAAGATCGATTGCCGGTCTCAATAATAACCCATCCACCTTAATATTCTTCATCCCAGCCCAATAGTGTTTTTCATTGATATCCCCAAACTCATGTCTTAGTCTTTTTTCCTGTCTGAATACTTGGATGATTGACATTCCCTGCAGCGATTCACTTAACTTGGCATTCAGTTGACTCAATCTTTCACGCATGTCCTGATAGAAGATGGAGCTATATGCACGATACATTTTCATAATGATAAAAATAACAGGGAGTATGAATAGGCAAAAGAAGGCTAACCTGGTATTCAGGATAAACATGGCAATGAAGATCCCCGTTAAAAGAAATACCCCTTGAATGAATGATACCAATACACTTACGAACATATCCTTGATCGCTTCCGTGTCATTCGTTACCCTGGAGACCACCCCTCCGGCAGGGGTATGATCAAAGTACTTCATTCCAAGCCCTTGAACCTTCGTAAACACATCCACCCTCAATTGTTGAATGATCCTGAGGGCGATTTCCTGAAACTTAAGTAATTGAAAGTAGGAAATCAATACATTCCCAATCTGAATCAATAGATATGCGGCAGCCAAACCGGCAAGTGGACCATACGGAAACACCCTGGGAGTTAAATAGTCATCAATGAAGACCTTGATGATGATCGGTCCAAAGACGTCTCCAATGGTTGTGAGAAGCAATAAAGAAAAAGCGGCGATTAACGACCTTTTATAAGGCTTTGCATATCCCATTAGGCGGTAAAAGATCTTCCGCTGCTCTTTAGGTGTCATAGTCTGTATACGGTCCATTTCTTATCCTCCCCGTTCCACAAGTTTTTCCAACTGCTGGCGAAGATACATGTCTCTGTACCTGCCTTTATTTTTCATCAGCTGAAAGTGCGTGCCTTTCTCGACGAGTTTGCCTTCTTCAAGGACTATGATCAGGTCAGCATGTTGAATCGCACTTAGCCGATGTGACGTGATCACCGTTGTCCTCCCTGCTCGATTCTGCTTCAGGGAAGTCAGGATCGATTCTTCTGTACTGGCATCTACGGCTGACAGGGAATCATCCAGGATAAGTACTTCAGGATCCATTAAGAGAGCCCTTGCAATCGATATCCTCTGCTTCTGACCACCCGACAAAGAAACACCTCTTTCCCCGACGACTGTGGCATAGCCTAATGAGAATCGGCTGATATCATCATGGATATGGGCAAGTATAGCTGCCTCCTCCACCTTTTCCCTTGAAGATAGGGGGTTTGCGAACGCAATGTTTTCAAAAATCGTGGCAGAAAATAGAAAGTGATCCTGAGGCACGTATCCGACGGATTCACGCAAATGATTTAATTTATACTCTTGTATCAAATTCCCTCCAAATTCCACCTTCCCCTTATACCCTTCAAATTCCCTCAGGAGAAGTTTGAGAAGAGTTGTCTTTCCCGCACCCGTTTTTCCAACGATTCCGATGGTTTGACCCTTTTTCATGGTAAGCTGAACATCTTCCAGGGCACGCACCTCTTCATCCGGGTATGAAAAAGAGGAAATCCGGAACTCGATATCTCCTGTCGGGGCGTACTCCAATTCCCCAGCATCCTGTATATCTATCTTTTCATTCAATAACCCTGCCACTCGATCATAAGAAGCACGGCCCCTCTCCACAATGTTAAATAGCCATCCGAATGCAAGCATCGGCCAGATTAAGAGCCCGAGGTATGTGGTGAAGGAAATCAAGTCTCCAATCGTCAGCTCCCCTTCCAGGACATACTTTGAACCAAATACAATCGATAAAAAGAAGGAGATGCCGACAATGATCGAGATGGTGGGATCAAATAACGAGTCCACTCTTGCAACAGAGATATTCTTCTGAACCACTTCTTCCGATTGTTTCCTGAAAGACTCAATATCCTCTTTCTCCTGCCCAAAGGTTTTCAGGACTTTCATTCCCGCTACACTTTCCTGCGTCTTATCATTCAGGGCCGAAAATGCTTCTTGAGCTTTATGAAATCGTTTATGGAGTAATGTTCCATAATAACTAGTCAAAACCGCCATGAACGGCATCGGTATCAGTGCAATAAGGGTCAGCTTCCAACTGATTGTGAACGCCATGGCCGCAACGACAAATCCTCCAGTAGACAGGGAATCAACAAGGGTCAATACTCCTACCCCCGCAGTCTGTTGAATCGCTTGAATGTCATTTGTTGCATGGGCCATTAAATCCCCTGTCCGCTTCCTTTGATAGAAAGCCGGGGACATTTTGGTAAAATGATGATAAAGTTCGTCCCTCAGCAACCTGGAAAGCTTGGTGGCCGAACCAAAAATCATGATTCTCCATACATAACGGAGACCATACATGGCCAGTGCGGTGAATATCAAAATCAGGATCCATTTCAACATATCTTCTGTGGTCAACGAATGTGCCTTTATCCGGTCGACCACGATCCCTACGATCTTAGGTGGGATCAATTGAAGGAACGCCACCAATAATAGAAGGATGGTTCCCGTTATATATGACTTTTTCTCCTGAAGAAAAAACCATTTCAAATCATAAAAGACTTTCATACTGTCTCCCCCGCCTCATGATTAAATCGACTCTTTATTTTACCAAATTTCATAATAATGAGAAATCTTTTTTCAGAAAACGTTTCTAGGGACTATACGAAAGAGCCTCCCTAATTAGATAAGGGAGGCTCTTTCGTATAGAAATATTTTAATGTATTTGAACAAATGGTTCCTGGTCCACTTCTTTGACGATGGTGGCTTTAAGGCCTTTAGGGGTTTTGACATAAAGGTAAACCGGTGTGTGAGGGAAGTAATCGACGATTTCAGGACCAATCGCCTGGGCAAACCCTATTAATTCGGTTTCTTTCACCATTCCTGTATGTACATCGATGACCAGTTTATTTAGCGTTTCCTTCTGATACAGTCCTTTACCGACAAACTCAATATCCTGATGAGAGAAATACTTTGACACATAATCTTCCAGATCCCTGATTCGGTTATATAAATCGCGGTCTTTCTCTTCGCCTTCATCACTCGGGAAGTAATAATATTTGTCGGAAACATCGTCCCACTTTTTGATTTTCCTATCGTTCTCATCTAAATAGGTCGTGGCAATATAGTTTCCTGGAACAACACTGTTTAAAGGTTGTAGTTTGAAAATCGAAATCATGATGGGTACATTCTTCAATTCTTTGTTTGCCCTAACACGACTGGCGACTGTACCGGCGACTTTCTTTCCGTATTCTTCCATCATCTTCTCGTTAATATTGGCTTCGTCAAAATGCATCAGCTTCTTATCATCTTCCACCCTGATATAATCAATGGAATTCATCGCAAGGCCAAGGGAAATCCCCTTGATCTTCCCTTCTGAATCTACATAATTCTGCTCATGAATATAAGCAAGGTACATTGGATTTTTCTTTTCCATCTCCATCTGCTGTTCCCATGTCATATCATCGGTGATCTTCAATTCAGGGTTAAGTCCTGCCTTATTGGTTTTAGACTTCCTCCCTAACCATGAGTTTAAATTCTTTAAATACTGCCCTTCCTGGTAGACATATTTTTCAGGGGAAAAATGTTCAGTGGATAAAGACATAAGGCCCGTCTCAATTTCATCCATATCACTGCGGTTATTGATCGTCATTGTAATCAGGCCGCGATTCACCGATTTTTTTTCTTTGTTTACTTTATAGTTTAAATATTCACGTGCATCGCTTGCTGCACTATTTTGAATTTCAAGCGTTTCTTCATCTATCACTTCTTGAGGCTTATTGCTGCATCCGGCAATAAGAATCAAAAGGGACAGAGATACAATCATCCATTTTTTCATATGACTCCCTCCGGATTATATTTTATCATACATTACATTTCAATCCGCCTGATAATCTTTAAGTTTTTATGAATTCACGAAAATAATCCCATTATCCTACCTGATCTTTTAATATCTCCCCTACACTTCATGAAATCAGGATGCCCGAACAATAGAAAAAGCACTCATCACCTGAGTGCTTCCACCTATTACTTCATGTTCTTATTCATTGCATTCATCATTTGATTGATTTTCTTCTGGGATGGTTTTTGCCCCATTTGCATCATCATCATGCGTAACATTTGCTCGTTAATTGGTGGATTTTTCTTTAGGTAGCTCATCATATATTTACGAGCAATGAAAAATCCTAGTGCAACTCCGGCAAGTAATGCCAGAACGCCTACTAGAATAAGTAATCCAGTCGTTCCCATACTCTTACTTCCTCCTTCATGTTGTCCTTTTAAAAGTGTACTAAACCCTGAAACATTATACAATATTTTGGTCTAAATTTCATATTAATATATAAACTTTCTTTGTTTTATCGGTTTTAACCAGCCAAAACGTTCATTTTTGATATCCATTGCCAGTAGCTGGCCCATATTCCTCCGTAAAATTTCAAAAAAGATATATTCAGATTCATCGTGCCCCCAGGCATTCAAAGACATCGACTTTTCATTCAAGACGAGTGTCGCCCCTGATTCTTCTCTTTCGATTGTCGCAACGGAGTTTATCCAGGCTGCCCCTTCAACCTTCGTGATTTCATGCTGAAGGAGTCTTTGGGTAGGAAGGTATGGAATCGGTTTGGTAATGTAATCTACTTGTTTCGAGACGATATCGTGAAGATCACCTGTACTCGCTTCCCAATCAGAAAACAATTGATAGAACATTCTTTCACGACCATAGTAATGTTGAACAAACAACTCTTCAATCCAATAGATTTGATAATTTCGCACCATTACTCCCTCCTACCTTTCTTTCATATAGTATAAATCAACTAGAAGGGAGTCATTGTCATAAATTGTTGAAAATCTGCACTAGTTTTGTCGAACCTATTCTATTTCCCCTGAATGAAAGGGGTGTATCGAAGTATTTACACGTTACTTGTTCTATACCCAATCTCTTCCACCTTTACTCCTATTGTACTCGCACAAAAGAAAAAGGCCAACTCCTTAGAGAGTGTAAGGAGCCGACCTTTTCCATTCACGATTATTGAAGTAAAGCTTTGATTCTGGATACTACATTTTCAGAAGTGAATCCATATTCTTCCATTACTTTAGCTCCTGGGGCAGATGCACCATAACCATTGATCGCCAGGATGTCACCTTCATCGCCAACGTAGCGATCCCAGCCCATTGGAGATCCCATTTCGATAGCCAGGCGTTTTTTCACGCTCTTAGGCAGGATGGATTCTTTGTATTCTTTTGATTGCTTTTCGAAACGATCCCAAGAAGGCATGCTCACAACTGAAACACTGATACCGTCTTTTTCAAGGGCATTTTGCGCTTCTACCGCAAGATGTACTTCAGAACCAGTTGCAATCAACAGGGCATCAGGCTGTTCTTTACCTGAAGCAGAAACCACATAAGCTCCTTTATTTACACCGTTATAGGCTTTATCAGCCGTACCTTTAAGCGTCGGAAGGTCCTGACGGGACAGAACAAGCATCGTAGGCTGATCTTTCGATTCTAACGATAATCTCCAGGCTGCCGCCACTTCATTACCGTCACCAGGGCGAATGACTGACAGGTTAGGCATTGCGCGAAGGGAGGCAAGCTGTTCAACAGGTTCATGGGTAGGTCCGTCTTCTCCCACAGCGATACTATCATGTGTGAACACATATGTCACAGGTAAGCCCATTAGAGCCGCCAGACGGATAGCAGGTCTTAGATAGTCACTGAATACGAAGAATGTGCCACCGAATACATGAAGCCCTCCGTGTAGAGCCATACCATTCATGGCACCACCCATACCGAATTCACGGACTCCGAACCAGATATTTCGGCCTTCATAGGATTCAGGCATGAAATCTTTCTCATCTTTGATCATCGTTTTGTTGGAACCGGCAAGGTCAGCGGAACCACCGATGAATGAAGGAAGATTTTTGGCGATGGCGTTTAATACTTCTCCTGAAGAAGCTCGGCTTGCCAATGCTTTTCCTTCCTCATATACCGGGATGTCTTTATCCCATCCTTGAGGTAGTTCGCCTTTGATCGCCGCTTCTAATTGAGTGGCCAGTTCAGGATGTTCCTCTTTGTATTTAATGAATTGGTTTGCCCAATCTTGTTCTTTCTCAGAGCCAGCTTGTTGGATTTTTTCCTCAAAGCGGCTGTAAACCTCATCAGGCACGTGGAAATCCTGATCGAATGTCCACTTGTAGGCTTCTTTGGTAAGCTTCATTTCATCTTCACCCAGAGGTGCACCATGAACGGCAGATTTACCTGATTTATTCGGGGCTCCGTAACCAATGACTGTCTTAACTTCAATCATTGTCGGGCGGGATGTATCTCCTTGGCCTTCTTCGATTGCCTTGGATATTTCATCTAGATCATTTCCATCTTCAACACGGATATACTGCCATCCGTATGATTCAAATCGACCCTTAACACTCTCAGAGAAGGACTTATCCAAGTCTCCGTCAAGTGAAATATCATTGGAATCATAAAGAACAACAAGGCGTCCTAATTTTAGATGTGCAGCCAATGAAGCAGCTTCAGAGGAAACACCTTCCATTAAGTCCCCATCCCCACAAATGGAGTATGTAAAGTGATCGACCATATTATATTGGTCTTTGTTATATGTAGTGGCCAAATGTCTTTCAGCTAATGCCATACCTACTGCCATTGCAATCCCTTGTCCAAGCGGACCAGTTGTTGCTTCTACACCAGGAGTGTGTTTGTACTCGGGATGTCCTGGAGTCTTACTTCCCCATTGGCGGAAATTTTTAAGATCTTCCATTGAAACATCGTACCCAGAAAGATGAAGTAGGCTGTATAACAGCATAGAACCGTGTCCCGCAGATAAAACAAAACGGTCGCGGTTGAACCATTCTGGATTTTTAGGGTTATGATTCATGAATCTTGTCCAAAGTGCATACGCCATTGGAGCTGCCCCCATAGGCATTCCCGGGTGCCCGGAACCTGCTTTTTCAATCGCATCGATTGATAATGTACGAATTGTATTAATTGCTAATTGATCTGTGTTATCAAACATATGTCAGACATCCTTCCTTTTAATGTACCTTATTAATATTAATCTTCTTTGATAGTTTATACAACTATCTTGAATGATAACATGACTTTATGATCGTTGAAAATAAAAAAACCTTTAAATATCATAAGGGAGGAAAATGAATCAAAAAACTTCCAGGACCTTTCAAAGTTGGCCTGGAAGTTTTTTGATTAATGCATTTTTTTCTTAGTCTGTATATCTTGGATTTTTTTAGGTGTTACTTCATTTCCTTCAGGATCAAAGATTCTTGTATTTTCAATTGTTCCCTTCATGGATTGACGGAACGTTTCTAGATATTCTTTTCTAAGTTTGGTCTGTTCTTTCGCTTCCTGTTCAGTAAGTCCGCTACTTTTGGACTTTTTGGCAAGTTCATTGATTCTATTCATTTTTGATTTTGAAAGCATCTATAAAAACTCCTTTATTGCATAGTTTGCAAAATCTAAAACATTCTAAAAGCAGTGTATCACACTACCGTCATGTTACTAGAATAAAGGAGATAAAACAAGGGTTATGCATGATCACGGGACGACATATATTCCTTGAAGCGTCTATGTACGGTAGCTTTGGATACATCGTATCCGAATCCCCTGAGAGTAGCTGCAATCTCCGCGAAGGTTAGTTCATTTTTCCTTAATCGCACGATTTCCTCGACCGGCACTTCAATGCGTTCCCTTCCTTCTACATTCCCTTTATTTTTTAAATTTTTATGAGGCTGAAAGCCATTTTCAACAGCCCGCTTCATGCCCCGCTTAATTTTAAGGTTATGAAGCTTACGTTGATATTCCTCAACCATGCTGACTATGTTGATGACCATAGAATCGGATTCGGATAAGTGTAATTCACCACTATGAGTCTGACTGATGATTTTCACTTCTTCTTTTAACAGACAGTGGATAAGGGCGATCTTGGCATTTCCCCTGCCGATCCTTGTTTCGTCCTGAATAAGCACTGCCTCGATTGATTTATCCCTGACCAGGTCCAAAAGTTCCAAAACACCTGGACGGTCCAATTCAAAGCCACTCGCCTGATCCCTGATGACCGAACTTACTTCATAATGATGTTCGTTTGCCAATTTAACGAGTTCTTCTTCCTGCCGCTCCAATGATGTTTCCTGTGTGTTTTTCTTGGTACTTACCCTGCAGTATATGACTGCTTTCATCTTCTATCCCTCTATTCTTCGTTCATGACCAGTTCGAAATCTGATTGAGTTGATATTGTTGGATTTTCAATCGGTAACACAAGTGATTCACCAGGTTTGATGGCAAAAGAGTTTAATTCGTTCTCTTCCCCAACCCAGGCGATAAATTCTTCCACTGTCATAGAATATTCTTCATTATACTGTTTGGCAATAGTCCAGAGAGTATCACCCTCCTCTACTGTGATACTTTGGTAGGAAGGTTGATTTGTCATATTGATTAATAAATAGCAAGATGCTGAAAGGACTAAAACAAATAATATAATAATGTAAGAGAATCGATTCCAAATATGTGTTAACATAAAATTACCCCCCATACGAATGTTTGTTCTGTTTTGTTATTTTCATTGTAATACGAACACTCGTTTGGTGTCAACAAAATTCGAACTTATGTTTGTATCAATAATCGTGACATGCTATAATGGGAACATAAGATCTATAATAGAGGTGCGTGAACATGACAAAATTGTCGAAGAGACAGCAGGACATACTACAATATATTAAAGTTGCAGTCAGAGAAAAAGGGTATCCCCCTTCCGTACGTGAAATCGGGGAAGCCGTCGGTCTTGCTTCCAGTTCCACTGTACATGGACATTTAGCGAGGCTTGAAAGTAAAGGTCTGATCCGTCGTGATCCGACTAAGCCGAGAGCGATTGAAATTCTGGACCTTGAAGAAGATACGATTCCGCGACAACGTGTAGTAAACGTTCCTTTAATCGGTAAAGTCACAGCAGGTCAACCGATTACGGCTGTTGAAAATGTGGAGGAATTTTTCCCATTGCCCGAGCGGATGGCCCCTTCGGATGAGCAGGTCTTCATGCTTGAAATCATGGGAGACAGTATGATCGAAGCCGGCATATTGGATGGGGATTTTGTCATTGTTCGCCAGCAGCAGACAGCGAACAACGGAGATATCGTCGTTGCCATGACCGATGAAGATGAAGCAACGGTAAAGCGCTTCTTCAAAGAAAAGGATTATGTACGTCTGCAGCCAGAGAACTCAACAATGGAACCAATCATTTTGCGAAACGTCTCCATATTGGGTAAAGTGGTAGGGGTGTATCGTCAAGTTCATTGAAAATGGCATCGGTATGCATAGGGCATTCCGGATCCCATTTTCAACCAGTTCTCATAATAATGAAAAAGCCTGAGGTTGGAAGCCGAAATTTCCATCCCCAGGCTTTTTTCATATCGTTTCCTTCCCTGATTCCCCTCTGAGCCTTAACTTCGTACAAAAAACCCTCAACGATAGATCGTTGAGGGTTTCTGGTTATTAATACATTTGAATGTATTGTTCACGTTCCCAAGGGTGTACTTGTGTACGGAACATATCCCACTCGATTTCCTTCGCTTCCACAAAGTGTTCGAATATGTGTTCGCCAAGGGACTTAACGATGACTTCATTCGTTTTTAATGTTTCAAGAGCCGCATGTAAAGTTGCAGGAAGATCCACGATACCTGCTTCCTCACGCTCTTTTTTGTCCATGACATAGATGTTGCGGTCAATCGGCTTAGGAGCCGGTAGGTTATTCTTGATTCCATCTAATCCAGCCGCAAGTAATACAGCCATAGCAAGGTAAGGATTTGCTGCAGGGTCGACGCTGCGGACTTCAACGCGTGTGCTCAAGCCGCGGGAAGCCGGGATACGGATTAACGGGCTACGATTACGCGCAGACCAGGCAACATAGCAAGGTGCTTCGTATCCAGGTACTAAGCGCTTATAAGAATTTACAGTCGGGTTGGTAATCGCTGTAAAAGCAGTGGCGTGCTTAATGATACCAGCAAGGAATTGACGCGCAGTATCGCTTAGTTGCAAGTCACCTTTTTCATCAAAGAAAGAGTTCACTCCATTTTTGAACAGGGACATATTACAGTGCATTCCTGAACCATTAACACCGAATAATGGTTTCGGCATGAATGTAGCGTGCAAACCGTGTTTACGGGCAATCGTTTTAACTACCAGTTTGAATGTCTGAATATCATCACAAGCTTTTAATGCATTTGCATATTTGAAGTCGATCTCATGTTGGCCAGGAGCTACTTCATGGTGAGATGCTTCGATTTCAAAGCCCATTTCTTCAAGTTCTAAAGCGATATCACGACGGCAGTTCTCCCCTAAATCGGTAGGGGCGAGGTCGAAATAGCCACCGTTATCATTTAATTCCAACGTTGGTTCGCCATTTACATCTAATTTAAAGAGGAAGAATTCCGGCTCTGGCCCAAGATTGAAGTCAGTGAACCCAAGTTCCTCCATTTCACCTAAAATGCGTTTTAGGTTATTACGGGGATCTCCCTCAAACGGAGTGCCATCAGGATTGTAAATATCACAGATCAGACGGGCTACCTTCCCTTTTTCAGCTGTCCAAGGGAAAACCAACCATGTGTCTAAATCAGGGAAAAGATACATATCTGATTCTTCGATACGGACAAATCCTTCAATGGAAGAACCATCAAACATCATTTTGTTATCTAAAGCTTTTTCAAGCTGACTTAGAGGGATTTCTACGTTCTTGATCGTCCCTAAAATGTCGGTGAATTGTAGTCGAATGAACTTAACTCCTTCTTCATTCGCTAATCTTGCAACATCTTCCTTAGTATACTTTGCCATTTACGTAATTCCTCCTCAAGTTTATTAAAGGGTTTATTTAATGAAAGAAGCGGGACATATCTCCTTGACGCAGAGATGATCGATTGAATCGACCGGAATGGATCAATTCATTGCGAAGTAATTTACGCAGCTCGTCGTCAGATAGATCCTGTCTTGCTTTTTCTTCCTTTTCATTACTTACGTCAGATACGACTTTGCTTTCATTATGACCGGATACAGAAAAGATCTTCTTAATCCCTGCCATGTTGATACCTTGATCTAACAGATCCTTCACTTCTAATAACTTATCAATGTCATTCAAGGAAAAGAGCCGGCGATTCCCCTCGGTCCTTGCCGGGTTTATCAGTTGATGCTCTTCGTAGTATCGAATCTGACGAGCCGTTAAGTCCGTGAGCTGCATGACAATACTGATTGGAAATAATGCCATCGTTCGACGAATTTCACTTCCGCTCATCTTGATTCCTCCTTTTGTTTTCCTTCTTGAATTCATTATATGTAATGTCAGGAGTTCTGTCAATCAAATGTGAGTTTTTCTTACATAAGTAATCAAAAGAATTGGATAGTCCACTTTAGACTATCCAATTACTCCTTTAATATCCTTTTTAAATGGTGATTAAACCTTTTTCAATTAAGTTGTCCACCGCAGAGCAAACGGCGATTTTTACATGGGAGTATGTCAACCCGCCTTGAACATAAGCTATATAAGGTGGTCTTATAGGTCCATCCGCCGATAATTCAATGCTCGCTCCCTGAATGAACGTTCCTGCGGCCATGATGACATCATCCTCATAGCCCGGCATATAGTTCGGATAAGGCGTGAAATGCGAATTGATCGGTGAGGCAGATTGGATTGCCTGACAGAAAGCGATCATCTTTTCCCTGTCATCAAATTGCACCGATTGTATTAAGTCCGTGCGCCTGGAATGAGGTGAAGGGTCTGTGTTCATGCCAAGCGCGGTCAGTAGTGCAGAAGTGAAAACCGCTCCTTTTAATGATTGCGCAACCACATGAGGCGCCAAAAAGAATCCTTGATACATTTCTTGAAGGCTGTAGAGAGATGCCCCAGCCTCCGCCCCGATTCCCGGCGAGGTCATACGGAAGGAACAGGCTTCTACATACTCTTTCTTCCCGACGATATATCCACCTGTTTTCGCAAGGCCGCCACCAGGATTTTTAATAAGGGAGCCCGCCATTAGATCCGCCCCGACGTGACAGGGTTCTTTCACTTCGACAAATTCCCCGTAGCAGTTATCTACGAACACAACAATTCCAGGATCAATTTCTTTAATGAAATCAATCATTTCCTTAATTTCTTCAATTGTAAAGGATGGGCGGTTGGCATACCCTTTTGATCGCTGGATCCCAACCATTTTTGTCTTTGTTGAAATGGTCCGTGCCACCTTTTCGAAATCGACTTTTCCTGACTCATCTAAATCAACGCTCTGATAGTCGATATGAAAGTCTTTGAGTGAACCAGTACCCTTTCCCCGGCTTCCTACAATTTCTTCTAATGTATCATAAGGTTTCCCTGTTATGTACACTAATTCATCTCCCGGCCGGAGTATACCGAACAAAGCGATGGAGATGGCATGGGTACCAGAAATGATCTGTGGACGCACAAGCCCTGCTTCCCCTCCAAATACATCTGCATATATGCATTCAAGGGTATCCCTTCCAGCATCGTCATAGCCATAGCCTGTGGACGGGATGAAGTGAGAATCGCTTACCCGGTGCTTCTGAAATGCTCTTAAAACGTTGAACTGGTTGCTTTCAGACCGTTCATCGATTTTTTTATGTATGTCTTTGATATCTGCTTCCACTTTCGTTACAAGTGATTGTAATGCCGTTCCATTTACTAATTGTTCAAACATTTGGTGTTGGTTCCCTTCTACTTTTGAAATTTCTTGATGCTTCCTGCGATCGGATGATCTTCAAGGTGAAATCCGGTCATTTCATATTCTTGACTCGCTTCCTGGAATTCCAATTTACTCAAGATGGTTTCACTCTTTAATTGGGATAGCAGCTTCCCTTCCTTCACAGGGACAAATACATGATAAGGTATCATTTGATTCTTTACGATTTCTTCTATTTTAATCAGCAGCTCCACTCTGTCCTCTTCGTTCAAGGCACTTATGAGGATGGTATCTGATTCGCTGTCGGGAACAAATTCGGGATCCATCTCATCCCGCTTGTTGTATACCGTGAGCTGCTGCAGTCCATCCATTTCCAGATCTTTCAATAAGGATTGCACTGTCTTTTCGTGCTGACTGTAGTCGGGATTTGAACTGTCCACAATATGAAGAAGGAGGTCTGCCTCCTTTACTTCTTCAAGGGTAGAGCGAAATGCCGCAACCAATGTGGTCGGTAAATCTTGAATGAACCCTACGGTATCTGTCAGTAACGTGGAATATCCACTGGGCAAAGGCATTTTCCTCGTCATCGGATCCAAGGTAGCAAATAATTGATTTTCTTCATAGGAATCAGCCAGTGAAATCCGATTGAACAACGTGGATTTTCCAGCGTTTGTGTATCCGACGAGTGCAATCTGGAAAGCTTTGTTCCGCTTTCTTCTCCCGCGGTACCTTTCTCTATGATCAACTATGGTTTGTAATTGCTTCTTAATATCGTCAATCCTTTTATGGATGTGACGCCGATCACTTTCGAGCTTCGTTTCACCTGGTCCCCTGGTGCCTATCCCGCCGCCAAGCCTCGAGAGGGACGCCCCCTGACCGATGAGTCTCGGCAGCAAGTACTGAAGCTGGGCAAGTTCTACTTGTAATTTCCCTTCTCTTGAGCGGGCACGCTGTGCAAAAATGTCCAATATTAGTTGTGTACGGTCAATCACCCTGCCGTTTAATTCTTTTGATAAGTTCCGAATCTGACTGGGGGATAGTTCATCATTAAAGATGATGATGTCCGCTTCAAACTGTTCTTCCAATAGAACCAGTTCCTCCACTTTACCCTTTCCGATATACGTACTTGGATGGATCCTGTCACGCTTTTGAATAAGGGTGGCAGCAACTTGACCTTGAGCTGTTGCTGTCAGCTCCGCAAGTTCCGTTAAACTATACTGAAAATGCAGGTCATCATCGTCCAGTTGACATCCCACCAGAATGACTTTTTCTAGATTTTCATTCTTCAAAAAACAACCTTCTTTCTTTCCGTTTCATTCTATTTCCCATCATATCAAATCCACATCGTAAACTCTATGTAAAAAGCAATGAAAAATGGTTGCAAATAAGCAAATACGTGTTAAAATCAGTATGTTTGATTATGACATAACACTACTTCAAGATTCTACATAATGGCATGTAGCATATTGTAATAGGGTGAGGAGGAATGTGTATGACGTGGGAAGTACTGAGTATCATCGGTACCATTGCTTTTGCTATTTCAGGAGCTATCATTGCCATGGAAGAGGAATATGATATCCTCGGTGTTTATATATTAGGAATTGTCACTGCGTTCGGGGGAGGCGCCATCCGGAATTTACTGATCGGTGTACCCGTTTCTGCTTTATGGGAGCAGGGAATGTTGTTTCAGATTGCCCTTCTCTCCATTACAGCGGTCTTTCTGTTCCCCAATAATCTTTTGAAACATTGGAGGAAGTGGGGGAATTTCTTTGACGCCATTGGTCTATCGGCTTTTGCGATTCAGGGGGCGTTATATGCTTCTGAAATGAACCACCCCATCAGTGCGATCATCGTGGCTGCCGTTTTAACCGGTAGTGGTGGTGGAATGATCCGTGACCTTCTGGCTGGCCGGAAACCTTTAGTCCTCAGATCGGAAATTTATGCGGTATGGGCAGTTTTGTGTGGAGCGGCGATCGGACTTGGTATAGTCAATTCAGCATTAGAACTATATTCCCTTTTCGTCATTACGACCGCTTTACGGGTACTCTCCTACCTATATAAATGGAGGTTGCCAAATAGAAGTTTACGGGCTCATGTTTAATGATAAAAATGCATTCACAAGTGAATGCATCAGCTTGTAGACAAAGTCTAAGAATTAGACCAAGTCTACAAGCTTTTTTTGTATAATAGAAAGGAATAAAGCTTTTGTGGGGGATAAAAATGTTATCAAAACACACTAAAGAAGGAAGAAATCAAATTGAAATGGTTGCGCTAGATGAACTTGTTCCTGAGGATCATCTAGTTAGGAAAGTTGAACAAGCGATTGATTTTGAATTTATTTATGACTTAGTAGAAGATAAATATTGTTTAGACAATGGGCGGCCTGGTATTGATCCCGTTGTTCTCATTAAAATGGTCTTTACCCAATACCTCTTTGGCATACGCTCCATGCGTCAAACCATCAAAGAAATCGAAACCAACGTTGCTTATCGATGGTTTATTGGGTATTCGTTCAAAGAGAAAATCCCTCACTTTTCAACCTTCGGTAAAAACTACGTTAGGCGCTTCCACGATACGGATCTCTTTGAACAAATTTTCTACCGCATTTTGAAAGAAGCGATGACCAAAGGATTGGTGGATCCATCCGTTGCGTTTATAGATTCTACTCATGTAAAAGCGAATGCGAATAAGAAGAAATTCGAAAAGAAAATAGCCCGAGTCGAAACTAGAACGTATCAGGATCAGCTGGATAAAGAGATCAACATTGACCGAGAGGAACACGGAAAAAAGCCCTTCCCCCCACAGAATAAAGAAGAGTCAAAAGAAATAAAGGTCAGCACGACAGACCCTGAAAGTGGGTATTACGTAAAAGATGAGCGCGAAAAGCTGTTTGCGTATTCTTTTCATACGGCAAGCGACTCCCGGGGTTTTATCTTAGGATCTCTTGTCACGGGAGGAAATGTTCACGATAGTCGGATGTTGGACAAGCTCGTCACTCAAGTCACGGATAAAGTCGGTAAGCCCAGTTCTGTCGCTGTTGATGCAGGATATAAAACACCCCACATCGCTAAATTCCTCATGGACCAAGAAATCAGACCCGTTATGCCTTATACACGGCCGAGAACGAAAGACGGATATCTTAGGAAATACGAATACGTTTACGATGAATATTTTGACTCCTATCTTTGTCCCGAAGGACAAATTTTACCTTACCGTACTACCACAAGAGACGGGTACAAACAATACGCTTCAAATCCTTTGGAATGTAAAGACTGTCCTCTGTTAGAACGTTGTACACAAAGTAAGAATCACACCAAGATGATTCATCGACATGTGTGGCAGGATTACATAGATGAAGTAGAACATTTGAGACATACAGAACTTAATAAAACTCTATATGCGAAACGCAAAGAAACGATCGAACGGGTCTTTGCGGACGCAAAAGAAAAGCATGGCATGCGTTGGACGACCTTAAGAGGTCTTAAAAAAGTTTCAATGCAGGCGATGCTTACATTCGCTGCCATGAATCTTAAGAAGTTGGCAAACTGGACATGGCGAGGGCCATGTCCAGCCTAGAAACAGGAGAAAAATCTTTTAAAATATCAGAAAACCCCACCTTCGGTTAAAGTGAAGGTGGGGTTTGTCTACAGTCTGATGCATTCACAAGTGAATGCATTTTTTTGTCTTTAGATTTACTAAGTATGGTGATCCGAAGCCGTTTTAGTAAAGACCAGGTCATTGCTGCGGATGGTCAAGAGATCGTGCCGATCGTAGCAATTCTCCAACAACAGCCTCATCGCTTGAGATCGTATCGATTTTTCGAGTACATTCCGAACATACCGTCCATTGGAAAACGCCATTGGAGATAAGGTGTTTTTCGCTGCACTTAAATGTTCACGGATTTTCCTTTCGGCATCATGACTCAATAAGTACTGCTTTTCATCCAGCATCCTTTTCCCGATTTCCATCAGCTGATCTACAGAATAATCAGGGAAATGAAACACAAGGGGAAATCGTGATTGCAATCCTGGATTCAAGGTTAGGAAGTGCTCCATTTCCCTTGAATACCCTGCCAGGATCAAGATAAAGTCATGCTGCCTATCTTCCATATGTTTCACAAGGGTATCAATGGCCTCTTTTCCAAAATCCTTTTCTCCACCTCTGCCCAGTGAATACGCCTCATCAATGAATAGGATCCCTCCCAGTGCTTTTTTCACCAAATCCCTTGTTTTCTGTGCCGTATGACCTATATATTCACCGACCAGATCAGCCCTCTCTGCTTCGATTAAGTGTCCTTTCGAAAGCACGTTCATCTTTAAGAACAGTTTTCCGATGATTCTCGCTACTGTCGTTTTACCAGTCCCCGGATTCCCTTTAAACATCATATGAAGAGCTTGTTTTCCGGCCTTCAGCCCCATGGCTTCCCGTTTTTTATTCACATATATCCATGCATAAATTTCTTTCACCATTTTTTTCATTTCTTCCATTCCGACAAGAGAGCCAAGTTCTTCTTCAATTTCTTTCAACGCTACATGTTCTTGGGGAAGGGACTGAGGAGCCGAATCTACCGTTTCCCGTACTGAACTTCTTTTTTGTGAATTCAGTACTATACTGATTTGCCCGTTGTTTTTCATTCTCATTGGTTGATCCAAAGATTTCACCTCACCATTCTAAAGACAATATACACATGTAAGATATAAGGGTGATAAACGCTTGTCGTCTCTTATTTTTTTCGACAAATAAAAAGAATCCTGTCTATTCCTGCGCTTTCCCGAGAAATAAATAGAATTACGCTGTGAATGCATTTTTAATTTCGAACTTACTTATCATTTTGGAATACAATTTGGTACTCTCCAAAAGCCCCTAAGTGATTACTTTCTCAGGGTCCATTTTTTATTTTTAAAGTCATAGGGTGATGAAGATTTAAGCCTCTCTATTATCCTATTCACTTACCGTACATTTCATTAATTATTCTTACATTCAACAGTCAGACCCAATATAAAAAGCTGCCACAAAGGGCAGCTTTCACACGAACATTAATTTTGCTCTTCAAAATTTATTTGAACATTTCGCTGCGGGGCGAAAGTTGAAATGGCATGTTTATATACCAGTTGCTGTTTACCTTCTGTTTCAAAAAGGACGGTAAAATTATCAAACCCTTTTACCTGACCGCGAATCTGAAAGCCATTTAAAAGGAATACCGTTACGAGTGAACCGTCTTTTCGCAATTGATTTAGGAATTGATCTTGGATATTAATGGATTGTTTCATGGTTAGTCCTCCTCTTCTATCTCTACATTACTTATTCGACTTTAATTGAAGCTTTCCTGCAATAAATTCTGAAATGTCCTCAATATTTTTGCAGTGCAAACTTTCTTCTGTCATATCGTACCAGGCAACATCCATTTTGTTTCGGAACCAGGTAAGCTGACGTTTGGCGTACCTTCTGGAGTTTTGCTTAAGGTTCTCTATGGCCGTCTCCAGGCTGAGGGTACCTTTGAAGTAGTCATAAAGTTCTTTATATCCTATCGCCTGTACAGATTGAACGTTTCTCAGGCCATCATCATATAACGCTTTCACTTCTGCTAAAAGCCCTTCTTGCATCATCAGGTCTACCCTAAGATTGATTCTCTCATACAGTTTTTCACGATCCATGGTTAAACCAATTAACGCAACATCATATTGAAGCTCATGGGTTTGGGAGCTTTGATACTCACTCATCGTCTTACCGGTACAATGGAAAATCTCCAATGCACGGATCACACGCCTCGTATTATTAGGATGAATGTTCCCGGCTGAAACCGGGTCCACCTTAACCAGCTTATGATGAAGCTGTTCAGCTCCATTCTCTTCAAGCTCTGATTCTAACTTTGCACGATAATGTTCATCGCCTGGTGTTTCTGTGAATTGATAATCATATAGGACTGACTGGATGTAAAGACCCGTTCCACCCACGATCAAGGGGATTTTCCCCCGTGAATGAATGTCGGTTATTTTCTTTCTTACAAGATTTTGAAACTCCGCCACTGAAAAAGAGTCTTCAGGGTTTTTTATATCGATCAAGTGGTGGGGTATGCCTTCCATCTCTTCTTCCCTGATTTTTGCAGTTCCGATGTCCATCCTCTTATAGATTTGCATGGAGTCCCCACTGATGACTTCTCCATCGAATCGTTTTGCAAGGCTTATGCTTGTACTGGTTTTTCCTACAGCAGTCGGACCAATAAGGACAATCACTTTCTCTTTATTCATACTTGTCATACGTTCACTGCTTTCTATGTAAATGTTTCTTTACATATTATCGTACCATAATAATAGACGGTTTGAAATCACATCTTGTCAGTATTTCCATTTACACCTGTCTTATTCAAAAACAACTTGCCATGGAGTGAATGTACCCTTTTCTTAACACTATAAAACGTAATGGCTGTAACGAGGATAATAAAACTGCTTAAAGGGAATTCCCTTTAAGCAGATTAGATTTTTTACGGTTTTAATATCAATTGATCTCCTTTCGAGCCTGCAAGTGAGGTTTTATGATAATCTCCATCTACCCAGGCGTCAATTTGATCTTGATACCATTCACTCTTGTAATGCCCCGCCTGTCCCGGGCCGACAATATGATAGCCGTTCTCCATATCGGAAGTATCGATCGCGAATCTCCATGAAGCTCCGTGATTCACGATACCTTCGTCATTATAACTTGCAGCTTCCACTGTGACCCTGCTCCCACCTACAGGTACAGGATCTTTTTCATTTAAGAACCTTTTTAAAATAGGGGAAGCGCTTGACAATGGATGTTCGAAGTAGACTCTATGGTACATTCCCCACTCCCATTCTTCTATGGAAAATCCATATGCTTCCTCAAGCTCGCTCAGTGCACCTCCAAGGGATTTAGCCAAAAATGTCTCGTATCCTTCTTGATCTGCAAACCACTCGGACTCCTCTCCTTTATGAGCTTTTCGCATGAGTTCATCCACAACACTTTGACGCCCTTCAAAGAGCTTCATCATATCATCCGGTACATCCTTTTCAAAAAGTCCCGTTGATATTTCGTTCATCCACTGATGAAAGATCAGGGGTGCAGCCAAATCTTTATCATCCAAATAATTCCATGATTTCAACACCTCAATGGCTTTCCTTTGATCACCATTCAATGAAACGGATTCCATATCCTTAATAAGGATAGGAACAAATTCCCGTGCATGTAAATTCAATTGATCCATTTGCAGTGCTTTCATATCAGAAATTGTCAGATCACTTTTTCCTTCTAAGTATTCTGAAATTCTCATATATCGATACGGTTGTGCCCAGTGATGACTGATATGGTAAGGATAATCATCTGTTACAACTTTATTATTCGCTGTTGCCACATAGCCTGATTCAGGGTTGATCACTTTCGGAAGTTCGTCAAAGGGAATGAAGCCCTGCCAGTCATAATCAGGGTCCCATCCTGGAACAGGCAGTAGCCCATCCCCTTTTTTCCTGATCGGAATCTTTCCATTTGCTTTATATGCAATCGTGCCATCTTTAGAAGCAAATACGAAATTCTGGGTAGGAACATGAAAGTCCTCCAGGGCTTTCTCGAATTCATCCCAATTCTTCGCTTTGTTAATATTGATGATGGCAGAAAGTTCAAGACTTGGATCCAGTGCTGTCCAACGCATGGCCAGCACCTCCTCGGCAGCACTTTGATGGGCAAATTCCGAAATCACAGGACCATGTCTCGTTATTGTCACTTTATATGGAATGGTTTCGCTATCCTTCACTTTAATTGGCTCTTGAATGATGGTTGCCTTTTCCCACTTCCCGTCATATAAAAATAGATCGGGATCGTCTTCGTTTCGCTTCTCTACATACAAATCCTGTACGTCAGGCCCAGTGTTCGTGACACCCCAAGCAATCTGTTCATTATGACCAAGTATGATCCCGGGAATTCCGGCAAAGATCACCCCACTTACATTGACTTCAGGTGATTCGAGCTGCATTTGATACCATATGGAAGGCGTCCCCAGTGATAGATGTGGATCATCTGCCAGTAACGGTTTTCCACTTTTCGTTTTATCGCCGCTGACAACCCAGTTATTGCTTCCATTAAATTCAGGCGGTATGACTGCTGAAGCGAAAGATTGCTTTAAATCAACCTGAGCCTCTCCAATATCTGAAAGAATGGTAGGTGCTTCATCCGGATAGGATGGAAACAAGTCATAAGCCTTTTCCTTCGGTAGATTAGCCAATGCCCAATACCTGAAGGCCTGGCCCTGCCAATGCCCCCCCAAGTCGAAAGCCATGTATTTCCCGATGGTCAAAGAATCAATCGGTGTCCATTTCTCTGGTTTGTAACCTAGTAGGGTGAATTCAATAGGAAGACTTCCCCCGTCTTTCGCCTCTTCCATATACGCATTGACTCCCTCGGCATACCACTCGAGAAGCTGCTTTGCTTCATCAGGGTAGGCTGTAAAGGATACCTCCGCTGCCCTCCTCAAACCAAATGTCCGGAAGAACTTGTCCCGATCAACCGCTTTCTCTCCGACGACTTCACTCAATCTTCCCGATGCCTGGCGCCTGCTTAGATCCATTTGGAACAAACGATCCTGCGCTTGAACATACCCTTGTGCCATATAAAGATCTTTTTCATTTTGAGCCTGAATATGTGGGACGCCATCTTTATCTCTAATGACTTTTACTTCCTTTGATAAGCCATTCAGTGTAATGGTACCTGATGTAACGGGAAGAGATCTCTCGATGTAATAATTTGCAAAGATTAATAGCCCGAGAAGGATAAACAATATACTTCCTGCCGTCCACACTGTTATTCTAAGACGTTTATTCTTTTTTTTATGCTGAAGCTCAATGCCTCCGTTCATCCTGATTTCCCCCAATATTATATATGGAATTTTCTGAAAAATATCCTTACCTCTATAATATTAGCCCTTTAAGAGAGTAAATCCTTCTCTTGTGCAGGAGAATTTTATCATGAAGGTTTTGCTATGCATCTAGTCAACCGACATGGTAACATCACGTTTCAATATCGACCCGAAAATAATAATGACGAGTCCACTAATCAAAAAGAAAAGCGAACAAGCATAGAATAAGAAATGGATTGTGAAATATTCCAAAATGAACCCTGTTCCCATCACTGCAATGCTTGAAAATAGAGCGGTCCAAAAGTGGTACTGACCAATGCTCTTCCCTCTAGAAGCATGTTCGGTCATGTCACTGATCACCACTTTCTCTGACGTCTTTTGCAAAGCGCCTAATATACCAAGTAATACCTGAATCATATATACCTCTTGAATTGAACTTGTAGAAGGGATGAGTAGAAAGAGGAAGCTCATTCCTATACTGTAAGCAATAAGAAGGAACTGTCCACCAATTAAGTCCGACAGCCTGCCTATGAATCGATGGCCGACTGCTGCGCTTAACGTGAACAATCCGTAAGCAAATCCAAAACTCGAAAAATCGCTGCCGATATTTTGAATAAAAAGTAAATAAAATGGGAATGACACACTCGCAGCTACCATTGCAAAACTTTGAGAAACAATTAACCATCTCATTTTCCATACACCTCATAAAATATATTCACGAACCGTTCATCTGGATCATACTGCCGCTTATATTGGAAGAATTGTTCCGCATTTGGGTAAGCCTCGTGTATTTGTTCATCTGTGGGATATTGATAGTAAGGGAGATAATAGCTTCCTCCATGTTCAATGGTGATGTCAACCATACCACGAACGGTATCTCCGGTCTGCTTTTTTTCCTTCTCACCCAATCCCTGATTAATTAATAGTACTAGTGCAAACATATCTTCTTTCGCATAGGATAATACTGCTTCTTCACTCTCATTCACATACCTCACTGTGATATTCATGAGATTAATGTCCTCATCAGCCAAGTACACCCGTAAATCATCGATATACTCTTCAAACTCATCAACTGGAACAAAATACTCTTGTAAAATATCTGTGTCGTTTTCACCTTTGTATTCTAAAAACTTTGATTCTGAACGCATCACATTATTTCGGGTTTCCAGATTACCATCGCTTTTAACAAAATATGATTTCTGCATATCCCAAAAGAGATTTTTCCCCCAGTCAAAATCTCTTGAAAGTCCAAGCGAGAATTTTGTTAAAGCAGTAAATTCATCTTTTTTCAGAATGTTGTAATCATTGTATTTATCTTGATGGGCACTAACCTTGTAATTAGTAACATACATATCTTGGAGAAATGTATCCGGAGCAGTTGATAATCGAGCTAAATGCATTTTTACTTTATCGTCTTTTAAAACGGTTTGATTAATATAATCTTCATATTCTCCAACGTTTAACTCTTCGGTCTCCAATACCAAAAGCTCATCAGATGTAAGTTGTAATTCCACATCCAGGATTACACCGAACAATCCATAGCCGCCAATGACTAACGGAAAATACTCTTCATTTTCACTTCTTGAGACGGTTATGATTTCACCATCAGGCTTTAACAGCCGGAACCAATTCACCGTTTCAATTAACGAGCCATTTCTTATATCCCTCCCATGGGCATTCACAGATAGGGATCCGCCTACTGTGAATATATTTTGCGATTGCATCACTTTCACTGAAAGTCCATGGGGATTTATTGCTTGTTGTATATCATTCCAAGTTGCTCCACTTTGCACATGAACAGTTTTATTAGATGGATCCACACCAAGAACTTCGTTGAAATCCGTCATATCCAATACCATCCCATCCGGGTAGTAGGTATGCCCTCCTTGACTGTGTCTCTTTCCCGCAATCGATACTTTAAGATTTTTTTCTCTTGCTTTAGAAATTGCCTCTACTATCCCTTCTTCTTGCCTACCTTTAACGATTTTATCAATTTTAGTTGGCATTAACCGGCTCACATCCGTAATGATGTCTTTCGAGTCTCTCTCATTCAATCCCCACTGAAATATCAGTATGTATGAGAAGACTATTGGAACAATTAACAACCATACCCTGATCTTACTCTTCACTCGGGCTATCATTCCATCTCCACCACCCTTACCTCTTTTAGTGTAATTTTACACTAAAAGAGGTTTTTTTCAATATAATTTAAAAAAATAAAAAGCCTTTGATTGAATTAATCAAAGCCTTTTTATCCTTTACCTTACTTTCGCAATAATCCCATTATGAACTTTGATATAGCCATGCTGTAAAATATCCACCCCATTTTCATACAAATAAAGCCCCATTTGTTCAACAGTCATCAATTCCCTGTACGTGTGGTTCATCACATCCGCCATCACTTCGTAATAGACTTTGGATTTAAGCTGAGCCCTTGGTGTAGTCAGGACCATGTATCCATTTGGCTTCAAAAATTTCCGGTGCCACTCTATCACTTCTGACTTATAATCATCGGGAAAATGTTCTAATAGCCCAACACTCAAAACGATGTCAAACTCCCTCCCGAACGATAAGTCCCTGATATCCGAGACGATGTATGTTGTCTTAAAGTCACCTTTATAATACGTTTTCAATCCACCTGTGGAGGGATTTGGCCCGAGGAATGGGTACGTTTCCGGAAATTCCCGATACCGGATATCACGACAAAACGAATCATAATCGACCATCACGATTTCACTGCCGGGATAAAGTGCTGAGAGTTGCATCGCTTCATATCCTTCCGCAGCCCCTAAAAATAATATTTTCGGCTTAACAACATCCAGTCCGCTGAATAAGGCCCTCTTCCCCCTGGGATCCCACACACCATCCTGAATTCTGTGCACATAATTCCAGAGATGCAGCCTGAGGTGATCACCTAATGCTTCCGCGGATTCTTTTATATTTAATTTCAAAGCATTCCTGACGATGCGATTTCTACTTTCCTTCGTTTCTGCAGGCACATCTTTCACAAACCATTCGTGGAAAGAGCGATTAAACATTTCCCATGAAGTATGGACGGGAAGTGATTTTCCATTTACTCTTTCCCAATCTTTTTTTTCTTTGGCAAAGGACGTCACCTCATAAGGCTTTCCAACGTCCTTCCAAGTTAACGTTGACCAATCCCTTACACCCTTCAACTTTACAAATTTATTATATTCCTTTTCAGAAAACTGCCTTTTATCCACTCGATGAGATGCCGTTAAATATGTTTCTTCCTGAACAGATTCATTGTTTAAAGATGTTTCAACTTCAATCATACTACTTCCCCCCTCCTAAAAAAGAGTGCTTACATCCTTTCTATATACATTAAAGAAAAGAATTAAAAATCCTCTTTTAGCATGTCATTTATCAAGTTACCATAATGTTATTATTGTAATTCTTCACAGGAACTTCTCTCCGTTTATCCCTAAGAGGATTATGGGTAGAAGGTAGTTAGGAGGTGAGGGTCATTAGTTTTAATTATGATCTTGATTTTGATTCCATTGATTTTCGTAAACACCCTGAAAAATACCGTGTAGGCCGCGGGGAACAAGGCGTTTTACTTGTAGAGCCATATAAGAGCGAAATCCTTCCAGAATGGCGTTTTAAAACACCGGATATTGCGGAAGAATCCTCAAGTACCATTTATCGCATGTTTCTTCAATATAAGGAGGAGAATGATTTTGTGGGAATGGATATGGCAAGGAAATTCCTACAGATGGGCTATACGAGGGCCAGAAGGTACGCCAATTATCCTGGGGGGAAAAAGTACGATAAGGATGGGGACATCAATGATCGAAAGATAGATGAACAGAAAGCTGAATCAGCCGCCATTTTTGAAGAGAAATGGAAATTGGCGAGAGAAGATGAAGATTATCTGACAAGAAAAAAGGAACATCAGAACAAATATGGTTGAATGGGGATGAACCTTGTAAAGGCTCATCCCCATTCATTCCATTACATAATCCGTTTAAACATTTTTTCCATTTCATAGGTGGAATAATGAATGATAATCGGTCGACCGTGAGGACAGGTGAATGGATCGCTGGTTCTTCTTAATTCATCCAGCAGCGCCTGCATATCCTCATTCCTCAAATGATGGTTTGCTTTGATGGATCCCTTGCAACTCATCATGATGGCTGCTTCTTCCCTGAGCTTTTTAATATCGACCTTGTTCATCTTGATGATCTGCTCAATCATCTCTTCGATGGTTTCCTGCTCTTCCCCTTTAGGAAACCACTGTGGATGGGCACGTACGATGAAACTGTTGTATCCGAAGTCCTCAAGGAAAACCCCTACTTCTTCAAGGAGAGAACGTGATTCATTGATCTTTATATACTCATCCGTGGAGAACTCAAGTGTAAGGGGAACAAGGAGTTCCTGAAGCTCTTTCGCGACCTGCCCCACTTTCTCTTTATAAAATTCATACTTTATCCGTTCCTGAGCCGCATGCTGATCAATGATATAAAGACCACGTTCATTTTGGGCGAATATATACGTACCATGCATTTGCCCGACAAGATAAAGAGTGGGAACCCTGAATGTTTCCTTTTCCTCGTCGATTTCTTGAATAGGTTGTTCCCGGGATTCTTCTTCGACAGGGTATCCTTGAAGAGGTTCTTCATTTGATACGATGCTGTCTTCCGCCTCAATGACAGGAGGCTGCGGCTCATACAGCTTCACCATCTCTTCTTTAGGCAGCAACGGCTCCCGGACGGAGTCACTGTTACCATATTTACCTTCTTGTCGCCTCGCCGCGTGATCGAGATTCATGTATGTCTGCTCCGACTTCGGCTGAGCCAGTTTAGGTGAGAGGGATCCTGACGGAATCAGTTCCTTTCCTTTAAACACCCTCTTGATTCCTTCCGTCACCAACGCATTGAGCTCTGCTTCCTTACTGATGCGGACCTCCATTTTCGACGGATGCACATTCACATCCACCAGGATCGGGTCCATCTCGATACTAAGGAGCACGATGGGATGCCGTCCGATGGGGAGAAGTGTGTGATAACCTTCCCCGATCGCTTTCGCCAGTGCATAGTTCTTGATGAATCTCCCGTTGATCATCGTCGAAATGTAATTCCTTGATGCACGGGTGACCTCAGGAAGGGATATGAAGCCTTTTACTTTAAAATCAAGGGACTCCACTTCGATCGGTACCATTTTCTTTGCTATCCCGACTCCGTAAATCGCGGCAAGGACCTGCCGGACATCCCCATTGCCATTCGTGTGCAAAAGCGATTTGCCATTATGGAGAAGCTTGATCGAGACAAAGGGATGGGCAAGGGCGATCCGGTTCACTACATCCGTTATATTTCCAAGCTCCGTATGAATGGTTTTCATATATTTTAACCGTGCAGGTGTATTGAAGAACAGTTGTGAAACTGTGATGTCCGTTCCTTTTCTGGAGGACGTGCTTTCAATCGAATGGACTTCTCCACCCTGGAGTTCAATACTCGTACCGGGACCTTCGCCCGTACTGGTTTTCAATGTGAAATAAGAAACAGAAGCAATACTCGGAAGTGCTTCTCCCCTGAATCCCAACGTCCGGATTCGGAATAGATCATTTTCGTCTTTGATCTTACTTGTTGCATGACGCTTAAAGGCTGTTTGGACATCTTCCTTCTCAATTCCGTCGCCATTATCGATGATGCGTATGGATTGTAAACCTGCTTCCTCGATATGAATTTCGATGACGGTCCCGCCTGCATCGATGCTATTTTCAAGGAGTTCCTTCACCACAGAAGCCGGTCGTTCCACCACTTCCCCTGCTGCAATTTTATTAGAAAGGGAATCATTAAGCTGAAATATTTTCACCACAATTCCACCTCCTTATTGCTTTAATTTCTTTTGGATGCCGTATAGCGTATTCATCGCATCCAATGGCGTCATTTCAAGGATATCCAATTTTTTTAATTCCTCTATACATTTCTTTTCTTTGGAATTCAGCTTTTCCTTCTTTTCCGATTTTTCAGCTCCAAAAAAGGATAGCTGGGCCAAATCTTCTTCACTTGTTTCCCGCTTTTCTATAAACGACTCCCTTGAAGCGGCTACTTCATTGGAAGATGAAGGCTCTTCCTTCCGTTCAAGCTCAAGAAGAATTTCATTCGCTCTCTGAATGAGGGCCTGCGGCAGTTCAGCAAGTTCCGCAACATGTATTCCATAACTTTTGTCCGCCGCACCCTCTTTGATTTTATGAAGAAAAACAAGTTTTCCATTTTGCTCCATCGCACTTACATGAACATTTTTCACTTTGGCCAACTCTTCCTCAAGAACCGTTAATTCATGGTAGTGAGTGGAGAATAAGGTTTTGGCCCCGATATGTTCATGGATGTATTCAATGATTGCCTGTGCCAGTGCCATCCCGTCATAGGTGGATGTACCCCGTCCAATTTCATCGAACAAAATCAGACTTTGTTGAGTCGCGTGAATGATGGCATTCTTGGCCTCAAGCATTTCTACCATGAATGTACTCTGACCGGAGATCAAATCATCTGCCGCTCCAATGCGGGTGAATACCTGATCAAATACAGGAAGATTTGCCTCACTTGCAGGGACATAACACCCGATCTGGGCCAGGACGCTCGTTAGGGCCACCTGTCTCATATAGGTGCTTTTACCGGACATATTGGGTCCGGTGATGAGAAAGACTTCCCTTTCCTCATCCATATAACAATCATTCGGAACATACTCCTGTGCACCCATCACTTTTTCCACCACGGGATGCCGTCCATCTTTCAACACGATTCTTCTTTCGTCATTGAAGACAGGGCGGGTGTAGTGACGTTTCTCGCTGACTGTTGCAAAGCACTGTAGAACGTCCAATTCACTGACAAGTTTAGCCAGTTTTTGCAGGCGCGGGATAAATTCCTTTACCCTTTCACGTATTCCAATGAATAATTCATATTCTAAATCCACACTCTTTTCATCAGCCTGGAGGATAAGGGATTCTTTCTCTTTCAATTCCGGGGTGATGAACCGCTCCGCATTGGTTAAAGTCTGCTTCCGTTCATATCGTCCCTCTTCCAAGTGCTGCAGATTCGCTCTCGTTACTTCGATGTAGTATCCAAATACCCGGTTAAATCCTACTTTAAGTGACCTTATTCCAGTCCTTTCCCTTTCATCCCGTTCAAGCTTCGCAATCCATGATTTACCATTTTTACTCGCGTCACGGTATTGATCCAGTTCTTCATGATACCCATCCTGAATCAAACTTCCTTCTTTTATAGACAAGGGAGGATTTTCGATCAATGCCTTTTCGAGAAGATCCGTCAACTCTTCACAAGGGTCGAGCCTGGCGACAAGTTCATCGGTTGCATCATTTTCCAGCGATTGGATCAATTGTTTTAACACCGGGATCTGTTGCAGGGATTTTTTCAACTGGATCAAATCACGTCCGTTTACATTTCCGAAGGCGACGCGGCCAGACAGCCTCTCGAGATCATATACTTCTTTCAGGCGTTCTCTCAGATCCTGCCTTTCAAAGAAGCGTTCCAATAACACCTGCACCACTGTCTGACGCTTTTCAATTACATGTTTATGAATGAGTGGACGATCGATCCATTGCTTCAAAAGGCGGGCACCCATCGCGGTCATCGTTTCATCCAACAGCCAAAGAAGTGACCCTTTCTTCCCTTTGGAACGGATGGTTTCTGTCAGCTCCAGGTTCCGCTTCGAATAATAATCCATTTTCATAAACTGGTGAAGCTGATACGTTTCAACGACTTGCAGGTGATCCAAACTCCTTTTCTGTGTTCGGAATAAATAATGGAACAGGAGTGAAGAAGCTTGGATGAGTTTCCCTTGCTTCAGTGGTTCCACGAGATGGGTGAAAGCATGTCCTGGATTCGATTCCTGCTCAAAGGATAAGGTAACATCGGTTCTTTCTTTGATCCTGCCCTGAATTTCATCAGAAAGATCAGGATGGATGACCACTTCTTTCGCCCCAATGGTGGCTAATTCATTCATCAACGCCTGGAGTCCTTCTAAAACGACCGTCACCTTGGTTTCACCTGTTGTAAGGTCACTATAGGCAAGTCCATACGTATCATCATCAAAAGCGGTGACGGAAGCAATATAGTTATTTTCTTTGTCATTCAGACCTTTCCCATCCATCACCGTACCTGGTGTAATGAGCTGGACGACTTCCCGTCTCACTACCCCCTTGGCTTGCTTAGGATCTTCGGTCTGTTCGCATATCGCTACTTTAAATCCTTTATCGATGAGCTGCTCTATGTAATTAGGAGCAGAATGATAGGGTACACCGCACATGGGGATTCGTTCCTTTCCGCCCCCATCACGGCTTGTTAAGGTTATTTCAAGTTCCTGGGATGCTTTGACGGCATCATCAAAAAACATTTCATAAAAATCGCCTAAACGAAAAAATAAAAAGGCATCCTGGTATTCTGCCTTTACTTGTAAGTATTGTTTTATCATTGGAGTATATTGTGTCATGGTTTCATTCAAACCTTTCCAAGTAAATCTGCTATTCTCGACTATTCATTATATCATACAGATCATGGTTGAAGCATGTAGTAGATTGAGGAAGCGCATGATGTCATGTCCTGTAATCAAAAAAAAATCCGCTTCCCATTTTCAGGAGCGAACTTTCCTTTATTTATTCAGCTTGCTTGGCGATAGTTGTTTCATCTTGTAAACAAGCGGACTTTGCTTTTGGTTTATACACGAACTTATATAACAGGTACCCAATCAGGAGCACAGCCCCTCCGATGAGAAGATAGGTCTGAATATGACTCATCAAGGATTGAACGGATTTCAAATTACCATTTTTCCCGACTATTAACATCGTGAGGGTGATCGGGAATATCCCTATAAAGGTTAATCCTCCAAATTTCCACTTATTCACTTTACTGATACCTGCAACATAGGAGACATAATTACCGATGCCGAGGGGTCTCGTAATCGCAATACTCCACAATCCACATTTCCGAAACCACTTCTGCCCCTTTTCAATTTTCTTCGAACTGGTTTTTTCCTTGATTTTATCCTTCAGTTTAAATCCGATACCATAAGGGATGAAACTAAAAATGGTATAGATGGCACTGCTGGTGAGCGCTAATATTAATAGCTTCATTGGGGATGGATCCAAAACGTATCCATAAGTCAGCGTCACAAGGGCGCCTGGAAAAGGCAATGAAGACGCTTCAATGGCATTTCCAGCGAATAACCCCCACATTCCCAACTCCTTAATTAATTTCATGACAAACTCCAACATCGGTCTTTCCCTCCACGATTCATTTATATACTCTTTTCCCTCTTTCACCTAATGAAAACTCATATAAAGGATAAGATTTCACCCACTGGAGGGAATTAATGTTAGCTGATTCGTACATTAATCAAATTCATCAGTGAATGTTGGACCATCTATTTGCCATTGATCCTCCAATGAATCCCTGTGTAAATAAAAAACAGCATCTTTTTCCCCCTGTGAATGATTGGACCTGATCCATTTCACCTTAAATGGTACTTTCATCGCCACAAGAGCAGGCAAGTCCTCAATGGGGAGTATAGATCTTTGGGTAATCCGGAAATGTTCCACCGAATCAAGTACCTTTTTAATTGAACGATTGTTTCCTGTCATTATTTTCGAAAGAAGTCCTTCATCGTGCTGATTAATGGCAATCTCAAGTACACTGATCAATTCATATGGATCCATGCGATACAGGAAACGGTCCAGTTCCCCACCTGCTTTCAATATCATGACTTTATGGGCCAGGTCAGGAGTGGGGGTCTTATGCGTCGTACTTCCGTAGAAATGGACACAGAAGTGCCCTGGAAAATGATTTTGGAGTGCTCCGGCCCCATGAGGCATTCCATTCATGGAGGCAGAGATGAGCTGGTCATGAACCAGTACCAGAATGGCACGACGATCCCAGCTCCACTTTCCCCCGTAAATGGCTTTCATTATTTTCGTGTCTTTTTCTGTGACCGGCTGCACATCCGCATGTTTACTTCCTGCCCTTCTCTGCACGTTGAAAGACAATCCTGTATCTATATCTATAATCGTAAAATAAGAGTGGTTTGGAATGATTTCCTTTACTTGTTCCCATGGAAGTACCTCTACTTGAAAACTTGGAAAGGCAGCGGCCGATTTTCCTCCAAAGGCAAGGAACATTGACAGGACGATTGTGAATCTCATCATAAAAAGCATGTACGAAACCTCATTTTTTTTCTTAGTTTTGGTCACCTTATTGGCGGTTCATTCGCTCAATTTTTGGAAATGACAGTCGAACATGAAATAGCTTTTTTATACGGATACTACCCATGAAAGGGAGGATTCGTATGTTTTTGCTTAAACTGACCGCGATTGGTCTGTTAGTGTATCCGTCAACGGGAAGTCATGATCACTTACATATCCAGTCATCAAATCACACACCCATTTCGGTTGAACGCCACTACCTGGAGGTACCATTACTGGATGAACCATTAATGAATGAAAAACACTATGAAGATGTTGTTTCACATATCCAGAATAGGGTCTACACCCCTCCGCATAATGCCTATATAAATGAACATAACCGGATCGTACCTGAAGAAGCCGGATATAAGCTTCATGAAAGGAAATTCCGTGGTCTGGTCGATGGTTTCTTGTTATCAAAGGGATCGAGAGTGATCGAACCTCCATTGTTGACCTTATATCCAAAGGTGGACAGTGAAATCCTCGCTCATATACGTACCCAAAAGATCGGGCAGTATGTTACGTTCTTTAATAGACATAATGAAGAACGAACGCAGAATATTACCCTGGCAACCAAAAAAATCAACAATACGGTGGTGTTTCCAGGCGAAGTATTCTCTTTTAATGGCGTGGTCGGAAAAAGAACGAAAGAAAAGGGATATAAAAAAGCCCCAGTCATTGTAAGAGGGGAACTTTCAGAAGATATCGGGGGCGGTATCTGCCAGGTATCATCAACCTTATATAATGCGGTGGATCAAGCGGGCGTAACCATATTGGAAAGGTATCACCACTCAAAACGAGTGCCATATGTCCCCAAGGGCAGGGATGCCACCGTGAGCTGGTACGGACCCGATTTCACCTTTAAAAATGCTTATAATCAGCCTCTTCTCATCCGGGCAAAAGTTGCAGGTGGGCAAGTGATCATAACCGTGCATTCATCTGATCTTATCAATGTAAAAAAACGAAAGGTCCCAAGCGCCTCCCGGGAATTACCCCAGGAAAAACAAGTCGATCATTCCATACAAAATTAAAGGCATCTGCACTTGCAGACGCCTTTAACCTGATTATTTAAGGTGTTGAATCCCCTTGATCACTGTCGATACCAGTCGTTCCAGATCTTCTTCTTCGATGTTTAGCGGAGGTGATATTGTCAGGACATTGTTGAATCCTGCCACGGTCGCACCATTTTTTCCGATGATGACTCCATTCTGCTTACAATATCCTATGACTGCGTTAACTTTATCCAGTTCCAATGGATCCTTGGTATCCTTATGAGTCACCATCTCAATTCCGATCAATAATCCCTTTCCTCTGACATCCCCTACATAAGGGTGATCCTGGAGGTGATTTTTCAAGGAATTCAATGTTTTTTCCCCCAGCTCTTTTGACCGTTCAAAAAGTCTCTCATTTTCCATGATTTCAATGTTCTTCAAAGCCAGCGCACAGGCTGCAGGATTTCCACCGAATGTGTTGATATGACGGAAGTAATCATATTCTTCAGATCCCTTAAAAGCTTCATAGATCTCACGCTTTACAGCAGTGGCGGATAACGGAAGATATGCACTGGTGATACCCTTGGCCATTGTGATGATATCAGGCTTCACGTCATAATTCATAAATCCGAATGCCTTTCCGGTCCGTCCAAAACCACAAATCACTTCATCTACTATTAAAAGAGCACCGTGCTTCACACACACCTCTTTGGCCGCCTTCATATAGCCATCCTGGGGCATGAGGATTCCTCCGCCTGTAATAATAGGTTCCATGATCAATGCAGCGACCGTTTCACTTAGTTCCCATGTCATGGCCTGGTCAATCGCCTTCACTCCTGGAAGGTCGCGGGGATTCCCCCCTGTCACTTCATCGCGGTATGCGTCGGGAGGAGCAATATGGTGAAACCCAGGCGCCAATGGTTCATACTTGAATTTACGCTGAGCCTGCCCTGTAGCAGCCAGGGCCCCCATGGAATTACCGTGATACCCTCTATACCGGGAGAAAATTTTATATCTTCCGTGCTCACCGTTTTGTTGATGATATTGGCGGGCGATCTTAAAGGCCGTTTCATTGGCTTCAGATCCACTGTTGGAGAAGAAAATCACATATTCATCACCAAGTAGTTGATTTAACTTCTCTGCAAGTTCAATGGCCGGCTGATGGCTTTGGGTAAGAGGAAAGTAAGCCATTTTCTTGAGCTGCTCGTAAGCTGCCTCTGCCAACTCCTGTCGTCCATACCCAACGTTAACACACCATAATCCTGCCATACCATCAAGATACTTCTGTCCATCCTGATCAGTTATCCACGACCCTTGAGATTCCGTCACAACCATCGTTCCCTCGGGATTATATGGTTTCATGGAGTGCCAAATGAGTTTCTCGTCCTGCTCTAACCATACATCTTGAGAGTGACCTGCTTTTACCATGAAGATTCCCCCTAACCCTTATTAAAAATCAAATCGAGAAGTGATCATTTTCTTCCTAGTATAGAAATTTACTCCGTCCTTTCCATTTACATGCATATCTCCATAGAAAGAGTCTTTCCACCCTGAAAACGGGAAGAATGCCATTGTCGCAGGAACCCCCACATTAATACCCAGCATCCCTGCGTCTGCTTCCTCCCTGAACTGGCGGACGGCGCCGGCGTCTTTCGTGTAGATCGTAGCCCCATTACCGTATCTTGACTGGCGGATGTAATCCAGTCCCCCGTCCAGATCTTCAGCTCTTAAAAGGCTGAGGATAGGTGCAAACATTTCTTCTTTTGCAATCGTCATTTCTGGTGTCACATGGTCAAAGATCGTTGCCCCCAAGAAGTTCCCTTCCTTGAAATCTTCCATCTCTTTACGGCCGTCCCTAATGAGTGACGCTCCTTCCTGTATGCCTTTTTCTATATAACCGAGAGTCTTCTCCCGATTTTCCTTTCGAATGACGGGAGTTAGCAGTACTTCCTCATCCATCCCGTCCCCTATACATAATTCGTCTGCCTTTTTATTTAAAGCCTTTACAAACTCTTCGTTGTCTCCAACCACCACTACTGCACTGCATGCCATGCATCTCTGTCCTGCACTGCCGAATGCTGAACTGATGATATGTTCAGCCGCTTTATTGAAATCCGCATCGGGCATGACAATATGATGGTTCTTTGCCCCTGATAGTGCCTGCACCCTTTTTCCTTGTGAGGCGGCTTGTTGATATACATATTTCGCAACAGGCTGGCTTCCGACAAATGATATCGCCGCAATGTCCTTGTTTTCCAGTAAGCCATTCACCACATCGTGGGCACCGTGCACCACGTTGAAGACCCCATCAGGCATTCCCGCTTCCGTTAACAGCTCTGCAAGTCTATTGGCTAAGATCGGGGTTCTTTCAGATGGCTTCAATACGAAAGTATTTCCACAGGCGATGGCAAGGGGGAACATCCATAACGGGACCATCATAGGGAAGTTGAAAGGAGTAATCCCCCCTACAACACCCAGTGGATAGCGGAACATTTCGGAGTCGATATCTTCCGCTATCCCACTGAGCGTCTCTCCCATCATGAGGGTGGGTGCTCCGCAAGCGAATTCCACACATTCCAGTCCACGCTGTACTTCACCATACGCTTCTTTGAATGATTTTCCATTCTCCTGCACCACCAATCTGGCCAGTTCATCGTGATTGTCTGAAAGCAATGTATGATATTTATACAGAATTCGGGCACGTTTCGGCACCGGGGTCTTTTTCCATGTTTCTGAAGCAAGCTTCGCAGCTTTTACTGCCATTGCCACATCTTCTTTAGTAGAGATCGGCACCCTCGCAATCTCTTCATTTGTGGCTGGATTTAAGACTTCCAATGTTTGTGAGCTGAGGGAATCCACCCACTTACCCCCAATGAAATTTTTTAATACTGCTACATCTTTTTTTATTACAGTCATATTCAGTTCCTCCTTATTATTTTTTAAAAATATCCCCGAAGAAGTTCAGAACTTTCTGCATACTCGATAATTTCATTATGAAAGAAAACGTCAGGTCATTCATTAGACATTGTGTAACATAACCAGGGATTCCCGCTGGACACTATTTCTGAAAGCTGTCTTTAATGTACCTTTGTCTTCTTCAATAAACTTTGAGGCTGCAAATATTCATGAGCCGCCAATAGAAATTCGATGGTCACCCGTTTATCCGATCTCATAAAATCTTCACCAAGCATATCTTCTATTTTCTTCAGTCGATGATAGAGTGTTTGTCTCACAATAAATAATCTTTTGGAGGTTTCTTGCTTTGACCCCTGACAAGCCAGGAAAACTTTAAGTGTTTTCAATAAATCCCCATCGTGGTCCCTGTCGTATTTTATTAACGGGGAAAGAAATTCTTCTATCATTTCCCACATGTTTACATTCTCGTTGACGATTGAAATCAATCTGAATAAATGAAGGTCATCAAAGAAACAATAATGGTCTCCTCCATCGACTTTCGTTCGAAACGCAAGGGTATCCTTAGCAGTTTCATAGCTTCTATGAATATCCATCATCTCGAGCTGATATTTACCTGTGGCAAATACTGCACCTGACGACTTTCTGAAAAATCCTGATTTTAAAATCTTTTCATAAGCACTGATCAATCGTGCCTTCCAATCACCGGTTCTCCGGGTATCAAGGAGAATAAAGACTAAATCATGATCGATCCTTTCGGGCACCACTTTGAATCCATATTGTTCAAATATGCTTTTTGTTACTAGATTGAAGAAGGTTAAATCAAGCATTTCTTTATCAGCCAGTGTATTCGTCTTGCAAATACATACGACACCACCGTGGATCGATACGTTTAGTTCATCCATGAAAGCGGCAAGTCCATCGTATGATTGATCTCCTTTTAACCAGGACATGATCCATTTTGATTCTTCCAAGCGTTTTTGTTCATCAAAATACAATTCCCTCATCCAATATTGAGCAAGGGCGGTGGAAGTCCGGTCAAGTATCAGCAGCTCATATTCACTAAACGGATGATTGTACCGGCAGATGTAAAGCTCTGCATACTCCTGATCAAATAGGATGACCTTCGTTGTAGCAACGTGATGATCTTTACTGTCTTTGCTTTTATAGTAGTTTTGCAGGAAGAGCTCTTCTTCAGACGAACACATTAAGGGATGAACCTTAACATCTTGTTCTTTCAATTGAAAAAGTACCGGTACATTTAATTCTTTATGTAATACTTGAAGGATATCCCTGCAGTGCTTGACTGACAGCAGCAACTTATTCAGGTTCTGAGCATAGAAATCAAGTTTCTTGATCATCTCATATTGCTGATTGATGATTACGGCGTGTATATCCTGAGTGATACTGACAAACGGGACTTCTTTTTCAAAAACAATGATGGGGAAATCAAATTCATCCGCCCACTCCAATACAGCTGCCGGTATGGTAGAGATATTCGTATCAAGTTCGATACAAAGGGCCGCTGCACCACAAGCCCCCAACTGGTGAATCAGTGATAGGAAACTCCCTTCCTCCTTCAAGGCAAGACCAGTTGAAAGGATCAATTCATTCCCGTTAAGAAGATTTTTTATGGAAGTGACTTCGACAATGTGTACCCATTTTACTTGTCTGGAGAGACCTCTGTGTCCAGCTATCACCTTAGCGTGTTCAAAGTACTTTCTTTCCAGGATATCTTTCACTGAAAAATAGAAATGACTTTTCATCCTTCTCTCCCTTTTGTTTGGCGTAGTAAATGGAGAAAAAAGGATTGGCAGGACCAATCCTTCACTCCTCTTCAGTATGGGGGATTGCAAACTGTATCTCCTCACCCCACCACTTCACTAATTGTTCTTCCGTCAAGTGATTCGAAGACAAGACGGATAATACCCAATGTATGAATTCATCCGTCGTTTGCATGTTTCCGGGGGCAACCGTCAATTCTTTGTCTACGGGCAGATCCCTCATGCCGCTCGGCCCCCTTTCAATGATGTGTTTGAAATAATAGATTTGAAAAATACTTTCGTGCATTCGCCGTTTTCACATGCAAAGTGGCGCTTCTCTTATTTTCAGTATGTTTAAATACAACAAAAGCCCCACTGAGATTTTCAGTGACCTTTTCTATTTTAAAACCCTTTTGCAGAAGAAAATCAATCTTGTCTCTTTCGCTTAAAAACTCTTGATAATCGGACATTTCGACACCCTTTCATCATCCTATTTGCTACCACTTTCGCCCATTCAAGAAATACTTGTGCCTGTTGGGGATTTTTCGATAACGTTTTCCTCTGCTTCTTCAATGATCCAATCACGGCCTACCGACATTCCCAGATACTTCTCATCACTGGGATCGGAGAGTTCTGCCTGCTCATACTTCTTGAACCACCAATATTTAGCCAAAACGTAATAGCAGAGGGCTCCTATACCAAATCCAACCAGAAACGAGAAGTTAGGAACGAAATATGAAGCGACTGCCCCAAGGATCCATGATATGAAGCCAGCAAGATTGATACCTTTCATATAGCTGAATTGTCCCCTGTCTTCATATAATGCGGGGACATTGACCCGGCGTTTTCTTATAAAATAGTAATCTGATATCAAAATTCCCACGATGGCGGATAATATCCCCCCCACAAACAGCAGAACGGGAATGATGATATCGAAGAGGTTCCATGGCTGTACAATCGTCCCCACGACCCCGGCTGTTAACACACCGGCCCAAAAAGGAAATTTGGGTCCCCCTACATTTGAAAAAATGGTGGCTGCAGGGACTATATTGGCCGCAATATTCGTAGACCATTGTGCCAGGACGATCATCAGGAGCAGGACTCCTAAAACAAACCCGCTTGCCGCCTCCTGAAGGGCAACTACAGGATCATAATTCAGTACGGCAATATACGAAATACCGCCGATTAATACCATAAATGCCTGAGTAATCGGTAGGGCTATAAGATTACCTATGAGTGCACTCCGGTTTCTCTTGAACCAATTCCTTTCATTGCTTGGAGCCTTCATGAAGCGTGAAATGGAAGGAATATCTGCTGAAAGTGTTGCCCAAAATCCCATATTACTAAAAATCACAACAAGGAAAGCAGTGAATGTGGCTGCCCCCGTCACCGGACTTTCAACCCAGCTCCAGATATCTCTTCCCTGGGAGGCTGCGGAGTCTGATAATGAAGAATACATCCATACGGAGATGAGAATGATGACTGGGGCGGCAAGGTCCGCAAAACGTTCCACAGCTTTAATCCCAAGTGCCGTATTCACCAATTGAAGAATCGCAAAAATCATGAAGCAAACAAACCAATTATCAAAACCTGATAATATATTAAGAATTCCGTTCATCGCGGTAGCCCCGAAGTATGTGTTGATTCCGAACCACATGGAAGCAGCCAGGCCGCGGACCACGGATGGAATATGCGTCCCGATCGTTCCGAAGGGTGCTCTCATGTATACAGGGAAGGATACACCATGTTCAATCCCTATATCGCCTGTTAAGGTAATAAATAATCCAATGGCAAGGGATCCTATGATGGTGGCTAAAACAACAAGGGGTAATGGTAACGACACGACGCCTGCCCCACCGATTGCGAAGGTTGCAAGGACGACGACCATCCCCACCCACATAAAGGAATAGCCAAGCTTTGTAACTTTCCTTTCACTTTCTTTGATGGGTAATAAATCGGGAGACTTTAAATAACTTCTTTTCAACATGAACACCCCACTTTGTTTGCTTCGAATGGCTTTACCAATCTTCTTAACAAGAGAGGCGAGCGGGCGCAGTCCCTGCACCCGGCTCGCGAGGAGTTGTTCTAAGATTAAGGTGGATGTTTATCTATAATGCTTATCAGCTCTTAGAGGATTGAAGTGCTGCACTCTCTTCATTTACCAGCAGGTTACCGTATTTCGCTCTCTTGATATACTTGCCGGTACCCTTTTTTCCTACAAACTTTTTATCTTTGATGACATATTCACCCCTGGATAATACAGAAACCGGTTCACCTTTGATTTTCATGCCTTCAAACGGGTTATAATCTGCTGCCATATGATGGGTCGCAGCAGAGATGACTCTTTCTGCCTCCGGATCAAAGATGACGATATCTGCATCCGATCCAACGGCAACGGTCCCTTTCTGAGGATACAACCCAAACAATTTGGCACTTCTTGTTGACATGATATCTACAAACTGATTCAAGCTTATGCGTCCTTTTTCCACCCCTTCTGAGAATAATATAGATACACGGTCCTCAATGATCGGTCCGCCATTCGGAATTTTAGTGAAATCTTCTTTTCCTAAATCCTTCTGCCCCTGGAAATCAAAAGAACATTGATCAGATCCCAATGTTTGGAGCTGCCCGCTTTTCAATGCGTTCCATAAAACGTCCTGATGCCACTTTTCCCTGAGTGGAGGGGACCATACGTATTTCGCCCCTTCAAAGTTGGGGCGCTCTAAATAGGTTTGATCAAGTACCAGATACTGTGGACATGTTTCCCCCCATACATTCAACCCTTTACTCCTCGCCGCTGAAATCTGTTCCACAGCCTCCGAGCACGAAACATGAACAACATATAATTGGGAATCCGCTAATCCCGTTAATTTAGCTGCTCTGCCGGTGGCTTCCCCTTCAAGTTCAGGAGGTCTCGTCAAAGCATGATAAATCGGTTCCGTTTTCCCTTCTTCTAATGCCTTCTCGGTTAAGTATTCAATAACATCCCCATTCTCTGCGTGAACCATGACGAGGGCCCCGAGTTCCCTTGCAGCAACCAGTGTCCGGAATAGGGTTTCATCATCTGCCTGAAATACATTTTTGTACGCCATAAACACTTTGAACGATGTGATGCCTTCCTGCTGTATGACATCAGGCAGCTGAGAGAGGACCTCTTGATTGATCTCCCCGATCATCAGGTGGAAGCTATAATCGATAACGGCTTTATCCTTTGATTTTGCATGCCATGTATCGATGGCACTTTGAAGAGGTTCTCCTTTATTCGTTAAACAGAAATCTATGAGGGTCGTTGTCCCACCAAATGCAGCGGCAATCGTTCCCGTTTCAAAGTCATCCTTTGAGACCGTGCCACCAAATGGCATTTCCAGATGTGTATGGGGATCGACTCCTCCTGGAAAAATGAATTTCCCACTTGCATCGATCACTTCAGCCTCTCCTGGATCAAATCCTTTTCCAATCGCGGCAATCTTTCCGTCTTGTATCAGGATATCTGCTTTATACGTATCGGTAGCTGTGACAATCGTTCCATTTTGAATGATTTTTTCCATTACGGTACCTCCTGGGTTATTTTACTGCATTTACTTTAGAGCCCGACAGGTTACTCATGACTGCTTGACGTTGGTTCCAGGTCATCGGCATCTGACCGCTCGGAACTTCAATCATGTCGATGGCACCATCAACCGGACAGACAATCGAGCATAGATTGCATCCCACACAATCTTCCTCCCGCACCTTCAGATAGCTATTTCCATCAGAATCCTTCAACATATCAATACACTGATGAGACGTGTCTTCGCATGCAATGTGGCACTTATTACAATTGATGCATACGTCATTATTGATCTGGGCCACTACGCTATAATTCAGATCCAGATTCCCCCAATCAGAAAATCTAGGAACTGACTTTCCAACAATCTCCTGAACGCTTGCTATTCCTTTTTCATCTAAATAATTATTTAATCCATCCAGCATATCCTCAACGATCCTGAAACCGTGGTGCATGGCTGCCGTGCATACCTGAACCCCGGAAGCACCCATGAGCATGAACTCAACGGCGTCCTGCCAGTTCGACACTCCCCCCATGCCTGAAATCGGAACATTGATCCTCGGATTCCTGGCACATTCTGCCACCATGTTCAAGGAAATAGGTTTCACTGCAGGACCGCAATAGCCACCGTGAGCTCCCTTACCGGCCACATGAGGAATGGTGTTCCATGAATCCAGATCCACTCCTGCAAGACTATTGATCGTATTGATCATGCTGACAGCATCCGCTCCGCCTCGGACGGCTGCTTCGGCTGTCACGGTGATATCTGTTATATTGGGTGTCAGCTTAACAATGACCGGTGTCCTTGCCACTTCCTTTGCCCAATGAGTTTGTTTCTCGACCAGCTCAGGTACTTGACCGGAGGCCGACCCCATCCCCCGTTCAGCCATCCCATGGGGACATCCGAAATTCAGTTCCAATCCGTCAACGCCTACATCCTCCACTTTTTTGACGATTTCATGCCACTTTTCCTGCTTTGGCTCCACCATTAGTGAAGCAATGATGGCGTGATTCGGGAATCTCTTCTTGGTTTCATATATCTCTTTTAAGTTCACTTCCAATGGCCGATCCGTAATCAGTTCGATATTGTTAAAACCCGCTACCCTCTGACCGTTAAAGCTTACGGCTGCGAACCTGGATGACACATTTATGATGGGTTCACCCAACGTTTTCCAAACCGCACCTCCCCAACCAGCCTCGAAAGCCCTTTGAACCTGATACCCTGAGTTCGTCGGTGGCGCAGATGCTAACCAAAATGGATTGGGTGATTTGATCCCCGCTAAATCTATGCTTAAATTCGCCATGGAATTCCCCCCTCTTAAACAGTTTTAATTCATTTTTATTGTCGAACAGATCTCATGTAAATGGTATGCTGCCTGCTTCCCTTGCTCTGCTGCCGTAACAACCATCGCTTCCCCGATACCTTTACCGAATACGATGTCCCCACAGGCAAAAATCGAAGGATTCGACGTTTGAAAAGTACCGGGATCAACCTTCACCACTCCTTCAGAGTGCTCCAACCCGAATTGTTCAATGAGTGTAAGATGACGGGTCTGTCCTATGGCTTTAATGACGACGTCAACGGGCAAAGTGAATTCGGAGCCTTTAACCGGAATGGGGCGCCTTCTTCCATCTGGCCCTTGTTCACCAAGCTCCATCTTGATACATTCAATCCCTGTAACCTCTCCTTTTTCATTCCCGATGATCCTTTGGGGAGCCGTCAACCAACGGAATTCCACACCGTCCTGCTTGGCAAATTCGTACTCGAAATCATAAGCTGTCATTTCTTCTTGAGTACGCCGGTATAAGATTTTTACATTTTCTGCACCTAGTCGAATGGAGCATGTGGCTCCATCAATGGCTGTGTTTCCTGCACCGATCACCACTACTTTTTTACCGATGTACTCGTGATTCAACTTGCCGCTTTTGGTCTTTTTCACAAACTCGATGGCATCATGCACGCCTATCAGTTCTTCTCCTTGAATCCGTAAGTCCGGTACACTCGACATACCTGCAGCCAGGATGACAAAGTCATGGTTCATCAGGATCTCCTCGGCAGATATATCCTGACCCACTTTTACACTGGTCCGGATCTTTACATTCAGTTTCTTTACCTGTTCCACTTCCCAATAAGAAATGCTCTGAGGAAGGCGGAACGAAACGATGCCATAAGTATTTAAGCCCCCCGCTTCTTTTTCAGCCTCATAGATCGTTACATCATATCCAAACCGCGCGAGTTCCCTTGCTGCAGAAAGCCCCGCCGGTCCCCCGCCGATGATTCCGACTTTCTTTCCGTTAGGCACTCCCGCTTCAAAGAGTACAGTGTCATTATGTCTTGCCCAATCCGTTGCATACCGTTGAAGATCGCCGATCATAATGGGTTTGGTTGAAGAATTCAGAACACATGCTCCTTCACATAGCTCCTCTGTCGGACAGACCCTTGAGCAGCTCGCGCCAACGGGATTGGCAGACATGATGGTCTTAGCGGAACCCTTTAAATTACCCGATGCAATTTTTTTTATAAATGATGGTATATCGATGCTTGTCGGGCAGGCTTGAATGCAAGGTGCATCATAGCAGTACAAACATCGATTCGCTTCCTCCAATGCCTCCCTGCCCGTTAATCCCTTATGGGTTTCCTGAAAATTCTTCTCGAGATTGAGTAATGATAGTGTGTTAGACAAACTGACTTCCCCCTCTTCATTTCCGATTAATGAATCAAGATGATGGAGCACTTCTTATCTTTCCAGCTTGGTTAAGGAAGTAACGCCGTCATATCGTTATAGGTTTCGGGTCTCCTGTCACGGTAAAACTGCCATGTGTCCCTTACTTCCCTTAATAACTTCTTATTCATTTCCCCGATGATCACTTCATCCTGATCCCTGCTTCCAACTGAAACAAAGCTCCCCCTCGGATCGACGAGATAGGACTGGCCGTAGAATTCACCCATATTCCATGGACCTTCATATCCGACGCGATTGATGGCTCCCAAATAGTACCCATTTGCCACTGCATGAGCAGGTTGTTCAAGTTTCCATAAGTATTCGGAAAGACCTGCTACGGTCGCTGACGGATTAAAGACAATTTCCGCCCCCTTCAGCCCCAATAAACGCGCTCCTTCAGGGAAATGCCTGTCATAACAAATGTAGACCCCTACCTTGGCATAAGCAGTATCAAATACCGGATACCCAAGATTTCCAGGTTTGAAATAATATTTCTCCCAGAACCCGTATCCTTCCTCTCCGACACCCACATGAGGGATATGCTGCTTTCGATATTTCCCCAAGTATGTCCCATCTGCGTCGATGACAGCTGCCGTATTATAGTAGGTTGCTATTCCCTCCCTCTCATAGATCGGCAGGACGATGACCACACTCAGCTCTTTGGCCAACTCCTGGAATTGTTTTGTAGTCGGACCATTCGGAATTTCTTCTGCGGAGTCATACCATTTAGGATTCTGCTCTGAACAAAAGTACGGCCCATAGAATATCTCCTGCAAGCATATGATCTGAGCCCCTTTTTTCGCTGCATCCCTCACTAGTTCCACATGCTTTTTGATTGCATTCTTTTTATGGACGTCTACTGTTTCATCCCCGTCTACATCATGAGAAGCCTGAATGAGTCCGATTGTAACCAAATTTGACATTCCAATTCCCCCATTACATTAGGATTTTTATTAAATAGTAAGCGCTTTCATTGTTATAGTTTCATATGTAAACACTTACTAGATTTCACTGCCCTCTAGATAAATTCTGAATTTTTATTATTTTCACTTAATTTTAACCCGTACGAAAAAAGATTGCATTACACATTTTGTAAGACGAACTACCTTCATCATTTGTCATTATGTATTGTCATTATTGTTTGAGCACTCTTGTCCGTTTCTCATAAGGTATCATACGCACTCTGCGAAATTTGTAGAATAATTTGTCTAAATCTTATAAAAATTCAGTTTTTAATCGACAAAGTTCACAAATCCCTCTAGTAAACTTATCTTTCATGCACAAAAAACAGCCTCCTCAAATGAAAAGGCTGTTTCTTCTATTAACGGTATGAATTGACTGATTTCATTTTCAGCGACTGCTGTCTTTCCGGTCTGTACTTTACTACTTGTCCAATAAACCAGGCCAATACGGCTAACCAGATGATTGCTCCAAGAACCATGGAAATAGAATAGGAAAGACCGAAGCCTTCTGGTGCATAAAAAATATACGAACTTACCACACCTGTCATAAACAAAGCTGGAAGGCTGCATATCCAGTGAAATCTTGCTTTCTGCAATAAATAGATGGAAGCGGTCCAAAGCATGACCGTCGCAACTACTTGATTCGACCAGCCTACATACCTCCAAAGAAAAGTATAATCAATTTGAGTCAGCAGGAAAGTAGGTACTGCAACAGGAATGACGAGTAATCCTGGAAGCCATTTCCCTTTCATTTCTTTTTTCCTAAAATCGCTCAGTAAATCTGCGAGCATCATACGTGAAGATCTGAGGGCGGTATCCCCTGTCGTCACAGGAAGGATGATGACACCAAGGACCGCCAGTATACCGCCGAGAGTCCCCAGTGTCGTTTTACTGATCTCATTAACCACCCCTGCAGGACCTCCTGAAGCGAGTGCTTCCTGAAGACCGGCTGTTCCATTAAAGAATGCCATCCCTGCCGCAGCCCAGATAAGTGCTATGATTCCTTCAGCAACCATCGCCCCATAAAATACTTTCCGACCTTCGCTTTCCCGTTTCAAGGTCCTTGCAAGGATCGGACTTTGAGTGGAATGGAAGCCGGAAATGGCTCCGCATGACACGGTGACCATTAAGAGAGGCCATAAAGGCAGATCGCCTGGATGCATGTTCTCAAATGTTAAATTAGGGACCGGGTGTTCAAAGAAGAATAATCCGATTCCGATTGCTACCGCCATAAATATAAGTATCGCACCGAAAATCGGATAAATCCTACCGATGATTTTATTGATCGGTAAAACTGTTGCAACCAGAAAATATGTAAAGATAATAACCAGAGAGGTCATAAAGTTAAGTGGCGTCACCTCTGCCATAAGTTGCGCGGGCCCTGATGTAAAGGCTGCCGATACAAGGATCATTAACACGATGGACAAAATGTTCATGACGGACTGAACGGGTTTCCCCAAATATTTCCCTACGATTGTCGGGAACTGTGCCCCATTATGTCTGAGAGAAAGCATTCCGGAAAAATAATCATGTACGGCTCCAGCGAACAATGTTCCTATTACAATCCACAGGAATGCGACAGGACCGTATAAAGCACCAAGTATCGCACCGAAGATCGGACCCAATCCCGCAATGTTCAAGAGTTGTACCAGACTTGCTTTCCACCAGCTCATGGGCATATAATCCAAGCCGTCTTTTTTTGCATATGCAGGTGTGATATTGGAATCATCCACCCCGAAAATCTTTTCTACCACCTTTGAATAAAAGAAATAACCAACTACCAGAATACAGATGGATGCAAGAAATGTGAGCATCACGATGTCCTCCCTTCACTAATTGAAATTAACGTTTATTCTAATACGAAAAACGACAAATAACAACAGAATTTTCTAAAAACATTATTTTTTCAGAATACATAAACATCAATGGATTCATATAAAGCCTTTTAAACCAACAATGAAACCGCGTACAATTCATTTAAAATTTTTTCAATATAACAAAAAGACGCACCCCCTCTTGGGAATGCGCCTTATCGGCTTCTATACTTTCGTTTTAACATATTTCTCGTGAGCCTTCAAGAAATCCTTATTATTTCTTTCAGTAGCGATCTCCAAAGGAGATTGGGTATGTTGTGATTGGTTGGCTCGATCGTCTCCATAAGCCAGCAGCAAAGTCACAATCTCTGCAGAACCATCAAATGCAGCAATATGTAATGGTGTATGGCCGGATGAATCACTCTGATTTACATTCGCTCCCTGATCAAGCAGGAATTCCACTAATTCTTTTGACGCTTTACCGGCAATTCCTGCATGTAATGCTGTGTTGGATGGAATATACGCTACCTTTGAATTGGAAACGGAATTAATATCTGCACCAAAATTCAGAAGAAGCTCCACAATTTCCTTTTGATCAAAATGCGACGCTACCCCGAGGGCGGTTAAACCTTGTTCATTCTCTGCATTACAAAGATTTGTATCATTTCTTAACGTTTGTTCGACTACCGCTTTATTGCCCGTTTCGATTGCCTCGAAAAACTCTTCAATTGTAAAGGATGTCACTGATTCCACCTCGTTTTTTCATAATTACAAATATTCTACCAATTAATCATGATAAAAGATAGGGATGATTGCCAAAATAGGCACTCATCCCCAGGAAAGGCTACTGATCCAATTTTAATTTTGCTAAGGCATCAGCTAATGCTGTATTGACCGGCTCTTCCTTCTGTTGTGTTTTTAAATATTTATTAACATCCCTTTTTGTCGCTTTACTATTCTTTTCTTTATTTCTTCTATCATTGAATGTCGATAATTTTTCCCGATGTCCACAAACACAAGTGAATGTCTGGCCTTCCCCTTCTCCTCTTAAGTCCAGGCGTTTATGGCAATTCGGACACCTGGCATTCGTTTTCTTGCTGATATTTTTCCGGTGACCACATTCCCTGTCTTGGCAAACCAGTTTCTTTCCATGCTTATTCTTAATTTCCAACATTAAATTCCCACAGTCCGGACATTTGGTACCTGTCAGGTTATCATGGGTGAATTTTTGAGTTGAATGTTTGATTTCACTGACGGACTTCTTCGTATAATCCTTGATTTCATTCAGAAATTCCTGCTTTTTCAGGGAGCCGTTGGCGATTTTTTCAAGCTTTTGCTCCCACACCGCTGTCAAGGTAGGTGACCTGAGATCCAGAGGTGCAAGTTCCAATAGTTGCTTCCCTTTGGAAGTGATATGAATATCTTTTCCTTTTGACTCTATTACCCCTGAATTGAAGAGCTTTTCAATAATATCTGCCCTAGTTGCGACAGTTCCAAGGCCGCCTGCCTCAGAAATTGTAGCGAGCAGGTCTTTATTGCTTTCTTTCATGAACTTCTTAGGGTTCTCCATTGCAGACAACAGTGTACCCTCATTAAATCTTCCTGGAGGATTGGTTTGTCCTTCCGTTTCTTTGATTGACAGAACCGGATAGGCAGTCCCTTCTTCCATTCTGGAAAGAAGCTGGTCCGCTTCAGTGTTGTGATCATAGAGTTCTTTCCATCCGGAGTCTACAATCCGCTTCCCTTTTGTTTGGAATGTTTCTGACCCGATTGAGGCATCTACAGTCGTTTGTTCGTACTGATAGGGAGGAAGGAATACAGCTAAGAAACGCTTGACGATCAAATCATATATTTTTATTTCCCTGTCCTGCAGCTTCTGAATAAAAGGTGTTTCTTCCGTAGGGATGATCGCATGGTGATCTGTCACCTTTTGATCATCTACATAAGCTTTTGACAATTGCACCGTGCCCTGTAACGCCCTGTGGGCCATCTTCCGGTAAGGTTGAACGTTCACCGCTTTCAATCTGTCCTTGAGGGTTGAAACCATATCACTTGATAAATGTTTACTATCTGTCCTTGGATACGTCACCAATTTATGCTGCTCATACAATTTCTGCATGATAGAAAGCGTTTCTTTAGCAGAAAATCCAAAGATCTTATGGGCATCTCTTTGTAATTCAGTCAAATCATAAAGGGAAGGTGCATAATTTTTCTTCAACGTTTTCTTCACAGACTGAATGACGATTTCCTTCCTGTCTTTTAATGAGTCCATGATTGAAGTGATTTCTTCTTTGGAGAACGTTCTTGTATCATTCGTTTTTCTGTTGGACCACACAAAGGTCCCTTTATCCGTCACAGCTTGTATTCCGTAAAAGGGTTTGGGGGTGAAATTCTTTATTTCCTCCTCTCGCTGCGCAATGATACTTATCGTCGGTGTTTGTACACGGCCGCAAGACAATTGGGCATTGTGCTTGGTGGTCAGCGCTCTTGTTGCATTCATTCCAACATACCAATCGGCAGCGGATCGTGCCTCGGCAGCAGCATATAAATGTTCGAAGCTTTTCGCATCTTTCAGTCTTTTGAATCCTTCCTTTATGGCCTTGTCAGTGACAGATGAAATCCATAACCGTTTTAACGGCTTATTCACCCGGGCTTTTTCAATGATCCAACGGGCGACAAGCTCCCCTTCACGACCGGCATCGGTGGCTATGACTATCTCTTTTACATCAGGGCGGTTCATTTGCGCTTTGACCGTGCTGAATTGTTTTCCTGTTTTCTTGATCACGACAAGATTAAGGAAAGAAGGGAGCATGGGTAGATCTTCAAGATTCCATGATTTATATCGATCGTCGTAGCTTTCAGGTTCTGCAAGGGTCACCAGGTGTCCAAGAGCCCAAGTGACGATATAATCATTCCCTTCCAAGAATCCATTTCCACTTTTCGTACATTTAAGTACTCTGGCAATATCTCTACCGACAGAAGGTTTTTCTGCCAGGACCAAAATCTTTTTCATGTAAAAAATCCTTTCATTACTGGGTCTATATTTTCTATATCTTTTCTATTTTAACATACAATAAATAGAGTAGTGCATATTGGTTCACGTCATTAGGGAGATTGTACTATACTTATACATGGTCGATCTTAATAAAGGAGCTAATGAATTTTGCAGCATGACAAACACAAAGGCTCCATTCTTCCGAGAGAAGCCTGGGGCCTCTTCATCATCCTATTAATCAGTATAATATCAAGAGGGTTGGGCACCCTTTTTCCACTGATCGGCAGCTTGTTATTTGCGATCTTGATCGGGGCGATCCTCCAAAACACAACAAAACTCCCGAAAGCTTTCGATCCGGGAATACAGTTTACTTTGAAGGTTCTTTTGAAAGTGGCCATCGTTTTTCTGGGTGTAGGATTGAGCCTTTATGATATCCTCCATATCGGTCAAAGAGCTCTATGGGTGATATTTTTCTCTGTCACCATAGGCATTTCAGTGACTTATGTTGTAGGGAAATGGCTCCGTATCGATAAAAGGCTGAGCTTATTGATCGGTATCGGCACCAGCATATGTGGAGCCACAGCAATCTCAGCCGTTAAAGGGATCGTCGGTGCTAAAGAGGATGAAACCGCTTATGCATTATCCACGATCGTCTTCTTTAATTTAATTGCATTTGTTACGTATCCCATCATCGGGCATCTTCTCGACATGTCTGATCTATCGTTTGGGATCTGGGCGGGTACCGCCGTACATGATACTTCTTCGGCGGTTGCCGTTGGTTACGCATATGGAGACGAAGCAGGTGAAGTAGCGACGACGGTGAAGCTTGCCAGAACATTATTCCTGATTCCTGTGATGTTCATCCTTCCGTTTATCTTAAGGAAGAAAAGTACAGGGGGATCTCATTATAAGAAAGCCTTTCCGTGGTTCATATTTTTGTTCCTGGCCATGTCACTGCTTCATACATTTGGATTGATTCCAATGAACATGGAGTCATACCTTAAGAGTTCGTCCAAGTTCATGATCATCATGGTGATGACGGCTGTGGGTCTTCAAGTAAAAGGAAAAGATATCATCCGTCTGGGAATTAAACCTCTCCTGACGGGATTGATCGCTTCTATCACATGCGCTGTCATCAGTTTATTGCTTATCCTCTAAGCGAAAACAGTAACGACATTTCCATAAAAAAAGAGCATCTGCACAGATGCCCGTTTGTTCATATCCATTTTCCGACTGCTTACGTGCTAAGAAGAAAAAACTAGGAAGAGGCCGTCTTCCTAGTCTATTTTATTCTTCGTCGCCTTCTAAGAAGTCTGGGTCTAACTCTTCAAAATCTTCATCATCCAAGTCGCAATCCCAGTCTTCATCGTCACAACCTTCAGGATTCACTAGGACACATACTTTCGTTTCTCCGATAACTTCCACCAGGAATTCACGTTCGACGTGAACGATGATTTTGTTACCGTTCGGTGAAATGACCGCTTCGCAGCAATTTGGCTGTTGCAGTACTCTCGCACATACTTCAATGTCATCTAAGCAGTCTGGATCACGGTATTTCAATTTAATGCAATCTGTATATTCTACTCTCTCGGTTACAACCGAAGTTTTCGTGTTGTCACTGTGGGAGTACCATACGTTGATTTCGTAAAAACCGTGAACTTCGACCTTCTTGCCGACTTTGTGTGCTTCATACTGATGGTTAATGATCCAGCAGCCTAAAATGCTCGATGGATTATGCGGTGGGCAAATCGTATGATGAGACTGTGTAAATTTACGTCCCTTCGCTACGACCGCTTTAGTGATAATCTCTCTATATTCTGCCATTCGAGCGAACCTCCTCATTCATTTTCAATTCATCTTATGCGACTATCTAGGTGTTTGTGCGAGTAAATTTTATTACATAATGGGATTGTTGCTTAGATAATGTATTGTATGCGAATCCCAATTGAATGTTCCGGAATGCGCTTGACGGGAATGGTGAAATAACCAACAAAAAAAACGATCTATACAGGAAAGGAAGATCCCTTTCCTGTATAGATCGTTATGAGCTGTGATTGTCTGGCGTTTATTATGATCCCTGAATCAGGAACAGCTGCCAGGGGCTGAATTTTTCACATGTGAACCTGTTTCCCCACGGAGTAGGTCACCACCCGTAGTCTCGATGATATGATCTGTCACATTATTTGAAATCACCGAAGCAACGATTTGCAGTAAATCATTCACATCCGTTTGGGATTCCTTAAATTGTTGAACAACCGGAATCTCATCGATTTCCTTTTCAAGGTTTTCAATTTTCGCCTCAACCATTTTCAGGGCTTCGATTTTCCCATAGTGTTGGAAGTTAACGGCTTGTTTTTGTAAACTCTTGATACTTGCGATCATTTCACGGACTTTTTGATTTTCGTGGATCTGTGCTTCCGCCCGCTTAAAGAAATCCACTTCTTCCGTTTCAGCAATCATTGTTGCCAATTCTTCTGCACGTTTCATAATATCGTCTTTTGTATACTTTGCCATATTATTTCACCTCTACTGCTTCCTGGAATTCTGTTCCGATTTGGCCTTCTCCTACCATTTCCCCATCCAATGACCAGGACTTGGCATCTGTGATCTTCACTTTCACTATTTTCCCAATGGCTGTTTTAGGAGCCTTGAAGTTTACGAGCTTACTGCGTCTTGTGTAGCCTGCCAATATGTCCGGATTTTTCTTGCTTTCCCCATCCACAAGCACTTCAACGATTTGACCCGTATATTTCTTCATCGCTTCAGCAGAATATTCTTTCACCACTGCATTCAGCCTTTGAAGGCGTTCTTTCTTCACTTCCATCGGCACGTTGTCATTCATCTTCGCTGCAGGGGTACCTTCCCGTGGAGAGTAGATGTAGGTATATGCTGATTCAAAGCCAACTTCCTTATATAAAGAAAGGGTTTCTTCAAATTGTTCATTGGTCTCATTTGGATAACCCACGATAATATCTGTCGTAAGCGCCACGTCCGGCATGGCTTTTTTAATTTTGCCCACTAATTCCAGGAATTGTTCCCTGGTATACTTTCGTGCCATGATTTTCAGGACATCTGTCGAACCTGATTGAACAGGTAAATGAATGTGCTCGACCAGATTTCCTTTCTTGGCAAGAACTTCGATTAAATGATCATCGAAATCCCTTGGATGACTGGTAGTGAATCGGATACGTGGAATATCCACCTTACGAAGATCATCCATTAAGTCTCCCAGCCCATACTGAAGGTCTTCAATATCCTTACCGTATGCGTTGACGTTTTGACCAAGGAGAGTGATTTCCTGATACCCTTGTGCAGCCAGATGGCGGACTTCCTGAATGATTTCTTCAGGACGGCGGCTTCTTTCTTTCCCTCGTGTATATGGCACGATACAGTATGTACAGAACTTGTCACATCCGTACATAATATTGACCCATGCCTTGATATTGCCACGGCGGACTTTTGGAAGGTTCTCAATGACGTCCCCTTCTTTCGACCACACCTCAACGACCATCGCCTTGGACATATAAGCATCAGATAATATTTGAGGAAGACGATGAATATTATGCGTTCCAAAGATCATGTCGACCTGTTGATAGGTTTTCAGGATTTTGTTGACAACCGATTCTTCCTGGGACATACATCCGCATACTCCAATTAATAGATCAGGCTTTTCCCGTTTTAAATGTTTGAGATGTCCTAATTCGCCGAACACCTTATTCTCAGCGTTTTCACGGATGGCACATGTATTCAATAGGATGACATCCGCATCATCTGTCGAATTCGTTGCTTCATAGCCGAGTGCCATGAAGATCCCTGCCATCACTTCTGTATCATGCTCATTCATTTGACAACCATAGGTGCGGATATAGAATTTCTTTCCTTCCCCGAGTCCTCTATATTGATCATCGATTGTAAAGTCATTATGGTATTTTATTTCTTCTTTCCCACGCTTCTTGGCATCTTTTAAAGACGGCGGGATATAGACACTTTCAAAGTACTTGCTGTAATCCTTAACAGATTTTTGGTCTGCTGGAGATACAGACTTCGATTGTTGTCCATGTTTTCGCTGTTCTTCGTTCATGAATAATCCCCTTTCTACCTCTATAACCAAACCGTTTTCTTCTATATATAAAGCCGGCCGAATTAACAGGATAAACATTGTTGCACATTACTATAGTATAAAGGTTTTCAACCCTACATACAATAGAGTCGCTAAAGTGTTGAAAAATGTTTCATTCCTATCATAGCTAGTAATTCTACTGTACTATGATCATTTCTTTACATATGTATCCTCTTTCTGCCACACAGGGAAACATTCATCTATCGTCACATCCCTAAGCATTGATTAACTACCAATTATGTACCTGAAATCTATTTTTTATCATTTTAGGCTAGAGGCTCAATCGAATATTCCCTTATGAACGTATGATAATTAGTAGTAAATTGTAAAGGAGTGTTAAAGAATGAGTTATAGTCAGAATTCAAATGCCCAGGACACCTATTTCCATGAAGATTATCAAAAGAACAAATGCCATGACTCCCGCTCCAGGCATTATAATCATTGTGTAGAAGACGTTTTAGAAGCAATCCTTGAAGCTCAGAAAAAAGCAAGAAAAGACCATGGTTGTGATTCTTCATGTAAAAAGTCCATAGAGGATTTACTTTGTGAAAAAAAGAAACCCAAGAAGAATACCATCCCTTTTATTTTATATTGTGGCTGCGAGCCATTTAAGGGCACTGGTGTTACGACCTATCACTGTCACTCAAAAAAGAAAAAAACCTTCAAGTGCATTGAGACCTACGTCTTTAAGGTAATAGACCTTGATCATAAATGTGCGACTCTTGAATTATTGACCTTTAAATCCGACCACCATAAGGGCGATTCCCATCATCATGAAAGTAAATGCGCCCTCTCTTCACCTTGTAAACAGATCGACCACAAAAGTGTGGATGATTTGATGGGAACCGGAATTTGTATAACTGTTGACTTGTCTTGTTTCTGTGCTATTACCTGCCTGCCTGCCGTTCATTTATAAATGCATCCAATGAAAAAAGGTGAACGAGAGTCGTTCACCTTTTTCATCCTCCAAAAGCTTCAAGTAGATCGTCAATTTCTTTCATTCCAACGGAAGCATGATTTTGTTCCTTTGGACTCTTAATGGTGTATTCGTTCAAGGTCTTGGAGGAATCATTTCCATGTTGAAGCAGCAATCTCTTTAATTCCACTAGTTCTTCTAATATGGCATGTTCGGATTGTACCGTAACTTGAACAGGTTTAGCGTGATGCAGGTAATCATGCAGTGCAGAAAAAACAAGATGATTCAATGTATTATTTTTGGCATGATAGGCGACTTGCTCTTTAACCTTGGAAGTGATGGCTTTCGTTTCCCCGGTTTTAACATTTACGAAGCTATCGGGGATCGTTAGAATGGTATCTTGAAAGTAATCTGCATATTTTTCAGGCATACTCATCAACCTTTAGCTTTTTGTATATTGCATATGCACAGGATTGTTTTTTAACTGATTCAATTTTGCAAGGATCATCAATCCTGTTACGTTTAATTTTTCCATATTTTGCGGGAAAAATAATTCAATGGGGCGTCCTCTTTCTGCCCACTTCACCGCCGCTTCCCTTATATGGGATTCGGCTATTTTTGCTGCACCGCCAACTGCAATGTATTTGACCGCCCCTTTTATTTCATTTGAGCTGTTCCTTACACGGTCGAAATGTTCCAGGTATTTAATGGCCAATGATTTTAACTGAGGGATGATATATTTACTTATATCCTTTTTCACACCTGCGAATGGTTCTACATACCACTCGGATTGACCTGCCACCAGCTTCTCCTCCAGCTCAGACCTTGAATCAAACTTGTATAGCTCATACTTACTTACTTTCTGAATGATATGGTCTAAAAACTGGTTGATCCCGAAAGGTTCGCCCTCGATGGAAGCCACTGGCTTATTATTTTTGATTCCTACAAAATCCACTGAATCCCCTCCCAGGTCACCGATCAGGATCCCTTTGGCAGAGTCCTGTAAAAGAGCTTCATCTTTGACTCCCAATGTCTCTTCATCCCGTGTCAATGCCAGGTAGGCACAGGCTCCTTCAGCCCCGATAATGACATCTTTAATCTGAAGTCTTACAATGATTTCTTTAGGGGAAGCCATACCAGGAACCTTGTGAAGATAAACTGTATGGGTCCCGATGAGACGGCTTTTCAACGTATCTTTCCGCTCTTTATACTGAGTGGTCGGCAGAGAGACCGCCAATTGATCGATCTCAAAGGATAGATCTGTCTCAGATCGGGTGTTCATTACAGCATGATGGGCCAACATGCCAAATAAAAGGGTGTAAGTACGGTCTTCATCTACCTTCTGATTATTAAAGGCCGTTAAACTCACATTTCGCTGTCTGGCTGCTGCTTTACCGATATAATATGGATCCCTTTTTTCATGAAGTGCTGAACTGTTCACTTCCACAATCAAATTGTCTTGTAGTAAAACATCCTCGTCGTCGTAAGGTTTCTCATAAAATTCTTCATCAAATAAGGCAATTGCATTCGGCATGGAATACTCTCTCACTTCACCTTGAGTTGATACAATGGCTTTATAAAAGCTGTTTCCCAAGTCAACAGCTGCATAATTATGCCTATCCATTACATCCTCCTCCTTCCCTAAAGCTTATGCCGGGATAGAAAACATCTGTGCACGTACCCAGTCATAAATTTTTTCGGGGCGTAACGAAAAATGGAAGAGCGCTATTTCTACTAAAATGATTTTCCCTAGTAAATTTCCACTCTTATACTGATTCATATATCCACTCTTAATAGTTTCTTCCCGCATATTATAAAGTGTAGTTTAAATATTGTTTATTAAATAGGAGGAAAAAAAATGAGTGATTATAATAAGAGTAAAAATTGTGTGAACGTAGATAAGTCTGCTTCACTCGATCACTGCGACAACACAACAGTCGATCCCATTCTAACCCCGGCAGGTGAAAGAATTGTCCATGTCCCAGTAGATTTAGGAGTATATCGTGTATCAAGTAACCTGGAAGCCCACATTACATTTCCAGAGCCTGTAATGGAAATCAAAGATGTAAAAAAGAAAGTCGAAATTGTACAATGCCGTTTAATGACAATTCCAACAAGCAATGGCGACTTCAGTGAAGATGGTGCACAATTTCCTCTGCTATTATCAGGGTATGTGCGCAAGAACATTCAATATGCAACACCATGTGGAGGATCTGGATTCGATGGATCCTGCATATCTTCTGATATTAAATCATTAACAGTCCGCGTCCCTTTCAAATGCATGACTACGATTACCCTGGATTCTCCAGTCCAGCTCCCAAGAACAAATAACCGTCAGGAATTTGACTTCTTTAGAGCTCAAGATTTAGGTACAGGCTATCCAGAGAAGGATCAATATTTATCTAATGATATCTCCCAATTCCATCAATACAGCAATCAATACTACAATCAACTTCCTTATTGTGAATTGCTTTCAAGCAGTATTTTAGAGTGGGATGAATCAACAGATCGTGTATCCGAAGGTCCTGTAGGTGAAGGGTATTTCTACAATATGCTAGAAAAAATGTCCCTCAACTTTACCATTAAAGTATTACAAAAACAGCAAATCCGCCTTACTGCAGAATAAGCAGTAAACTAGTATCATCAGCACACGCCCTACTGTTCCCGAGAACAGTAGGGCGTGTGCATTTTCTTTCTGAACAACATTCTCATCAGTATTTGTGGCAGGCTTTCCATAATTAGTCTCTATACATATAGGCTCAGGCCCAAACAACTATCAATCTAAATCATAAGATGGCATTATCTTGCTTTAGGAGGCCCCTTATGTTTGAAAATCATCATAAAATGTCCGAATGCCATGGAACGTCAAATATGCATGATTGTAAAAGCCATTGTCATCACCCAAAAGTCAGTATCGGAAAAATTGTGACCAAGGTACCTGTTGTTTTGGCGGAACTGACACTACAGGTAAATGTAGATGCGACGATCACTTTTCCAGAAGCCGTTTTGGAAATTAAAGATATTAAAAAAACGATAAAATTAACACAGTGCAGACTTCTTCTTCCTTCTAATAAACTTTTTGTAAAAGGTTTTGTACGAAAAAACATCCAATATGCAAGCCCTTGTAAAGAAATTGAAGAAACGTCCCTTACATCGATTGCATCAGATCTTCACTCATACACAGTGGATATACCTTTTCAATGTGTGACAGACATTAAGCATTTCTTATCCATGCCGGTCATGCCGGAAGTGAATAATCGTCAGGAATTTGATTTCTTTATTTCAAAGCCGCTGCCTTCCGGGTATCCGGAAAAAGATGAACTACAAACCCATGATTTATCCCAATTCCATCAGGAAAGCCATCAATTTTACAATGAAATCCCGTATTGTGAGTTGGTTTCAAGCAAAATCATTGAGTGGGATGAAGCCATCGACCGGTGCCCACTCCCTCATACCGGTCCCATTGGAGAAGGCTACTTCCGCACCATCGAAGAGAAAATGGTCATAGATATATGTGTAAAAGTTCTTCAGAACCAACAAATACGGGTTACCTCCACCACGAATGATGATTGTGACTGATCATGCCTATTCATTCATTTTTAGAGAGGAGGTAAATGATTAGGTGTGATGTAAAACGCACCGATCACCATGATTATGAGAGAAGAAAACAATAATGATATAGAAAGCTATTTTCTGAATAAGATGACAGAAAAGGAAAGAAACAACCGGAAATCTCCTTCATTTTCTATATTTAACCTTACTCAGAAGCAAGACCTTTCCTTACAAGATCATGTGACGAATGAAAAAAGTCCCGTAAAAAATACAGATCCGCCAAAAGGTTCTCAGGAGAAAATTCATTCCCACCCGACGTTTTTCCCTCCACCAAAGGTGATGGATAGGGAGGTAAACCAAGCAAATAAACTGAACAAAACCGATGGTTCCGTGAATGAGGCTGATGAGCAGGGAAGCGGGGACATGAAGTCCGATTACACTGTAAAGGAATTATCTGAATCCCGGAACAACACCGGCCAGTCTACTTCAGATGAAAATATAGAAATCGAGTCCTCCGTGGAGGAAGAGGTTCTTATAGAGAATTCTGAAATGGAAAATGAACCTGTATCGATCCGGGAAGAGATATTTATGATGTTGGAGGAAGAGCTGGAGGAGCGGAGATATCTCCACGCAGACGAAGAAGACCATCACGAACGAAATCGGAATCTCACTAATGCTCCCCCTCCTGCACCTGAAAAAGAAATGCTATACTCGGATCATGAATTTGATCATAATGAAAATCACCTGCCTTCATTTAGTCATTACTTAGAAACAATCTATTGTGAAAAAAATTTGAGTCCGCTGACAAGTAAGCAGACCGATTTCGTTCATTGCATTGGTTCCTTAACCTCTGTTCTCAAAAAGATTTCCACAGAGCGGGAAACAATCAAGGAGCAGGAAGAGGATATCAGATACGACAAACCTGAACATCAAGAGGAGACCGATGAAGTCAGTCATGAACATCAAGAGGATGTCGAGGAAACCGGACCCCAACATCCAAATCTGACGGCATTAAAAGACCGTTTCGAAAATGAACTATTTTCGGAAGAACAACACCTGGACCTGGAAAGTTCGAATGAAACCACTTTACCCGACTCTCGCTCATTAACTGTAAAGATTCCCGTTGTACTGTCCACTTTGCAGATTGAGGTCGCCATCTTTAAAGACGTTGAATTACCGTTTCCAATTGAACATATCCTTTCTATACATTGGTCCATCCAATCTCTTAAAACGAATACTCCACTTCCTGCTGGAATTGTGTTTGTGAAAGGGACTCTTGTTGCTTCGATTCAATATGTAAACCCAGGGGAAACAGCTTCCATACACTCTATCCACATCCCGATTCAATGGGATCACACCATTCCCATTCGTTGGATACTTCCGCCTAATATCCCTATGAGTGAGATGAAAGAATACACATTCCTGGCAGAAAACACCCAAGAACCAAGCACTCATCATGAATGTCATTATTCCTTCTGTGAACCAATTGAACATTTTCTACAAGATTTCACGTTTATCAGTCACCATGAATCCTTTAAGCAAAATGGCCAGTCAACTTTAAAAATCCAAGGTTGTTTACAGGTATGCCTACATTTAACACAAGAACAATTTGTGCACATCCATTCAGATGATTTGATTCAATGATATGTATAAAGAGGAAGGGGTTCACCCTCAGGGTGAACCCCTTTTCAACTCTTCACTCTGCCCTCGCACCATTATCTTCGTAATCTCTTACAATGCCTTTCAAGAAAGCATGCTCCATCATTTAGTCATTATTGTTGGATGATATTTCTGAAACGATTATAGACTACTTCTGGACCTTGCTCTTCTCCTCCAGCTGTATCCCCGTCTCCAGCCATTTGCTGTCTCTTCTGAGTTAATTTAATAAGCAGATTGATGTCCATTTTTTCTGTGATTTTATTAAAGCGTCCCCAGTTGTCAAAGTTCTCGGTAATATCCCACTGATTAACAGCAGAAGCCAGAAGTTTGCAATTGATCGGTTCATTATTGATTTCAAACGTCAATGATCCAAATTCGCAGCGGTTAGCTCCCATTCCGTCCTTGGCAAGTTCTCTTCTTTGTAGCACATTCTTCTTAATGCTGAAGTCAATTCCGAACGGATTGCTGACAGGGGTAGCCAGTCTCACTCGATCATACGCTTTAAAAGGAATGTCAACACTATAATCCTTTACTACTCCATAGGAACCTTCTACATATTGAATGTTCTTATGGACAATCCCTTCTACGAATAATTTCACGTAATCCGGAAACCCTGGTACAGGAATCGCTTTACATTGTGTGAGAGAGACGTTTTTCTCGATATTTTTAATGGCACTAGCATAGGTTGGCAGATGAACTTCCGCTTCTGTTAAAGATTGAAGAAATACATCTCCCAGAACTACTGTTACTTCTTCCAAGTCAACATCTGGCACGTAAGTTTCTGTAAATAAGCTTTTTGATTTTGCCTTATCGCTTGATGGTTGTGGAGGGCATCCGTGATGACCAAATCCGCAGCCTGTATTCTTTTTCATATCCATTCACTCCTGATAGTCATAAATTAATCAATGGAAAAGGTCATAGATGTAATAAAAACAGTGAGGATTCCTTTTCTATTGACTTACTATAATCTATGAATTTTTTGAAGAAATGAGTGGACGACTGTCGGTAGGCTTAAACATATTTCTAGCACTCCTTCTAGTAATCTTTGAAACATGTTATGAACTCATACACAGTAAGCTTTTAATCAATCTAGACAGCTTGGGTACTTGTAACGTTTAGCCAATTGGGTCCATACAATAGAGTAAAAGTCTTTAGGAGGAGATTATCATAAGGGAGGATGCGAAATTACCACCAATGTACACCATTTCCGATCAAGAGGTCCTCTATTTGAAATCCGAGATCGAGAACTTGAATAAAACGATTCGAACTTTGAAAAGCAGTTATTTGTATGCTGAAAATGAGTACCATAAGGAACAACTTCAGAAGGCGCAGGAGGAATTAACGCTTGCTTACCGCCGGATCGATGAGAACGAAACCGTTGAGAGGGAACTTATAAAAGACAGAAACCTGTTTAAAGAAGGCAAAGAGAAGCTGGAAAGTCAGGCAAGGGCACTTCATGACGCCTTACACGGCAAGGATGAGCTGTTGCAGCAGTCGCAAGTGAGCAAAAATGACCTTCAACAGGAACTCCTTTCCATCAAGCTTGAAAAAAAACAATTATCTCAAAAAATAACGGAAATCGAGAAGGAGCAACAAGATCTCTTCAGTAAAAATCAATCCCTATTGGAGGAAAACATCCTGCACCTAAGAAAAATAGACAGCTTAAACAGTGAACTGCAAGGAAAAAAACTTCATATTTCAGATTTAAACTCAGCTCTGGCCCATTCAGAAGATACGAAAAAAGAAATATTCTTTAACCTGATAGCTAAAACCGAAGAGTTGGAAAAGGCCTTGTCAGAAAGGAAACATACCCTTGATTCATTGCAATTTGCAAAGGAGCAACTAATTCAAGCAGAAAAGCAAAAGATGGAGTATATTAAAACATTCATCAGTCAATATCAAAAACATTTTGAAGAAAATGAATGGTGGCTTTCCTCCCAATTTGCTGATATCGATCAACGTACCAAACTGCAGGATGAACGAATCGAAGCGGTTGAACAAGAACAGGACATTCACTTTACTCTACAGAATGAGGTACTCGAGGGGAAATTTGAGCAAGTGGAGCAAAAGTTTATTGATTTTCTCGAGGAGATCGACTCTATACGGGAATATAATGTAACCTTGACCCACAGTCTATTGGAGCTCAAACGTCTGGTAGAGAGTCAAAAACGCAGTCAGGCCCCTATCATTACAGCACGTCAAACATCTTCTGCAGAAAAACTCCCAGCTCCGATGGATTATTACTTCATAGAGAATGAAAAGGAATGAAAAAACGATGCCACAGTTCATTCCGTGGCATCGTCTTCTTGTTAAAAAGTAATCTTTATCTTGTTATTTGAGCTAAGCTGAAGCTCTTGCTCTTCAAATAGTACAAAGCCTAAAATAGTTGAAACTTCCTGTTCTTCAAGAGGTTCAACCGTAAATTGCAGCCCCTCCACTGATATCGTTTCACCAGGGGGGATGAATGATTCCTGTATTGATTCTATCCAGTATTCTCCTGTGGAATAGGCCTTTTCCAACCAATCCTTCCCCATATACTTCCATCCTTGTGCCCCGTTTTGACCTTGCAGGGAAAAGATTTCACTCATTTCAGGTGGGAGGATCTGTCCTCCTATTTCAATCTTATCAGGCGGATCCATTCGAAAGCAGATCTTCGGATTCATCAGGTCAACATTTCCTGTGTTCTTTATGAAGAAATCGGCTTTGATGGAATAGCGTTCTGATTTTCGATTGGGTATGACATTGTAATCAAAATATATTTCCGCATATGGCTTTTTTTCCTGGGATTCACGGACTTTCCGGTTTGCTTTACGCATTTTCATCTCTTCGTACGTTTTATCATCCATTTGGATATCTTTACTTGGCTTCTTCTGATCTGTACGATTGCTTGATTCCCCTGTCTGTTTACTTCCCGTTTGGAAAAGATGGAGAACATTAAGATCCAGTAAACTTGGCTTCTGATTTCCGAGTAATGTTTTCAACACACAATGTGTTAGTAAGACAGGGCTTTCTTTTAATAGGAATTCCTCATCTTTACACTTAATCGAGCATCTCAGATGGGGAATGGAGTGGTGTTCAGGTATCAAATAGTACCCCTTGAAGGGCAATTCCTTCTTAAATATTGAGAGATTTTTCTTTACATTGATGGAATTCAGCCTCTCATTATAACCGACCGAAACAGACTTGCCCTCACCCTGTGAATGACTGGACACCAATTCAACTAACAAATCCCCCTCCCTGATCCTTTCTGTATCACGTTTTGAAGAAACGTCAATTCCATATTCAGTTAATACGTTGGTTACTTTTTCATTTATTTCATTATTTATATTTGTATTCTGTGTGTTCACTGATACCCATACTTTCTTTCCATGAAGGGAACTTCTCACTTCCACCCTTTGTTCTTCTTCATCCAAATGAAATTGATGATTATTCTCCGCACAATAAAATTGGATGGCAGCAACGGAATGTGATGGAATCGTCCCCCAATCATGGTTGTTGATGAATAATTTCATGTACAGGCTCACCACCCTTTTGATGTAGTCTATGTATCTTATGAATACTGGGGTGAAATTATGAATTTCTTAAGCCTCTTCCGCATTCATTTCTAGGCAGGTGCTTGTTTTATTAAACAGCCCTCTCCCACTGGTAGAACATCACATAAACTAGTAAAAGCAAGATTGTTAGGGTTTATAAAGCGAAAAATGGTGCAGTAGATCAAATGGATGCTGACCATCAACTGCTTTGATACATTTATTCCAATTAAAAAGGAGAAATGATTATGATATCACCACATGGAGGAATGCTAGTTGATCAAGTTGTTATCGGGAATGAGCGCGATGAGTTACTAAAAAAGTCATCCACTCTCCCATCGATCACGCTCGATTCCTGGGGGCTGTCCGACTTAGTGCTTTTATCAACTGGAGCCTTCAGCCCCTTAACCGGTTTCATGAATCAAAAAGACTATTTACACGTATTGAAAGACATGAGGTTATCAAATGGGGTGGCTTGGAGTTTGCCCATTACACTCCCCGTGCCCAAGAGATTGAGTAAGACTTTTTCCAGCGGGGAAACTGTTTCACTTAAAGGGGAAGATGGAGTGATCTACGGAACATTAGAAATTGAAGAAATATATGAATATAGTAAAGAGGCGGAAGCCCTTTTCGTATTTAAGACTTTGGACAACCTTCACCCGGGGGTTCAAAAGACGTACCAGAAAGACGACGTGTATGTCTCCGGTCCGGTCAAACTTCTTCGGTTCCCTGCCATTTTCAAGAAAGATTTCAAAACGCCCAAACAGCTTAGAGAGCTATTTTCTGAATTGGGTTGGAACACAGTCGTTGCTTTTCAAACGAGGAATCCCATTCATAGGGCTCATGAATATCTGCAAAAAATAGCACTTGAATTAGTCGATGGTCTCTTGATACACCCTTTGGTAGGAGACACAAAGCAAGATGATATTCCGGCAGAAGTTCGTATGAAAAGCTATCGAGTATTACTCGACGAGTATTATCCCAAAGAGAGAGTCTTCTTATCCACATTCCCTGCAGCCATGAGATATGCTGGACCAAGGGAAGCGTTATTCCACAGTATAGTAAGAAAAAACTTTGGGTGCACCCATTTTATTGTCGGCAGGGATCACGCAGGTGTCGGGGATTATTATGGCACGTACGATGCACAGGAAATTTTCAATCAATTTTCAAGAGAAGAGATCGGTATCGAGATACTGAAGTTCGAACATGCCTTCCATTGTATTAAGTGTGGGGCGATGGCGACTTCAAAAACATGCCCTCATGATGAAACATTTCATATCCACCTTAGCGGTACAAAGGTCCGAAAAATGTTAAAAGACGGAATAATCCCTCCAAAGGAGTTTTCAAGGCCTGAAGTGATAGAGGTACTGCTCAATGAAATGAGAGAAGGTTCTTGAAGGGAGCTCTGAAGGAGATTACATCATGATTGAATTTTATATTGTCATAATCGGAATGATCGTTATGCTATCATTCCTGGTCTTTGAGATAGAGAGACCTGAAATCATTCTCCCCTCCACTCTCCTCCTGTTCGTCATGACCGGTGTCATTACGCCACAGGAAGCCATAAGGGGATTCTCAAATGAAGGGATGTTGACCATCGGTTTATTGTTCATCATTGCCGGAAGTATTCAAAACAGTGGAATTGTGGATCATGCCTTCAAGAAGTTATTAAACCGTTCAACTTCTAGGAAACACATGCTTGCCAAGCTCCTCTTCCCCATCTCTTTTCTTTCTGCTTTCCTGAACAATACTCCCATCGTCATCGCTTTTACGCCACTTGTGAAGAAATGGTGTGAAGATCATCATCTCGCTCCTTCAAAATTTTTGATCCCCATTTCATATGCTACGATCCTTGGAGGTACCATAACCATTATTGGTACTTCCACAAATCTCGTTGTCCATGGTCTGCTTCTTGACTCGAACCTGCCTGGGTTCTCCTTTTTCGAACTGGGTAAAATAGGGGTACCGATTACTCTCATAGGCCTATGTTATCTCATATTTTTCAGTTCTTCCTTACTGCCTGAGAGAGGAGGCACTGTCAATATTGAAACCTTAAGAGAGTTCACTGGGGAAGTCTTAATACTTGATGACTTCCCTTTCATTCAGAAAACGGTTGAACAAGCCAGGTTAAGAAGCTTAAAAGGACTATTTCTTGTCAGTATCATCAGGGAAGATGAGACCATTACTCCTGTATCGAATACCACATTATTAAAGGCACATGACCGCTTGATATTCACCGGGGATATAACCACCATCACGGAACTTCAATCACACAAAGGCCTCCTGTTACAAAGTAATGGCAGCTCCTCTTTTCCAAAACATCATCAGTTGACGGAGGCAGTGGTTTCCCATCATTCTTCCTTATTATATAAGAAGATTAAGGATACCAATTTCAGAAGCAGATTCAATGCAGCTGTAATAGCTGTTCACAGACAAAATCAACGGTTGAAATATAAAATTGGCGATATCATTCTAAAACCTGGAGATATCTTACTCCTTGCCACGGGAACCGATTTCTATAAGAAAGCGAACACGAATGACTTCTATATTGCCGCTACACTGGACAAGAGCATGATGACCCGTAAACAGACAGTGAATGGGTGGTTCTCCGTTGCACTACTGGGAACGATGATCCTTTTGGTGACATTAGGATTTATTACGATGCTGACGGGAATGGCGTTTGTGACAGTGTTATTACTTTCATTAAGAATCGTCAGTCCCTTGCAGGCAAAGAATGCCATTCAATGGAATGTACTGATGGTGGTTTCCTGCTCGTTCGGTATCGGCTATGCGATGATCGACTCTGGTGTCGCCTCTTTCCTTGCCGACCTACTGCTGCACGCTTCAAAGCCGTTTGGCCTTTTTGCCATCATTATAGCAATCTATCTCCTTACAAATCTATTTACAGAAATGATGACGAACAGTGCTGCTGCCGTCCTTATGTTCCCTATTATCCTGGAAGTTTCAAATACTTTGGATCTAGATCCAACAGCATTGGCCGTGACGGTCACCATTGCCGCTTCAGCAAGCTTTGCGACACCTATCGGTTATCAGACCAACCTGATCGTATATGGCCCGGGCGGTTATCGATTCAAAGATTATTTGAAGGTGGGGATTCCCTTGAATATCCTAACAATGATCACCACAGTCATATTGGTCTATTATTTTTGGTTATAACTCTAGATTATTGGAGGTGAGAAGATGAATCAGAAAAATATTACTTGGCATGAAGGCAAGGTCCAAAAAGCAGACCGGCAACATCTAAATGGGCATAAAAGCGCATTGTTATGGTTTACAGGGTTGTCCGGTTCTGGGAAGTCCACAATCTCAGTGGAAGTAGAAAGGAAATTACATGAGCTTGGCCATCACACTTACCGCCTTGACGGGGATAATATACGTCATGGTTTAAATGGCGATTTAGCATTCTCAGAAGAAGATCGTACGGAAAACATCAGAAGAATCGGTGAGGTATCGAAGCTTTTTGTCGATGCCGGTATCATAACCTTGGCGGCCTTTATTTCTCCCTATAAAAAAGATCGGGCATTTGCCAGATCCCTATTACCCGATGGGGAGTTTATAGAAATCTATATACAGGCGAGCATTGAGACTTGCGCAAGTCGAGACCCGAAAGGCCTTTACAAGAAGGTGAAAAAAGGAGAGTTGAAAAATTTTAGTGGAATCGATTCTCCTTATGAAATCCCCCAATCCCCTGAAATCGTAATTGATACAGAGAATCAACGAATAGATGAATCCGTCCTGCAAATTGTAAACTATTTAAAGAATAAGGGATTCATATAATTTTAATGAAAAGTTATTTCAATTTGATACGAGGAGTTGATGAAACATGCTGAATGAAATAATTGAAATTGCAATCGGGGCAGGAAAAAAAATATTGGAAGTATACGAAGATGCCTATACGATCCATGAGAAAGAAGATCGGTCCCCCCTCACCGTCGCAGATCAGTTGTCACACTCGCATATACAAACCGAATTAAGCAATCTCTTCCCCACCATTCCTATACTCAGTGAAGAGGGAGCCAGTACCCCTTTCAATGAAAGAAAGAACTGGTCATCTTTTTGGCTCGTGGATCCTCTGGACGGGACGAAAGAATTCATTAAGAAAAATGGCGAATTCACGGTCAATATTGCCCTTATCCAGGAAAACAGACCAATACTCGGCATCGTTTATGCACCTGTAACAGATACACTGTATTATGCGGAAGAGAACCAAGGAGCCTATAAACTCATTTCTGTCAGTTCTTCGGAAAACAGAAAACAGGTAAAGATCACCACTGTTTCATCAGGTGTAAAGAAAGTTGTGATTTCAAGATCCCATCTTTCGGAAGATACTCGGGAGTATATCGACGACCTTCAACGGCAAGAAGGAAAACTTGAATTCACTTCGATTGGAAGCTCATTAAAGTTTTGTTTGATCGCAGAAGGAAGCGCACACTATTATCCCCGACTCGCCCCTACAATGGAATGGGATACAGCTGCGGGTCAGATGATCGTGGAGGAAGCATATGGACAGGTGATTGAATATGAGACAGGTACCCCCCTTGTTTATAACAAAAAAGTCCTTACGAACCCTTCTTTTATTTGTTCTCTAAAACGATAAATAGGACTGCGACACTCGTCGCAGTCTCTTTCATTATTCACGGAATATCCCCATATACATACACTAACGTAGAATATTTCAGTTTAAGGGAGCGAGATTATGGGAAACAAGCCTCCAAAGGTATCCATCATTTTCCCGGTGCGTAATGAAGGAAAGAATGTGAAAATGACTCTGGACTCTTTGTTCACGATGAACACAAATATCGAGATGGAAGCCGTTATCGTTGATGATGCTTCAACTGATCAATGCTGTCATTTTTTAACCAATTATCCAAATCGGGACAAAGTAACGTACATTAGAACAAACGGGGTGGGACCAGCCAATGCCAGAAATATGGGAGCAGCGAGAGCCCGACACCCATATTTAGCATTCTGTGATGCGCATATGACCTTTGAAAATTTCTGGATTGATCGTTTGATCTTCCACATCGTCAAGGGGACAAGTGACGCTGTATGCCCTGCCATCGGGTCTATTCAAGACCCCGTCGTAAAAGGATACGGGCAGTCCCTCACTCCCTCACTCAAGATTAAATGGCATCAGAAACGAAGATCTCTATTTGAAACGGCTATTCTACCCGGTGCCTGCATCATCATCTCAAAACAAGTGTTTGATGATATAGGTGGATTCGAAACAGGCTTTTCCACATGGGGCCATGAAGATGTTGAATTATCCCTCAAACTTTGGCTGTTTGGATATCGATGTCATTGTGATCCGAATATAACCGTGCTGCACCTGTTTAGAACAACTCATCCGTACTCTGTAAACTATGAGGGAATATATTATAATTTACTCAGGATGGCCTATCTTCATTTTGATGATAAAAGAATCAAGAAAGCCAAATCGCTGGTTGTTCATGGATCGGCAGCAACCATAGAGAAAAAAGTAATCAAAGATGGCGTATTACAAAAAAGGGCTCACTATATAAAAAGAAGAAAAATGGATATTGATGACTTATTTAAGAAGTTCAACATCTACTTCTAAATTAAAATCCCATGATAGCTGATTGTTTCAGTTATCATGGGATTGACGGTTAACCTTGTTCATAATACTCTACGATATCTTTCAAACTCTGCTTCAAGGGTATGGTCTGATTCCAATCGAGATTTTTAAGTTTGTCTATTACATATTGAACTTGCGGCATGTGTTGGAACTGCTGCGTGGTTAAAGGAAGATCACTTTGAGACAGCCTCTTCAATTCTTTCGCCACTTCTAATAATGTATGTGTTTCCCCTGAGGCCACGATGTAGGTCTCATTCTTTCTTCCCTTTTGCAAGATAGAATCATATGCCCTTACTGCATCCCTTACGTCCAGGAAATCCCGACGATCCAGTATATTGTGAAATTGAAACCCTTCTGTTTCCCCTTTCCGATACTGTAAACATTTCTGTGCCACAAGTGAGCAGATGCCATTGGAATGGCCGGGGCCGATTAAATTGGACGTCTTGGCAATCCGTATATCCAGGTCATAAAACGTGGACCAGCTTCTTGATAATAGAGTCTGAATGTACTTTGATAGTCCATATGGGTGATTGGGATGAAGGGAATCACATGGGTCATATTCGATGACCGAGCCAGTAATGAGAATAGCTGCTCGCGGAACTACACTTTTAACGGCTTCTAATAGGTTCAAAGTCCCTATCACATTGGTATTAATTGTTGATAAGGGTTCTTCCCATGATAGACCGCTATGATTCTGAGCAGCAAGATGGAGAATAAAACGAGGGTGAACTTTTTCAAGTGCTTCCTTCAGTGATTCCGTACTCATTAAATCGCAAAATTCACTTTGAACACCATTTATTAGCCGGTGGTGGCTCCGAACAGCACCATAGACTTCATACCCTTTGTTAATGTAATACTTACATGCGTGGTGACCAGTGAAACCGGTCGCCCCTGTGAGAAATACTTTGTTCATTTTCTTTCCATCCATTCATATAGTTCAATGATCATTTCCCTATAAGGTTTTACGGGGTACTTGTAATCATCTCTCGTATGAATGAGTGTTTTATCTATGATTGGTTCCTGAACAGGAATAATTTCCACTTCATTTTTATGGAATACTTCTTTGAAGAGAAGGAGAAGGTCATATTTTGAAATCTTTTGATCGACACTCAAATGATAGATACCCGAAATGTTTTGAATTATGAAATCTTGGATTGCCTTGGCTAACTCGAGTGTAGTAACGCCATTCCAATATGCGTTTTGATACCCCTCTATTCGGCCAGTCTGCTGAATGAACCAATGTAAAAGGCCGATTCCATTCTTTTTTATTTCAGGACCTATGATCGAGGTACGAATGGTCAGGTGAGGAAATTCATCAATCTCCCCGAGTGATTTTGTTTTCGAATAAACGTTCAAACCGTCTTTAAGGTCCAGTTCTTTATACTCGCCTTTCCTCCCTGAAAACACACAATCTGTACTTATGTGGATAAGTTTACCACCGTATTTATTCACCGTCTTCACCAATGCATGAGGCAAAAGACTGTTCACCTGGATTGCTTCCATAACATGGGATTCCGCATTTCCATTAAGGAGACCGGTAGCATTTATAACTATTTCAGCCTTATACTTCGTCAATACTTCATTGACACTTTCAAGATTCCTGACGTCTAAGGCAATTCCTTCTGAATCACCATTTCTCACAGAATACAGAACTTCATGACCACACCTTTTCATATAGTCAACAATGACATGACCAGCCATGCCTTGGCCACCTAGAACGAAAACTTTCATTCTAGAAAACCTCCATCTTTAAGCATTGTCTTGATCTGGTCATAATCTATAATATTATCTTTGGACGAATACGTCTCTAAATCAACTTTTGGATAGGACTGATAGTATTCTAACAACCCATTGTTAGGGATGGTGGGAAGAATAACAAAATATTCATTATCGTAAACTACTGTGTTTTGACTTTCAAATTCGGTCAATAATAATTCATGTAGCTTTTCACCTGGCCTAATACCGATTTCTTCAATGTTTACCTCCTTATTAGGAGAGTATTCATCAATCAACACGTGAGCCAATTCAATAATTTTAAAAGTTGGCATCTTCATGACGAAAATTTCTCCGCCATGACTTTCATAGGTTGCTTTGAATAGTAAGGAAATTGCATCTTTTATTGTCAAAAAGAAACGAGTCATTTTCTTATCTGTTATTCTAACTTTATTCTTTGATTTGATATCATGTTTGAATAAGTGTATAACACTTCCACTGGTTCCCAGTACATTTCCGCCTCTAACACATACAAACTTAGTCTTATTTGTTAATAGATTTGCATTTATTATAAGTTTCTCCGCCATAGCTTTAGTGTAGCCATAGAAATTTGAAGGATTTGCAGCTTTATCAGTCGATATATTGATTACTTTTTCAATATCTTTTTCAATAGCTGCATCAATGATATTTTGAGTTCCTAACACATTTGTCTTTAACGCTTCAAGAGGTTGAAATTCACATACTGGAACATGCTTGAGTGCTGCTAAATGAAATATATAATCCACCCCATCACATGCATCCAATACAGCATCTTTATCCCTCACGTCCCCAATAATAAATTTTAGTTTAGCATTGTTTTCAAACTTATGTTTCATTGCGACCTGACTTGTTTCATTTCGTGAAAATATACGTATTTCTTTAGGTCCTTTAGATAGTAATTGGGTAATTAATTCTTGTCCCCAAGACCCTGTGCCACCCGTTACTAAAATAATTTTATTCGGAAACAATTTTAGAACCTCCTAAAATAATATTAATTACTTTTTCAGATACACTCAGATCTAGATAATCCGAGGGACAATCCCACCCAATCGTTCTGGATGTCATTACTTTAACGCCATTAACTATATTTTCTGCAATGACTCCGGAAATGAAATTACTTCCGCAATCTACTGTTTCCGGCCTTTCAGTGGTTTTGCGCATCGTCACTGTAGGAACTTGAAAAATACAACATTCTTCTTGAACCGTACCGCTATCTGTCAATACTAGAAAAGCATTCTTCTCTAATTTCACAAAGTCAAAAAAACCAAAAGGTTCATATAGTTCCACCAAATCATGCAAGTTATTCTCAATTAAACTATTCATTTTAGAACGTGTCCTGGGATGAGTACTTACAATAATTCTTTTATTGTAAGTACTGGCAAGAACGTTTAATGCGTCTATAATTTGATTTAATATTTGGGGATTGTCTACATTTTCGGCTCTGTGAACCGTAACCAGAAAATAATCTTTCTCATTTACCTTTACCTCTTTTAAAATTTCACTTTTTTCAATTTCCTTCTCGAAAAAGCTGATCACTTCAAAAATAGGATTTCCAGTTTTGAAAATTCTACTGGGATGCATTCCTTCTCTTATTAAATTCTCTTTACTATTTGATGTATATACAAGATTATAAGTTGAAATTGCATCGATTATTTTCCTGTTTTTCTCCTCTGGCACGTTTAGATCGAAGCAACGGTTTCCTGCTTCTAAATGGACAACCGGTATCCCTAAACGTTCAGCTAAAATAGCACTTAGACCACTATTGGTATCCCCTAATAAAAGTACTTTCTCAGGTTCTTCTTTAATCAGTATTTTTTCAAGCTCCTTAAATAGTAAGGATAGTTGCCCCCCTAAGCTGTTTTCCTTATTAGACAAAACGTAATCAGGCCGCCGTATATTGAGTTCGTTAAAGAAAACATCAGATAATTGACTGCTGAAATTTTGTCCAGTGTGAACTAATACATGACTATCCAAGAGTAGGTCCAACTTTTTGATGATGACACTCAACCTTATGATTTCAGGTCTCGTCCCCAATATTGTGAGTATTTTCAAACCATTCCCCCCTTTATTTCTTTCATTACTATATTTATGATGTCTTAAATAAACTTGTCTCCTATATATAACTAGTTTGCAAAAAAAGGCTCATGCCCAGTTCCTACGATGAATAGACTGATAAGAATGATAAAGATAAGGGAGTTGATGATTAAATGAAGATATTGTTGGCTACATTTTTTGTAATCCCTCATCTTGGAGGATTATGGAATTATATGCAGCAGCTAAGGAAAGAACTAACTTCTTTAGGACACGAAGTGGATTTATTAGGCTCTGGAGAAAATCAGGATTTTATCTATATTTTTAATAAAAATGAAAAATATATTGGAGATATAAATATCCTTAACTCGGAGAAGAACAAATCGGTTACCACTACTGACTTCTTTGTAAAAAGGTATCAGGCTCTCATCCAATTTTATGAATCCTCTTTAAGAAAACTGGACATAAACCAGTACGATTTAATTCATACCCAAGATGTATTCTCAACGGGAATAGTAAACAAGGTTCGTCCACAAAAAACAGCACTTGTTGCCAGTCTACATGGGAGTGTCGCTCATGAATTAAAACACTTCCATATAAAAAAATCCCCTACTTCACAACTTGCTTATAAATATTTCGATCAAATCGAATATGATGGGGCTTCCTCCGCGGAATATACGATAGTTGCCAATGAATGGTTGAAAAATAAATTGATTTTCGAATATAAAGCTCCGGGAAAGAATATTAAAATCCTTCACTATGGGTATGACATCAAGAATTTTTTTAATAAACTCAAAGGACAATCCTCGATTTCTGCCCCATTCGGAAAAAAAGTCATTATATTTACTGGTCGTTTAGTAGAATTAAAAGGAGTACACTTTTTAATCTCCTCTCTTCAAATGTTGAAACAAACTCGAGAAGATTGGGTATGTTGGATAGTGGGAGATGGGGTTAAATTCACTTCATTGCAAAAGCAAGTAAACGACCTTAAATTAAATAACGAAGTCATTTTTTGGGGTAGTAGAAAGGATGTTCCTTCTTTATTGTCAAAAAGCGACATTTTTGTATTGCCCAGCCTTTTTGAAAATCAACCGCTTTCAGTTATCGAAGCTCAACTATTAGGAAAGGCCGTAATCGTGAGTGATGCAGGTGGACTTCCGGAAATGATTAAACATCGTTCTACTGGCATAATCACTAAAGCTGGAAATCCACAACACCTGACAAACGCTATTAATGAATTACTTGAAAATGAATCATTTCGAGAAGTTTTAGGTCAGAATGCTCAGAAATGGGCAATGACATTTTGGTCTCAAGAAAAAGCAATAAAAAAGTTAATCAAAATTTATGATCAAGCTATATCCGAAAGAAAGAAAGCTTAATGTGCCTAAATAAATTGCTCCATTCTAAATGTTAGTTGACACTGCTTTTTCTAAATTGTTTAAGAGTGTCTAGTAACCCAGCTCTATTCCATGGGTATCTCTAAACCAAATAACCTCTTTTGCCATTTCTTCCGGAATTCTTAAGTTTGAGTTCGGTACGGGTATAGGCTTATGAATGGCGTGGGCATTAGGGACAACGATTGTCTCGTTAATGCCCATTTTTTTGAGAAGCAGATAGAATGCTGCATCGTCCCTAATATATAACGAAGGGACAACAATATCTTTTGATAATGCGGATCGACAAAATGCCATACAACCCATCGGTCCCCATTCAGTTTTTGAAAAATTCGGTGTAACTTTTTTATTTTCTGAACGATATAAAGTTTTATTGATTATTTGCATATTCGACCCTGCATGTTGGATATCACCACTTTTGCCTTTTACTATTCCAGTAAATACACAGTGGTTTGGAAATACCTTCATTGCATGAATGATATTATCCATCCAGTTAGGCATTAATTGCATATCATCATCTAAAGATACGATGATGTTGTGATTGTTAATCTTCGCTTGTTCAAATAAAAAATGACGAGCGCCACCACATCCTATTTTTTCCCCGTTTAATTTACCGGTATCATTAAATAAGAATAGTTTAACGTCTTTCCTTTTTTGTTGTTTGTAAATTAACGTGGTTAAACTTTGGTTCAGAGGTAATGCATGATCATTGTAAATATATAAATGGAATTTTCCTTTCACATCCTTACAAAGGTGTTTTACGACCCAATGAAGAACGTTTTCCCTGCCAAATGTTGTAGTTATAACTACAGCCAGTGATTTGTTCATCTGTATCCTCCCCTTATAGAAAAGTATTCTATTTTAATTTCTTCCCGAAACCACTAATTTAGTATATGGACAACTAATTAGATTTGTTAATCATTTGGGAAACTTATTTTATCCGGTTACATATATTATGAATATCTTGAAAATCGCTCTGAATTCCGAAAGGATGATACGATTGAAAATTTTATTTGTATTTCACCTTCCAAGTGGAGGAGTAGAAACTCTTAATCGTCAAAGAAATGTAGCTCTTAAAGATTTTCATTGCGAGTTTTTATATTTTCAAAATGAGAAAAGTGGTATTAATGACCACGGAGCTCCGGTGTATATCACTAATAATGACATGGAGATAAAAAATATTATTTCTAAAGGAAATTATGATTTAGTTGTGGTTACGTCTGCTTACCAAGCGATGCCACGCTTAAGAAATTTGGGTTATAAAGGTCCATTTATATTTGAAATTCAAGGTGGTCAGTATGAAGACCTTAAGAATATGTTGATAAACGGAAATAAAACAATAATGACCCAGGCAAAAGGTATATTGACACCTGTAACCCCCTATATAATTGAATTAACTAAAAAGCTTCTTCCCGCACTACCGAGATACAGCTATAACAATTGTATAAACGTAACATCTAATTCTGCTAACGCGAATATCACATCCCCTAAATCCCCCTATGTAGCATGGATTGGCAGAATACAAGAAAATAAAAATTGGAGAGAATTTCTCCTTTTAGGAAAAAAATTAATTGAATATAATTCCAATATAAAACTATGTATGTTTGTTGATCCAGTGCTTTCTACCCCAAATGATCGTAATGAATTTAAAAAGAAAATTGAGGAACTGGGATTTGGTAACAACTTGATGCTGCTTACTGATGTTAAAAATGATGAAATGAAGGAACAATTTATGAAAATAGGAAATTCAGGTGGCTTTTTATGTATTACCTCAAAATACGAAGGTGCTACAACCTATGTAGCACTTGAAGCAATGACCTCTGACTGTCCCGTTCTAACCACAGATTGTAATGGAATTAGAGCAGCCGTAATACACAATATTACCGGTAAGTATTATCAGATAGGAAATATAAAAGATGCATATATGCAATCCATTGAGTTAATGAGTGATTTATCCTTAAGGAAAAAAATCATCCAAAATGCATCCACTCATATTAGAGAGAATTTTAGTTCAGAACGATATGCTTCAAACTTTAATATTATGCTTCGTTCCCTTGGTTTTAAGAATATTTAATTCTAAGAAAAGGAAGGAAATACAAAAGTATAACCTTCCTTTTTTTTAATTGATTGAATAAATCGCATTCATATTAAATTTTTCTAAGTTTAACTCCCATATTAATTTATGACAACTTAAATCATAACATGCAAGTCTTGTAGGCGAGTGGCCGTATTGCCCTTTCCATTTAACAGTTCCATCCGGCATGACTTCTCTTGATGGCCTTACCCTCGAAAAGCCAACCAGCACCATATTATTTTTTAATGGCATTATCCCTCTGCACCAGCCTATTTTTTGATTTCCCGGGGTTATTTTAACAAGATCTATCTCCTTTTCAACTTTCAGCGAATTGACATCTACAATGACAATTCTTCCGTCAACCTGAGTGAAATAAATTTTGTCCAGTAATCTTACTCCATCGTGAATCAATTCCCTACCAATTGAAATCTTTTTCTTTGGCTCGTTTAGGCAAATTGCATCTTTTTGAAGGCATCTGGTTACCCATATGTCTCCCTCTAGTTCAAATACAAAGTTTGGATGTGATTTATGGGGCTTCGTAGAAGGTATTTTTCTATAGTCTATTGTTTCACTAAACCGATCCCATGGACTTTCTCCGGCAACATTCCAATATCTAACCACTTCTCCCGATTTCGTTACTTCCACCACCATATCTAACCCTGTATTGACGACAAGTAAATTACCATTGTCCCGGGGCTTTACGTGGTGGATATCATTAAACATAGGTAATGAAAAATAATTTTCGATTTCAAATCTATTATTGTAGGTTAATACTTCAGTATGAGTACCTACATATAACTTTTTTTCGAAAAGTGTAGCCGCTGTAAACGAAATAGAAGGATTAACTGAAGGACATACGTCTGAAGGTGAGAAGTAACTGACTTTATGCTTGATACTCTTATTTATCACATCTAATTCTAAAATAATCCCTTGCTCATATAGCTCCCAGTTATTTAAAATTTTCGATTTCAATTTTGCCCCCACCAAATACACTTTACTCATAATACCCCTCATTTCATAATCTAATATCTAATATTCTATGTACTTTTTGTCTTTTTTGACATGAATTCAAAAAAATAGGGCCTTTTCTTAAAAATAGTCACCACTTAGCCCTCTACAAACAGGTTGGTTGTACATATAAAAATAATAGGAATATTATTTCAAAAAATTCACTGATTGGAGAATAAACTATGAAAATATTATTCGTCTTTTACGTACCAAGCGGTGGGGTTGAAACGTTAAATAGACAAAGAGCAATTGCCCTTAAACAAAGGGGAATCCATTGTGATTTTTTATATTATAGTAAACGGAGAAATTTAATAAATCATAAGGACTCAAATGTTTTCATTACAAATAATGATAATGAGATTAAGAACATATTGCAAAAAGGACAATATAAAGCCATGGTGATAACTTCTGATTTTGTTGCTATGGAAAGGTTCAGAAAATTAGGCTTTAAGGGGAAAATCATTTTTGAAATTCAAGGGTTTGGTCCCAAAAGTGTGGCTAGAACTCAATTACAACGCGCAATCCCTTTTGTACAAAAATATTGTGATGCCCTACTTTATCCAAAGACACCCCATATTGGGATAATCCTTAGAGAGTTCTTCAAATCTACGCCAATATTTGAATTTAATAATTGCTTCGATCACAAAGCTTTCACTTACCAAAAGCACCTTAAACCTGAAAGGCCAATCATAGCATGGATTGGTAGATTAGAAGACAACAAAAATTGGCGTGAATTTTTACACATTGGTCACCAAATGATTAGAAAGAATAAAAATATTGTCCTATATATGTTTGAAGATCCAAGCTTATCTACCCCACAGGAAAGGAATGAGTTTATTTTATTGAAAAGTAGATTGAATCTAGATAAACATGTCCAATTATTACAAAATGTTCCGAACAGTCAAATGCCTGGATATTTCTCCAGGATAGGTGATTCCGGTGGATTTCTTTGCTCCACTTCCAAGGTAGAAGGTGCCCCTTACTCCTTATTAGAAGCCATGAGCTGCAAATGTCCTGTTCTTACTACAGATTCAGATGGAGTCAGAAGTATGATTATTCATAATAAATCAGGAAAGTATTATCAAATCGGGAATATTAACCATGCAGTTAAGCAGGCAGAAGAGTTGATGCTTAATACCCCGCTACGAACATACATTATTGAAAATGCGTTAGTTCACTTACGATCCCAGTTCAGCTATACACAATATAGTAATAAGTTCATGAAAATGTTAAAAGACATAGGGTTATAGAATTAACCTGATTAAAAATAGGAAAATTTATATATGGTTTTAAAAAACGCGTAAAGGTGAGATGTTCATTGAAAGCACTTGTTACTGGAGGAGCAGGATTTATCGGCTCCCATTTAGTCGATGCCCTAATTAGCAAAGGATATTGTGTACACGTTATCGATAATTTAAGCAGTGGTCGAAAGGAATATTTAAATTCCTCTGCCGTTTTTCATGAATTTGATATTTCATCGGCGGATGCACATCAACTGATTATAAAAGAAAAGCCGGAGTATATCTTTCATTTAGCTGCTCAGGCGGATGTATCCCGTTCCATCCATTCCCCTATTGAAGATATGCATATCAATGTTGCCGGAACCCTGAATTTATTGGATGCTTGCAGACATTATCCTGTCAAAAATTTTGTATTTTCTTCTACTTCTGCGGTTTACGGAAATACAGGAAGTGAGTTGATTAACGAATCACAGCAGCCGTCTCCCTTGTCGTTTTACGGCTTATCAAAACTTACAGCTGAACGCTATATAAAACTATTTCACGATACATTCAAAACCCCATTCGTTATCCTTCGTTACGGGAATGTCTACGGTCCTAGGCAAACGCCTAAAGGAGAAGGAGGTGTAATTGCGGTATTTCATGAGAAACTGCAAAAAAACCAGGATTTAAAAGTTCATGGAAATGGGCTGCAAACCCGTGATTATATTTTTGTTCAAGATGTGGTGGAGGCAAATATTGCTGCAGCTATTAAAGGAAGGAATATGATTTTCCAGATAAGTACTGGCCAGAGGACTTCCATCCTACAATTAATTGCACTATTAAAAAAATATCACAATAAAGAATTCCACTACCTCCATTCGGATGAAAGACAGGGTGATATAAAGCATAGTTGTCTAGATAATACATTGGCCAAACGTATATTAGCTTGGGAACCATATTACTCCTTTGAAAAAGGAATGAAAGAAACCTATTCATCCTATTCCTTCTAACCCCAGACTACAAAAAAACATCATTCAATTTACCAAATCCTAATTGAATGATGTTTCTTTGTTAATTTAGAGCTTTTTCTTCTTGCTTGCCATCTGAAAGAAACTTTGATATTTCCTTTGGACATACTGAGTTTCTTTCACAATATTAGGGCCATGTTTGATAGACCCCATTTGGGGATGGACTCGATATAATACAAGGACTTCATCTAAATAATCCATCGTTGTGTAAAGACAAAGTCGGCACCACATTTCATAGTCCTGCGTATACTTCAATCTCTCGTCAAACCAACCTGCCTGCTTTATTAGATCGGTTTCAGCGATAACAGTACAACCATTTACTGGACATCCCTTTAATAATAGCTTCTGAAATGACCTCCTGCCCATTTTCCTTGAGTGGATCTCGTCCACTATTTTATTATTACTATTTATGGTTTTAAATGCTGTATAGGATACTCTCGACCCATTTGATTGCATGTAAGCGACTTGCCTTGCAATCTTGCTTTCCACAAATACATCATCTGAACTCAGCCATGCAAAATACCTTCCAGTTGCATGTCTTAAGCCGGCATTTAAAGCAGAAGCCGTACCACCATTTTCCTTACGAATATATTTAATTTTGCTTTTAAAGGGTTGTATTTTTTCAACATATTGAGTTGAACCATCATCCACTACGATCACTTCAATATCTTTATAGGTTTGACGAAGTGCGCTATTGATCGCCTGGTCAATATAAGCGCAATTATAGAATGGGATAATTATTGATACTTTCAAGTCGTTCCCCTCTTTCATTCAGATAGTGATAATATTAGTATATGGAGAAAATGATCAATTGCTTGTATCATTACCCAATAAAAAAAAGAGTGCATTCGCACTCTTTCATTCAATCAATATATCGATGTGCTTGACCTTTCCATTACGAATCTTGTAACACCTTAGCTCCTCTTTCCCCCCTCCGACAGCGGCTATGAAATAATAAAGTTCTGGGTGATGGGCGTAGGCAACATCGTCCCTGGAGGGAACAGGAATTCCATAAGGATGGGAGTGATAGATCCCCATGAACGTCTCTCTTTTCAAAACCATATGTTCCAAAACTTGATCCTGTTCATCGGGGTCGATCGCAAAGGAATACGGTGTAGGCTCTGAATTTCTCGTTGGCCAAATCGTTTTACATACATTTCCTGACCCTGAAATTAATCCACAGCCTTCATTAGGCAGTTCCTTTTTCACTTCAATTAAAATGGTTTTGTAAAATCGTTGAGACATTTTCACGATTTCTTTAGGCGTTGCACCCGCAGCCTTTATACTTGAATTTCGTTCTTTTGGCTTCCATTTGAATTCTTTCTTCTTTCTTAATGCCCAAGGGCACACTTTTTTTCTGCTTATAGATTTTGTTCAGATCTTTGGATTGCATGATTATCCCCCCTTTCAACATCACCGCATATATTTATTTGGATTAAACATGGTCCGTTTCGCTTCAGAAGCCATGGGAATATGCCCGTATTCATCAAATTGAGGATTCACCTGTGGAGCTTGCTTCTTTTGCTGCTTCATCTTATTGTAGAGTTCGTTTTTCTTATTGGATTGGGAATGGAGATCTTTTCTAAGCCGATTCAATTCCTGTTCGAGTTCCACTTCACGCTGACTTTTTTCTTTTTGCTCTCCTGTATATTTTTCATTTAATAAACTAATTTGTCTTTCAAGATCTTTTTCTCTTTGTTTAAATTCTTCCAATTGATTTTTCAGCGAATGAAGTTCATCTTCATAAAGTCCTTCGATTTTCTTAATCTCCTCCTGTAAAGCTCCCATCTTGTGAATATATCTTTGAGTCATTTCCTCTCTTTCTGTATTTTTTTCCAGTGATTCCTTCACTTCGTTGAATTTCACTGAATAAGATAACAATTGCTCTTCAATCAAATCAAGCTTCTTTAGTATTTCAGGATGATTGTTTCCCTCTTCTTTACCCCAAAAAAAATTCCACATTTCTGTATACCACCTTTCTTTATTTCGAGCCATGTATTTCCTTCTCTGAAGTTGTAACCATTTCAGTTGTATACCGAAAGCGGTATGGTACATTTCAACTTCAATGGACTTTTTTTTCTCTGATACAAAATACTCGTTCGTTTCAATCAATAAGGTAATGGCTTTATTTTTTAATTGTTCGAGAATTATTTTCATGTCACTCTGGATACTTTCATAAATCACTCTGATTTCCGGGATGGATGTAGGAAGTAAATGATCCGTAACTTCCCATTGATTGTCCTCACTGTTGATTTCTTTTATAAATTCTTCTCGGTAGGTCAATTGGTTATTTCCCCGTGCCTCGCCGGTCATCGTTTCAGTCTTTACATCCTGTTGCAATCGAATATAAAGCTCATGTCTTACTTCTACCTCTTGAAGCAAATATTCAATTTGTTCTGTCAGCATTTGGATGGTGTGATGATTCTCCGCAATTTCCAGCTGATAGACCTTATGTTTAGATCTTTCCCGGGACAATTCTTCCGACACATTCTTAATTCTTGTTGAATAATGATGATATAGAGACTCCAGCTCTTCAGAGATCATATGAAGGTCATTCATAACTCCGGGGACGTCTGTGTCAGGTTGCCAATTATATTCCTCCTCGCTCACTTGTCTCACCTCCATAATTTCCTTTTGTAACATCTTATGTACAGTTTATTTACATGTTAAAAAAAGGAGAGAGATCACTCTCTCCCTCATTTAATTAGGCGTCGATATCTCCAAGTAAATCAGCGAATGTTTCACACTCACCAAACTCGACTAATGCATCTACTACGCCACTATCAAAGATGACAACGTTGGCTGTATTTCTTAGAATCAAGCGGAAACCTTCAGTTGGTGCATCAAAGATTTGCAATTCATAGAATAATTGTTCTGGTGCACCGTCAAAGTAACGGATTCCTTCACCCACTGCTGTAAGGGCATCAGTACCACAAGTAACTCTGTCGATTGAAGATGGATCGAATGTGAAGCTGAAGTCAGGTTGGAATCCTGTAGCAGTCGGAGCTGGTGTAGGTCCGATTTCTGTATCTGTGAAGGAGTAAGACCAAGTACTGTCTCCAAGAGAACATTCTTGACAGATTTCTGCTCTTAGAGTAGATAGACCTGTTACGAGGTCAGCTGTACCGCCGGAACCGAATGTTGCTTCCGTATCTTCGTTTCTAGCAAGTGCAGTCGCCTGGCATTCACAGTTCGCCACAGGGAATAATCCAGGGCATTGACGCGGGAATTCCAGTAAGCTCAGGTCACACTGAAGTCTTTCTTCCGGCACAGGGATATTGTTCGGACGTGGGAAACAGAACTTAGCTAATACTTCAAGTTTAACTGGATATTCAACTTGAACATCTTTACACAATACGACTTTTAAAGGAATCATCGGACCGAATGGATCTGGACCCATTAACACTCCACCCGATGTGGCAATGACCTGTGTTGCTCTGATGTTTAAGTTCGCATTCGTAATTCCTACCGGTACACAAAGCATGATTTCATCTGTGAATTGAGTACGTACAGTGAAGGAGCATTCTGCTACTCCTGCAATAAGAATCGTTACTTCAACAGGAACTGTCCACACGATTAGAACCTTCCCTGGGTTTCCGTTTTCAATAATTGAACCGGAAACGCTGACATCTGCTGGATTTACTGGTGCAGTCTGAACTTCTACTCTTTGACCCGCTGCTAATGCTGCACTTACTGCCGCACGACATGCTTCATCTGGAATGAAATTCTTATTCTCGTATCTATTCGCGAAGAACACCCAGTCATATACTTTGTCTACGCGGATACATTCCGGTGCTAAATCATTGGGATCCAATGGAATCGGTGACGGAGATGGTGTAGGAGTCTGGGAACCCCTAATTTGTTTACGCTTCTTCAAACAAATCTTCCTTTCTGTTAATGAATATTTATATCACACTATATCCTATGGACGAGAAAGAATTTGGTATAGAGTAAACACCTATTTATTCAAAAAAAAATTAATAGGCGAATTAATAGTTTTTTGAATCTAAATGAAAAATAGGCTGATTCTATAGACGTTTGACAGTACATCAGCATCAAGACCGTCATATCATATATCAAAAGGAAAGGAGGAATGTAATAAACAAATTGAATAAATATGCAACATCTTGATCATTACGATTTAACTTAAACATTCATATATAGTGTGAATCAACTTTAATGGTTACGCTGCTTCCTTTAAATGAATATTACGAACGTGAACAATCGACTATCATTGCAATGATATTAATTATATATAAAAGCCATGTAAACGCTGGGAAGTTTACATGGCTTCTTTCATGGACAAATACCGTTCATCTTGATCCTTACATATACATATTAGAAAAAAGTGCCGAAAGGAGCTTACGTACATGAGACAACTTTCGAACATCCAGCTCCAGCAGCAAATCATCCATTACAAATCTGAAATGGAAAAGTACAAAAAGAAATGTGAAAGATTAGAAAACGGAAGCCGTGCTCAACATTATGTTGCCATCAAAAAAGAAAACGACCTATTACAAAGCCGGATACAAACCTATCTTCAGGAGCTTGAAATCCAGGCTTATGAAAGAAACACGGAAACCTCAAGATATCAAGCCCTTTTATCTGCACAGGAAAGAGAAGTGAAAAAGCTCCGGTACATCCTGAACCAGGTCAAGGACCAACTACGGACATTCACGAATCATTATGTATCGAATACAAAGAAACAAACAGAACACATCCTTGATTCAAGAAGTTCCCTTGAACACGAAAACCTGTCCTTACAAGTTGAGAACAGTTACTTATTAAAAGAGAAGGATCTTCTACTAAAGGCTAACCAAGAAGTACAAAAACAATTATATAAAAAAGAAATCCAAATATGGGAGCTTGAGGCGCTACTTGAAGAAGTGAGAATAGAGGTGGCGTTACGGGAGCACCAATTGCTTATGGAGAAATGTTTTAATGAAGACACTATTCATTGTCTCCTATCTGACAATGAAATGTTAATAAATCGCCTATACTCAAATGAGGTCGAGTTATATGAGTCACATAATCTTCTGATGGAATCCAAGATACTATATGAATCGGTCAACAAGCGACAAAAAGAAGATCTGGAACGTGCAGGGCAAGTTCAGAAGGATAATGAGTCATCCATTCAAGGGTTACAGAAAAAATTAAAAAGAATGCAGGAGGATAAAAACGTCTTTACCCGTTCACTTCAATCCGTCAGAATGAACATCAAAGACTTGAAGGATAAAGTATTCGTAACCGGTGAAGAAGATTCCATCGCCACGAAAGACACTCTGAAAAAGTATGAAAATACCATCCACCACCTTCAATTCACCAATTCCCTCTTGAATGAAGAAATCAATAAATTAAAAAACAAACCGGGCCCCTAAAAAAGGAGTCCGGTTTCTTCCATTACATAAATTCTTTCACTAATTCATCAAATTTACTTTCATCTAATCTTAAATCATGAGTACTGAGAGGCTCTTCGGAATAACCTGACACCAGGTCTTGGTACGATGGCTGTTCATTGTTTTGATAAATCAAACCAGTAACCAGTCCATCCTTCTCCATGAGTGTATTCATGGCCTGCTCCCGATTTGAAGGGTCATAACCTTCTACATCAGCGAGCTTTGTAAGGTTCTCTTTAAACCAATCGTACGTATTGATTTTATTATATGTGACACAAGGGCTGAACACATTGATTAGGGAGAAACCTTTATGGTTAAGTCCCGCTTCGATCAAGGCCGTCAGTTCTTTCAAGTCAGAAGAGAAGCTTTGAGCGACAAAGGTTGCTCCTGCCGAAAGGGCCATTTCCATCGGGGAAAGCGCCTGTTCGATCGATCCCTGTGGCGTAGACTTGGTTTTGAAACCGGCAGACGAACGCGGTGACGTTTGTCCTTTTGTTAATCCATAAATTTGATTGTCCATTACAATGTATGTGACATCCACATTCCGGCGAATGGCATGGATCGTATGCCCAAGACCGATGGCGAATCCATCCCCATCCCCGCCTGAAGCGATGACGGTCAAGTCTTTATTGGCCATTTTCAATCCCTGGGCAATTGGAAGTGACCGCCCATGGATTCCGTGAAAGCCGTAAGAATTGATGTATCCGGATATACGTCCTGAACATCCGATCCCTGAAACGACCGCTAACTGTTCCGGATCAAGTCCCACATTGGCAGAAGCCCGTTGGATCGCAGCCTGTACCGAGAAGTCCCCACATCCAGGACACCAGTTTGGTTTCACATTATTCCTGAAATCTTTGAAGGTAGCCATGGATCAGTTCAACTCCTTACATCTTGAATGAATTTCATTTGGTAAGTATGGTGTTCCATCATACTTTGTCATTTTAACGATTTTATTCCCGAAGCCTACATTCATTTTAATAATGTTGGCTAATTGACCGGTAGCGTTATTTTCAACTACAACCACCTTCTTCGCTGAATGCATAAGTGGCTCCAATTCATCGGACGGAAGAGGATGGATCAAACGGATATGAGCATGATTCACTTTCAATCCATCAGCTTCCAAACGACCCATCGATTCCTCAATTACCCCGCGTGTAGAGTTGAAACCTACTAATAACAAGTCAGCCTCTTCATGAGGGGCATGTGTGTGTATTGGATTTTGGAATTTGATATTCTCAAGTTTGCGCATACGTTTATCCATCTGGGCCTGTCTGTTCACAGGAGATTCGGATGGCTTTCCGGTTTCATCGTGCTCAACGCCTGTAACATGATGGATCCCATTTTTCATTCCGGGGATGACGCGAGGTGATACCCCATCTTCCGTCACTTCAAAGCGCTTATAATATTTCTTTGGTTCTAATTCTTCTAATTCAGATTCATTAGCCGCAAGCTTACCTCTGCGTATTTCCACTTTACTGTAATCAAGGGGTTCTACAGTTTGTTTACCCAAAGAAAGTTGTAGATCCGAAAGAATGATGACCGGGCATTGATACTCTTCCGCCAGGTTAAAAGCTTCCACTGTATCATAAAACGCTTCCTGAACGGTACTTGGTGCCAGGACGATTTTAGGAATTTCACCGTGAGTACCGTAAATCATCGCCATTAAATCGGATTGTTCCTGTTTCGTAGGCAACCCTGTAGACGGTCCCCCGCGCTGCGTATCCACCACAACAAGCGGCTGTTCTGTCATTCCGGATAGCCCGATCGCTTCCATCATAAGTGAAAGCCCTGGTCCTGCTGAAGCCGTGAAGGAACGGATACCTCCGTAGTTCGCCCCGATTGCCATTGTGGCAGCTGCGATTTCATCCTCCGTTTGGATGACGGTCCCGCCGACCATCGGCAGCTTCTTGATGAGATACTCCATGATTTCAGATGCCGGCGTAATCGGATAAGCCGCCATCAATCGAACGCCTCCTGCGAGTGCACCCAGAGCTATGGCGTCGTTTCCGATCATAAACATACGTTTATTCCCGTCTGCTTCTTTCAGTTGCAGGGAACCTACCTTGTCACCGAGTTCTGCTTTCATCGCCGCAAATCCCTGCTTGACCGCTTCCATATTTTTCTCAACGACCGTTTCACCTTTGCGACCAAAGATCTCTTCCACTACTTCCTTGAAAACAAGTGGATCTAGATTGAGAACGGCACAGGTAGCCCCCACTGCCACCATGTTCTTCATGAGGGAAGTCCCGAGCTCCGTCGCTAATTCAGTGAAGGGAACAATATAAAGGGAAGCATCAGTATCTTCAGGTTTCACAGGTTTGAACTTTGCATCGGCTATAATAACGCCATCGCTATGTAATTCTTTGTAATTCACATCAATCGTTTCCTGGTCAAATGCAACCAAAATATCTAAATCGTCCGCAATCGCACGTACTTGTGTGGTGCTTACACGAATCTTATTGTTTGTATGTCCACCTTTAATACGGGAGGAGAAATGGCGGTAACCATATAAGAAATACCCAAGGCGATTGAGGGCCATGGAAAAGATTTCACCTGTACTCTCAATACCTTCACCTTGCTGTCCGCCAACTTTCCATGAAAGCTGTTCCTTCATTCATTACACCCCTTCAATCATTATTTGCAACATCTATTGTTGAAGCATATTCTCTTCATTAGGATCAATCATCTATTACCGATGCAGCATATTCATATCATTTACTCTATCAGTTTATCACTTTTCTCTTTAAATCACTACTGTATTGAAGAGATTATCAATCGGAACACATTCATATTGCGCAAATGAAGATGGAACATAACTAATTCCAGTTGCTCTAAAGACGCACAATCAAACAAATAGTTAGGATCACTTGTTACACCGCTGTTGATTTCCGTGCAAGACTTCGCTTTCCTCGGGCGGAAGGTAAGCCTCCTCGTCACTGACGTTCCTGCGGGGTCTTACCTATTCCGCTTTTCCCGTAGGAGTCTTCGTCTTGCACTCCAATCAACAGCTAGAACCTGCTATATACATTGATTGCTATAGCAAGAATAACTTAGGCCCGGGATGTCGGAGCAGTATGGATCATTCACATCAGATAAGAAAGAGTATGTGTGTGATTAACTGAAATTCGTCACTGAAACTAATAGAATTGAAGTTGGTGTATGCAATGGTGGAGCAATTATAGTGAGACGCTTTCGCTTGGAAAGTTGATTGGAGTGGAAGGTGCTCGACTCCTGCGGGAATTGCGGGAAAGTTGAGACCCCGCAGGGCTAAGCTGCACTGGCCCCATAATGTTGGACACTTAAATTTCTAAGCAGCTAATTCAGTACTTACTCGATAAGCTACCGGACTTTTTCGTTTTAACCTTGATTTGATTCTCAGGTGATTGTAGTAATACATGTATTCTTTCAGTTCTTCTTTAAAGTGCTCGATACTATCAAATTCCTTTAAGTAAAGGAACTCAGACTTCATTATCCCAAAAAAGTTCTCCATGACCGAGTTGTCGTAACAGTTTCCTTTACGAGACATACTTTGGGTGATGTTATGTTTTTTCAGTGTCCTTCGGTACTGAGCCATTTGATAATGCCACCCTTGATCTGAATGGATTAAGAGCTCATCGCCTTCATTTACATGTTTTAATCCTTTTTCTAACATCTTCTCGACCAAGTCAAATGTCGGCCTTGATTGGAGCGTATAGGTAATGATCTCTCCGTTAAATAGGTCTAGAATGGGGGACAGATAGAGCTTTTGACCGAACAGTTTGAACTCCGTTACGTCTGTCACCCATTTTTGATTAGGTTTATCGGCTCTAAAATTACGATTTAGGATGTTGGGAGCTACTTTTCCAACTTTCCCTTTGTAGGATTTATATTTTTTCATTCGCACAATGCATTTAAGGCCCAATTCTCTCATGATTCGAAGGACTTTCTTTTTATTTATATCGTGTCCTTTTGCTTGAAGAACGTCCGTAATGCGACGGTACCCAAGGCGTCCTAAGTGTTTATGGTAGATGAAATTGATCCTTCTTTTCCATTTGCGATCAGGATCTGGTTGGTCTAATTTTTTTGTGATGTGATAGTAAGTACTTTTAGGCAGCTTAGCTACTTTTATCATTTTAGTCACCGGGAATTCGTTCCTTAGTTCAAATACTACTTTCGCTTTGATTTCGTTGGTGATGGTTCTTCCTGAACTAAGGCTTTTAGCTTTTTTAAATACGCATTTTCCATACGAAGGTATTCCAGTTCTTTTTTCATATCTTCCATCGTTTGGTTAGAAGAGTTATCTTTGATCTTCTTATCTTTATGATTAGATGTCATTGTAGAAGGCCTCATTTCTAATGATCCGAAGGCATCTTCTCCAGCTCTTTCCCACTTTTTGACCCACCTACGAACCATACAGGGGTCTGGGATATGAAAAATGGCTGATGCCTCTCGAATGGAGCAATTCTTCTCCGTAATAAATTGAATTACCCTCAGTTTAAAGGCGGAAGGATAGTTTGTATAGGGAAAGGTAAAGGCTTGGTCCCCGTGGTGACGAACTAACATCACCCAATAGCGCAGAACAGATTGATCAACCCCCACTTGATTGGCAAGATCTCGATAACTAACGAGTTCATTAAGATAACGTTTAGCAGCTTTCAATTTAGATTCTTGAGTAAACTTGGCCATACGTGCTGGCACCTCCTATTGTTGGTTGGGGTGTCCAACAATAGGGGTGCAACTCATAAGCCCGAGGAGGCTCAACTCACGCCCCGCGGAAAGCGAGCACCTGGAACGGAAATCAACCACTACTCACTATTTTACATAGCAACAACGTTTAGAAAAGAGTTTATTGTAATCAATCAGGCAGTCTCTTAAAGAAGTTCTGGAATAAGAATTTCCTCACTTGTTTTTCACTGTAGTATCGTTGAAGGGTGTTGATTAAGTTATCATAATGAATGTATGAGGAAAGACCTTGGACGGTTTCTGTTATGCCGTCGAAATCGGAGCCAAATCCGACATGATCCTCACCTCCTAGACTGCAGACATGTTCGATATGGCGGACTACGTCGGAAATCTCCGCTGTCCCTTTCTTGTTTAAAAATGGTGGAACAAAGGTGATGCCCATTACGCTATTTTTCTTGATGAGTGCCTCAATCTGATCATTTTTCAAGTTTCGTGGATTGGGACAGATCGAGTAGACATTTGAGTGGGATGCTATCGGATATTCAGCAGAATCCATCACATCCCAGAATGCTTTTTCACATAGATGTGACACATCTGTCCAAAGTCTTTTCTCATTTAAGAAGGAGACGATGTCTTCCCCAAAGTTGGTCAACCCGCCACCTCTCGGTTCAAGGGCGCCATCTGCTGCTGCATTGGCCCAATTCCACGTCAAACCGACCGACCGGACTCCCAGCCTGTAAAGGATTTCGAGCTTCGTAAGATCCTCCTCCACTGCTTCTATACCTTCCAGTGTCAGCATTGCCCCTATTTCACCTTCTGAAAGATGCTCGATATCCTTTTTAGATGTGACGAATTTCATCTTTGGGTTTGGCTTAAGGATCTTATTATGAAAAAGATTCACCATTTCAAGTGCTGCTTGAAACCGTTGCCCCGGCTTCAGATAGGATGGGATATAGATTGCGAACAATTGTATTTTACTGCTGCTTTGAATGAGTTGAGGATAGGTAATATGTAAGGAACCCTTCGATTGAAAGGCCCCACTCCCCGGCTCTAGATATAGCTTCATCAACACATCACAGTGTGCATCAAATATCATATTGGGTCTTCCTTTCCGTTTCTCTTCATAATATGTATATTGGATCATAGTATAAAGGCTGTCCACTAAAGGGTCCCCTTTAATGAACAGCCTATGGTTTATTATCTTGGTTCCACAATTAACTTTATCGCCGTACGTTCTTCTCCATCGATCAGAATATCCGTAAATGCCGGGATACATATTAAATCTAAACCACTGGGAGCCACAAAGCCTCTTGCAATGGCGACAGCCTTGACGGCTTGATTTAAAGCTCCTGCACCGATTGCTTGAATTTCAGCTCCTCCTCTCTCACGAAGAACACCGGCGAGTGCACCAGCTACAGAATTAGGATTAGATTTTGCTGAAACTTTTAATATTTCCATTCCTTTTCCTCCTTGTCATTTCCCCCATACCGTATGTCCGTGGTAAAGAACAAACTTGGTATAAATGATTCCACTGATACTATATTCAGGAAATGGACAAATCATTCCGGTCACACCGAAAAAGGAAGGAAAACATTTAATATTCTGCCATAAACGGATGGTCTTCGTTGATCAATATGCGCTCGATTTTTTTCGCTTTCCCCGACTTTTGATCAATGTCGATTAAACAAGCACTCAGGATTTTACGTCCGGCCTTCGGTACTTCAAAACGAACAGGTAAACTCGTCTGGAATCTCCTTAGAACGGAATCCTTACTCATTCCCAGTACCTCATCGTATGGTCCCGTCATACCAACGTCACACATAAATGCAGTGCCATTTGGAAGGATCCGATTGTCCGCCGTTTGAACATGAGTGTGCGTTCCAATCACTGCAGACACCCGGCCATCCAGAAACCAGCCTACAGCCTGTTTCTCACTTGTTGCCTCTGCATGAAAATCAACGAATATGACGGAGGTTCTCTTTTTGGCCTCATCAACAAGCTCATCAAGAGCTTTAAATGGATCATCGAGAGGAGGCATAAACGTCCTTCCTTGAGCGTTGATAACCGCAACCTCTTTACCGTACACTTCCGCAAACACTAAGCCGCTCCCAGGCGTTCCTTCAGGGAAATTAGCAGGCCTGACCATTTGTTTGGATGAATCGATAAAATTAAAGATATCCTTATTGTCCCATGTGTGATTTCCCAGGGTGACCATATTGGCGCCATCTTGTAAGAATTGTTTATATATCTTCTCAGTAATCCCTCTACCTGATGCAGCATTCTCCCCATTTACGATTGTAAAATCCGGTGAATGCTTTTTCTTTAACTTAGGCAGGTATTCTGTAATCATCTCACGGCCCATTGAACCGACTACGTCTCCAACAAATAATATTTTCATGAACGTTCCCTTCTCTATATGTATTAAGTCTTGTCGTTATTGTATCACAAATAACTTGCCGCCTATTTATCCTATTAGATTCCATCATCCATTCTGTAACGGAGATCATAGAATGAGATAAAAAAAGCTGACTCGAGGATGGATATCCCTCCTCGAGTCAACCTCTTATTTTGCGTATTCGACGGCCCTTGTTTCACGGATGACCGTTACTTTAATATGGCCCGGATAGTCAAGCTCATCTTCAATACGTTTACGGATATCCCTTGCCAATCTGTGTGATTCCAGATCGTCAATGGCTTCCGGTCTTACCATGATGCGTACTTCACGTCCTGCCTGGATTGCGAATGATTTCTCAACGCCTTCATATGACTCCGAGATTTCTTCCAATTTCTCCAGTCGACGGATGTAGTTCTCAAGCGTCTCACTTCTTGCTCCAGGTCTTGCAGCAGATAAAGCATCAGCTGCAGCAACCAGAACGGCAATGATGGACGTCGGCTCAGTGTCTCCATGGTGAGAAGCTATACTGTTGATGACAACAGGGTGCTCTTTGTACTTCGTTGCAAGTTCTACACCAATTTCGACGTGGCTTCCTTCCACTTCGTGATCGATCGCCTTTCCGATATCATGAAGCAATCCGGCGCGTTTGGCGAGTCTTTCATCCTCACCAAGCTCAGCTGCGAGTAAACCGGACAGATAAGCCACTTCCATCGAGTGTTTTAAAACGTTCTGACCGTAACTTGTACGATACTTCAAACGTCCCAGGATCTTGATCAAATCCGGATGAAGCCCATGAACGCCTACTTCGAAAGTAGTCTGTTCACCAATTTCCCGGATATACTCATCCACTTCGCGGCGGGATTTATCCACCATTTCTTCAATTCGTGCAGGGTGGATACGTCCATCCTGAACTAATTTCTCTAATGCAATTCGAGCCGTTTCTCTACGAATCGGATCAAAACCAGAAAGAATAACCGCTTCAGGAGTATCATCAATAATCAAATCAATACCCGTAAGTGTTTCCAGCGTACGAATGTTACGTCCTTCCCGCCCAATAATTCGACCTTTCATCTCATCATTCGGTAGATTCACAACGCTGACCGTTGTCTCTGCCACATGTTCAGCAGCGCAACGTTGAATAGCCAGTGATAGGACTTCTTTCGCCTTCTTATCTGCATCTTCCTTCGCGCGTGTTTCATGCTCTCTGACCATGATGGCGATATCATGGGAGAGTTCATTTTCCACGCGGTCAAGGATGATTCCTTTCGCTTCATCACGAGTCAGGCTGGAGATACGTTCTAGCTCTGTTTGCTGTGATCGTACCATCTCGTCCACTTTGCTTTCCATCTCTTCAATATGTTGTTGTCTCTCGTTAAGAGTCCCCTCTTTTCTCTCGAGTAAGCCTTCACGCTTATCAAGCGTTTCATCTTTCCGATCGAGGTTTTCCTCTTTTTGCATCAAACGATTTTCTTGTTTTTGCAATTCATTTCTTCGTTCACGAAGGTCATTTTCCATTTCAGTGCGAAGTTTATGATTTTCGTCCTTTGCTTCCAAAAGTGCTTCTTTCTTCAGAGCATCTGCCTCGCGCTTCGCATCTTCTAAAATCTGCTCCGCTGAACCTTTAGCACCAGCAATCTTTGCTTCAGCAATGGACTTACGAATTAGGTATCCAACAACTACACCGACGATTAGGCCAAGCAAAATGAAGATGATTGTAATAGGTTGCATTATTTCACCTCCTCTTGCTATGAACTGTCATGTTTTTTACATGTCGGCTTGTACATTGCTCACTTGAACAAAATATACAGCGCTAGGCTTTCAAATATTCATTCGAAAAATTTGTAAAATATACATGTTAATTTTAAATCTCTGAAAATTTATTGTCAAGGGGTTGAGCCCTCTATCACTAGATTTCTCAAGGGTTTTTTTGTAATCGACAAAAATTGACACTGTCGCATTGGGCTTGTGGATGCTTTTAAACCAAATCCAACTTTTTCATTTAATTTTGAGAAGTTCGGGGTCAACCAGTGATTCACGGTATGTATAACCTGATTTGTATCGATTACCCACCATTTCTCGAGAAAAGGGAATGTTACTATTTTCCACCAAAACGCGTATTCCCATACATAATAAAGAGAAGCAAACCAATCACGTCTGCTTCTCTTTCCTCACTTAGTCTTCCAGAAGACTCAATTCACCTTGATCGTCCGTTTCGGCACGACCTGTATCCAATCCGTAATGTTCACGGATCTTCAGCATGATTTCATTACGGATCTCAGGATTTTCTTTCAGGAAGATCTTTGCGTTCTCACGACCCTGGCCTAGGCGCTCTTCGTTGTAGGAGTACCAGGCACCGCTCTTTTGAACGATGTCCAATTCAGACCCAAGATCGACGATTTCACCCTCTTTGGAGATTCCTTCCCCGTACATGATGTCCACTTCAGCTACACGGAAAGGTGGAGCCACTTTATTTTTCACTACTTTGATCTTTGTTTTATTCCCAACCATTTCATTACCCTGCTTAAGGGTTTCGGCACGACGGACTTCCAAACGTACGGAAGAATAGAACTTCAGTGCGCGTCCACCGGGAGTCGTTTCAGGGTTACCGAACATGACACCGACCTTCTCACGGATCTGGTTAATGAAGATCGCGATGGTCTTAGACTTATTGATGGCACCGGAAAGTTTACGAAGGGCCTGTGACATTAAACGGGCTTGAAGACCTACGTGAGCATCTCCCATCTCGCCTTCGATTTCCGCCTTCGGTACAAGGGCAGCCACAGAGTCGACAACGATGGCATCCACGGCGCCGCTTCGTACAAGTGCTTCAGCGATTTCCAATGCCTGTTCACCTGTATCTGGTTGTGAAAGTAATAATTCATCTATGTTTACCCCAAGCTTTTGAGCATACTCGGGATCAAGTGCGTGCTCTGCATCGATGAATGCTGCCTGCCCGCCCTGAGCCTGAACCTCTGCTATCGCATGAAGTGCCACTGTTGTTTTACCGGATGATTCGGGACCATATACCTCAATGATCCTTCCACGTGGATATCCGCCTATTCCAAGAGCAGCGTCCAGTGCAAGTGAACCACTTGGACATGTCACTACGTTTCTGTCCGTTTTCTCCCCAAGCTTCATGATTGAGCCTTTACCAAACTGCTTTTCTATTTGTTTTAACGCCATATCTAAGGCTGCTTTACGATCGCTCACAAATCTTCCTCCTTTGAATATAAATCTTGTAATCGACAACTTATAAGTTTGTCTCAAATCCAACCTATCTATACTATAAACGTTTTTATTAGAGAAAACAAGAAAAAAATCGAACATTCATTCGGTTTTTTTCTTTGGATGTGCCGGAGTTAAAAAAGATAAAAAGCTGCCTTCAAAAAGAAGACAGCCTCTTCAAACTAACTCAGTTCTTTGATCAAATAGTGCCAACCATACTTCGCCGTTCTCATCCGGTTCCCATTCCGGCCACCGCCAAGGTTCAATAGAAATGCCTTGGTCGTTCGATCCTTCATGGATAATCCGATCCAGACGGTCCCTGCAGGATGCCCCTGGTGAGTGTCAGGACCTGCTACACCTGTAAAGCTGATCCCGATGTCGGTGGAAAACAGCTCTCTAACGTTTTCAGCCAGTTCCCGTGCACATTGCTCACTGACTGCTGAATGCTGTTTAAGTGTACGGTCATTAACAGATAAAATCCTTTTCTTGATCTCATCCTGATAACAGATCACCCCGCCGCTCAAAACATCCGATGCCCCGGGTATAGACGTCAGTTGGGCCTGAAACAGTCCTCCAGTCAAACTTTCTGCACATGAAAGGGTAAGTCCCTTCTCTTTTAACAAATGGACCCCCACTTCAACAAGAGAATCCTGATTATAACCGTAGAATAATTCCCCCACCCTTTTCAAGATCTTTTCTTCAACCGAATCCAATAATGACACGGCAATATCCATTGACTCGTGCTTAGCCGTAAGCCTCAAGGTCACTTCCCCGTCACCAGCGAGAGGGGCGATAGTGGGATTGGTTTGTCTGTCGATCAGATCTTCTAATTGCGTTTCAAGCTCTGCTTCCCCGATGCCAAAGAAACGAAGTACCCGTGAATGGATGATTTCTTTCTTCTTCATCAAGTTCAGGATTGCCTGTTTGCCATGCTTATCAAACATCGGCCTCATTTCAGACGGCGGACCGGGGAGAAGCATATAGGAGGTACCCTCCTTTTTCAACAGCATCCCCGGAGCCATGCCGTGTTCGTTCTTCAATACATGGGCCCCGGATAAAATAAGGGCTTGTTTTTCATTATTCGGGGTCATTTCACGATTGACCTTCTGAAAATAGCCTTTTATCGATTCCAATGCGTCATGATCCATGCTTAAAGTCGTTCCTAAAGCATTGGCGATCGTTTCTTTCGTCAGATCATCCTTTGTGGGTCCAAGGCCTCCAGTAAAGATCAATAAGTCCGCCCGCTTCTTTGCTACCTCAATGACCTCTTGTAAACGGGCAGGGTTATCCCCCACACTCGTGTGATAATACACGTTCACTCCCATCTCAGCCAACTGTTCGGAAATGTATTGAGCATTGGAATTGACGATTTGTCCGAGCAATAATTCGGACCCAACGGCTATTATTTCTGCATTCATCTGTATTCCCCCTAAAATATGGTGAAAAGAAGGGGATGATTCTATTTGAATCAATCCCCTGGTGTACACTGTTATTTCGAATTCACAAATGCTTTTTTATTATGTTTAAAATAATCCCATCCCGACCAAATGGTAAAGAACATAGCCACCCATAGAGCGATCGTAGCAAACGGGAGATTGATCAGTTCGAAAATGGCGTTATGAAGAAGAAGGGCTGATATGGCAATGATCTGTGCCCAGGTCTTGATCTTACCGAGTTGACCTGCAGCAACCACTTCCCCTTCCCCTGCTAATACGAGACGAAGCCCTGTTACGGCAAACTCGCGACTGATGATGATGATGACGATCCACGATGGAGCAAGACCCATCTCGACAAGTACGATTAAAGCAGCCGATACAAGCAGTTTATCTGCCAACGGATCCAAGAATTTCCCCAGATTTGTAACAAGGTCAAGTTTCCTTGCATAATAACCGTCGATCCAATCCGTCGTTGCCGCTATGATAAAAATCAAGGCTCCTACAAAATGCTTCACCGGCATTTCCGCCCCAAGAAACATCATCTCGCCCCAATTTAACGGTGCAAGCATGATGATTAAAAATAATGGAATTAAAAATATCCTTGATACTGTAATTTTATTAGGTAAGTTCACCTTTCTACCTCCAATGCTTTAAAAACGCTTATACCTTTAGTATGTAAGAAAAAGGAGTTATTAAAACTCCTCCCGTTTCAATTATTGTTCTTGCGGTGCGTAATTGATGATGATATCCTGCCTGACGACATCAGTTGCAGATATTTTATATTCAAGCTGTTTCCCGTTCACACTTATATCGGTATTCGAAGCATCGCCTATAATAAGATATGCCTGTTTATCATCGGAAAGGTCAAAGTCTTTTTTTATTCCCTGTTTTAACAGTCCTTCAAACAAAACCTGCTCGTTGGTGTCAAAGACTTTAACCCATGTGTCCCCCTTAGCTGACAACTGAAGCTTGAACTCTTTTGCATTTTTCAATTCATACGTCGTTTTATAGTCTGAAGAATTCACTGCTTCTAGAGACTGTTCTGGCTGCGGATTATCTTCACCATCTTTTTGATCTCCTGAAGGCTTGACTTCTTCGGTCTGTTCTTTATCATTTGTTTCATCTTCAGGCTTATCGCCCTCAGCACTCTTATTCTCATCAACATCTACTTGTGTCTGGTTTTCTTCCTGATTGGACTCAGGGGCCTTGTCCCCAACTTTCCCTTGCCAAAATACCCACACGGCAACAAGTGCACCGATGACAAACAGTGCGATGAGGAGCTTCGGTAGGAAGTCAAATACCTTCGTTGAGCTCTCTGAAACACTTTTACGGGACTGCACCCTTGAAAGGGAAACCGGTATTTCATCTTCATAGGTCGTCGGGATTTCAGCCTTGTGTTCCTCAAAAATCACTTCAGGAGGAAGTCCGACCGCTTCACAATATTGCTTAATGAATGCGCGTACGTAGAATTTGCCCGGCATCGCATCATAATTGCCTTCTTCGATCCCAATCAAATAGCGTTTTTGAATTTTTGTTATCCTTTGTAAATCATCAAGGCTGTAATTCTTAGCCTCTCGAGCTTCCTTTAAACGATTTCCTAATTCCGTCACTACTTAACACCTTCCAATATTAAAAATCAAAACCTCCAAAATCGGAATTTTGAAATAGATTATTTTGTTCCACTAATTCGTATGTAATTTCTTCATCAGGATCGTTTCTAAGTTCAATGATATAATCAAAATCTTCAAGTGAATATTCAGAGTTTTGAACGAATACATCAGGATGTTCGATTACTTTCACAGCAGGTAATCTCATGATTTCCCTCACCAGCTGCCAATGTTTTTCACTTGCACGGCGTGTAGAAACGATGCCGTCTATAATAAATAAGTTTTCAGCGGAATACTCGTCTTCGATGAGCTTGCTCCGTATCGTTTGCTTTAATAATGTAGAAGAGACAAAAAGCCACTTCTTATTCGCACATACACTTGATGCCACGATGGATTCGGTCTTCCCTACCCGGGGCATCCCTCTGATCCCGACAAGCTTGTGTCCTTCCTGCTTAAATAATTCAGCCAAAAAATCAACCAATAAACCAAGCTCATCACGAACAAATCGAAACGTTTTCTTGTCGTCGGCATCGCGCTGGATATATCGACCGTGACGCACAGCAAGACGGTCCCTTAATTTAGGTTCCCGGAGCTTTGTCACATTGATTGTATCCATCGTTTGAAGGATGGACTCAAGCCTCATGATCTGTTCATCATTATTGGCAAGGAGAAGCATTCCCCTTCTTCCTTCATCCACACCATTTATCGTCACTATATTGATAGAAAGCATTCCTAATAACGAGGAAATATCACCTAAGAGGCCGGGACGATTTTTTTGTATTTCGTATTCTAAATACCATTCTTTGCGTTCCATCGCTTACCTCCCCGGAAAAATGTGACATTCCATTTCGATAAAAATTGACATATTTCGAAAAGTTATTTAAACATCTAGGTATTATAATAAATGATTTCCTGCTAATAGAAAAGCAAAACCTACATAAATATGTACAATTTCTCATTCATACGTAAAATGATAACTTGAAGACCAGTACTAAGTCATTCCCCATAAGAAAAAGGAGAGGGAAATCCCTCTCCTTAACGACTACCGTTATTATTAACAAGCTTGACCATCATATTGGCGATGGCGTGTTGCTCTTCTGGAGACGCGACTGACCATAAATCCGCTAATACTTTTTCCTGATCATTCTTAGCTTCGACTTGATTGGCTAAGTAATCACCGATTTGGTAAGCCAAGTCATTTACCGTTTCGTGCTCCATGCCGCTGTGTTCTGCCTGGTTTAGGCGATCCCCTAAAAAGTTTTTCCAATCTGACCAGTTATCTAATACAGACATTTGTCATGACCTCCTTTATTGAAATACAACCTTAGTTTGTATCCCGGAGGAAAAATTATGCGCTGGAATCATTTGATTGAAAATTTTTTTATGTGTGCCATCCCCCGTTGACGGAAAGGGTCTGGCCGGTAATATATGAAGCCCTGGACGAAAGAAGAAAGTGAATGGAATCAGCAATTTCACCCGGTTGAGCAAACCGGCCCATTGGGATTTCTTCACGGATTGATTCTTTATCTTCATCCGTAAACGCGTCCATCATAGACGTATCAACGGCACCGGGGGCAACAGCGTTTACCCTTACACCGCTTAATGCGAGCTCTTTACTTAAGGATTTTACAAATGCTAATTGAGCCCCTTTGACAGTTGAATATACAACCTCACAGGCAGCTCCTATCTGTCCCCAGATCGAACTCACCATGACGATCGCCCCTTTCCGGTCAATCAGCTTCGGCAGGAGTTTCTGAACGAGGATCAACGGACTTTTGACATGAAGGTTGATCATCTGATCCAGATCGTCTTCTGAATGGTCCTGGAAGAGCCCCCAGGCAGAATTCCCGCTGCAGCAAATGATCGCATCGAGCCGGAATATGCAATGGACAAGATCCCCCACTTCCTCCGGGTTGGCAAGATTACCCTGAATGGGGATTGCCTCCACCCCTAACGCTTCGACTTTATGAATCAAGTCCTTCATTGCCCCTTCATTGGAATGATAATGCAAGTATAGATTCCATCCCTCTTCTGCCAAAAGAAGAGCAGTACTACTCCCGATTCCACCTGATGCCCCTGTAATTAATGCATACTTCATTGGTTTCACTCCAAACGTCATTCACATAAATAGAGGAACTACCCTATTAAAGGATAGCTCCCCTTCCATCATGATTTAGGTACGACCTGACATACAGTAAATCGTTCTTCACTAATAATGGACTCCGCAACCGCCTGGATATCATCATATTTCAACGATTCAAGGGTAGGCACGACTTCAAATAAATCCATTTCATTGAAGGCATAGCGGGTAAATTGATTCGCAATATACTCAGGAGAGTTAATGGCACGCAAGAATGCACCAATCTTCTTCTTCTTCGTTCTCTCGAGACCCTCCTCATTAAAAAGAGATTCCCGTTTCGCTTTCAGAAGGAGCGATTGTACTTTCTCAGAGAGCTCATCCGGCTTTTCCGTATCTCCACCGACCGTAAGGAAACCAAAGCCATTTTCCTGTGTATAGTCATAATGGAATGTTTCATCGATCAATCCATCATTATATAGTTCGGAATAGTACGGTGAACTCTTTCCGAACAGCATATCAAGGAAAACATTCATGGAAAGCTCTTGTCTTAGCATTTCCCGACCCTGCTGGACTGGTTCCGGAGCTTTCAGACCAACGAGACATTTAGGACTTTGGACGTTCATCTTAAGGACCTGTTTTTTCTCCGCTACCGTTTCTGGTTCCTCTTCGAATTTACGCTTGATTTCAGGCATTTTTTCATACTCTTTCTTTTCCTGATTCGAACGGACCTGATTCATGATCTGTTCGGGATCGACTGACCCAACCACGAATAAGAGCATATTGCTTGGATGGTAGAACGTATTATAACACTGATAGAGCATATCCTTTGTTATCGGGGTGATGGATTCGATCGTTCCTGCAATGTCGATCTTCACAGGATGATTTTTGTACATATTCTGGATGACCCCGAAGTATAATCGCCAATCCGGATTATCATCATACATGGTGATTTCCTGACCGATGATGCCTTTTTCCTTTTCCACCGTTTTCTCTGTGAAATACGGATCTTGAACGAAATCGATGAGTGTTTCTAAATTCCGTTCTACGTTGGTCGTACTCGAGAACAGATAAGCTGTCCTTGTAAAGGAAGTGAACGCATTGGCCGATGCCCCTTGCTTACTGAATTGCTGGAAGACATCCCCATCTTCTTTTTCAAACAGTTTATGCTCTAAGAAATGGGCGATTCCATCGGGCACTTTCACAAATTCATCTTCATCCAAGGGGACAAAATGATTGTCGATGCTTCCATATTTCGTTGTAAATGTAGCATACGTCTTGTTGAAACCTTTTTTCGGGAGGATGTATACGTCCAAACCGTTAGACATTTTTTCATAATACAAATTTTCTTGTAATTGATCGAAGGAAATTTTCTTCATCTTTATCCCTCCATTCCTGTTAGAAAGTAAATCGTATCAAGTTCAACTTTATTTGCGGCTTTTACGATATCTTCTTTTGTTGTCTTTTCAATCTCATCCAACCAATGTTTCAGGTCGATTTCTTCATGAGCTACGGCATTATGGTAAAGAACTTCGACCAACCCTCTTGAGGTATCGATGGTTTCAAGAAGCTGGTTACGGATGACCGCTTTTGTCTGGTCGATTTCCCCATCCGTGAAGTCTCCATCCTTCATCGCCTGGAGCTGTTCGTTGATGATTCCTACCGCTTGATCATACTTTTCAAATTCGATACCGGACATTACCATCAATAAACCTTTATGACTTTCGAGGCGGCTCGCTGCATAATATGCGAGGCTCGCTTTCTCCCTCACATTGATGAACAATTTGGAATGGGAGAAGCCACCGAATATACCATTGAATACTTGAAGAGCGAAATAATCATCATCGCCATATTGAGTATGTGTACGGTAGCCCATGTTCAGCTTCCCTTGTTTCACATCCTGTTTCTCTTTTACGACGTTTTCATTTTCCTTTTGCTTCACAAGGGAAGCATCCACTTGTTGAGGAGTACGTTCATTCAATTGGAGTAATCGATCACAGAGGCTTTCAACCTCTTTAACATCGACATCACCGATCACATAAAGATCAAACTGATCTTCCGCCATCACTTTTTGATAATATTCATATAAACTCTTCGCAGTAGTGGACTCCACTTCTTCACTTACACCGTTTACATGGAGGGCGAAACGTTCACCTTTACACATTTCTTCCACCAGTCGTGAATTGGCATAGCGCATTTTATCGTCATACACTGCTTGGATTCTAACCTTTTGGTTCCGTTTTTCTTTTTCGACTGTTTTCTTGTCAAACTCGTTATTTTCAACATGAGGGTTCTGAAGGACATCTGCAAGGAATTCGATTCCTTTTTGAAGCAGCGGTTCAGAATCCTTCAAAAACTTTTCGTTGGCGATTTCAACAGACATACTGACCACATGGTACTCACCTTTTTTACCTAAATCCACAAAGAAGTTCGCTCCATATAACTCATCCAGATGGGAGCGTAACTCCGTAGTGCTCTGATAGGTCTTCGTGCTGCTCTGCATCACATGGGGCAGCAATCCCCGTAAAGTGACTGTTTCGGGGTCGAGGGGGGCTTTCATCTTTAATACGAGGCTATTGGTTTTATACTTATCCGTTTGAACGATATGTAGCGTGTAACCAGGCTTCTTCTTCACTATTTCGTTAATGGCTGTCATCGTACCGTCCTCCTTAGGTCCATACTTCCATCGATTTACATGCAAAATTAATAAACACCCTTATTGTGCGGTATTTATGTATAACTATACATGTAGAGAGAGATTGATTTCAAGCATCTTCCTCTGTTGGTAAAATACACTTTTGAATAAACCATTATATGCATATGGATTTCCCTTTATGTTTGAATCAAAAACCATTTCAAACGCAGTGTAAACGAAGAAAAAGGATACCCCTATTTTCAGGATATCCTTTCACTTATTCTCGATTCTTTTAACGGTTTCCTTTGATATATGGTGTACCAAGAGCTTTAGGAGCATCTGCACGACCGATGAAGCCGGTTAGTGCCAGGATGGTAAGCACATATGGCGCAATCAATAGGAATACACTTGGGATGTTTTCAAACAATGGGATACTGGATCCGATGATACTTAAACTTTGGGCGAATCCGAAGAACAGGGCCGCTCCCATGGCTCCAAGTGGATGCCATTTCCCGAAGATCAAGGCTGCAAGGGCCATGAACCCCTGTCCACTGATCGTTGCATGGCTGAAGTCCGAGGAAATCGCCTGGGCGTATACTCCCCCGCCGACACCTGCAAAAGCACCGGAAATGATGACACCGATATAGCGCATTTTCGTTACATTGATTCCCATTGTGTCTGCTGCCATAGGATGCTCACCTACAGAACGTAATCTTAGACCGAACGGGGTTTTGAACATAATGAACCAAACGATGAAAGATACAAGAATCGCAACGAATGGCGGCCAATATGTGTTGGAAAAGAAGATATCTCCAATGACCGGGATTCTGTGAAGCAAAGGAACATCGACTTTCCCAAATCCTTCAGAGATGATATCCGTTTGACCCTTTCCATAGATACGTTTGACCAAGAAAAGAGTCAATCCGACTGCCAGCAAGTTGATGGCCACACCTGATACAACCTGGTCAGCCCTGAATGTAATGGAAGCAACGGCATGCAGGATAGCAAGCAGTCCACCCATCACCATGGCCACAAGGAGCGCGACCCAAGGAGTCGCTGCACCGAAAGTATCTGCAAAAGCAAGGTTGAATACAATACTTGAAAATGCACCGATGACCATAAGGCCTTCGAGTCCAATATTTACTACACCTGAACGCTCTGAGAACGCTCCTCCCAAAGCAGTGAAAATAAGTGGTGTTGCCCAAAGCAAGGTTGATGGGATGAGTATTGTCAAAATATCAATAAAACCCACTTATTTCACCCCCTTTTTACTAAATCGTTGAATCAGATAACGGATCATATAACCAGATGCTACAAAGAAAATGATAAGGGCAATAATAATATCTACCAGTTCATTTGGTATTCCTGCATCGAGAGGCATATTCAGTGCCCCTACTTTAAGTCCTCCAAATAGAAGGGCGGCGAACACTACTCCGATGGCCGCATTACCACCAAGAAGGGCTACAGCGATCCCATCGAATCCGACACCTGTGAATCCTCCCTTGATTGAAGCATAGCCGAATGTGCCAAGGCCTTCCATCGCTCCAGCAAGTCCGGCAAACGCTCCAGAGATGACCATGGACAGGATGATGTTCCCATTCACGTTCATACCGGCGTATTGTGACGCATGCTGGTTGAATCCTACAGAACGCAGCTCATATCCACGCGTTGTCTTTTCAAGCAGGAACCACATGATGAATACACATGCAAGGGCGATGAAAATCCCCCAGTGCAATCGGGAGTAATCTGTCAAACTTTCAAAGAAAGGAGACTTCAATGAAGCTGTATCCGCAATCATATCTGTACGATCTTTACGGTCAGTAATGACATCACGGATAATGGCATTTGTCACGTGAAGTGCAATATAGTTCATCATAATCGTGACAATGACTTCATGTACGCGGAATTTCGCTTTAAGAAGTCCAGGTATAAAGCCCCATAGCGCCCCTGCTAATGCGGCAGCAATGATGGCAAGGGGTAAATGTATCAGCTTAGGTAAATCATCAAAGGCAACCCCTACCCAGACAGCGGCAAGCCAACCCACAATCAATTGACCTTCCACACCGATGTTAAAGAGACCCGTTCTAAATGCGAAGGCAACAGCCAGTCCTGCTAAAATATATGGTGTGACCTGACGGATCGTTTCTCCTACATAATAGATCTCCCCGAAGATCCCATTCCATAATGCAGCGTATCCTGCAATCGGGTCATACCCACTCACCAGCATGATGATCGTTCCGACAATGATACCTAAAAGGACTGAGATTACCGGGATTAATATATTTGTTAAGCGGTTAGACATGTGATTCCCCTCCCGTTTCCTTCCTTCTCGAACCGGCCATTAGTAATCCAAGCTCTTGTTCGGTCGTTTCTTTTGGATTGACAACGGCGACAATCGCTCCTTCATATATAACCGCAATCCGGTCACTTACATTCATGATTTCATCCAGTTCAAATGATAGGAGCAGAACTGCTTTCCCATTGTCCCTTTGTTCAATCAGGCGCTTATGGATAAACTCGATGGCTCCAACGTCAAGACCCCTGGTCGGCTGAGCCGCTATCAATAAATCCGGATCTCTATCTACTTCGCGGCCAATGATTGCTTTTTGCTGATTCCCCCCGGACAAAGCACGGGCAAGGGTGAATTCTGATGGAGTCCTGACATCAAATTCCGCTATCAATTTTCTTGCCTGATTGTAAATATTTTTGTAACTAAGTACCCCTTTATTGGAATACGGTTTCTGGTAATAGGTCTGAAGGACCATATTTTCCCCGATAGGAAAATCAAGTACAAGGCCATGTTTATGCCTATCCTGAGGAATATGACCTACACCTGACTCATAAATTTTACGGGGTTTCATATTTGCGATTTCTTTTCCATTCAGTTTGATTGAACCACTGTCGACTTTATGAAGACCCGTGATGGCCTCAATCAGCTCACTTTGTCCATTTCCATCCACGCCGGCTATACCAAGGATTTCCCCTGCTTTCACCTCAAGGTTCAGGTCCTTTACAACTGGGACATTTCGCTGGTCTTTTACGTTTAAGTCACGAACCTCGAGAACATTATCACTAGGTGTGGCTTCTTTCTTTTCTGTTTTGAATGTGACTTCACGCCCCACCATCAGGCTGGCAAGGTGATTCGGATCCGTTTCTGTGACCTTCACTGTGCCGATCCCTTTCCCTTTTCTGATAACGGTTACATTATCACACACTTCCATAATTTCTTTAAGCTTGTGAGTGATAAGGATGATTGATTTACCTTCTTTAATCAGAGTTTTCATGATTTGAATCAGTTCTTTGATCTCTTGAGGAGTCAATACAGCGGTCGGTTCATCAAAGATCAGGATTTCTGCTCCACGATAAAGTGTCTTTAATATTTCCACACGCTGCTGCATACCTACTGAAATTTCTGAAATTTTAGCGTTTGGATCTACTTTCAGACCATACCTTTCAGAAATATCCCGAATATCTTTTTCAGCTTTTTTAATATCCACAGTTGCACCGGATTTCGGCTCTCTTCCGAGAATGATATTCTCCGTTACAGTGAATGTATCAACGAGCATAAAATGCTGATGAACCATCCCGATTCCAAGATCATTGGCGATGTTCGGATTGGTAATATTCACCTTTTGCCCTTTTACACGGATTTCTCCCTGCTCAGGCTGGTATAAGCCGAATAACACGTTCATTAATGTCGACTTACCTGCTCCATTTTCACCAAGAAGCGCATGAATTTCACCTTTTTTGAGCTGGAGGGTTATGTTGTCATTTGCTACGATGCCTGGGAATTCTTTACGGATATTCAGCATCTCAATTACATAATCCATTTCTAATCACTCCTTGCATAGACTAGGGATATTTATCTAGTAGTTAGAGGTCAGACCTTCACTACTCAGAAAAAAAAGGGTTTCCCCGAATAAAAATCTAAATGAAAGATAGAAATTTTCTATACTTCAATTAAATTTCTATTAATATATCAACCTATTTTCAGGAGGATAAGCGGCCGGATATCCCCGGCCACTCCCTTCTTGTTCAATTAGTTAGCTGAGAAAGCTTCCGCATCTTTAATAGATTCTGGAACTTTTACGTCTCCGCTAGTAATCTTTTCTTTCCATTCATCTACTTTTTTCATGACTTCATCTTTATTGGAAAGTTCGTCATTTAATTCAGCAAGTCCTACGCCATCTTCTTTAAGTCCGTAAAGGATTTGCTCCCCACCAGGGAAATTTCCTTCTTTCGCTTTAGTGGAAAGATCCACTACTGCGTTATCAACGCGCTTAAGTGCCGATGTAAGGATGATATTATGATCTCCTACTTTACCTTCTGCTGATTGGTCGGAGTCAACACCGATTGCCCAAAGTTCACGTGAAGGATCTTTTTCTTTCAGGTCACGTGCTTCTTTGAATAATCCATTACCCGTTCCACCAGCTGCGTGGAAGATTACGTCAACATCTTGAGTATACATTTTTGATGCGATTGTTTGTCCAAGTTCAGCTTTGTCGAATGCACCCGCATAGTCTGCAACGATTTCTGCATCAGGATTGACCGCTTTAACACCAGCAATGAAACCAGCGTGGAAGCGTTCGATAACCGGAATTTCCATACCACCGATGAATCCGATTTTGTTCGTTTTAGTCGCAAGTCCTGCTGTCACTCCAGCAAGGAAGGAAGCTTCCTGCTCTTTGAACATGATGCTTGCAACGTTTGGTTGATCGACAACAGCATCAACGATTGCGAAGTGTGAATCTTTTTGTTGTTGTGCAATTTCAGTGATTGCACCTTCCATAAGGAAACCGATACCATATACTAAGTCAAAATCTTGACGAGCTAATTTGTTTAAGTTCGTAGCATAGTCAGCATCTGATTGTGACTGTAAGTAGTCAAATCCATCTTTACCTTTTTCCAAGTCGTTCTCTTTACCGAAGGCTTTCAGACCTTCCCATGCTGATTGGTTGAAAGACTTATCATCTACTCCACCAACATCTGTAACCATTGCTACTGTAAATTGATCTTCTTTCTTGCCATCGCCACTAGATGCACCTTCTTTGTCCTCGCTTGTTCCACAAGCACCTAATAATGTACCTGCTGCCAGAACAAATGATAACGCTAAACCGAATTTACGTTTTTTCACCTAGAGTACCCCCTATTATTGTAATAAATTAGTAGTAAGATGGATTGCTGTTATACGCGCTTTCTTAATACCTGGAAGCTAAATTTGTCTGATCTGAAGTAGTTTACGGAATAAAGGATCGGCTCATCGTTTTCATCAAAATGCATTTGCTTCAGAACGAGTAAGGCCGTTTCCGGCTCGCAATTTAGAATAGGGGAGATTTTATCGTGATATCCCATTGGTTCAATTTGTGCGACCGCGTGGGTAATTCTCTTATTCTCCCGTTTTTCTAAAACAGTGAAAATCGAATTATCCTCATGTGTGAAATTCCTCGGCATGACTTTCTCAGGAATTTTGTCCACACAATATACAACCGGTTCCCCGTTTGCCGTTCGAACCCTTTCAATGAGGATCACGTCGTCCTCTTCATTGCAAGTAAACCTCTTCACATCATCCTCAGTAGCTTCTTGAGTTGTTGAGCTTAAGAAAATGGTCCCTGGCTCCATACCAGCCTGCTTGATCATGTTCGTTACACTGTTCAGCTGCTCTATACCAGAAGTGAAGAGCGGCTTGGCGTTTACAAATGTACCTACACCATGACGTCGTACGATGACACTTTCTTCCTCAAGAATCCTGAGAGCTTCCCTAAGAGTAGCCCTACTTACACCTAATTGTTTGGAAAGATCGAATTCAGATGGGAGTTTTTCTTTTTCTTTGTAAATTCCCGCCTCGATATCCTTCTTCAAACGGTCAATTACTTGTAAGTATAAATGCCGATTGTCTGTTTTTATTGTCACTGGAACCACCACCACATTTTCTCAAGACATCAGACCTCTGATGTATATCTTTCCTACTAATCGAAAATACTATAACACTTTTCTTTTGATAAAGGAATAGCATTGTGTGATTTTGTCGAAAAAAATGATTAGAATGACAATTTAAAATCCTTTTCTGTAAAAAAATTGAAAAAATCGTTGATTAAATGGGCCTAAATGGGATATATTAACTACTTTTTTACAGTGGTACCGTTTTCCGTTATCATTTTTTACATACTCTAAACAAAGGCATTACATTTGTAAACGCTTTTAATAGTATAACACATTCGTGGATAAACCCGCATTCCTTTCGTTAAAGCGTTTTCAAACGGGATATTTCCCTCATTTCCCTAACAAAAAAAGGCATGGTACCCCATTCAATTAGAATAGAGTAACACACCTTGGATTAGGAACTTTGCTCTTCTGATGGCTTGCCGACCAGGACGGTTCTGGGCTTACTGCCTTCATAAGGACCTACGACTCCCCTTACTTCCATTTCATCGATCAACCTCGCGGCCCTCGTGTAGCCGATCCGGAATCTTCTTTGAAGCATAGAAACGGATGCTGTCTGCATTTCCGCGATCAACTGGACGGCATCATGATATAATTCGTCTTCCGCTTCCCCTGACTTCTCATCCTCCTGAACTTCATCGGGAATCATTTCCTCCTGATATTGAGCCTTTTGCTGAGAGATGACAAAGTCTACGATTTCTTCCACTTCTTCATCTGATAAAAACGCACCTTGCACCCTTGTTGGCTTGGATGCCCCAACTGGCATGAAGAGCATATCTCCCCTTCCCAATAGCTTTTCCGCTCCACCGGAATCCAGAATAGTTCTGGAATCGGTTTGGGACGATACGGCGAAAGCAATCCGGGACGGAATATTGGCCTTGATGACCCCTGTGATGACGTCTACCGATGGGCGCTGCGTCGCAATGATAAGATGGATCCCGGCAGCACGTGCCATCTGTGCAAGCCTTGTGATGGCATCCTCCACGTCGCTCGAGGCTACCATCATGAGATCCGCCAGCTCGTCTACAATCACTACGATATAAGGCAGCAGAGGCTGTTTATCTTCATTTTCTATATTCTGTCTCTTAACGTAGTCATTGTATCCTTCAATATTCCTGGTTCCCGTATGAGAGAATAACTCATACCTGCGCTCCATCTCACTAACAACCTTCTTTAAAGCCTGGGACGCTTTCTTGGCATCTGTTACAACGGGTGCCAGGAGATGTGGAACTCCATTGTATACGTTCAGTTCAACCATTTTCGGGTCGATCATCATCAGTTTAACTTCATGGGGCTTTGCCCTCATGAGTATACTTGTGATGATCCCATTGATACATACACTCTTACCGCTCCCTGTTGCTCCCGCTACCAGTAAATGAGGCATCTTATTCAGCTCAGCGAGTACCGCTTCACCGGTGATATCACGCCCCAAGCCAATTTGCAGTTTCGCATCGGGTTTGTTATGCTCCTTCGCTTCAAGAACCTCCCGCAGGGATACCATGGCCACTTCCGAGTTCGGAACCTCAATACCGATGGCCGACTTACCCGGAATCGGAGCTTCAATCCGAATATCTTTCGCTGCAAGGGCCAGCGCCAGATCATCACTCAGGTTGACGATCCTGCTTACTTTCACGCCTACATCTGGATGTACTTCATACTTTGTGACTGCTGGGCCAAGATGGACTTGAGTCACTTTTGCCTTTACCCCGAAGCTTTGGAATGTTCTTTCAAGCTTTGCCGCGTTGGCATGAATCAATTGATATTCGTTACTCTGATCCGTTTTTCTAGGGGTTTTTAATAAAGAGATCGATGGAAGCTTGTAATCTTTATTTTCCACTTCTGTAAAGGTGATTGGCGGGGCTGCTTCTGCTTCCCCTTCCGTATCGCCCTCTTTCCTTGTCGAAGCCTCTTTATCATTACTAGTCCCGGCACCTGGAGTTACGGCCTCTTCTTTTGATGGTGATCCACCATATGCACGCTCTGCGAAATTCGAGATGATCGGTTCCCGCGTTTCTTCTTCCTCGGAGACCATTGGTTCAGGCGATTCTTCCCTTTTCATTGGTTCATCTTTCTTTTTCTTCTCTTTTACTTCTTTTTTCTTGGATTGCTCTTCCTTCCAGTCGCTCATATCCTGTTTAAATGCTGACCATTGCCCACTCATGAAGGCACCAAAGCGTTTCCCTGCTCTTCCAAGTACGTCCCCGATGGATTTACCAGTCACAAGGATGATGCCGATCATAATGAACGTTGCGCTGACGATCCTTGCCCCCTGTGAATCAAATAGGAAGTAGGAAACCGCAAACAGGATGCTGCCGATCATCCCTCCTCCAAGATCGGACGTACTGGATTCACCGTTGACGTCCATCCAATATAAGTCCCACGTATTCATGATGACACTGGGATTAGAGAATGATCCGCCATTTGAAAGGAGATCAAATAATTTCACATGACTTAATAGGAGGAAACTGGCAATGATGATATATACCCCGACAAGTCTCCTGCTGAACAACATCGGTACCTCCCGTTTAATCATCAGGTAGCCCGCTACATACAGCATCCATAAAAGGGCAATCATATACCATTCCCCGAGGAAGAAACGATAAAAATAAACAAGTGCCTTACCAACGGCTCCAAGCTCAATGATGGATATCAAGCTTAATGCAGATAGGATCAATCCGATGATCTCATACTTGATCGTCTGTTTCAGTGCAGAGCCTGTTTGAGAACGTTTTTTTCTTTTTTTCCGTTTTGCCAAACCATTCACCTAAATTCTGTTGAAGTCTATCTGATTTATGTACTAGAAGATGAAGAAAGGGCTGACCCTTTGGGGCAATGTATGTGCCTAAGGTGTCAAACCCTTCCCGTGAACTTTTTGTATATACTGTCTTCTGAGTAATATTATAGCATATCCACTATTTTGGGAAAATCCTCTTTCTCACTTAATTGTTTAGATATTCTCCTGGGCAAATTTGATCATTTAAGTAATGGGCGGGATCACTGCTCATGACCCTGATGATTCGATATTTGTTTTCCTCCTGCTGAACCAGAAGGGGAACGCCCTGATAGTTTATCATCATTTGACCGCTGAATTCACTTCCATCGGTGGGAAACACCAGATCATTGGGAACCATTGTATAGAGGATCATTGAACCAGACCCTCTTGTGAATCTGTCTGCTTCTTCATCTCGATCAATTCATTGATCTTCCTGATTGCCGACCCGATGCCCCCAATTCCATCGATCAATCCGTATTCCACCGCGTCATCCCCCACCACATTCGTACCTATATCCCTTGTGAGGTTTCCTTTTGCAAACATAAGGTCTTTAAAATCCTCTTCCGTGATATTGCTGTGCTTAGTGACAAAGCTGACTACCCGATCCTGCATTTTATCCAGATACTCAAATGTTTGGGGCACACCGATGACTAAACCGGTTAATCGAACAGGGTGGATCGTCATGGTAGCCGTACTTGCAATGAACGAGAAGTCGCAGGATACAGCGATTGGGACCCCAATGCTGTGTCCACCCCCAAGTACAACAGAAACAGTAGGTTTGGATAATGAGGCGATCATTTCGGAAATGGCCAGACCCGCTTCTACATCTCCCCCGACCGTATTCAGAATTACAACCAGCCCTTCGATCTTGGGATTTTGTTCAATGGCCACAAGCTGGGGGATGACGTGCTCATACTTTGTTGTTTTATTTTGAGGCGGAAGCTGCATATGTCCTTCTATCTGGCCTACAATGGTGAGGCAGTGAATATTGGAGTCTTGAGAAAGTTGTGGAACATTGGTTTGCCCCAGTTGTTGAATCTTTTCCATCAATCCAGAAGGTTTGTCTTTCTGATCATCCTGACCTTTATTTGGCTCATCATGCATATGTTCACGATTTTGTTCCATGAAAACATCTCCTTTTCATTCCCATTCTCTTGTTATTATTTTAATATGGGAGTGTTTTCATACTTTATTCTTTGTGTTCAAATAAATATGGGGCTATTTGTTCGAAACAAATAGCCCCACACTTTATACTTCCATGATGATCGGTAGAATCATCGGTCTTCTCCGTGTTTTATTAAATAGGAAATAATTTAGTTGATCCCGGATGTCCTGCTTGATCGCCGTCCATTCAAAAGAACCTTTTTGCAGATAGGAATGAACCACATCCGTCACGATCCCCCCTGCCCCTTCGATCAATTCCTCGGACTCCCTCACATACACGAATCCCCTGGAGATGATTTCAGGTCCTGAGACGATAGACTTGGATCTTCTGTTGATGGTGATGACAACCGTAAATACACCGTCTTCCGATAATAACTTACGATCACGAAGGACAATATTACCTACGTCCCCGACCCCGATCCCATCGATCAATACATTCCCCGCCTGAACACGGCCGCTCATTCTCATCTTACCATCCTTGTATTGAAGCACGTCTCCCTTATCCATGATAAAGATCTGCTTATAAGGTAGTCCGGTATCGTGGGCAAGCTGGGTATGGGCGACGAGCATTTTATATTCACCCTGGATCGGTATGAAGTACTTTGGTTTCATGATATTCAACATGAACTTTAAGTCTTCCTGACTCCCATGACCTGACACATGAACTTTTTTCGACGCGGTCAATACATTTGCCCCGGCTCTATAAAGCATATCGATCGTCCTCCCGACGATCACTTCCATGCCTGGGGAAGGCGTGGCGGTTATAAGGACCGTATCACCTTCTTCAATGTTTACTAGACGATGGGAACGCTTGGACATCCGTTGAAGCGCTTCAAACGGTTCCCCTTGAGTTCCTGTAGCTATGATGAGGACTTCATCTTTAGGATAATCCTCCATTTCGTCAATTCCGATGATCATTTCATCCCGGACATGAAGGTATCCGAGCTTCAAGGCCACATCATAGACTCTCTTTAAACTCTTCCCGACCACAGCCACTTTTCGATTATTCTGCTCAGCTGCATCAAATACCTGCTGAAGGCGAATTAAATTCGAAGCGAAGCATGCCACGATCACTCTCCCTGATGCTTTCCTCAAGGCGTTCGTGATATGTTGTTCGATGACCGACTCTGATGTTGTAAACCCTGGTCTCTCGGCCTCTTTACTGTCAGACAATAAACAAAGGACACCCTTCTCACCAATTTGCGCCATCTTGCCTAAATCCGGCCGGTAAAGATGCTTTGCCGATTGATCGAACTTGAACTCTCCTGTATGGACGATGACTCCTTCAGATGTATGTATGCAAACCCCGACTGAATCAGGAATACTGTGTGTGGTTTTAAAGAAGGTCACATTCACACCATCAAAAGTAAGGTAGCTATCAGAATGAATCGTATAAAACTTCACATCATCCCTGATATGTTCATCCTTCAGACGTGCCTTTACCAATGCATTCGTTAAGCGTGTCCCATAGACTGGAGCCTTGATCTTCGTTAAGACATATGAAATCGCCCCAATACTGTCTTCATGTCCATGAGTGAGGAAGATCCCTTTTACCCGTTCTTTATTTTCAATCAAATATTGAATGTCAGGAATGACGATATCGATCCCAAGCATTTCATTTTCCGGAAACATAAGTCCAGCGTCAATCACGAATATTTCATGGTCGACTTCAATCACGTACATGTTCTTGCCTATCTCTCCCACTCCCCCGAGTGGTATCACCTTAATGCTTTCATTCTTTATCTTACTCACCATTATGTCCTCCTATGCTGTTCCTTCCCCGATCTTCAATCAGTTATATTCATTATACTTGATACCATTTTGGTAGTACAACCAATTTTATCCTTCATATTCAGGATTAGGAAAAAGACTGCAATCATTTATTCTACGTTACTATTTCGATACGGTAAGAATAATTCCTTCTTCTTTTGAAGAATTATCTCTCTCAGGGTTATCCCTATTAGAAAGAACAAAAGACCGTGAAGGACATAGCTTCACAGTCTTTTGGATATCGCATGCGCATTATATTAAGATAAGGCTTCGAGTAAGTGAGAAAGTTTCGCCCTTTCTACTTCTGTCAGGGGGATCAGTGGCAACCGCACAGAGCCAACGTCCAGGCCTTTCATCTGGAGGGCCGTTTTGACCGGAGTGGGGTTGGGGCTTGTGAACAGGCCTTTCATGATCGGAAGGAGCTTTTGATGCAGCTGTGCTGCATGAGTGATGTTCCCTCCTAAAAAGGAAGATACCATTTCCTGCATCTCATTTCCGATGACATGGGATGCCACTGACACGATTCCCGCCCCGCCAATGGATAGTACCGGCAATGTGAGACCGTCATCACCACTGTATAACATAAAATCATCAGGCGTATGGGAAATGATTTCTGTCATGCTGTCCAGATCCCCACTTGCTTCTTTCACAGCAACGATGTTCTCAATCTTTGAGAGACGAATAATCGTTTCAGGTGAGACATTGACGCTTGATCTGCCCGGAATATTATACAGCATGACAGGTAAGGAAGTGGATTCTGCAATCACCTTAAAATGCTGGTACATTCCTTCCTGACTCGGCTTATTATAATAAGGCGCTACCAGCATGACGGCATCGACGCCTGCTTCCTCCGCCTTTTTAGTAAGTTCGATCGAAGCATGGGTGTTGTTGCTTCCCGTCCCGGCAATGACCGGAATTCTGCCATTCACCACTTTCACGACATGACGGAATAGTGCAATCTTTTCTTCTTTCGTTAAGGTGGGAGACTCCCCGGTAGTGCCTGCTACTACTAATGAATCCGATCCATTCTCGATCAGATAATGGATTAATTGCGTCGTTTTCGTAAAATCAATATTTCCTTTACGGTCAAATGGTGTAACCATCGCCGTAGAAACGCGGCCAAAATTCAATCTAGTCACTCTCCTCGTAAGTTTATCCCACTCTGAATGTAGCATTTCTTTCTTGTAATTGGAATGTATCATGAAGGGCATTGATGGCATTGATCAAGTCCATTTCCTTCACCAGTACCCAGATGGTCGTATGACTGTCTGCTGATTGAAGTATGCGAATCCCTTCGTTAGAAAGGGAAGAAACAATGGCAGAAGTCACCCCGGGTACCCCCGTCATTCCTGCTCCCACCACTGAGATCTTGGCACACTCCGATTCTATGATCGGGTTATGCCCGATCTTTCTTAAAACCCTGATGGCATCACCCGCTAGCGAAGAACCCACCGTGTACACGACACCTCTCGGGGAAATGTTAATGAAATCAACGCTGATCCCCTCTTTGGCCATGGCTTTGAACACTTCGGCCTGAAGATTGTACTGATCTTCCTTGGCGAATACTTTAATTTGGGTGAGATTGGATACGTGAGCGATCCCTGTGACGGGGTGACTCCTGAACTCTTTATGGGCCTTCGTATTTTCAAGTGTCGTCACAAGAGTTCCTTCTCCATTTGAATAGGTTGAACGAATCCGTATCGGCACATTCGAATTCATGGCAATTTCAACCGCCCGTGGATGGATTACCTTCGCTCCCTGATATGCCATATTACACACTTCATTATATGAAACCACCGTTATCGGTCTTGCTTTGGAAGAAATACGTGGATCCGCAGTCATGACCCCTTCCACATCTGTGAAAATATCGATGTAGTCCGCTTTTAATGCGACACCAAGAGCAGAGGCGGAGGTATCGCTCCCCCCTCTTCCAATGGTCGTCACATCCCCGTCCTTGGTCGCTCCCTGAAAACCTGCCACTACGACGGCATCATGTTGTTCCAGTTCCCTTACCAACCGGCTGCATTTCATCTCTATGATTTTCGCATTGTTAAAATCGTTATTCGTCCGGAACCCTGCCTGAGCGCCGGTCAAGGCAGTCGATCTGATTCCATGCTCGAGAAGCATATTGGAAAATACCAGACTCGAAATGATCTCTCCACAGGATAGTAAAAGGTCCTGTTCCCGTTTACTGATTGAAGTGTTTCTGCCACCGATTAAGGACAATAGGGAATCTGTGGCGTAGGGTTCCCCTTTCCTTCCCATTGCTGAGACGACCACCACCACTTTATACCCTTTATCGATTGCTTGTTTCGTGTGGGCGATTGCCTTTAGACGACTTGCCTCATCACGTACAGAAGTTCCACCAAATTTTTGAACGATCACTTTCATGACTACACCTCGTTGTCATATTCAAGAGGTATCTGAAAAACGATTAGTGGAATTATGCAGATTAATTGCTGAAATGATTCCTCTTCATTACTTAATTAGCCCAAGATTCATTAAACTTTCTGCAATTTGAACAGAGTTCCAGGCAGCTCCCTTCAGTAAGTTGTCAGAGACAACCCACATATGGAACCCTCTTTCTTCATCAAGATCTTTGCGGACGCGGCCCACAAATACATCCGGCTTACCTACGGCATGAGCAGGCATCGGATAGATCTGTTCTTCAGGTACGTCTTCCAGGGTTACCCCGGGTGCATCTTGAAGAAGTGCGTGGATATCTTTCACCGAAACAGAATCCTTCTCAATTTCAATATATACACTTTCGGAGTGACCTGTTACAACCGGTAATCTGACACATGTCGCTGATACCTTCAGAGAAGGCATATGCATGATCTTTTTCGTTTCATTGATCATTTTCATTTCTTCGAATGTAAAGCCGTTTTCCTGAAATGTATCAATTTGAGGAATGGCATTATAAGCAATCTGATAATGCTTTTTGTCTCCTTTTACAGGTAACACACCAGGTTCAAATGATTCACCGGATAAAATGGCCTGTGATTGGGCGTGAAGTTCATCAATGGCAACGGCACCGGCACCTGAAACGGCTTGATAGGTGGATACGATTACTTTCTTCAAGCCATACTGCTTACGTATCGGCTCGAGTGCTGCAACCATTTGAATCGTCGAACAGTTCGGATTCGCAATGATTCCGTTGTGAAGCTTAATGTCCTCTTCATTCACTTCCGGGACGACAAGTGGAACATCCGGATCCATTCGATAGGCACTCGTATTGTCGACTACGACTGCACCGCGTTTTACGGCTTCAGGAGCAAGAAGTTTTGATACACTTCCACCTGCACTAAATAAAGCGATGTCGACCCCTTCGAAACTTTCGGGCTTCGCTTCTTCAACCGTCCATTCTTTGCCTTTAAATAGGACCGTGGAGCCTGCAGAACGTGCTGATGATAATAAAGTCAATTGTTTTATTGGAAAATCCCTTTTTTCTAGTGTTTGAAGCATCTGCTGTCCGACGGCACCGGTGGCACCCACAACAGCTACATGAAAACCCGTTGTATTCAAAATCTTCTCTCCTTCCAACCATTCAATATTCTCATAGTACAATAGGTAAGTTAATTTAGTCTATTACTATAATAAAGAATATTTTAACATAAACAATTATTCGACAATAGGATTTTTTATAGATGATACCGGGTTCGTCTATCTATACATGCATGAAAAGAAGGTCATCTGAATTTCCCGTGGGGATGACCTTCTTCCTGAATTAATCTAAATATCTTTCGATGACGACGGGTTGTAGCTGATGCCCTTCCATGGCCGCTTCGATCGTTTCTTGAATCAATGTCATCCTGGCAACCATCGACTTTGGTTTACTTTCAGGTGCATCCTGCCCAAACGGAATAAAATAAATATCTTTCGTTGAAATCAATCTCATCAGATTAATACCATTTAAACCCAGAGCATCATTTGTGGAAATTCCGAGTACTACAGGGCGGTGGTTACGCAGGGTTGCTTTTGCTGCCATTAACACAGGGGAATCGGTCATTGCATTGGCAAACTTACTCATTGAATTACCCGTCAATGGGGCAATCACCATGCAATCCAGTGGAATCTTCGGCCCAAGTGGTTCTGCTTTGACGATTGAATCGATCACTTTATGTCCAGTTACGTCTTCGATACGTTTGATCCAATCTTCTCCCTTACCGAATCTTGTTTCCGTATTCATAACGGTAGATGTCACAATCGGCATAACTTCCGCTCCATTATTCACTAATCTCTCAATTTCCGGGAACACGGCATCATACGTACAATGAGATCCTGTGAGACCAAACCCGATACGTTTTCCTTTCACACTCATGATGAACTCTCCTTTCCTGAATCAAAATCTTCCTCTAATAATTGACAAAGAACATTCGCCAGGATCTGTCCTGCCGTCTTCGGTGCTACGATCCCTGGGAGCCCAGGGGCCAATAATGCTTTAATCCCGCGCTTTTCTGCATAACGAAAATCTGTACCTCCAGGCTTTGAAGCCAAATCGATAATTAATGTATGGGCAGGCATTTTGGCTATGACGCCAGCCTTCACAATGTGCACTGGAATTGTATTAATACAAATATCACAATTCTCAACTTCCTTTTCCAAATCGTCCAAATGGAATGGCACTAGCCCCATTTCGGTCACCCTGGCCAAGTGCTCGCTTTTGCGTACTCCGACCTTCACCCTTCCACCTAAATGATGAAATGTCCTTGCAACGCTCATACCCACTCTGCCGAGACCCAATATCACGATGTCGGAGCCGTGGATCGTAAAGTCTGTATGTTGAATAGCCATCATAATCGTTCCCTCTACTGTAGGGATGGAGTTATAGATGGCAACGTCGTCTCTTTCAAACAACTGAACAAGTTTGCGGTTCGTTGAAGACATGATTTGGTCCAAATACGCATTACTAATTCCTGAATAGATCGTACAGTGCTCTGGCGTTTCAGATACAATTTCTTCCGTTAACGTGATTTTCTCATTTGAAAAAATCGTATCGATTTCTCCTTGTAGATTCGTGCCGGGTACAGGTAAAATAATGGCATCCATCATTGAAAAGTCCACTTCATCGAGTTTTTCCTTGGTGGCTCCTGTAAAGGCATGATCTAATTGTTCAAAGCCTACGAGTGATATTTTGGCATCCAACTCCGTAAGCTTTCGAATAATCTCAAGTTGACGAGCATCTCCGCCTAGAACTGCGATCTGCATTCCGGTCAGCATCACTGATTTCACCTACTTTTTACATAATCGCTATTCTAAATCCCTTTTCACTTCAACAGTGTATGTTGCACAGACCCAATGGGTGAGAATAAAAGCACGTATGGTCCTTTGGAAATCAGGCAAAATAAAAAACGGGTCAGGACCCGTTTCGTTTTGATGCAGTATTGAATTAGTCTTCCGAGACTTCCAATATGATCATATCTGCCCCGATTGTCCTGATCTGATGCCAGGGTACCCGGATTTCTCCCCCCTGCTTCCTCAGCCATTTCCCGGTGGGTATGATGAGTGCACTGATGCTGCCCGACTTATCATTAAATTCAAGATCTGTCTGCCCCAGGATGCCAAGCCGCTCCGCTTTTTTATAATCAACGATTTCCTTCCCGCTTAATTCACTTAACCTCATGATCGTATCCCCCTAAAAATAGCTGTGTAGTACAATGTATACACTGTCCACCTTCTTTAGAAGAAAAAATTTCATGATCCATAAAGAAAAGCAGACCTCCTGAGGTCTGCTTTTCACGTTCATTTTTTTATGTTTTGAGGCAGGTTTCCATCCGGGCTGATGAGTGAGGAAGCATAGTCATCAGTGAAGATGTCCAAAGCCAGACGATTGACTTTATCCATGGTCACACCATCGATTTCTTCGACGATTTCATCCAGGGTCCGGTGTCGTTTCAGCAATAATTCATTCTTTCCGTTCCTGCTCATACGGCTATTGGTGCTTTCTAAGCTCAGCATAAGGTTTCCTTTTAACTGCTCTTTGCTGTTTTGCAGCTCTTTAGAGGTGATCCCTTCTGCTTTAAGAGCTTGCAATGTACTGTCAATGGTATCAAATAATTGATCTAATTGATTGGCCCCCGTTCCCCCATAAATGGTCACCATCCCGCTGTCTTCGTAAGCGGAATGATAGGAAAATACGGAATAGGCAAGTCCTCTCTGTTCGCGAACCTCCTGGAACAGGCGGGAAGACATACTGCCACCCAATACGTTATTCAGCACAATCAAATTGTAAATGTCGGGGTGACCGATCTCAAGACCATCGAATCCTAAGCATAAATGTGCCTGTTCCGTATCTTTCTTACGGGCAAGCTTATTGTAATGAAAAGCAGGTTTGATTCTCTCTTCCGGCCCTTTTCCACCTTCATATGAACCGAATAACTTCTCAACCTCTTTGATGAATGACTCATCCACATTTCCGGCAACGGATACCACAACTTGATCCGGTGTGTACATATCATGCATGTATTCCTTCAGTTTGGACTGATTAAATGTGTTCAGTGTATCTTCCGTTCCCAAGATCGGATATCCGAGTGGATGCTCTTCATAAATGGCTTTACTGAGTAGATCATGTACAATATCGTCAGGTGTGTCTTCATACATTTTGATTTCCTCATACACCACATTTTTTTCTTTATTCAATTCCTCTTCTACATAAGTGGAATTGAAAAACATATCTGACAGTGTATGTAATGCATAATCTGCATGATTGTCCAATACTTTTGCATAATAGCACGTATATTCCTTTGAAGTAAACGCATTAACCTGTCCGCCTATGCTATCAAAAGATTCGGCTATTTCACGTGCCGTCTTGGTCTTTGTGCCTTTAAAAAACATATGCTCAAGAAAATGGGAGATCCCATTATTTTGTTCGGTTTCATTACGTGAGCCGGTACCAATCCAGACCCCTATCGCTACGGATCGAACGTGTGGAATTTCTTCCAGTACGATGCGCAATCCATTTTGGCATGTATATTTCTTAATCAAGAAAGTTCCTCCTATTCATGATGCGAAGTTACTGCTTCTTCTTACTATCTCCTTGTTGTGGTGAATTATCTGCCTTTTCTACGATTCTCTCTTCTTTCACTAAGCTTGAAATCGTACCCAGCCTTAAGTTTTTTTCTTTTATTTGAAGAATCAGCGTGTTCAATGAATTGGCTGTTGAAGCAGTCGGATGCATGAGCACAATCGCCCCCTTGTGCATCTTACCCATTACACGATCAATCAGCACATTGGGTTGTGGTTTCTGCCAATCAATCGTGTCCACACTCCACATGATCGTCCTCATATTCATTTCATCTGCAATATGAACGACTTCATCCCTGTAGCTGCCGCTTGGGGGAGCAAACCATTTTACTTTTTCGCCAGTGGTCACTTCAATCATTTCATTTGTTTTTTTCAATTCTTCTCTTACCTTGGTGGCATCAAGCACTTTCATATCAGGATGGGAATACGAGTGATTCCCCACCTCATGCCCTGCATCCACAATCATCTTCGCCAGGTCCGGGTTATTCTTCACCCATCTCCCCTCTAGAAAGAACGTAGCATATACCTGATGCTTTTTCAAAGTTGCAAGCATATCAGGGATGTATTCATTCCCCCAGGCTACATTGATAATAAAGGACACCATGGGCTTATCAGGATTCCCACGATAGACGGGAGAGGCAGGTAAATCAGGCAAATGCTTTTCAGGAGGGATTTGTTTGTAGATCAGCTTGTCTTCATCAAACGATTTCTCTTTCTTCATGTTTTGTAAAGAAGCCTCTACATCTACTTTCAATCCATTATATCCAGGTGTAGCTTTCCATACGGTATCTATCACAGCATCCTGAGCCGGTATCTCTCTTGATTTGGCTTCCTCTTTTATTATACGGGTGAGGTCGTTTGTGCTGTTTACGCCATTCACTACTACCGCCTCTTGTTTTAACCCGTTTACATACTGATCTGATAGAGGATTCTCCACAACTACTAAAGTCAGAATAGCAATTAGACTAATTCCAATCAAGTATTTTTTTTCCATCCCTGTCCACCTTCCTTCTCCTACAAACATATGTAAGAAAAGAACACGGTAGAACATGGGGCATTAAAGCTCATCGAACAGATAAAAAAAGCCGTCCCGGAGGAGAGTTTGCTCCCTACAGGACAGCCTGCCAATCTTAAAGATTAACCCTGGTTTTGTTCTTCCTTTTCACGCTGTTCCTTAAGAACTGCTTTTCGTGATAAGTTGACTCTTCCTTGATTATCGATATCCAGAACCTTAACAAGGATCTCGTCACCGATCGCCACTACATCTTCCACCTTGCGGATGCGTTCTTCTGCAAGTTCAGAGATATGGACAAGTCCATCTTTACCACTGAAGATTTCTACAAATGCACCGAATTTCTCAATTCGTTTCACTTTCCCAAGATACATTTGTCCAGCTTCCACTTCTCTAACGATATCTTCAATCGTTTTCTTAGCCACTTTATTCATCTCTTCATCAGTAGATGAGATGAAGATCGTTCCGTCCTGCTCAATATCAATCTTAACGCCTGTTTCGTCGATGATCTTATTGATCTGCTTACCACTTGGTCCGATGACGTCGCGGATTTTATCAGGGTTAATATGCATGGTCAGGATTTTAGGAGCATATTGGGACAGGCTCGTTCTAGCTTCACCGATTGTCGCTAACATGCTATCAAGAATCTGCATTCTTCCCTTTTTCGCTTGTTGAAGTGCTTCTTCCAGAATTTCGCGGGATAACCCATCAATTTTGATATCCATTTGAAGAGCGGTTACACCTTTGGCAGTACCGGCTACTTTAAAGTCCATGTCACCAAGGTGATCTTCCATTCCTTGAATATCTGTCAGGATGGAATAGTTTTCACCTGACTTGATCAGACCCATTGCAATCCCTGCTACTGGTGCTTTAATAGGAACACCGGCGTCCATCATCGCGAGTGTACTTGCACAAATGCTTGCCTGAGAAGTCGATCCGTTTGATTCGAGTACTTCTGATACAAGTCGGATTGTATAAGGAAAGTCTTTTTCGTTTGGAATAATTGGATCCAGAGCCTTTTCTCCCAGAGCTCCGTGTCCGATTTCACGACGGCCCGGTCCTCTGATCGGTCCAGTTTCCCCTACACTGAATTGAGGGAAATTGTAATGATGCATGAATCGTTTTGATTCTTCGATCCCTAAACCATCAAGGACCTGTACATCTCCAAGAGCACCCAATGTACAAATGCTTAATGCCTGGGTTTGTCCGCGTGTGAACAATCCTGAACCATGCGTTCTGGGAAGTAATCCAACCTCTGAAGAAAGTGGACGGATTTCATCGACTTTACGGCCATCCGGACGCACTTTGTCTTCTGTTATGAGACGACGGACTTCATTCTTCACAAGTTTGTCCATTACTTTCTTCACTTGCTTCAGGGTAGCTTCATCCGCTTCCTTCTCTTCTTCATATACAGCCATCACTTTATTCTTTACTGCTTTGATTGCTTCTTCACGAGCATGCTTTTCCTGGACCTGAATGGCAGGAATCAATTCACTTTCACATAAGGAACGAACTTCTGCTTCAACGTCTTGATCTAATTCAACAAGTTGAATTTCAGATTTTTCTTTCCCGACTTTAGCGACGATTTCCTCCTGGAAAGCAACCAGACGCTTAATTTCTTCATGACCGAACATGATCGCTTCAAGCATCGTCTCTTCCGGAACCTCATCCGCACCCGCTTCTACCATATTAATGGCGTCTTTCGTACCGGCAACGGATAAATGAATCTCACTCTTCTCCAACTGCTCGACAGAAGGGTTAATGATGAATTCTCCATCAACAAGACCAACGATGACTCCTGCAATCGGACCTTCGAACGGAATATCTGAAACCGACAGCGCTAATGAAGAACCAAACATAGCTGCCATTTCGGATGAACAATTCTGGTCTACACTCATCACAATGCTGATTACTTGAACTTCATTACGGAATCCATCTGCGAACAATGGTCGGATGGGACGATCGATTAAGCGGCTCGCAAGGATGGCTTTCTCACTCGGGCGGCCTTCACGTTTAATAAATCCTCCAGGGATTTTACCCACTGCATATAATCTCTCTTCATAGTTAACGGTTAATGGGAAGAAATCCAAAGGCTTTGGCTCTTTAGATGCTGTAGCACTGCTAAGTACCGCAGTATCTCCATAACGTACCATTACCGCTCCATTCGCTTGTTTGGCAAATTGGCCAACTTCGACCGTCAATTCTCTTCCGGCCCATTCGATGGAAAAGGTTTGTTTAGTTTGTTCCATAAAGTGTACCCCTCTCTTTATATATCACTAAAAGGTTCGGCCTGTACCCAACCCGGATAAACATAAAAAATTAATCTATATCATGCACATATGCGCTGTTATATTCGTTTGATTTGAATGCCTGTTGACTATGTAAATACAGGATGTTGCATCAAAGCGGGTGCCTGACCCGTTAGACGATGGGTCACCTTCCACATTGGATACATATTATGTATTTTAGACAAAAACGAGAAAAATGAATACTTCAAATGATGAAAATGTATAAAAAGAAGTGGAGGATCATACAAAGATTTCCACTTATGAAAGCTAAAGAAAAAGCGGGACATAATCCCGCTTCCTTTGTCTGTTTATCGACGTAAACCTAATTTGTTAATTAACTCACGGTAGCGTTGTACATCTTTCTTACGTAAGTAAGATAATAGATTACGACGGTGACCTACCATTTTAAGAAGACCGCGACGAGAGTGGTGATCTTTCTTGTGAACGCGTAAGTGATCGTTCAGGTTGTTAATTTCTTCAGTTAGGACAGCAATTTGAACTTCTGGAGATCCAGTATCGTTCTCATGTACTTTGTATTCACTGATAAGTTCGTTTTTACGCTCTTTAGTGATAGCCATCCTTTTCACCTCCTAGTAATTTCTTTCAAATCCCCTGTTACTGAGCAGCCGTTGGTGAATCGTGATGCCAAGCAAAGGTTCATTTCATACGATATTTAGAATACTACTCTTTTAAATAAAAATCAAGTGTAATCCTTAATTTTTCGTAAAGTAGTCTATCGCCTGGTCCTTATCTTTCTGGATTTGGGAGATTAGCTCCTCTATTCCGGAAAATTTCTGTTCGTCCCTTATTCTATCATACCATTCAATGAACACTTCTTCTCCGTAAATGGAAGTGTGGAAATCGAAAAGATGGACTTCGATGGTCAAAGAATAGTCGTCGGGATTTTTAAAGGTTGGCTTGTACCCGATGTTGCACACACCATCGAACCATTTATCATGGATTTTCATTCTGACCGCATAAACCCCCACCTTAGGGGTCAGGTAGTCATCGGAGAGTTCGATATTAGCTGTAGGGAACCCGATTTTCCTCCCTCTTTTATCTCCGTGAATGACCGTTCCCTTCATTTTGAACGGTCTGCCAAGGAGATTTTTCACCCTGGATACGTCGCCTTCTTTAAGGTTCTCCCTTATCAAGGAAGAACTCACTTTCAAATCGAGATCAGCATCTGTCAACTTTGAAACGGTCGTGGAGCCGAACATATCGCGGGAATGGAAGGGCAGGGTCTCCATCGTCCCCTTCCCCATCCTGCCATATGAATAATCATATCCTGCTACGACATGCCTTACGTTAAGGCCGATAATATATTGATCGACGAAGTCCTGAGGAGTCAGATTTGCAAATTCTGACGTAAACCGGACAATGAATAAATAATCCACACCGAGTTCCTTTATGATCTCTTTCTTATCTTCCAAGGGTGTTATGTAGTGGATATGCTTGTGTTTATGACCCAGTACAACGGAAGGATGGGGATCAAATGTCATGACCGCACTCGAAACGTCCTGTTCCTTCGCTTCTTCCACTGCTGCCCTGATTACCCTTTGATGTCCTTTATGAACGCCATCGAAGTATCCCAGAGCGAGTACCAGGGGTGGAAAATCATTCTTACTAATTGAATGGGGATGATGTACAGTTATTACTTTCACAGTATTTCACCTTTTTCACTAGTCGTTGAAAAGCACTTTGACAGGCTTGATGATCCCAGGCTTGTCAGGATGCCTCTGATAAATGGCGATGGCCTTGCCTTTATGCTCCATCACTACGGAACCGTCCTGCCAGTCCTCAGGCTCTTCAAGGCGTGCTCCGTTCTTCACTTTCTCTGCTAATGTATCACTAATCGGCATTTTCGGCAAATGAGAAAGCCCCATCTCCAGTGGAAGAAGAAGGTTTTGCGGATCTTCATTCTGAACAAACTCTTGTATCTGTTCAAACGTGAAACAATCTTCTTTTCTAAAACTGGCTGATTGCGTACGCGTAAGGGCGGACATATGAGCCGGATACCCCAGACCGTTCCCGATTTCAACGGCAAGCGTCCTTACATAAGTCCCTTTCCCACACACCACTTCAAAGGTGAATGAAGGATGATCAACGTCTAACTCATTCCACTCCTCCAGTAATTGCAGCTTGTGGATGTGCACAGTCCTTGAAGGTCTTTCGACTTCTATGCCCTGTCTCGCATATTCATATAATCGCTTTCCATTCACTTTGACTGCCGAAAACATTGGAGGGGTCTGGATGATGTCCCCAGTCAGACTTTGCAGGATTTCTTCGACCTCCATCCTTCTGATGATCCGGTCCACCTTCTTTTCTTCAACCTTCTCTCCCCAAGCGTCTTCAGTTGTGGTGGAATACCCGATCGTGACTTCTCCTTCATAGGTCTTTCCGGATGCTGTTATATACTCCGCTATCTTGGTTGCCCTCCCGATGCAAATGGGCAGGACACCCGAGACTTCAGGGTCCAGGGTACCGGTATGGCCGACTTTTTTAGTTCTGAGGAGTTTCCTTAACTTAAAGACACAATCATGGGACGTCATTCCCCTTGGCTTCCATAAGGGCAGGATACCATTCATCTATATTTCCTCCTGTATGTATTGTATTTAGTCCATATTTATAAAACATAAAGGGCTGATCCTCTGGAATTGTACTTCCGTCCGGATCAGCCCTTTCTTATTACTCTTCTGTATCTTTAGACTCTTCTGGTTCATCTTGAACTTTTCTTAATAAAGATTCAATATGGTTACCATAATCAATCGATTCATCAAACTCAAAAATAATTTCAGGTGTTTTACGCAGGCGGATTCTCTGTCCCACTTCAGAACGGATGAAACCTTTTGCCTTTGCAAGACCTTTAAGAGTATTCTCTCTTTGGTCTTCCCCACCCAGAACGGTAATATACACTTTTGCCTGTTGTAAGTCCCCGGATACTTGAACATCTGTAACCGTTACAAAGCCAATACGTGGATCCTTTATTTTTCGTCCGATAATATCGCTGAGCTCTTTTTTCATTTGCTCGCTAACACGATTCGCACGATGGCTCATCAATATCACCTCTTATATGTCGTTAATGGTTATACGTTGATATAAGGCGCTCCTTATAGTGACTCGATTTGGGTTTCCAGTCGTTCCCACTCAGGAAAAGAATCCATGAATTTCAATGCATGTTCAATCTCTCTTTCACTCGCTCCTTTGGAAGAAGCCACAGTGACGATGGCAATCCTTGTACGCTGCCATACATCCTGATGTCCGATTTCAGAAACCGATACATTGAATTTTTGTTTAAGACGTGACATGACCCTTTGCAGGACGGCCCGCTTATCTTTTAATGAGTGAGAGTCATAAATCATGCACTCACATTCAACATATGTGATCATTTACGTGTAATTTCCTCCATGATGAAGGCTTCGATGACGTCGCCTTCCTTCACATCATTGAAGTTCTTGATTGTAATTCCACATTCGTAACCTCTGGCTACGTCTTTTGCATCATCCTTAAAGCGCTTAAGGGCATCGAGTTCCCCTTCAAAGATAACGATTCCGTCACGAATCAGACGAACTCCACTATCGCGAGAAATCTTACCTTCTGTTACATAGCTTCCCGCAATCGTACCGACTTTAGACACTTTAAATGTTTGACGCACTTCCGCCTGACCGATGATCTTCTCTTCAAACTCAGGGTCAAGCATCCCTTGCATGGCTGCTTCGATCTCTTCCATTACCTTATAGATAATGCGGTGCAATCGAATTTCTACACCCTCTGCTTCGGCAGTACGCTTGGCATTGACGTCAGGTCGCACATTAAATCCGATTACAATGGCATTTGAAGCGGACGCCAGTGTAATATCAGATTCATTGATCGCCCCTACGCCTGTGTGGATGATCCGGATATTAACACCTTCCACTTCAATCTTCATTAATGAAGCGGCCAGTGCCTCAACCGATCCTTGAACATCCGCTTTAAGCACAAGGTTAAGATCCTTCATTTCTCCCTGTTTCATTTGTTCGAACAGGTTCTCAAGACTTACCTTAGATTTCTCTCCACGCTGGGCTTGAAGCGCCTGTGATGCACGGGCTTCACCAACGGAACGAGCTGTTTTCTCATCCTCGAATACGACGAAGCGATCCCCTGCTTGAGGAACATCATTCAATCCCGTGATTTCTACAGGAGCAGAAGGGCCTGCTTCTTTCACACGGCGACCAAGGTCATTGACCATAGCACGGACACGCCCGAATGTATTACCTACTACAATTGGATCCCCTACTTTTAACGTTCCATTTTGAACGAGTAAAGTCGCAACCGAGCCACGGCCCTTGTCCAATTGAGCTTCAATGACTGTTCCTTGTGCAAGACGATTCGGATTTGCTTTAAGCTCTTCCACTTCACTTACAAGAACGATCATTTCAAGCAGGTTGTCGATTCCTTCACCAGATAATGCAGATAATGGAACGAAGATTGTGTCTCCACCCCATGCTTCAGGAACCAATTCGTATTCTGTCAATTCCTGCATGACACGATCCGGGTTGGCAGCTTCTTTATCCATCTTATTGACAGCAATGATGATCGGAACTTCAGCCGCTTTCGCATGGTTGATTGCTTCAACCGTTTGAGGCATCACACCGTCATCGGCAGCTACTACGATGATAGCAATGTCCGTCACTTTGGCACCGCGTGCACGCATAGTCGTGAAAGCAGCATGCCCAGGAGTATCAAGGAATGTGATTTTCTTTCCTTCCACTTCAACTTGATAAGCACCGATATGCTGGGTGATTCCGCCAGCTTCCCCTGCTGTCACTTTCGTGTTGCGGATTGAGTCGAGAAGCGTTGTTTTACCATGATCGACGTGACCCATGATGGTGACGACAGATGGACGTTCTTCTGTTTGCTCTTCTGTATCTTCAGTGAAATACACTTCAAGATCGGTCGCGTCTACCTTGATCTCTTCTTCCACTTCGACTCCGTATTCCCCTGCAATCAATTCAATCGAATCTTTATCCAATTCCTGATTGATGGTTGCCATGACACCAAGCATGAATAGTTTTTTGATGATTTCAGATGGTTCTTTGTGAAGCTTTTTGGCAAGTTCTGAAACCGTCAGTGATTCTGAGAATGTGATCTTTGATGGAAGCTCTTTTTTCTTCGCAGGCGTTTGCTGTTGAGGAGCCTGTTTGAAATTTTTGTTTTGCTTATTTTGTTTGTTATTTCTGTTTTTGTTGTTGTTATTATTATTATTGAAGACCTTCTTCTCCTTTGATTGGTTCTGTTGATCGTGTTTTTTTCCTTCACGACTTTTCGGTGCTGTCTTTACTTTTTCCTTGTTCGGAGCTTCGTCTGACTTGGATGCACTTGAATTAGATTCTTTCGTGGCTTTATTCCCCTGCCCTTTTGAATCCCCTTTGTACATTGCATCTAATTTTGTTACTGCGTCATCTTCTATAGTTGCCATATGGTTTGATACCTCAATATTCAGTTGCTTTAATTTTTCGATCACATCTTTACTTGAAACATTGTATTTCTTTGCATATTCATATACACGCATCTTGCTCATATGTTCACCCCCACTGAGATTCAATCGAGCAGTTCGGATAATTTTTTGGCAAAGCCGGCATCCATTACCGCGACGACCACCCTTGCCTCTTTTCCAATGGCTTGACCTAAGTCATGCCTGTTTTCCACTAAGCATACCGGGACATGATACGATTTACATTTGTCCGTGATTTTCTTGTTTGTATTAGCAGAAGCATCTTTGGAAAGAATGACAAGTTTCGCTCGTCCACTACGAACTTCTTTAATAACAAGCTCTTCACCTGAAATAATCTTACGTGCCCGATTCGCCAATCCTAAAAGTGACATCCAACGATTCTGATTCATACGCTAAACGTTACTCCTTCTCTACAAGGCTAATCAATTCATCGTAAAGAGATTCATCTATTTTCGCTTGTAATTGATTGGCTAAAGTATTTTTCTTTTTAGCTAATAAAATGACGTCTTTATCCTTCGAGAGATAGGCTCCACGTCCTGATTTCTTACCGGTAGGATCGATGGAAACCTCCCCTTCTTTAGACCTGACAATCCGTATCATTTCTTTTTTCGGCTTCATTTCACCCGTTGCCACACATTTGCGCAAGGGGATCTTCTTATTTACACCCATCATGCCCACCTCTTAATCTTGATTTTCGAAATCAATATTTAAAGGCTCGTTGTCATACTCGTCCTCTTCATCCTGAGGCAAAAATGCCTCTTCACGAGGATATAATCCTAATTCGCGTGCATCTGTTTCGCTCTTGATATCAATCTTCCAGTTTGTCAATTTAGCTGCAAGACGAGCGTTTTGACCACGTTTACCGATTGCAAGTGACAGTTGATAGTCAGGAACCACGACTCTGGTTGCCTTATCTTCTTCATTCACCTGTACATCCAGTACTTTAGAAGGACTTAAAGCATTGGCTACGAATGTCACGGGATCTTCCGACCACTGGACGATATCGATCTTTTCACCTTTTAGTTCGTTCACGATCGCCTGTACACGGGCACCTTTGGTACCCACACACGCACCTACTGGATCCACTTCAGGGTTTTCTGCGTGAACCGAAATTTTGGAACGGTCCCCGGCTTCGCGTGCAACCGATTTGATTTCTACCGTTCCGTCAAATATTTCAGGAACCTCGATTTCAAATAGTCGCTTCAATAAGCCCGGGTGTGTTCGTGAAACAAAGATTTGAGGACCTTTTGTCGTCTTTTCGACCTTTGTGATGAACACCTTGATCCGGTCATGAGGTTTGTATGTTTCGTTAGGCATTTGCTCACTCACCGGCAGGAGGGCTTCAATCTTCCCTAAGGCCACATAGATGAATCGATTATCCTGACGTTGAACGATACCAGTCATGATGTCTTCTTCCCGGTCCACAAATTCGGAATAGATAATTCCTCTCTCTGCTTCCCTCACTCGCTGGGTCACAACCTGTTTAGCCGTCTGAGCGGCAATGCGTCCGAAATCCTTAGGAGTCACTTCAAGTTCAACAACGTCTCCCACTTCGTAGCTTGGGTTGATTTCACCGGCATCTTCGACGGAGATCTCAAGACGGGAATCGAACACTTCATCCACGACTTCCTTACGGGCGAAGACTCTCATCGTCCCCGTATCAAGGTTAAGGTCTACACGGACATTTTGTGCCTGGTTGAAATTTCGTTTATAAGCTGACACAAGTGCCGCTTCAATGGCTTCAATGATGACATCTCTTGCAATGCCTTTTTCTTTCTCTAAAACAGTTAGAGCATCTAATAACTGAGTGCTCATGGTGGTTTCATCCCCCTTTATAGTGCGGTTAGTTCCTATGAAAATGTAACAGCCAGTCGTGCGATGGCTATCTTATCTGTTGGAATTTCAACCTTCTTCTTTCGAGTCTTAATGGTTACTTCTAATGATAATTGGTCTGAAGTATAGGAAAGAAGTGTTCCTTCGAATGCTTTTTCGCCGTTCAATGGCTCATATGTTTTCACATAAACATTTTTGCCGATGGCTTTTTCGAAGTCCTTGTCTTTCTTTAAAGGACGTTCAGCACCCGGTGAAGAAACTTCTAAAAAGTAATTATGAGGAATTGGGTCAATTTCATCTAACTTTTCACTAAGTCTTTCACTTACTATTCCGCATTCTTCAATGTCAACACCGGAATCCTTGTCGATGAATATGCGAAGAAACCAATTGGATCCTTCTTTAACATATTCCATATCAATGAGTTCCAAAGACATGTCGTCTAAGATTGGTGTAACAATTTCTTCTACTAGTGTTGTTATTTTGCTCATACTTACCTCCTGGTCTATATGAAAATCGTGCACCAAGACTAGAAATGATAGTTCAAAAAATGTCCATGTAATAACGAAAGAGTGGGGTGCGACCCCACTCTTCTACCTTTAGAGCTATCTTTAGTATTTCCAATAAAAATATACCATAATCAACATGTTTATGCAAACAATTCCCATGATATCAGTCTTAGAACAGAGATAATTGGTTCTTATCCGGCAATGCTTCCAGGCATCCGTGATTATCCAGATACTCGATAATGGTCTTGGACACGCGGCCCCTTTGCTGAAGATCTTCTTTAGATAGAAATTCCCCATCCTGTCTTGCGTTCACAATATTGATGGCAGCATTGGTTCCAAGTCCGGGTATGGAGTTGAACGGCGGGATCAAAGTATCTCCATCGATCACAAATTCAGCAGCCGCTGAACGGTACAGATCAACTTTCTGGAATTTATAGCCCCGTTCGCACATTTCCAGTGCCAACTCCAGAACCGTTAACGTATTCTTTTCTTTCGGTGATGCATCCAGGCCTTTACTATTGATGTCCTCGATCTTGGCTCTTACAGCCTGTGATCCTCTTACCATCGCTTCAATATCAAAATCTTCCGCACGAACGGTAAAATAAGCGGCATAGTAAAGCAGTGCATGGTGTACCTTAAAGTATGCAATACGAACAGCCATTAATACATATGCGGCAGCATGGGCTTTCGGAAACATATACTTGATCTTCAGGCAGGAATCGATATACCAATCCGGTACCCCGTTCTTCTTCATCTCTTCTACCCATTCATCCTGCAGACCTTTTCCTTTACGCACAAATTCCATGATCTTAAAGGCAAGTGAAGGTTCAAGTCCCTGATAGATCAGGTAAACCATGATATCGTCACGACACCCGATCACTTCGCTCAGATTACAGATGTTGTTATGGATGAGCTCTTGTGCATTCCCCAGCCATACATCTGTACCGTGGGAAAGGCCTGAAATCTGGACCAGCTCGGAGAACGTTGTCGGCTTTGTATCTTCAAGCATCTGTCGGACGAATCTCGTACCGAATTCAGGGATTCCGAGTGTCCCGGTCTTACACATGATTTGATCTTCCGTCACACCCAGGGATTCTGTACCGCTGAAGATCTTCATCACTTCAGGATCATCGGTAGGGATCGTCTTCGGATCGATCCCGGATAAATCTTGAAGCATACGGATGACAGTAGGGTCATCGTGTCCAAGGATATCCAGCTTCAGTAGATTGTCATGGATGGAATGGAAATCAAAATGCGTCGTTTTCCATTCGGAATTCGAATCATCCGCAGGAAATTGGATAGGTGAGAAATCAAAGATATCCATATAATCAGGTACAACGATGATTCCTCCAGGATGCTGCCCGGTTGTTCTCTTGACACCGGTGCATCCACTTACCAAACGGTCAATTTCCGCTCCACGGATCTGAAGCTGATGATCATTCGCGTATCCTTTTACATACCCGTAGGCAGTCTTTTCCGCCACTGTACCGATTGTACCTGCACGATATACATTGTCTTCCCCGAAAAGAACCTTTGTATAGTTATGGGCGTTCGGCTGATACTCCCCTGAGAAGTTCAAATCGATATCCGGAACCTTGTCTCCTTTGAACCCGAGGAAGGTTTCAAACGGTATATCATGACCGTCTTTCTTATAAGGAACCCCGCAATCCGGACAGTCCTTATTCGGCAGGTCGAAGCCCGATCCGACTGACCCATCATCAAAGAACTCAGAATTCTTGCAGGACGGACAGACGTAATGAGGTGGCAGTGGATTTACTTCGGTGATCTCTGTCATGGTCGCTACGAAAGAAGATCCGACCGATCCACGTGAACCAACGAGATAACCATCGTCCAACGATTTCTTAACCAGCTTATGAGAGATCAGATAAATGACGGCGAAACCGTGTCCGATGATACTTTTTAACTCTTTTTCGATCCTGGCTTCGACAATTTCCGGGAGATTTTCTCCATAGATGCTTTTCGCCATGGCATAACTCATCCGGCGCATTTCCTCGTCGGCACCTTCGATTTTCGGTGTATAGAGATCGTCCCTGATCGGCTTAATGACATCTACCATATCAGCAATCTTATTCGAATTATCCACTACGATCTCTTTTGCCGTTTCTTTCCCAAGGAAAGAGAAAGCATCGAGCATTTCATTCGTTGTTCTAAAATGGACGTCAGGAAGTTCATGACGATTCAATGGATTGGCTCCACCTTGTGACCCCACGAGGATCTTCCGGTATATTTTATCCGTTTCATTTAAATAATGAACGTTACCAGTTGCCACGACAGGCTTATCCAGTTTCCTTCCCAGCTCAACGATGTTTTGGATGATATCTTCCAGGTTTTTCTGACTTTGCACGAGATCCAATTCAATCAAATGCTGGTACACTTCTTTAGGATGAACTTCCAGATAATCGTAGAAATGGGCCTTTTCCTCTACCTCTTCTTTCCCTTTCTGCATCATCCCTTCGAATACTTCTCCTTTATCACAACCTGAACCTACGAGGATTCCCGTACGGTACTTTTGCAGTTGGGAACGCGGAATGCGCGGTACCCGGAAGAAATAATTCATATGAGAAATGGAAACAAGTTTATAAAGATTTTTCAGTCCTTCTTCCGTCTGGGCAATCAATGTACAGTGATACGGCCTTGATCGTTTATACGCATCACCTTTCCCCATATAATCATTGAATTGATTATGGTTCGTGATCCCTTTTTCGACTGCATCTTTCAACATCTTCAAAAGGAGATACCCCGTTGTTTCTGCATCATAGATGGCGCGGTGATGCTGGGTCAGTTCGATATCGAATTTCTTCGCCAGTGTATTCAGACGGTGATTCTTAAATTGCGGATAAAGCAGTCTTGCAAGCTCCAATGTATCAATTACGGGGTTGGAAGCTTTCTCGATACCGGCTTTTTGATACCCGGCATTCAAGAATCCCATATCAAAGGATGCATTATGGGCGACCAGGATATCATCCCCCACCCATTTATGATATTTGAGAAGGACATCATTGATCTCGGGAGCAGTCTGTACCATGTCATCCGTAATGCCCGTCAATTCAATCGTCGTGGCAGATAACGGATGGTGAGGGTTCGCAAATGACTCGAATTTATCAATGACCTCTCCATCTTTAATTTTCACCGCGGCGAGTTCAATGATGGTGTCGTATACTGCAGAAAGCCCCGTCGTTTCCACGTCAAATACAATATAGGTGCTGTCTTCGAGGGGAAGGTCGCGATCATTGTAGGCTATCGGCACCCCATCATCGACAAGATTGGCTTCCACACCATATAACAGTTTAATATCGTTTTTCTTACTTGCGTTATACGCTTCCGGGAAGGATTGTGCAACAGCATGATCTGTTATCGCAACCGCTTTATGGCCCCATTTTTTCGCTTGGGATACAAGGCTTGCAACAGAAGAGACGGCATCCATTTGGCTCATTGGAGTATGCATGTGCAGCTCTACTCTTTTTTCATCTGCCGGGGCAGTATCAAGTCTCAGTACCGGCTTGATTTCATTTACATCATTGGCAATCATCACGAGGTCCCGAACAAAGGTATCGTTTTGTATGCTTCCGCGGCAGCGGACCCACATACCTTTTTTCATGTTGTTCATGACTGCTGCGTCCTCTTTATCCCTGGAGAACATTTTGACCAGTATCGAGCTTGAGTAATCGGTCACCTTGAATGTAAGCAGGGTGCGTCCGCTTCTGAGTTCTCTTGTTTCACAGTCAAACACATACCCTTCAATGGCGATACGGCGCTCTTCGTCATAAATTTCTTCGATTTTTCGGAAGTCAGCATCGTCCTTGATCGTAAGCCCAAGCATGAATGGCCCACTCGGTGCATCACTTGGACCCTCTTTTTCTGCTTTTTCCATTTCAATAAGTGCCTGTTTTGCTCGTTCCTGATCCTCTTTGAGCTTTTCTTCCAAAAACTTCTCATATTCATTACTTTGTTCTTCCACTTGACTTACCTCGGCATCGAGAACAAATCTGGGAAACCCGAAATTTTCGAAAGTGGAGGTGATGATATCTCCGTATTTTCTTTTTAGCTGTGTCGCTTCTGTGTCATTTGAAGCCTGAACAATGATTTTGTTTCCATTGATCTTCGGCTTTTGGGTATTTAATAATTTTAGTAAGGGTGGTGATATCCCTTGAATTTCTTTTACACAGTCCTGCCAATAATCTAAAATATGCTGATCCGTCACATTGGGATTCAACACTTTGATTGAATAGCTTACATTGGCAATGTGTTTAAAGGATGTTTGCAGTGCAATGGAAAATTTACTCCACACGTTACAAGGGATGATTTCTTCAAACGTGAAGTAAAAATGCCATTTCTTTTCCTTGCGGTACACTGCCAATTTCTCAATTTCCGCATGTCTGAAGTACTGCACAAAGGCATCCTCTGTTAAGCCTAACTGTTGCAGCAGCAATTGAAACCTTTCCCTTTTGCCCAGGGGCTTTTCTTCCATATTCCTTTCCCCCATTTCTACTCTTGAATCAGATTGTTTACAGAATAAAAAGGGCTGACAGCAAAAGGATGGCCTCCTTTAAAGTCGAGCCCTTTTAGATTTACGAAAGAGTCTTGAATAGTTCTTGCAGTTTGGAGAGAAGTTCATCTTTATGAACCTCCAGCATTTCACCGGTTTTCCTGACTTTCACTTCTACGATTCCTTCTCCGGCTTTCTTCCCGACCGTTACGCGGATCGGCAGTCCGATCAAGTCTGAATCGGCAAACTTCACTCCCGGACGTTCAGCCCGATCATCCATTAATATATCATATCTGTTTTCTTTAAAGGTGTCATATAGTTCGTTCGACAGTGTTGCCTGTGCTTCATCCTTCATATTGATTGGGATTAAATGAAGGTCGTATGGAGACAGGTCCGTCGGCCATAATAGACCCCTGTCATCGTTGAATTGTTCCGCAACCGCAGCTAAAGTACGGGAAACTCCTATCCCGTAACAGCCCATTATGACGGATTGAGACCGGCCGTTTTCATCAAGGAATGAGCTTCCTAAAGCATCTGAATACCTGGTTCCGAGTTTGAAAACATGTCCCACTTCTATTCCCTTTGCGAAAAGAATCGTCCCCTGTCCGTCAGGAGAAGGATCCCCTTCTTGAATAAAACGCAGGTCTGCATACTGGGATACCTCAAAATCACGTTCAGGATTCACTTTGGTAAAATGATATCCTGACTCATTCGCCCCTGCAACACCATTACGGATGTATTTGACTGCTTGATCAGCTACAATCTTCACATTTGACGAGCAGGGACCGACAGATCCAATTTCGCATCCGGTGACCTCTTTCGTTTCTTCAGCTGAAGCAAGCTCAACCACGCTTGCATGTAAAAGATTCTTCACTTTAATATCATTGATTTCGTGATCACCACGGGATAATACCAAAACAAATTCATCATCCACTTTAAATAAAAGCGACTTAATACATTGATCCTTCCCTACGGATAAGAAAGAGGAAACTTCTTCAATGGATTTGGCGTCAGGTGTTGATACCTTTTCCAATTCTTGCATCTCTTCGGTGGATTCGGTGTACGCATCCACCACTTCAGCCATCTCGATATTGGCGGCATAATCAGATGAATCGGAATAAGCGATCGTATCTTCACCAACCTCTGATAGCACCATGAATTCATGTGTGTCTTTACCGCCCATGGCACCTGAATCAGCAATGACCGCCCTGAAATTCAAACCGCATCGGCTGAATATGTTGGAATACGCTTTAAATAATGCATCATACGTCTCGTCCAGGCTTTCAAATGACGAATGGAAAGAGTACGCATCCTTCATGATGAATTCCCTTCCCCTCAATAATCCAAAGCGTGGACGTTTCTCATCACGGAATTTCGTTTGGATCTGATACATGGTAAGGGGCAGGCGTTTGTATGATTTAATTTCATCCCTCACTAAGCTGGTGATGACTTCCTCATGGGTGGCTCCAAGAGCAAACTCACGATCATGACGATCATTCATGCGCATCAATTCCGGTCCGTATGTACCCCAGCGCCCGGATTCCTTCCAGAGTTCGGAAGGTTGAAGGGCAGGCATAAGCAATTCTACAGCACCTGCTGCATCCAATTCCTCACGAATGATTTCTTCTACTTTTTTCAACACTTTATTTCCCAGCGGCAGAAAGCTATAGATCCCGCTGGCATTTTGTCTGATGAATCCCGCACGCATGAGAAGCTGATGACTTTTGATTTCCGCATCAGCAGGTGTTTCCCTCAGTGTCGGGATGAATGTATTTTGTTGCTTCATTTACTAGCACCTCATACCGTAAAATTATTTATGTAGTGTAAGAATTTCCTTCTCACTATTTTAACTTAAATGAACAGGCAGTAACACCCTCATTTTTTGATCGCAAAGGGAGAAACTGCCTGTTTTGGTTCATTCGTTGAATTCTAAAGGAAAAATCTTTGTATGTCATTCCATGTGACGACGAGCATGAGTACCATGAGAAGGGCGAATCCGACGAAGTGGACCATCCCTTCCATTTGACGATCTACAGGTTTTCCTCTGACCGCTTCTACGGCGAAGAATAGCAGTCTGCCTCCATCAAGGGCCGGAATCGGTAGTAAATTCATGATTCCCAGATTGATGCTGAGGATCGCTGCCCATCTCATCAGATAGTATATTCCTGATTTCGCTACGACATCTGTCGATTGATAGATTCCGACAGGTCCTGATAAGGCATCGATGGAAAATTCCCCAGACACAAGCTTTCCTAACAGGACAAAAATCATTTTGGTCCATTCATAGGTTTGCTGGGCACTGTTGGAGACGACCTTGAGTGGTGACTTCTCCACGGGGCTGTGGACGCCTATGATGCCGATCTCTTTCCCCTCGATTTCCTGAGGTTTTGGAGTGACAGGGATTTCAGTGTTTGAGCCATCCCGGTCAACATTGAATCTCAGTTCATCTCCCGGATGTTTCTGTATAATCGTCACGATATCATCCCAAGTGGAAATTTCTTTCCCGTCGATACTCATGACGATGTCATTCTTTTGAAGTCCGGCCTCTTTCGCTGCCCCGTCTTCAGTCAATTCCCCAAGTACCGGGTCGTTTGTTGGTACACCCTGTAATAGACCGACCAGGATAAAGATAAAGAAAGCCAAAATGAAATTAAATAATGGTCCGGCAAAGATGGCCAAGGCCCTTTGGGGAAGGGTCTTGGAAGCGAACTGTCGATCCCATGGGGCTAGTTGCGTTTCAACACCATCTTCAATGAATACCGCATCCCGTGAAATCGGGAAGGTTTTCAATTCTTCCTCGTCTTCCTCATATCCGCGGATATGAAGTCTATGCTCGAGGTCTGCTTCTTCCACTTCGATGACACGAATATTAGGATAGCGATCTTTATTATTCATGACAATTTTAACGATCTTTTCATGCTGATCGAGTACAAGCCCAACACGATGACCAGCCTTGAGCTCTACCATCTCAGGATCTTCTCCCGCCATCCGTACAAAGCCCCCGAGAGGCAGTAAACGAATGGTGTAGGTTGTTTCATCCTTTTTATAAGAAAATATTTTAGGACCAAACCCTATGGCAAATTCACGGCATAGGATCCCTGCACGTTTAGCGAAGATTAAATGCCCAAGTTCATGAAAAAATACTAAAGCCCCAAAAATAACAATAAAGGCAATCACCGTTTGCAAATAAAAAACCACCTTTTTTATAACCTGTTGGTAACAGATTTAAATGTTAAAGTATCCAGTAAGAAACATGTCCACTATCATTCTACGTAACAGACTGTGTAAACATGCTAAAGACCGTTGCCTACACCCAACCTGAAACGAGTCGACGGGTCTCGAGATCTATTTCATGTATGGTTTCAAGGTCAGGTCTATGTATAACCTGGTGGGCATTCATAGCCTTTTCGATATATGTTTCTATGTCGAGGAAGGATATTTTATTATCCAGGAACAGCGCTACGCTTGCTTCATTTGCGGCATTCAGAACCGTCGTCATACTTCCGCCGATCCTTCCCGCTTCGTATGCAAAAGCCAGGCACCGGAAACGATCTAAATCCATTTTTTCAAAATGGAGTTTTCCTATTTCTACAAGGTCCAGCCTTTTACCGGGTCTTTGAAGCCTGTCCGGATAGGTAAGGGCGTATTGAATGGGAACACGCATATCCGGTGTACCCAGTTGGGCCATGACAGATGAGTCATGAAATTGAATCATCGAGTGAATGATGCTTTCCCTGTGTTGCACAACGTCTATCCGGTCATATGGGATATCGAACAACCAATGAGCTTCGATGACCTCTAACCCTTTATTCATCATGGATGCCGAGTCGATGGTAATCTTAGCCCCCATTGACCAATTTGGATGATTCAACGCTTCATGTACCGTGACACCGACCAATTCTTCCCTCGTACGATCTCTGAAACTTCCACCAGACGCCGTAATGATTAACTTTTCTATATTCTTTTCACGCTCACCCTGAAGGGCCTGGAAGATTGCGGAATGTTCACTATCGACAGGCAGCAGGGACGTCCCTTTGGCCCTTGCCGCTTCCATAACCAGATGACCGGCTGTCACCAGGGTTTCTTTGTTGGCAATCGCAATCGTTTTACCGGCCTCAATGGCTTGAAGGGTAGGATATAATCCTACACTCCCAAGTACCGCATTCACAAGGATATCGGCATCCTGGTGACAAGCTACCTCCACTAATCCTTCATCACCATGAAGGACTTTTACAGAAGAAGGAAACTCCCTTGATAATGTTTCAGCATCTTCTTTACGCTGGACAGAAACGAGCCTGGGATTAAATTCAGTGATCATCTTCCTGGCTTCTTCTATATTTTTGCCGACAGACATAGCTGTCAGTCTAAATTCTTCAGGATGTTCCCGAATGACATCCAGGGTTTGTGTCCCGATCGACCCTGTAGCACCCATTAAGCTGATTTTCTTCAATAACTACACTCCTCCCGATTACGACCTTCCTCACCTTCATTCCACCCTATAACAGAAAGTGAAGGAGGGGTAAAACAAATAACAAGCTATCGAAACGATCCAGCATACCACCGTGGCCCGGCAGTAAATGTCCTGAATCCTTCACTTTGTAATGCCTTTTCAGGGCAGACTCCACCAAGTCCCCCACTTGCCCAAAAATAGATAGAATCGCTGTCACGATCACCAGTTTAGGGAGGGACATTTCAAGATCGGTGAAGAACGTCATGATGACGCCCACGATGACGGCACAAATGATGCCTCCAACGAAGCCTTCAACGGTCTTATTCGGGCTGATTTCCGGCCATAACTTCTTTTTCCCCATTGCCCTGCCGATGAAATAAGCACCCGAGTCGGTTGCCCAAATGATAAATAACGCATAAAAAACAAATTGCACGCCTTCCAGACGGATTTCCATGAAATAATAGAAACCGATCCCAACATATAAAACGCTTAAAAGTGAAAACGCCACATCATCAAAATTGAAACGATTCTTGGTCGCCACTGTATACGTTAAAAATAATAACACGGCAAGAAAGGCAAGCTCAATCTTGGAGTAACCGAAATCTTCAATGATTCCAATCGTTTCCGTCGGAATGAGGAACACCCATAAAAGAGCAAGGGACAACAAGCCCGGGATGCTGAAAATCCATCGGCCCCTCATCTTTAAAGCCTCGTATAAACTTATGGAAGCAATCAGATACATTAAAATGATGAATGGCGTTTCACCAAAAATGATGATTGGTAAAAATATTGCTGCCGCTACCACTGCTGTAATAATTCTTTGTTTCATTAGGATTCCTCGCTTTGTAACCCACCAAATCTTCTTGAACGACCTTGATAAGCCTCGATGGCTTCAACTAAATGTTCCTTACCGAAATCCGGCCACAGTACATCTGTAAAAAAGAATTCCGTATAAGCCAATTGCCAAAGCATAAAGTTACTTAAACGGATTTCTCCACTCGTTCGAATAAGCAGGTCTGGATCTTTTAAATCTTTTGTCATTAAATAACTTGAAAATACTTCTTCGTTTAAATCACTCTCATCTAGTATTCCATTCTGGACATCATTTAAGACATGCTTCATAGAATCGATGATTTCTGACCGGCTGCCGTAGTTCAATGCAAAGTTAAGGATAAGCCCGTCATTGTGCCTGGTTGCATCCATGGCCTTTTTAACGGCTGTTTTCGTATGGACTGGCAAGGCTTCCGGAGACCCCATCATCTTCACCTGAACATTTTCTTCAACCAATTCGGGAAGAAACGTCCCGAGAAATTCCTCTGGTAATTTCATAAGGAACTCGACTTCCATTTTAGGGCGTTTCCAGTTCTCTGTAGAAAAAGCATATAGGGTCAAGGCTTCGAGTCCCAGTTCATTTGCCAATTTGGTAATCCTGCGGACACACTTCATGCCTTCATGGTGTCCTGCAACCCTTGGCAACGCCCTTTTTTTGGCCCATCGTCCATTACCATCCATTATGATCGCTATATGACCCGGAATCGGGTGTTTTAATAATTCCTGAAATCGATCATCCACTTCCTCGGAAGTTTGCTGTCGTTTCCATTGCTTAAGCTTGTTTAGCATAAAAAATCCTCCACCAACAATCCAAAAAATATTTACCTTTACTATCATATCAAAAAACAAGGAAGATATCTTTAAGAAAATAGATTATGTATATTCATATAAATATTCAGGTCGTTTTTCCAGGTCGTTCGCCCAAACACGCCCTGAACAAAACGATCCTCAGAGAAAAGGAATGCTATGTCTGGCCTTCTATTAAAACAAAGGGACCGGCCCATAAGGAATATGAGTTCACTTACAGGACAGCCCCGAATGATTCGTTTATGAAAGATTACACTTCCAGCATTTCTTGTTCTTTATCTTTTGCAATGTTATCAATTTTGACGATACTTTCATCCGTCGCTTTTTGAACATCATCAGAGTAGCCACGAAGATCATCTTCAGTGATGTCACCGTTCTTCTCTTTTTTCTTCAATTCATCGTTAGCATCACGACGAATATTACGGATGGCGACCTTAGCATCTTCCGCTTCTTTTTTGACAAGCTTCACAAGTTCCTTGCGTCGCTCTTCCGTTAAAGCAGGAACGACGATTCGGATGATGTTTCCGTCACTTGTAGGCGTAATCCCCAGATCCGACTTCAGGATTGCCTTCTCGATGTCCCCTAAAGCTGATTTGTCATAAGGTTGTATGACAAGCATACGGGCTTCAGGAATGGAGATTCCGGCTAATTGATTGACTGGTGTCGGTGCACCATAGTAATCAACCGAGATCTTATCGAGCAGGGAAGCATTGGCTCTTCCTGCGCGGATGCTCGCTAACTCACGTGAAAATGTTTGAATGGCTTTGGACATTCTTTCCTTTGCATTTGTGATGATCGTGTTTGGCATTATGATTTCCCCCTTACGATTGTACCGATATTTTCACCAGTAATGGCTCTCTTGATATTTCCATTCTCCATAATGGAGAATACAATAAGCGGAATATCATTGTCCATACATAGAGAAGATGCTGTTGAATCCATGACGGCCAAGCCTTCCTTCAGAACATCCAAATAGGATAGTTCTTCATATTTAACAGCCGTTTCGTCCTTCTTAGGATCTGCTGAATATACTCCATCTACGTTGTTCTTAGCCATAAGAATAACTTCTGCTTCGATTTCCGCCGCTCGGAGCGCAGCTGTAGTATCCGTCGAGAAGTATGGATTCCCTGTACCAGCCGCAAAGATGACAACCCGTTTCTTCTCTAGATGACGGATGGCTCTGCGTCTAATGTATGGTTCTGCCACTTGGCGCATATCAATGGATGTTTGAACCCTTGTCTCGATGCCCAGCTGTTCAAGACTGTCTTGAAGAGCCAAAGAGTTCATGACGGTCGCAAGCATCCCCATATAATCTGCAGATGCACGATCCATTCCCATCTCACTACCTATTTTACCACGCCAGATATTTCCTCCGCCAACTACAACTGCTACTTCTACATCAAGTTCAGCGATTTCTTTTACTTCTTCTGCTACATTTTTAATGACAGAAGGATTAATTCCGAAGCCATCATCACCGGCTAATGCTTCTCCACTAAGTTTAAGAACGACACGTTTGTATTTTGGAACGCTCATGGGAACCTCCGTAAAAATAGAATTTTTCTTGAAAAATAGGGAACACACTAGGTGTTCCCTACTAAATAATGTTTAACTTTAGCTGATCTTATTTGTTAACTTGATTCATTACTTCTTCAGCGAAGTTTTCTTGACGCTTTTCAAGACCTTCTCCTACTTCGTAACGAGTGAAATCAGTTAAAGTAGCTTTGTTTGCTTCCAGGTATTGACGTACTTTTTGGTCTGGATTCTTAACGAATGTTTGATCCAGGATGCAGATATCTTCAAAGTATTTACCAAGGCGGCCTTCTACCATTTTTTCAACGATGTTTTCAGGTTTACCTTCGTTTAGTGCTTGTTGTTTAAGTACTTCACGCTCACGTTCTACTTCTTCAGCAGAAACCTGGTCGCGGGAAACATACTTAGGATTCAGTGCTGCAGCGTGCATAGCAACATCTTTCGCTACACTTGCATCAGTCGTACCTTCCACTACTGTAAGAACAGCAATGCGGCCACCCATGTGCAGGTATTCACCGAACGCAGCGTTATCATCTTTCGTACGGATCTCAAAACGGCGAAGAGTGATTTTCTCCCCGATTTTTGCGATGGCAGCGTTGATGAATTCACTTACAGTTGAACCATTTGCCATTTTTTGCTCAAGAGCTTCTTCAACAGAAGCCGGCTTGTTAGCAAGAAGGTGATCAGATAGTTCTTTAACAAGGTTTTGGAAGTTTTCGTTTTTCGCAACGAAATCTGTTTCTGCGTTCACTTCAAGGATGATTGCAGTGTTTCCTTCGCTTGCAATGTAAGTAGTTCCTTCAGCCGCGATACGGTCCGCTTTTTTAGCTGCTTTCGCGATTCCTTTTTCACGTAGGAAGTCAATTGCTTTGTCCATGTCTCCGTCAGTTTCTGTTAACGCTTTTTTACAATCCATCATTCCAGCGCCAGTCTTTTCACGAAGTTCTTTAACCATTTGTGCAGTAATTGCCATAGTGGGTTTCCTCCTTAGTTTGACTATGTAGACTTCAGGGACCTATTGGTATGAGTCAATAAATGTACCGACACACTGATAGAGTGCGGTACAAGTGAATATTCTTTAAAAAAAGGTGATAAGGGTAAGCCCTCTTATCACCTTTCGTTGATTACTCAGCTGCTACAGCTGCTTCTTCACCTTGCTTAGCTTCTAAAATAGCGTCCGCCATTTTACCTGTTAGAAGCTTAACCGCGCGGATCGCATCATCATTCGCAGGAATGACAACATCGATTTCATCCGGATCACAGTTTGTATCAACGATACCCACGATAGGGATATGAAGTTTACGAGCTTCTGCTACTGCGATACGCTCTTTACGAGGGTCGATGATGAATAATGCATCAGGTAGCGTGTTCATATCTTTGATTCCGCCTAAGAATTTAACTAAGCGCTCATGTTCTTTTTTAAGTTGTACAACTTCTTTCTTCGGAAGTACTTCAAACGTACCGTCTTCTTCCATCTTTTCGATGTTTTTAAGACGTGTAATACGTTTTTGGATTGTTTCGAAGTTTGTAAGTGTTCCACCTAACCAACGTTGGTTGATGTAGTACATACCTGCACGTTCTGCTTCTTCTTTAACAGACTCTTGTGCTTGTTTTTTTGTTCCTACGAAAAGAACTTTACCGCCGTTACCAGCTAGTTCTTTCACGAAGTTATAAGCTTCTTCAACCTTTTTAACTGTTTTTTGAAGGTCGATGATGTAGATGCCGTTACGCTCAGTGAAGATGTATCTCTTCATTTTTGGGTTCCAACGGCGAGTTTGGTGTCCGAAATGTACACCAGCTTCAAGCAATTGTTTCATAGAAATTACTGACATGTGTGTTTCCTCCTAAATGGTTTTTGTTTTTCTCCTCCGTTTCCGTCATCTGGAAAGTAGAAACTATTCTAAAGAATAGCACCATCTACCCCACTCGGGAAACGTGTGTAATCACACCATGAATACTATAGCATACCTATCCCGGACAGGCAAGGACTTCCTACATAATTTGACGAAATTTCAGCAGGAGCTCGATTTCTGTTTGACCTTTCCCAAGAGATTCGGCTATTTCTTCAATTGACATCCCCTTTTCCTTTAAAGTCAATACTTTTTTCAGGAGTGGGTCTTGTTCGGATTTATTTGATTGGTCACCGGGTTCCGGTCCTTGGTCTTTCACCTGTTTATAAGCTTGTGAAGCACGCTTATACCCTGCACCTGTCCACTTTGTGACTTTCACAGAAGTCTCTAGATCCTCTTGTTCGTTTTCTTCGGTGTGAAGGTTGTCTTCTTTAACGTTATGGATTTGTGTACTGAACTTTCGCATGAATTCATCATTTTCTTCTTTCATTTCTATCAGATAAGCTGAAATGACATCTTCCATTTCAACAATGATCTTCTTTTGCTCTTTTTCCATGTTTACAAAACGGTTTTGTCTGGAGTATAAAATGACGATTGAAAGCAGGGAAACGATATTTAGAAGAAAAGAGATAAAAAGTAGAAACGTAACCATGTCATCACCCTATTATGTTTGATTTTACTACTTCTTTTGACTTATTTTTTCCGGCAAGTAAAAAGACTGCTCCCATACGTGCATGTTACAGGGACAGTCCATCAGTGAGTATTATTTTGGGGTTGTGGCACCCTCATTTCACAGCATTTATGAGCCCAGGAGATTTCGTAATTTAAAAATGGATTTGGAATGAATCTGCGAAATCCTGGATGTGGACAGGCTCATGACTTCACCTATTTCCGTCAGCGTCAGTTCTTCCTTATAGAATAAACTTAACACAAGCTGTTCTTTCTCTGAAAGGGTCAAGATCGTTTTCTCTAATTCATTCAGTTTTTCACCTTTCAATACTTCCTCTTCGGGTGAAATCGTTTTATGATCTTTAATGGAATAGTTTTGAGATTCGTGATCGTCATCAGTCAATTGCTCATCCATGGAAAGGACATTGGCAAAGAAATGCTCATTTGTGGTCTGGTATACTTCCTCAGGCGTCATTTCCAATGAAGCTGCCACTTCCTCTGCGCTCACGTGGCGTAATAGCGTTTGTTCTAGTTCCACGGTCCTGGCCTCGATCTTTTTTGCCCGGTCCCTTGTAGACCGGGGAAGCCAGTCTTCTTTTCTCAGCCCATCAAGGATGGCCCCCCTGACCCGGAACGACGCATATGTATCAAACTTTAAATCTCTTGTAGGATCAAATTTCTGAAGTGCATCCAGCAACCCCATCAAACCAAGACTCTTAATATCTTCTCTCGAGACGTTCCTTGGCAGGCCAACGGAAATTCGCTGCACATGATACGACACAAGTGGCATGTACTTTTTCACTAACATATCTCCGGCTTCTGTATCACGACGGTTGATCCATTTCTCCCAATATTGTTGTTCATCTGTTCGAGTGGATTGTTGAGACATAAGAATCCTCCTTGCTGACTAATTCTTTCATGGTATCGCTTAGTGATTGATTTTACCTGAGCAGAATGAATGACTTCACAATTCCTTAGTACCTTCATTTACCGTACGTACCTGTAGAATCCCGGTGGACGTAAAGAATTCTATCGTTCTTCCTTTGTTGCCGCCTAAATCCTCGGAAACCACCGGCACTCCATGCTTTGAAAGGGCAACTTTTACAGCTTCCGCATTCCTTGGGCCGATCCTCATGACGTCACTCTTCGATTGAAATTGAAACATTTGTGCACCGCCAGCCATTTTGCACTGAAGTCGTTTAACACTGGCCCCACGGTCTCTCAGCTGACCTATGAGTTCGGCAATTCCTGTGTCGGCGTATTTGGCGGGATTCGGTTTCGTTTCATTTCCGATCGAGGAGTGAGGGAGCATCACATGGACCATCCCGGCCAGCTTGAGGAAATCATCATATAAAACGACCCCGACGCACGATCCAAGGCCCGAGGTGCGGATCGAGCCTCCACCCTCGACGATATTCATATCCGCAATTCCGACCTTCACAACGGTGCTGGTGCCCATCATAGGCTTACACCCAATGATTGAAAAATGATTTCAAAGGATTCGGGATCCGGCAGGAGGAAGAAGTGACCTTTCACACTTTCCGACTCCTCACCTTCCTCTTCCTTAAGGGCAGTGTCTATGACGATGGCATAATCACTCACCTGGGATATTTCCAGTAAACCAAACCCGATGATAGCCCCTGCCATGTCAACGGATAGAGCAGGAACGGACGGGAGAAGCTTAAGGTTCGTAAAGTCCGACAGGGAGGATAAATATGAACCCGAAAGAATATTCCCCAGTTCCTGCATGGCAGAGAGCCCCAATTCTGAATAAGGAGGGGCGTTGAATGAGAAGGAGCGATCCTGTATCATGCTTCGAATATACATGGACGCCTGTTCAAGTGGCAATAGGAAGAACATGCTCCCCGGCGCCTCCCCTTCAATCCGTAAGAATACGCTTACGACCACATTGTCAGGACCTCCCGCCATTTCCATCATTTCATCAAATGAAACGACTTGAACACTCGGGACTTTCATATCAATCTTTTTATCAAGCAGGGTAGAAAGGGCAGTCGCAGCATGCCCCGCTCCTATATTACCGATTTCTTTCAATATATCTAGATGCATCGATGTTATCTTTTTTTCGTAGCCCAAACGATTCCCTCCCCCTTAGATGGATTGAAGTATTTTATCTAAATGGAGAATGATCAGAAGGCGTTTGTTTTGCTTTACGACTCCACCTATATACTCAGCTTCGACGACTCCCACTACTTCCGGGGAGGGTTCAATCGATTCTCTGGAAACATCCAGCACATCATTGGCAGCATCCACGATCAGACCAACCTCTTTGTCCTCTAATCCTGCAATGATCACACGCGTACTGTCAGTCGGCTCAGAAACTGGTAAATCGAATCGGCTCCTTAAGTCGATGATTGGTGTCACAACCCCTCGCAGGTTGATCACACCTTTCACATAGGAGGCGGTTCTCGGAACTCTTGTAATATGTTCGAGCTTCTCGATGGATCGCACCTGGTGCACTGGAATGGCGTATTCCTTATCCACCAATTGAAATACGATAAGCTTTAAATCTTCCACTGCATCTATTATTTCACTCATTACCCTTACCTCCTATTTTATTAACGCATTGCAATCAACAATCAGCGCTACTTGCCCGTCTCCTAAAATGGTCGCACCAGAGATCGCAAATACATCGTTCAAATAATTCCCTAACGATTTCAATACAACTTCCTGCTGACCAATAAAGGAGTCGACGACTAACCCGGCCATTTTTTCACCTTTTCGTACAATGACAACCGAATACAATTCTTCCTCTTTGGAATGTTTCGGTACCTCAAATACATCCTCAAGGAACAGCAATGGTACGACTTTTCCTCTGAAATCGATCACTCTCTGATTGTGAGCTTTCATGATTTCTTCCTTTTTCACAATTGCCGTCTCAATAATGGAAGAAAGAGGAATGGCATACTTTTCTTCTTGGATTTCTACCAGCATGACTGAAATGATAGATAACGTGAGTGGCAATTGGATAGAAAACAATGACCCCTGTCCAACCGTTGAATCAATCGTAATGGAACCACCCAGAGACTCGATCGTCGCTTTCACTACATCCAATCCGACTCCTCTTCCGGAGATATCCGAAATTTGTTCGGCTGTTGAGAACCCTGAAGCAAGTATCAGTTCGTAGATTTGTCGATCGGTTAATGTATGAGCGGCTTCATCTGAGACGATTCCTTTCTGGATTGCCTTCTCGAGGACCCTCTCTTTGTTGATGCCTGCTCCATCGTCTTCCAGTTCAATAAAGACATGATTCCCGCTATGATACGCTTTCAACTTGACGGTTCCCTGTTCCGGCTTTCCATTTTTCATACGGAGTTCCGGCATTTCGATACCATGGTCCAATGCGTTTCGTATCAAGTGAACAAGGGGATCACCTATTTCATCTATTACCGTTCGGTCAAGTTCCGTTTCTGCACCGATGATTTCTAATTCGATTTTTTTATTTAAATCCCGTGCAAGCTGCCTGACCATTCGTGGGAAGCGATTAAATACGGTTTCAACAGGAACCATACGCATATTCAGGATGATATTCTGCAAATCTCCTGATATTCTTGTCATTCTTTCCACAGTTTCATTTAACTCGGGATTATTCAAATCCTTGGAGATTTGTTCTAATCTCCCTCTATCAATGACCAGCTCCTCAAAAAGGTTCATAAGGACATCCAGTCGTTCAATATTGACACGAATCGTTTTATTGGAAGGATTCGAATGCTTCGTCGCGTTGCCGGCAGGTTTAGAAGTCTCCTGTCCTTTTACTTCCATTTCTTTCTGAGCAGGTTCTGTATCGGCAGCCTCTACTTGATTCTGACTCTCGAGATGCTGGCTCGTGAGTTCCACAACAGAGACTTCGTCCACTTCAGAAACTTTACGCACCGCATTCTCTATATGGACGGCATCTTCTTTCGACACAACGGCAATAACGAAGGAATGGTCGAACTGCTCCTCCTCAAGCTGATCTACTGTCGGAAGGGACTTGATGACTTCACCTAATTTCCCCAACACCTCAAAGACCATATACACCCGTGCAGCTTTAAGCAGGCAATCCTCACGGAGTGAAACGGAAATTTCAAAACAGCGGAATCCTTGTTCTTGGGATTGTTGGATGACCGTTTGCTCAAAGGCTTCATATTGCATGGAGAATGTCTGTCTTTCAACCACTTCCGCAGTAGCAGCCACCTCACTGTCTACAAGTGCTGAGTGTAGACTTTCCCCTTTTTCTATGGACTCAAGCATCGCTACCACTTCTGTGACATCCCGCTTACCATCTCCTCCATCGGCAATGGAGAGCACCATGGCTTCAAGATCATCCACGGATTTAAACACAACATCCAGGATTTCAGGTGACACCTTTATTTTTTCATTACGGATGGCATCAAGAACATTTTCCATTTTATGGGTTAAATTTGCTAAATCCTCATATCCCATAGTGGCAGACATTCCTTTAAGTGTATGTGCAGATCGAAAGATTTCATTGACAATCGTAAGATCTTCCGGGTTTTTCTCCAATTCAAGCAATTGCTCATTGCAGGTTTGCAAGTTTTCTTTGCTTTCTTCTATAAACACTTCTAAGTATTGACTCAGCTCCATGTGCTCCACACCTCTCTACACCATGTACGTCATTATTGATCGGGGGATATCCCCGATATGCTCCACCCTGTCCACTAACTCTGTAGCGATAGCCGATTTCGGCATACCGAACACAATACAAGTCTCCCTTGATTCTGCAATGGCTTTCACTTCGCCTTGCTCTTTAAGCTTGACCAGTCCATCTGAACCATCCGCTCCCATCCCAGTCAAAACCACAGCTATTTTGGCATAGTTTCGAATCAGGCTTGCAGACTCGAACAAGATGTCAACCGAAGGTCTATGACCATTTTTCGGTTCCTCTTTCGACAGTTGGATCGATAATTGCCCTCCGGTTTCAACCACCTTTGTATGTACACCACCCGGGGCAATATAAGCCGTTCCATTCTCGAGGATTTCACCGTGTTCGGCTTCCTTCACATGGATCGAGGCTTGACCATCCAACCGGTTGGCGAGTGATCTTGTAAATCCCGGCGGCATATGCTGAACGACAACGATTGGCGCATCCAGCTGACGGGGTAATCCTGTTAATACGTTTTGTAATGCCCGGGGGCCGCCCGTCGAAGTTCCTATCAGAATCATCTTAGGGGAATTCACACCCCATGTACGATCAACCGGTAATTTTTCTGTCCTTTCAACTGAGCCGATTCCAGCGTCATTTGCTGACTCCCTCTGAAACCCCCTGGTTATTTTCGCCACATTCACCTTGCTTGCAGCCACTACTTTTTCCACCATTTCATCTTGAATCTTATGAAGATCTAATGAAATGGTCCCTGATGGTTTCGCAACGAAATCAACAGCTCCAAGCTCCATGGCCTTAACCGTCTCATCCGCACCTTCAATGGTAGTGGAAGAAAGCATGACGACAGGGACAGGGCATTCTTCCATAATTCTCCTTAACGCATCTATCCCATTCATCTTCGGCATTTCTACATCAAGGGTTACAACATCGGGTCGAAGTCTCTTAATCTTAGCAATCGCGTCTTCTCCATTCCTTGCAATCCCTATCACTTCTAGCTGTTTGGTGCTCGTTAAAAATTCACTGATAAGTTTCCTCATAAATGCTGAATCATCTACAACTAGAACTTTTTTCATTCAGGGCTTTTACCTCCCAAAAAATAATTTTCGAATTGTCCTTACAAACCCTGTCCCTTCACGTTCCCTTTCTCTCGTACCTGTCAGGCGATGAACCATCGTATGCAGGCTCAGTGTCATGGCTGATGCAGGATACCCCACAACGATCGGCGTTTGGTTAACGACGGCCTTCCTGACAGCTGAATCCTCTGGAAGTACCCCCAGGGATACGATTTCCTTGTGAAGGAATTTCCTCATTGTTTCTTGTAATCTAGTAATGGTTTGAAGCCCTTCGTTCTTGAATTCCGCCCGATTACATAAGAGATAGAAGGGTTTTTCCCCGTCCTTCATGTAGATGTATTTCATCATTGAATAGGCATCGGTAATGGAGGTCGGTTCTGGAGTGGTGACAACAATGATTTCATCCATGGCGAGGAGAAATTCAAGTGTTTCCTTCGTGGCACCTGCCCCCATATCGAATAGAATATAATCATACTTATGAATCGCATATTCCATTACTTCAAAAAAGCGTTCCATCTGTTTTTCTTTCCACTCCACTATATTACTTAGGCCATTGCCCCCACTTATGTAAGAGATACCATGAATATTTTCACATATAATCGTGTCGATATCTAGTTCTCTTTCCTCAATGTAATCCATAATGGAGTATGAATGATGACTTCCAAGTAAAATATGAATGTTTCCCATCCCTATATCCATATCAAATAATAGTACCTTCTTATTCTCTTTACCAAGGAGGATGGAGAGGTTTGTAGATATATTCGATTTGCCGACCCCTCCCTTTCCACTTACGATCGCAATCGTTTTAGCAGGTTCAGAACCTGTGAGGAGCATTTTCCTCCTCAGGTTATATGCTTGATCTTTCATAGCTGAATCCTTTCATGAGCATACTTACGATCTCATCCTCTTTTACCTCGGTAATATCCTCGGGGACATCCTGACCATTTGTAACGTAGGCTGCACCGATCTTTGCCTCAGACATCATATTAATCATGCTACCGTAGCTTGATGTCTCGTCTGATTTAGTAAAGATGAAACGGTCAATATCAATAGAAGAAAATTGAGAAATGATTTCCCTCATATCCCGCTCTTTACTTGTCAATGACAGAACCAGGTAGGTTTCCATATGATGATCGAAATCGATGATCTTTTGCAAATCCTCTACGTATTTCCTTTCCCTGAAGTTACGACCTGCTGTATCAATGAATACATGATCGTAGTCCACGAACTTCTCGATTGCTTTTTTGAAGTCTTCCATTTTATAGACCACTTCAACAGGGACGTTCAGGAGGCCCGCATAGGTTTTCAATTGTTCGATCGCAGCAATCCGGTAGGTGTCCGTAGTGATAAAGGCTATTTTCATGCGTTTTTCTATCACGGCTTCAGCGGCCATTTTGGCAAGCGTCGTCGTTTTCCCCACACCCGTAGGGCCAATGACATTGATATATTTCCGGTTATAACTTATTCCACCAAAAGTGAGTTCTTTTAAATATTGGTGAAAAAAGCGTTTCACTTCTTTTTGAGCCCATTCATCCTTATTGACTGTGTGAATCGATTCACTTTTGATACTCTCTTCCATCGCATCTCCCAATTGAAATAGAGTAGCATCACTAACGTCCTGGTTCTTAAGGTGAAGCAGAACTTCCTTTACATCATCACTGAATTTCTCAAAATAGTTCCTGGAATTCATGGAAGAAATCATTTGCTTTAATTCCTTTAATTCTGTTTCTACCAATCGATTGGAATCGTTCTGTTCTCTTTCCAAGGGAGGTTGATTGACCCCTGTTGAAGCCTGCTTGGTTTTCACCCGGCTGATTTCCAGCTTTTCATTTTCAACCCCCGGGTCAATGGCTGCGATGACTTGAATCATTTTTTTCTTGAACAATCCGATAAAGCCTCCTGTGTATGAGACTTTGGAATTTAAAATGACTGCATCTTCACCCAGTTCTGCCCTGACCTTCTTCATTGCTTCATTCATGGATGGAGCCGTGTACTTCTTTACTTTCATCCTACATTCACCACCCCTAAACTTTGTACTTCTACATTTGCTTCTAATTCGTTATACGAAATGATTGGGACCTGTGGGAAATATCTTTCCGTTAACTGTCTTACATACATTCTCACAGCAGGAGAACAGAGAATGACGGGGGATTCCTCCATAAGGGAAAGCTGTTCCACTTGTGAGGCGACAGCTTCCAGAATGCCCTGAGAATCATTGGGATCCATGGATAAATAGTTGCCATGCTCTGTCTGCTGTATGGCATCGGCAATCATTTTCTCCACCTTTCCGCTCATGGTGACCACCTTTAAGGAAGTGTCCCCTTGAACATACTGATTCGTAATTTGTCTTGCGAGTGACTGTCTTACATACTCTGCTAACAAATCTGTATCCGAACTCATCTTACCGTAGTCGGCAAGTGTCTCGAAGATGATCGGTAAATTCCGGATGGAAACATTTTCTTTTAATAGCTTGGAGAGTACCTTTTGCACTTCTCCTACGGTCAATGGATTCGGTGTCACTTCCTCCACAAGTATCGGATAAGATTCCTGCAGATGATCGATGAGCTGCTTCGTTTCCTGCCTGCCAAGAAGTTCGTGGGCATTATTCTTAATCATCTCCGTGATGTGGGTTGACACCACAGAAGGAGGATCTACTACGGTATATCCGAATATCTCTGCCTGCTCCTTCATATCTTCTGCTATCCATTTAGCAGGAAGACCGAAAGATGGCTCGATTGTATCGATCCCTTCAATGGAGTCATCTTCCACGCCTGGACTCATGGCCAAATAATGATCTAAGAGGAGTTCCCCGCGAGCCATCTCATTTCCTTTGATCTTCAACCGGTATTCGTTCGGCTGAAGCTGGATATTATCCCGGATCCTGACAACAGGGATGACAAGGCCAAGCTCGATGGCCAACTGTCGTCTGATCATCACGATCCTATCAAGAAGGTCTCCCCCCTGGTTTGTATCTGCAAGTGGAATCAATCCATATCCGAACTCAAATTCAATCGGATCGACGTTGAGAAGGTTTACGACGCTTTCAGGACTCTTCATTTCGTCCTGCCCCACCTCTTCCTCCATTTCCAGCATGTCCGCTTCACTTTCTTTAGGTGTCCTTGACAACATATAACCACCGATCCCGAGTAAGGCTGCTACCGGTATCGTCAAAATATCATTGATTGGCGTGGCTATGCCCAGCATGAAAATGGTGAACCCGGATACATAGAGCATGACAGGATATGCCAGAAGCTGATTCATGATATCCTGCCCCAGATTTCCTTCAGACGCAGCCCTCGTTACCACGATACCTGTTGCTGTCGATATTAACAAGGCCGGGATTTGACTGACGATCCCGTCGCCGACTGTCAGAAGCGAGTAACGGGTTGCTGCCTCTGCGATAGGGAGCCCTTGTTGGGTCATTCCAATGATGATCCCAAATATCAGGTTGATCAAGACGATGACGATCCCTGCGATGGCATCACCCTTTACAAATTTGGATGCTCCATCCATCGCTCCATAGAAATCCGCTTCTCTCCCTACTTTTTCACGACGGTTCCTTGCATCATGCTCTGAGATCATCCCGGCATTTAAATCAGCATCGATACTCATTTGTTTCCCGGGCATGGCATCGAGTGTAAAGCGCGCGGCAACTTCAGACACCCGCTCAGAACCTTTCGTGATGACAATAAATTGTATGACGATCAGTATGATGAATACAACAAGTCCAACAAGGATATTCCCACCTACAACGAATGTTCCAAAGGTTTCCACAACGTCCCCCGCTTCACCTTTACTAAGGATCGATCTCGTTGTGGAAACATTTAGACCCAATCTGAAAAGCGTCAATAATAATAATAGGGAAGGAAATATAGAAAACTGTAACGGTTCGTTCATATTCATGGAGATTAGGAGGACAAGTAATGCAAGTGAAATATTCATGATGATCAATAAGCTCAATAACCAGGATGGGAATGGAATAATAAGCATGGCAACGATTAGTATGACACTGGCTAAAACGGATAAATCTCTTGCTGACATTGTTTCTCTCCTAACTGCTTACATCTGGTTTTTGATTCGGTAAACATAAGCTAAAATTTCTGCTACTGCCTTGAAAAATTCTTCAGGTACGCTATCGCCGATTTCTGCCGAGTCGTAGAGCGAACGCGCGAGCGGCCGGTTCTCTACCATGACGACGTCATTTTCACCTGCGATGTATTTTATTTTCTGTGCCAGGTAATCAACTCCCTTTGCCACGACATACGGGGCATCCATTTTATCCTCATCATATTTTAGGGCAATGGCAAAGTGAGTGGGATTGGTGATCACTACATCTGCCTCGGGTACTTCCTGCATCATGCGCCGCATGGCCATCTCCCGCTGTCTTTGCTTAATTTTAGACTTGATGAGAGGGTCCCCTTCAACATTTTTATGTTCGTCTTTCAGGTCCTGTTTCGACATCCGTATGTTCTTCTCAAAATCGTATTTTTGATATAGAAAATCAAAAAGTGATAAGAATAATAACGCAAGGGATGCTGCAATTCCCATTTGGATCGTGAGACTTGCCATGGTCGTCAAGGAATCTCCCACCGATTTAAAGGACAGACTCAACACCCGGTCGATGTTCATCCATAAAACGACAAAGGTAATGGCCCCTACAAATGAAATTTTCAGAATGGATTTTAATAATTCGACAATGGCACGCAGGGAAAAAATCCGCTTAAATCCTTTAATGGGATCGATTTTCTCCAACTTAGGCTGTAAGGGCTCTGTCGTGAACATGACACCCACTTGTATATAATTGGAGATCAAGCCGGCAACGAGGGCGACGAGCATGATCGGACCAAGCAGCAGGGCAATCTCCTTCATCAGGTCCATGGTGATGACTTGTACGGTATTTTCAGTAAGATCCATGAGCATGTATTCCTGAAACGTTTGATGAAACAAATCAAACACGATATCCCCTATATAAGAAGCACTGAAAGTCAGAAATAAAAAGACAGCCAGCAGAATGATGGCCGTATTGACATCCTGACTTTTCGCTGTTTGACCTTTTTTTCTGGCGTCATCCCTTTTTTTAGGAGTTGCTTTCTCTGTCTTTTCCCCACTGAAATACTGTAGGTCTAATGATAGCCACTGCAATTTATGTGCCTCCAATAATTTTCATTAAATCCCTCATGGTTACAAACATCATTTCAAACAATTTCTGCATGACCGTAAATGTGACCCCCATGACTATGAATAGCACGATGAAGGCTACCCCGATTTTTATGGGGAACCCAACCACAAAGATATTTAACTGTGGCACGGTCCTCGCTACGATGCCTAATGCCACATCTACCAGGAAAAGGGTCGCGACCACAGGAATGGACATCTGAAAAGCGATGATGAACATGGAATTAAAGGACGTAATGACATAATCGATTAAATTCTCATTTCCAAACGGAATCCAAGGGGAATCGATCGGAATCAATTGATAACTGTAAAAAATCCCATCGAGCAGTAAATGATGACCATTCAGGGCGAGCAATAACAAAAGGGCAAATGTGTACAAATATTGCCCTGTCAAAGGGCTTTGTGCTCCCGTTTGAGGGTCAATCACATTCGCAATGGCGAATCCCATTTGAAAATCAATGAAGCCCCCCGCTATTTGAATAGCCGTTACAATCATGTAGGCAACAAAGCCGATCAAAAGACCGATCATGGCTTCTTTCATGATCAAAAGGAAGTATTGCCCGTTGATTTCAAATGCCTTTGAGTCGATCGTATAGTACATGACCCATGATAGTACAACTGAAAAGGCGATTCGATGCTGTGCAGGTATATTTCGATATGAAAACAGCGGCATCGTGACAAAAAATGCCGAAACCCTCACAAAAACGAGTAGATATACCGATAGTATAGGTACGAGCTCTTCCATTCTACTACCCTACGAACCTTGTTAAATCTGAAAAAATCTGCGAAGTATACGTCACAAGCTTCGTTAACATCCAAGGCCCAAAGAAAACGATGCCAATCAGTACGGCCACAATTTTCGGAATGAATGCCAGTGTCTGTTCTTGAATTTGGGTTGTCGCTTGAAAAATACTGACAATCAAGCCGACAACCAGGGCCAGTAGCAGTAATGGGCCTGATACGACGAGAGTAACGTAGATACCCCGCTCTGCTATGGCAATTACGGATTCAGCATTCATGGTAAGTCACCTACTTAAAAGCTTTGTAAAAGAGATTTTATTACTAAATACCAGCCATCCACTAAAACAAATAGTAAAATTTTGAACGGCAATGAAATCATGACAGGAGGAAGCATCATCATACCCATCGACATCAACACACTCGCAACGACCATATCGATGACCAAAAAGGGGATGAAGATCATAAATCCTATCTGAAAAGCAGTCTTGATTTCACTCAATGCGAAAGCCGGCACTAAGGATGTGAGAGGAATATCTTTCACTGATTCGGGACGATCGGCCCCTGAATATTCCAGAAACAATTCCAGATCCTTCTGTCTCGTCTGCTTACTCATAAATTCTTTAAAAGGAATCGAAGCTTTCGTGTACGCTTCTTCCAGATTGATCTCCTCGTTAAATAAAGGTGTCAACGCTTCATCATTCACCTCTTGGAAAGTAGGAGCCATGATAAAGAAAGTAAGAAATAAAGAAAGTCCGATCAACACCTGATTCGGTGGCATTTGCTGAGTGGCAAGGGACGTACGGACGAAGGACAGGACAATCATGATCCGGGTAAAAGATGTCATCAATATCAGGATACTGGGTGCAAGGGATAAGACGGTAAAGAGTAGCAGCAGCTTTACACTGGTCGACACATCATCTGCTGAGCTGCTATTGAAAAACTCCATGAATTCATTCATCAGACTGTTTCCCCTTATTCTTTAACTCCTCGAGCATCTTTTTCCTACCCTTGTTCATTTCCTCAAGCTGTGATTTCAACTGAGCTTGAAATGACCTGTCCGTTTTATTCGGCGAAGATCCTTTGACTCTGTTCATCAAGCTGGAAACGGCATATTTGGTATCGGGGAATTGGGATTCTTCATAATAGGAAAGAATCTCTTCTTTCTCCTTTTCATCCCTTACCTCTTTCAAAAGCTGAATATCTTCACCCACACCCAGGACCAGTACCTGTCTGCCTACCTTTACGATCTGTACTGAACGGTTCCCCCCAAGTGGGGTCCCGCCTAAATGGTTGATTAATTTTGTTTGCTGAAATGATCTTCCTTTTTGATTAATGAACTTTAATAAAAAATATATGAGTGCCACTACAAAGATAAGGGCAACGATCATCTTAAGGTAATCTAAAAACGTAACGGAAGTGGCAAGCCCTGATTCAGAACCTTCCACTCCATCCGTTTGCTGCCCCTCGCATGTATCCGGATGCTCTATGCAGTCTTTCACATTATTCACTTCAGCAAATGCTTTCATATCCCCGGCGGCTGCCGTGAAGATGAAAAGCAATATTGCAAATAGCATTTGAAACTTTTTCAATACATGCACCTTCTTATTAACTGTTAGCTTAACGCTTTCTGGATCGCTTCGATTACACGATCCGCCTGGAACGGCTTGACGATAAAATCTTTCGCACCAGCTTGAATCGCATCGATGACCATGGCTTGTTGGCCCATGGCTGAACACATAATGATTTTTGCAGAGGCATCAATCGACTTGATTTCCTTTAAGGCAGCAATCCCATCTTTTTCAGGCATGGTAATATCCATCGTCACAAGATCGGGTTTTAACTCCTTGTATTTATCCACAGCCTGACTTCCATCCGCTGCTTCCCCTACTACGTCAAATCCATTTTTCGTTAAAATATCTTTGATCATCATTCTCATAAAGGCTGCATCATCTACAATTAGAATCTTATTCGCCATTACCCTCATCCTCCATTATCTCTAATTAAAATCTTCTATTATTTATTTCAGTTTTTTAATTCGATCACTCTGACTAACAATGTCGGTTATCCTGACACCAAAGTTCTCATCGATGACAACGACTTCCCCTTTGGCCATCAACTGGCTATTCACAAGGATATTGACCGGCTCTCCCGCCAACTTATCGAGTTCGATGATCGAACCAGACGACAACTCAAGGATGTCTCTGACTGATCGATTCGTTCTTCCAAGCTCCACCGTCACTTGAAGTGGAATATCCAACAGCATATTTAGATTGTTACTTTCCTGCTGTCCCAGTGGAGCAGGCTCGAAACTGCTGAATGTAGCCGGTTGTACATGTACGGGCTCAGATTGTCCGCTTTGTTCCCCCAGATGCTGAGAGTGGGACTGATGATGCGGGTTCGTGCTTTCATGGATCCCGCTATATACCGGTTCAGGAACGGAATGCGGTGCTTCCACCATACTTGGTGCCGATGCAGCCGCCACTTCCTCTGTCGCACCACCATTCATTAATTCATCCACTAAGCTTCTGGCAAAGGATAGGGGAAGGAGCTGCATGATATTAGAATCAATCAGATCTCCAATTTTCAACGAAAACGATACTTTAACAAGCAGGTCTTGATCTGGGATGTTTTCTTCCCCTTCTCCCCGGGGAATGTACATAAGATCAATGGATGGAGGTGAAATATCCACCTTCTTACTGAATACAGTCGACATGGATGTAGCGGCTGAACCCATCATCTGATTCATGGCCTCCTGTACAGCGCTGAGCTGGATTTCACCGAGATCCCCGGATGGGTTTCTTCCATCGCCGCCAAGCATCAAGTCGGCAATGATGGACGCATCCGATTGTTGGATCACGAGCAAATTCACACCGGAGAACCCTTCCGTATACTGAACCTGAATGGCTACATAAGGATGAGGAAATTCCTCTTCTAAATAGTTCTTGTCAATGATGGTCACTTTAGGGGTCGTAATTTCCACCTTCTGATTTAATAAGGTGGAAAGTGCGGTTGCAGAACTTCCAAACGATATGTTCCCGATTTCACCCAAAGCATCTTCTTCTATGGAGCTGATATAATCACTCATCTTAATTTCTTTGCGTTCTTCTACTTTTTCTTCTGGCTCCGCAGAACCACGAAGTAACGCATCTATTTCATCTTGCGATAACATATCACTCATCTTCGTCGTCTCCCCCTTTCAACGAATCTAAAATTTGCACGGCCATTTTTTTATTTGATTTACCAGGCTGTGCAGTGAATTTAGGAATCTCACCTATTTTTACAGTTAAAGGATCATCGATTCGTGTGTTCATTTCAATGACATCTCCAATCGAAAGCATCAGGAACTCTTCGATGGTGATGTCTGATTGTCCTAATTCAGCTACGATTGGAACTTGTGCCCTCTTGATTCTTCTTTCCAGCTGGGCGGTTTCTTCAGGGTTGCTCTCTTTCCGCTTTGATTCCATCCAATAACTGCCGGATAATTTCGGAAGGATCGGTTCCAATACAACGTGAGGAATGCAAATGTTGATCATTCCACTGGTCTCACCAATCGTTGTATTCAAGGAAATGACCACTACGGTTTCATTGGGAGAGACCATTTGCAGAAACTGTGGATTCACTTCAAACTCAGCAAACAAAGGATCGACGTCCACCACGGTGCTCCAGGCTTCCCTGAGATTTTCAAACGCCTTTTCAAATAGTTGGCTCATGATTCTCGTTTCAATTTCCGTTAAGCTTTCCACTTTATTGACACTGATCCCTCTGCCTCCCATGACCCGGTCCATCATCGAATAAGCAATATTCGGGTTGATTTCCATGAGGATCCTGCCATCCAAAGGCGGCAGTTCATATACGTTCAAAATCGTCATTTTCGGTACGGAACGAATAAATTCCTCATAAGGGATCTGATCAGCAGAAGCTACATTGATTTGAACGTACGTTCTTAGCTGGGCAGAGAAATAGGTCGTTAAAATCCTTGCGAAATTCTCATGGATCCTCGTTAAGCTTCTGATCTGGTCTTTTGAAAAACGCAGGGCTCTCTTAAAATCATATACTTTGACTTTCTTCTCTTCTTCTTCTTTCTTGAAATCATCCGCACTCATCTCCCCTGTATTGAGGGCTGATAACAGAGCATCAATTTCACTTTGAGACAATATTTCACTTGCCATCCCTTCACCTCCAAACCTTCAGGCCAATTTATTGAATCATCATAGAGGTGATATATACTCTTTCAACCGCGCCTTCCTGCATGAGGGAGTTCACTTTGTCTTTCACCTTTGTCTCGACCAATTCTTTCCCTTTTTTCCCTTGCAGTTCTTCTGCTTTCAATTCTGAAAGCTCTTCTATGATGATATTATTCACTTGAAAATCCCTTTTCGCTAATTCTTTCTTCGCTTTCTTACTATCCGTTTGAATCTTAAAAGAGATACGAATAAAGTCGTTGCTCATTAAATTGGTGGTCATTTCAGGTATGTCCACTGAGTTTTCAATCACTTCTTCAATGGAGGGACCTTTTGCTTCCTCATCCCCGGAAAACTTCAGCAATACCACCAGTGCTATGACACCGACGAGGGTAATGGTCACCAATGAGATCATCATGATGGTCATCGTTTTACTCTTCAATTTGTATTACCTCCCTCCTGGGGCAGATGAAGCAGATTCACTTTTTGAAAAAAGGTAAGTGAGCGGGAATTGACCTCATCCACTGATTCTTTCACAACATACCGTCTACCATTTGTTAATAGAATGGTAGTATCGGGAAATGCTTCGACTGTTTCTATGTATAGGGCATTCAACGTAAACGATTTACCATTCAGCCTGGTCAATGTAATCATTCATTTATTGGGAGTGACTGATCTCCTCAGCCACTCCCTTCCTCCCTTTCAAGGAATTAACGTTTCAAGTTTACAAGTTCCTGCAGGATTTCATCCGATGTTGTGATGATCCGGGTATTAGCCTGGAATCCACGTTGAGCTGTAATCATCTCGGTGAATTCTTCGGAAAGGTCTACATTGGACATTTCAAGGGACCCGGACTGAAGGGCTCCACGTCCTTCCCCAGCAACACCCTGGTTTGGAAGGCCGGAGTTATTGGAAGCCTGGAACAGATTATTACCTGCCTTTGTCAATCCGCCGGGATTAGAGAATGTGGCCAGAGACAGCTGACTCAACACTCTCACTTCCCCGTTTGAAAATACTCCATTTACTTCACCGGAAGAACCGATATTGAAGCTTTCAAGATATCCTTCTGAGTTTCCATCAACCGTATCTACATTGGCAGAGGAGGAGCTGTCGAACTGAGTGATCTTGGAGAAGTCCAGATCTATATCTTGAGTTGGATTTGCTCCAGTTGAGTTATTTATTGTGATGGCAAAAGGAACATATCCTGAAGCTGGTGATTGCACTTTTCCGGCATTGTCAAAAGAAATTGTTGTAGTTTCATTAACAGTGACACCCGGTGTCAAACTTGATACAGTGGCCTCCCATTGATTTAAACCTGTCTTCTCCATCACGATTTTCAAACTGATGTCCTGCCCCAATGAATCTTTCACTTTTGTCTCTAATTCTACTTGGGTATTATTCGGTGCACTGGACTTCAAATTCCCATTATAAGTAGCCACACTAGTCGCTTGAGGCGCCATAGTAGTATTAGTATCAATCTTAATATCTGCCGTACCACTCTTATTGACCACTCCTGCAGCATCAACGGGATACCCTTGAACTAGATTCCCCTGACCCGTCACAAGATTTCCGTTAGAATCCAGGTAAAAGTTCCCGGCACGTGTGTACATTTCGTTATTTCCCTGTCTCACAACGAAGTATCCATCTCCTGATATGGCGACATCCAATGAGCGTCCGGTAGTTTGAAGACTTCCCTGCGTCTGGATTGTATCGATGGATGATAAGGACGATCCAAGCCCTACTTGCTTTGCATTTTGCCCTCCCCGGTTGTCTGTTGCCCTGCTGGCACCGGACACGGTTTGATTCATGAGATCCTGGAATGTGACCCGTCCTTTTTTATATCCGTACGTATTGACATTGGCGATATTATTACCGATTACATCTAATTTGGTCTGAAAGTTTTTCATTCCACTTATACCTGAATACATTGAACGTAGCATGAATGTTTTCCCCTTTCGTATGTGCTGCTTCAGTCATTCCACAGCATATAGGCTTCCTTCTCGAGGTCCGGCCTATGAATCGATTAATATGGTTCCATTAATGTTGGTGAATATTTGAGAATTTGCCTCTTCACGGTCCAAAGCGGTGATCACCGTTTGGTTCTTGGCACTTACAATCAATGCGGCATCTTTCAGAATAACCAGTGAGTCCTGTACACCCTTATTCTTCGCTTCTTTCACTTTCTCCCCAATCTTTTCCCACGTTTCAGAAGGAATAGAGATTCCTCTTTGTTCCATCCTTATTTTCGCATGTTTGCTGATTTGCAATGGAGAGACATCTTTGATCGCCTTATCCAATTGAGTCGCAAATGATGCAGAAGAGCGGGCAGATCGATTAACTGCTTTACTATGATAATTAGACGTTATGGGTTGCGGTGAGCGGTGAAAGAACGTTTTTTCCATAAAACCACTCCCTAGGATTCAATTTTTAACAATGCAATACTTGAGATTTTTTCACCTGAATCGGTATGAATCCATATTTGGGAATCCTTCTTCGAAACGGATTGAACGACTCCGCTCAATTCCCCATCTTCCCCACTCCATGTCACCTTCTTGCCTATTAAGAGGGATGCGCTTACGAGAGATGACTCTCCGCTTCCTGAAGTATTGACTTGAGAAATATTCCCCGGATTCAAAATCGTGCCATCTTCCATGATGAATTCAACCGAATCACCTTTAAAACGGACACCCTTAACGAGTCCTTGTCCTTCTTGAATTTCAGGTACTTCATCTGATTCTGATTCAACAACCTTATGCCAGGTCACTTCTTTCCCTACAAATTGATTATAAGAAATCAGTTGGGTCTGACTTTGTGTATCAACGAACTTCTCCATCGTCTTGGTCAGATTGGTCATTTGCTCCAGAGAAGAAAATGTCGCCATTTGTGCGATGAAATCCTTGTCCTGCATGGGGTTCATCGGGTCTTGATTTTGCAATTGGGTCATGAGGATTTTAAGGAAATCATCTTTCCCTAAAATATCCCCCCCTGTTTCACGCTTAGCCTGAACGTTGGAATATAGTAAACTGGGATCTATTTTCGTCATGTCATCACCTATATTTCAGTATTTACGAGATAATCTTTGAAGGACTGAGTCTCCTCTTCATGGGTCGATTGGGATTGATCGGATTGTTTATGCTGATGGGACCCCTGACCGGATTGTCCTTTATGCTGACGCTCAGTTTCCGAGAATGCCTGTGATATTTCAATCTTCTCAACGTTCAGGTTCTGGGCACTGAAAGCATGTTTCAATCCATGAATTTGTGAATCCAGCATTTCTTTCGCACCTGTGGTTGAAGCAAGGATCTTCGCTGTCATGACCCCATTCTGCTGCAATAATTCAATCCTTATTGAACCCAATTGTTCTGGATACAGTTTAATCAGCAGCTTACTCATATTTGGTTGGGATATCATATTCGATTTACCCAGGATATTATGAAATTCTTTAACAAATTGCTCGTATTGAAGGGAGCGGCCGGTCGATGGCAGATTCATTGAAAAGGTTTCAGCCTTGGGCAGAACAAAATGAAGATTCGTTCCTTGAACCGGTTGAATTCCTTTCTTTTCGGCCGTGGAGCCATGCATATCAGGATTCTGATTCATCGTTTCTTCAGGTACCCGGCGCGTATAGGCTTCTCGCAGAATCCTTGACCAGTCACCTGACGTTTGTTGAAGTTTTGGTATGGTACCCTCTAACCCGGATTGAATATTCTTCACCAATTCTTTTACCTCTGCTGCTTTCGATGAATCTGTGACATGCATATCACGATTACGAGCAAAAAGGTCCAATACCTTTGCCAATTTGACGACGCCTTCTATTTGACCCTGGCCATTTAATTCTTTCAAATAATTTTCTACAGAAGACTTTCCGGCCTTGGTATCCTTTGTAAGAGCGGACTGTAATAGTTGAAGTGTACCAATAAGGTCTTCATAAACATCCTCAACCTGCTCCGGATCGACAGGTGATCCCGTTCCCACCATGACTGACTTCAATTCGGAAAAAAGTGTTTTGATTCCATCAGTACTTATGCCAAGAATGTCTGCAATCTGATTAACATCAAGTTCTTTCACTTTTGAGAGTTGATCCAACTGCTCTTGAGTGAGGCCGAGATCCTCCAGTTTGCCAGCTTCCAGGATCGCTTCAAGATTTACGAGAAAGGACGGGGCATCCACTGATTTGACTTCCTTCAATTCACTGCTTTGGTTGGCGACAAACCCCAAAAGATGCTGTGAAAAGCCCGTTTCTTTTTTGGGAAGATTCCCTTCCTTATACAGGGGTGATGCAGCGTTTACCCTTTGTGTAGCGATTCCGATTTCCATTTATTCACCTCCTTTAAAGAAATAAAACGGATCATTCCTCCGCTGATAGGAGACTTGTGTATCTTGCAGCATCCTTTGGCGGCATCTTTTCTAAAATGTCTGCCAGCGTATCTGGCTTTATAGTTGAAAGGATCTTCATCGCCTCTTCATCTTCCATGTTCATGAGAACCGGGGCGGCGCTTTTCGCAGACATCGCTTCAAAGGTATTGACTACCTCCTTAAAAGCCCGTTTGTTGTCTTCACCAATCTGCCTTAATTCATTCATTTCTTCCTTCTGTTGCTGGATGGTTGCCTGAAGTTGCTCGTTGTCACTGTCTTTTTTATCCATCTCACTTTGAAGCTGGGCTATTTTGGCTTCTTGATCTTCTATCGATGCGTTTAATGAAATAATTCTCTCTTGTAATTGTTTCCTGTCCTCTCCATCATCTGAAGGGATGACCTTTGCCAAAAGAGGAATTTCCGACCCTAGTGATTGCGCTTTTTCAAAGATATTGATCCCCGCAAACGTCATGATGACCAGAGCGAAGGTGATAGCAAACAAGAGAGGAATGACGATGATAAAAATGAATCTTTGAAAACGATTATGCGAATCTTTCTTTTCCTCTTCGATTACCTTTGCCATGAAATCACCTAACTCCCCGTTTCAAATATTGAACAACCGACACTTCGTCTAACTGCTTATTTTCCATCGATTGGATGTTTTGAAGAAACCGCTCTAAATCTTTTTCCTTCATCTTTTCATACTTTTTTACTTCTACATTCATATCAATCAGTTTTTCTTCATACCAATTCATCCGATTCCTCGCTTGGATCACTAGATCCTGAAAATAAGAGATGGTCTTTTCAAGATTAGTGATGAACTGTTGATGATGACGGATATCCTGGACAGATAAGCCCCCCTGTAATTTACTCTCCTGATGGAGCTCCAGGGTTTCTTTCTTTTTCAAACATTCATATAGCTTACCCGCAACTGTTTCAAACTTTTCTATGGAACCCCTGTACATTTCCTGGACTTCATCTTTCTCTTTTTCTTTCAATGTTAAAATTCGTTGGAATTTATATTGATAACTCATTCGGATCATCCACCTTTTTCCGATAGCTTGATAAGCTCTTCAACACTCGAGGGTAGAGAAATCTGTTCGTAGACACCCTGCTTCAGGAAGGAGATGATTCCCGGATAATAGTTGATGGCTTCATCCACTTCACGGGAGGTCCCTTTTTTGTATGCCCCTATTTGAATCAAATCTTCTGAGTTCATATAGGTACTCAATAACTCTCTTATTCTTGTGGCAGCTTGTAGATGTTCTTTAGATGCGAGGTGGTTCATTAACCGGCTGACACTCTTCAGGATATTGATGGCAGGATATTGGCCGCGATTCGAAATCTGACGGTCGAGAACGATATGACCGTCGAGTATCCCCCTCACTGTGTCTGAAATAGGTTCGTTCAAATCATCACCATCTACGAGAACGGTATAAAATGCCGTAATGCTTCCATGGAGGTTTGTTCCTGTTCTCTCGAGCAGCTTAGGTAAAATAGCGAAAACGGAAGGAGTATACCCTTTGGTTGTTGGCGGTTCCCCTACTGCCAACCCGATTTCCCTCTGTGCCATGGCTACCCGGGTGGCAGAATCCATCATCAGCATGACGTTCATGCCTTTATCACGGAAATATTCCGCAATCGCTGTTGCCGTAAAGGCGCCTTTAATTCTCATGAGGGCAGGCTGGTCGGATGTGGCAGCCACTACAATCGTTCTCTGCAATCCTTCTTCACCTAAATCTCTTTCAATGAATTCTCTTACTTCCCGTCCGCGTTCCCCTACCAATGCGATGACGTTTAAATCGGCTTTCGTGTTTCTGGCGATCATTCCAAGTAATGTGCTTTTCCCCACACCACTTCCGGCAAAGATACCCACCCTTTGCCCTTTACCGACGGTCAGCATGCTGTCGATGGCTTTTACGCCAACTTCCATTTTTTCATCAATGGGAGGTCTTGATAGCGGATTGGGTGGTTCCTGTTCTGTATAGGCAGTGCTTAATCCAGAAGGTAATTGACTTCCATCAAGGGGATGACCCAGGGAATCTATCACCTTACCAATTAGAGATGGCCCGATTTTGATTTCCAATGGTTTTGCCGTTGCTTCGACTAAACTGCCTGGTGATATATCCTGCATATTGGTATATGGCATAAGGATGACCAAATCATCATTAAACCCGACGACTTCTGCTTGTATCACTTTCTGTTTGCCACGGGAGAGAATATGGATATGACATACTTCACCTACAGAGCTTTCAGGACCTTGGGACTCGATCATCAACCCGACTACCCGTTTCACTTTCCCGAACTTCTTGAATGTCGGGATATGGGGGATCTGAGAGATAAGATCTGCTGCTTTCATTCAACATCACCTTCAAGAAGGTGGTGGAGCTTCAGCTTCAATTCTTTCAATTGAGAATCCACACTGACAATGACCCGCCCTTGATTCGTCTCAATGTAGCATTCCTCAGGGAGAAGGTCATCGTTTGCATAGATGAAACATTGAATATCAGTTGGGAACATGACTTCGAGTTCAGACTTGTTCTCAGCAAGAAGCTTATGTCTCGTTGGATGCACATGTATCTGGATATGAGGCAGATCCCTCACTTCCTTAAGCCCCCGTTCCACGATGGAAAGGAATAGATCAGGTTCATCCTTCAATTTTTGATTCATGATTTTCCCGGCACATGCTATCCCAAGATCTATAATGACTTTCTCTGCCCTTTGGATGTAACCCTCATACTGTTTCCTGTTGCTCTCCGTAATCTCGTTTGCTTCCTGCAGTTTGTTCTCATATTCCTGGTAGCCTTTCTTTCTGCCTTCTTCCTCACCTTGCAGGAATCCGGCATTATATGCCTCTTGCATAAGCTGCTCCCGTTCTGTTATCCATCTTTCTTTATCAAGTAACAACCTTTCTTCTTCGCGACGAATCTCCTTATTTGCTTCCCGGATGATTCGTTCTGCTTCAATGGTCGCTTGCTCTATGATTTGATCTCTTCGAAAAGAGGCACTCCCTATTAACCTATCTTCCTCCGGGGATGCTTCTTCAACCCTCTTCATTCTCTTAAGAGAGATTACTTTCCCGTTGTCTTCAATAGATTGAGCTACGGTAGACTTTATGATCCTAGACAATGATATCGTCTCCTCCACCACGGGCAATGATGATTTCACCTGAATCCTCTAACCTTCTAATAACTGCTACAATCCGTGACTGAGCTTCTTCAACATCCCGTAATCGGACCGGACCCATGAATTCCATTTCTTCTTTAAGGGTCTCAACCATCCGGTTCGACATGTTTCTGAATACCACTTCTTTCACTTCATCACTTGACACTTTAAGTGAGAGAAGCAGATCTTCATTATCACAATCCCTGATCACACGCTGGATGGAACGGCCATCGAGTGTGACAATATCTTCAAATACAAACATTCTCTTCTTGATTTCTTCGGCTAATTCCGGATCTTGGATCTCCAAGGCATCAAGTATCGTCTTCTCTGTTGAACGATCTACCCCGTTCAATACTTCCACTACCGCTTCCACCCCGCCGGTTTGTGTATAATCCTGTGTGACGGTCGCCGAAAGCTTTCTTTCAAGGATCGCTTCCACCTCACTGATCACTTCAGGAGAGGTTCCATCCATCACCGCAATCCTCCTTGCGATATCTGCCTGGACTTCCTGAGGAAGCTCTGAAAGTATCTGACCTGCTTGTTGAGGGTCAAGATAAGATAGAATCAATGCAATCGTTTGAGGATGTTCATTCTGGATGAAGTTAAGAATTTGAGCTGCATCGGCTCTTCTTGCAAAGTCAAAGGGTTTGACCTGTAAGGAAGAGGTCAGGCGATTAATGATCGCTGTAGCCTGCTCAGATCCAAGAGCCTTCTCCAGGACCGTCTTCGCATAGCCGATCCCACCCTGTGAGATATAGTCCTGTGCAATGGCGATTTGATGAAATTCCTCTAAAATATCTTCCTTAGCTTCCGTTTCTACCTTCTTCACTCCAGAAATCTCTAATGTTAATTTCTCGATATCTTCTTCTGACAAATGCTTGTATACGGATGCTGATACATCTGGACCAAGAGAGATCAGGAGGATGGCCGCCTTTTGTTTACCTGTTAAACCTTTCTCTCTTCTAACCATGTTCATTCCTCCTAATCCTCTGCTAACCAGGTGCGTAACAGTTTTGCAAATTCTTCCGGTTTATCTTTAGCCATTTTTTCCAGCTGCTTACGGCGAATCGAACCTTCTGTCTCTTCTTTAGGTTCAATATCCGGGATCTGGACCGGCTCTCTTGTTTCTTCATATTCCATTTCTTCAATCGATTCTTTCTTTCTGGAACGTAATAAGAAAAATACTAAAAGAAGAATCACTACAAGGAGAATGCCACCCACAACATATGTCCACCATGGCAGGACAGGCTTCTCTTCAGATGCAACATCCACTTTCCCATTGAACGGCTGAACCGAGACGACTACTTTTTCTGCAATCGCGTCATCCGTGAGTTCAGGGTTCGCTTCCTTATCAATGGACGTGCGTACGATCGTGGATAATACTTGACGTATATCATCGACCCTATTCTGTGGTAAGGACGATTCTTTTTCGGGATCAGGCGGTTCTACCATGACCTGTATCCCAAGGTCCCTAATCTTGTAAGGACTTTCTACAATCTCTTTTTTGATCCGGTTGACTTCATTATTAATGGTTTCTTCCATCCGTTCATAGTCACCATTCGATTCTGAACTGGAGCCGTATGTAACACCGCTGTTTGTCGGTTCGTTGGCATCCCCGGCCCCTGGTGTCCCTCCAGGAGCAGCACCTTCACCGGAGAACGTTTCTGTTATCCGCTGAGCACTGACTGCGATCCCCTCCATATTTTCTTCATCGACAGGAGTCACAATGTTTTCTTCGCGGTTTTCCTGGGTAAAGTCAATATCAGTTGTGACGGAAACCACTACCTTATTAAAGCCGATCAGCGTACCGAGCATATTTTGAACCTGACGTTGAATATCACGCTCGACTTCTTTCTTTACATTCATTTGCTGGGCAAAATTTCCGCTTCCCGTTGAATTATTTTGAGATTCTAAATCAAAGTACTCAAAATATTGATTCATGATGGCGATATTCTCAGTAGGAAGGTCTGGAACACTTTTCGAAACAAGATGATAAAGTGATTTGATTTGCTTTTGATCAAATGTGAAACCCGGCTTCGTATCCAGGACAATGGAGGCAGATGCATTTTGCACATCATCATTTAGGAAAATCTGTTTTTCAGGAAGATTGATCATGACCTTTGCATCCTGGATCCCGTCAATACCCTTCATCAAATTGGCTAATTCCGTTTGCATGGCGTCCAATTTCATGACGTTGAACTCATTATCGGTCATACCGAATCCGGCATTCTGACTGAAGAAAGAATAGTCGATGCTCCCAGAGTTAGGTATCCCCTCTGCAGCCAGTTCAACTTTCAGTGTATCCACCTGCTCTTTAGGGACCATGATGGTCGATCCACTATCGGTAATTTCCGAGGGGATCCCCCTGCCATCCAGATTTTCTTTGATGGTTCCCGTTTCAGAAGGTGACAAATTACTATATAAGGGTTCGAGAGTCGTCCTCGTTGAAAAATAACTAACCGCACTGATCAGGATGACGGCAATCAGAAAGATGGCTCCCATGCTGATTTTTTGTTTTTTTGTTCTACTTGTCCAATAAGTCTTTATTTGCTCTGTATATTTCTTAAACGATTCATTCATTACAATCCTCCGGTACTCGACTGCATGAGCCTACTACATTGGCATTCTCATTATCTCTTGATATGCTTCCACTACTTTGTTACGGACTTCCATTGTCGTTTGCAGGGTGATGCTTGCCTTTTGTGAAGCGATCATCACTTGATGGAGATCAACGTTTTCACCCCGGACAAGTTTTTCCGTCAATTGATCTGACTGCACCTGCATCTTATTGACTTCGTCGATGGACTTTTTAAGTAATTGACTGAAGTTTTCCGTTGCTTCTGAAGGAGAACTATTTTTTTTATCAAATGACGGACTTATAACAGCCGGAGTAACCGAACTTATATTGTGTATGGCCATAGATCTACAACCTCTCTTTATTTACCGATTTCTAATGACTTCATTAACATGGCTTTATTTGCATTAAATACTGTCACATTTGCTTCATAGGAGCGTGTAGCTGAAATGAGGTCTACCATCTCCCGCAGGGGATCGACATTCGGCAGGCGTACATATCCATCATCATTTGCATCAGGGTGCATAGGGTCATACACCATTTTAAATGGTGTTTTATCATCCTCTTCAATCCGTGAAACTTTCACTCCACTTCCTATTGAGTGGTTGGCCCTTGTGCTCATCGCCTGGTTTAAAAAAGAATAAAACTGATCTTCCTTTGGCGCCATCACAACAGACTTGCGCTGATAAGGCTGCCATTCACCATTCACCATTTTGCCTCTCGTTGTATCGACATTGGCCATGTTGGACGAAATGACGTCCATCCTCAAACGCTGGGCGGTTAGCGCAGAAGCCGTAGTATTCATACCTGTAAATAATCCCATTCTTACTTGCCACCCCTTATGACTGATTGCAGACTGTTAAACTTTCCATTTATTCGGTCTGACAGTGCATTAAAATAAATTTGATTCGTTGCCATTTCAGACATTTCCTGATCCAGATCCACACCATTTCCATTATGATTGTATTGAAAAGAGGATTTCGTCATTACCTCAGGGTGTTGGCTATAAGGTCCAAAGGTCAAGTGACGTTGATTCGTTCTTTTCGCTTCCAAATGTTGAGTGGATTGATCCAATAACGACTTAAACTCTACTTTTTTCGCTTTATAATTTGGTGTATCGACATTCGCAATATTTTGAGAAATCACTTTCTGATTTAACGAGGCGTAGTTCAGCCCGTTTTCGAGTGTTGAGAAGGTGTTGGAAAAAAGTTTCACTTTAGGCACCTCTATCCGTTTTTTTGACATGTTTCAACTATTTTTGACATATTTATCATACAACAGTATTTATTGTAATGTTTAGCATGATTAGTGTCTATGAATATTCCGTAAATTTTAAAGAAAGATGGCGATATTCATCGAATTCGTGACTTTTAATCCACGTTTAAACCTAATATTCCCATGGATATTTTTACAAATAAAAGTGGTTTTCTTCTCTATTTGTTACATTAATATTACAGAGAAAGAGTAGAGTAAGAAGCAAGGTACCATGCATATCCGTCATTCAGCGCTAAATTGCAAAAATTTTATCGCAAAATACATAAGAAAACTTCACCTGAAATCAGGTGAATCCTTACACCACTATATTTCTCATTCATCCTGGAATGATGTCGAATCTGGTCGTAACATTGTTGTAACTTTATTGTACTATCACCATCATAGATGACAATACTAAAAGAACAATTGCCGGTAGTCCATTCGACTTATTTTCCCTAAACAATCTGACATTTCACTACAAATAACCTATATAAGCTGAGAAGCTATAGGACTGTCTCTTAATGATTTCAATTACATATAAAAAAAGCTGTTTCCCCCGTGAGGGAAACAGCTTTTTACTATTAGTTTGTACGTAATTTATCTAATTCCACCAAGAATTTATTATTTAATACCTTGATGTAAGTACCTTTCATTCCAAGGGAACGGGATTCGATCACGCCTGCACTTTCCAGCTTGCGAAGGGCGTTGACGATCACTGAGCGGGTAATTCCGACTCTATCTGCGATTTTAGAAGCAACCAGAAGTCCTTCATTTCCATTCAGCTCTTCAAAGATGTGTTCAATGGCTTCTAACTCACTGTATGATAGGGAGCTGATTGCCATTTGGACGACAGCCTTGCTTCTCGCTTCCACTTCGATTTCTTCAGCTTTTTCACGAAGGATCTCCATCCCTACTACCGTTGCACCATACTCAGCGAGAATCAGATCATCATCTTCAAAGCTTGCTTCAAGACGAGCAAGGATTAATGTTCCTAATCTTTCCCCCCCACCGATGATCGGGACGATGGTCGTTAAGCCATTCTTGAAGAACTCTCTATTTTCAACAGGGAAAGCGGTATATTCGCTATTCACATCCAGGTTTGGAGATGTTTCTTGTACATTGAATAAATTTTGAGTATACTCCTCAGGAAATTGACGGTCAGCAAGCATTTGCTTCATTCGCTCATTTTCGATTTGTTGATTGATGGCATAGCCAAGTAGTTTTCCACGACGGCTAACCACGAAGACATTCGCCTCTATCACCTGACTTAATGTTTCTGACATTTCTTTGAAGTTCACCGGTTTCCCAGCTGCTTTTTGCAGCATGGCATTGATCGTTCTTGTTTTACCTAATAAATTCATTACGTTTCCTCCTACTACAACTAAAGTGTATCTATTATTTAATTTTATATGAACCTTAATCCATCTACCTATACCCCATATAGGGTAAGGAAAAACTTAAAGAATGAACTGACTCAAATCTTTATCTTTTGAAATGGCGCCAAGCTTATCATCCACATATTGCGGTGTGATCTTTACCGTATCAAGGGTAATATCAGGCGCTTCAAAGGATAGGTCTTCAAGTAGTTTTTCCATGATTGTATGAAGTCTTCTGGCTCCGATATTATCGGTATTCTGATTCACATCATAAGCGATTTCAGCAAGTCTACGAATAGCATCGTCAGAAAATTCAATTTGTATACCTTCTGTTTCCATTAAAGCGATATATTGTTTAATGATGGCATTATCCGGTTCAACAAGGATCCGCACGAAGTCGTCTGTAGACAACTTCTGAAGTTCGACCCTGATCGGGAAACGTCCCTGCAATTCAGGGATAAGATCAGAAGGTTTACTCATGTGGAAGGCACCGGCTGCAATGAATAGGACATGATCCGTCTTCACTGATCCATATTTCGTGACAATGGTCGATCCTTCCACAACCGGAAGGATATCCCTTTGAACGCCTTCCCTGGATACATCAGCAGAAGATTGCCCTGAGCTCTTGCTGGCAATTTTATCGATTTCATCAATGAAGATGATCCCAGATTGCTCTGCACGAATGATTGCTTCCTGGGTTACTTCATCCATGTCAATAAGCTTTTGGGCTTCCTCATTTGTCAGCACCACTCTTGCTTCCTTCACCTTCAATTTACGCTTTTTCTTTTTCTTCGGCATGAAATTACTCAGGGCATCCTGCATATTCATCCCCATTTGTTCCATACCTGAACCTTGAAGCATATCAAACATGGATGCTTGCTGCTCCTCGACTTCAATTGTGATGAATTCCTCTTCCAATTCACCATTTTCAAGTCTTTTTTCCATTCTTCTTCTTTGCTCCTGAAGTGAAATCTCTTCCTGCTTTTCTTCCTCTTCTTCAGATGTCCCTTGTGTCCCGTTGCCGCCGAAGATCATTTCGAATGGGTTCTTATAAGAAGATGCTTTCTTTTTGGATGGCACCACAAGCTCTACCAGACGGCGACTTGCATTTTCAGCTGCCCTTTCCCGGACACCGACCATTTTCTCCTCTTTCACCAGACGGACGGATGTCTCCACCAGATCTCTGACCATCGATTCAACATCACGTCCAACATAACCCACTTCCGTAAATTTGGTTGCCTCCACTTTTATAAATGGGGCACGGACCAATTTCGCGATCCTTCTGGCTATTTCCGTTTTACCGACACCAGTCGGACCCATCATTAAGATATTCTTTGGAATCACTTCATCTTTCAATACATCGGACAGAAGGCTCCGTCTATACCGGTTTCTCAGGGCAACGGCAACCGCTCTTTTGGCATCCTTTTGGCCAACGATATATTGATCCAATCGTTCAACTATTTGCCTTGGGGTTAAGTGATCAGTACTCTTCATCAAATGGCACACTCCTTACTTTCCTATAGTGTGAGAGAATATCAATTCTTACCTGAACTTTCTGGACTAAAGCTCTTCAACGATAATTTGGTTATTCGTATATACACATATATCGGCAGCGATTTGAAGGGAAGAACGGGCGATTTCCTTAGCAGTCAAGTGGTCTCCGGCATACTGCTTTAATGCCCTGCCGGCAGATAATGCATAATTCCCACCGGAACCGATGGCCAGTATCCCATCATCCGGTTCAATCACTTCACCTGTCCCTGAAATCAACAGCAGGTGGCTTTCATCCATGACAATCAACATCGCTTCAAGCTTTCTCAGTACTTTATCGCTCCTCCACTGTTTCGCGAGCTCGACTGCAGCTCTTGGAAGATTTCCGTTGAACTCCTGAAGCTTCCCTTCAAACATTTCAGACAAAGTAAACGCATCGGCAACAGATCCCGCGAATCCAGCCAATACTTTTCCATTGAAAAGCTTTCGTACCTTTTTGGCTGTATGCTTCATGACAACTGAATTACCGAATGTTACCTGCCCGTCACCGGACATCGCACACTTGCCATTATGCTGCACGGCAAATATAGTGGTTGCGTGGAATTGATCCATTTCCTAAACCTCCAACTCTTCTAAGCACGTGGGTGATGTGCTAAATACGTTTTTCGTAACTGATCCTTCGATACATGGGTATACAGCTGGGTGGATGAAAGCTGAGCGTGTCCAAGAAGTTCCTGAACCGTCCTTAAATCGGCACCATTATTCAGTAAATGGGTTGCAAATGTATGACGCAGCATATGGGGATGTATCTTCCCCGTCAAAGAAGCTTTCTCGATAATCTTATTTAAGATGAGACGGATGCCTCTTTGGGTTAATGCTCCACCACGATGGTTCAAAAGCAATTGTGTATGGGACCCATCCTTCGCAAGCTTCGGCCGGGAGTGTAATATGTATTGTTCTAAGGCATCATTTGCAAAGCTTCCAAATGGGACATACCTTTCTTTTTTTCCTTTTCCTTTTACCAGGAGCGTAGACATCCCAAGGTCCACGTCACCCAACTGTATATTCGTACACTCACTTACACGGATCCCCGTCGCATAAAGAAGTTCGAATATGGCCAGGTTACGCAACTCTAATGGGGTGTCCCCATTACAAGCATCCAGCAGAGCCTGTATTTCCTCTTCATAAAAAAAGGCAGGCAATCGTTGTTCCTTCTTCGGAAGATTAACAAACGAAAAGGGGTTATCGAGTAGTTGCTTTTCCCGATTTAAATAACGGTAAAAGCTTCTTATGCTCGAAACCTTCCTTGAGACGGAAGACCTCTTTAAACCGTGATCATGCAGCTTAGTTAAAAAAAGTCGTGCATCAGAATACTCGACATCTTTCAATGAACGTAAACCTTGTTCTTTCATAAATACGTAAAACTCTTCGATATCATGACGATATTGTTCAAATGTATGAACAGAATAATGTTTTTCTATTTGTAAATATTCAGTAAAGGAATGTAATTGTTCATCTAATTGCTTATTCATGTTTAACACCTCACAAGGGCTACTAAATAGTAACACAACCGGGGGGGCCTTGCAATGAATTTTACACTTTTTTCACAAAGTTCTGAATTGTTTCCAAGGCCCTGCTTGCATGCTGCTCATTCCGTTCTTTCTTCCCTTTTACCTTTTTTGGTAATTCCGGGAAAAGACCGAAATTGGCATTCATCGGCTGAAAGTTATGTTTATTCGCTGTAGTGATATATCTTGCCATACTTCCCATGGCCGTTTCGTACGGAAACACGACGGGTTCTTCTCGAGCTGCGAGTCTGGCAGCATTGATACCTGCAATCAATCCGCTGGCAGCAGATTCCACATATCCTTCCACACCTGTCATTTGCCCGGCGAAAAACAGGTTCTCATGATTCTTCAACTGATACGTATCCTTCAGTACATTGGGAGAATTGATGAAGGTATTCCTGTGCATGACGCCGTACCGTACAATATCGGCATTCTCCAGCCCAGGGATCAATTGAAGAACCTCTTTCTGGGGTCCCCACTTTAAATGGGTTTGGAACCCGACAATATTATATAGGGTCCCCGCGGCATCATCCTGTCTTAATTGTACTACGGCATATGGACGTTTACCTGTTTTAGGATCTTCAAGTCCGACCGGCTTAAGGGGGCCGAATAACATCGTCTTCTTCCCGCGGGCAGCCATTACCTCGATGGGCATGCATCCTTCAAAGAACACTTCCTTCTCAAATTCTTTCAACGGAACCGTCTCTGCGGAGATAAGGGCTTCATAGAATCGATTGAACTCACTCTCGGTCATGGGGCAATTCAAGTACGCAGCTTCCCCTTTGTCATACCGTGACTTTAAATATACTTTGTCCATATCGATGGAATCCTTCTCTATGATCGGGGCAGCCGCGTCATAGAAGTATAAATGTTCTTCCCCTGTCAGTCGTTTGATTTGATTTGAAAGACCTTCACTCGTCAGGGGCCCGGTAGCAACAATGGTGATCCCCTCGGGTAGATCCGTTACTTCCTCATTAAACACGGTAACATTCGGGTGATTCTTCACTTTTTCTGTGACAAGTGCTGCAAATTCATGACGATCGACGGCGAGTGCGCCTCCAGCCGGTACAGAGCAGGCATCTGCTGCTGACATGATGACCGAATCCAATCGTCTCATTTCTTCTTTTAATACACCGACGGCATTCGTAAGTGTATTCGCTCTAAGGGAATTACTGCACACCAGTTCTGCAAATTTATCTGTATGGTGGGCAGGAGTTTGGATGATGGGTCTCATTTCGAAAAGGTTCACCTTTATTCCCCTTTTCGCAATTTGCCAAGCCGCTTCACTTCCTGCTAACCCTGCTCCAATAACATTTACTGACATTTATCTGTTGACCTCCTACATTCCGAACGCTTTATCCAATTTGCATTGTACACCAAGGGACAATGATAAGAAAGATAATTGTATATTGAAAATATGTATCATTTATTACAAAGATTCAGAGAAAACATAAAAGGGCTGACCCACCAGGTAATAGAGAAATCACCTGTTGGGACAGTCCCTCGTTCCATTGTATTCGTTCATTGTTCAACAATCAATCGTTTTTGATCACTATTTCTGAGGTTCTTCTTTATAATCACAATTCGTACATTGAATTTGATTTCCCTTTTTAAGCTTCTTCTCCACGAGCAGCTCTGAACATTTTGGACATTTCCGTTCAATCGGTTTATCCCATGATAAGAAATCACATTCAGGATACTGGTCACACCCGTAGAAAATACGCTTCTTCTTGCTTTTACGCTCGATGATATTCCCTTTTTCACATTTAGGACATTTCACACCGATTTCTTTCACGATCGGCTTGGTATTACGACAATCGGGAAAATTGCTGCAGGCCATGAATTTACCGTATCGTCCCATTTTAAATACCATTGCGTGACCGCATTCTTCACAGTCTTCCCCGGCAGGTTCGTCACGAATTTCAATTTTCTCCATTTCATTTTCCGCTTTTTCCAGATGTTTTTCAAAATCTTGATAAAAGCGGTCAATGATTCTTTCCCACTTCACATTGCCATCCTCGATGTCATCCAGGCTCCGTTCCATGTTAGCCGTGAACTCGACATCGATGATATCAGGGAAGAATTCCCTTACTAACTCTAACACGATTTCTCCAAGCTCCGTCGGGATAAACCGCTTGTTATCCAGAGTAACGTATCCTCGTCTTTGAATCGTATCAAGGGTCGGAGCATATGTGGACGGTCTGCCGATACCGAGTTCTTCCAATGTTTTCACGAGTCTTGCCTCTGTGTATCTTGGCGGCGGCTGTGTGAAATGCTGATTGGGGTCAATGTTTTCACTTTTCACTTTATCTTTTTCTTCAAGTGCAGGAAGGAAATTGTCCTTTTCTTCTTTTTGATCATCCGATCCCTCAACGTATACTTTCATAAAGCCGGGGAATTTCACTTTCGAACCAGACGCCCTGAACATCACGGAGCCGTTTACGAGATCTACACTCATCGTGTCCATGATCGCAGGTGCCATCTCACTCGCTACGAAACGTTCCCAGATCAATTTATACAGGCGATATTGGTCTCTTGAAAGGAACTGTTTAACCGATGACGGATCCCTCAAGGTACTGGTCGGCCGAACGGCTTCATGGGCATCCTGGGCTTTTTGTTGTTTTTTCTCTTTACGCTCAGACTGCTTGATAAAATCCTCGCCATATTTATTCACGATATAGTCATTGGCTTCTTTCTGAGCTACTTCAGAAATCCGGGTGGAGTCCGTTCTCATGTATGTGATAAATCCGACGGTTCCTTGTTTCCCCATTTCGATTCCTTCGTATAATTGCTGTGCAAGCATCATCGTCTTCTTTGCCCGGAAATTCAATTTACGGGCTGCCTCCTGTTGAAGGGATGAAGTGGTAAACGGTGGTGCAGGATTTCTCTTTCTTTCCTTCTTTGTGACTTTATTCACTTCGAAAGACTTCCCTTTCACCTTACCGAGGACAGCTTTTACTTCTTCTTCGTTTTTCAATTCCACCTTTTTACCGTCAATGCCATAAAATGATGCCTGGAATGTATCGTTGCCTTTTGTGAATTCTGCTTCGATGGACCAATACTCTTCCGGGGTGAAGGCTTTGATTTCATTTTCCCTGTCAATGATCAACCGGACCGCAACGGATTGGACCCGACCTGCACTTAGCCCCTTTTTAACCTTTTTCCATAATAATGGGCTGATGTTGTAACCAACCAGCCGGTCCAGGATCCTTCGTGCCTGCTGGGCATCCACCAGGTCCATATTGATTGCACGGGGGTGCTTGAATGATTCTTTGATTGCATCCTTCGTGATTTCGTTGAATACGACCCGGCATTCTGATGTGGTATCCATATCAAGGCTATGCGCCAAGTGCCAGGCAATTGCCTCCCCTTCTCTGTCGGGGTCAGCAGCCAGAAAGATTCTTTTCACTTTTTTCGCAGCGGTTTTTAATTCTTTTAATACGGGTCCTTTACCGCGTATGGTGATATACTTTGGTTCGAATTCATTTTCGACGTCGACGCCCATCTGACTTTTTGGCAAGTCCCTGACGTGTCCCATTGATGCCCTGACCTTATATTTTTTACCTAAATAACGTTCAATCGTTTTCGCCTTAGCCGGCGATTCCACTATTACTAAATAATCTGCCATCCAATAAGCCTCCTTAAAGAGGAAAATAATCACTGTTTTATAGCACCTTGGAATGTTCCATTTAAAAGCACAAACGGAAACGTTTACACTAACATTCTCATAGGTGTGAAATTGATTTCAGTGTAGAGAAGTACTGCTATTATCTATTTATTGCTCTTATATATAGTTTTTGATACCTGTTGCAAAATGTATAACAGTTTTACCATAATTGCAACCATTTTGTATGAATTCCACGTGATATTCGCCGTTTCGTGTTCACAAAAACCCTTTAATAATAGATTTTACATCATATTTTTGAAGTTTATACCCTGAGTTCTGAGAATATGTCTTCTATTGACAAAACCATTTTGGCACCTTCTTGTATCAGGGTGTTTGTCCCTTCTGCCAACGGATCGTGTATGGACCCTGGTAAACACAGGACTTCCCGCCCTTCATTCAATGCATAATCCGCCGTGATAAACGTACCGCTCTTTTTTGTGGCTTCGGTGACAAGTACCGCATCACTGAGACCACTGATGATCCGATTTCTAAATGGAAAATGCCATCTTTCAGGTTTGATATATGGGGGATACTCAGAAATGAGGAGGTGATGGTCCATCATATGATTGGCCAAATCAACATTTTGCTTAGGATAAATTTGCTGGAACCCTCCTCCGAGCACACCGATCGTTCTGCCACCTGACACAATCGCTTCTTTATGAGCGATTGTGTCAGCCCCTTTAGCCAGCCCGCTTACGATCACAACTTCACGTTTAACCAGTTGTGGAATCATGGTGTGAAGTACTTTTTCTGTGTAGGAAGTGGCGTTTCTGGAGCCTATGACAGCCAACTTTGGAGAAGCGTGGAGAAGTTTCCTGTCCCCTTTTAAAAAGAGTAGAAATGGCGGATCATACACATTTTTCAACAAGGCGGGATAATCTTCATCAAACACGGTGATCCACTCTATCTGGTTCTCGGCATAGAGCTCGATATAGCGTTTTGAAGGAAAGGAATGGAGGTCTTTATAGAAGGTTTCTAGATTCGTAGTAGTTGCATGGGTTATTTGTTGGAGCTTTGACATAGGGAGTCGAAGGACAGAGTGAAGATCCTGGTGAGTTTGAACCAATCGTCTGATTCCTTTCAAGCCGATTCCCCGGCAGTGATGAATATGAAAGATAAGGTGACGGTTTCCTTTCATTAAAAGCCTCCTAACGATCATTTGTATAGATAAAACTGAGACTGACAGCCAAGCCGTCAGTCTCAGTAAAAGATTAATGCGTTTTACATTTATCGAGGATTCCTTCTTCTTTAAGAACCGTGATCAATGTTTCACCCATATCTGATGGAGTCGGTGCAACTTGAATTCCACATTCGTTCATGACGCGGATTTTCTCATCTGCCGTCCCTTTACCACCAGAAATAATCGCACCGGCATGACCCATACGTTTCCCTGGAGGAGCTGTACGTCCACCGATGAAGCCTACTACCGGCTTTGTCATATTAGCCTTGATCCACTCAGCTGCTTCTTCCTCTGCAGTACCTCCGATTTCACCGATCATGATCACGGCATACGTATCCTCATCTTCATTGAATGCTTTCAATACGTCGATGAAATCTGTACCGTTTACAGGATCTCCACCGATACCTACTGCCGTAGACTGTCCGATTCCAGCTTGTGAAAGTTGGTGAACGGCTTCATACGTCAGTGTACCGGAACGGGAAACAACCCCAACGTGACCTTTTGTATGGATGTAGCCAGGCATGATCCCGATCTTACACTCGTCAGGAGTGATGACTCCAGGACAGTTAGGCCCGACCAGGCGTGTTTTCTTACCTTCCATATAACGCTTAACCTTCACCATATCCAATACAGGGATATGCTCTGTGATACAAATGGCCAAATCAAGCTCGGCATCTACCGCTTCCATGATTGCATCTGCTGCAAATGGAGCAGGAACATAGATAACGGAAGCATTTACGCCAGTTGCTTTCTTCGCTTCTTCAACAGTATTGAAAACAGGTACGCCTTCAACCTCTGTTCCGCCTTTTCCAGGTGTTACACCTGCCACGATCTGTGTACCGTATTCAAGCATTTGCTTTGTATGGAAAAGAGCTGTTGATCCTGTAATTCCTTGTACAACAACCTTGGTATCTTTATTAATAAATACGCTCATTAGTCCCCCGCCTTTCTCAGCCTACTTGCTCAACGATTTTTTGTGCGCCGTCTGCCATGGATTCAGCTGCAATAATATTCAATCCTGATTCATTAAGGATTTCTTTTCCTAAGTCAACATTCGTCCCTTCAAGACGAACCACAAGTGGTACTTGAAGACCGATCTGCTTAGCTGCTTCAACTACACCTGTTGCAATGACGTCACACTTCATGATTCCACCGAAGATATTGACGAAAATACCTTTTACATTCTCATCAGAAAGGATGATTTTGAATGCTTCTGTTACCTTTTCTGCCGTGGCACCGCCCCCAACATCAAGGAAGTTAGCGGGATCTCCGCCATAATGTTTCACGATGTCCATCGTGGCCATGGCAAGACCAGCACCATTTACCATACAGCCGATATTACCATCAAGGGAAATATAGCTCAGGTCGTATTTGGAAGCTTCGATTTCTTTTGCATCTTCTTCTTCAAGATCGCGTAATTCAATGACATCTTTTTGCCGGTATAATGCATTTGAATCGAAGTTGAACTTTGCATCAAGTGCCATAACGTCTCCGTCACCTGTCACAACTAATGGGTTGATTTCAACAATGGAAGCATCTTTTTGGATGTACACATTGTAAAGACCCATCATGAACTTCGCTGCTTTACCAACAAGTTTTTGTGGGATATTGATATTGAATGCAATACGTCTCGCTTGGAAACCTGTTAATCCAACAACTGGATCGATGTACTCTTTAAAGATTTTTTCAGGTGTTTGTTCTGCTACTTCCTCGATTTCCGTTCCGCCTTCTTCAGATGCCATCAGGACAACCTGCGAAGTTGCACGGTCGAGTACAAGACCTACATAATACTCTTTCTTGATATCACAGCCTTCTTCGATAAGTAAGCGCTTTACTTCCTTACCTTCAGGACCCGTTTGGTGAGTAACTAAAGTTTTTCCGATTAATTCCTCTGCATATGTACGCACTTCGTCAAGGCTCTTGGCAATTTTGACTCCGCCTGCCTTGCCTCGTCCACCCGCGTGGATTTGCGCCTTTACAACATATACGCTAGAATCTAACGTTTTCGCCGCTTCTACTGCCTCTTCAGCTGTAAAAGCCACTTTACCATTTGGTACGGACACCCCGTAATTTCTGAGGATTTCTTTACCTTGATATTCATGGATATTCATTTTCCATCCTCCTATCAAACTCTTCAAAAAATAGACTGCGCTTTCATTGTATAAAATGACAGTATATATGTCTACCATTATGCTAAAAATATTATATTAATTTAAAAATTCTGAACATAATTAGATAGAATTCATCTATATCACGCCGTTTCTACTGGAAGAAAAGTATATAAATTATTATACTCAAAAAATATATTTCACCTAATCAATCTAGCAGCCTTCTTCATCACGGTGAGTTCAATTCGGTTATTCTTTCTTGGATATGTCTCTATCCAAACGGTAGATAAAAGCAAACACTTCCGCCACGGCCCCGTACAGCTCCTCCGGGATGGATTCACCGATATCCAGGTTGCCGAGCAGGGATAACAGGCTCTTATCCTCTTGAACAGGTACTCCATGCTCACCCGCTTTTAACAGGATGTTTTCAGCGATCATCCCTTTTCCTTTTGCCACGACTTTCGGCGCTGATCCGTCCTGCTGATCATACCCCAGAGCGATTGCTTCTTTCCTCTCGTGCCGGCTTTTCATATCTTTACATCAACTCCGGAAAATGTCTGATTGAACTCGTCCCCTAAAATCTTCTCTGAGAGGCTTTCGTGTTTATCGGGTTTCTTCACCTTTACGGCGGATAACTGATAGTCCAATTGTTGGAGGGCATTTTTCAAATCAGGAATGAGGGGTTGGGACAACGCTTCTGCTGCCGGATGGTCATTCCAAACGGTCAGGGAGATGACACGGTGTTGAACCTGCATATCGATCAAGGTTTCATCCATTTCCTTCATGTTTAAATAAAATAATACCCGGCAATAGTCACCGTCGATGACTCCCTTTTCCTTCTCTTTTCCTGTCCATTGTAAGGTGATATCCGTATTTCGTCCGAACAGATACATTGGAAACTGCTGCACGATTGTAAGGAGAGGGGATGGATCCTGGGAGTGAAGCACTTGATGGTTCATCCTCAGAACAATGTCATCGGCTAATTGGCGAATGTCCGATGCCGGATGGTGCTGACTTAACCCGATAAGATGCTCCTTCAGTGTCTGTCCCTGGATCTCATATCCTTTATGAACCTGAGCTTCATAGTTGATTCCAAAGTCACCGATCACCTTTTTTAATACTTTGGCTAATTCATCCCCCCTGAATTGTTCCGTCAAGTCCGATACCGTCTGGTTGAAAAGCATCTGAAAGATTTTTTCCTGATTGGAAGAAGGGACACCTTTCCCCCAAATCTGTTCAAGTCTACTAACGTTCATTTCCACAAGCCTTTCCTTTCCTGCTAATCCGAAAAGCTGTCTTGCCACTGCTTCAGGTGTCTCTTCTTCGGTTCCCTCCAAGCGGGTTTGTGAGCCTGCAAGGATGTTCATCCATTTATCCACAAGGGAAAAAGCTGATTTTTTGGATTCTTGACCGGTTCCTGAAGCCTGGCTCGGGTTGCTTCCAAGCCCTTCAGATGACCCCAGGCCGCCCTTCCCATCTGATGTTACCCTATCCAGGATCATACCCGTTAACCCTTCTTTCCATTGATTCATGACCGTTTCGCCCGGGAAGAATCCAAGGGATTTCAATACATCGAAATGTCCCAAACGGGTTGCGTAGGCCTGGGAAGAATCCGCTAAACCCGTCAAGGCTTTGACGACAAGATTTTCGGATATATTCCTCCTCAAGGGTTCCTGAAGCCTTCGAATCATTTGAAGAGTGCCTCCATCTCCCCCCGCATCACGTAACCTTGAAGAAAGAGTATCCAGCATGGAAATAAAATCACCCTTTTTCCCGGCTTTCATCGAAAGGAATACCCTGTCTGTAAATGGCATGTTCCTCTTAGCCATTTCCACGATGATCTTCGAATAAAGAGGTGCATCTTTCCCTGTCACATGCTTCCCTGCAAACACCAGCATCTCTCTATCTATTGGTATCTTATCTTTCACAAGATCCTTAACCAAAGAAGTCATCTCTTTCTCATCGCCGGAAATGGATAGATGATGTAAAAGCTTAGAAGCCATACCATTACCATCTCCTAGGGTAGACGGGATCAATTTGAGGCTGATTCCTTTCTCTGTCTGCTTCACTTTCACCCATTGGCGCTCTCCTGCTTTCAAAGGAGTTTCAAGCTTTGCCAAGAACCGCTGCCCGTTTGCAGATACTTCTGCCAGATCATCACCCATCAACTTATGTACCTTTATATAGATAACCTTTCCTCCCTGGATCGAAAATGGTTTTCCACCAAGGGAAGACAGTGTCTGATTCCTTGCCGTACCGTGAATGTTGGTCATCCCTCTCCCCCCTCTCACACATGTTAATCATCCTACTATTAGCTGAAAATGCTTATCCCTTTGTCTGCAGAAGATCTTTTACCGGTGCGAAGCTTTTCCGGTGAAGTGGGGTCACTCCTAATTGCTCAAGACCATTTAGGTGGTCTTTTGTTCCATATCCTGCATTTTTCTCGAAACCATAACCGGGATATGCTTCAGCATATTCCTTCATCATCCTGTCTCTCGTAACCTTTGCGATAATGGAAGCTGCAGCAATGGATATGCTTTTCGAATCCCCTTTAATAATCGATTGACTGGGGTATGGCGATACAATTTTCATTGCGTCGATCAATAAGTAATCAGGCTGAACCGGCAGTCGGACGATTGCTTCATTCATCGCTTTTTTCGTCGCTTGATAAATATTGATGGCATCGATTTCCTCAGCGTGGACCATCCCAACTCCTATTGAAATGGCATGATGTCGGATATAATCATAATACTCTTCTCTTTTTCCTTCTGAAAGTTTCTTGCTGTCATTCAATCCTGCCAGGTAGAAGTCTGGGGGGAGGATGACGGCTGCGGTTACGACAGGCCCTGCAAGCGGCCCCCTTCCCACTTCGTCTATCCCTGCGATACGGGTAAACCCTTGAACACGCAGCTCCTGCTCATATACTGTGAGGTCTTGAAACTCCTTTTTCTCCTTAGCCTGTTTCTTTCGTTCCCTTTCGAGCTGAAGCAGAAGTTTCTGAACACCTTTTCTCTCGTCCTGTTTCAATTCTTCCAAAATCGGATCAGACTCTGTCAGTGTCCCGATCAATTGTTTGATTTCACTGATCGTTCTATGTACTTTCGTCACGTATGTTCCTCCTCATATATATCGGATATCCCGCACAAAAATAAAGAGGCTGTGTCAAAGAGATCCATTCCCTTTATACAGCCTCTGCCGCTATTCACTATCTTTTTCTGCTTCACCAATAAAATCAAATGTCATGGGTCCTAACTGAACATTCCGTATATCCCTGACGATGATTTCAGAAGTCTTGTCATAATTGACTTCTCCACCAGCCATCAGACAGCCTCTTTTAGCCCCGATCTTATCAAAGCTATCCACTACCTCTTCAGATATCTCTTCGAGGCCGTAACGCTCCTCTAATCGCTCTGGATAATGCTCTGCAAGAAAACGAAGGCCATATACGGCAATGTCCTGTAAATTCAGGATGGTATCTTTGATTGCTCCCGTCAGGGCCAGTTTATAACCTACCTTGGGATCTTCGAACTTCGGCCACAGAATACCCGGGGTATCAAGCAGTTCAAGCTCTTTACCGACTTTGATCCATTGCTGGGCTTTCGTCACACCAGGTGTATTTCCTGTTTTGGCGATATTCTTCTTCGCCAGCCTGTTGATCAAGGTGGATTTCCCTACGTTTGGAATCCCCACGATCATCGCCCTGATGGCCCGGGGTCTCATTCCCCTCGACTTCATGCGATCGAATTTATCTTTCAGGATCTCTTTAGCAGCCTGCACGATGACTTGAAGACCTTTACCGGCCTGTGCATTGACCGCAAGTGCGGTGATTCCCTGCTCTTTAAAGTAGGCAATCCACTGATTGGTCCTGTTTGTGTCTGCCATGTCTGCCTTATTTAATAAGACGAGTCTCGGCTTCTGACCGATGATTTCTTCAATCATCGGATTTCTCGATGATAACGGTATTCTTGCATCTACTAATTCAATCACTATGTCTACAAGTTTTAATTTCTCAGTAACCTGTCTACGAGCTTTAGCCATATGCCCTGGAAACCATTGTATCGTCATATGACCACCTCCAAACACTTTTTTCTATTATTTCACCAAACCGAAATCTTTAACAGGCCAATAGATCACTTTCGTGTCCCCGATTACCTCATCGGTCGAGACCGTCCCGATATGACGGCTATCTTTACTGAATCGACGGTTATCCCCCATAACAAAAATTTCTCCATCCGGTACAGTTTCTTCACCGGTTATATCCTTTAATGAGAAATCCTCGGTTAAGACACCGCCATCCAATTGATCTTTGTATTCCTTGAGATATGGTTCAGTATAGGCTTTTCCATTTATATATAATGTATCATTTTTATACTCTACCTTATCCCCGGGCAGGCCGATGACCCGTTTGATATAATCCTTTTGCTCAGGGGCATGAAAAACGACGATATCGAACCGCTCAGGCTCCCCCAGTTTACTTACAATCATTCGGTCACCATTATGTAAAGTAGGCATCATTGATAATCCGTCAACTACGATGGGGGCAAATAAAAAGAATCTGATGATAGCCGCTAATCCAACTGCGATTAACAGGGCCTTCATCCATTCCCACCACTCGTTTTTTTCTTTAACCACATCTCCACCACCCATGATTTTTTCTATCTTTTTCTATTCTACTAGAAATTCTTCTAATTCTCATTAAAAATTGGTGGTTTCCCGAAAATAGTCGATATCCTCTTTCCATTCCATTCAACGAAAGGTTTTAGAAAAGGGAAAAGGAGCTTGTCTCCAAGCTCCTTTTCTTACGTTCTTATCGAATTTCTTTAATACGAGCCGCTTTACCACGTAGATTACGTAGGTAATAAAGTTTCGCACGACGGACTTTACCGCGACGAATAACTTCTAATTTAGCGATTTTAGGTGTGTGTACTGGGAAAGTACGCTCAACACCTACACCGTAAGAAATTTTACGAACAGTAAATGTTTCGCTGATACCGCCACCACGGCGTTTGATTACTACTCCTTCGTACACCTGAATACGTTCACGAGTACCCTCAACGATGTTAACGTGTACACGTACTGTATCACCAGGACGGAAAGATGGTAGATCAGAGCGAAGTTGTTCTTTCGTAATATCTTCGATTAATTTGTGCATCTTATTCAACTCCTTCCAACAGATGCTCTTACAAAAGCGATTGATTGCAGCGGAACATCGGGATCCATGACTTCAGGAGCTAACTCCTCAAGCCACAAAGAATATAATATCATACAGGCATTCAGGATGCAATAGCCTATTTAGAGTTTCTCCATTCCTCTATCCACGCCTTCTGTCGATCTGTGAGGGGATAACTCTCTAACAGATCCGGTCTTCTCTCATAGGTCCTTCTCAGGCTCTCTTTCTCTCTCCATTCATCAATCAGACGATGGTTTCCTGAAATCAGCTCTCCTGGTACCTTCATCCCTCTGAAATCGGAAGGTCGCGTGTAATGAGGATGCTCTAAGAGACCCGAAGAGAACGAATCCAGTATGGGGGAATCCTCATTCCCAAGAACTCCGGGAAGCAGGCGGACAACACTATCTATGACCACCATCGCACCGAGTTCCCCGCCGGTCAACACATAGTCACCAATGGAGATTTCGTCGGTTACCACGTGCTCTCTGATTCGTTCATCATAGCCTTCATAATGACCGCAAATAAACACGAGGTGATCTTCTTTCGACAGCTCCTCAGCCTTTTGCTGGGTATATCGTTCTCCCTGGGGGCACATAAGGATGACCCGCGGCGTAGATCCCTCTTCTTTTTTCAAGGCATCGACTGCATCGAATATGGGCTGAGGCTTCAACACCATTCCAGCCCCCCCGCCGTAAGGGTAATCATCCACCTGATTATGTTTGTTATCAGCGTACTCACGGAAGTTAATCACATTATACGTAACGGCTGCTTTCTCAGTGGCCTTTTTTAAGATGGAATCACCGAAGATCCCTTCGAACATACCAGGGAATAAAGAAAGGACGTCAATTCTCATCATGACAAGAGGCCCTCCATCGGCTCAATGGTAATAAGCTGATCTTCAATATCAACCATTTTCACGATATCCTCTATGTAGGGGATCAGGTACTCTTTCCCTCGCTCACCCTTCACTACCCATACGTCATTCGCACCCGGGCTTAAAATCTCCTTGACGGTACCCAGCTCTTCTCCTTCAGTCGTCACTACCCTACAGCCGACGATTTCATGGAGATAGTATTCTCCTTCGTCCAGTTCCTGTAACTGGTCTTCCTGCACCTTCAGGATGCCTTCTTTAAACTTCTCGACCTCGTTGATATTTTCATACCCTTCAAACGTAAGCAAATCAAAACTTTTATGATTTCTGTGAGATTTGATCACCAGACCAAGGGGTTCCTGGCCATTCCGGAACAAATAGAGAGTGTTCCCTTTCTGATAACGCTCTTCGGGGAAATCTGTCGTCGATACGACCTTCACTTCCCCTTTCACTCCATGAGTGTTGACAATCTTACCTACATTAAACCACTTTTCCATCGCATTCACCTCTTGCATTAACGTATTTCTTTCACGATACCGTCTTCTATGACAATCGTCTTTGAAAGGGTTTCTTCCTCCCAATTGTCACCAACTTGAATGTCCATCATACCCTGGACTTCCTTTTCCTTCAGCTCGCTGCCGATCGGGAGGATATTCAGCTGTTCCATTTGAAAATCCAACAGCTTGATTTTTTCTGCCCGTTCATTCAATTCTTTTTCAAAATGCTGATTTAATTTATGAGTGGGGTATTTCTTGCCACGTTCAATCTTTTTCATTTCGAACTGAAGCTGATCACTTTCCTTTTTCAGATGAAACTTTTGATTTTCATAGCGTTTCATTAACAGGTCCTTACTCTTTTCTGTGAGGACTTGTTTAATGGTTATCGTATGTATCACGTTCAACGTCTTTCCTCCTCCTTTTATTCACCCCTCACTGATGTAATGCCATAAGGGTGTTCTTAGGGGAGAAGTTGGCTTGTATGGGGGCTTTAGAACCCTTCTGACGATAGTATACCACTACACGGCGGTCAACCCTATGAAAAAGGGGACTGACGTCTTAAGGCTAAGTAGTAACCTTTGTGGGTCAGTCCCCTTATTCTTAGAGCTTGTTGTAATGAGCTTAAGGAAGCTTTCTTACTCCACTATCTCCAAGAAAATTTTCTTCTGTTGTGAAGATCCTGCTGCAGCGTATACCACAGTTCGAATCGATTTAGCTACTCGCCCCTGTTTCCCAATGACCTTACCCATATCCTCGGGGTGAACGGATAACTTATATGTTAACCCGTTCGTTCCTTCATCCAAATCGACGCTGACAGAGTCCGGATGGTCAACCAGGGGTTTCACAATCGTTAGAATAAGATCTTTCATCGATCTAATCGATTACTTGCTGTTTTTAGCATTGTGGAATTTTTCCATAATGCCTTGGTTTGAGAATAGGTTACGAACTGTGTCAGATGGCTTAGCACCATTTGATAACCATTTAAGAGCTAACTCTTCATCGATTTTCACTTCAGCTGGTTTAGCAACCGGGTTGTAAGTTCCAACTGTTTCGATTTGACGTCCATCACGTGGTGAACGAGAATCTGCAACTACGATACGATAGAAAGGAGATTTTTTTGCTCCCATACGTTTTAATCTGATTTTTACTGCCATAATTAAAGCACCTCCGAATAGTTTCACACAAGTTAGTATAATATCAAATGTGTATTTTGTTTGTAAAGTGTTTTTTCTTAACAGTTCAATTTTTCTTTTGAAAAACCAAACGAATGACTTACATAAATGGGAATTTCATCCCTTTTTTCTTGCCTTTTCCTTGCATCCCACTCATCTGTTTCATCATTTTCTTCATGTCCTCGAATTGTTTCAGAAGACGGTTCACCTCTTGAATGGATGTACCGCTCCCTTTTGCAATCCGTTTACGACGAGAAGCATTGATTGTTTCCGGGTGGGTTTTTTCATCACCTGTCATGGATTGGATGATGGCCTCTACGTGACTGATCTGCTTGTCATCGACTTGAATCTTATCCAGACCCTTCATCTTGTTTGCTCCAGGCATCATTTTGAGAAGCTCGTCCAATGGCCCCATCTGCCTCACTTGACCTAGTTGATCAAGGAAATCATCAAAGGTGAAAGACATGGTGCGCATTTTTTGTTCCAATTCTTTGGCCTTCTCTTCATCCACGTTGGCCTGAGCCTTTTCAATGAGAGATAACACATCTCCCATACCAAGGATCCGTGATGCCATACGCTCAGGATGGAAGGCTTCCAAGGCATCCATCTTCTCACCCATACCGACAAATTTAATAGGCTTTTCAGTGACGGAACGGATGGATAACGCCGCACCACCCCGGGTATCACCGTCGAGTTTTGTCAGGACAACACCCGATATGCCAAGAGCATCATTGAAGCTTTGAGCGACATTTACTGCATCTTGACCGGTCATGGCATCCACCACGAGGAAAATCTCATCCGGATTGGAGAGTTCTTTGATTTCTTTCAGCTCTCCCATCAGGTTTTCATCAATGTGAAGTCGACCTGCCGTATCAATCAGAACATAATCGTGATGCTCTTCTTTTGCCTTTTCGATTGCTTTTTTCGCAATTTCAACCGGGCTTACCTGATCCCCCATTGAAAACACGGGAAGGCTTAATTGCTTTCCAATCGTTTCCAACTGTTTGATGGCAGCGGGACGGTAAATATCAGCCGCCACCAACAACGGTTTGCGGTTATGTTTCTTTCGAAGCAGGTTCGCAAGCTTACCAGTGGTAGTCGTTTTACCTGCACCCTGTAAACCAACCATCATAATGACAGTCGGTGGACGTTTAGCGACGGCAATCTGACTTTGTTCGCCACCCATCAAGTTCGTAAGCTCTTCCTGAACAACTTTAATGACCTGTTGACCAGGTGTAAGGCTCTTCATGACTTCTTGTCCGACAGCCCGTTCACTTACTTTCTTGACGAATTGCTTCACCACTTTAAAATTAACGTCTGCTTCTAAAAGAGCAAGACGAACTTCACGCATCATTTCTTTAACATCCGCTTCTGAGATCTTTCCTTTTCCACGGATTTTTTGTATTGTACCTTGCAGTCGGTCGGCTAATCCTTCAAATGCCATTCATGCCGCCTCCTAATCCAATATTTCAAGATCATCAATGAGTTTTAAACAATGAGAAGAATCGATTGATGGCTCTTCTATTTTTTGTCTGAGTTGGTCAAGAATCTCGTTGCGTTCTTGAAATTTCTTAAATAATAAAAGCTTTTCTTCGTACTCCTCGATCATGGCCTCTGTCCGCTTGATGTTATCGTACACTGCCTGCCGGCTGACATTATATTCCTCAGCGATTTCACCTAAGGAGAAATCATCGAGATAATAGAGGGACATATAGCTTCTCTGCTTGGGAGTTAACAAAGATTGATAAAAATCGTAGAGATAATTCATTCTGGTCGTTTTCTCCAGCACGGATATCCCTCCTTGTTAAGTGAAAAACCTTTACATATGAAGAATACAGTGTTTACGGGCGATTGTCAAGGTTACTGACGGATTTTTCATAGAGAAAAGTAGAGCAGCCTGCCAGACTAAATCTAATAGTCTGACAGGCTGCCCCTTAAGGAACGTGATCTATTCTTCTTCATCTACGAGGGTTGAGAACAAGCCGTATACATACTTTTCAGCATCGAACGGTTGGAGGTCATCCATTTTTTCTCCCAGACCCACATATTTCACGGGGATTTCGAGCTCGTTCCGGATGGCAAGCACGATTCCGCCTTTAGCGGTCCCATCAAGCTTCGTCAGGACGATACCTGAGACGTTTGTTGCTTCTTTAAAGGTTTTGGCCTGCACCATGGCATTTTGACCTGTGGTTGCGTCAAGAACGAGTAATACTTCGTGAGGGGCTCCTGGAATTTCTCTTTCAATCACCCGTTTCACCTTTTCAAGCTCTTTCATCAAATTCACTTTGTTTTGCAATCTTCCCGCCGTATCACAAATGAGTATGTCCGCCTTTTTCGCTTTGGCAGATTGGACGGCATCGAACATTACTGCCGCAGGATCGCTTCCCGCCGCCTGCTTAATGACCGGGACCCCGACACGTTCCCCCCATACTTCAAGCTGCTCGATGGCACCTGCACGGAAAGTGTCCCCTGCAGCAAGAACAACATTTTTGCCCTGTTCCTTGAACATATGGGCCATTTTCCCGATGGTCGTCGTCTTCCCTACCCCATTCACACCGACAAATAGCAATACCGTCAGTTGATCATCTTGGATATTCAGGCTGCTGTCCTCTTCACGATCGCCCTGGTAGATCTCTACAAGCTTCTCTGAAATGACGGATTGTACATCTTCCGTATCTTGAATATTCTTTCGTTTCACTTCAAGTTTAAGTTCATCAATGAGCTCCATGACGGTATCAAATCCGACATCCGCTCCGATCAGGATTTCTTCCAGCTCTTCAAAGAATTCTTCATCGACTTTACGGTATCTGGCCACCAGGTCATTCACCTTTGACGTGAAGTTGTTTCTTGTTTTACTTAACCCATCTTTAAATTTCTCCGTGACATTATCACTGGACTGCGTAAATTTATCTTTAAGCTTCTTAAAAAAACTCACTTTTCCACACCCTTATTTAAGTTTCAAGTAGTTCCTTTGTTTCCTGTAGCCTGACGGATACCAGTTTAGACACTCCGGATTCCTGCATTGTGACCCCGTACAATACATGGGCTTCTTCCATGGTACCTTTACGGTGGGTGATGACAATGAATTGTGTTTCATCACTGAATTTCTTTAAATATTGACTGAATCTCTGCACATTCGCTTCGTCCAGGGCCGCTTCCACTTCATCCAATATACAGAATGGTACAGGGCGGATCTTCAAAATGGAAAACAGCAAGGCAATGGCCGTCAAAGCCCGTTCCCCACCTGACATAAGCCCCAGGTTCTGCAGCTTCTTCCCCGGCGGCTGAGCTACTATATCCACACCGGTATGAAGCAGATCAGACGGATCCGTCAACTTCAATTCTGCTCTTCCACCGCCGAACAAGGCTTTGAATACACCTTCAAATTCCTCTTGTATACTCGTGAAGGTTTGATCAAAACGTTTGATCATTTCGGTGTCCATTTCATTAATGACCAGGTACAGAGTGTCCTTCGCTTCTGTCAGATCATTCTTCTGGTCAACCAGGAATTCGTATCTTTCCTTCACTCGTTCATATTCATCAATCGCTCCCAGATTGACGGTCCCGAGCTCTTCCAGTGCTAATTTCACAAGTTTTACTTTTTTCCTTGCCTCTTCCACCTCAATGGAGAGGGGGTAGTCCTCTTTTGCCGCTTCAAATGAAAGCATATATTCATCCCGCAAATGATCAAGACGGTTCTCAAGTTCTACATCAAGACGATTGATTTTCACTTCCTCATCCCTGAGAGCACCAACCAAACCTTTATGCAGACGCTTCAATTCTTTTAGCTCCATCTCCTCATCATCGACAATCTGTTGAAGGTTGGAGCGCTCGTCCCGGCGGACAGCAATCAACTTGGACGTTTCTTCCTTTTGCACGGCACACTCTTCTGCCTTTATTCCAAGCTGCTCTTCACCTGAGAAATTATCCTTCATTTCTGTCTGCAACCATTCCAGGTCGTCCTGGAGGCTTATCTTTCGCCTGCTTGTCTCAGCCATCGCATCCCGTACCCGGTTCAGTTGCTGCCGGCTGTTCACCAACTGTTCATTCCGTGCGGCAAGATTCGCTTTAATATCACTGATTTCATTCAACAAGGCGTCTTTGGACGTCCGTTCACTATTTTTCTGTAGAGTCAGCTCATTGATCTTTTGATCAAGCTGGGTAACCTCTTCCCCTATCTTCTTGAGAGAGTCTTCCAATTCTTTTGTTCTGGAATCATGCTTTTCTTTGATTGACGTAAAATCCTTTTTCTCCAGGTCATACAGGGATAGTCTTTCATCCAGGTTCTGCTGGGAAAGTTCAATTTCACGAAGTTGGGAGAGGAGTTCCTGTTCCTTGAGACGCAACCTCTCCCCCTTCACCCTCAATTCTTCCAGTTTCTTCTCGCGAAAACTGCTTTCTTCTTTAAGTGATTTCACTTGGGATTGAAGCTGTTCTGTCTGAACTTCCATACTGGAAAGCTTTTCTTTCATCTCTTCCAGTTCCCCTTTTCTAGAGAGAAGGGAATTTTTCTTCTGTTTCACCGTACCCCCGGACATGGATCCCCCGGGATTGACAACGTCCCCATCCAGCGTAACCAGTCGATAGCGATATTGAACCAGCTTTGCTATATCGTTCGCACCCTTTAGATCTTTTGCAATGATGACATTTCCAACAAGGCTTGAAATCACCATTTGAAAGCGATCATCAAAATGCAACAGATCAGCTCCCACGCCAACAAAGGAAGGATGCCCTTTCAGCATATTCTTTTGGCTTTCAGGTATGGATTTCCCTTTGATTACGTTCATCGGCAGGAACGTGGCACGGCCATATTGATGCTTCTTCAAAAAGGCAATGGCTCTACGGCCGTCTTCTTCAGTATCGACTACAATATGCTGCATCGAAGCAGCCAGAGCCGTTTCCATCGCCGTTTCATATGATTTAGGAACGGTGATAAGCTCCGCTACCGCCCCTTGAATACCGGTTAATTGACCCGAACGCTCTTTCAGGACTTCTTTTACACCTTGGAAGAAACCTGAATAGTCTTCTTCCATTTCTTCGAGCATCTCTTTCCTGGACTTCGCTTGTTGCAGGAATTGAAACGCCTGATAAAGCGTTTTCTCCTGCTTTTCATATTTGGATTTTACGGATTCAAGCTTCTTTTGTTCCTCACGATACAAGAAGATGTGCTCATCGATCTGTTCTTTTTGCTCTTGAAGTTCTTTCGATCGTTCCTTGTGACGCAAATGTAGTTCTTCACGTTGAGAAACATATTTTTCATTTTCAGCTTCTAATCGACCACTGCGACTGGATTGCTGTTCCAGCTGCTGGTTAAGATATTGAATTTCATTTTTTGCAGAAGCCTGTTGATTGAGCTTTTCAATGTAATCACTTTTAAATGATTCAATCACATCTTCAATATTTTCATTATAGTGCTTGAATTGATTCTGCTTCGTGACAAGGAGCTCTTTTAACCCGGACACTTCAGAATCGATCCTCTTGAAGTCGCGCTTTGCTTTTTCTTTTTCAGTAGCTAAGCGTTCGATCTGAGTTTCTGCTTCTTCAATCGATTGCTTCAACTGAGATTCATTGGTGGACGAATTTCTTTTCCGCTCTACCAGTACTTGCTTTCTACCCTCAAGTTTCTCTAATTCTTCACTTGTGGAAAGGAGTACTTCCTGCAAGGCAGAAATCGACTCATCGAGAGCCGCAATTTTATCCCTTGTTTGTGTCAGGAGGGCTTCTTTCTTCTGAATGCGGGAGGAAAGGGCCAATTCTTCCTGTCCATGCTGTTCGAATTCTCCACTCAGCTTCTCCCATTGCTTATGTAAGTCCTCAATATCATACACAGTCAAGGCGACTTCGAACTTCTCAAGCTCCTCTTTCTTCTCCAGATAATCACGGGCCATGGAAGCCTGGAGCTTCAAGGGTTCCACCTGACCTTCCAATTCATGAAGGATGTCATTCACACGATTAAGATTTTCTTGTGTTTCAAATAACTTATTTTCTGCTTTTTTCTTCCGTGATTTATATTTCAATACCCCGGCAGCCTCTTCGAAGATGGTTCTTCTTTCTTCCGGCTTACTGTTCAGGATTTCTTCCACTTTACCCTGACTGATAATCGAGAAAGCTTCTTTTCCTAACCCTGAATCCATGAACAGTTCGATGATATCCTTCAACCTGCATGGCTGTTTATTCAGAAGATATTCACTATCTCCCGAACGATAGACTCTCCTGGTGACACTGACCTCACTATAATCGATGGGCAGTGCACCGTCTTCGTTGTCCAGAACAAGGGTCACTTCCGCTATATTGAGCGCTTTCCTTGAATCGCTTCCGGCAAAAATGACGTCTTCCATTTTCGATCCGCGAAGGCTTTTGGCTGATTGTTCACCAAGCACCCACCTGATTGCGTCTATAATATTGCTTTTCCCGCTGCCGTTTGGTCCAACGACAGCCGTGACACCCGGGACAAACTCCACGGATATTCTTTCTGCAAAAGATTTAAACCCCATTACTTCTAGTTGTTTGAGGAACATCTTCTTTCCCCCTATTTCGCGTCCAGCTTTTGTTTTAACTTTTCCAGAGCTTTCTGTGCTGCTTTTTGCTCAGCCTCTTTTTTTGACCGGCCATTTCCAATGCCCAACTCTTCATCATTTAAACTCACTCTTGAAATAAACTGACGATTGTGGGCAGGGCCGCTTTCTTCCAGGATACTATATTCGATCATTCCTGCACTGCCCCTTTGAACCAGCTCTTGTAACTGACTCTTATAATCCATCACATGAGAAAAAGCACCGACATTAATTTTTGGGTAGACCACTTTTTCAAGGACAGAGATGACTGTTTCTAATCCTTGATCCAAGTATACCGCCCCGATAAACGCTTCAAAGACATCGGCGAGTAAAGCCGGTCTCTCACGTCCCCCCGTCATTTCTTCACCCTTACCCAAAAGGATGAGTTCACCGAAATTCAGTTCAATCGAGAACTTCACCAGGGAAGGTTCACATACGATGGCCGCCCTTAACTTGGTAAGTTCCCCTTCACTCATCATGGGGTATTTCTTGAAAAGAAATTGAGATACCGTTAATTCCAGAACGGCGTCCCCGAGAAATTCTAAACGTTCATTATCTTCATATGGTTTTCGACGATGCTCATTCACATAGGATGAATGAGTAAAAGCTTGTTTAAGGAGTTTTTCATCTTTAAATTGAATTCCCATTTGATTTTGAAATGTCTTGAATTTCAAATCATTTTTATGTTTAGATAATCCATTACTTCTGTTTTGCTTCCGCATCAGGCACTCCACCTTGCTAATATGTTCTCATTGTATACTAATCAAGTTTATTCTAAAAAAATCATTTACGCAAAAATTTCTTGAACAATGAAGTTAGAACACAAATAAACTTGGTAGGGGTCAGACCCCTACCAAGTTTCAAATGGTTAGAATATAAGATGGGTCACCCATCCCTCTATTCAATCTAACGATTAAGCCTTTGCTTGTATGTAGTTCACAGCATCACCTACTGTGCCGATTTTTTCAGCATCATCGTCAGAAATTTCCATGTCAAATTCATCTTCAAGTTCCATAACCAGCTCAACTACATCAAGGGAGTCAGCTCCTAGATCTTCTTTGAAAGAAGCTTCAAGAGTTACTTGAGATTCATCTACACCTAGACGATCAACGATAATTTTTGTTACACGATCTAATACTTCTGCCATTTTTGTCACCTCCCCTCAAGTATTATAGAGCATTTCCACCTCTTATGAAAAGAGTATACATGAAAACGATGAATAAATTATTTCATTTTCCCCATTACATGACCATTCCGCCGTCGATATGAAGCGTTTGCCCAGTCATATACGATGCGGATTCGGATGCAACAAATGTCACTACTTTCGCAATATCCCCGGGAGCGCCAAAACGGCTTAACGGGATTTGTTTTAACATTTCACTTCGAACATCTTCAGGAAGCTGATCGGTCATATCCGTCGAGATGAAGCCAGGGGCAACGGCATTCACTGTGATTCCACGGGGAGCAAGTTCTCTCGCTGTCGTTTTCGTCAAACCGATCACACCCGATTTGGCTGCTACATAATTTGCTTGTCCAGGATTCCCGCTCACTCCGACAATGGATGAAATATTGATGATCCGGCCGCTTCTTTGTTTCATCATTTGACGTGTAACGGCCTTCGTACACAGGAATACACCTTTCAGATTGATGTTGATGACATCATCCCATTCTGTTTCTTTCATTCTCATCAACAGATTGTCTTTGGTGATGCCGGCATTGTTCACAAGGATATCGATGGACCCAAATTCTCCGATCGTTTCCTTCACCATTGCCTGTACACCTTCAGCATCCGATACATTACATTGTACGGCGATTGCTTCTCTGCCCATACTCTTGATTTCATCCACGACTTCGTTTGCTTTCGCTTCACTACCGGCGTAATTCACAGCCACATTACAGCCTTCACGGGCAAGTTCAAGAGCGATCTCCCGTCCGATTCCACGGGATGCCCCAGTCACCAGTGCCACTTTACCTTCTAAATTCATTTAAGCTTCCTCCTTCAGCGCTTGAATAGTTTGTTGTAAGGACGCTTCATCTTGAACAGCATATGTCTTCACACGTCTGTTCACTTTTTTCACTAAACCTGAAAGGACTTTGCCTGGTCCCACTTCGATGAATGTATCCACACCCAGTTCAAGAAGCTTCTCGACCGTATCTTCCCATTGTACAGGCGAGTACAATTGTTCAATTAATAAACGCTTGATCTCCTCACGACCTGTTACAGGCTCTGCCGTAACATTCGCAATGACGGGTACTTCTGCGTCTTTGATCGTGATCGAATCCAGGATTGAAACGAACTGTTCGGCAGCAGGTTTCATCAATTGGGAATGGAAAGGACCACTTACCTGAAGTGGGATGACCCGCTTCGCTCCGGCTTCCTTCGCTTTCTCTGAAGAGAGCTCCACTCCCTTTACCGTACCTGAGATGACAATCTGACCCGGACAATTCAAGTTCGCGAGTCCAACGGGATGGCCCTCATCCGTCACAAGGTCTGTCACTTCTTTCAATGGTTCCCTGCCCAAACCAAGGACGGCCGCCATCGTTCCTTCTCCGCTTGGTACTGCTTCTTCCATGAATTCCCCTCTTTTACGAACGGTATACACAGCATCTTCAAATCCGATGGCACCTGCAGCCACCAGGGCTGAATATTCCCCTAAGCTGTGTCCTGCTGTATAGTCTGCCGTAATCCCCTCGGCTTTCAGACGCGCAAGGATGGCCATGCTTGTGGTCAGGAGAGCCGGCTGAGCGTTCGTTGTCTGGGTAAGCTCTTCCTGGGGACCTTCAAAGATGATCGTTGAAAGGTTGGTGTCCAGCCGTTCATCGGCTTTACTGAAATAGGATTGCACATCAGGATATTGTCCGGCTAATTCTTTCCCCATCCCCACCGTTTGGGAACCTTGCCCGGGAAAGATAAACGCGATTTTACTCATATTATTCCACACTCCCCTTAATAGCATCTTTTATCGTATTGGAAACGTCGTGCTTCACCATTTCCCTTGCTTGTCTCATGGCATTATACAGAGCCACTTCATTGGATGAACCATGAGCTTTGATGACCGGTGCCTTCAGGCCGAACAGGCCGGCCCCGCCGTACTCTGTATAATCGAGCATATTCTTTAATTGCTTCAGGTCATTTTTCACAAGTCCTGCTGCAAGTTTGTTTTTCGTTGAAGACGTGAACGTTTTTTTCAACATGGAGAAGACTGACAGGGCAGTCCCCTCAATGGTCTTCAGTACCATATTCCCGGTAAACCCATCCGTCACGACAACATCGGCCGGCCCGTCCAGCAGGTCTCTGGATTCCACATTCCCTACAAAATTGATAGGGAGTTCCTTTAATAACTGGAAGGTTTTCTTTGTTAATTCATTTCCCTTTTTATCTTCCGTTCCGATGTTCAATAAGCCCACACGTGGGTGATTGATCCCTCTCACTTTCTCGGAATAAATGCTTCCCATGACTGCGTATTGTGCAAGATGCTCGGGCTTCGCATCGACATTCGCCCCAAGGTCAAGCATGAGGAATCCTTTGCCATCAAGGGTCGGAAGGGTGGGTGCCAATGCAGGCCGCTCAATCCCGTCAATTCTCCCTACAATGAATAATCCCGCCGTCATTAGTGCCCCCGTATTTCCTGCTGAAATACAGGCATCGGCTTCCCCATTTTTCACGGCTTGGGCCATCAGTACCATCGAAGCATTCTTCTTTCGTTTCACCGCTCTGACAGGCTCATCCGTCCCTTCGATCATTTCATCGGTGTGGACGATGGTCAGGCGATCTTCCGGGGTGATATACTGTTTGATCTGCTTTTCATCTCCGTATAAAAGCACTTCGATATCATTGAATTCACGTAATGCCCGCTTCACTCCAAGAACGATTTCTTTCGGGGCGTGGTCTCCGCCCATTGCATCAACGGCTAATTTCATCTACTCTTCATCCTCTACAGATTTTTTAGAGCGATACATTTCAAATTCACCGGTAAACACGAGCTCACCACCGACTAAACTTTGAACTTCTACCGTTGTTCGGTCTTTTTGATCTTTCATATGTATCACTTTCGCTTTCGCGACCACCCGGTCCCCTTCCTTTACGGGTCGGGTAAAACGGATGTTCGACTTCGCGGTTAATGCCAAGTCGTCATTTATGACAGCGACTGCAAGGGAATTTGCCTGTGCAAACAAGTGGTGCCCCCTCGCAATCCCATTCCTGATGAACACATGCTCCCGCTTCACATCAAAAATGGATATCGCACTTTGATCCAGCTCTATATCAATAATTTCTCCGATAATCTCTTCAATAGGCAACGACTTCACTTCGTCTTCAAACGATTTCTCTGCAACGTACTTAATTCGTTCACGAAGCTCAGGGATCGACAATTCCATTCGGTCCAACCGGATTGTCTGGACGCTTACACGAAACCGTTCAGCCAATTCTTCGTCTGTTATAAAAGGATTCACTTTGATTGTGTCAGTAAGGTTTCCCTGTCTTTCTTTTTTCGAAAGTCTCAATTTTAACACCGTCCAGTATTAGTACTAGGTACTAATAGTAGTATATAATCTAAAAAAGCAGATTGCAAGAAATAATCTCACAATCTGCCTTTCTAGTCCAGCTTCTCACCCTCTAATATTCCCGACCCGGATAAATACTCCCTGAGCGGTTCAAACTCTGGATCACTCCAGAATTGAGAGGATGCGATCAACGCTTGAGCATCGTCCCTTGCTACTTCCAGCGCACGGTAGTCGTGCACCATGTCTGCAACCTTAAACTCCGGGAGCCCACTCTGCTTTCTGCCGAAAAAGTCACCTGGACCCCTCAGTTCGAGATCTTTTTCACTAAGGACAAAACCATCATTCGTTTCTGTCATGATTTTCATACGCTCTTTCCCGACTTCGGTCTTCGGTTCCGCAAGGAGGATACAGTACGATTGATGTTCCCCACGCCCTACCCTTCCTCTCAGTTGATGAAGCTGACTCAACCCGAATCGTTCAGCATCATAGATGAGCATGAAGGTAGCATTGGGCACGTTCACACCGACCTCGACCACCGTGGTGGAAACAAGCACTTGAAGGTGGTTGGCACTGAATTCCCTCATGACTCCATCCTTATCCTCGGGATGAAGTCTCCCGTGCATCAGACCGACTTTGTAACGTCCTTCAAAATAGTGAACCAATTGATTGTAGACATCGATGGCATTTTGCACATCCAGTTTGTCAGACTCCTCGATCAATGGACAAATCACATAAGCCTGGCGTCCCTGGTCTAACTCCTTATCCATAAACGAAAGGACCCTGGATAGCATATCCGCTTTCGCCCAATAGGTTTCTATCGACTTCCTTCCGGCAGGCATCTGATCGATGATACTCACATCCATCTCACCAAATACGGTGATGGCAAGTGTTCTCGGAATCGGAGTCGCTGTCATGAATAATACATCAGGACTTTCCCCTTTTTCCCTGAGGACCCTTCTTTGATTGACACCAAACCTGTGCTGTTCATCGGTGACCACGAGGCCCAGATGCTTGAATTCGACTTCATCCTGTATGAGGGCATGGGTACCAATGAGAATATCAATCTCGCCCTCTTTCAATTTATCCAGTAAAAGACGACGCTTCTTCCCTTTTACAGAGCTGGTTAAAAGGGCAACGGAAAGCCCCATCGTCCCCAGCAGTTCGCTGAGGGAATTCGCATGCTGCTCTGCAAGTATTTCTGTCGGGACCATTAATGCTCCCTGATAACCCGCTGTTACACTTGAATACAGCGCAATGGCGGAAACGACCGTCTTACCGGAACCCACATCCCCTTGAAGAAGTCGATTCATGCGATACGGAGATTTCATATCTGCTGAAATCTCATTCACGACCCGTTTTTGCGCATCAGTCAACGGAAATGGTAAAGAATCAATGAATGATTTGACTTTCTCCAAATCATATTGTTGAGACATGCCGCTTGAATGTTCCCTTTCGAACTTTCTCAGTGCCTGCATCTTCAACTGAAACAACAGGAATTCTTCATAAACAAACCGCCTTCTTGCCTGCTTCATATCTTCGGTGGAATCAGGAAAGTGAAGATGATACAGGGCATCTTTCCGACTTGAAAGCTTATACTTTTCCATTAAATGGACCGGGAGATTCTCATGGATCAGATGACCGTAATCATTAAAAGCCTTCTTGATGAATTTCCTGAGTGTATTGTTTTTCACTGAGCCTTTCAAGGAATATACAGGTTCAAAATCCCCCTGTTTATCATGAGGGCCCGATTGAAAATATTGGGCCGTAATGATTTGCCTGTTTTTATCCCATTTTCCAGTCACCGTCACCGTATCATGAAGATTGATCTTCTTTTTTAAGTAAGGCTGATTAAAAAACACGGCTTGAACCAGATTCCTCCCTACGAGAATCCGCATGGTCAAACGTGATTTCTTTCTCCCATAAAACATCAGTGCTGGTTCCGAATGAACTTTCCCCTCGACCGTGACGCGTTCATCATGAGCTACTTCTTCCAGGTCCCTAAGCCGGTAATCCTCATAGCGGTAAGGCAGGTATTCTAACAGATCCAGAACGGAATGTATCCCCATTGCATTCAGCTGTAAAGCTGTTTCTTCACCAATCCCCTTAATGTTCTGGATTGTCAGTCCTTCATTACGAGTCTTCACGTTTATTCAGGGAAACCCCAAAGATTTTCGCTTCAAGCTCTCTTCCTGTCGGCGTAGCCGCCAGTCCCCCTTGAGCCGTTTCACGAAGCGCAACCGGCATGGTTTGACCGATTTTGTACATGGCATCGATCACTTCATCACACGGAATACGGCTCGTAATACCTGCAAGAGCCATATCCGCCGCAACCATGGCATTGGCAGCTCCCATCGCATTTCGTTTCACACAAGGCACTTCCACCAGTCCCGCAACAGGATCACATACCAGACCCAGCATGTTCTTTAATGTGATCGCCATGGCTTCTGCTGATTGACCAGGGGTCCCACCGGCCATCTCCACGATGGCAGCAGCGGCCATCCCGCTTGCGGATCCCACTTCAGCCTGACAGCCGCCAGCCGCACCTGAGATGGAAGCGTTATTCGCCACCACGAAACCAAAGGCACCGGATGCAAATAAAAAGCGTATCATCTCATCTTTAGTCGGATTCAACTTATTCTTAACAGCAAACAGTGTTCCGGGAACCACTCCGGCAGATCCTGCAGTAGGAGTAGCACAAATCGTTCCCATCGCTGCATTCACTTCGTTCGTTGCCACTGCTTTACTCACCGCATCCAAAATCGTATCACCACACAGGGAACGACCTGAATCAATGTATTTCTGTAATAACACGGCATCGCCGCCAGTAAGTCCTGAATGGGACTTGACCCCTTCGAGACCCCTGGCTACTGCCTGCTCCATCACTTCCAGGTTTTTCTCCATCTGACTATAAACCTGTTCAAATGTCTTTCCCGTAAACTCGATTTCCTGTTCGATCATAATGTCAGAAATTTTCTTGTTCTGACTTTCTGCAAGTTCAACCAATTCTGCAACATTTCGAAACATGTAAATAACCTCCTCTTTATGTAAACGCTATCATTATTGTAATGGATTAATCGGAAATCCGTGTTACTTGTGTAATGTTCGGCAGTGATGTCAATTCGATTATCACCGCTTCATCTATCGGTTGATCGACCTCGATGGTCATCAACGCCATTTGACCTTTTTCTTTCCGGGATACATCCATATGCCCGATGTTCAGTTGATGCTTGGCAATGACGTTGGAGACCGATGCAATCGCTCCGAACCGGTCATCATGGACGACAAGTATGGCGGGATGATGGCCAGAGAGTTTAAGTTCGAAGCCGTTAAGTTCAATGATTTCAACTTTCCCTCCACCAATCGAAATACCGACCAATTCGATTTCACCTTGATCATCTCCCATACGGATGCGGGCTGTATTCGGATGATCCGTGATGGCATCTTCTTCTTGAAATTTGATCTTTATCCCTTTTTTCTTAGCTACATTGATCGATTCGATAATTCGTTCATCATATGTATCATAATCAAGGATACCGCCTACAATGGCTACGTCTGTTCCATGGCCCTTATATGTTTTTGCAAACGACCCATAAAAGGAGATCGTCGCCCATTTGGGTTCCCGGCGAAACAGGTTTCTCGCTATTCTTCCTATTCTGGCAGCACCAGCCGTATGAGAACTGGATGGCCCAATCATCACAGGACCGATAATATCAAATACACTTTTGTATTTCATGACTTTTCCCCCTTACCTAACATCCGATTCATACTACCATTCTAACATAATTGAAGGGGACAAACTCCTTTTAGAGCTGCCCCCTTCCTTTAATCCTTATTCAACTGAGAATATATAGGAGTAAAGTGGTTGTTTACCATTATGAACTTCCACTTCTACATCTTCATAGTGTTGTTCCACATACTCTCTGAGTGACTCAACATCCTCTTCGGTCACATCTTCACCGTATAGAATCGTCAAGATCTCAGAGTCAGCATCAAGCATTGTCTCCAACAGAGTTTGAGCAGACTTTTGACGGTCGGAATCCGAAACGACAATCTTGCCTTCTTCAATTCCCATAAAGTCATCTTTTGAAATCGAAACGCCATCGATGGACGTATCTCTCACAGCAAATGTGACTTGACCCGTTTTCACCTGTTTCGACGCCTCGGTCATCAACTGCTTATTGTCTTCAACAGAAGCTGATGGATTAAAGGCAAGTAACGCAGCCATTCCCTGCGGTACGGTCTTCGTCGGGACAACGGCTACTTCCATTTCAAGAACCTCAGCTGCTTGTTCGGCAGCCATGATGATGTTCTTATTATTCGGCATGATGATGACTTTCTTCGCATTCACTTCTTCTACAGCTTTCACGATATCCTCCGTACTCGGATTCATCGTCTGACCGCCTTCGATCACAGAAGTTGCGCCGATGCTCTTAAATAATTCGGCAATCCCTTCACCCATAGATACAGTCACGATGGCAAAGTCGACTTCCTTGACCGGAGTCGGGGCTTCTGCTACAGCAGGCTTGGATTCTCCTACAATGCTGCTGTGCTGCTGTCTCATGTTTTCAATTTTAATATTGATGAGACTTCCGTATTGATGTCCATACGTCAATACATCCCCCGGCTGTTCGGAGTGGATATGTACTTTGGCTAATTCATCGTCACTGATGACAAGCAATGAATCACCGAACTTGCTTAAATCCTGGCGAAAGTCTTCTTCTACAAATGACTGTTTATCATTTTCGAATCGGACCATGAATTCTGTACAATATCCAAATTCAATATCTTCTGTACTCATGAAATCCTGTGCCGCCTTATGATGCTCTGCACTAACAAGATCATTCATGGATGGCAGTGACGCCTGATCGGAAACCTTTTCCCCTTTTAGTTCTGCAAGGAACCCTTCATACACGAACAGAAGTCCCTGACCGCCACTATCGACTACTCCCACTTCCTTCAATACAGGAAGTAAATCAGGTGTACGATTCAATGAAGCCTGCGCTTCGTCGACAATTGCCTGCATAAGCTTTACGAAATCACTTTCAGTCTCAGCTACAGAAACACCTTTTCTCGCAGCATCTTTCGCAACTGTTAGAATCGTTCCTTCCACAGGTTTCATCACCGCTTTATAAGCCGTTTCCACACCTGTTTGAAGTGCATTGGCAAACTCTGCACCGGATAAGGATTCTTTCCCTTCAATCGCCTTACCAAAGCCTCTAAACAATTGGGATAAGATAACACCTGAGTTACCTCTTGCCCCCATTAACAACCCTTTTGAAAGGGCAGTAGCCACATTTCCAATATGATCTTGAATATGGTTTTGAACTTCCTTTGCACCGGAAGTCATTGATAAATTCATATTTGTTCCAGTATCACCATCAGGAACAGGAAAAACGTTCAGCGCGTCAACCAGCTGCGCATTGGCAGATAATTTGGTGGCACCTTGTATCACCATCTGGGCAAAACGTTTTCCTTCCAAAGATGTAATCGACACGAATCTTCCTCCTCACTACGGGTTCGTGACACGAACCCCCTGCACAAAAATATTTACTGAATCTACCGCCAAGCCGACGGTCTTATCAAGAGTATATTTAACCTTGGATTGTACATTATGGGCAATCTCAGAAATTTTTGTACCATAACTCACAATAATATACATATCAATATGTACTTCCTCTTCATCTTGACGAACAATCACTCCGCGAGTGAAATTCTCTTTACGCAAGATATCTGTGAAACCGTCTTTAATTTGGTTCTTTGAAGCCATTCCAACAATTCCGTAGCAATCCACCGCTGCACCTCCAGCAATCATTGCAATGACATCATTCGTAATATCAATTTGTCCGTACTGCGTTTTCAATTCGATGGACATGGAATGTTTTCCCCCTTTAATTACATGCTTGGCTAAAAACATTTTACTATAAGTATACTGTTTTTGAAAGCTAAACTATTATCACAAGCGTCATTTGTTGGGTTTACCCTCTATTTTTTCCTTATTATTCAAAGATTAATCATCGGCTTGCATAAGTGGATCTGTACAAGAAATGCCTTTTAATGAAAAAAGGCGCCTAGATTAGGCGCCTTCCCATTTTAAGTATTATACGCGTTCTACTTTACCAGATTTCAACGCTCTTGCAGAAACCCATACTTTCTTAGGCTTTCCGTCCACAAGAATTCGAACTTTTTGCAGGTTTGCACCCCAAGTACGCTTGTTCGCATTCATTGCGTGAGAGCGAGCGTTACCTGAGCTGGCTTTACGGCCTGTTACTACGCATTGTTTTGCCATAATATATTCCCTCCTCACTAACAAGAAGCTGAAGTTAATTTCAGTTCCACATTTCGCTTATCATCATAAAGATACTTTAATAATTTATCACACAACTTTCCATAATGCAATACTACAATTAAAACCTTTCAAGAAAAAATACTTTACACCCAGAAAAGCGGAAGGGGCTCGCCCTGAGGCGACAAGCATAAGGCAAACTAACCGGAAAGGCGCTTTTTGCCTTTTTGGTTAGTTTGACTTATGACCTCGAGCCTCAAGCCCCTGGAGCTGGACATGTCGAAAAGCGAAGGCGGCTTGGGCAGAGGCGACAAGCATAAGATGAATCGACCGGAAAGGCGTTCTTTGCCTTTTTGGTCAATTTAGCTTATGACCTCGAGCCTCTAGCCGCCGGAGCTGGACACCTCGAAAAGCGGAGGCTTCTAGCTAATAAAAAAAGAAGATGGCACCAAAGCCATCCCCAACAAACCATTTATTCTTTTTTAAACGTTCCTAACATCGCCCTCACAAGTCCACCCAAGAATTTCGGTAATTTAATTGTATAAAAGCGCATTTAAAGTCCCTCCCCACAATCTAAAGAACGTAATGTTTCGCTTGACAACAGTTCAGTCTATTCAAGCAGTTTCAGTTAAGTACATCTTCTTTTCTGCCTGGTCACGAGAAGCATTAATCACTGCTTCTTATCACCATTAATATGCCATTTGAAAAGGAAAAAGTACCAGATGATTGTATAAGTTCATTACTAATACATAGTGTGGATCCTCTTGAAATATTCCGATTTTTTAATGGATATTTAAAGCCGGTGAGGGTGATCCCATCGACATTTTCGGTGACGGGAACAAAGGAAATATACTGTAATTCCGGGCTTTTTTCAACGTTATGCTCCCCGGGTTCGGCAAGGGATAATTGATTTTGCACGTCGATCATTTCCACTTTGATGCGTGCTTCTAAAAGTTTAGGAGTCATTAATAACTGCAGGTTACCCATGAAGTGATCAAGCCGTCCCCCTGTGGCACCGAAGATGGAAATTTTAGCAGGTTTCTGATCGATCGCCCAGTTCATGGCAAGCTCCAGGTCCGTCTCGTCCTTTTCCGGCTGATAGCGATTGACTTCCCGGACTTTTTGCTGGATCAGTTCCCACTCTTCCATGTTCACTGAGTCAAAATCCCCGAATGCAATATGGGGAGCGATCTTTTGTTCCAACAAGGTATAAACACCGCGGTCCACGCCAACCCATTTGACTTCATCACTGCAGTATTTGTTCAATTCCGGTATGTATCGATCCGGTCCGCCGGCAACGATATTGATTTCCATATCCTCCACTCCCATTTTATAAAAATAGGCTGACCCTTAAGGATCAGCCTCCGTCTCTTATACGAGAGATTTCTTCAACTCTTCGATTGCTGCCCCTCTGTCACTCTTATTGTAGATGGCAGATCCAGCTACAAATACGTCTGCACCCGCTTCGGCACAAACGGCAGCCGTTTCAGGATTGATGCCACCGTCCACTTCGATTTCGAGTGAAGGATTGACTTCATTTGCCCATTCACGGATCTGCTTGATTTTCGGTACGACCGACGGGATGAATGATTGCCCGCCGAATCCAGGGTTCACGGTCATCAAGAGGACCATGTCTACATCTTGCAAGACAGGTCTGATCAATTCTGCAGGAGTACCTGGATTCAGGACGACACCCGCCTTGACTCCTTTGCTTTTGATCATTTGGATCGTTCTATGCAGATGAGGGTCCGCTTCTACATGGACGGTAATATAGTCCGCTCCCGCATCGGCAAAAGCTTCGATGTATTGACTTGGGTTTTCAATCATGAGATGCACGTCCAAAGGTAACGCTGTTAGTGGACGGATCGCTTTTACGATCATAGGCCCGAGCGTAATATTCGGTACGAAGTGACCATCCATGACGTCTACATGGATATAGTCCGCTCCCCCTTTTTCAACATCTTTAATTTCATTGCCCAGCTCTGCAAAATTGGCAGAAAGAATGGATGGTGCGATTTTCATATTTAGTACCTCGGCTTTCTTTCTTTTATTTCTTTATGGAAAGTCAAATAGTGATCGTAGCGGTAATCAGGGATCCTCCCCGCTTCAACGGCGGATTTTACGGCACATTTCGGTTCATTGATATGAAGGCAGCCCCTGAATTTACATTCTTCGGCTACCTCGACCATTTCCGGGAAGCATTTCGGCAGTTCTTCTATTTCAAGCTCTGAAAACTCCAGTGAACTGAATCCCGGGGTATCTGCGACCAGCCCATCCTTTATATCGATGAGTTCCACATGGCGGGTCGTATGTTTTCCCCGGCCCAAATGGGAAGAAATCATGGCCGTCTTCAGCTCCAGATCGGGGTTCAATGCATTTAAAAGGGACGATTTCCCCACTCCGGACTGCCCGGCAAACACCGAAATTTTATCTTTTAAATACGGAGTCAGTTCCTCAAGGCCATGTTCTGTTTTGGAAGACGTCATCAAAACTTCATATCCAAAAGAACGGTACTCGCTCACATATTGTTCAATTTTTTCTGCTTCTTCCGATGTCACTAAGTCCATTTTTGTCACGCAGATAAGCGGTTCGATTTCTTTACTCTCCACCAACACAAGAAAACGGTCGAGGAGCGCAGGACTGAAATCCGGTTCACTGGCTGAAAAGACCAGAATCGCCTGATCGACGTTTGCGATGGGTGGGCGTACCAATTCATTCTTCCGATCCAATACCTTCAGAATGTAGCCATCCGTTTTGTTCTCTGCTTGAAATTCGACATAATCACCAACTAGGGGAGTGATTTTATTTTTACGGAAATTACCCCTGCCCCTGCATTGCGTCACACTGCCTTCTGAGAGCACATAGTAAAATCCACTCAATGCTTTTACGATTTTTCCTTCAGGCATTCGAAACCTCCTATTCAATACGGTTATCTAAATAATTTCGTTATCTTCATTATGTATCATTCCCATTATAAATGAAAACAAGAGGACTGTCCCGTAGGTTCTTTAAAAACCCGGGTACAGCCCCTTGGCGATGTTATTCTTCTTTAGGATACTCGACAGTCCCTGTTTCATACTTTTCCCCGTCGACTAAAATGAGATACTCCCCTTTTGTTCCCTCTTCTAACGTGAAGGTCAATGTAATGGTCGTATCCTCATAAATCCCTTGAACTTGGTCTGCATCACTGTCGTCAAGATTGCTGTCCTTATCGTCAATGAATACTTCCACGGATTGGGGATTCCCTTCTTGACCCTTATAAGGGATGGTTACGTCTTCGGTAACCTCCTTAGTCGGTACTTCCTTAGGCGGTTCAGGACCCTTAGACATAATCACATAAACCGTATCCCCTTTTGTTATTGGGGTACTTGCCACCGGCTTATGGGAAATCACCTTGCCCTCTTCTACTTCTGATGAGAATTCTTCACTTTGTACAATGATGTTTATCCCTTTTGATGCTTCATATTTATCGAGTGCAGTTTGATCGAACCCTTCCAAACTGTCTAAATCAAAGGATTCCCGACCCTTACTCACCGTAAACGTTATCGTCGTCTCCTCAGCCACGACGTCGTCCCCTGGTGACGGGTCCTGATCCAAGATCGTCCCCTTGGCCTTTTCATCATTAAACTCTTCTTCTTTCTCTACCGTGAATCCTTTTTCCTCCAAATCTGCAGACACTTCTTCAAAATCTTTCCCGACATAATCATCGACTTCCACTTTTTCTTTACCCGTACTGACATAGATATCAATAGCCGACCCTTCATTCGCCATTCGGCCTGCTTTCGGATTGGTCTTGATCACATATTCTTCGGGAATTTCTTCATCGGGTACCTTCTTGGTTTCACCCACCACAAACCCAGCTGATATGATCGTCGAAATCGCTTCGGTTTGATCCATTTCAGAAACGTTCGGTACTTCTATCTCTTTCGGCCCCAATAAACCTGGTACCATCGTGACAGCCGCGACCCCTAACAGGATCAATAAAAAGAATAAACCAATGATCACCATCGGCCACTTCTTCTTACTTTTACCTTTAGGCGGTTTTGTTTTATCTTTTTTACCCTTCTTCCCCTCTTTCACTGGCGGGGTCGGCTTGGTTTGCACGTCGTCTGTCTGGTGATGGACGATCGTATCATCTAAATTCGAGTACGCCTTTTGATCCGTGATGACAGGGATCGCTTTAGTCGCTTCATCGTCAAGAGGAACGGCAAATTTAGGTTCGTTCATGCGATCGGCATCAAGGGCCGTCGACAAGTCGTCATCCATTTCTTCAAGGCTTTCGTATCGTCTGAAAGGATCCTTTGCCGTTGCTTTCAGTACGATATTTTCTACACTTTGCGGAATGTCCGGGTTCCACCTTTTCAAGGAAGGTGTTTCCGATTGCAGATGCTTTAAGGCAATCGAGACCGCCGACTCTCCGGAGAAAGGTAATCTGCCCGTCAACAATTCGAACATGACGATCCCGAGGGAATAGATGTCCGATTTCTTTGTGGCCATCCCGCCTCTTGCCTGCTCAGGAGAAAGATAGTGTACCGATCCAAGAACCGAATTTGTCTGTGTGATCGATGTGGCACTAAGGGCCATCGCGATCCCGAAATCCGTTATCTTCACATTTCCTTCTTCATCAAGAAGGATGTTATGAGGCTTAATGTCACGGTGCACGATATGATTCTGATGAGCATGTGACATGGCGATTGTCAGTTGCTTCATGATATCGATCGCCTTGTCGACATTGACAGGCGAGTGTTGCTGTATGTATTGCTTTAGCGTCATGCCATGAACATATTCCATGACGATATAATAGAGATCATCCTCTTCTCCTACATCATAAATGCTCACAATATTAGGGTGGGCAAGACTAGTAGCAGATTGGGCTTCCCGTTGGAATCGTTTAATGAACTCCTCTTCATTGGCAAAGTCGATCCGGAGCATTTTAATGGCCACTTCACGATCAAGAATCACATCGTGAGCTAAATAAACGTTGGCCATTCCCCCTCCACCAATGAGTTTAATAATTCTGTAACGCCCACTGATGCGCTTACCTTCCATCATGTTATCACCCGCTTTCCGTTTCAGCGGCAAACTCGACAATTACTACGGTAATATTATCTTCACCGCCATATTCATTGGCTAAATGAACGAGCGACTCCCCTTTATTTTCCAGGGAGTGGTCCTGGGCCAATACCTCTTTCATTTCTTTTTCAGAGACTTTATTCGAAAGACCGTCTGAACATAGAAGAATGACATCTTCCTCTTCGAACATGATCGTTTTAATATCCATCGTAATTGAAGCTTCCGTACCGATCGCTCTTAAAATGACATTTTTTCTCGGATGATGCTCTGCATCTTCCTTTGAAATTTCACCGCTTCTCACCAATTCATTCACAAGCGTATGATCTTCGGTCAATTGATGAAATCCGTTTTCATTCAGGATGTACCCTCTGCTGTCACCAATATTGACAATCGTTGCAAATAAAGAAGTACAGATGGCTCCGACGAGAGTCGTGCCCATCCCTTCGCATTCGGAATTGGATTGAGAATAAGTATATACTTCTTTGTTTACTTCGTTAATAGTTGATTTTAACCAATTTTCTGCTTCATCAGCGGTGTGAAATTTCTCGGTTTTCTCCCATAAGTCCTTTAAGATGGAAATGGTAAGCTCACTGGCAACGTCCCCTGCTCTGTGGCCGCCCATCCCATCTGCTACAACAGCTAAATGATCTCCATGCTGATTCACGAATACACCGGCACTATCTTCATTCAGCTGCCGCACTTTCCCTTTGTCCGTAAAATAAACCGTCTTCACTTAGGTCACCTCTTCTCTTCTTCTGCACCTGTTTCAAGTAGTTCCTTCTGCACATAACATACTAAAAGGTCTGTTGTACTTTTACGACTTTTACAGCGGATTTTCCTGCTTTACTTTCAACATTTGATGAATATCGACTCAATCCTTTTTCAGGAAGCACGAGATATAGAAGCCGTCGCCTCCGAAATCCTGTGGGAAAATTTGCATTTGGTTCCCGTCAATGAACGGTCTCACCGTTTCCGGAAGTTGATCGAGTGCATGAAACTCAAAGTCAGGGTGATCATTCAGAAAGGCCGAGACGGTTCCTTCATTTTCGTTGCGATCCACCGTACATGTGCTATATACCAGTAATCCACCTTTTTTCAGCAAGGGTGCAACCGCCGAGAGGATATCGAGCTGGATCTTTTGAAGGGATAGTAAATCTGCCTCTTTCTTTGCATATTTAATATCCGGTTTTCTTCTGAGAACACCTAAACCGGAACATGGTGCATCGACCAATATCCGATCGAAACTTCCCTTTTCAAACTTCTCTCCTGCTTTCCTGCTATCAAGGGCAGCGGTGTGTACATTGGAAAGACCGAGTCGGGAAGCATTTTCGTCGATTAATTTGACTTTATGCTTATGAAGATCCAGGGCATGGACTTCGCCGGTTCCGGAGAGCTTCTCCGCAATATGCGTCGTTTTTCCTCCAGGTGCTGCACACGCATCCAGCACTTTCATCCCTTTTTCAAGCTTTAAAGCATAAGAAACAAGCATCGAGCTTTCATCCTGAATCGTACATAATCCATTTCGGTAGGCATCTGTTTTCGCAAGGTTCCCCCGAAGAGACTGCACCGCTTCCGGTACGATCAAACTTTCCTGCACTTCATTTCCGCTGTCAGCCAATTGCTGCAAGAGCTCTTCACGGCTGATCCTGGTGGTATTCACACGGGCCGTTTGGTGTGGAGCGATCAAGTTGGTTTCGCACATTTCTTTCGTTTTCTCTAAACCAAATTGTTCGGACCATCTCTTGACAAGCCAGTATGGATGACTCGTTTCGATAGCGACCCTTTCAACCGGGTCCTTGATGGAATCAAGAGTCGGTAGGCCTTTTCTCTGTACAGACCTTAATACCCCATTGACTAATCCTGAGATACCCTTATGTCCTCTTTTTTTAGCGATTTCGACTGCTTCATAGAATACTGCGCGATCCGGTATCCGGTCTAAGTAGACCAGCTGATAAAGGGATAATCGTAACAATTGACGAACCCAATCATCCAGCTTCCCCTTGATGAATGGTGCCAAATAGAAATCCAGCGTCATTTTGCGTTGAATGGTCCCGTAGGTCAATTCCGTTAATAAACCGATATCCTTACCCGGCAATTCGTTTTTTTCGATCACTGAATGAAGCAGTAAATTGCTGTATGATTGATTCTTTTCCACTGCCTCGATGACATCGAGTGCTGCTTCCCGTACGGTTTTATTTCGTTTACTCATGTTCTTCACCTACCATCAGGCCGGCTTTTAAATGTGCGCCCGCTCCCCGAAGGTAGTCCCTTGCACTCATCCTTTTCTTGCCCGAGGGTTGTAAATCCGTGATTTTAATTCCCGTTGAGTTGCCGGTCGATACAACGAAACCATCCTCTTCAATCCCGATGATTTTCCCGGGTGATGACGGGGTCACGCTCACTTTCTCTCCCCACCATACTTTCATGACCGAGCCGTCCAATGTGGTATACGCAACCGGCCACGGATGGAGTCCCCTGATATGATTGTAGATTTCTTCCCCGTCACGCGTCCAGTCGATCTTCTCTTGTTCACGCTTGATATTACGTGCGAAGGTCGCTTTTGAATCATCCTGTTTTACGGGTGAGATTTCCCCTCTCAGTAATGGAGGGATGGTGTCTATAAGTAATTTGGCACCTGCCGCGCTCAGTTTGTCGTGAAGTGTACCGACATGATCACGTTCTTCGATCTCCACTTCCACTTGGCTGATGATATCCCCCGCATCTAGCTTTTCCACCATATACATAATGGTAATGCCCGTTTTCCCTTTTCCCTGGAGAATGGAATAATGGATTGGCGCTCCTCCACGGAGTTCAGGTAGCAGGGAAGCATGAACATTGATGCATCCATATTTAGGTGCCTCAAGCAGTTTGTTCGGAAGGATCTGACCGAAAGCAGCCGTCACGATAAGGTCCGGTTTTAACTCAAGCACTTGGTTTAACTCTTCTTCATTCTTTATTTTCTCGGGCTGGTAGACCGGGATTCCGTGCTTTTCAGCGGCCACTTTGACAGGTGGTGGCGTGAGGATCCTTTTCCTTCCGACGGGGCGATCCGGTTGTGTCACAACTGCGATCACATCATATTTTTCATCTATTAGAGATTGGAGAACAGGAACCGAGAAATCGGGTGTTCCCATAAAGATCACTTTCGTCATTAAGCTTCATACCCTTCTAATTCTTCTTCTGTAATATACTTTTCTACTTTTGTTGTAAATAAAATGCCGTGCAGGTGATCGATTTCATGCTGGATGGCCCTGGCCAGAAAATCCTGGGCTTGAAATTCAACCGTTCTTCCTTTACGGTCCTGTGTACGGACCCTGATCGAGTATGGGCGTGTCACTTCTCCGTAGAGGCCGGGGAAGCTCAGGCATCCTTCGATGTCGGTTTGAGACCCTTCTGACTCGATGATTTCCGGATTGATCAGTTCAATTGTTCCTGATTCATCGCCGATGTCGACGACCGCTACCTGAAGGTCGATGCCCACTTGAGGGGCTGCAAGCCCGACTCCGTCCGCCTCGATCATGGTATCATACATATTTACAAGTAATTTCTTTAACTTTTTATCAAAATCCGTTACCTTCTCACATTCCTTTTCGAGAATGGCATCCGGATGCATGACGATTGGAAGTATTGCCATAACTGTCCTCCATTTTTCTATATGAATAGTGTTACATCATCATATAAGGGTTCACATCTATGGAGATGGTTAACCCTTGAGATGCATATTGCTGCTGAAATTGATCCAGTACTGTTTTTAACGTACTCCCAAGATTTGGTTCACGCTTGTATTTTATCAAACATTGATAACGGTATCTATTCTTGATCCTGGGAATGGGCGATGCAACCGGTCCGAGGATGATCGTTGTATCAGATAGCTTTGAACGGATGAATGCCGTCATTTTCTCTGAAATATCCACAACCTTCATTAAATCTTCATGACTTAATGTGATCAGCGTGATGTAATAAAAAGGAGGATAGGAACCCATTTTTCTCATCATCATTTCCTGCTGATAAAAACGATTATAATCATGATTGGATGCTAATTCGATCGAATAGTGCTCCGGTGTATACGTTTGGATGACTACTTCCCCGGGCAGTGTGTGCCTGCCAGCCCTTCCACTTACTTGAGTCAACAATTGGAACGTCTTTTCCGCTGCCCTGAAATCCGGCAGATGGAGCATCGTATCCGCACTGAGTACACCTACCAGGGTGATATTCGGAAAATCCAGGCCCTTTGCAATCATTTGCGTACCCAGGAGGATATCTGCCTTGCCTTCCCCGAAAGCCGTTAACAGTTTTTCATGTGAGCCTTTCCGGGATGTGGTATCGACATCCATACGAATGATCCTTGCATCCGGGAGGAGCTTTGTCAATTCTTCCTCAACCTTCTGTGTACCCGTCCCAAAATAACGGATATGCTCACTTGTGCATTCTGGACATGTGGATGGGACCCCTTCTTCATACCCGCAATAATGGCATTTCATCCCATTGGAAAATCGATGATAGGTCAAGGAGATATCGCAATTGGGGCATTGCAGGACAAAGCCGCAATCTCTGCACATGATGAAGGATGAGTGCCCCCTGCGATTTAGAAAAAGGACAGTCTGCTCTCCCTTTTCAAGCCTGCCCTGGAGCTTTTCGAACAGGTTGGTTGAAAACATGGAACGGTTTCCCTTCCTGAGTTCCTCTCTCATATCCACGATATCTACCGATGGAAGCGGCCCGTCATTCATCCGTTTATCAAGTGTCAATAGTCCGTAAACCCCTTTTGAAGACCGGGCGAAGGATTCAAGTGAAGGGGTTGCACTGCCTAAGATCACCGGGCATTGATGGAATTCCCCTCGATAGATGGCCACGTCCCTTGCGTGATAACGTGGATTTTCCTCTTGCTTGTAGCTGGTTTCATGCTCTTCATCGATGATGATGATCCCGATATTTTCAAAAGGGGCAAAAACGGCAGAGCGGGCTCCGACCACCACTTTCACTTCCTTGCGCTGGATCTTTCTCCACTCATCATACTTTTCCCCGACTGATAATCCGCTGTGAAGGACGGCGACATCGTCACCAAACCTTCCTTTAAAGCGGTGTACCATCTGAGGGGTAAGGGAAATCTCTGGAACAAGTACGATTGCTTCTTTCCCTTCCTCGAGTACCCGTTGGATGGACTGCAGATAGATCTCTGTCTTCCCGCTCCCTGTAACACCGTAAAGGAGAAATGTGTGATGCTCCTCTTGATCGATGGTACTCAGTATCGGACGAATCGCCTCTTCCTGCTGGGAAGTCAATGAGAGGGGGAATGTCTTCTCAAATGTTTTATTTTCAAAAGGATCACGGTACACTTCCACGTTTTTCTCTACAAGGATCCCTTTATGGACTAAAGACTTTATGGTACTTGAAGTCGTGGCCATCACTTCCGTCAGGGCGGATGCGAGTATCCCATCACCACCAGGAGCCGCATCCAACATATATTCGATGATTTGTTTTTGCTTACTGGCCTGGGGCGGCAAACCATCTTTCACTTCATCCACTTGATCGATCGGTACGTTCAGATAAAGCTTTCGTACTGTTTTCTTATTCCCTTTCGCTTTCACCCTGTAGATGACTTCGACAGAGCCATTTTTCACCTCTTTATGTACGAGGGTGAGCATGCCGCTTTCTTCGATTGCATTCCAGGAGACCTCTTTTCCGTCCTGGAAAAAGCGTTGGAGGGAGAGATGGAGTTCACCCGGATTCCTGCCTTCTTCCAGTCGAAGGAATTTTTCATACTTCGCTTTCATGGCTGCAGGAAGCATCGCTTGAAAGGCGGAGATTTTAAAGCAGAGAGTCTTCTCGGTCAACCAGCTCCCGAGTGCAAGTAACTCTTTATTCAGGACGGGTATGAGATCCATCGGCTCGACGATCGATTTAAGTTTCGAGACTTCCCCTTTTTCCTTTAATTCAATGACAAAGCCCTGGATTTTCCTCGGACCAAAGGGCACAACGACCCTCATACCGGGAACGATGCTGCCTTTCCATTCATCCGGGATACTGTAATCATACGTTCGATCCGTCTGCATGGCAGGAACGTCGACAATGACGCTAGCTACGTTCATGGGAGGAACCCTTCTTCATATGCCGGACGGCTTCTTTATAGATTTCTTTGGCTACCTCTACCTTTGATAATAAAGGCAGCTCGCGAACGTCTCCCCCACTCGTGACAATCGATACTTTGTTTGTATCTGTTCCGAACCCGGATCCCGTTTCTTTCACATTATTTGCGACGATCATATCTGCCCGCTTTTTCTCAAGCTTCGCCTTGGCATACTCTTCGACGTTTGTCGTCTCAGCTGCAAATCCGATGAGGTATTGGTGTGTCTTCCTTTCACCAAGGCTCATTAATATATCCTTTGTACGCTCAAATTCAATCACCAGATTTACATCTTTTTTCTTTAACTTATCTTCAAATATTTCTTTAGGACGGTAGTCGGCGACTGCTGCACTCTTTACGACGATGTCTGCAGATGGAAATACGTCATGGACCCTATGATACATTTCCTCAGCAGTCGTCACGGAGACAAATTCAACACCTGCTGGAATCGGTAACACGGAAGGTCCGGAGATCAATACGACATCAGCTCCAAGGGAAACGGCCGCTTCAGCAAGGGCGTATCCCATCTTTCCGGTTGAACGATTGGTGAAGAATCGTACAGGATCCACCATCTCCCTCGTCGGACCGGCCGTGATCACTACTTTCCTCCCCTCGAGGAGCTTTTTATCACTGTCACGTTCCTGGAAAAAACGATCAACCAGCTCCACTACCTTCTCGGGTTCTTCCAATCTTCCCTTGCCAATATACCCACAGGCTAAATACCCTTCACTTGGTTCGACAAATTGATAGCCGAACCCAAAAAGGGTTTCAATATTCCGTTTAACTGCTGGATGATCATACATATGTACATTCATGGCCGGGGCGATCCACACCTGTGCCGTCGTTGCAAGAATCGTGGTTGTAATCATGTCATCTGCAATCCCGTTTGCAAGCTTTCCGATCATGTTTGCCGTGGCAGGTGCCACCAGTACGAGGTCAGCCCAATCCGCCAAGTCGATATGAGCGATCTTTGATGAATCTTTTTCATCAAAGGTGTCCCAATACACATCCTGACGGGATAATGCCTGAAAGGTAAGAGGGGCCACAAATTTACGTGCCGACTCCGTCATGATCACCTTCACTTCAGCACCGCCCTGCACCAGCTTGCTGGTCAAGGCTGCCGCTTTGTATACAGCTATTCCGCCAGATACACATAATAGTATTCTTTTCCCCTGCATCATTCTACTTTCCCCCATTACACTTTATCCTTCTTATATTATGAAGGATATTGATAGAAAAAGAAAATAGGGTTGTCCCGAAAGATGATGAAATCTTCCGAGTCAACCCCTGGAGTTATTCAATAAGATCCGCCGGCCTATTCATCAGAATAAACGGCTTTGGCGTCTCTTTCTTTCATAGATAATTGACCGGCATGAATTTCTTCTAGGGCCTTACCTACGAATTTATGAGAATCATATCGGTTCAAACGGTAATCCCCCGAGTCTTGCAGGTTTCTTGCACGCTTAGCCGCAATACTGACCAACGAATATTTAGAATCAATCTTCTTCATTAATGAATCAATGGATGGGTTTAACATTTATTCAGCCTCCAGCATATTTAAGTATCGTTGTTGCACTCGTTCCCGTTTGCAGTGTTCTGCCTGAACGATGGATTTAATCTTATCTACCGCATGTTCAATCTGGTCATTTTCAACAATGTAATCGTATAAATTCATCATTTCGATTTCTTTCCTTGCGGTATTCATCCTGCCCCTGATCAAATCATCTGTCTCAGTGCCTCTTGTCACGAGGCGGTTCTGAAGTTCAGAAAGACTTGGGGGTGCCAGGAAGATAAATAAACCTTCGGGGAATTTATCCCTGACCTGTTGTGCACCTTGTACTTCGATCTCAAGAAAGACATCTCTTCCTGCATCCAGGGTTTCCCGGACATAATCTACAGGGGTTCCATAATAGTTCCCTACAAATTCTGCATACTCCAACAGTTTCCCCTGCTCGATCAGCACTTCGAAATCCTCTCTTGATTTAAAGAAATAATCTACACCATCCACTTCTCCTTCACGGGGTTTCCGCGTAGTCATGGAGATGGAATATTCAAACCTTGTATCTTCCTGGGAAAAAATCGCTTTACGAACTGTTCCTTTCCCTACACCTGATGGTCCGGAAAGAACGATCAGCAATCCTTTTTCTTTCATTTATTTACCCTGCCCTTCTTCTACTAAATCCTCTTTATCTGTCAAACGATGAGCAACGGTTTCGGGTTGAACAGCTGAAAGAATAACGTGATCGCTATCCGTAATGATCACCGCTCTTGTTCTTCTTCCGTATGTAGCATCAACGAGTGTTCCCCTGTCCCTTGCATCTTGTATCAAGCGTTTGATCGGGGCTGATTCCGGACTTACGATTGAAATGATCCGGTTGGCTGACACGATATTTCCAAAACCTATATTGATGAGCTTGATCGACATAACGCTCCTCCTAATCAATAGTTTAGTTTCGCCTGAATGATAGGAAACTAAACTTCTTATTCTACATTTTGCACTTGTTCCCTCAGCTTCTCAAGTGTTGATTTCAGTTCCACTACAATGGTGGCAATGAGGGAATCATTTGCTTTCGACCCAATCGTATTCACTTCCCTGTTCATTTCCTGGATCATGAAATCCAGTTTCCTGCCTACAGGCCCACAATCGATTAATGTGGAGTGAAAGTACTGAATATGACTTTTAAGTCTTGTCAATTCTTCCGTTATGTCTGACTTATCGGCAAAGATGGCCACTTCCGTAAGCAAACGGCTTTCATCGAAAGATGTTTCGTTGTATTCGGCAATCCTCTTTCTTAGTCGTTCTCTATATTGATTGACCACTTCCGGAGCATGACTGGACAGTTCAATGATATTCTTTTCAAACTGACTAAGATGGATGAGAAAATCTTTCTTGAGAAGTTCCCCTTCTTTCTCCCGCATCTTTCTAAGGTCCAGCGCTGCTTCATCCACAGCGTTTAATACCAGATTCTCAAGCTCTTCATTTTCTTCTTCCATCTCTTCAATCAGGATGAATTCTTCTCTGTTCAAGAGATGGGATAATCGCACATCATCTTTTAAGGAAAAGGTTTCTTTCACTTCATTTACTAACTGATAATAATCTTGAATGAGCTTCCAGTCAATATGAAGATTTTTATGAACAAGGCCGTCCCCTGTGATGGTAATGAAAATATCAACTTTTCCTCTTTTGACATGTTGGAATACTTGCTTCTTGATTTTATCCTCTAGCTTCATTAATTGTCGCGGCATTCTTATGTAACATTCACTGAATCTGTGATTCACGGATTTCATTTCAACCGTTACAGTATGTTGTTCAGAGTCTGATTTGCTTCTTCCAAAGCCTGTCATACTGACAACCATTACGATCACATCCAATCCTTTGACGGTATTCGTATGTAAGATAACCGAATTCATTTTCATCTCGTGCTGATCGATTGAGAAGAGAAGCACTCACTTATGTACAACATATCTCATTATATAAAAAAGGTAATAGAGGATTTTCTCTATTACCTCAGCTTGTAGACAAAGTCTAAGAATTAGACCAAGTCTACAAGCTTTTTTTGTATAATAGAAAGGAATAAAGCTTTTGTGGGGGATAAAAATGTTATCAAAACACACTAAAGAAGGAAGAAATCAAATTGAAATGGTTGCGCTAGATGAACTTGTTCCTGAGGATCATCTAGTTAGGAAAGTTGAACAAGCGATTGATTTTGAATTTATTTATGACTTAGTAGAAGATAAATATTGTTTAGACAATGGGCGGCCTGGTATTGATCCCGTTGTTCTCATTAAAATGGTCTTTACCCAATACCTCTTTGGCATACGCTCCATGCGTCAAACCATCAAAGAAATCGAAACCAACGTTGCTTATCGATGGTTTATTGGGTATTCGTTCAAAGAGAAAATCCCTCACTTTTCAACCTTCGGTAAAAACTACGTTAGGCGCTTCCACGATACGGATCTCTTTGAACAAATTTTCTACCGCATTTTGAAAGAAGCGATGACCAAAGGATTGGTGGATCCATCCGTTGCGTTTATAGATTCTACTCATGTAAAAGCGAATGCGAATAAGAAGAAATTCGAAAAGAAAATAGCCCGAGTCGAAACTAGAACGTATCAGGATCAGCTGGATAAAGAGATCAACATTGACCGAGAGGAACACGGAAAAAAGCCCTTCCCCCCACAGAATAAAGAAGAGTCAAAAGAAATAAAGGTCAGCACGACAGACCCTGAAAGTGGGTATTACGTAAAAGATGAGCGCGAAAAGCTGTTTGCGTATTCTTTTCATACGGCAAGCGACTCCCGGGGTTTTATCTTAGGATCTCTTGTCACGGGAGGAAATGTTCACGATAGTCGGATGTTGGACAAGCTCGTCACTCAAGTCACGGATAAAGTCGGTAAGCCCAGTTCTGTCGCTGTTGATGCAGGATATAAAACACCCCACATCGCTAAATTCCTCATGGACCAAGAAATCAGACCCGTTATGCCTTATACACGGCCGAGAACGAAAGACGGATATCTTAGGAAATACGAATACGTTTACGATGAATATTTTGACTCCTATCTTTGTCCCGAAGGACAAATTTTACCTTACCGTACTACCACAAGAGACGGGTACAAACAATACGCTTCAAATCCTTTGGAATGTAAAGACTGTCCTCTGTTAGAACGTTGTACACAAAGTAAGAATCACACCAAGATGATTCATCGACATGTGTGGCAGGATTACATAGATGAAGTAGAACATTTGAGACATACAGAACTTAATAAAACTCTATATGCGAAACGCAAAGAAACGATCGAACGGGTCTTTGCGGACGCAAAAGAAAAGCATGGCATGCGTTGGACGACCTTAAGAGGTCTTAAAAAAGTTTCAATGCAGGCGATGCTTACATTCGCTGCCATGAATCTTAAGAAGTTGGCAAACTGGACATGGCGAGGGCCATGTCCAGCCTAGAAACAGGAGAAAAATCTTTTAAAATATCAGAAAACCCCACCTTCGGTTAAAGTGAAGGTGGGGTTTGTCTACAGTCTGAGGTAATAGAGGATTTTCTCTATTACCTTTTGGATTATACCACATTTCACTGTTTTTTTCTTGCAAAAAATGACCCTGCCAGTAAAAAGGTTGGAACGGAGCTTAAACCAATGATCAAGAGCCAATCTTTCAATACGATCGGTACTGTATGGAAGATCGGTTGCAGGGAAGGGATATAGATGACTAAGAGCATTAATATGAGTGAAGATAATACGGCAAAAACGAGATACATGTTCCCGAACGGATTCCTTGAAAACACCGAGACTTCACTCCGGCAGTCGAACACATGGATCAGTTGTGCCATGACCAAAGTAGCGAACGCGACGGTTTGGGCATACGCCAGGTGATCCGGATGAGTCTTATACGAGAGCATGAACGCAAGCAGCGTCGCCCCGCCGATCAAGAATCCCCTGGAGACCACTTTCCACCCGAGCCCCCTTGCAAACACACCTTCCTTTGGATGTCTCGGTTTTCTTCTCATCACATCATCTTCCGGCTTATCAAGTCCAAGTGCCATGGCAGGGAGGCCATCCGTCACCAGGTTCACCCATAAAATCTGGATCGGCACCAATGGAAGCGGGAGAGCCAGAATCATGGCAAATAACATGACGAGGATTTCACCGACGTTCGAAGCTAACAGATACCGAATGAATTTGCGGATATTTTCATAGATGTTCCTTCCTTCCTGTATGGCTGATTTAATCGTAGCGAAGTTATCATCCAACAGGACTAGCGAAGAAGATTCCTTTGATACGTCCGTGCCTGTAATCCCCATGGCGACTCCAATATCCGAGGATTTAATGGCAGGGGCATCGTTGACCCCATCCCCTGTCATCGCCACCACATGCCCCCTGTTTTGGAGGGCTTTGACGATTTTCAGCTTATGCTCTGGTGATACACGGGCGAACACCGACACTTCATCCACTATTTCTTCCAGTTCATGCACTTCCATTGCGTTTAATTCTTTTCCATCCATGACGCGGTCTTTATTTTTCAAGATGCCCAGCTGTTTGGCAATGGCTTTCGCCGTCAGAACATGGTCGCCGGTGATCATGACCGTCTTGATCCCGGCAGCACGACACTCTTTCACCGCCTGCTTCACCTCAGGTCTCGGAGGATCGATCATCCCTTGTAAACCGATGAAGGTCACCCCTTCTTCCACGTCCTCCTCCACCAACGCTTCAACAGCACGTTCCTTGATCGGTTTATATGCAATCGCAATGTTTCGTAATGCGTTAGATGACATCTCACTGATGGCACCTTCCACTTTTTCGGTGACCTCTGGTGATTTCGGCTGAAGTCTTCCCTCCCACAGGATCGATTCGCTTTTCCCGACCAATACGTCAGGAGCTCCTTTCGTTACGGAGAAATGCTTTCCATTCTGGTCGACCACGATGATACTCATCATCTTCCTTGTGGAATCAAAAGGGAACTCTTTGACAATCGTGAATTTTTTCTGCAATGATTCCCTGGAAAGCCCGGCCTTTAACCCTGCTACAAGAAGGGCCCCTTCCGTGGGGTCACCATCGACGATAAAGGTTTTTTCACGGGTTACAAGCTCTGCATGATTGCACAGCATCCCGAAAGTCAACAGTTGCTGCAGTGCATTCTCACTGTGAGGCGTCACCCGTTTTTCCCCGGTATAAAATTGGCCGTCTGGTTCATAGCCTGTGCCGGTGACGGTCCACGTCCTTCCTCCACTCCACAGATGGGTGACCGTCATCTTGTTCTGTGTCAAGGTTCCGGTTTTATCAGAACAAATCACCGATGCACAGCCTAATGTTTCCACTGCCGGCAGCTTTCGGACGATGGCTTTCTTCTTGATCATCCTTTGAACACCAAGAGAAAGGGCAACCGTCACAATGGCAGGCAACCCTTCAGGTATGGCTGCTACGGCCAATGAAACCCCGGCTAAGAACATCGTATACATATCATGGCCCTGGATCACGCCGATCCCTACCACCAATCCCGTCAGTACAAGTGCAACCGTAATGAGGATCTTCCCTAACTCTTCCAGTCTTCTCTGAAGAGGGGTCGTCATGGTTTCTGCGTTTTGAATCATATCGGCAATTTGCCCCATTGCCGTTTTCATACCAATCGAAGTCACCACACCAATTCCATTTCCCCTCGTGACCATCGTCCCCATAAATGCCATGTTTTCCAAGTCCCCGAGACTCATATTTTCACCATTTACAGGGTTTGTGGATTTGGTGACGGGTAAAGACTCCCCGGTCAGGGCGGATTCTTCTATTTCAAGATTATTCGCTTCAATGAGACGTACATCCGCCCCGATCCGGTCTCCACTTGCAAAGCGGATGACATCCCCAATGATGACATCCTTAGAAACGATTTTCACCCACTTACCGTCCCTTAACACTGAAACCTGTGGCGCAGAGAGCTCCTTTAAAGCTTGAAGCGACCTCTCGGCTTTCCGCTCCTGGAAAAAGCCTAAAAAGCCGTTAATGAACACAATGGCAATGATGGCGATGGCATCGATGTATTCACCGAGTAAACCTGAAATGAGCGTGGCTGCCAATAACACGAGAACCATGAAGTCCTTGAACTGACTGAAAAACAACAATAAAGCTGATTGCTTCTCAGCTTCTTCTAATTGATTGTACCCAAATTGTTTCCGTCTGATTGCAACCTCTTCTGTTGAAAGCCCTTCTTGATAATTGGTATTTAATGACTGCTCTATGTCCTCTTGTCTCATCTCATGAAATTTCATGCAACCATGTCACTCTCCTCCTACGATACGAAAAGTTGTCCTTCTCATAGCATTCTTATTCAGACTCGTCCTAAAAAATGATATGATTTAAGTATGTTTTGCATTTTCCCTTTCAGGGAGATAAAATCGGTTACATTTGATACACTTTTCACCACTCCCTGGTCGGATGAAATCAAACTATACTGAAATCGCATGAAGCAGAGGATGTTATATATGTCATTTGATGGATTATTCACAAGAAACATGACGAAAGAATTGAATGAAAACTTAATACACGGACGCATTAACAAAATACATCAACCTTATAAAAATGAAATCATCCTGGTTATCCGGGCAAATGGAAAGAACCATAAAGTGCTCTTATCCGCTCACCCAAGTTACTCACGTGTTCAATTGACTGCTGAGAATTATGACAACCCCTCGGTTCCACCGATGTTTTGTATGCTCTTGCGGAAACATCTTGAAGGGTCGATCATCGAAGGGATCAGTCAGATCGGATTGGATCGGATGATTGTATTTGAAGTGAAGGGCAGAAACGAGATCGGGGATATATCTTATAAACAACTGATCGTTGAAATAATGGGCCGTCACAGTAATATCATCCTGGTCGATAAAGAACGAAATATGATTCTTGACAGCATCAAGCATATTTCACCAAGCATGAACACCCATCGTACTGTATTGCCTGGCCATACCTACGTGTTGCCGCCTCAACAGGATAAAATCGATCCACTTGAAGCAGAAACAGTAGATGTATTACGCGCCCTTGATTTCAATTCGGGTAAGCTTGATAAACAGATTGTCCAATCCTTCGCCGGTATCTCACCGCTTTACGCGAAGGAAGTCGTACACCGTGCAGGGATCGGCAGCGGGGCAGCCATTGCCGAGTCATTCCTATCATTGATTGCTCATGCAAAAAACTTTGATATAGCGCCGACCCTGATCACAGCAGATAAGGAAACATTCTACTGGATGGACCTTCAACATCTTGGGGGTGAAAAACAAACATTCCCTTCCTTGAGTGAACTGCTCGACCGTTTCTTTTATCAGAAGGCTTCACGTGATCGAGTCAAGCAACAAGGAAATGACCTCGAGCGGTTCATTCGAAATGAAAGGGATAAGAACATCAACAAAATAACGAAACTGGAGCGAACGCTTGACGATGCCCAACAGGCTGACCGCTATCAGCTGCTCGGTGAACTTCTTACTTCGAATCTATATGCCGTGGAACGTGGGATGACGGAGGTGAGCGTAGTCAATTATTATGACGAAAACGGGGAAAGTATCACGATTCCATTAAATCCTCAAAAGTCGCCTTCGGATAATGCACAGAATTATTTTTCACGTTATCAAAAAGCGAAGAATGCCATAAAGATCGTCCATGAACAAATTGAAAAAGCACAGGAAGAGATCGTGTATCTCGAACAATTACTGCAACAATTAGAATCTGCTTCAACGAAAGATGTGGAGGAAATCAGGGAGGAACTCGAAGAAGAGGGTTACCTGAAGGTCCGCAAGCAAACCAAAAAGAAAAAGGCCAATATGAAGCCCGTCCTGGAACAATACACGTCAACTGACGGAACAAAGATCCTGGTCGGTAAAAACAATAAACAAAACGACTACTTGACCAACCGGGTTGCAGGAAGAGATGAAGTCTGGCTTCATACGAAGGATATTCCAGGTTCTCACGTTGTCATCAAGAGTTCCAACCCAACTGATGAAACGATCAAGGAAGCTGCCAATATTGCCGCATACTTCAGTAAAGCCCGTGAATCCAGCTCCGTACCCGTTGATTTCACCGAAGTCAAACAGGTCAAGAAACCTAAAGGTGCCAAACCCGGATTCGTCATATATGAAGGACAGCAAACCGTATACGTGACACCGGATCTCGATTTGGTCCGATCGTTGAAAGATTGATATACCAAAGATGCACTTTCATCCAGTAATGATTCCACCGGATGAAAGTGTTTTTATTTGGAAGAATGACAAAAAGCAACTCAAAAACCGAGTTGCTTTCCCCTTTACATCCCCCAGCTCTCAGGGTCTTTTCTCCAAAGCTTCAATTGTTCCCATTCACTTTCACGGATGATCTCATTTTGGACCGCTACCTCAAGTAAGCTTGAATAATCAGAGAGGGCATAGGATGTAATGTTTTGTTCTTCAAGCATTCTTTTCCCTTTTTCCAATTCATATGTGAAGATCGCAACCACCCCTAATACGTCACATCCCGCTTCTCTTAAGGCGTCAACCGCAGTTATACAGCTGCCCCCCGTGGAGATCAGATCTTCAACGACGACAACCTTTTGTCCCGGTGCCGCGATCCCCTCAATCTGCTTTCCTTTTCCATGGGCTTTAGGCTTTGACCGGACATAACACATGGGAAGATTTAATTTCTCGCTCACCCACGCGGCATGTGGAATTCCCGCCGTCGCTGTTCCTGCGATGACTTCCGCTTCCGGAAAGTGCTTTCGGATCAACTCGGACAGTCCTGTTGAGATGCTGTCCCGCACTGAAGGATACGACAGGGTCAGTCGATTATCACAATAAATCGGTGACTTTATGCCGGATGACCAAGTAAATGGCTCCGTCGGGTTTAAAAATACGGCTTCGATGTCGAGTAGTTTCTTTGCGATTTCATGTTTCATTCTTTGCCCTCCCATTCATGTACGATCCGTTCATAAGCAAGGACCGGATTCGCAGCACCTGTAATGCTTCTTCCAACGACGATGTAGGAAGAACCCAATTCTTTCGCCATTTGCGGTGTAGTGACTCTTTTTTGATCTCCAATGTGATCTTCTGCTAACCTGATCCCGGGAGTGACCCTTATAAAGTCATTCCCGCAATGGTCCTTTATCAGACGGGCTTCGTGGGGTGAACATACCACTCCGTCAAGTCCCGCATGCTTTGCAAGAGTGGCATAATGCAGGACGGACTCATTGATGGTCGTGTGGATAAGCTGTTCTTCTTGCATCTGTTCTTCCGTTGTCGAGGTCAGTTGTGTGACGGCGATCAGATTTGGGCGCTTATGATTGGCAGGGGTTCCGGCATAAAGACCCTCCAGCGCCTTCTCCATCATCATGCTGCCGCCTGCAGCATGGACGTTGACTAGCTCCAAATCGAACCCTGCAAGTCCTTTCATGGCTCCGTAAACTGTATGAGGGATATCATGAAGCTTCAGGTCCAGGAAAATCCGATGATTTTTATTTAAAATCTTCTCGATGATCGCCGGACCATTTTGAAGGTACAACTCCATACCGACTTTCACATTCAGACTTTCTGAAAATTGTTCCAGGAAGGTTGAAGTCATCTCCCATGTCGGGAAATCAAGTGCTATGAACGGTGCTCGATTCATGTTTCCCCCAGCTCCTTCCGGTTAATTCGGATATATGTTCGACCCCGAGCTCCTCAAGTAGAGGCGGTAACTCATTGATGATTCGCTGACATACGAATGGATCAACGAAATTCGCCGTCCCGACTGCGATGGCACTGGCTCCTGCATAGAAGTATTCAATCACATCTTCAGCTGATTGTATTCCCCCCATCCCGATAATCGGGAGATCCACCTGCTGGCTCACTTCATAGATCATCCTGATGGCAACCGGTTTGATGGCTGGGCCGGATAATCCGCCGGTTTTGTTCGCAAGAACCGGCTTGCCCGTCTTCATATCCAGTCTCATCCCGAGGAGGGTATTGATCATGGTCAGGCCATCCGCCCCTCCTGCCTCAACAGCCTTGGCCATGTCGACGATATTGGAGACATTAGGAGATAATTTCACATATAGCGGGACCTGTGAGACTTCTTTAACCTTTTCAGTCAATTCCTTAGCCACTTCAGGGATGGTCCCAAAAGCGATTCCTCCCGTTTTGACATTGGGACAGGAGATATTGAGTTCAAGTGCCGTTACGTTTTCAGCGGAAGAAATGACCCTTGCCACTTCCACATAATCTTCCACTTGGGAACCAGCCACGTTTGCAATGATCGGTACATCAAATTGTGAAAGCCATGGAAGTTCGTTTTCCATCACACCTTTGAGTCCGGGGTTTTGTAACCCGATTGCATTCAGCATACCCCCGTTTGTTTCAGCAACTCTTGGAGTAGGATTTCCAAAGCGTGCCTCTTCCGTCGTCGCTTTGATCATGATCGCTCCAAGCTCGCTCAAATCATAAAACTGACTATATTCACGACCGAAACCAAAGCAGCCTGATGCCGGCATGACCGGGTTTTTTAAAGACAAGCCTGGCAATTCGATTTGTAATGATTTCATAAAAGCACCGCCCCTGCTGGAAATACCGGTCCGTCACTGCAAACCTTTACGTAACTCGACCCTTCAGGATCATCCTGTTTATGACATACGCAGGCGAAACAAGCCCCGATTCCGCATCCCATCCGCTCTTCTAATGAGATGAAACCATGTTTGCCCTCCAATTGCCTTTCAAGAGCTTTCAGCATGGGTGTCGGTCCACAGGAATAAAACACATCAAAGTCCGGCTTCTCTTCAGAGATGACATCTGTTACAAATCCAGCACTACCAAGGGAGCCGTCGACAGTGGCAACATATGTGAGCCCAAGTTCCCCGAACTTATTTTCATAAAAGCTGACTGATTCATTTTGAAAACCAAGAATGTGCTTCACTTCCCAACCGTTTTCTACAAGCTTCCTGGAAAGACCGTAGAGGGGAGGAACGCCAATCCCTCCACCTATTAACAGTGCGGTCTTACGTTGGCCTTCCACGGAGAAACCATTACCTAAAGGTCCTAACACGTCGACCCTTTCACTACGATCCACCAGGGAAAGGAGTCGTGTCCCTTTCCCTTCAGCCCGGTAGATCAGGGTCATGGTATGTTGTTCAGGGTCGTGGGAGGCGATGGAAATCGGCCTTCTCAGTAGTGGGTCGATTCCCTTCCCCACTTTCACATGAACGAACTGTCCCGGGGCCTTAATTTCATCCACCAGGTTCCCTTGAAGAACGAGTTCATAAATGTTTTCAGCTATCCGTTCATGAGAAAGCACAACCATGTTTTCGTTAACGATCATTGATGAACCGCCTCTTTCACTTTCGGTAATGAGTCAAGTGCCTCTGCTGAGAAAGTCATGGATTCAATCACTCTCAGGATGGCTTCTGCAGTGTCCAGTGACGTAAGACATGGAATGCCGTTTTCGACCGATTCCCTTCGAATTCTGAATCCATCCCGGGCAGGCTGCTTTCCTTTTGTCAATGTATTGATGACAAGCTGTGTTTCACCGCTTTGGATGATATCCAATAATGTAGGACCGCTGGATCCGATCTTATCCACTTCACGGACCGTGATACCTGCCTTGGCGAGATACTCTGCCGTCCCCTTCGTTGCGAGGATTTGATAGCCGATATCGATAAAGCGTTGTGCCAGGAGTACTGCTTCCTCCTTGTCTTTATCTGCCACGGTCATGAGTACGGAGCCGTATTCCTTCATTTGCATTCCTGCAGCGACCATCCCCTTGTAAAGTGCCTTTTCCAAGGTTTGATCTTTCCCCATTACTTCCCCTGTAGATTTCATCTCAGGTCCGAGAGTTATGTCCACCCGTCTAAGTTTGGCAAAGGAGAAGACCGGGACTTTGACGTACACACCCTGTTTTTCAGGAACCAGTCCTGGTTCATATCCTTGATCTTTCAGGGATATACCAAGGATGGACTTGGTTGCAATATTCGCCATTGGGACATTTGTGATTTTACTGATGAATGGCACTGTCCGGCTTGAACGGGGATTCACTTCCAGGACGTATACTTCGCCTTTTGAAATAACATACTGGATGTTCAGCAATCCGATAATGTTCAACCCTTTTGCCAGTCTCGTTGTATAATCGATAATGGTTTGTTTCTGTTCTTGTGTGAGTTGCTGAGGAGGATACACGGCGATGGAATCCCCTGAATGAACTCCCGCTCGTTCGATATGCTCCATAATCCCCGGGATGACTACGTCTGATCCGTCTGAGATGGCATCCACCTCGATTTCCTTGCCGATCAGATAACGGTCGATCAATACCGGGTGCTGTGGATTGACCTTTACTGCATTTTTCATGTATTGAAGAAGCTCTTCTTCCCTGTAAACAATCTCCATTGCGCGTCCTCCGAGTACGTACGAAGGTCTTACCAGAACCGGGTAACCGATGCTTTTTGCTATTTCAATTGCCCCTTCTACGGAAACGGCCGTTTTACCTTCCGGTTGAGGAATGCCAAGCTCATTCAGGGTATGCTCGAATTTATCACGGTTCTCTGCGCGATCGAGATCCTCAAGTGAAGTACCCAGAATCTTGACACCTCTTCTCACCAGCTCATCTGCCAGATTGATAGCCGTTTGTCCACCAAACTGGACGACGACTCCCTTTGGCTTTTCCAGGTCGATGATGTGCATGACATCTTCCACCGTCAGTGGCTCGAAATATAATTTGTCCGAGATACTGAAGTCGGTCGAGACCGTTTCCGGATTGTTATTTACGATGATGGCCTCATAACCCGCTTCTTTAATGGCCCAAACAGAGTGAACGGTCGCATAATCAAACTCCACTCCCTGTCCGATCCTGATCGGTCCCGAACCGAGGACGATGACACTCTCCCGTTCTGTGACCCTTGATTCATTCTCATCTTCATAAGTGCCGTAGAAGTAGGGAGTTTCAGATTCGAACTCTGCTGCACAGGTATCTACCATTTTATATACCGGGATAAGGTCGATTTCTTTTCTCCAAGTATACACATCCGCTTCAGAGCTTTCCCATAACCGTGCCATGGTGATATCCGAGAAGCCCATGCGCTTCGCTTTTTGTGCAAGCTCAGGGTTGAAGGGGTTCAACGCCAGTTCTTTTTCAAACTCTATGATTCTATTCATTTTATATAAGAAGAAAAGGTCGATTTTGCTCCATTCATGGATGGTCTCGATCGTCACTCCCCTTCTCAGCGCTTCGCCGATGTAGAAGAGGCGCTCATCCCCTGCTTTTCTGATCCTTTTCTCAATCCACTCGTCTGTAAATTGATCCGCGTCACTCAATTCCATATGATACGTATTGCTTTCAAGGGAGCGGATCGCTTTCAGTAGTGATTCTTCGAAGGTCCGGCCGATTGCCATCACTTCTCCGGTTGCTTTCATCTGAGTACCAAGGTTTCGTTTGGCCGCTTCGAATTTATCAAATGGCCATCTTGGGATCTTCGTCACAACATAATCAAGTGCAGGTTCGAATGATGCGTACGTTTTACCCGTCACAGGATTCATCATTTCGTCCAATGTCAGGCCGACGGCGATCTTCGCTGCAAGTTTTGCAATCGGGTAGCCGGTCGCTTTGGATGCCAGGGCGGATGAACGGCTCACCCTGGGATTGACCTCTATGATGTAATACTGGAAGCTGTCAGGGTCGAGTGCCAGCTGAACATTACAGCCTCCTTCGATTCCCAGCTCACGGATGATATTCAGACTTGTATTCCGGAGCATTTGATATTCACGGTCACTTAATGTTTGACTTGGTGCTACCACGATGGAGTCTCCCGTATGGATCCCCACCGGATCAATATTCTCCATATTACATACCACGATGGCATTATCGGCTGCATCCCGCATAACTTCATATTCTACCTCTTTGAAGCCTGCAATGCTTTTCTCCAATAGGCATTGTGTGACAGGGCTGTATTTCAGTCCTGAACTTACAATCTCGACCAATTCGGCTTCGTTGTGACAGATTCCTCCTCCGGTTCCACCCAAAGTGTAGGCTGGACGGACAATGACCGGATACCCGATTTCGTTCACAAATTGATAGGCTTCATCCAGGGAATGGATGATTTCACTATCCGGAACCGGCTCTCCCATTTCATTCATCAAGTTCCTGAACAAATCACGGTCTTCCGCTTTCTCGATGGCTGAAAGCTTCGTTCCGAGGATTTCAACTCCGCACTCTTCCAAGACCCCGGACTGGGCAAGTTCAACAGCCATGTTCAATCCCGTTTGGCCACCTAATGTAGGCAGCAGCGCATCCGGACGTTCTTTACGGATGATCCTGCTGACGAATTCAAGTGTCAATGGTTCGATGTATACTTTATCTGCCATTTCAGCGTCTGTCATGATCGTGGCAGGATTGGAGTTTACGAGGATGACCCTGTAGCCTTCCTCTTTCAATGCGATGCAGGCTTGTGTTCCTGCGTAGTCAAACTCCGCCGCTTGTCCAATGATGATAGGTCCGCTTCCGATAACTAAGATGCTTTTAATGTCTGTACGTTTAGGCATGTTGAAGCTCCTTTCTTTTCTCTTCTTTCATCAATTGCAGGAAATCATCGAATAAGTAGTTGGAATCCTCGGGTCCCGGAGAAGCTTCAGGGTGATACTGCACCGTAAAGGCCGGATAGTCCAAATGTTTCAATCCTTCTACCGTTCCATCATTTATGGCCAGGTGAGTGACCTGTAATCTTGACCCGGCTAAAGATTTTTCATCGACTGCGTAGCCGTGGTTCTGTGAAGTCAGTGCGACCTTTCCGGATTTTAAATCTTTGACCGGATGGTTGCCGCCACGATGTCCAAATTTCATTTTGAAAGAGTCCCCTCCACACGCCAGGGCAAATAATTGATGTCCGAGGCAGATACCGAAGAGTGGAATTTCACCAAGCAATTCCTTGATCGTTTCAATCGCCTGGGGTACATCTTTCGGATCCCCCGGACCATTCGATAACATGATCCCGTCAGGCTGCAGGCGTCTGATTTCTTCCGCTGAAGTATCATAAGGAACCACAATCACATCACAATCACGCTTGTTCAATTCCCTTAGAATCCCGTGCTTCATCCCGAAATCCATTAACACCACACGGTACCCTCTTCCAGGGCTTGCATAGGCCGTCTTCGTGGAAACCTGTTTGACCTGATCTGTTCGTAAATCTGTCCCATGGAGCTTATCAAGCATTGCCCCGGAATCCAGTTCAGCTGAACAAATGATGCCTTTCATGGCTCCATGCTTCCTGATGATCCTGGTTAACTTTCTCGTATCGATCCCTGATATTCCGGGAATTCCTTTTATTTTTAATAATTCATCCAATGTGGATTCATTTCTCCAGTTAGAAGGGAAGTCCGCCACTTCTCTCACAATGAACGCTTTGATGGCCGGAGTGATCGATTCAAAATCGTCCCGGTTGATGCCGTAGTTCCCTACGAGGGGGTATGTCAAGGTGACAAGCTGGCCGCAGTAGGATGGATCTGAAAGGATTTCCTGGTAGCCGGTCATGCTCGTATTGAATACCACTTCACCTATACTTTCTTCATTTGCTCCGAATCCTTCTCCTACGAAAACCGTTCCATCGTCTAAAATGAGTTGTCTTTTCATTGTTCGTTTCCTCCTTCATTCCATACAAGAGATCCCTGATAAAAAGTTGCTTTCGGCCATCCTTTGCATTCCCATCCTTTGAATGGCGTGTTTTTCCCTTTGGACAGAAATCCAGCCGGGTCAATTTCTCTTTGTTCATGCAAATCGATAAGCGTAAAGTCCGCTTCTCCTCCTACTTCAAGTAGTCCAAACGGAAGATTAAATGCTTCACTTGGTTTGATGGTCATCCAGTCAATAAGCTGCTTCAGAGTAAAAATCCCTTTTTCCACAAAGTTTGTATAAAGCAGCGGGAAGGCGGTTTCCAACCCGACGATTCCGAACGGGGCGAGCTGCATGCCTTCCGATTTTTCGGCTTCTGTATGGGGTGCATGATCGGTGGCGATGAAATCGATCGTTCCGTCCAGAAGCCCCTCTATAAGAGCCTGTCGATCCTCTTTACTTCTTAGAGGCGGATTCATTTTGAAATTGGGATCAAGCCCGGGGATATCGTCTTCACAGAGCAGAAGGTGATGAGGTGTTACCTCTGCCGTCACATTGATACCGGCCTTTTTCGCATCCCTGACGACCCGGACGGATTCTTTTGTCGATATATGGCAGACGTGGTAGTGTACACCGGCTGCTTCAGCTAAAAGCACATCCCTTGATATATGTACAGCTTCACAGATGGAAGGAATGCCTGGCAGGTTATGTTCTTTCGAGAATGTCCCATCATGGACCGCTCCTCCGTAAATCAAGGTGTTTTCTTCACAGTGGGCGACAATGGAGGCATTGATCCCTGCTGCCGTCTTCATGGCTTGATACATCATGTCCGCTGACTGCACCCCTACCCCATCGTCTGTGAATGCAAATGCCCCGTTTTCTTTTAATGATGGTAAGTCATTAAGCGTATCCCCGATTTGTCTTTCCGTGATGGCAGCATACGGTAACACCCGAACACTCGCTGTTTCAGAGATCTTCTGATTCAGGGACTGAAGAGTTTCCACCGAGTCAGGTACAGGTCGGGTATTGGGCATTGCCGCGATGGTGGTGAAGCCTCCCTTTGCTGCTGATTTCGTTCCCGTTTCGATGGTTTCCTTATGTTCTCCGCCCGGTTCTCTAAGGTGGACATGCAGGTCGACAAATCCGGGTGAAATCACTGACCCTTCTGCTTGAAACTCCTTATGACCTTTCCCTTTCAGCCCTGAACCGATTTCGATGATCTTCTTATCTTCCACCTTTACATCCACAGTCTCAAGATCACCATTCTTTGTTACAATTCGTGCATTCCGGATTAACCAATTCATTTCAGATTCCCCCTAGTCAATTGATTTCAAGTGCTCTTTTTAAAACGGCCATTCTCACGTATACTCCATTTTCCATCTGTTTGAAGATCCTTGATTGCTCACATTCGACCAATGAGTCGGCTATTTCCACACCTCGGTTGACGGGTGCAGGATGAAGGATGATAGCGGATGGTTTCATCTTGTCTTTCCTGGACTCCGTCAGTCCGAAGCTTTCATGGTATTCCTCTTTCGTCAGTGTCGATGTGATCTCGTGACGTTCATGCTGGATACGGAGAAGCATGATGACATCAGAATCGGTTATGCATTCATCTATAGGCAGATAGTGTGTTCGGTCTGTTGCTTTGAACCATTCCTTTGGGCCAGAGAAAAAGACCTCTGCTCCGAGTTTTGTCAGTGCTTCCGCATTGGACCTGGCGACCCTGCTATGGGCGATATCTCCTATAATGGATACCTTGATTCCCTCGAATCGGCCAAATTCCTGATGGATGGTCAACAGATCTAACAGACATTGAGTCGGATGATTTCCACACCCATCCCCGCCATTGATCACACTTATGTTAAGAGGCGTCAGTTGATCAAAGTAGCGTTCAAGTGAATGACGGATGACGACCGTATCGACTCCTATGCTCTCTAATGTTTTCACCGTGTCATACAGGCTTTCACCTTTTTGGATGCTTGATGTTTGGGCTTCGAAGGGAATGACTTCAAGACCAAGTTTCCTTTCCGCCATCTCAAAGCTGCATTTTGTACGTGTACTTGCTTCGAAGAAAAGGTTGGCCGCGTATTTCCCGGTCCCTGCCTCCCAGGTTTCACCCTTTTGGAAACGTTCCGCCTGATTCAGTATTTGAATGATTTCTTCTTTTGATAAGTCATTCATCGTCAACAAGTTCTTCATCATGAGACAACCCTTTCCTCTCTTCTCTTCCCAAAAAAACACCCTGTCATCTTACCGACAGGGTGTTTTTGAACATACTTACAGTGACAGTGCGGAAAAATCCCGCATGTCTTGTTCAAATTCACCCTTCCTAGACTCTCTGGACCATGTTAAAAGGTGTTTCTATTTATGCAACATCTTGCTTAGCTTTCTCTTCTTCGAATAAGTTGTTACTTCCTTCACTTTCTTCCCTGCCCGGCAGGACAAGGTTCAGGAACACCCCAACGATTGCTGCAAGGGCCATCCCCGATAGGGAAACCTGCTCGTTGATCTTTACGAATGCCCCTCCGACTCCGATGACAAGGATGACACTCGAGATGACTAAATTACGCTTGTTTCCTAAGTCTACTTTGTTATCGATCAACATACGGAGTCCACTTGAAGCGATGATCCCGAACAGCAGGATGGATACCCCACCCATGACTGCTGATGGGATCGAACCGATCAAAGCCGTTATCTTGCCGACAAATCCGAACATGATGGCAAGTACCGCAGCGCCGCCGATGACAAATACGCTGAACACCCGTGTAATCGCAAGCACCCCGATGTTTTCACCGTACGTTGTATTTGGTGGTCCGCCCAGGAAAGAGGCGATCACAGTCGCTACCCCGTCCCCAAGGATGGAGCGGTGAAGACCCGGCTTTTCAATGAAATTTCGTCCTACGACCTTACTTAATACCATCTGGTCCCCTGTATGTTCTGCCAGGGTCACAAGTGCAACAGGAACCATGATCCCTACGATTTCCCATGAGAAGCTCGGCGTGTAGTCCACAAAGGGGACAAAGAAGTCCGGCATCTGGAAGAATGGAGCATCGATTACCTGTTGAAAATCCACCAGCCCTGCAAAAACCGCGATGACATATCCTCCTATGATTCCAGCAAGGATCGGAACCATTCCGAGAAATCCTTTGAAGTAAATCGAACAGATGACCGTGATTCCCAATGTGGCAAGAGCCACCATGAAGTGCGTGTTACTGTAAACCAATTGTTCTGCTCCGGGATTTTCATACATGGCCATATTGACGGCCGTTCCGGCAAGTCCCAATCCGATCACCATGATGACGGGCCCTACCACAACCGGAGGAAGGATCCTGATCAGCCATTTCAATCCAAGCTTTGATATAAGCAGCGCTACGATTCCATACACAATCCCTGCAAGAAAGCTTCCCATCATGGCAGCCTCCGGTCCTCCCAGGCTCTTGGCAGCGAGGATCGGTGCGATAAAAGCGAATGACGATCCAAGGTAAGCAGGGATCCTCCCCTTCGTGATCAGGAGATAGGCAAGTGTTCCGAGTCCACTTGAGATCAAAGCAACCCCAGGGCTTAATCCAACCAGGAACGGGACCAGCACCGTTGCCCCGAACATGGCGAATAGATGCTGTATGCTCAGTGTAATCCATTTTCCTATATTAGGTACTTCTTCTACGTCTAACACGACTTGTTGATTTTGATTCATGTATGTTTCCTCCTCTAATACCCATTTTTACCCATTAAAAAACCCTCTTTGTCCTAAAGAGGGCACAAAGAGGGTACAAGAAGGCCTGTTTCTACCTTCATTCCCATCCTTTGTCAGCCTCACTGGACCACTCTTAAAAGGACTTTCGTTATTCTTTTTCGTGTATGGCAACGATGTCTTCCTGATCGACTTCTGATAATGCGACCATGATTTTCTCAGAGCTTGATGTCGGAATATTCTTCCCGACGAAATCCGCCCGTATCGGTAATTCCCTATGTCCACGGTCGACCAGCACAGCCAGTTGAATCTGACTTGGTCTTCCGAGATCCATTAAGGCATCGAGCCCTGCCCGGACCGTTCTTCCAGTGAATAGGACATCATCCACCAAAATGACTTTCTTGTTTGTAATATCAACCGGAAGGTCAGAACCCTTCACTTCTGGTTCATGATCCTCTGTTTTCGTCGTTAAATCATCACGGTATAGGGTGATGTCGATTTCTCCGACCGGAATTTCTTCCCCTTCAATCGCATGGATCCGCTCGGCTAATCGATTGGCAATATAAATGCCCCTTGTTTTGATGCCGACTAAGATGCAATCTTCAATTCCTTTGTTTCGTTCGATGATTTCATGGGCGATCCGTGTGAGCGCCCTTCGAATGGCGGGTTGATCCAGTACTGTTGCTTTCTTTGTCATTTTCGCCACCTCATTTTCTTTTATTTCAATAAAAAATCCCTCTCACCGTAGAGATGAGAGGGCACACTTATCGTTATGATCTGATTGCACGCCAAAGAATTTTTGGTCGTACACTGCTCCTTCTCAGCCTCACGGGACCGTATTAAAGGTTACTTATTCAATTAACATTATCATAAAGGCAAGGTCGAAATTTGTCAACGGTTATTTTCAAGATGCTTAACCAATTTCGTGAATTCTTCGGGTAACTCCGCATGGAACTCCATATATTCTTCCGTTCTGGGATGAACAAACCCAAGCACGCCGGCATGAAGGGCCTGTCCTTCAATGCTTAACGTTTTTCGCGGGCCATATTTCGGATCACCCGCGAGCGGGAAACCGATGTATTTCATATGCACACGGATTTGATGGGTTCTGCCTGTCTCCAGTTCACATTCAACGAGGGTGAAATCTTTATATCGGTCCAGCACCTTGAAATGCGTGACCGCTTGTTTGCCATTATCCACGACAGCCATACTTTGGCGGTCTTTAGGATCCCTGCCGATCGGCGCATCGATCGTCCCGTATTCGTGGGGGATCAGGCCATGTACGATGGCTGTATATTTTCTGGTAACGGACTTGTCCACAAGCTGATTCACCAAATGCTCATGAGCCATGTCATTTTTCGCCACCATCAGCAATCCAGATGTATCCTTATCAATACGGTGTACAATACCTGGTCGCAGTACGCCATTGATTCCTGACAGGTCCTTACAGTGATGCATCAATCCATTCACCATTGTTCCTGAATAATGACCCGGTGCAGGGTGGACGACCATCCCTTTCGGCTTATTTACGACGATGACATCCCCGTCTTCATAGGCGATATCAAGGTTAAGATCTTCCGGCTCTACATCCAATTCTTCCGGTTCCGGAATCGATACCGTGATGACTGCATTCAACGGACACTTGAAGTTAGGTTTCACCGCTTCTTCATTTACTTTAATATGACCTTCTTTTATCCATTGTTGAACCTGGGAACGGGACCAATCCTTATTCAACTGGCTAACGACCTTGTCGATTCGTTCTCCCTGGTTTTCCTCAAGTATGTTGTGCTGAATTACTTCCATTTTTGTTCTCCTTCTTTGCTTTTCGTTCGTCTAAATACATATAAATCAGTAACAGTGCTACTCCAATGGTTAATGCTGCATCGGCAATATTAAAAATCGGGAAATCATAGGAAAAGATGTATGTATTTAAGAAATCGACCACTTCTTTTCTGAAGACACGGTCAAGAAAGTTTCCAATTGCACCGCCTAGCATGAAAGCAAGACTCAGACTAAACAATGTATGTCCTTTTGCATGGACTTGCATATAATACACGATACCTACAATCACTATTAATGTAATAATGTAAAAAAACCACATTTGTCCTTGGAGTATTCCCCATGCTGCACCTTGATTCCGATGAGAAGTAAGATAAAAGACATTATCTATGATTGAAATGCTTTCTCCCTCGGTCATTCGTCTTACAACCAACCATTTTGTCAATTGATCCAGTCCAATTACAACCAAAGCCACTAAATAATAATACACAAAGGCAACCTCCGAACATCTTTAAATGATTACCTTTGCATTTTAGCATAAAAGGGGAAATAAAGACACTTAAACTGGAGAAGAACGATGGAAACGCGGGAGAAATTTATGAATAGGATGAAATCTTCCCAAACCTTCTCCATTCGTATGCATCTTCGATCGTCGTACAGGTTGGGTTCATTACCATGTAATCGAACGGGATTTCCTGCCCGCTCGATTCACAATAACCGTATTGATTATCCCGGACACGACTCAGTGCTTGTTTTACCTCGGTGATCTCATCGTTTATATATTGCTGGATTAAAGGGTGTTGAGATTGACTTGCTTCAAGCTCTTTCAAGGATTGTTTAAGCTCTTCTACAATGGATGTGTATCGGTCATATGTCATCTTGATCCCTCCACTTATAGTATGGGGGAAATGACCCTGAATATTGTGTTGCAAGATATAGCAATTATGGAATTTGAAATGCTGTGGTATAAAGACAAAAAAAGGGACCTGTCACATGACAGGTCACCTCGTACTTGATTATGTCAGATGGGAATAGCTTTCTTTCACAACGGATGCACAGCGTGTGCAAAGAGTTGGATGATCTTTATCCTCTCCCACTGTTGGGGTTACGATCCAACAGCGGTCACATGTTTCACCTTCAGCTTTTTCAACGACAATGTTGTTTTCACCAAGGCTTAACGCATGCTCCGGAGCCTCGCTCACCGTTCCGCCGATTTCAAAGGATGATACAATGAACAGCTGTTTTAAGTCTTCTTTGATGGAATCAAGTAAGCGTTTCGTTTCGTCATTGACGTATAGGGTCACTTTAGCCGTCAATGACTTACCGATCACCTTCTGATTACGTGCTTCCTCAAGTGCTTTTAAAACATCATCTCTTAATTCTAAGAATGTGTTCCATTTTTCCTTCAATTCATCCGCATTTGCGAGTTGTTGTACTTCAGGCATATCAGTCAGTTGGACACTTTCGCCCACTGCACCCGGGATGTATGCCCAAACCTCATCTGCTGTATGGGAAAGGATCGGGGACATCAGTTTCGTAAGTGCTACCAGGCTTTCATACAATACCGTCTGAATCGCTCTGCGCTCATAGTGATTTTCTGACTCGATATACAGAACATCCTTTGCAAAATCCAGGTAGAATGAACTCAAATCCAGTGTACAGAAATTATTGACTGCATGATAGATGCTTGCGAATTCATATTTATCGTATGAATTTTTCACATTCTTCACAAGATCATTCAGCTTCACGAGCATAAATTGATCCACTTCTCTTAATCCATCAAAGGATACCGCATCTGTTTCAGGATTAAAGTCAGAAAGGTTCCCCAACAAGAAACGATAAGTGTTACGGATCTTACGGTAGACTTCAGCCACTTGCTTCAAGATTGGGTCAGATACTCGAACATCTGCCTGATAATCAACAGACGCTACCCAAAGACGAAGGATATCGGCTCCTAGTTGTTTCATTACCTTTTCAGGGACAACGACGTTCCCTAATGATTTACTCATCTTTCTTCCATCGCCATCAAGAGCGAATCCGTGACTTAACACTCCTTTGTATGGGGCTTTACCCGTTACGGCTACGCCTGTTGTCAATGAAGAGTTGAACCAACCACGATATTGATCGGATCCTTCGAGATAAAGGTCTGCAGGACGCTGCAAGTCATCTCTTTCCTCAAGAACGGCCTGATGGGAAGATCCTGAATCGAACCATACGTCCATGATGTCCTGTTCTTTCGTGAATTTCCCGTTAGGACTGCCTTCATGTGTAAATCCTTCAGGTAAAAGTTCTTTTGCTTCTTTTTCAAACCAAATATTTGATCCATGATCACGGAAAAGCTTGGACACATGATCAATCGTCTCATCTGTAATGATCTCCTGACCATTCTCAGCATAGAATACAGGAATTGGCACTCCCCATGCACGCTGACGGGAAATACACCAGTCTCCACGGTCTCTGACCATATTGAATAGACGTGTTTCTCCCCATGCGGGAACCCATTTCGTATCCTTTACCGCCTGGAGTAATTCTTTACGGAATTTATCGATGGATGCAAACCACTGTGCCGTCGCTCGATAAATAACCGGCTTTTTCGTGCGCCAGTCATGCGGGTATGAGTGAGTGATGAAGTTTAACTTCAATAATGCCCCTGCTTCCTGAAGCTTTTCTGTGATTGGTTTATTGGCCTTATCATAGAATAAACCTTCAAACCCTGGAGCTTCTGAAGTCATAACCCCTTTGTCATCGACGGGACATAACACATCCAGTCCATATTTCTTCCCTACGAGGAAGTCATCCTCCCCGTGCCCTGGAGCTGTATGGACACAGCCAGTACCTGAATCAGTCGTAACATGCTCACCAAGGACCACAAGGGAGTCACGATCATACAGGGGATGTTTTGCCACGATATGTTCGAGTTCTGCACCCTTGACCTTTTTGGTCACAGAATGGTTTTCCCATTCAAGATTCTCGGATACGTCTTCAAGTAAATCTTCGGCTACGACATAGCTGTTTTCCTTTACATTTACAACGACATAGTTTAAGTCTGCATGTACGGCAATCCCAAGGTTTGCAGGGATCGTCCATGGTGTGGTCGTCCAGATCACCAGTTGGGTCCCTTCTTCAAGGACACCCTTACCTTCTGTAACGGCAAAACCTACATAAATGGATGGGGAACGCTTGTCCTGATACTCGATTTCAGCTTCTGCAAGGGCTGATTCACTTGATGGTGACCAGTAGACAGGTTTCTTCCCTTTGTAGATATAACCCTTTTTCGCCATATCACCGAAAACTTTGATTTGCTGTGCTTCATATTCAGGTTTTAATGTGATATAAGGGTTTTCCCAGTCGCCCCGTACACCTAATTGCTTGAATTGCTTGCGTTGATTATCGACTTGCTCGTAAGCATACTCTTCACATAATTTACGGAACTCGGCGATCGTCATTTCTTTACGCTTTACGCCCTTATTCGTTAACGCCTGCTCAATCGGCAAACCGTGAGTGTCCCATCCTGGAACATACGGGGCATGAAAACCGCTCATGGATTTATAGCGTACGATAAAGTCTTTCAGGATTTTATTCAATGCATGACCCATGTGGATATTCCCGTTGGCATAAGGAGGGCCATCGTGAAGGACGAATAAAGGACGATCACTCGTTCTTTCCTGTACTTTTTGATAGATGTCCATCTCTTCCCACTTCTTCTGTGTATCCGGTTCACGCTTCGGTAAGTTCCCTCTCATCGGAAATTCTGTTTTCGGCATCAGTAATGTATCTTTATATTCCATGAAATCATCCTCCTAATCATTTCTCTCTTAATTGCCATCTTTTCTATATCCTTCACTTCTTAATCAGGCAGGGTGAACTTTCCTTTTTTCGAGAAATATAAAAAGGCTTCCTCATCCCTGAATAGGGACGAGAAAGCCTTTCCCGCGGTACCACCCTCATAAAGACCGAAACTGGTCTTCACTTGTTGATTCGTAACGTGAATAAATCGCCACTCATTACTCTTCCTTAAGGAATTTCGTGAGCAGGGCTCGAGGGTGATCTTCCGGGCTTCTTTCCTTGTCGGGCTCACACCGTCCCCGACTCGCTAGAAAGGATTCATGATAAGTACGTACTGTCCCTGTCTCAGCCTATTAATACAATTAAGATTGTTGTTCAATTATATGAAAGTATTGCTCTTTTCGTCAAGACAATGTCTCTTCTTCTTTTAAAGTTTTTAAATCCGTTGCATCCAAATCGAATTCCATTAATTGATCCCAGTCATTTGTATCAAGAAGATCAAGCTGTGCTTCGATCAACATTTTGAAACGAGTACGGAACACCTTTGACTGCTTCTTGAGTTCTTCTATCTCAATGGCAATCTTACGGGCTTTGGATAAAGATTCATTAACGATCCGATCGGCGTTCTTCTCGGCTTCCTTAATGATTAGCTTTGATTCTTTCATTGCATTCCGCTTGACTTCTTCCCCTGCTTCTTGAGCAATGACGATTGACTTATTTAACGTTTCCTCGATGCTTGTAAAATGACCTAAACGTTCATTCAAGGAGTTTAAACGTTCTTCCGTTTCTTTCTTCTCGCGGATCAGAATTTCGTAATCTTTAATAATCTGATCTAAAAATTCGTTAACCTCATCCTCATCATAACCACGAAAGCCACGACTAAATTCTTTATTATGTATGTCTAATGGCGTTAAAGGCATGGGAGCCACCTCCAGTACTTGGTGAATTACATATTTATTATAACTAAAATTTCGACAGTATGTGGGAGAATTCCTTTATTTTTCTTAAATTATTTCAGAATCCCCACAGAGATTCGCCATTTATCCCGTTTTGTTCTTCCTTCAACCGACAGTACCTTACTTCTTCCGTACCCTCTGGCAGATAGAACATCGGAAGCTTCGACTTCAAAGGAGGGATTTTCAACTGCTTTCCAATTCACTTTTACATGTCCGCTTTTGATCAAGGTTTGAGCCTTTTGGCGGGAATCATTATAGATGGCTGCAAGTACGACGTCAAGCCTCATTGAACTGACGGTAGTCGTTTTCTCCTGCCATTCTTCCCGGCTTTCCATTCGTTCACTCAGTGGAATATCCTTTAAAGAAATCTTGGCTTTCCCTATTTGGGTCAGTTCCATCAGGACATAATCTGCAATTTCATCTGCAAGCATCAGCTGAATGGTCTCCTCGCCTGTCAGGATATCCCCGAACTTATCCCTTTTCAATCCAATTGACATCAAGGTCCCTAATACCTGTCTATGTTCTATTGTAACAAACTTCGAAGGGTACTGTATTTCAAATAACCTTATTCCAAAATCTTCTTCCTCTGGCTGAAAATAAGGTGGGTACAATAAAGCTCGTTTCCGTTCCGTATTTTCAGGATAAAAGGATAAAAGGATTTCATCGTGTTGACCAATGATGGACCTGACAATATGCTGCTGCCTCGGATCCAAAAAGTCCGTTCGTTTCGCTGTATATTGATCTTCCACTGTTTGCTTCCACTGGAGCACAGCATCTACAAACTCTTTCTCATCCGGCCTGAAATGTTGATAGATCGAAGACATACTTTCACCTCCTCTGTGATTCACCCAAAATAAAAGGACCGAAACTGTTTGACCGGTTTCAGTCCTTTATAGATATCTTTCCTTAACATAGTCCAGATTAAATAAGCCATCTAAATAATTGGTACAACCCGGATTGGGCCAGATTCAGCACAATGAATGCCACAATCGGTGAAATATCAATCATACCGATCGATGGGACAAATCGTCTGAACGGTTCTAAATACGGTTCGCAGATCCTTGCAAGGAACTGTCCGATCGATGTCTCTCTGGCATTCGGGAACCATGACATTAGAATATAAATGATTAACGCCCAGGAGTATAGTTGGATTAGTTTTGACAAAATTTCATAAAGCATTACCATAGTTTACATTACCACCTCGAGTCTGCTAAATCTTCCTCTTTTAAGAATTCAGAAATGTTTCCGCTCACTTCAACATTGTCAGGTGTGCAAAGAAAAATATTGTCGCCTACACGTTGAATGTCGCCGCCGATTGCATACACCGTCCCGCTGAGAAAGTCGACAATACGCTTCGCCTGGTCATGCTGTATCCGCTGCAGGTTTACAAGGACAGAGCGTCGATTCTTTAGATGGTCTGCTATTTCCTGTGCCTCTGCATATACTCTTGGTTCTACAAGAATCATCTTGGAAGATTTCTGGACACTCTGAAGGCTCACAACATTTTGTTTTGAATTTGAAAGCTGCGACTTCATGGGCTTTTTCTCCTCGTATTCTTCTTCATACTTTTCTTCTTCATATTCGTATTCATCTTCATCCAGCAAAAAGAACGTTTTAAACTTTGACTTAATACCCATTTGTATTCATCCCCTCTCAGTCATTTCCAACTAATGCAGTTCCAATACGAATAAATGTGGCACCCTCTTCAATTGCAATCACATAATCGTTGCTCATGCCCATGGATAATTCTGTACATGGGGCATATGGAAGATTAAGCGAACGGACTTCTTCCTGAATGGTCTTCAGCTGCCTGAAACAAGACCTTAAGAAAGGTTCATCATCCGTTTGGGGAGCCATTGTCATCAATCCTACGACTTTAATATTGGATAAGTCTTTTAAACTGCCGACAAATTCTTTCACTTCATCAGGAGAAATACCATGTTTGGATCCTTCTCCGGAAACATTCACTTGAACGAAGCAAGACACAGGTTTATCCGCTCTTTTATGAATTTCTTTCGCCAGTGACAGACGATCCAGGGAGTGTATGTATGATACTTTATCAATGATGTTTTTGACCTTCCTTGATTGCAGGGAACCGATGAAATGCCACCGGGCCTTGTCCCGTAAAACATCCCACTTCGAGATCAGACCCTCATCCCGGTTTTCCCCTAAGTGAAGAAGCCCTGCTTCGACTGCTTCTTCTGCACGGTCGATGGATACGTATTTCGTGACCGCCACGACATGAACGTCTTCCATCCTTCTGCCACTGCGTTCACAGGCTCGTTGGATGTTTTCATTGATGTGTTGAATATTTTCAGATACCTTCATCTTATTTCTCCTTCCAGCCAATAAAACTCATCATTCTTCCCGTTTCTTCACCATCTCTTCTATAAGAGAAAAATTCATCGTGACAGGACGAACAAAAACTGGAAGTATGAATTTGATCAGAATGCAACCCGGACTGCACCAAGAGCTGATGATTTAATTTCTTCAGATCCAGATGGTACTGTCCCTCTTCCTTTAAATTATAGGGTAAGTTGTTTTCATCTTCTAGTGTTTTTTTTACTTTGTCAATCACATAATCATCCACAATATAGCAATCTTTACATATGGAAGGGCCTATCACCACTTCTATGGAAGACAGGGAGGAACCTTTACCGATAAACGCACCGACCATTTTCGGCCCTATTTCAAGGACCGTCCCCTTCCATCCCGCATGTGCAAGACCGATTGTTCCGGTCATCCTGTCAAGGAAATAAAGGGGGACGCAATCTGCATAGCACATCGTTAACAGAAGGTTTCTTTCTCCTGTCACAAATCCGTCTGAATCTTTAATGCTGTTATGATAGGTCTCTGCACCTTTTCCTCTGTCCTCAGGGATCACAATAGAAATATTCTTCCCATGTGTCTGCTCAGCAGCCACAAAAGAATCAAGAGGCATATCCAGAGCGGATGCAAGAAGTTTGCGATTGTGAGTGACGGATGCTTCCTTGTCTCCTACATGAAGCCCCATGTTGAATGACTGAAAAGGACCTTCACTTATTCCGCCACGATTAGTGGTGATGCCCGCGACGAGTTCGGGGTTTTCTTTCGTCCATTTTCCAATGGAGTAATATGAGTTTGTCTCTGTTAAAAAAGGCTCTTTCGACACGGTGAATCTCCCTCGTTTTTTCTTTAGTGTACCATAGTCCATTGAGATTCGTCATGTATCGGGGGATTGTTTCGGTTCCTGAAGCTGTCCTTGTATATAATGGCTGTCTTTATATCGGACAAGGATGACGTCTTCCCCAATCTTTACGATACTGCTCCAAGGAATCACGATATCTTCGTCTTTCCCGAAAAACCCCAATATTTTTCCCCCAGTGCCTATAACGATTGCCTCGATTCTTCCAGTATCCAGATTGATCTCAATGTCACCGATATTCCCCAATTTCCTCCCATCTGAAATACTGACAACATCCTTCACCTGGAATTCTGATATACGCACCATACTTCTTCACCCTCTTTTCATGAAGTTCCTTATCGGTTGATAACGGTGATACACTTCACCTTTTTATAGTAGATATTATAAGTGTATGCATCAAAAAAAAAGGCAGACCTTCCGTGTGGAGATCCGCCTTTTTCTTAACCTTATTGAATATTTTTGTTCATTTGTTTAATTGCTGCTTTTTCCAGTCTTGATACTTGCGCTTGGGAGATGCCGATTTCGTCTGCGACTTCCATTTGGGTTTTTCCTTGAAAGAAGCGTTTGCTGATAATGAGTTTTTCACGATCATTTAAACGTCTCATTCCTTCTTGAAGGGCAATTTCTTCGATCCAGTGGAAATCGCGATTCTTTTCGTCGCTCAGCTGATCCATGACGAATATGGGGTCTCCTCCATCATTATAGATGGGTTCAAACAGCGAAACGGGATCTTGAATGGCATCCAGTGCGAATACGATTTCTTCGTGGGATACATCAAGAACTTTGGCTATTTCTTCCGCAGTCGGCTCCTTGGATGTCTCCCCCATTAATTTCTCCCTTACTTGCAGAGCTTTGTACGCAATATCCCGCAGTGAACGGGATACCCTTATCGGGTTATTGTCCCTCAAATATCGACGGATTTCCCCAATGATCATCGGAACCGCGTATGTAGAGAATCGAACGTTTTGACCCAAATCAAAATTATCGATGGATTTCATTAATCCGATACACCCTACTTGAAATAAATCATCAACATACTCACCACGGTTATTAAAGCGTTGAATTACACTTAAGACGAGGCGTAAATTCCCGTTGACCAGTTTTTCTCTCGCAGAGATATCCCCCGCTTGCATTTCCTTGAATAAAATTCTCATTTCATCATTTTTGAGTACTGGCAATTTGGACGTATCCACACCACAAATCTCGACTTTATTACGTGTCATTCTTTCCCCTCCTTGTAGGAGCTGCTGTACAAAATTCAGTATTTCCTTGAAGAGGAAAAATATGCATTTCATTCTGACAGGCAGTGGCGGGTGCGTTCCAAATCCCTTACGATAACTGACTCAAAAAGCTAAAAAAATTTTTTTATTCCAGATCACATTAAAAAGCTGACCTTTTCAATTGAAAAAGTCAGCTTTAAAGATCAAACCATTTTATTGAATTCCTTTTTCAGGCGCTTAATAATCCGTTTTTCCAAACGGGAAATATAGGACTGGGAAATTCCAAGCATATCAGCTACATCTTTCTGGGTTTTTTCCTCTTCTCCCATCAATCCGAATCGAAGCTCCATTATTTGTTTTTCTCGATCTGAAAGCTGATGCAGGGCATTGAAGAGTAATTTTTTATCCACTGTTGCTTCAAGGTCTTTTGTAATGATATCTTCATCCGTCCCGAGTACATCTGATAACAGCAATTCATTTCCATCCCAATCGATATTAAGGGGTTCGTCAAATGAGACTTCCGAACGGATCTTGTTGTTCCTTCTTAAGTACATAAGAATTTCATTCTCTATACATCTCGAAGCGTAGGTCGCCAACTTGATTTTTTTCTCGGGATTGAAGGTATTGACCGCTTTAATAAGGCCGATGGTGCCGATACTGATCAGATCTTCTATATTGATGCCTGTGTTTTCAAACTTTCTGGCGATATATACCACCAGTCTTAAATTACGTTCTATCAATAAGGACCGCGCTGCCTTGTCACCTTTCGGCAATTTATGGAGGAGGACTTCTTCCTCTTCCTTTGTCAACGGTGGAGGGAGCGCTTCACTACCACCTATGTAGTAAATTTCGTCTGTCTTCAGACCCAGCTTGATTAACAGTTTGTACCAGTAATATAAAAATTTGAATTTGAATTTTTTCATTGTTGCTCCCCCTTCTATTTCTTTAAATTGTGAGTATAGTAGTATTAATTGAATTACGAAACGTTAAGCACCGGCTTTCTTGCAGCCATTTTCGGATGGACGATCGCCCCGAATTGGCCATCGGCCGATAAGGGTTCCTCCCTAAAGGCGACTAACCCATTTGGTATGGTCCATTCTGCTTCATGATCACTGAGTACCAATGAATCAGGCTTTATCGCTGCCAAAAGCTGACTGCTTCTTCCCACTGATTGTGCTGGAACGATACGCATCCTGTCAGACCAGCGGGTATCGATCTGTTTCTCACCCGAAAAAATGTCATCTACATCATGGCAAAGTGCCTTCATTTCATCCGGGATCTCACCCTCGATTTCAGCAATGGATAGAATCATCACCGGACTTTTTGAAATGGGATCCTGAAGTTGATTCCCACTGTCCACAAGACCGTTTACAGTACAATGAAAATCATCGATCTGGATCTTGACTTTCAGGAGCTGATCATATTGGAGCTTCACATGCTCGATACTATCCACCCTTCCCTTAGAAAAGTACCAGGCAAGCGGCAAGGCGAGCATCACAAATACCCAGCTTATCGGGTCACCAAACCCGCGTATGCTAGCAAGCAGCATGGATGATTCCGTGCTTGGATCGAAGCTGATAAAATAATGAGTCCCAATTAATATTCCACCCGTAAAAAAGGTGACGAAATAAAACATAAGAAGGTTTGACATATAGTGGCGCCATCTTCTATAACCAAAAGCTGAATACACCATGACAACGGAAAATAATAACTTGACTAAGGGGTTTCCAGTAAAGTGAGCAAATGGTGAAAAAGCGAGGAGAATAATGACTGAGCCTATCAGACTCCCGATCGCTATTCTCCAGAGGGCGTATTGTCTCTTTAAGATGATTCCTGTTAACCATAATAAGAAAAAGTCTACTAACAGATTTAACAACCAAATGACATCCAGATATAAAGTCAATCTCTCCCCTCCTTGTAACACCTCACAATTCCATTCTGATAAAGACCGGAATGACTTATCAGAAGTATATCGTACATCCTTTTTAAAGGTTGTCATTTTTTGTATGCTCCCACGGAAAAGTTTTCGGAGATATGAACGAAAAATGTCATTAAATATGGATGCAACAGATACCTCCAACCTATGGTTTTTAGATTGTATTTTGGATCCTATAGAAATAAAAATCCCCCAAGGCTTGATGCCCTGGGGGATTCTTATTTCTATTCCATTATTAACGACGACGGTTTCTATTGCGAAGGAAGGTTGGAATGTCCAATGTTTCTTCCGCACCTTGATTAGAAGATGTTCTCACAGGCTCCTGCTGTTGAGGCTGCTCTTCACGTTTAGGCTGTTCCCGTTTCACCGATTGGCTAGGGTTAGGACTTTGATTTGGTTTCATCCCACCGAAAGTTGGTCGGGTTTGTTTCGGAGGTTGAATGACCTCTTCATTGAACCCGGTCGCAATGACGGTAACGACGATATCATCTTTTAAATCTTCGTTGATGACGGAACCGAAGATCATATTTACTTCTTGATCAGATGCAGAAGCTACGATATCAGCAGCTTCCTGAACTTCATAAAGGCTTAATGAAGTCCCCCCTGTGATATTCATCAGGACACCTTGGGCTCCATCGATGGATGTCTCAAGCAAAGGACTTGAAACGGCCTTTTTCGCTGCTTCAGTTGCACGGTTCTCACCGGATGCTGCACCGATCCCCATCAGGGCTGAACCTTTGTTAGACATGATCGTCTTAACATCTGCAAAGTCCAGATTGATAAGACCAGGTGTAGCGATAAGATCCGAGATACCTTGTACACCTTGACGCAGTACATTATCAGCTTCACGGAAAGCTTCAAGCATCGGAGTACTCTTATCTACGATCTCCAGAAGGCGATCATTCGGGATGACGATAAGGGTGTCCACGCCTTCTTTCATTGCAGCGATACCACCACTTGCCTGATTTGAACGCTTTCTGCCTTCGAATGTAAACGGACGTGTCACGACACCGACCGTCAATGCGCCGATTTCCCGGGCGATTTGGGCAATGACCGGAGCTGCACCAGTTCCGGTTCCTCCACCCATTCCGGCAGTGACAAAGACCATATCTGCTCCTCTAAGGGCTTCTTCGATCTGCTCTTTACTCTCTTCAGCAGCTTTTTTACCTACTTCAGGATTCGCACCTGCTCCTAATCCCCTGGTTAATTTGCCACCGATTTGCATCTTTATTTCAGCTTTTGATAGATTCAAAGCCTGTGCATCCGTGTTGACAGCGATAAATTCAACACCCTGTACGCCGTGCTCGATCATGCGGTTTACGGCGTTGTTTCCTCCGCCACCGACACCAATAACTTTTATTGTCGCTAATGAATCTAAATTTGTATCAAACTCCAACATGACAAATCCTCCTAACTCGTCGAATCTATGGATTCCTTTATTTATTCAAAGAAGTATCCAAAGAACTTTTTCACTTTTGACATGGCCTTTTCATCTTCATGTTCTTCTTCTTTTACCTTTGCAGGCTTCGGCTTTTTATTCACAGGTTTTGATTGACGCTTCTCAGCGGCCTCTACGGGCACTGGTTCTGCGCTTACAGATCTTCCTTGCAATCTAGCATTCTTTTGAGCGTATTTAATCAATCCGACCGCTGTCGTATACTGGGGTTCCCGTACACCTATATAATCAGGAATTGCCACACGTACACGATTTTGGAAAACGATTTGTGCTAATTCTAACACACCTGGAAGATTTGCTACACCACCAGTTAGAACATATCCACCCGGCAGGTCCCTGATTCCCAATCGTTTCAGCTCGTGGCTGATGAGGTCCAGGATCTCTTCAAGCCTTGCTTCTATGATATCAGAAATTTCTAATTGATTAAATTGCTGATGTTGATCGCTGCCAATAATTGGCACGCTGAACACTTCATCTTCTGACGCATGGTCATAGAATGCATGTCCATATTTTGTTTTGATTTTTTCAGCGTCGTCCGTTGAGGTTCGTAATCCGATCGACAAATCCTTCGTGATATGCTCCCCGCCTACGGGCAACACAGTTGTCGCTTTCAGGTGCCCCTGTTCGAAAACGGCAATCGTCGTAGAACCGCCACCTATGTCGATCAGGGCAGCTCCCAGGTTCTTTTCATCCTTTGATAAGGCAACCGTACCTGCGGCTAAAGGCTGAAGGACGATATCGACAATTTCAAGGCCGGCTTTTTCTACACAACGGAGAGTATTATGTAAAATCGTCTTAGATCCCGTAATGATGGTGCCTTCCATTTCAAGTCGAACACCGATCATACCCCTTGGATCTGTAATCTCATCCAATCCATCAACGATGAACTGTCTTGGGATTACGTTGATGATTTCCCTTTCTGGAGGAATCGATACAACCTGGGCTGCATCCATCACTCTTAGAACGTCTTCATCCCCGATCTCCCTGTTGTCACTCGACACTGCCACCACACCATGACAGGATTGAAGTGACACATGGTTTCCTGTTATACCTACGATGACCTGGCTTATGGATAAACCGACCATCCTTTCAGCTTGTTCAACTGCCTTCTTGATTGTATGAACAGTTTCGTCTATATCTACGATGGAACCTTTTCTGATTCCTTCTGAGTTCACATTTCCTACACCGATTATGTTTAAGGAATCATTTGTCATTTCACCAATGATTACTTTCACTGTGGATGTACCGATGTCTAGGCTAACGTAAATTTCATTGCTGTTCACTCTATGGCACCTCCTTAAAGAATGTTTATTTGGAACAACAATCCTAGAAAACATGATTCTAAGTATATCTTAATATGATATTCGTCGTAACAAAAACGATTCCCTTTTAAAATTCTAATTTTTTTCTCTTTTTTCTTGATTATTTGACCAATTGCTAATCATTATTCTTCTAATCACTGCAATGTTTTGGAATAATCTTACCCCAAAAGCAAAAACAGCCGCCAAATATAAGTCTACACCAAGATGTACGCCCAGAAAAGCTAAACTTGCTGCTAGTAAAATATTAAAAAAGAATCCAGAAACAAAGACCTTGTCATCATAAATATTTTGGAGGTGGGCACGAATACCGCCAAATAATGTATCCAATGCTGCGAGGACCGCAATCGATAAATAATTGGAATACTCTTCTGGAATCCTAATATCTGTAAGAAGCCCGAGGACGACCCCTACTAGCAACCCTAAAACGGGAAGCCACATATTATTCGTTCCCTCCCCTTTCCTTAACCGGTTCCATAAAACGGATCCGAATCGTATCTTTATATTCTGGAACCGTGAGCTTTTCTAAAGGCTTTGAAATGCTGACCCGGAGGTTATCGATAAAGAAATCTTCAACGGATCTTGAAACCTGCATGCGGTTATACAGGTCCTTGGCTGCATTTACATCCTTGGTCAACACCATGACTTCAAACGGTATTTTCTTTATTGAATTACCGTCCACCTTCGTTTCTCCATTGATATCACGGATGACTGACGTATTGATTAAACGATGGCCGTCAATCGCGATATCTACTGCATCATACTGATTCAGTTCATTTACAAGCCTCTCCAGAAGTTCGGGTGAAACATTCTGAACTTTTTCACCGAGGAGGATTTCCTCCATCGAAGGCTCGATCGTCAGGATAAGACCCGGACCCGTTTTTTCCGTCAGCCCCATTTCAGTCTTCAATTCTTCTAACGTTTGCTTTAAAGCCTGCTCCGGGCTTGATTGCTGCTCGGTTTTATACTGCTCCAACTTCGCTTCCACAGAACGCGTTTCCGATAATAAGTTGGAATTGACTTCCTTTTCTTTCAGAAGCGCTTCTCTCAGTTCCCAGATATCTCTGGTGTCCCGGACAACTGGCTCTTTGACAGTCTGGAACTGAATGGCAATCATAAACCCGATGATGACCGTAATGACGGTAAAGCTGATTTTAAGTTTGTTGTCCATTTATTGCACCTTACTTTCGGGACCTGACCCTCACCTGTATCGCTTACTTCAATTGGAGCCGGCTCATGATTCGCCGATCGTGGGTTCGAGGATGACCGAATTTTCTTTTTTCATCTCAAATATGATATTTTCATTCACCAACTGATCCTTCACCCCGCCTGTGATATTCATGGCGGAAGACAGCACTTCCGGATCTCCGATTGCCGTTATTTTGAACGGGGCAGGGTACTCGATGCCATCAATCTGAATGACCGGACCGTTACACAGTATGTATGAATCATGCTTAAGTCTTTGTCCGTTGATGGCAACCGCAGAGGCACCTGCAATATATAATTCATTGATCACCTTAAAAACGTGATGTTCATGGACAATATAATTATTCGCGTTTTCTTCCTCCGGGTCATATTTCGCATCGGACAAGGTCACCGTTACCCCCGGCCCCTTCACTTTCGTTTTGCCTAAGTACATACGGTACTTCTCGGCATCCTCTGCCAGGTTGAAATAAATTTGCTTCTCTTTGGAGAATTCCTTCTCCATATTGCCGACCTTCTCCTGTTTCTCATAAAGTTTTTCCTGCAGACGATTATTCTTCTGCTGGTACTCGAGGATTTGATCTCTTAATGTTTCTTCCTGTTTCCATTGACCATTTGTCCGGCTCCCGAGCTCTTTTTGTTCTGTATTTGCCAGACTGAATGAAAAAGCAAGGATGAAACCCAAAACCAGACATACAAGAGAGAGGACCACGTGCTTACCTCTCACCTTCATCCTCTTCATCCGTTTGTTCACCTTCCGTTTCGTATGCTCTGAAGTAAGAACCGACCTCCAGGTCAATGACCCCTTTTACCGAAGGGTCTAATTGGCTGACAATCGAAGGATAATGAACCATCTTTTCAGAGAAACTCCGGATGGTCGCACTCACTTCGAACCCATCATTCATAAATAGAGTCAAGTGATATTGGTCTGTCTTCTTGGGAACGAGGTTGATCTCTGAGATGAGATGCTGCACTTCTTTTGGAAGTTCCCCTAATTCGTTCACCATTTTAACCAGGACCTTATCTTCTTCGAATCCCCTCAATAGAGGTGCATCCACAGGAATCGATCCGGTCCCTTTATCCAGGACCTTCCCATTTTCCAAAATGACAAAAAATTTATTCCCCTTTGAGAGATACGCTTTTTTATCATATTCTTGAATGGTAATGTCGAATGAATTCGGAAAGGATAATTCCACTTTCGCATCCTTTACTTCAGGAAGTTTCTTTAATTGCTCGACCGTTTTCTCTTTGCTTACACTCCATACATTCATACCTTTGTCAATTCCACTTTTTTGAAGAACCGTCTTATTGGATATAAGTTCATTCCCATGAACGGACACTTTGTTTACATGACTCAAGGGCGATTGAAAGTATACAACCGACAATATCATCAGAAAGAATAAAGAAAGTAAAAACAGAAGCCTGCGGTTTGCTTTCTTTTTTCGGTGTTGTTTTAGTTTAGGAATACGATCTTCAAGGGAAACAACATTTTCTTTTTTCATTTCGTTCTCCTCAATTTCACTTTGAATTCATTATGCCATGAGTAAGCTGAACTCGTCATGTCTTATAATGAAAGTACTCTTTACATTGGGATACCTTCTATTCTATACGAAGGAATAACATGTTAAAAGAGGAATAGAACGTTATTTTCTGCCATATGCCCTATTAATGGCAAATAAAATGAGTGATGCAGGGTTAATGGCCTATTTTTGGAGAATTGACCTACAGTCACCCTAAGATGGATTGTCCATACCGCTTTTCGTATATGTACTTTCATTCGCTTTCCAAAAGAAGGGCCATCCTATGTATTTCACTCTTGAACCCTATTTTAAACAACAATTTCACCATAATGAATGCATGTCATTGAATTGTAAAAGTTTTGGTTAACAAAAGTAACAAACTCTCCTTTATTTTGAAAAGGTATGATCAAAATGAATTACGTATATGTAATTTATTGTAACATCGAAAACGTAAATATCCTATCGTTATTTCATTCAACAGAAGGATTTTCTTCGTAATATATCAGATACAAAAAAGAGACCGACTGAGAAAAATGGGAAGGAGTGGTGAGGTCTTCTCTCACCATTCACTTTTTCGTGCCATTTTTCATGAGTCAATCTCTTTAGATAAAGCATTAGTTCCTCGAGTAGCGGCTTATATTCAACAGGACCCCTACAGCCATGAGCATAAGGGTCAAAGAGGATCCCCCGTAGCTCAGGAATGGAAGTGTAATCCCGGTTACGGGCATCAGACCCGTCACGACCCCTACGTTGATCATCACCTGGATGGCAATCATAGAAACGATCCCCAGAGCCAGGAAGCTGCCAAATAAGTCAGGTGCCCCCAATGCGATCCTGATCCCTCTCCACAAAATCAATGAAAACAGGATCAATACCAGAGTTCCCCCTATAAATCCAAGTTCCTCTGCTAAAATAGCAAATATAAAGTCGTTTTGAGGTTCCGGTAAATAAAAGAACTTCTGTCTGCTCTGTCCAAGACCTAAACCGAATAATCCACCAGGTCCGATGGCATACAGGGACTGAATGATCTGGAAACCGCTATTGAGCGGATCCTGCCAGGGATCTAAAAAGGATGTGATCCGTTTAATCCGGTAAGGAGCAGAAATGACGAGTCCCACAAACCCAAGCAAACCGATCATGCCGAGTCCTACGAAATGTTTGATCCGGGCCCCGGATATGAAGATCATCACCACAGAAGTCCCCACCATGACGGTACCCGTCCCCAAGTCCGGCTGGAGCATGATCATTCCAAAAGCCGTAAACACAAGTAAAAGTGCTGGAAGTACTCCTTTTCTAAAAGAAGTAATATACTTTTGGTTCTCAGATAAATACTTTGATAGAAAAGCGATCATGGCGAGTTTCATAAACTCCGAAGGCTGAATGGAGAAGGCCCCCACCCCGATCCAGCTCCTCGAACCGTTCCGGAGCACCCCTATGCCGGGAATGAGAACGAGCACAAGGAGGACGAAGCATACGATAATGATGATCTTTGACCAGTTTCTCCATGTCCAGTACTCTACGTTCATGATGAAAAACATGGCGAATAATCCTACACCTGCGAAGAGCACCTGTCTTTTTGCAAAGAAAAAGGAGTCATTAAATTTGTAATCTGCCCATACAGCACTCGCACTGTATACCATGACCAGTCCAATCGCAAGCAAAGTGAGCGTAACCACAATGAGTATAAAATCGGGAGTCGATTTTTTTAAAGGCAATCCTAAACACCTCGAATAGACAAATTTAGAGCCGTTCGAGCATAGAAAACTACTGATCCCGGATTGAATGACTGGTTGTGTAAGTATGGATGCTCTATATGGACAAGCCCTTATTAAAGCTTATGCACGGCCTCGATAAACATGTCACCGCGTTGTTCAAAAGTACGATATTGATCCCAGCTTGCACATGCAGGGGACAATAATACGATATCCCCTTCCCGTGCATGCTCATACGCAACCGGAACCGCCTTTTCAACATTATCGACAGGAATAATCGTTTGTATCCCTGCCTTTTCCCCAGTCTTCACGAACTTCTCAGAGGTCTCTCCAAAGGTGATCAATGTTTTGACGTTTCCGAGGAATGGAATCAGGTCATCAAATTCATTTCCGCGATCCAATCCCCCTGCAAGCAGTATAGTAGGGGATTCAAATGCTTTAAGCGCACTTTTCGTCGCCAGGCTGTTCGTTGCTTTAGAATCATTGTAAAATTTGATGCCATTCATTTCCCGGACGAATTGAGTCCGATGTTTCACTCCGCCGAACGTACTCAATACCTTTTTGATACTATCATTTGACACCCCATATATTTTACAGGCTGCAACGGCACATAGGATATTTTCAAGGTTATGCGCTCCAGGAAGGACGATGGAGGATAAATCCACCACTTTTTCGTCCTTGAAATAGATCGCACGATCCTTAATATAGGCACCGCCTTCTATTTCCTTTTCGGTTGAAAAGCGAATCACCTGGGCTTTTGTAAAGCTGACCGTATCCTGTACATGCTCTTGGTCTCCGTTAATGATGAGATAGTCTTTTTCGGTTTGGTTTTTTGTAATATTGGATTTTGCTTTCCAATATTCGTTCAAGTCTCCATGGTAATCCAGATGGGCATCATACAAATTTGTAATGATGGCAATGTGCGGAGCGAATTCCTGGGTCCCCATCAGTTGGAAGGAAGATAGTTCGACTACCATCTTTTCGTCCTCTTTCGCATCCTGGGCCACTTCAGAAGCAACGGTTCCAATATTCCCCGCGATCAGAGGCTTTTGGTTATCCTCTTTCAACATTTCGAATAACAGTGTCGTGGTGGTGGTTTTTCCATTGGTTCCCGTGATCCCGATCATTTCCGCCTCTGAAATGAGATAAGCGAGCTCGACTTCTGTTAAAACGGGAATATTCTTCTCCATCGCTTTTTTTATCAGCGGGTTATGATATGGGATACCCGGATTCTTAATGACATATTGAAAGCCTTCATCGAGAAGCTCGATGGGATGACTGCCGCATATGACTTTAATCCCTTCCTGCAGGAGACCTTGAGCTTCGGGATTTGCCGATAAAGGCTTTTGGTCATTGACCGTAACAAATGCTTCTAACTTATGTAGGAGAGAGGCAGCACTTACCCCACTTTTTGCCAACCCTAATACCAATACTTTTTTATGTTTGAATTTTGTAATGTTTTTCACTTATAACCACACCTCAATATAGATTCCTAAAACGGCAAAAAGTAATCCCACAGTCCAAAACGTAACGACGACACGCCACTCCGACCAACCGACCAGCTCATAGTGGTGGTGCAATGGGCTCATTTTGAAAATTCGTTTTCCTGTTGTTTTGAAGCTTGCCACTTGTAAGATGACGGAAAGAGTCTCAATGACGAATACTCCCCCAATAAGGATTAATATGATTTCAAGCTTGGTTAGAATGGCGATCGTGGCGATTGCGCCTCCGAGTGCAAGTGAGCCCGTATCTCCCATGAATACTTTGGCGGGATGGGCATTGAAGACGAGGAAGCCAAGAACCGCCCCCACCACCGCTACTCCGAAGATGGCAACATCATATTGGGATTGGCTCCACGCAAGTACAGCCAGTGCCCCGAATGCAATGGCACTTGTTCCGGACACCAAACCGTCCAGACCATCCGTCAGATTGACGGCGTTTGAAAATCCAACAAGCCAAAAAATAATGAACAAGCAATAAAACCAGCCTAATTCAAACGAAAAATCCGTCAGTGGTATCGAAACAGTGGTCGGAAAGTCGTTTTGTTTAAAGATAAGATAGAAGATCACCGATATGACAATCTGTCCTAGCAGCTTCTGCTTGGAGGTCAAACCTAAATTCCTTTTCATCACGACTTTTATAAAGTCATCCAGGAAACCCAATAAACCAAATCCAACGGTCACGAGGATCATTAAATACGTTTCAGGGCCCGGTTCTGAATATTTACCGGTCATAACAAATGTCGTGATGACGATGGATACTAAGAACACAATTCCACCCATAGTTGGTGTACCGGTCTTTTTTTGATGCGACTCGGGACCTTCATCCCTGATGCTTTGTCCAAACTTCAATCTTCTGAGGAAAGGGATGAATAATGGGGCAAGCAATACGGTTATGAGAAACGCCATTATGATGGTAAAAAAGATCACTTGTTCCATCATCGTCATTCCCCTCCCATTCCATCGGTTGGATCCTGTATAGATCCCTCTACAGACATATCAATTGTTTGATGTTTTTCAGATTCACTGCTAAAAATAAACTTCGTCATAATTTCCCACTTTTCTTGATTGTAATTTTGTTTGTAACTCTCTTGTAAGTATAAATAAGCCCTATATACATCTTCAACTATAAATAACGGAAAGTGATTGGGGACAAATGATGGGATTTCTTCACCCTTTCGCCAAAGGGAAGCAATCGCTCCTTTTTCAATGCTCCTAAAAAGGTTCACTTCATCACCTGCAGGTATATATAGTCCTTTCTCCATTCCCATCCTAGTTGAATTTGAAACTACTAAAAAGGAGTAGCCAGGCAAATGGATTCCTCTGGTTTCCGGAAACTTTTTTCTCACTTCATCATAAAGGAGCATTCCTACAACCCCTTGATGAAGTGTCTTGCCACTTCCCGGTCATCAAAATCGTATACATGATTCCCGATGATCTGATAGGTTTCATGCCCTTTCCCTGCAATCAGCACGACATCTTCCGGTTTCGCAAGGCTCAAGGCTTCTTTGATCGCTTCTTTGCGATCAACGATCAATTGATATTGCTTGCCGACCACTCCGGCTTCCATATCCTTTAAGATGGCCTCCGGATCCTCTGTCCTCGGATTATCAGAAGTGAAAATGGCATAATCGCCATAATCACAGGCAATCTCCGCCATGATCGGCCTCTTGATCCTATCCCTGTCCCCTCCGCATCCTACCACTACAATTACATGTCCGTTTGTAATCGTCCGGATGGTCTCTAACACATTCTTCAAGCCATCCGGAGTATGGGCATAGTCGACGATGACCGAATAGGGCTGACCTTCTGAAATGGTTTCAAACCGTCCCCTGACCCCTTTGGCTTTCTCGAGGCTCCTTATACTTTCATCAATTGGTATACCCGCAGCAAACGCTGTCGCTATTGCAGCCAGGGCGTTGTATACATTAAATTTCCCTGCATACTTTAAAACCATTTCCCGTTCCCCAAATGGTGTGACAAGGGTGAAGACCGACTCTGTTGCCCGAAGGACCACATCTTTTGCATGGAAGTCAGCTGATGGAGACAGTCCATATGTAACGACATGGGCGGCTGTGGACTTGATGAAATAATCAGATGCATCATCGTCCTTATTAATAATGGCATACTTAGGGGATTTCTTGAAATAAGTATTCCCTAATTGAGAAAACAATAAGCCTTTTGCATTACGGTAGTCTTCCATTGTTTTATGATAATCCAGATGATCCTGCGTCAGGTTCGTAAACACTGCTATGTCATAGTCACACCCGTGCACACGTCCTTGATCCAAAGCATGTGAAGAAACTTCCATGATGGCGGACCGCACCCCTTTATCGCAAAATCGTCTGAACGTCTGCTGAAGGGTCAAACTGTCAGGCGTCGTATTATGGCTGACCTCCAACTCCTCCCCCACTTTGATATGCAGGGTTCCAATCAATCCTGTCTTCATCCCACTTTGAGTAAAAACATGATCGATGAGATGGGTCGTCGTGGTTTTGCCATTCGTCCCCGTCACTCCGACCAAAAGCAGCTGATGGGAGGGCTGTTTATAAAAATGGTCCGCTAGAATCGCCATCGCTTTCTTCGTATCGGGAACAATGATGACAGGAATGCCTGCATCCAGTCTCCTTTCTGCAAGGATCGCTGCTGCACCATTCTTCTCTGCCACCTCTGCAAGAGAGTGGCTATCGATTTCCAATCCATTGATACAAATAAATAAATCACCATTCTTTACTTTCTTGTGGTGATTCGCGATGTTTGAAATATCCGGATTCCCTTCACCATGTACTGAGAAAAACGGTAGTACTTCCAGCAAAGTGTGCAATCTCATCCTTTCAACTCCTCACAGGCAGAAAGCAACCTTTTTATATTTTACAAAAAAATATGAATGAAAGCTATCAACCTTTTAACTTAGTTCGATATCTTTTTTACGTCACGAGGACTGACACTTTATACCCCGGGGATTCATCCGTCCAAATCCCCGGCATAAATGAAAAGTATATCATGAAATGACGATCGTGTAGACCTTATCAGCCACTATTCTTCAGATAGATATACCCTGACCTTTGAACCCTGTTTTATTTTCACTCCCGGGTCCGGAGACTGACTTACCACCTTTTCACCGCTTCCGCTTACATCCAGGTCAAGATTCACCAGTTGTTCCTGCAGTTCATTTTTCGTCAATCCGACCAGATCCGGGGTTTCAATCAACGGAGTGTCGGTCCACGTCATCTCTTTTTCAATTTGACCTTTACGCTTCGGTACCCCCATTGCCTCCAGACTATCACCTATGATACTCCCTCCGATCGGGGCTGCCACGACCCCACCGAATTGAATCGTCCCCTTCGGATTATCGACAGCGACATACACCACAATCTGAGGGTCATCTGCAGGAGCCACTCCCATGAAGGAAACGATATGATTGTTTTCCAGGTACTTACCATCCTTTGCCTTCTGCGCTGTCCCCGTCTTTCCCCCTACCCGGTAACCATCTACAAACGCTTTCTTTCCGCTTCCTTTGGCCACTACACTTTCCAACGCTTCCCGAATCTGCTTTGACGTTTCTTCGGAAATGACCCTTTTCTTGATCTGAGGGCTCTTTCTCATGACCACTTCTCCGGTTGAAGGGTCGATAAGCTCTTTTGCGATATAGGGCTGATACAATATTCCTCCATTGACTGCCGCTGACACTGCTGCGACCTGTTGAATAGGGGTAACGGCCACCCCCTGGCCAAATGCGGTTGTCGCCTGTTCTACAGGACCGACACGGTCGAGGTTAAAGAGAATCCCCTTCCCTTCCCCTTGCAGATCGATCCCCGTCTTCTCACCAAAACCAAAATCATGGATATAACTGAATAATTTTTCTTTCCCTAACCTTTGACCCAACTCGACAAATCCAGGGTTACATGAGTTCTGAACCACTTCAAGAAATGTTTGTGTCCCGTGTCCCCCGCGCTTCCAACAGTGAAGAGTCGACCCTGCCACTTCGATATGCCCTGGGTCATGAAAGGTTTCTTTATAGAGATCCACCTTTTTCTCTTCGAGGGCTGCTGCAAGCGTAATGATCTTGAACGTGGATCCCGGTTCATACGTGCTCCAAATCGGTAAATTCCGATTATAGATCTCCTGGGGCACATTGCGGAAATTAGCCGGATCAAATGTCGGCCTGCTCGACATGGCGAGTATTTCACCATTCTTAGGATTCATGGCGATGGCGATGATGCCATCTGGATCATACGTCGCCTCTGCGATATCCAATTCACGCTCAACGATGGTTTGCACTTTGGTATCGATCGTTAACTTTAAATCCAATCCATTCTCCGGCTTTTCAAAATCATCGGCCATATCAGGCATTCTCTTTCCTTTGGCATCGGAGAAGAATTTCACATACCCTTTATCTCCACTAAGCTCTTCATCATAAGAAAGTTCGAGCCCCATGAGCCCTTGATTATCGATTCCTGCGAAGCCGAGAACATGGGATAAATAACTTCCATATGGATAATAACGCTTAGAATCCTCGCCTAAGTAAACGCCCTTCAAATTTAAATCCCTTACCTCTTTCGCTTTTTCATACGAGATCTTCCTTGCTTCCTTTATCAGCACCATATTGGCTTTCTGTGTTACATATTTATATGCAGACTCAACTGAAATATTAAGAACGGCTGCCAGTTTATCCGCTGTTCCTTGAGGGTCCGTAATTTGCCGTGGAACGACAAATATGGTCGGTGCACTTTGATTCCCTGCGAGTTCTACTCCATTTCGGTCGACTATTTTCCCTCTCTCAGGTTGAAATGGGATATTTCGACTCCAGGAGTCTTTTGCCAAACCGGTAAGCCAGTCCCCTTTAAAAAACTGAACATACCCCAGCCGGATATCTATGATGGAGAAAATAAGGACTCCTACTATAAGCGCTACTGCCAACCTCTTCCTTACCGTTACATTGGATACTCTTTTCACAAATGGAACCTCCCCTTCTATGGCTCGTTCCATTATATGCTTGGACTCATGGTGGTATGTTTGAATTCAATGAAAGAGTCCGGGCTTTCGGCAGGGGAATAGGGTTTTATAAATGGATGGATAAAAAGGGATGACTCCGATAATTGAGTCATCCCTTTTTGTTAATTCAGCTGTTCTTCTTCTTTTTCTTTCGGTGCCGCCGCTTCTTCAGGGGTCTTGAAGTTGACGACGAGTGGCTCATCTTTCTTGACCTTTATCCCAGGCTGTATATTCTGGCTGAAAGCATATCCATTTCCAACCATATTAATCTTCAGACCGGCGATATTGGCTACCTTAAAGACATCCCTTACAGACCACCCCTTCATATCGGGTATGGTAATATCTCCATCGGTTTTGATCACGACTCTTTCCCCTTCAAGAGTGGCATTTCCGCCTTGAGGAAGCTGTTTGACCACTTGTGAACCATTTCCGACCACAACTGGAGTCACCCCTGCTTTTTCCAGTTCTTTTTTTGCTTCTTCCACGCTCATGTCCCTCGTTTCAGGGAGTGATTGTTTCTTCAGGCTCACTTTTTCCTGAGGTTTGATGTTCAGGTACTTTAAGCTGTTTTGCATGACGGGATTGAAGACCGCAGAGACCGGATCCGATCCGATTTCAGTCGGTTCGAGTTCAGGCTGTTGGACCCCGACATACACGATTAACTGAGGGTCGTCGATAGGGGCCATACCCATAAAGGAGAAAAGATAATTTTCCTTTCCGACCATATAACGGCCATTCGATGGATCAGGTATCTGACCCGAACCGGATTTACCGCCGACACGATATCCTTCTATCGCAAACTTCTGTCCTGTACCATGTTCAGATGTGACAGTCGTCTCCAGGTATTCCCTCGTCTTAATCGCTGTTTCCTTTGTGATGGGGCTTCCTGAAACTTCAGGCTTCGTCTCTTTGATGACTTTTTTTGTATTGGGATCGACGATCTTTGAAATGACATAAGGCTTCATCATTTTCCCATCATTGGCAATCGCCGACTCCGCCTGAATCATTTGAAGCGGTGTGACGGTCGTACCTTGACCGAAAATGGTCGTGTATTTTTCAATCGGGTAATGATACAAGATCGAACCCGATGCCTCATTTGGCAGTCCTACGTCTGTCGCTTCACCAAATCCAAAATCATGTAAATAGTTTTCATATTTCTTGAATCCGATTTTATCCAATAGGTTGGCAAATGCAACATTGGAAGATCTTTGAACGCCTTCAAGGAAGGTAATTGTTCCCCAACCTTCTCCTCCATTGTGATCCCGGATCGGGTTTGGAACATTTTCCACATAATACTTACCAGATTCATAGGTTTCATTCGGATTGAACTTACCTTCATTCACTGCAGCTGCAAGGGAAAAAGACTTCATCGTTGAGCCTGGTTCATACGTATCTTCAACGATGATGTTGGTCCAGTTATCCAGGAGCCCCTCTCTTGTATCCGGGTGGAAGGTAGGCCTTTGGCTCATGGCAAGAATCTTCCCTGTTTTCGGGTCGGATACGATCGCAAACATTTTCTTGGGCTTGTATTTTTTTTGGACTTCATTCATTGCTTCTTCCAGGAAGGTTTGGATCTTCTTATCGATGGTCAGGTATAGGTCATCCCCATCTTCAGGCGGTGTAACATGTTCGTCTGAATTCGGCAGGAGATAGCCCCACACATCACTCTTATAAGAAACAGACCCATCCTTGCCTTTCAATACATCATTGAAACTTGCTTCCACTCCCATTTTACCCACGGTCGTAGAATCCCCTTCGTCGTCGGTTTTTTTCTGAGCAAACCCGATAAGATGGGAGGCGAAGGAGCCGTTAGGATAAAATCGCTTCGCTTCCTTCCTGAATGTAACGCCGGGGATATCTTCTTCTTTAATGTCGAGCATCATCTGATGGGATAAATCTCTTCCTGCAGCACCGAATTCAACTTGATAGGGACCTTTTTTGTTTAAGCGGTCATAAATGTCACTTTCCTTCATATCAAGATACTTTGCGAGGACTTTGGCCGTTTTTTCAGGGTCTGTCACATGCTTGGGTTTCTTTGGATCACTGGTGATACTTGGATCTAATATCGCAACCAGTGTATAGGCGGATGTATCCTCTGCGATGACTTCCCCTTTCCCGTCAAAGATGGTTCCTCTATGTGCTTCTAAGATATGACTTTTAATATATTTTTTTGCCGCTTGTGATGCCAGGACCTTCCCTTCCGCTTCTCCCGTGACCTGAATGGTGACGAAGCGGACCATTAATACAAAAAAGAGCAAGCCGAAAATCCCGAAAAGGATGGCTGCCCCTATGTTCATACTTGGCCTTTTTTTCATTATTGTTCAACAACCTTAACGTTCTTTTCTTTCAAGTTAAGTCCAAGTTCCTTTGCTTTTTCGAGAATACGCTCATACGTACTTAGTTCACTTACTTGAAGTTTCAGGTCAGTGTTCGCCTTTTCCTGCTTTTCAATGGTCGTTTCTACGTGCTGTACCTCTTTGTTGACATCATAGATGGCTGCCTGGGTCGAAACAATTTGAACCGCCAGGATACAAAATACCATTGCGAAGACGGCCACAAGGATCTTCTCACCCGGTGTGACAACGGACCTTCTTTCTTCATTCAGACGCTTGGGTTTGGCTTGAACGGACTGATAGGATTTCTCAACATTTTGCTGCTCATACTTTCTCGCTAAGTTACTCAAAATTCTCCCTCCTGTTTCCTTCTTTTTATATATTTTTTTCTGCGATTCTCAATTTAGCCGACCTGGCTCGATTATTTTCTTCCAACTCTTCTTTGCTCGGCAGGATCGGTTTTCTCGTTACAAGTTTAAGTTCTGCTTCATATCCTTCCGGGATAATGGGTAATCCCGGTGGCAGGTCCGGCCCTGATGCTTTTTCTTTGAACATCGTTTTACAAATCCGGTCTTCTAAAGAATGGAACGTAATGACACTCACTCTTCCACCCTTATGCAGAAGGCCTATGGCTTGTTCCAACGAATCCTCGAAGGCCCCAAGCTCATCGTTGACGGCAATTCGGATCGCTTGAAAGACCCTTTTGGCAGGATGACCACCCTTTCGTCTTGCAGGTGCCGGAATCCCTTCCTTGATCAGTTCTACCAATTCACCTGTCGTTTCGATTGCTTTCACTTCGCGTGCCGCTTCAATCTTCCTTGCAATCTGCTTCGAAAATTTTTCTTCACCATACCGGTAAAAGATTCGGACCAGATCTTCAAACGACCAATGGTTGACGACATCATAAGCACTTACTTCGCCTTGTAAGTCCATTCTCATATCCAGAGGCGCATCGTGGTGATAACTAAAGCCCCTTTCTGGAGTATCCAGCTGAGGAGATGACACACCCAGATCGTAAAGAATCCCATCCACACTATGTACTCCGAGATGTTCAAGTTCTTCCTTGATATGCCGGAAATTTGATTGAACGAATGTCACCCTGTCCTGATAAGCTGCAAGCTTTTCTTTCGCATGGTTGATGGCCGTTTCATCCTGATCGAAGCAATAAAGATGCCCCTCGGACGAAAGCTTTCCGGCCAGGTACTCACTATGACCCGCCCCGCCTAACGTACAATCCACATAGACTCCATCTTCCTTGATAGCCAGTCCATCTACGGTTTCTTTCAATAATACAGTTGTATGTTTAAACATGTTGACTTCACCTTTCCAATCGAACGTTTTGTGGTGGGCTATATATCAAACCCCACCATATTCTCTGCAAGCTCAGCAAATGAATCTTCAGACTGTGTGAAATAGTCTTCCCATAATGATTTACTCCAAATCTCAATTCGATTGGAAACTCCTAAAATAATGCATTCTTTATCCAATTGTGCATAATTCACAAGTGTAGCAGGAATATTCACCCTTCCCGTTTTATCCAGTTCACTCTCGGTTGCCCCCGAGAAGAAAAATCGAGTGAAGGCACGGGCATCTTTTTTCGTAAGCGGCAGGGCTTTAAGCTTTTCCTCAAGGGATCGCCATTCATCCATGGGGTAACCAAATAAGCACTGATCAAGTCCACGGGTGATGACAAATGAATCCCCGAGATGATCACGGAACTTGGCAGGTACGATTAAACGGCCTTTATTATCAATGTTATGTTGATATTCGCCCATGAACATATGCACTGCCCCCACTTTCTAACACAAATGTACCACATCCCCCCACTTTTCTCCACTCTTTTCTATATTCTTTCCCAGCAAAATATTTCCTCTATTTTTCATTAGTGTTTTTCCTGCTTTTAAAGACAAATTTCCAAGGTTGAATTTTGTCTTTAAACAACAGAAAAAGGACCAAATTCGCATATCAAAACGAATTTGGTCCTTTTTTATATTGACTGATCAGATATAGATCACTTTATGAGTGCCATCAAAGGAATAATCCAGAGAGGTCAAGTCCCTTATGAAAGTGGGGCCGTATTTGTTCAGGAAGTAGAGGACATTCCACGTTCTTTCCTGTGGTCCTTCATTTGGTCTGATACTGTTTTCCACTTTCGTGAATTGGGTGAAGATCAAGGAGTGCTTATCTTTTAACGCTTTGTCAATTTTTTTTCTTAAATAATCGAACTGACCATGGTGGAATTCAAGATTCTTATCAAGGATCGGATTTAACCCTTGATCGATCGAGACGGCCAGTTTACGGATTTCCTCATATCGGCGGTCGAGTTCATCCTGAATGCTTTTCATTTCCTTTTCTATCCCTGGACGCTCAAGAGATTTCCAAAAGGCATCCCTGGCAGTTGTTACCCCTTCTGTAATCACTCCGTGAAGGGATAGTTGGAGGTCTTGGATCCTTTTATTTATCTCCCTTTCCACTATGGTGATATTTAATCGCGGCACGACGGGAGGCATCTTCAAGTCTACATATTCAAACGCTCTTTTCAATTCTCCCCAGTAGGCTATTTCACCGGGTCCCGCGATAAACGCCAGGTTCGGGAATAACCATTCCTGCATCATCGGCCTTGTGACGACATTATTGCTGAATGATTCAGGGCTTTTCTCCAAAATGGATAATAACTCAACGGAAGAGTATGTGTTTCCGCTATTTTTTTCAAAAAACGTATCCCCATCCCGATCTAACAACGCCCTCTCATTCTGAATCTGAAGAAAAAGATTGGCGGCAGTGGGAGAGATCTCCAGCTGAGTATGAAAACCACTTTCTCGTATGTCACGCTGTTGCAGAAGGACCGCATCCGTAATCGACTGGCTGTTTTCAATCAGATGACGAAAGTGTGCCGCTTCCAGCTTTCTTAGCGGAGGGTGGGAGGAATCGATGACCAGTAATCCGAAATCCTTGAATAGACTCATGACGATATGGGCAAAGAAGCGGACGATCGACTCTTCCTCATCGATCATCTGATGAAGCTCCACCGAAAGCTGTTTTGAATGTTCCGTTTCGCCTAAAGCGACGAGAATGTCATCAAGCCATTTCTTCATCACTGAGTTGGAATACGTTATATGAGAGGTCATCTTTTTGTCCAATACTCTCTCGGGATACCCCACCTTTTCAAGCTTTGATCCTTTTTCAACGTATATATGATTTACTTCCTGATAATCGTGATCTTCACCTGCTATCCAAAAAACCGGTACAACCGGGTGCCCCAACCGCGCTTCCTGCTGCCTGGCCAATTGGATGACTGAAATGATTTTATGTATGGTATAAAGAGGACCTGTCAAAAGACCAGCCTGTTGACCCGCCACGACGGTAACCGCATTATCCCTCAGTTTCTCAAGTGCCTCTTCTACTTTGTCGGAAGAAGGCAGGCCTTTCATATAGGAAGAGATACATTCTGAGAGACCCTCCCTAGGGAAAGTACGTGACCCTAAATCCTCCATCCGTTCCTCGTAAACGGCTGGTTTATTGATATTATAATGAAAAAAAGAAGTGACAGGCTCTTCTTGTTTTAAATATTTAGACGCAAATTGATTTATTGCTGGAATGTTTAAGCTTTCCAATTCCATATGAATTACTCCTTTTCTAGCTCTTGATATCCTAACGATGAGTATATCATTCCACATAAGGAAAAGGAAAAAACTTGCCTGCTGAATTTTAATACAGTTCCAGGATTCGGAGGACGAGGCCCGTGATCATCAATGTGATATAGGCAGTAAAAAACAAAAGGAAGTTCACCCGCCAGAATCCTCTGAGCACTTTTGGGTAGTCGATCTCCCCCTTGGCTTTCCAATACATGACGGCAAACAGCACGCCGATTGAACAGATCACAATAAATATGAGCCACAGATATGATGTCCTCCATATGGCAATGACAATGAAATGAACAGATACAATCAAGAGAAATGTCGTAATATCAATGGCGATATGCACAGCTCTCCGGTGACTCTTTAAAATTTCCTTAGCAAGAATAAAACTGATGAAATACCCCAAAAATGGAATCATAACGAAAATGGCAATGATCGTCGAAAAAATGGAAGCCATTTTATCCCCCCAGACCTTCTCTTTCTATTCCTTTAACTAATTTGTAAAGTAGATTCATGATGGGTACAAAATGGTGTTCTTTTTGGGCTTTGTCCAGAAGGACGCCAATGATCGATTCAATTTCCGTCCTTCTTTGTGATTCTATGTCTTTTAACATGGAAGATCTGTTTTGATATGTATTCCGGCAGATATCGACTACTTTTTCGAAGGAAATATTTCCTTTCATTTGAGGAAATAAGAGAAGCATCTCGTTGAATAAATCCTTCTGTAATTTATGGAAATATGGGTTTTCAACAAGCTTACCGTTCGTCACACCCGTTAAAGCTGTGAGCGGGTTGATTGATACATTGACGAATAACTTAGTCAGAAGCATTTTCTCGAAGTCTTTCCGGATTGAAAACCGGAAGGAATCAGTACTCTTTAATACTATTTCTTCTATCACATGCCAATTCCCTCTAATTAACGCAATATTCGTCTCGGCTTCCCCTAAGTGATGAACGGCGGCGTCATTTTCCTTCATGGCCCCGTGATCCACCGAGCCCGCGATCAGATGCCGATGAGGTAATGATTTCACCCAATCAACATGACCAATTCCATTTTGAACAAACAGAAGGGGCACGTGAGCTCCTAGTTCGACGAGTCCCTGCCTAAGTAACGGGAGATCATATTCCTTTACTGCCACAATCACAACGTCGAATTCCTTCTGCGTTTCGGTTTCTTGTACGGCTCCTACCCTGGTTGTGATGGCCGACCCTTCTTTATAGATGGTTACCCCATTTTCCGATAGTGAACGGACTTGAGACTCCCTCCTGACGATCAGGGTTACATCAAATAACCGGCCCAGATAACCCGCAAATAAGAGGCCGACCGCTCCTCCTCCAATGATTCCAATTTTCATACAAACTCCTTCTTTTTCATCGTTTACGAACATTTTACCAAATTTTTCTGAATGAGAAAACGATTATAGGCAGAAAGAATCAATCCCTTTCGAAAGAAAGGGCCCGTCCCAAAGGAACGAGCCCGGCAATGATATGTCCTTATACAGGATATACTGGATGTTTTCTTTCACTGAACGTGACATCCTTTGTCTCATAAAGCTTATAACGCTGGATCAATACGGATCGTAATTCATTCGGGGCGGTGATTTCATCTACAATTAATTCAGAAGCCAATTTATAAATGTCGATATGCTCTTTATATTCCTTTTGTTTTTCCTGGACATATTGAATTCTTTCTTTCGGATCTTCGATTGCCTGGATCTTGTTGGAATATACGGCATTCACTGCCGCCTCAGGACCCATTACAGCAATTTGGGCAGTAGGAAGGGCAATACAGACATCCGGGTCGAAAGCAGGACCTGCCATGGCATATAAACCTGCTCCATAAGCTTTCCTTACGATCACAGAAATTTTCGTTACCGTTGCCGAACTCATGGCTGCTATCAATTTTGCACCGTGGCGGATAATACCCGCTCTTTCCACCTTGGTCCCGATCATGAATCCAGGTACATCAGCAAGGAACAACAAAGGAATATGGAAAGCATCGCATAATTGAATGAATTTAGCGCCCTTATCCGCGGAATCATGGAAAAGGACTCCACCCTTCACTTTCGGTTGATTGGCAATGATCCCTACTACCTTACCGTCAAGTCGCCCGAAACCTGTAATCAATTCAGGAGCGAATAGCTTTTTCATTTCAAAGAAGCTTCCTTCATCAATCAACGTATCGATGCAATCATACATATTGAATGGAGCATTTTGATGTTCAGGGATGATGTCTTCGAGAAGCTTTTCATGTTTAGGCGCAAGTCCCTCAAGCACCTTGGGCTTCTGTTGATAATTGGCCGGGAAATAACCTAAATACCTTTTCGCTTCTTCAATTGCCTCCTCTTCGGAAGCCGCAAGCAGGTCACCACAACCACTGACCGTACAATGCATTCTTGCACCGCCCATTTCTTCAAGGGTCACTTTCTCCCCAATCACCTTTTCCGCCATCCGAGGCGAGCCAAGATACATGGACGCATTCCCATCCACCATGATGACGATGTCGCAGAATGCAGGAATATATGCTCCTCCGGCTGCTGATGGTCCAAAAAGGACACAAATCTGCGGAACCATCCCGGACATCTTCACTTGGTTATGAAATATTTTGCCTGCCCCCCGACGATTCGGGAACATATCTAACTGATCGGTGATACGTGCGCCTGCAGAGTCCACTAAATAAAAGATAGGCACTTTTAAATTAAGGGCCGTTTCCTGGATCCGGATGATTTTCTCAACCGTCCTCGCACCCCAGGATCCGGCTTTGACCGTGGAATCATTGGCCATGACGCACACAGTCTGTCCCCCTACTTTTCCAATCGCGGTCACTACACCATCAGCCGGCAAATCGTCCGCCTTATTATTGGCAAACATTCCATCTTCCTGATAATCCCCATTATCAAATAATTGTTGCAGGCGATCCCGGACAAACATCTTTTTCTGTTCTTTCAATTTCTCATGATATTTAGGCTGACCACCGGAAGCAATTCTTTCCCTTGTTTCTTCAAGAGTATTGATGATCGTTTTAGATGTTGACATATTATCCCCTCCGTCGTTTTATGTAAAAATACAAGAACGGCTCATAAACAAGCCAGAAACCGCAAACGATTTCTGACTCATTGTCTTACCCGGATTATCCTTCGATTATTAGTAATACATCGCCTTCATTCACGAAGTCCCCTACATTCACTTTAATCTCTGTGACTTTCCCGGCCGCTTCAGCTTCAACAGGAATTTCCATTTTCATAGATTCGAGCATTAGAACAGTATCTCCGCTCGACACCTCTCCACCTTGTTCCACTAATACATTCAGTACCGTCCCTGCCATTGTTGATGTGATTTCCTTCATGATTGATTCCTCCTGTTTGTCTTCTTATGTTTGATTGAGGTGCGGATCATTCCGCACCAACATTACGTACGGTTGGCTGTCAAAAAGTCCTGGAGCCATTTGGTCGTATATGATCCATCTTTAAACCCGTTGTCTTCAAGTATATCCCTGAAGAGACTGACATTGGTTTTGACCCCTTCAACCGTTACCCCCGCAAAGAAAAGCTTTGCCTTCTCGAGCGCATCCTGACGGTCACTCCCCTGGATGATACACTTGGATATCATCGGATCATAGAAGGGGGTCACATTGTTCCCCTTTTCGTATCCGCTGTCAATCCGGACACCTTCACCTTGACCCCATTCCAATTCTGTCAGCTTGCCTGGAGAGGGATAAAACGTCTTTGGATCTTCAGCATATACCCTGAACTCAATTGCATGACCGGCATTTTGGATTTCTTCCTGCCTGCAAAGGGGCAGAGGCTCTCCGCTTGCTACCAGCAGCTGCCATTTCACGAGATCGAGCCCCGTGATCGTTTCAGTGACCGGATGCTCTACTTGCAGGCGGGTATTCATTTCAAGGAAGTAAAAATTCTCCTCTTCATCAACGATAAACTCCACTGTTCCTGCATTCGTATAATTCACTGCTTTTCCAGCCTTTATGGCAGCGGTGAACATCTTCTCCTTCGTTTCTTGAGATAGGCCGGGAGAAGGTGATTCCTCTATCACTTTCTGATTTCTTCGTTGTACGGAACAATTCCGCTCGAATAGATGAACGAGATTTCCATGGTGGTCACCAAAGATTTGCACTTCTACATGTCTCGCATTCTCTATACATTTCTCGAGGAAGACTTCCTCTTTCCCGAAATAGGCTTTAGCACGGTTTTTAGTAGAATCGAAGCTTTGAACGAGCGCTTGCTCATTTTCACAGCGGATCATACCGATCCCGCCGCCACCGCCACTTGCCTTCAGCATCACGGGGTAGCCGATGTCATTCGCCACCTCTTTAGCAGCCTCTATGGTAGCGACTCCTCCGTCGCTTCCCGGCACTACAGGAACAGACGCACCCTGCATCACTCTTCTTGCCTCTACCTTATCTCCCATTTTCTCAATGATGTTATGGGCAGGACCAATAAAAGTAATGCCCTCTTCCGTCACCCTCTTCGCGAAGTCGGCATTTTCCGAGAGCAGGCCGTACCCGGGATGGATTCCATCCACTTTCTCCTTCTTTGCAACATCCAATATATTGTCCACCACTAAGTATGAACGGTTCACTTGTGATTCACCTATGCGGAATGCAACATCCGCTTCTTTCACAAAGGGCATATCCTGATCTGCATCTGAATAAACCGCGACTGTTTGAATGTTTAATTGTTTACATGTTTTGATGATCCTAGAAGCGATTTCTCCCCTGTTTGCAATTAATATCTTCTGCACAATCTCTCCCCTTTCTTCATGGAACACACCTGTTCATAATACGAATTCTACAAAAATCGTCGAAATCCTTCTTCTCCATTGTAAACGTTTTCTTAATTAAGTGCAGAATTTTTTGTTATTTTGTTATATAATAATAATAAATACTCGTTCTAATAGTAAATGAATGGCAAAAGGATATAACATTCTTAATGTAATCAAAGAATCATTTTTCAGCATTTTAGGAGGTCATACTATGGCAGTAAAAGTGGAAAAATTAAAAGTAAACTATAAAACTCTTGAGGAGTTTAAGAAATTTAAAGAATATGGTGTACAGGAATTATCCATGCTTGAGGACCTGCAGGCGAATATCATTGAAAACGATAGCGAATCTCCTTTTTACGGAATTTACTTCGGAGATACTCTGGTTGCCAGAATGAGTCTTTATCAACGCAATGCCCGTTTTGATCAATACTTCGATCCTCCCCAGAATTATCTGGAGCTTTGGAAGCTTGAAGTATTGCCGAAATACCAGAATAAAAGCTACGGTAAAGAATTAGTGGAATTCGCCAAGACCTTTGGATTGCCGATCAAGACAAACTCCCGGATCAAATCTCAAGGATTCTGGGAGAAGATGGGGTTTGAAGCCGTAACATATGAAGTGGAAAGAGATTTAGGTGAAAATCCATATGTATGGTTCCCTGAAGGGGTCAAAGAACAGAAAATCAGTTAATATACGAAAAAGGCTTGCTCAAGTACACTCGAGTCAGCCTTTTTCATTTCATTTATTCAATCTTTGCAGATTACCGTTCTTATCCATCTGAAATTTCACTTTGTCTTCATTTCCTTGGAGCAGGGCCATCTTTCTCGCTTTTTCAAATATGGCTAATAACGATTTATGATCTTCTTCAAGGAGATTGAATTTTTCCTCATACTCTTTCAACTCTTCTTCTGTTTCTTTAAGCTTTTCCTGCAGTTGTGAGATTTGTTCGTGAAGCTGACTGTTTTCATTTCGTACTTTCTCCTCGTTACGGACGGCTTCCTCTGCTTTTTGAAGGTACTGTATCATGCTTCCCATCGAAAATGCTTCCGGAGACTCCGACGCACTTTCTACTGTCGGAATTTCCTGCTTTTCTTCATATGTCTTCTTCGGCGGAGAATGTTTCTTAGATTGCTTTCTCTGTTTCTTTGCCAGTTCGATTCCGGATTTATATTGTTTACGAACAAATGAATTCCATCGAAAGCCGCATGCCGCGGATGTCCTTGATAGTTTTTTTCCTACTTCTTCAAATGCTTGAAGCTGAGTACCACCTTCACGTATATGACGCAATACCACTTCCGCTAACAATACATCTTCATCCTGGCTCCAGGCATCCTGTCTATTTGAAGACATTTCCATCCCCCCTATTTCGTCAGTTTCTCCATACATATGCTCTTACTAGAGAAGATAGAATCAGCATCACTATTTTTAACATATAAAAAAGGAACCGGTTTTCACCTGCTCCTTTTACATTCATGAACTATTTAGATAAAAATTGATCCACTGCTTTGTGGTGCTCATCATGTGCCCACAGTTTGGAGCATTGTTTGATTTCCTCCTGGATATTCTCTTCTATCCTCTTTGTATCCCATCGATTAAGGAGTTGCCGCTTATATGCCTTCAAGACTCCTGCAGATTTAGACGCAATCATTTGAATCAATGGTACTTCATTTACAGGTACCATTTCATCCACCACTTCATCTACAAACCCCATTTCATGAAGTGCTTCTGCCTGTTCCAGACGCGCCGTCATTAAAAGAGACATAGCTTTGGGTACAGGGAGTCTTTCAAGGAGAAGGGTCCCTCCTCCCCATCCGGTGGTGATGGCAAGATTCCCTTGAACGAACCCCATCTTCGCGGTTTTTCTTGCTACTCGGAAATCACACGCAGCAGCGATCTCACATCCCCCTCCTATGGCAGTCCCATTGATGAAGGCAATGGTAGGTTTCGGCAGAAAGGCGAGTCTCGTAAGGAGCCTGCCCATTTTACTAAGCATTTCGTAGCTTTCACCTTCTGTTTTAAGATTGTGAAACTGTGACAAGTCTCCCCCGGAACAAAAAGCACGATCTCCACTTCCGGTTATGAGAAGCGCTTTCACATGATCGTTTTGAGTGCACTCATCCATCACCTTCTGAAGCCCATTCATGATTTCGTAGCTTACTGCGTTTCGTTTATCCGGTCGATCAATGATAAACTCCAATATTCCTTCACTTTTCATATGTAATAAATATTCTCCCACTACAAAAGCCCCCTTTTATCTTACATATAGTGTATGATTTTCACGATCCGTTGAACAGACCTTTTCTGTAGATACGACAAAAAAGCGTGAAGAGCCATGGTCTCTTCACGCTTTTTAGCGGTGTAAGCGATTATTTGCTTACTACTTCTTTTCCTTTATACGTTCCGCACTCTTTACAAACACGGTGTGCTAGTTTCATCTCACCACAGTTTGGGCATGCTACCATACCAGGTACACTTAGTTTGAAGTGTGTACGACGTTGTCTTTTTGCTGTTTTAGAAGTTCTTCTAAAAGGTACTGCCATTCTTCCCACCTCCTTAAAAGAGATTCATACTCATTATGAAGCCAGTCGAGCTGGTACTTCGCTTTTAAGAGTTCTTGTTTTGATCAAGAAGTTTTGCTAAGTCAGCGAGTCGAGGATCTACTTTCTTCTCTTCCTCTTGTTCGACTTCATGAGCCTGTTCTTCGGTCATCACTTCCCAGTTCTTACCGGAAGGCATCTCATCTTGTTCTCTCGCTTCATCACTGATTACCTGCATCGGAATCTCAAGTAACAGCAATTCTCTGATAGCCGGTTTTAAATCAATAACATCACCTTGTATACGATGTACTTCTTCTTCCTCAAACTGATCATAATCAGATTCATTTAGAAGATACGTCTCAATCGTATTGATGTCCACTGGTAAATCGACATCCACAAGGGTTCTTGAGCAAGGAAGGACTAACTTTCCTTCTATATGAAGATGAAAAGTGACACGGTTTGAACCGATATCCGCCTTTCCGGACACCCGAATAGGTGAGACTTCTATAATTTGGGGATCGACTTCTTTCAGTTCGTCCAAATTAATCGTTTCGTCTATGGAAAGTCCCTTGTCTCTGAATTTTTGTAATTGGATTATTGACCATTTCAATGTAATCACCTCAAGGCAACAAAGGTAATTATAGCTTTCATAATACCGTTTGTCAATATTTTTTCTTTACACTCTCTTTAACCATAGTGTTGTAATTATAACGTTTAAATATAAGGACTTTCAAATATTTTATTATATTCGTTATGATTCTTTCAAAAAAGGGGAGAATCTATATCATTTCCTTATATAATGAAGTTGATAAGCACTTTTTAGATTTAGAAAGGTTGTGTGGTTATTATGAGGGCGACAGGGGTAGTTGTGGAGTATAATCCGTTTCATAATGGACATTTGCATCATTTGAGGGAAACAAGGGCCGCTACCGGGGCGGATGTTGTGGTTGCCGTGATGAGTGGGCATTTCCTCCAGCGTGGGGAGCCTGCACTTGTTTCAAAATGGGCCCGTACAAGGATGGCATTGGAGTCAGGAGTGGATGTCGTGATAGAGCTTCCATATTGTTTTGCGACACAGCATGCGGAAATTTTTTCAAAAGGGGCGATTTCACTCCTGGACCGATTTGGTTGTGAAAGCTTCTGTTTCGGTAGCGAAGATGGGGATATTGATGGATTCTTAATGACCATTCAATTCATCCAAACACACCAGGAGCAATACGATGTGTACATAAAGGAATTGATTCAGGAAGGGATGAGCTATCCTTCAGCACTGGCCGGTGCCTTTCGGAAATTGGGAAATCAGGATTCTGTCATCGATTTAAGTAAACCCAACAATATTTTGGGATTTCACTATTTGGAGGCAAGGAATCAGCTTGGTTCTTCATTGGAAGCGTATACGATTACCCGGGAATCAGCCGGTTACCATGATGAACATTTCTCTTCCCCTTCCATTGCCAGTGCGACGAGCATTCGCAAAAGTATATTCAGTTCACAAGGGGATCATGAGATCGAATCTTATCTTCCTGCAGCTTCTGTGCAGGAACTGGAAAGATATAAAGGCGAGTTTGGTGGATTCCACAGATGGGAGAGTTATTGGACCCTGCTTCAATATAAGCTTCTTTCCTCTTCAAAAGCTGAGTTGAGGGATATCTATGAAATAGAAGAGGGAATCGAAAACCGGATGGTAGAGTATGCGAAGTCTTGCTTGTCCTTTGAAGAATTCATGACGAAGCTTAAGACGAAGCGTTACACGTGGACACGCCTTCAAAGAATGCTCCTTCATATTTTAACTGATACACATAAAGAAGAAATGAGGAGCCGGCATGACTCTCCTCGTTATATCCGCCTTCTCGGTATGAATACCAAGGGAAGGGAATTTATCCACTCCCGGAAAAAGAATCTGTCCCTCCCTTTGATCAGCAAGCTATCCAGTGCAGACCCACATGATATCCAATTAGATATCAAGGCTGCGGAAATTTATTCATTGGGCCTTCAGGATCCAGACGCACGCACAAGACTTCTACGACAAGAATGGTCCCAACCCCCTATTATGATGTCATAACAATGTGATTCAAACAAAGAGACTGCCCTCCGAATCGAAAGGCAGTCTCTTTGTTCAGTTTTCGATTGATTTGAGGAAGGATAGTGCTTCATCAAATGTTTTTACGGGTATCACTTTCATATCCGTACCGATATCTTCGGCTGTTCGTTTCGCAGCGGTATAGTTGGATTCAAGATCAGGGTATTTTTTCTTCATTTCTTTTGTAATGGTTTCATCCGGTGCAAGGAAGTATTCTGCATCCGCTTTATCAGCAGCGATGATTTTTTGTTCGATGCCTCCGATGCGACCGACCACACCATCTTCCGAGATCGTCCCGGTACCGGCAATCCTGTGCCCTTTAGCCAGATCTTCCTTCGTCAGTTGGTCATAGATTTCCAAACTGAACATCAATCCTGCGGAAGGTCCCCCTATTTCCTCTGTCTGAAGCTTTACGGGTGGATCTGTTATGATTTCTTTATCATCGCTTAATGTGATGCCGAGACCGATCTTATCAGGGACATCGGGAAATGCTTCAAGCGGGATCGTTTCAACCTTTTCCTCTTTATCCCGGACGAATGTGATGTCCACTTTATCCCCTTTTGTTTTCCCACTTACGTAATCAATGAATTCTTGTGACGACTGAAACGTCTGACCGTCTATGGCGGTGATCCGGTCGCCGGGTTTCAACACTTTTTCAGCAGGCATATCCGGATAAATATTTAATACATAAATCCCTTTATATTTATATTCATACGGTTTGCCTGCTTTTTTATAGGCCACTTCAATGGCATGGGTTTGGGAATTATTCATGAGCTGAAGTTGGCGAAGATTGTATTCTTCATCGCTTTCATGTGGACTCCTGATTTCCTCTACCGGAAAGATATATTCATATTTCCTTATGCTCGCCATCAGATAGGCATATATATTCGCCCTTCCCATCCTGACGGTTGTCAGCATCAGTTCTCCATCGTCTTCATATCCATTCTCGACGTGTACGATTGGATCAAGTTCGTGTGCATTCCCGGGTTTCGTAACATAGAAAGGAAGATAATAAAAAGAAGTGGCGACCATAATGATGGTCATGATGAGCAGGGTTTTTATCAGCGTTTTTGTTTTCATATATTTTTTACTCCTTCCAATTGTCCAGAGCTTCCTTGATGGAAGGAATAGCCTTCTTTGCTTCTTCTTCTCCCATATCGATGATTTCTTCAATGTTTTTAAAAGCTCTGGTGCTGTACATTTCTACATGTGGTCTGATCATGAAATCAGAAGCAAATTCACGGTGAGCGACGATTTCCAGTTGGAGGATGTCAATGCTTTGCATGATCACGTCGTAGATGGTGGTTATTTCTGCATTACGTTTCACATGGGACACATCGACCCCGATTACAATGTCCGCTCCCATCTCTTTCACAACGGAAACCGGCACGCGGTCAATGACCCCTCCGTCCACCAACAGACGGCCATTTATCCTTTCAGGCACAAAAATACCCGGTATAGCAATACTTGCACGGACTGCGCTTGCTATTGGACCGGTGGTGAAGATGACTTTTTCTCCATTCGTAATGTCAGTTGCCACAACACTAACAGGGATATTTAATTCTTCAATATTTTTATTATGGGTAAATAGCTGAATGAACTCTTTTATTCTCTTGCCAGATATGAACCCCATTTTCGGAACGGTAAAGTCCAAGTAATACTTCCGTCTGAAGGTAGTGGAAAGCTTGTATAGGTCTTCCATCTTGTGACCAACCCCATAAAAGCAGCCGACGAGCGCCCCCATGCTGCTGCCTGCAATCATATCAATCGGTATGTCGGCATCATCAAAGGCTTTCAAAACGCCTAAATGAGCAAATCCCCTTGCGCCACCCGAGCCGAGGGCTAATCCGATCTTTGGTCTACCCATGCCCTTCCCCCTTTTCCCGAGTCATCGGTCTATTCATCATATGGTCTATTTCAATTATGTATGAGTATATTGGATAATATGAGGACAAGTTGAATTAATCTCATTTTATCATTCTTTTCCCATTTCACAAGGAATTGAAATAGAAGGAACTATTTTCTTAGGGGAGGAAGTCCTGTTGTTCAAATCTAAAATCAAAACCTTGGCTTTATCCATAAGTGTGACGGTATTTGCCACCTCTCTCATCTTGATGCCCGGGGAATCATTGGAGGCATCCATCAGAGGTTTGGACATGTGGTGGGAAATTGTCTTTCCATCCCTATTGCCGTTTTTCATTGTATCTGAAATGCTTATCGGATTTGGGGTTGTCCGGTTTATAGGTGTCATGCTTGAGCCCTTGATGAGACCATTATTCCGGGTTCCGGGTGTAGGCGGGTTTGTGTGGGCGATGGGAATGGCATCAGGCTTTCCCGCAGGAGCTAAATTGACAGCTCGTTTGCGCCAGGAAAAACAGATTACAAAACTGGAAGGGGAAAGACTCGTTTCATTCACGAACTCTTCCAATCCGCTATTTATATTCGGGGCTGTTTCTGTCGGATTTTTCCAAAACGCGACCCTTGGGATTGTGTTAGCCGCTGCTCATTATATCGGGAATATATGCGTAGGCATCGTCATGAGGTTCTACGGAGCTAAAGAGAAAGAGGAAATCAGAAGCCGCCCGATAAAAAGGAAAGGTTTCATCCTCCGGGAAGCATTGTCGGCACTTCACCGCACAAGACTTCAGGATAAACGCCCCATCGGCAAACTACTGGGGGATGCCGTCACTTCATCCATTCAAACGTTGTTGATGATCGGTGGATTCATCATCTTATTTTCCGTCATTAATAAAATGTTGTATCACCTGAACATCACGACTTTTTTTGCCGAAGGTCTATCGGCTTTATTTACCCTTCTGAAATTACCCGACCAATTAAGTATCCCATTTATTTCAGGACTCTTTGAAATCACATTGGGTTCAAAACTCACAAGCGGTGTAACGGAAGCCACCCTCCTCCACCAAGCGATCATCACAAGCTTTATATTGGGTTTCAGCGGTTTCAGCGTCCAGGCACAGGTCGCAAGTATCCTGGCAGATACGGATATTCGATTTAAGCCTTTCTTCTACGCACGCTTAGTTCACGGATTTTCCGCATCCGTCACGACCATTCTCATTTGGAAGCCCATTTATGAGAGGTTTTCCGATGAACAGCTTTCCAACGCCATCCCGGTATTCGCCAGGCACAACGACGCATTTTGGACCGACATGCTCTATTGGTTCAAGACGGCAGGTCCCATCATCACGATTTCAAGTTTGATCGTATACATGGTTCTTTATGCACGAAAACATGTGAATCATTGAAAAACAGGGTTGACCCGCTTAGACCGATTTCACAGTTTGTGAAGATATTAGGTCTATAGTTGGATCAACCCTGTATGGTTAGTCACGCTGATATTTCGTCTTTAATGATTCTTCTACACGCTTCGGTACAAGTTCAGAGATATCGCCTCCGTATTTAGCCACTTCTTTGACAATACTCGAGCTTAAGAAAGAATACTGGTTATTCGTCATGATGAAGAACGTTTCGATTTCATCATCCAGTACCCGGTTCATGGACGTGATCTGCATTTCATATTCAAAGTCCGATACCGCCCTTAAACCCCTGATGATTGCTTTTGCATTCACACTCTTAGCATAATCGACCAACAAGCCCTGAAATGAATCCACGACCACATTTGGTATATCCCTGGTGACTTCCCGGATCAATTCGATTCGTTCTTCAACCGAAAAGAGTGGCTTCTTAGAAGAATTATTTAATACTACTACATGCATTTCATCAAATACCTTAGCACCCCGTGTAATAATATCCAAATGTCCATATGTAATGGGATCAAAGCTTCCCGGACAAACTGCTATACTTGGCATATACTTACCTCCCGCTCTTTATCGTGATCCTCAATCATTCTCCCTGGAAAATATCGATATCCTGATGATTCCATAGGTCTCTTCCCTTAGCTTCTTCAAGCTTCCCACTCTATCTTCCAATGTTATTTCCGATCCATGCTCACACATGACGAAACCGCTTTCATTCAGAAGTTTGTGTTCATCGATGAACTCGAGGAGTTGTTGAAGCTTCTGCTGTTTGTAAGGAGGATCCAGGAATATATAGTCAAAGACTATTTCTCTTTTTAATATCGCCTTTAACGCTCTCGTAGCTTCATTTCGATATACTTCACTTTGGTCCAACAGATCACAGTCTTTAAGATTGGCCTTTACCGTTTGGAAAGCCTTTTGATCCCTATCCACAAAGATGACGGAATCGAGTCCACGGCTTAATGCTTCAATGCCAAGACCGCCGCTTCCTGCAAACAAATCCAATCCTGTCCCACCTTCAAAATAGGGACCCATCATATTAAATATCGATTCTTTCACCTTATCTGTTGTGGGTCTTGTTCCACTTCCAGGAACAGCCTTTAACGGCCTGCCCTTTAACGTACCTGATATGACTCTCATAATCATCCACCATATATGTATTTTTTCCTCCCTATCCTATCATATCTCGACACATATCGCCACATTCATAATTTGCATCAAAAATGTATAAAATCATTTTGATAGGTGATAATGAGAGTAACAGCATCCTAACTGATGTTGTTGCCAACCGCGGAGAAGACTTACGATTCCCCATAAGTTCTTCCTCCGGTTTCTCCTCTCCCTTTGCCTTCTTTCCAGAGATGGATATAGAAGGACCCTGCAGAAAGTTCTGCAGGGCTTTTTACGTTCAATTTAAGATTTCGATTGTATTTTTCTTGTTCTTCACTTCCGCATTGAACAATTTTTCAAACCAATGGATATCCATATAGATGGTATCCCCTATCGTTTGAACCGGCTTCCCCAGTAATCCGTAATTTTCTTCATTGTAAATAAAATAATCTTCATTTAGATAAAACCTTAAAGTATTACCCTCCACAGTGGTGAAGTACACGCCAGGCTGAAGTTCTTTTATTTCGAGCCCCATGGCCTCGACTGCCTCAGGGAATTGAACATATTCCTTTTGCTGATAAGAAGCGTATGATAGCTGAATTGGTTCTTTGTTGACCATTATCGGCTTGCCCGCCTTCAAAGTAAGCAAAGGATGCTCATTTTCTTTCACACTGTCAGCAAAAAATGAACAATTGAACCCCGTCACGTTACTGACTGCATCATCCAACATGTTACGGTCTACGGTTTGGTTCCTAACCTTTTGTCTAAGACCATCCCACTCGGACGGGCTCAGACCCTCTTTTAACTGCTTGTATGCCCATGCCGGTTCGGCAGCGTTTGGAGGCTCATTGAGGAGGATACTAACCACCAATTCCTTCAACCAGGCATCTTCATCCCTTGAGGACAGTGTTTGGTACAATAAGCTTTGCCTTATCCTTTTCACGTCTTCCCCGTAAGCACCATTCAACACGATGAGATGAGGGGACGTAAAAGGTTGAATTTTTTCAGAAATGAGGACAGTCACAAAACCGTCAGCGGATTCGAGTGAATTCAGCTTATCAAAATTGACTGGATCCCCTTCCCCAGTCAATACCTTTACTGCTCGCGACCCGCTTTCTTTCAACGATTCTTTTGTCCACACTAAATCTGAAGGTTCCCCTTTGCCACTGAAGAAATAGTAGTCGATATAATCCAGTTTTTTATGGTTGGATGAAGGATACCCCGCAATCCATTTTCCGTTCCTTAAGCTCTTTTCCGTTAACTCAATATCCGTTTTGTGGGTTGAAACCCCGGAAAGGACAGGATACCAATTTCGTAAAGGCACACTGTCAGCTTTCGTCGGCTGCTTTAATGAATAGGTTATGGTAATTTCCTGAGAATCCTGATTCAAGGTACTAACATAAAATTCACCGTTTTCTTTCGTTAAACAATTGTTTTCTTCTTTATCATTACAGGCAAAGTTCCCTGCTCCCCCGGGCCATTTGATCACTAGGGGATCAGAAGGAATGCCCGATGGGAAGTGAATCGTCTGAGTCACATGAAATGTATCTTCTTTATGAATGATGGAATAGACCTGACTTACCTCAACAATACCCGACTCACCCGCACTCTCTGTCGTAAACCCCATCCACTGGAAGAAGAGAATACCGGAACTAACGAGGATCATCAAAAAACCGAAAGTGAACACAAATCGTCTCATACTATACCCTTACCTCCGTTTACTACTTAAAGAATAGCAGAAGAATAAGGATAATAGTGGTACATATTTGTGAAAAGACCATATTTTCAATAAAAATCCTATTGAAATGATCATCATTACCATCTTTACTTATGTCTTTCATTTTGAAATAATAAGGAATTGATGAACTTGGTAAGAAAAGGGGAATAATACAATGATTCAACGTTTTATTGAATTAGGAGAAGGTTATTCAGATATTTACGAGCTTTTGGAGCTTGCGAAAGCGAATGAAGAACGTTTGCAGCATATGCTGGCATTCCATACCATTGTGAAGGACCGTGCTGTCACTTCTTTGGCCCTTGTAATGAAACCGACGGAACAAGGAAAATTCCAGGCCATTTATGTATGCAGGGAAGGAATTCCCAACCCAAATATTACACCAAATCAGCGCTATTCACTATTTGAGGAGACAGCTGAGAAGCTTGGAAGGGTCATCATTCAAATGGATGTTAAGCCCTCGACTCTGTTTCCGGAAAATGCACTGTACTATCAGCATTTGATTGCCATTTTGAGATTAAATCATTATATACTCCCTCTGCAATGACCGTCGACGCGCGGCTCAAACAGATTGATCTGACAGTCAAATGAAAAAAGCTGCCAAAATAATATTCTTTGGCAGCCATTCTTAAAATCCCATTTTGTAATCATATTCCTTCGCTTTATCAGGACGTGAATTTTCAAAGACGGACTTGATAAATGGCTTAAAGGAAGGATCGACCTTCTTCACGTATGAATAAGCTGAGATTCTTTCCATCACAGAGTTTAATTCGTCCTGATTGCAATACAGCACAACATATTTCATTTTTTTCGATACATAGTGAACATTTCCAAATCGTCTAAGGGACTTGGCATGCTTCAAGCTATGTAACCAAACCACTAAACCTTGTCTTTCTGTTAACATATAGTTTCCCCTCTAGGAATCACTTTTTTTTAAGTCTAGCATAATAGCGTGTGGGTAAGCAATAAGGAATGGTATGATCTTTCCTTAAATGGAGTGTAAAGTAAAAAGTGCATATCGAGAGAACGGAGGGCATATATGGACTTGAATGTGATTTGGGACTATTTCATTGAACACCTGAAGGAAGAGGACGGAATTGAAGAAGCTCAGGTAAAATGGAGTGCCGGCATTCCATTCATCTATATTCGATCAAAGAAATCGAAAGATGATATCGAATACTGCATAAAGAAATGGTCGGCTAAAGCCATGCGTGGAAAGAGACTGCATTCTGATACTATTTTTTTTAGAGAAGAAGAATCTTTATATGTGTATCGCCACCGGTTCTTTGTTCCCCTGGAAAAAATGTTTTGCTGTGGAAATCTCTGTGTGGATTGTGTGCGGTTAAAACAATAGGTGAAATAAAAGAAAGAGCGGACATATTCAGTCCGCTCTTTCTTTTATTTGTTATGTCACGCCGAACAACCGCAGCTTCCACCTGAACCGCAACCGCCTCCACAGGATCCCCCGCTTGAGAAGAAAGGATTTCCTGATGGAACCTTCACATTTTTAGAGACGGAATGTCCGATCACAAGACTCACCTGATCAAGGAGATCCTGTAACTCGTTTTCGGCTCTGCGGAATTCTGCCACATTCTCATCAAGATCCATCTCCCGCTTAACTTCCCGGATTTCTTTCATGATGGTTTTGTAGTCAGGATGGTATCTGCCAAAACGTTGTACTTCTTCGTAACTCTCTTTCATCCGTGAAAAGGTTTGGACCTTTCGCTGAGTTTCAGAGTTGTTACGCAGTTTATATAAAGACTTACGATAATTCTCTGCCACATCAGATTCTACTATCCACTGAGATAATTCGTCAGCTGAATCCAATATTTCCATTCTTTCAATAGTAGCAAGCATAACGCCCACCTCCGTAACGATATTTTAACATGTTTTACGGAAGGAAGCGAATAGACAAATTCGATATTTAAATTCGAATGGAAAATGACTAAAAATAAAACACCGCCGAAATATGGCGGTGAAGTTCTCGGGCGTCTTATTGAATGGTCACATAAAATTGATCCTTCATCCCAAATGACTGGTTGTTTTTCCCTACAATTTCAACATTCAATAAGTGCACACCTTTGGGTAATCCTTTAATGACAAAGGCAGCCGTGTGATATTCTTTATACAAATTCCCAGTATTGGACCTGACAATGATTTTACCCTTTTTTGCGCCCTTTTTTTCTGTAGTGAATGTAACACCCGGCACAATGCACTCGATATACACTTGATTTCCCTGAACCATATGTTTGATGGAAACAGTCTTTTGCTCTCGATTGGCCGCCTCCACCTTATTAGCGAACGAGAAGCTTTCCGGCTCAGGCATCTTTTCCTTACAGCCGCTTAATACTAGTAAAGCGAAGGCTAACAACATCATTTTCTTCATCGTTTACACCACTCCTTACCTATAGCCTTGCCCTATCGATCCCTTTTTTACTCAAATATTGGTTGTCCAAATGTCTACAAAAAAATAGCACCTTAATTGTCGGCACTATTCATGGATTGAAACATACTGATCATCATGGAAGCCATCTGTACTCCATTCGAAAATTTTTGAACCCTGTGTGGAATCGTTTTTTCAAAATGATTGATGGACGCGATTTCAAATTTTTCAAGTTCATTTGGATTTCGGGAAAGTGTTCGATACCACTGGGGTTGATCCCTTAGAAATAATTTCAGGTCTTCTTTACCGTAAATATATTCAATGATGTCCGATCTCATATTTTACCCCCTTAATCTTTTCGGAAAGAAAATGGATGGGAAGGTTTGGATGGAGCTTCCGTTTTGGTTGCTGTACCGGATCCCCTATTGTTACCTGATTGAAATTGACTGAGAACTCCCTGAACGGTCCCAAGAGCTTCACTTAAGCTGTTGATATGCTGCTGCAATTGATTAGCGTCCATTTTCTTCACCATTTCTCCCACCTGGTCCATCCACCCTCCTTTACTTTCGGAATTGGTCGAAGTCTTTTCATTTTCTTTCTCTGACTCTGTCCTATATTTATCCCACCTTGTGTCATCTTCCCCAAGCAAATACCAGTCTTCAAAGAGATCCTGCCAATTAGCATCGCCGTTTCGCACATCCTTAATGATTTTCGGATGCTTTTTCACAAAACCTTTAAATTCTTTGACTTTAGGGTGTAATGATTTCCCCATAATATGAACACCTCCATTACAGGCTTCTACCTACTATACTTTATGAAAAGTTGAAAAGAATGGTGATACATTCCTTTTTGTAGTAATATTTACATGTAATTGCCCACTCGTTGTCCCAACAGTTCAATGCTGACTGTGAATACTTTAAAAGGATGTTTAAACATGAGAGAACAGGTACAAAAATTATTTAATGAATGTATGACAGGAGCTACCGATGAAGATCTCCTGATTATGAAACAGCTGCTCGAAGGTATACAACGGAAGAAAAACAGTGAAAATGGATCAATCATTGGCGGGATCTTCGCCATGGACAGAAAAATGACAGACGGGAACTTAGAGGTTAGCATACCAATCTCCCCCGTTACATATAACTCGCTTGAAATTGTACATGGTGGTGTCACCGCTACCCTTGTTGATACTGCTATGGGTACCTTGGCAAACATGATGCTTCCAGAAGGTTATGGCGCAGTGACGACAAACTTAAATGTCCATTACCTGGCACCCGGTGTAGGTGAACGCCTCACTGCCCATGCGACAGTCGTTCATCAAGGTAGCAAAACGATTGTAGTGGATGGTAAAGTGGTAAGTTCTGACGGTAAAATCATAGCTCACTCAACGGGTTCTTTTTTTATTTTCAAAAAGAATCAATAAAAAAGTGGATTCTCCGTTCTGGAGAATCCACCTTTTTATTCTTCTTCTTCCATTTTCTCTATGAAATTCTGGGTATAAAATCGTTTGTAAACACCTACGCCAAGATGGGTGAAATTCTTCTCCAGCAGGATCTTCCTGTGACCTTCTGAATTGAGCCAGCCATGCACAGCTTCCGGGGCATCCATATATTGCGATGCGATGTTTTCCCCTGCTGTCTTAAAACGTACATCCCCTTGTTCCAAACGCTGAGTAAGATCCCCTAGGGTAGGTGAATCATGGGAGAAGTAATCCTCCTCATACATTTCTTTACTATGTCCCCTTGCTATCTCCGCCGTTTCCTCATCCCACTCGAGAGCTTCTTCATCAAACTGATGTCTGATTACATTCGTAATATCAAATATCTGCTGTTCACTTGCTGTATTCACCTTATCCCATTCGTCTTCACTAGGTTCCATTTCCTCAGCCAATTCTCCACGATACATCATTTCATACGGATGCATCTCGATCAATGTGCGGCTATCCAGAAATCGGATACTCGTCAGTCGGCTTGTGATTTTATCCAAATAAAGCTGAGCATAGATATTTCCGAGGGGTACGAGAAGGCGTGTATTCAAATCTTCTTCATTTAATTCAAATTGATAAGCTCCTGAATCATCGTTCACAACGATTTCAGATTCAACAATGGTAAAACGATAGATATCTTCCAGGCTCTGTCCAAGCTTATAAGGGGCCACATCCACCTGATTCCCGATGGCATATAAGGTAACCACCTTATCATTTACAACGCCCATTTGTATGTATTGTTTAGTTGAAATCGGATAAACCCACCAATCATATCCGTACGGACTGGGTTCGACTCTTTCCGGGTCCCCGAATGCTTCCTTTACCTTTTTCGTATCTTTGCCTATCCAGGTGGATAAGCCTGAAGCCGGTCTTTCCCCTGGTGTCTCAATGGATTGATTCACTTTGTTCTCTTTGTCTTCCTTAAGAGTCTGGGTTTCTGGTCCCTTTAATGGTTTGTTTTCCTGCTTTTGACCTTGATAAATACCAATAATTAAAATAATGACAAATATGATCAAAACACGTAAAACGGTTTTCAGGATCTCCCCTCCTCTCTTTCCCCATGAAAAAATAGGTCAACGTTACTATGAATAGTATACACTAATCGGATTATTAAATTGTGTCTACCATAAAGAATAGCATATTTTCAGCCGCACTAAAACTGACGTACTCTTTCAATCCTTTCACATAATACTTTACAAAAACAAAAATCCGAACGAATTCGATTTTCAATAAATGAATTTCGAATGATCGTCCGGATTTTCTTTTGACTAAAGTGGCTTATTACTAAAGTGGGATTCCGATATATTTTCCAGGGTTTGGGTCATCTTATCCCTCCTGTTATTCAATATATTTCATTTTCTATTTTCCGGTATTAACATGAAAGATATTAACCTTTTTAAAAATCACCCAATTCAAATGATTCAAGACATTGCAAGATAAAGTTTTTTCCACTATTATTAAGTATGAGAAATACCGCATTTAGTATCAATGTACATACACCGATATAAATGCTTTTACGATGCGGACAGCATGGGGATCCGTCATTCTCATGCAAGCCAATATAGGAGGAAAATATTATGCGTTTTGAAGCAACTGAATTTGAAAGCTTAAAAGTCGATTTAAACCGATTGGACGAAATCATGGAATCTCATGGATTGGTCCGTGCAGGTCAATGGGATTACGAGCGTGTAACCTATGACCGTAAATTTGAAATTAGAGAAGGCATCTTCTATTTACGAATCCAGGGCCTTGCAGTCGAGGGGGATATCGGAAAACATGACGCTGTTATCCAATTAATGACTCCGCTACTCGGGAAACATTACTACCCGCACGGAGTGGAATATGGTGAAGGTGAAGAGTTCCCTAAACACCTTGTCACTTCTTGCGAAAAGCTCTTAGCAGATGTTAAAAAAGATGCAATGAACTTTGCATGGTAATATACCTACAATAAAGACTGTCCGCCTTGTGGACAGTCTTTTCTATATGGTCTTTTTGTACGAAAGGGACTTCAATACAATCAGCTCTAAACAGAAACAAAACCTTCAAAATTTCACTTTCTTCCCACTGTTCATTCTTCTCTGACTCTAATATAATAAAAGGAAGAGGTTCCTGTTAGAAAGGGGTACACCATTGTCCAAGTTTTTCACTAAAAAAGTATGGATGATCTCATTGGTCATCTTACTGATAGCATTAATTGCATTTTTTATTTTGCCGGTGTCCGTAACATTGATCACTGCGATCATCACCGCTCTTTTTCTTGAGCCTGCTGTAGGTTTCATCCAAAAACGCTTTTCAACAAAACGGAGATTCGCAGTCCTTTCCGTCTTCATTCTGTTTCTTCTCCTCATCGGTGTTTCCTCGTTTTTCGTCACCACTAAAGTGGTCGGAGAAGGAATTAAGCTTATTGAAGATGCACCCAAATACGTTAATCAATTAAGCGATATCTGGCTTGATTACGAAGATCGATTGTTGAATGCAACCGAGGATCTTCCCGATGAATTGGTCAAGAGCTTCAGTGATGATGTCCAGAGCTTTCTGGAGAGTGGGAAAACAAAGATTCTGAATTCATTCAACATAGAAAGAATCAGCGTATTTTTGTCGTATATACCTAATTATCTGGTCAGTTTTCTTGTCTACTTAATCGCACTTTTTCTATTCATGCTGGATCTGCCCAGGATCAAGAAATCCATTTATGGTCATCTAAAAGAGAGAACAGCTGAGAAAGTAACCTTCATGACGTCCAGACTTACCTACGTTATATTTGGATTCTTTAAGGCGCAATTTCTCGTCAGTATCATCATCTTTATCGTTTCCTTGATCGGGCTTCTTTTCATAGCCCCTGATGTGGCAATTGTCATGTCACTTATCATCTGGGTGATTGATTTCATTCCATTGATCGGTTCCATCGTTGTATTGGGCCCATGGGCAATCTTCCATCTCTTGACTGGAAACATCGCCCTCGGAACCCAATTAGCTGTGCTGGCCGCCATATTGTTGATCATCAGACGAACCGTAGAGCCGAAGGTAATGGGAAGCCATATCGGATTGTCCCCCCTTGCTACGCTCATTGCCATGTATCTTGGCCTTAAGCTATTTGGGGTATTGGGATTCATTATCGGCCCATTGCTGCTCATTGTGTTTAACTCCGCTAAAGAAGCAGGTATCATTAAAACCAACTTCAAAGTATAAAAGGGCAAATCCCGCTGCTCCGGGATTTGCTTTTTTATATATAAAAAACCGCTATGCTTATTTCACATAGCGGTTTTTATTAATATCCTAGTATAGCCCTAATAACGGACGTTGTCTCTCCACCTTTATAGAAAACGTAAAGCAGAAGATAAACGGCAACCCCTGTAATGGCCGTAAAAAACCAGATGAAGCTTGTAATCGGACCAAGCTTGCGATGGGTTTTCAGACGATCCTTATACCCTGTCCAAAGGCTTAAGATGCCAAATACGGCGCCTGTGGTCGCAAGAGTAATATGAAAGACCAGGAAGATCGTATAATAGACCTTGATGTCATCAGGACCGCCAAATGATGTGTTCCCGACAAAAATCGTCCTGCTCAAGTAAATAACGAAAAAGATAAGGGCGAAGATTCCCGCAAGTGTCATCGTTTTCTGATGTTGTTCAATCTTTCTTTGTTTAATCTGCCACCAGCCTATTGCCACAGTAACAGCACTTAACACGATGAAACTCGTGCTAATGGTAGGTAAAATAGGTAAATCCATCTCGTTTCCTCTCTTTTCTAAAAAATTCTAACCAGTTTCTTTCATGGCACCTATGTACATACAGGAATAACCACACTCCCGGATATCCCTGTATACGCATTTATTGTTCTGGCAGGGTTGAATCTGCAACCGGATCATAGGAGAGCTTCTCTTGCTGCTCCTGATCCTTTCTATACCATTGGAAGAACAGATTAAATAGCACGACTCCAAACACGATTTCCTGAATGATCTTCATCAGGACTCCCCCAAGCTGTTGATCATTGAGAGTCGACATGGACGTGAATAATTCCGGACCAGTAAGTGTCAACCCTTCCAGTGTATTAACAGGTACACATAGAGATAACGCCTGGAGCCATTCGTTTGGATCATAATAGGTCGCATACATCGGGTTTTCGGCGAAGATGATCAATCCGCATGCCGGGGTCAATAACACGGCGCTTCCCAAGATATACCCGATTCGTTTTAAACCACTTAATTCAATATCTTCGTCTACCGGATTAATCAGTGGCCACCACATAAATACGGCAAGAATGAATAATATGCACGTGGTCAAAGCGTGTAGAGTGACATCCGTCCGTACGTTATCAAAGATTAACGGGATATGGTAAATTGAAAAAACCAGATTGAATGACAATAAGGAAATCAGCGGCTTGGTCATAAAGCTGAATATTTGTTTCACGACCGGCAATTCAATCGTTGCCTTCCAAACCCAATCCGGTATTCCCAAAATCAATAATGGAGTAAAGACAAGATATAAAAAGGCCATCTGTGTCATATGTGCAGAAAACAATATCCCGCTCAGAACCTCAACAGGCGAACCCTTGATGGCATATAATAAAACCATCGAAACAAGGAAAAACGCTGCTTCCTTCCCAGTCAGCTTCCTGTTATCCCTGAAGCTCTCCCTCCACTTTATCGTTATCAAAAAATAGAGTACCGTCATAAACACCAGCGTCATAAGAAAAAACGGGCTCCATAACGCCATAAATCCAAAAATACCCAAAGGCATCTTCTCACCTCATTTCACAATTAACACCTACCCCCATTATACTGACAACCCTCCCCCACTTCAATGCGAGGTCATGACAAGTTCTTGAACATTAGAAAAGCGGAGGCGGGTTGGTCAGGCCCGACAAGCACAACTGGGAAATCCCAAAAGGCGTTTTTTGCCTTATGGGATTTTTCAGTTGTGACCTCGAGGGACTACCCGCCGGAGCTGGACAATCGAAAAGCGGAGCCGACTGGGTTGGCCCGACAAGCACAAAAAAAGCCAGCCAAAAGGCTGACTTTTCTTTAGATCCATACAATTGTTAAAAATGTTAACACTGTGATAAATGCAACAAGTGCACCAGAATACAGGAACAAGGATGGAGCTTCATGACCTTTATGACTCATATGCATGAAGTAATAAAGTTGAAAAACCAGTTGAACGACTGCAAGTAGGAGAATGAAAGGTACCACAAAGTACTTATCGAAATCCCCAGCTACAGCGATAAACGCCACCAATGTTAAGAAAATCATTAACATGAATGATGTTAACTGCATTCTCATGTCTTCTGCATTCTTCTTACGACGATATTCGTAATCTACACTTGGGTTACCTGAAGTTGATTGTTGATTCGCCATCAGTTTATCCCACCATTCCCATTAAGTATACTACTGTAAAGATAAATACCCATACAACGTCGATGAAGTGCCAGTATAGTGAAGCCAAGTAAAACTTCGGAGCATTGTACAGATTTAAACCACGTTTAGCATTGCGAAGCATCAGGCTGACGATCCAAAGAAGACCGAAGGCAACGTGAGCCCCGTGGAATCCTACAAGTGTGTAAAAAGCTGAACCAAATGCACTACTAGTAAAAGTATGCCCGTATTCATATACGTAATGATTAAACTCGTAAATCTCCAATCCAAGGAAACCGGCACCCAGTAAAACGGTAATCAATAACCAGGCCTGCATCCGTTGGAAATTAAAGTTTTTCATATGGTACATCGCATAGACACTTGTCAGCGAGCTTGTTAAAAGCAGCATCGTTGCTAAAAAGGAAAGCGGTAAATCAAAAAGATCAGTAGTGAGAGCATGGCTATCACTAGGAACTCTGTTTTTAAGAGCTAAATACGTTGCAAAAAGAGAGCCGAAAAGGACCGTTTCTCCACCTAGGAAAAACCAGAAGCCCATAAATTTATTTTTCCCCTCAAGGGTCGCCTTTTCAGGGGAGGCCGGCCAGGTCTTTGGCGTGAATTTTTCTTCAGCTTGCATTATGCCTTACCCCCTTTATCGTCGTCCATTAAATCTTCTTTATGCACATGATAACCGTGGTCATCTACAACAGAACGAAGGAACATGGATCCCAATGTGATAAGCATACCGATGATGAGAACAGGCAGTGCCCATGCTTTATCATCTACGTGATACATGGCACCAAATGCCGCAATGAATAATCCCAGTGAGATAAAGAAAGGTAAAATGGAATTATTAGGCATATGGATATCACCGATAGGTTCAGCTGGAGTCAATCCTTTATTCCCTTCCATTTTCTCTAACCAATACGCATCCAACCCACGGATAAGTGGTGTTTGTTTAAAGTTATAGAACGGTGGTGGTGACGGGATTGCCCATTCAATGGTACGTCCGTCTCCCCAAGGGTCGTTGGAAACCTTTACACCTTTAACTTGAGTTGAAATGATATTGATGACATAAACGATTACAGCTGCACCCATGAATCCTGCACCGATGGAGCTGATTAAGTTAGCCGTTTCGAATCCTTGACCAGGCAAGAATGTCCATACACGACGCGGCATTCCCATCAGTCCAAGGAAATGCTGGATGAAGAACGTCAGGTGGAAGCCGATAAAGAATAACCAGAACGCGATCTTTCCTAAGAAATCGTTCAACATTGTTCCAAACATTTTTGGCCAGTAATAATGAGTACCTGCTAGTAGGGCAAATACTACCCCACCTACGATAACATAGTGGAAGTGGGCAACAACGAAATACGTATCATGGAACTGGTAATCTGCCGCGGCAGAAGCCAGCATGATTCCCGTTACCCCACCCGCTACGAAAGTAGGGATGAATGCTACAGCATAAAGCATAGGAGTCGTGAATCTTAAACTTCCTCCCCACATAGTAAGGAGCCAGTTAAAGATCTTGATACCCGTCGGAACGGCAATTGCCATTGTAGCAACCGCAAATATGGCATTCGCGATAGGTCCTAAACCAACCGTAAACATGTGGTGGGCCCAAACCATGAATCCTAGGAAACCGATCAATACGGTCGCAAATACCATGGATGAGTAACCGAATAATCGTTTTCTAGAGAAGTGTGGAATGATCTCAGAGAAAATCCCGAACGCAGGCAATACAAGGATGTATACCTCAGGGTGACCGAAAATCCAGAAGAAGTGTTCCCAGATAATCGTATTCCCGCCATTTGCGACATCGAAGAAATTCGCTCCGAACATACGATCGAATAACATTAAGAATAAACCTACTGTCAAGGCAGGAAACGCGAATAAGATAAGTGCCGATGTAACAAATACTGTCCAGGTGAAAAGCGGCATACGCATATATGTCATTCCTGGAGCACGCATATTAATGATCGTTACAAGGAAGTTGATACCACCTATCAATGTCCCCGCACCGGCAATCTGTAACCCCAATACATAGAAGTCGATTCCATGACCCGGTGATGCCAGGGAAAGAGATGCATAAGATGTCCATCCTGCATCTGGAGCCCCTCCCATAAACCATGAAAGATTCAGGAATACTCCCCCTAGGAAGAATAACCAGAACCCCAATGAGTTTACGAAAGGAAACGCAACGTCACGGGCACCGATCTGCAGTGGTACAACAGCATTCATGAATGCAAATATCAGCGGCATGGCAGCCAGGAATATCATCGTCGTACCGTGCATCGTTAATAATTCGTTGTATAAACCAGCGCTAACAAAGTCGTTGTTAGGAACGGCAAGTTGTATACGAATGATAAGAGCTTCTAAACCACCGACAAGGAAGAAGAATCCTCCTGCCATTAGGTAAAGGATGGCGATCTTTTTATGGTCTACTGTTGTCATGTAGTCCCATACAGTCGCGCCGAAGCCTTTTTTCTGTGAATAGCTACTCACGATTAAACCTCCCTTTTACTAATCCCCAATTAATCTTGAACCTTTAAGCCCATTAAATACTCTGCAAGTGCATCAATTTCATCTTCCTGCAGGTTACCATATGTACCTGTCATTTTATTACCTGGTTTGTACTGCTCAGGATCTGAGATCCAATTTTTCAACTCTTCTTTATTGTGATCCAATACGCCAGCGATACGTGAACGCTCACCGAAGTTGGATAAGTTAGGAGCAAGTCGAGCAGATTCAGGTCTTCCATCCTGCGGTGATACCGCGTGACAGCTTAAGCATTTCTTGCTGAAGATTTCTTGTCCTTGTTGGGCTAAATCAGAAGTCGGTTTCGGTTCTCCTGCATTTTTCATATCTTCAACCCATGCTGTAAATTCTTCTTTAGGAAGCGCTTTAACTTTAAAGTCCATTAAAGCGTGGGAAGGACCACATAACTCAGCACATTTTCCATAGAATAATCCGCCTGCTTCTTCGGCCTTTTTCCCGTCAAACTCAAGGAAGAATTTATTCACGCCATCTACGTTTGTATCAATCTTTCCTCCTGCTGCTGGAATCCAGAATGAATGTTTTACATCTGATGCTGTCACATTGAAATATACCTTTTGGTCAGTAGGGACAACTAAATCTTGAGATGTAATGATCTTTTCATCAGGATACTCGAACTCCCACCAGTAAAGATTGGCACGAACATTTACGACCAATGCCTCACGATTACCGTCTTTATCCTTTTTATCCATCGCCTTTGTATCCGCTAACTGGAACGTTGCTGTAACAGTCGGAACAGCAAGGATAAGAAGTAGGATGATCGGGATAACGGTCCACACAATTTCAAGTGTGTGACTTCCCTCTACCTGCTTAGGGATTTTTGTATCCCCTTTCTTTCTACGGAAACGAACGATCGCAACCATATAGACAACCATGACTACAATGATGACCAACACCATAATTAATGTAGCAAGTATCATCAAATCATATTGTGTCTGTGCTACTTCACCAGCTGGCTGCAGTGTGGAGAGAAATGGCTCTCCACAGCCAGATAGAACTAGCGCCAACATTGCTACAACTGAAAATAAGCGCCACTTAGATAGCCTTGCTTTCATAGCTTAATCAAACCCCTCTTTCATGTAATGTACTTTGAATAAAACAAGGACCCATAAAAATATCTATTTGGATTTCTTAACAGAAAGAATTCCCGCTAATCTTAAAGTACCGTAACGATGACCATCGCTACGAACAAGATAGTCAAGTAATTTAATGAATAGACAAACATAAGCTTTGACCACTTAATATCGTCTTTCATTTTATACCCTGCCAGACCAAGTGCCAGCCAGCCGATGTTAAAGGCCGTTGCCAGAATAAAGAAGAACATTCCGAGATCCATCAAGAAGAAAGGAAGGGGTAAAAGGGCCGCGACCCATGCTACGATATGGTGCTTCGTTGTAGCGAATCCTTTCACTACTGGAAGCATCGGTATACTGGCTGCTCTATATTCTTCCACTCTTTTCATCGCTAACGCGTAGAAATGAGGAGGCTGCCAGATAAACATCATAAGGAACAGCACCCAGGCGACTACATCCAGGTTTGCATCTACAGCTGCCCAGCCGATCAGCGGCGGAACCGCACCTGAGATACTTCCAACAATTGTGTTGCTTACATATTTTCTTTTTGACCACATTGTATATAATACAACGTAACTAAATACCCCGATCAACCCGATGACACCAGCAGTGATGGTTGTCATGAATAACATGATCAGACCGACCGCAATCATGATTAACCCAAGGGACAATGCCTTTGGTCCATTGATTTTGCCTGTTACGGTTGGCCGTTCCTTCGTTCTTTCCATCAGATGATCGATGTCCCGGTCATATACATTGTTAATGGAGCAGGACCCCGCAATAATCAGGGAAGAACCTATCAATGTAAGAAACATGATATCCAGGGAATTTAGAAAGTGTGTATTCGTAAAATAAAAGGCTAACCACATACCTGTAAAGGTTGTAATTAAATTGGAATTAACGATCCCAATTTTAATGAGCGCTAAAAAATCCTTCCAAGCAGTTGAAGCTGTCACATCTGCTTTTTCAACGTCTGTCATGATTCGACTGTTAGACATTTTCTCTCTCCTCTCTATAAAAGGCAAGAGGTTTGTTGCCACCTCTATACTATATAGGAAATGATTAACTATTTCTATATTCATCTGTAAAAACATCCACAGATAAGAAATAGTATATATGCTATCAATATTATATTAAACCATATATTTTTTCCTTTTTGGGGGAGAATTAGACAATTATGTGAAGAAATTGTGAAGAAAGGAAGACGCAGAAGTTTCTTCAAATTTCTACAAACATTTTAATCCCATCATACCATAAAACACAGCTAAGCGCTTACAGATTTTGTTTTTACGCAAATTAGTCCTTCCCTACTATTACTATTCACTATTCTCCCTAGATAAATGCTCATAATTCTGTAACATTTTATCGGTTGAGTTTTTCACACCTATTATGTAATATCGTAGAGGCATATATATTTTTCTACTATATTTATTTATAGAAAGTGTGTAGAGTCTTTTAATTAAGAAGGTGAATAGATTGCAAAAAGGTGTTCACAAAGGATTAAAGTGGCTTGCGGTTCTGACTACTCTGGGTATGTTGTTCGTGCTTTTGGGTGGAGCCCTGGTGACGAAGACGGAATCCGGCATGGGCTGCGGACGATCTTGGCCCCTTTGTAACGGACAGTTCATTCCAAGTGATATTACATTTGAGCTTGTTATAGAATTAGCACATCGTGTTGTATCAGGCGGTGTGGGATTATTGGTTTTGGCTTTATCGATCTGGTCATGGAGATCAATCGGTTATAAACGGGAAACAAAATTCCTTGCAGCCCTTTCTTTCTTCTTTCTTGTATTGCAGGGACTAATCGGTGCTGCAGCTGTATTATGGGGGCAATCGGATTTCGTTCTGGCCATCCATTTCGGAATTTCCCTCATCTCTTTTGCTTCCATATTATTATTGACACTGCTGATTTTTGAGGTCGACCAGAAATTTGATGCGAATTCATTGGTCATCGACAGACGGATGAGATTTCATACGGTCGGGGTGACGATATATAGTTATCTTGTAGTTTATACCGGCGCACTCGTGAGGCATACGGAGTCCAGCCTGGTGTGCAAGGATTGGCCATTATGCGTCAACTCCTCCCCAAGCCTCCCCACAAACCTGTACGAATGGATTCAGATGGGGCACAGGGCAGCAGCAGGCTTCATCTTCTTATGGATTGCCTATATCACTTACATTGCCATTAAAGAGCATAAGCACCAGAAAGTGATCTACTGGGGCTGGATCATCGCCTTCACCCTGGTTTGTCTTCAAGTAATGAGTGGTGCACTCGTAGTGTTCACAAGACTGAACCTGGCGATTGCCTTAATGCATGCTTTGATCATTTCGTGTCTGTTTGGATTATTATGTTACTTCAATCTTCTTGCTTCAAGAAGTAAACGGAAGCATTAAAAAAAGGATTCCGGTACTTACATGTACCGGAATCCTTTTTCATTATGCTTTATTCACTTCAATCAATAGATCCCCAGGGCTGATGGCATCCCCATTTTGCACATAGATATCTTTAACTGTTCCTGCAAAAGGCGCCTGGACGGTCGTTTCCATCTTCATGGCTTCAGTGATCATTAAATGATCTCCCTTTTCAACCGTTTCTCCCTTTTCTGCAATGACCCTTATAACCGTTCCCGGCATAGAAGCCCCGATATGATTTTCATTTTTTGCATCAGCCTTCATTTTGGCCGCCACAGTGGATTTTATGCTTTCGTCCTTAATGACTACTTCACGGGCCTGGCCATTAAGTTCAAAGTAAACGATACGGGTACCATCTGCCTGAGCCTGTCCAATCGAGACAAGCTTCACGATGAGTGTCTTCCCGGTTTCGATTTCCACTTCTATTTCTTCACCCAGTCTCATCCCAAATAAGAATGTAGGGGTATCAAGGACCGAGATGTCCCCGAATTGATCCATTGTTCGTGCGTATTCCATGAATACTTTCGGATAGAGGGCATATCCAAGGGCATCAAAACTCGTGACCGGACGCTCGAGGTCTTCAAAGAGTTTTTCTTTCAGTGCTGTGAAGTCCACATCATCCAGCAGTTCTCCAGGTCGTACGGTCAGCGGATTGCGGCCTTTCAAGATCACGCTCTGCAATTCTTTCGGAAAGCCTCCGTGAGGTTGACCCAGTGATCCTTCAAATAACTCAACGACTGAATCAGGAAAATCGATTTTCTCACCTTTTTCGAGTACGTCTGTTTCTGATAAATCGTTTTGAACCATGAATAAAGCCATGTCTCCGACCACTTTAGAAGAAGGAGTCACTTTGACGATGTCCCCGAAGAGATGGTTGACCCTTGCATACATGTCTTTGACTTCTTCCCAGCGGTGACCGAGCCCAACTGCTTTTGCCTGCTGCTGAAGATTGCTGTACTGCCCCCCTGGCATCTCATGTTTGTATACTTCTGAATGCGGCGACATCATTCCACTTTCAAAGTCTGTATAATACTTCCGGACGTCTTCCCAATAGTGAGACAGGGTTTCCAGGGAATCAATGTTAACATTCGGTTCTCTTTCAGTCCCTTTTAACGCATAATACAACGTATTGGCACTAGGTTGGGACGTCAAGCCGGACATGGTGCTAAGGGCCGTATCGACGATGTCGACTCCCGCTTCGACGGCTCTTGCGTATGTGTAGATCCCGTTCCCGCTCGTATCATGTGTATGCAGATGAATCGGCAGGCTCACTGTATCCTTCAGTTCCGAAATCAACCGGTAGGCTGACTGCGGCTTTAGGAGTCCCGCCATATCCTTGATGGCCAGAATGTGTGCCCCACTCGCTTCGAGCTCTTTGGCCATATTCTTATAGTAATCGATGTCATATTTGGTCCTTGTCGGGTCATCGATATCACCTGTGTAGCAAATGGCCGCTTCTGCGATTTTCCCGCTTTGCCTCACGGCGTCAATCGCCACTTCCATTCCCTTGATCCAGTTTAAGCTGTCAAAGATCCTGAAGACGTCGATACCGGCAAACGCTGATTTCTCGACGAATTCCCTGATTACATTATCCGGATAGTTCTTATACCCTACCGCATTGGACGCTCTAAGGAGCATTTGGAATAATACATTTGGAATTCGCTCCCTCAAAGTCAACAATCGATTCCATGGGTCTTCCTTAAGAAAGCGGTAAGCCACATCGAATGTCGCTCCACCCCACATTTCATAGGAGAACATATCAGGCAGCAACTGAGATGTCGGTGCCGCTATTTGTTTCAGATCATTTGTTCTGACACGCGTCGCCAGCAAAGATTGATGGGCATCACGGAATGTTGTATCGGTGAGGAGCACTGATTTCTGATCTTTGACCCAATTCACCAGGCCGTCCGCCCCATGCTGATCCAGGATTTGTTTCGTTCCGGGTTGAAACTCTTTCTTTACATCAAGGGCCGGTACCCGCGGTTTTTGAAAGACAGGTTTTTTCTTTTTCTCTACTCCAGGGAATCCATTTACTGTGACATTTCCGATATACGAAAGCATTTTCGTTCCACGGTCTTTCCTTATCGGGAAAATGAATAGTTCAGGAGTCGTATCGATAAACGAGGTATCATACTGTCCCGTAATGAAGTTTTCATGCTTTACGACATTTTCCAAGAACGGGATATTCGTCTTGATCCCCCGAATTCTAAATTCTTGAAGATTTCTGACCATTTTGGACGCAGCTTGTTCAAATGTAAGGGCCCATGTGGAAAGCTTCACGAGAAGGGAATCGTAATAAGGTGTAATGACCGCACCCTGGAATCCATTCCCGGCATCGAGACGGACCCCGAATCCCCCACCTGACCGGTACGCCATGATTTTCCCGGTATCAGGCATAAAGTTGTTCAATGGGTCTTCCGTTGTCACACGGGATTGAATGGCAAATCCATTTGTCCTGATGTCATCCTGAAGAGGGATACCAAGCTTATCGCCGTGCAGGGCATACCCTTCGGCAATCATCAATTGTGATTGTACAATGTCCACACCTGTCACCATTTCCGTAATCGTGTGTTCCACTTGAACCCGTGGATTTACTTCGATGAAGTAGAATTGATCATTTGCTACAAGGAACTCAACGGTCCCGGCATTCACATACTTGACATTATCCATTAACCGGACGGCTGCCGCGCAGATATCTTCCCTCAAGCGATCGCTCAACGATACGGAAGGCGCAATTTCCACTACCTTCTGATGACGTCTTTGAATGGAACAATCACGTTCATACAGATGGACGATGTTACCGTCATGATCTCCTAGAATCTGGACTTCAATGTGCTTCGGATTTTCAACAAATTTCTCCACATAAATTTCATCATTGCCAAACGCTGCCTTCGCTTCTGATTTAGCCCGCTCATAGGCTTCTTTTAGGCTTTCAAGATTGCGGACGATGCGCATTCCCCGTCCACCGCCACCCAATGAGGCTTTGATGATGATCGGGAATCCGTTTTCCTTCCCGAAGCTGATGACTTCTTCCAATGTATCTACTGGTCCATCAGTACCCGGAATGACCGGAATATTCGCGAGCTGTGCCTGATGGCGTGCCTTCACTTTGTCACCAAACATATTCAAGTGCTCAGAATGAGGCCCTACAAAGGTGATTCCTTCTTCTTCACACCTTCTTGCAAAATGGATATTTTCAGACAGGAAGCCATATCCAGGGTGGATGGCGTCCACATCTGCATTCTTTGCAATTCGGATGATCCCTTCTATATCGAGATAGGCATCAATAGGCTTTTTCCCCTCACCTATCAAATAGGCTTCATCTGCTTTATAGCGATGATATGATCCTGAATCTTCTTTACTATAGATTGCTACAGTTCTAATATTAAGTTCCGTACATGCACGGAATACACGGATGGCAATCTCTCCGCGGTTTGCTACCAGTACTTTTTTAATTCGTTTCAATACACTCTCTCCTTTTGGCTATTCATGATTGAAATTCCCCATATTGAAGTCTATGAAAAAAGGGCTGACCCCAAAGATAATTAAGAAGTATCTTAGGGGGCAGACCCTAGACTTAGAGTTTTAGATACTCTATCAAAGTGACCTACATTTTTACACCATATATTTTTTTGCTATTATCCTTATTCTCCGAAGGATAGTCATTTTCCTTCTTTGTTTTATATTTTTCTTCAAATTTTACAAACATCGACACATTTACGAGGACACCCATCGACAAAGATAGCACCAAGAGGGACGATCCACCGTAACTGATGAACGGAAGTGGGACCCCTGTAATCGGTATCAAGCCGGATACCCCTCCAAGATTGATGAAAGCCTGGATTCCGATCATGCAGGAAATCCCGATTGCAAGCATCGTTCCAAACGGATCCTGACATTTCACGCCTGTATAAATTCCCCTGAGCACAATATAGGAAAGGCCGAGGATGACAAAGCTTACCCCGAATACCCCTAACTCCTCAGCAATGATGGCCATGATGAAATCCGTTTGGGGCTCGGGTAAATAGCCAAGTTTTTGGACGCTTTGTCCTAATCCGAGACCTTTCACTCCCCCGGACCCGATCGCAAGGTAAGAATTCACCAAATGGTACCCTTCACCCTGTGCATATTTAAACGGGGAAAGATAGGCTTCAATCCTGCTAAGCCTTTCCTTTGTGAAAATGAAGCCCCTTGCCAGGTATATGACCGGGGAGAGGACAATTAAAAATCCTACTCCAAGCCCTGCAAGCTTGAAAAATGTTTTATAACTGATGCCCGAACAGGAAATGACGATGGCACCGATGGCAAAAATGATTGCTGCCGTACCGAAGTCAGGTTCCAGGAATACTAAAAAGCATATGAAGCCAAGGAACAGTAATGGAGGTGCAAGACCTTTATTGAAGTCATCTATGTATGCCTGTTTCTTGGAGTAAACGGAACCAAGGTAAATGATGACGGCAAGTTTCGCAAACTCCGATGGCTGGATGGGCATGAATCCTAAGTTGATCCAACTTTTAGCGTTATTCACCTCATACCCAAAAATATGTACCGCAAGTAATAAACCGATGATCACAACCATCAGGCCTTTGATGATCTTACTTACTTGAAAGGCTTTATACGGAAACCACGCTGCTATCGTAAAGGCAATAAAGCCGATGATGATATTGATCATCTGCCTTTTATAAAAGTGGTCGCTATCCCAGCCGAACCGTTCCACTGCCATGACCATACTGGCACTATAAATCATGACGAGGCCAAATAAACAAAGAAATACATACACAGCGATTAAAGAATAATCGTAGGATTTTGCTATTTTTTTAATCATGACATTTCAATCCTTTTTCTCTTATATCATTTCATCTTTCAAAACATCTTTCCTTAACAAAAAAACTCAAACAACAGATCTATGTATTGTTTGAGTTGTCATGACTATTTTACTTTTTTGTAGATGCTTCATGAAGGGCAGAAAGTTGTCTTTCCAAAGAATCAATCAGATCTTTTCCATCTTGATCATCTACAAGCCCTAAGCGGACCGCAAATTCTATTTCACGAGATAATCCGAACATTTGGGTATCCAATACTTCCTCATATAGAGGACATTGGGGCATCGTTAAATTATCCATTTGCACTTTGATAAGTTGTAATATCTTTTCTGCGTCGGCCTTTAATAGTTCATAGGCTTTTTCCCGATGATTGATTGTCATTTCTGACGCCACAGTGATCCCCCCATTCCGAACAAATAACCTTCCTGTCTTAAAATTTTATCGTTAAACCCGATAAATTGCAAGAAAAATAAGTGTTTTTCCCGGGATTCAATGACAGAATTTCGAACATTTTTCATATAATAAATGGGGGTATTTCATCACGTAAGTCGCGCTCTATTATTGGAGGGATGAACCATTATTCCAGGTTAAAAAATACTCCATGAGTGTTCATCACTGAGCATTTCGAGAAGCTTCAGCCCCGCAATGCTGTTTCCAACATCATCTAGTGCCGGTCCGAAGATCCCTATTCCGCATTTACCAGGAACCGATCCCATGATGCCGCCGGATACGCCACTTTTAGCGGGGATCCCCACCTTAATGGCAAACTCCCCGGAGGTATTATACATCCCGCATGTCACCATGAATGTTTTACATACTCTCGCTACATCCCTCGTAATCAATTCCCTGCCGCTCTCCGGATCGATCCCGTCATTGGCGAATACCGCTCCCATTTTGGCGAGATCCACACAGTTCATCTCCACGGCACATTGCTTCGTGTAAAGTACGAGTAGATCTTCGACATTCCCCGTGATCACCCCATGTTGCTTCATGAAGTAGCATAGGGATCGGTTCAGATTGGCCGTTTGGAGTTCAGAATAGGCCACATCTTCATTATATGAGACCGTTTCCCCTGTCATATGATTGATGAATTCGATTAAGCGGTGCCATTTCTCCATTCCGGTGTTTCCCTTGATCATATTCGTTACAGCCAGTGCCCCCGCATTGATCATCGGATTGAGGGGTTTTGACGGCTTGTGTGTTTCGAGCTTCGCTATGGAGTTGAATGGATCTCCTGTAGGTTCCATTCCAACCTTTGAAAAAACGTGCTCTTCCCCGTAGTCCATTAATACGAGTGCAAGGGTGATGACTTTTGAGATGCTTTGGAGAGTGAATTTCTTCAAGTGATCCCCCGCATAACAGGAGTTATTATCCAGAGTGTAAATGCTTATTGCAAGATCATGGGGATTTTGATCCTTAAGTGCGGGTATGTACTCTGCAACCCTTCCCTCGGATGCAAAGGGTCTCGCCTTTTCAACTAATCCTTCCAACCATTCCTGAGTGTTTATCATATATCCAACAGCTCCTTTTATCCTACTTATCATTTCCCTATTTTCATTCATTGAAAACGCTGAAAATGCTTTCATCAGAATGTGACAAACCCGCGCTTAACATATATACTGATACTATCAGCGAGAGGAGGAATCAGTAGTGGAAAGTATCATACCGATAAAAGGGAAAGTGAAATTCCCCATTACAATGGATGCAGGAGTTTGGATATTTGATGATCGAAAAGTGGATTTAACTACATATTTTGATGATAAAACAGAAAAAGTGGATGAGTTGGAGGAATATACAAAAGCGGTTTCCAGGCACTGGTCCAGGGAGATCCAGGAAGGTGCAACCTATCCGCCCACTTTGAAAACCGAGAAGAGATATGAGAAAGAAAAAATCCTTAATGGAACATTCGCCATTCCTTTTGCACCTTTTTTAAAAAATGCGGAGCCACTTCCTGAAGGAGCGTCCATCGTGATTGAAACCGAAAACGGGGATCACACTCTGGATATAAATGAGGCTGATCGGCTGTTGATAGGATTTTCTAAAGAAGGCAAGCCACTCAGGCAAAACGGCCCCGTTCACATTTATTTTACAGATGGTTCGAACAGGGACAAACCGATTACAGATGTCAGGGCATTTCGTGTGGAATAATCATAAAGGTTGAAAACCGGTTCAGTAACATCTGAACCGGTTTTTTCATACGTTATCATTGTGTAATTCTAAATGCTTACAATATATCCGCCGCAAGCTGTGCCAATCCTGATCTTTCACCCTTCATGAGCTTCACATGTCCGGCCAATTTCTGATCTTTGAATTTCTCCACTACATAGGTCAGTCCATTATTATATTCATCAAGATAAGGATGATCGATTTGAGCCGGATCTCCCATCAACACAATTTTACTCCGTTCTCCGACACGAGTCAGAATCGTTTTTACCTCATGCTTCGTCAGGTTCTGAGCTTCATCTATGATGATATATTGATCTGGAATGCTTCTACCTCGTATATACGTCAATGCTTCCACCTCGATGGACCCCATCCCGGCAAGGATATCATCCAGTTCCCCCGGCTTTTTTGTATTGAACAGGTATTCGAGATTATCATAAATCGGCTGCATCCAAGGTCTCAACTTTTCTTGCTTTTCACCAGGAAGATAGCCTATATCTTTGCCAACCGGAACGATTGGGCGGGCAACGAGTAATTTGTTGAATTTATTAAAGTCTTCTGTTTGCAGAAGTCCTGCTGCCAGTGCCAGAAGCGTTTTACCGGTCCCGGCTTTCCCGATCATGGTCACTAACGAAATATCATCACGTAATAATAACTCCGTCGCCATCGTTTGTTGGACATTCCTCGCTTTAATCCCCCACATATGTTCTTGATCATAGACCAGTTTCTTCACCTTGAGTCCGGTGGCATCCACCATTCCGAGGGCCGATGCAGAACTTCCCAGGGCATCTTTCATAATGAGGAATTGATGGGAATAAAATCGTTGTTTCGTTATCTCCGTAAGGGTCAGTTCCCCTTTTTCATAAAATTTATTGAGGAATTCTCTCTCGGTATATAATTCGATAAATCCGGTATAAATATCATTCACTTCAATGACCCTGTCACTCAGGAAGTCTTCTGCCTGTAATCCCAAAGCATCCGCCTTGACCCTGACAAGGGTATCTTTACTGACAAGGATAACCGATTTCCCATCCTTTTTTGCTTCTTCCTCGAGTGAGAGGTTCTTTGCTACGGCAATGATCCGATTATCGTTTGTTTTTTCAACAAATATATCTTGAAGCTGCTGAAAGGAGCGGTGATTTAGTTCAATCCGTAATGACCCGCCTGTATATAGGGGGATTTTTTCATGGAGCTTTCCTTCCTGCCGTAAATTATCTATCAGTTTCGATACATGTCTTGCGTTTCTTCCGATCTCATCCATATAACGCTTTTTGGAGTCCACTTCTTCTAAAACGACTGCAGGTATAACCACCTCATTATCCTGGAAAGAATAGATGGCTTGTGGATCTTGTAATAAGACATTGGTATCTAATACATAAATTTTATTCAAATCGATGCCTCCTGCTCCTGATTTCTTATTACTATTGTATGTAGCCAATGATGTTCCGGTTATTCCCAGCTACTCAAATAGGACGGCCCGTTTCTTAAAATATATGAATAAACGTATAAAGATAGAAGAAAATTACACAATAAGAAAAGATATTGATTCTAAATCGGGAGGTATTCACATGTTTAAGCTCATCTCTCTCTTAATGGTCACCATCATCCTTGGAGCTTGCGCCAACAAAAATGAGGTCGGGTATAACAATGATGCAAACAGTAAACATAATAAACCAATCACTGTCCAGGATAGCAATATCCAGCAGGTCGAACGCAAGACAGGACAACAAATCTCAAAGCACCTCGTTGATTTGACCACAAGTGTACCGGATGTGAAAGATGCAACGGCTGTCGTCATCGGTAAATACGCATTTGTAGGGATCGATATCGATTCCGACGTCGAGCGTTCCCAGGTCGGTTCCATTAAATATTCTGTCGCTGAAGCCCTTCAAAATGATCCATACGGGGCAGAGGCCATGGTCATCGCCGATCCGGATCTTTATGCCCGATTGAAGGAGATCAGTAAAGATATCCAACGAGGCGAACCGGTTCAGGGCATCATGAATGAATTGTCAGATATATCGGGCAGGTTGATGCCTGAGATCCCTAAATCTTTAAAACAGACTAATCCCGAACATGCCCCGAACGAACCTAAGAAAAAAATGAATAATGCAAAAGAAAAACAGCTTAGAAAAAAACAAGAAGATCAAACATACGATAAAATCGATTGATTGGACAGCCTTATCTGAAATTGAGAAAAAGCCATGAAAAAGCTTAGGATGCTAAGCTTTTTTCATGGCTTCAATTACTTGACGGTCCAAACGGTCTGCAGCCGTCTTATCATATGTCTTCTCATAAACAGGCTCTGTGGAAATTTTCGATCCATAGAACATGACATCTCTCACTTCATTGATGACAAGTTGCAAAAGGGTAAGCTTTAAAGGCACACCGGAAAGTTTCTCTTGATGTATAGAAGCTTTTCCGCCAATGGAATAGGTTGATTCATTTGCAATTAAGTTTACCACAACCAGCGGATTCCCCTTAATATTCTCGACGATCCTTGAGCGTTGATCCACGGCAAACAATAAAGTCTGTTCGTCTTTGGCAAAAATCCACGATATTGCACTGACATTGGGGCCCTGTGTTTCATGGTCAACGGTGGCAAGTGTCACGAATCGCTCTGATTGGAGTTCATCAAACAATGCAGGAATTAAGCCGGGTTCTACTTGATTAGCCATACAATCCCCCCTGGTGACGTTTTGTCTCTACGTCTTCATGTGATTATCTTGATTCTACTATACCAAACTCGATTGTTAAAGACATAATAGAATGTAAAATAAAGCGTTCGACCTCACTACATGATATACTGAAATGACCAGAGTTATGATTAGAACAAGTAGAGGTGTACAAAATGAGAGTAAAATGTGCTTTATGCGAAGTAATTGAAAATATTGACGACTATTCCCTGCAGGCAAAAAAGCTGCGTAACAGACCCATTCATACGTATTTGTGCGAGAAATGCCATGACCGCATTAAAGAGAAGACAGAAGAACGTGTTTCGACGGGGAATTTCCGTTTTTATCGTTCTCCTTTAGTCGAAGATGACTTTTAAACAAAAAGGTTTCGCTGTCGGAATGATCTCAGGCACAATATTAGGACTATTCCTTAAGTGGATACAGGGACTTACCGGCATTAAAGTATATGTATTATTATTGAATGTTGATTTCATCCCACTGTTTGCATCTACATTGCCAGAATGGCTGGAGTTCTCTTTCCATTTACTTATTTCCTGCGGGATCGGTTTGGTATATGTGTTTCTGGCAGAAAAGCTGAATGTATCAAGCAGGGGAGCCTGGATCCTTTCCCTGCTGCTTACCTTCCCCACTGTCTTTCTATATTTCCCCCTTTCTTATCTGGCCCTTAAGGATGTACCCGGTTTATTCGATGGAATGGCCATCACCTTTTGGACAATAGGACATCTACTGTATGGATTAAGCCTGCCGCCACTCCATCGATTTTTCACGAAGGCGAATCACAAATAGAAAAAAGCTGTAGTCCTAAATGTATGGACTACAGCTTTTTTTGCTTAAAACGTGCCTTTTTTCTTTTCATTCGTCAGGCGGATCTTGTAAATCACTAAGATTAAAGCCGCAACGACCAACCCTTCAGCCACCGGAAGGAAAATGCCGAGAAACGTCAGCACTGTACAACCGAGTATGAGAAAAGTATAAATCAGGATCGATTTCATGACTGGCAGCTTTTTCGCAAAACCGAGCTTATAAACTAAGATTGAGAGCCCAACTATGGTTATATAAAGCAACCACATACCCATTTCCGCGTTCTGGTCAACCCGGTAAAGGGATGCGAAAAAGGACAAACGTTCTGTTACATCCATTTCCTACTCCCCCTTCACTCAGTTTATTGAGTAACCTTATTTTTCTTTTCTGCTCTTTCACGTTCATTCTTATCAAGAATTTTTTTACGAAGACGGATCGATTCAGGCGTTACTTCACAATACTCGTCATCGTTCAGGTATTCAAGAGACTCTTCCAGTGTCATGATTCTTGCCTTTTTAATCGTAACAGTTTGATCTTTATTTGCAGAACGTACGTTAGTCGCCTGTTTCAGCTTTGTGATATTAACGGTGATATCATTTTCTCTCGTATGTTCCCCGACAATCATACCGCCATAAATTTCTGTACCGGACTCAACGAAGATGATACCACGGTCTTCCACCTGCATGATGCCGTATTGTGACGCTTTACCTGTCTCCATGGAAACAAGCACACCCTGACGACGTCCGCCTACGCGGCCTTTTTGCAGTGGTTGATAGCCTTCGAATGTATGGTTGATGATACCGTATCCACGAGTAAGGGTCATAAACTCCGTAGAATAACCGATTAGTCCACGTGCAGGAACCATAAACATTAAACGGACCTGGCCGTTACCGTTGTTCACCATATCCAGCATTTCACCTTTACGCTGACCAAGTGATTCGATTACGCCTCCCATATACTCTTCAGGGATATCAATTTGAACACGCTCTACAGGCTCACTCTTCACGCCGTCGACTTCTTTGATGATGACCTGTGGTTTTGATACCTGTAATTCGTACCCTTCACGACGCATGTTTTCGATCAGGATGGAAAGGTGAAGCTCTCCACGTCCCGAAACCGTCCATGCATCAGGTGAATCGGTTGGTTCAACACGTAAGCTTACATCCGTTTGAAGCTGAGCCAATAAACGCTCTTCGATTTTTCTTGACGTAACAAATTTACCTTCTCTACCTGCAAATGGACTGTTGTTCACTAGGAACGTCATTTGAAGGGTCGGCTCGTCAATGCGCAGGACCGGAAGTTGATCCTGATGTTCAACCGGACAAACCGTTTCACCGACGTTGATATCTTCCATTCCGGAAACTGCGATTAAATCACCCGCTTTTGCCTCTTGGATTTCTTCACGCTTTAATCCGAAGAAACCAAAGATCTTTGTTACACGGAATTGTTTAACAGTGCCGTCAAGCTTCATCAGTGCTACCTGTTGGCCCACTTTCATCGTTCCTCTGAACACACGACCGATTCCGATACGCCCTACGTAATCATTGTAATCAAGAAGTGCAACCTGGAATTGAAGTGGATCTTCAGAGTTGTCTACCGGTGCAGGAATGTGCTCAATGATGGAATCATATAAACACTGCATGTTTTCATCCTGTTTCTCAGGATCCGGATCTGTACTTGCTGTACCATTGATTGCAGAAGCATAAACAACCGGGAATTCAAGCTGCTCATCATTTGCATCCAATTCAATGAATAGCTCCAATACTTCATCGATAACTTCTTCAGGACGAGCTGAAGGTTTGTCGATTTTGTTTACAACAACGATTGGTGTAAGGTTCTGTTCCAGTGCTTTCTTAAGAACGAAGCGAGTCTGTGGCATACAACCTTCATACGCATCCACTACCAGTAAAACACCATCTACCATTTTCATGATACGTTCTACTTCTCCACCGAAGTCAGCATGCCCTGGTGTATCAAGGATATTGATTCGGGAATCTTTATATTGAATCGCCGTATTTTTCGCAAGGATCGTAATACCGCGTTCTCTCTCTAAATCATTTGAATCCATCGCACGTTCCGAAACAGTTTCGTTTTCGCGGAAGATTCCAGATTGCTTTAAAAGCTCATCAACTAATGTCGTTTTCCCATGGTCAACGTGAGCAATAATAGCAATATTTCTTAGGTCATTTCTTAATTTCATATTTCCACTCCTGAATATTGGATTTCTTTATAGTGTAAAGATAATATTTTTCAGTTCAACTAGACCATTATATCACAGCATTGACAAAAGCCCTAATAAATATTTCATCTCCCCTATTCATTCTTGCTAAATGTTTCCTCACCGACTTGCATGTTCTGCTTCTTTGTCCCCGAAACCCATTGCGATTTATTGAATTGATAGGTAAAATTTAATTAGGGCAGCATACGAAGCTGCGTCGACAATCAGTAAGGGAACGAATCATCGTTTGTCAATATTGGGGGTTACAGGATGGCAAATATAAAATGGATCTTTGTACTTTTTTCGATATTAGCGGCCGTTTCACTGATGGGTATAGCCATTTCAATCAGTTTACAAAGTATATTGCTTGCAGCTGTAAGTATCGTTTGTTTATTCATTGTGATGGGATTCGGTTTTAAGACCAAGAAGAAATACAGAGAAGAAGGAAGATTGTAGTACAAAGAAAAGGAGTGGCGGCCATCCTACGGCCACCACTCTTTTTTTCATTTATTTGTTTCTATGCAGATAGTCAGTCAAAATGGTTTCATGCAGACCAGGCTTCCCGACGAAGACAGAGCTCTTGTTTAATGGATTCAATGGGTTTCCATCAAGGTCCGTCACCACTCCACCAAGCTCTTCGATCATAATCTTTCCGGCTGCGAAATCCCACGGTGCAAGGCGCATCGTTAAGTATGCATCCAGCCTCCCAGAAGCCACATAAGCAAGCTCCATGGCAGCTGAACCATAGGACCGGGTCCCTCTCACATCCTGCACGAGTGGAGCCAGAATGGAGGAATCAATACGCTTGTTCTTTGTCACCCACAGTGCATTCAATGCAACAATCGCATCTTCCACAGGAACGGGATCAAGCTTCGGAAGCTTCACATCATTCATATAGACCCCTTTGCCTTTATTCGCAAAGTAAAGCTCGTCATGCACGACATCATATATGTATCCTAATTCCCCCTCATCTCCATCGTAAATCCCGATAGAAATGGCAAAGTTTCTCTGCTGATGGACAAAATTCATCGTTCCATCGATTGGGTCGATGATCCATGTTATTCCGGATAACTCTTTAAAATCATCACCATATCCTTCTTCTCCCAAAATTTGATGATCCGGGTAATGGGTTCGAATGTTTTCTGTAAAGTATCGCTCAGTCGCTTCATCCATATCGGTGACCAAGTCATTTCGGTTCGATTTCGTTTTAATGTTCAGTTCGGTTTTAAATGACTGACGTATCCTCTCACCGGCTTCATGTATCCATGTTCTAACATTTTGATCTAATTCGGTCCAATTTGTCATGTATTTTTAGCCTCCAATATGCTTAGCGAAAATCAGTGTAGTCATTACTAATATGGTCTTTTCAGATAATCTTAACTCCTAGGTTCGATCTATTCAAGAAAATAGGCTTCATCAAATAAGGTCATTTCTCCATAAAAAAGCGAACTCTCCAACCACTATGAGCTCGCGTTCAAAAGTAGATTTTGTTATCAGCATACTTTAAACCATTGAATGTTATTTGCTCTATAAAGCCTTCATTTTCATAAGTTCTTCCCGGATACTCATAAGTTTCTGCTTGGACTTGGTCTGGGTTTCTGTATTCTTCGTTTGGATTGCTTCGAACAATACGGCTAATTCATAATCCATTTCAAGTCTCAATACGTTCATTCTTTGCTGTTGGACATCACGTTTTTTAGAAGTGTTCATTACTTGTTTCATGGCCATACACCCCTTCCGAGTTTTCGATTTATCTGATTGTTCTGATAATATTTACTACATGTTATGAAATATCCTCTCATCTTGTAACTAAAATGTGCAGACACCTATAGATAATTCATTTGGCTACAAGCCTGTACTTCTTTATGGTAAGATATTGGTGGAAATAAGGAGGTTACAACATGACATTTAACGGTTTCACTAAAGATGATTTTAATGTTTTCAAGATTGATGGTCTCGACGACCGGATGACGGCCATCGCAGAACAGATCAGGCCAAAGCTTGCCTACCTGGGTGAACATTTCGCACCCGCTCTTAGTGCCCTGACCGGTGATGAGATGTTTTACCATGTGGCAAAACATGCAAGACGCTCAGTGAATCCTCCAGATGACACGTGGGTTGCTTTTGCAAACAACAAACGCGGATACAAAAAACATCCTCATTTCCAAATCGGGTTATGGGAAACCCATGTATTTATTTGGTTTGCAATGATCTATGAAGCTCCAAATAAGGTTGAATTCGGTAAGAAAGCTGAAAAAAATGCAGATAAGATAAGGTCATTGATTCCCGGTCACTTTGTTTGGTCTGGAGATCATACTAAACCGGATGCTGCATCCTTCTCCTCTTTATCACAAGATGAATTCATTGCTTTAACTGAAAGAGTTCAAAATGTAAAGAAAGCTGAACTTCTATGCGGACTTCATCTGGATCGTGACTCTGTCACTAAGATGACCGGAGATGAATTGATCCAGGAAGTTGAAAGTGCCTTTGAAACACTTTTACCCCTTTATAAAATGAACTAAACCATATAACTGTAGGGAATAATGCAGAAAGAACGACTGCCGTTTAGGGCAGTCGTTCTTTTAATTCATCGATATTTTGGCAGCGTCCTGCTGCTCTTTCATTTTTTTCACCACATGATAGGAAGAATAGCCACTGGATTCTTCAAATTCATTGCAGATCCTCTTCTCTTCTGCTTTACCAGGGACGATTTCTTTAAATCGCTTATATCGATTCATCAGGTCCTCTCTTGAAACACCTTTTTCATATGCCTTTTCAATCGCTTCGAAAAAGGCAATGACGTCGATGACTTCCTCTGTCGACCAGTCTATATCGAAGGGGTATTGATATTCCATTTTGCACTACAACTCCTTTGATGATGTATTACTCCACATTTCACGAATGCTTTCACCTTGTGAAATGATTCGCTCGATGAGATCTTTAACCGAAGGGATGTCCTGGATCAACCCCATCACCTGTCCTGCCCACGCAAAGCCTTTGTCTACTTCCCCATCGTAGATATATCGCTTATTTGCCTCGCCGCTTATGTATGACTTTAATTCTTCATATCCCGGATTCGACGTTTCAGCAGCCAGGATTTGATTTGTCCAGGCATTTGATATCGCTCTGGCCGGGGCACCTAAAGATCGTTTAATGACTACTGTACCACTCTCGTCCCCTTCAATCAAGGCACGTTTATACTCGTCAGAGGCGTGGACGCACTCTTTTGTCGCTATGAATCTTGTCCCCATCTCGACTCCTTCTGCGCCGAAGCTGAGGGCTGCCATCAATCCACGGCCGTCCCCAATACCTCCCGAGGCGATGACAGGGATGGATACAGCATCCACCACACGTGGAATCAAGACGAATGTCCCGGTGTCATCCTTACCCAGATGTCCTCCCCCTTCTTGTCCGACGACCATGACGGCATCCGCACCGAGCTCCTCAGCCTTCAGGGCCTGTCTTTTTGATGCGACCAATACAAGCTTCACCATATCCTTCCCTTCAATTTGTTGGAACAGGGGAGTCGGGTTCCCTCCTGTAACGGAGATGACCGGCACTTTTTCTTCAATGGCAATATCTACAAACCCGCTGAATGGGCGTCCATGTTGACCGATGGCAAAGTTCACTCCGAAGGGTTGATCTGTTAATGATCTTACCTTTTTGATTTCATGACGAAGCTGTTCAGGGTCATCGAGTGACATGGCAGTGATTTGGCCAAGGCCGCCTGCATTTGATACCGCCGCAGCCAGTTCTGCATATGCCAGGTGGGCAAGCCCCCCTTGTATGATTGGATATTGAATGTTCAATAATTCTGTAACCCTCGTTTTCCATTTCATTTGAATCCCTCCATTCATTCATTTATTCTGGATGGAAGTGGTGAAATCCTTTCTTTCATGTGTTGTATATTTATAAGAGATAAGGTCAGTCTTAGATGAGAGGGTTGTATGTATTTAATTGATAAGTTAGGTAGATTTTTGGCTCATTCGGGTGAAACAGATGTTTCACCCGCCTTTCAGCTTTGCTGAAAGGTCGTCCTGTGTAGAGTGACCGCCGGACTCAAGCGAGCTTGGTCCGGCGGTCACTCTACACAGGACGGAAATGAGCCAAAAATCAGGAGTGTCCACTCTTTTGTTTGTGCTATGAAAAAAAATACACCTTCATGGGCGTATGTCACTATGCAAAGATTTTCTTAAGTGCTATAATTCTTTTGTTTGTTGAAATATCGTAAGAAAATGTATGAAATTGTGGATTGAATCCTATATAATGATATCTTTAGTATGCATGTTGATTTATGAAGAATATAAAGAGGTGTTGAATGAATTGTCTCAAAATGAAACGCCGTTGTTTACCGGCTTAATTGAACATAGTAAAAAAAATCCCGTCCAGTTTCATATTCCCGGTCATAAGAAAGGTGCAGGGATGGATCCTGCCTTTAAGGAATTCATAGGAGATAATGCGCTTTCCATTGATTTGATTAATATCGGTCCTTTAGATGATCTGCATCAACCTAAAGGCATGATCAAGGAAGCTCAGGATTTGGCTGCCGAGGCATTCGGTGCCGATCATACTTTCTTCTCTGTTCAGGGAACGAGCGGAGCGATCATGACGATGGTCATGAGTGTGTGCGGACCTGGAGACAAGATCATTGTTCCAAGAAACGTGCATAAATCCGTTATGTCTGCGATTGTTTTCTCAGGTGCCACTCCTATCTTTATCCATCCCGATATTGATGAGGATCTTGGAATCTCTCATGGAATTACGACAGACGCCGTTGCAAAGGCTTTGGAACAAAACCCCGATGCCAAAGGTGTACTGGTCATCAATCCAACTTATTTCGGGATTTCCGCAGACCTAAAGAAAATCGTGGAAATTGCCCATTCTTATCATGTTCCGGTACTGGTCGATGAAGCTCATGGGGTTCATATACACTTCCATGATGAACTTCCCCTGTCAGCCATGCAGGCAGGTGCTGATTTAGCAGCTACGAGTGTTCATAAGCTCGGGGGATCCATGACTCAAAGCTCAGTCCTCAATATGAAAGAAGGACTTGTCTCTGCTAAGCGTGTGCAGACCATCTTAAGCATGCTGACGACGACTTCCACATCATACTTATTACTCGCATCCCTTGATGTTGCAAGAAAACGACTTGCGACTGAAGGACGGGAGCTCATCACCAAAACGATCGAACTCTCACAGAATATGAGAAAGCAAATCAACGAGATTGACGGATTATACTGTGTAGGGGAAGAAATTCTTGGAACGAAAGCCACCTATGCGTATGATCCGACTAAGCTGATTATATCCGTGAAGGATCTTGGAATCAGTGGGTTCGATGCTGAAAAGTGGTTAAGAGAAGCACATAATATCGAGGTTGAAATGTCCGACCTGTATAATATCCTCTGCATCATCACACCTGGTGATACTGAATATGAAGGAAACCAATTGGTCACTGCTTTAAAAGAACTGGTTACGAGCCTTAAGAAACAAGGCGAGATGACCCCGGTTAAAGTGATGCTGCCTGATATTCCTGTTCTATCCATTACACCAAGGGACGCTTTTTATGCTGATACGGAAGTCATTCCGATTGATGATTCCGTTGGAAGGACCATCGCTGAGTTCATCATGGTCTACCCTCCTGGAATTCCCATATTCATTCCGGGGGAGATCATCACTCAGGAAAACATCCATTATATCAAAACCAATATAGAAGCAGGTCTTCCGGTACAAGGGCCTGAAGACTATGATTTACGACATTTAAGAGTCATTAAAGAGCATCGGGCCATTCGATAAAAAAAGGATGAAGAAGGGGACCCTTCTTCATCCTTTTTATTCTTTATTTATAAGAACCCCTTTAAGACGCTATTCATACCCGCTCCCCTTAGCAGGCATTAATCATCTAATTCTTTATCGTCGTTGCAGTCACAGCAGTTAGAGAATAAAACAGAAACCTTCTCATCTTCATAATGCTCAATAGTACCCAGGCATGATTGACATACAATTGTTCCCATCTTTTTTCCTCTCCTTTAAGTGGTTTTGTAAACGCTTTATCTTATCTGCTTCTATAATAATATAACACATTTAAAATATCAAGCCTAAATTGTATAACATATTTAAGTTTTTATCCTCACAATCAATCATACTTTTAATCATAAAAGTATATGTAAGGGTTTTCCTGAATATGTAGGATTCAATAAAAAAAGATGCATAAATGAAGTGATTCATCCATGCATCTTTGATTACTATTCTATTGTTTTAATCCTGTGTGGATCCAGGGTTTCATATCCCTTCGAACGAAGGCCATTCACAATGTCCTTCAACGCTTCACTCGTCCATGTACGATCATGCATGAGGAGATTCGCCCCATCATTCAAATATGGACTGTTTATCATGATATCTGTAATGGCTGCTTTAGTTTGATATTGCTTTTCCCAGTCATATCCGTAAGTCCAATTCATCAAGGACATCTTTTCTTCAGCAGCAAGCTTGCGGCTGTAGTCCGTATTTTGCCCGAAAGGAGCCCTGAAAAATTGCGGCCTCTCCCCTGTGATGGATTCCACAAGGTCACTGACAGAGACGATTTCCTCTTTTTGCTCTTCCGGAGAAAGATCTTTTAAACTACTGTGACTATATGTATGGTTCCCAATCATAAATCCAAGATCATGAATCTTTTTTAACGTTTCTTTTTCCTCAGGCGTATCAAGGAAATGACCGTTTACAAAGAATATGGCTGGAGCTTTCAACTCTTTTAGGTCTTCAGCCATTTGGAGTGCATGTTGATCGGGTGCATCGTCAATCGTCAGTAGGACCACTTTAGGATTGGCTTTATCGACTGGTTCGATACTCCAATTAGCCTCATTTATCTTATAATCCTTGGTCAGTACCACTTCTTCAGCAGGTTCTTCCTTTTCTTTTGTTTCACTTTCGGACACTTCAGTTTCTGGTCCTTCACTCTGCTTCTGATCCACTTCTTTCACTTCAGTCTGGTTGGATTTTTCCGCTTCAGGGCTGGACCCTGTTTGTTCACTTCCGCAAGCAGTCAGGAGCAGGAGGGTTAATCCGGATGCTAAAATCTTTTTCATGTCTCTCACCTTTCCCTATTCACTTTGAATATTTTAACATATTCTAAAGAGAATCTGGGAAAGAATTAAAATATTTCCAATATATTTTCAAACGCCATTTTAAAAACAAAAAAGCATGACAGACTGAATGAAGTGATAAACAGCGTAAGCCTTCTTGATTGAACAATCTTTCTTGCAGCCATAAAGGCAAGGTAAAAAAACAGGACAAACATAATCCATTTATATTCTATATGATCTTTTTCAGAAACCCATTCAGCTATTGAAAACACGCTCCATAAAATCATTTGGACCAAAAAAGCGATGTACGATTTCATGATAAAACATCCTTTAATAGATTTATTTACATTTACCCGCCCCACTATAATAAAAACTCTCGGATGGCTCTTATATATCTTTTTCAATCAAAGTCATGGTATTAACATAGTATATTCTTTTAAGATGACTTTCATTATGTGTGACTTTTCAATTTTGTAACATTTTTATGACTTGGCGCTTTTTCATTTTTCCCTATGATAAAATGTGACGTAAGATACGTTAAAGAGTAATTCATTTATAAATTCATAACTCCACGTTCATAGCATCGTTTAAGAAAAGAGGATGATGTATGAAACATATATTAGCTTTTGCGATACTTACTTCCACTATGCTGATTTTGACTTCGTGTGATGACATCTCATCCAATAAAGTGGTTTTGGCACAAGATCAATTCATAGAAAAACAGGTGATTTTTTTTACGGATGAAAGAAATGTTTCGAGGGAAATACCATACTACGATGCCATCATTGAGCTTAAAAAACAATACCCGGATCACTTTAAGCAACTGAAGGTTGTCAGTTTAAACACGAAGACGACAAATGATATCGCTGATACTCCACCCGCTTCTCCAGCCATCGTTGTGGTAGAGGACAATCAGATCATATGTAAAGTGGAAGGGCATAAATCTAAAGAAAACATAATCAAGCCTGTTTCCAGAGCCATTCAAACCTGGGAACAATAATGCATGAAATAATCATTAGGGGTCGAAGCCCTGCAGGCTTCGATCCTTTTCTTTTCCATAATAAAAAGGATGATCCCATCACAGGGATCATCCTTTTGTCATGCCTATTATTTAATAATGTGAATCGGGCTTCCCATTGCAACTTCTGCTGCTTCCATGGAAATTTCACCTAAAGTCGGGTGAGCATGAATCGTCATGGCCACATCTTCAGCTGTCATTCCGGATTCAATTGCAAGTCCTAATTCAGCGATCATGTCAGATGCACCAGAACCAACAATTTGAGCACCGATAATTAAACCGTCTTCTTTACGAGTGACAAGCTTCATGAAGCCATCACTTGCATTAAGAGCTAAAGCACGTCCATTTGCTGCAAATGGGAATTTGGCAGCCGTTACTTCAATGCCTTCTTCTTTCGCTTCTGCTTCGGAATAACCTACTGTTGCAAGTTCAGGATCTGTGAAGCAGACAGCAGGGATACCAAGGTAATCGATTTCTGCCGGTTCACCTGAGATAACCTCTGCAGCGATCTTACCTTCATAAGAAGCTTTGTGAGCAAGTGGTGGTCCATCAACGATATCACCGATCGCGAAGATGTTCGGGATGTTTGTGCGGCATTGTTTATCGATTTTGATAACTCCGCGGTCTGTCATCTCGATTCCAACTTCTTCAAGACCGATTTCATCAGTGTTTGGACGACGGCCAACCGTTACTAGAACGTAATCAGCTTCAACCGATTTCTCTTCGCCTTTTACTTCATATTTCACAACGACTCCGCTGTCACTTTCTTCAACGCCTTTAGCCATAGCTTTCGTTACAACTTCAACGCCTTTTTTCTTAAGTTCTTTTTTCACGACAGATGTCATTTGCTTTTCGAATCCGCTAAGGATATCGTCGGCACCTTCCAAGATCGTTACTTCTGATCCAAGATTGGCATAAGCAGTACCAAGCTCGGTTCCGATGTACCCTCCACCGATGACAACAAGCTTGCTTGGAATTTCTTCTAATGCAAGTGCGCCTGTAGAATCAAGCACGCGCTTAGAGAATTTGAAGCTTGGGATTTCAATCGGACGTGAACCAGTTGCAAGGATCAAGTTATTGAACTTGTATGTTTGAGCCGAGTTGTCGTCCATGACACGTAGTGTATTGGCATCTACCAGGTAAGCTTCACCGCGAACGATTTCAGCTTTATTCCCTTTAAGAAGTCCTTCAACACCGCCTGTTAATTTCTTAACGACTCCAGCTTTCCATTCTTGAACTTTATCGAAATTTACTTTTACGTTTTCAGCGACGATCCCCATATCATCAGAGTGTTGCGCCTGATGGAAACGGTGACCTGCTGTGATAAGAGCTTTGGATGGGATACAGCCAACATTCAAGCATACTCCACCCATGTTTTCTTTTTCGATGATTGTCACTTTTTGTCCAAGTTGAGCTGCACGGATTGCAGCTACATATCCTCCGGGACCTGAACCGACTACGATTGTATCTGTTTCAATTGGGAAATCTCCTACTACCATTGTATTACGCCTCCATTAATAATAATTCTGGATCGTTCAACAAACGCTTGATATGGTTAAGTGCATGTTGAGCAGTAGCTCCGTCAATCATGCGGTGATCGAAGCTCAATGATAATGCTAACACAGGTGCCGCTACAATTTCACCATTTTTAACCACAGGTTTTTCTGCAATGCGTCCAACACCAAGGATGGCAACCTCTGGATGGTTGATGACCGGAGTGAACCATTGTCCGCCGGCAGAACCGATATTCGTGATTGTGCAAGATGCACCTTTCATTTCATCGCCTGAAAGTTTACCATCACGTGCTTTTCCAGCCAGTTCATTGATTTCATTTGAAATGGAGAACATGGACTTACGGTCTGCATTTTTCACAACCGGTACTAATAGACCTTTATCCGTATCAGCAGCGATACCGATATTGTAATAATGTTTTTGTACGATTTCGCTTGTTGCATCATCAATCGATGTGTTCAGAGCCGGATACTCGCGTAATGCACTTGTCAATGCTTTGACGATGTAAGGTAGGAAAGTCAATTTCACACCTTTTTCAGCTGCAACTTCTTTGAACTTCTTGCGGTGGGCCCAAAGTTTCGTTACATCGATTTCGTCCATCAACGTTACGTGAGGAGCTGTATGTTTTGAGTTCACCATTGCTTTCGCAATCGCTTTACGCATTCCACTCATTTTCTCACGAGTTTCTGGGTATTCACCTTCAGGAGCTTTAGGTGCAGAGGGTTTAGATTCTGATGCTGGAGCTTTTTCTTCCGTTTTCGCTTCTTCCTGGGTAGAAGCAGGCTTGCTGTCTCCACTTAGGAATGCATCGATATCTTCCTTCACGACACGTCCATTTTTACCTGAACCTGATACTTGACGGATTTCAACACCGTTTTCCCTTGCGTACTTACGTACTGAAGGCATAGCGATCACTCGCTTATTAGGGTCGACTTCTGCATCGGATTTCTCTTCGGCAGCTTCTGGAGAAGCTTCTTTCTTTACGTCCTGGCCTTGTTCTGCAGTTGCTTGAACTTGACCTTCCGTCTTCTCTTCGGCTTTTTCTTCTTTCTTATCTTCTTCTCCACCTTTGAATTGCAGGTCCTCATAACCAGGTGCATCGAACTTGATAAGAGTATCGCCCACAACTGCTACAGTACCTTCGTCAACAAGAAGTTCTTCAACCGTTCCTGCTACCGGAGAAGGAATCTCAACAACAGCTTTATCGTTTTGCACTTCACATAGTACATCGTCTTCTTCCACTTTATCGCCTGGCTTTACAAACCACTTGACGATTTCACCTTCATGAATACCTTCACCAATGTCTGGTAATTTGAATTCGAATGACATGGACTCGACCTCCTGTATTGAATAATGAATATATAGATGAATGTTTGGTTATATCTGTCTCTATTTTCTTATATCTATAATTGGAAAAGAGAAGGGTGGCATGCCCTTCTGTTTTCACTTATCTATCAATGGAGGAGCTTATTAGCTCCTTCCAATTAGAAATTAAGTACTTTTTTCGCCGTTTCGATGACGTCTTTGTGATTTGGTAACCAGATAGGCTCTGCTTGAGAGAAAGAGAACACTGTATCCGGTGCCGCTACACGAAGAACTGGTGCTTCCAGGCTAAGGATCGCACGGTCATTGATTTCAGCCACAACGTTCGCTGCGATTCCCGCTTGCTTTTGAGCTTCTTGAACAACGATGGCACGGTTTGTTTTCTCAACAGATGCCATGATCGTGTCTATGTCCAGTGGACTTACAGTACGAAGATCGATTACTTCAACTGAGTGACCTTCTTTTTCAAGCTCATCAGCAGCTTTTAATGATTCGTGTACCATAGCTCCGTAAGAGATGATCGTAAGGTCTGTACCTTCACGTTTAACATCTGCTTTACCAAGTTCAATTGTGTATTCCTCTTCAGGAACCTCTTGACGGAATGAACGGTATAATTTCATATGCTCTAAGAAAATGACAGGGTCATTATCACGGATAGATGAAATCAATAGTCCTTTAGCGTCGTATGGAGTTGATGGGATAACCACTTTAAGACCTGGTTGTTGAGCCATCAAACCTTCTAAGCTGTCCGCATGAAGTTCTGGAGTATGTACTCCACCACCAAATGGGGAACGGATTGTGATAGGTGAAGTATACGTACCACCTGAACGGTAACGCATACGTGCCATTTGTCCGCTTACTGAATCCATTACTTCATATACGAAACCGAAAAACTGGATTTCCGGTACTGGACGGTACCCTTCTAATGCTAAACCGATTGCTAAACCACCGATTCCTGATTCTGCTAGTGGAGTATCGAATACACGGTCTTCACCGAATTCTTTCTGAAGCCCTTCCGTTGCACGGAATACACCACCGTTTAGACCTACGTCTTCACCAAAAACTAAAACGTCTTCGTTGTTGCGTAGTTCTGTGCGCAGTGCATCAGTGATCGCTTGAATCATTGTCATTTGCGCCATGGCTTATTTCGACTCCTTTTCTTTGTAGATTTCTAATTGTTCTTTAAGGTTATAAGGAAGTTCTTCATACATGTTGTTGATGAAGTCAGTCACTTTTTGTTTTGGAGCTGAATCTGCTTCCTTGATCGCTTTTTTGATATCTTCTTTTGCTTCTTCGATTACTTCGTTTTCTTTCTCTTCACTCCATAATCCTTTACCTTCAAGGAATTTACGGAAACGTACCAATGGATCTTTCTTTTCCCAATCTGTATCCATTTCTGATGTACGGTAGCGAGTTGGATCATCACCGGCCATTGTATGTGGACCATAGCGGTAGCAAAGTGTTTCGATCAGTGAAGGACCTTCGCCGTTCACTGCACGGTTACGCGCTTCTAAAGTGGCAGAATAAACCGCTAACGGATCCATACCATCGACTAAGATACCAGGGATACCTGCAGCAACCGCTTTTTGGGCAATCGTTCGTCCTGCTGTTTGCTTGTCGCGAGGAGTAGAGATTGCAAATTGGTTGTTTTGTACGACGAAGATCGCAGGAGCTGCATAAGAACCTGCAAAGTTGATTCCTTCATAGAAATCACCCTGTGAAGATCCACCGTCTCCTGTATACGTAATGGCAACTGCTTTCTTACCACGCTTTTTAAGGCCAAGTGCCACACCGGCAGTTTGAATGTATTGAGCACCGATGATGATTTGTGGTGATAATACGTTTACACCTTCTGGAGCCTGGTTACCTTGGAAATGTCCGCGTGAGAACAAGAAGGCTTTCGCAAGTGGAAGTCCGTGCCAGATGATTTGTGGAACATCACGGTATCCAGGAAGGATCCAGTCTTCCTTCTCAAGTGCGAAGTGAGAAGCAATCTGAGATGCCTCCTGTCCAGCTGTTGGTGCATAGAAACCTAATCGTCCCTGACGGTTCAGTGAGATTGATCTTTGATCTAGAATACGAGTGTAAACCATGCGACGCATTAATTCCTGCAGATCCTCATCAGAGATCTCCGGCATAGCATCTTCGTTCACTACTTCGCCTTCTTCGTTCAAAATTTGGAACATTTCAAACTTGTCTTCAATTTGTTCGAGCGTCTTAACTGCATCGAATTGTGCCTTCTTTGATTTAGAAGCCATCGAAGTCACCTATCCTTTCTTTATACATTTATTTTGGTTTTTTTACATACATAGTTTAGATTACCCAAATTCAGTATGACCTACCACAATACCTGTGGAAAAACACACACTATAAGTAGTTTTCCACAAATACCAAGAAAGAAAACCCGAAATTACATTCGAGTTTATCTGTATCAGTCGAAAAATCATTATCGACTAATACAATTCATGAATACCTATCCTAGTTTACAATATTAAAAATCAGTTAGTCAACGACAAAGTATTATAAATTCTTGTTTCTATCAAATCTTTTTGATACGTTCTACCATAAATTTTCAAAACTGTATTAATACCTGGAAACACCCTGTTATATATAAACATATCCTTATGACTCATCTGTTATAGAGTAAGAAACCAACGGACAGCTTTAAACATAAAAAAGATGAAGGAGGGCTTTACGCCTCCCTTCATCTTATATGTACCCGTTTATTCGGACTCTTTGACATCAAGTTCTGCCTTTGAGTAAAATTCTTGTTTAAGCTTATTGAATTCTTCTGTTTTTGTATTATAGTCCCCATTGTACTTCACAATCTTTTCGTATTGTTCATTAATGGAGGAAATTTGCTTCTCAAGCTCTTCCATCGTAAGGTCTTTCTTTTTGAACATGTTATATAGTTCTTTATCAAGAGAAAGGGCCTCTAAGTAAGAAGTTGTTAGCTTTTCATGGAGCTGATAACGTTCTTCCATCGTTTTTTTCAGCTTTTTCGCATCTTTTTTAAGATCATCACTTTCTAACTCATCAATATATTCGTCTGCTTTGGCAAACTCTTTCTTTGCTGCACTCATGGACTCACGTTCTTTTTCGATATTCTCTTTTCTCTTATCGATGTTGTCCAGAGCTTCATCGGAAAGCTTTACAATCTGGTCAAACTCTTTCATTCCAAGATCCATGATTTTCGTATAGATTTCTTGTTCCTTTTCTTCCAATTCTTGAAGAGGCTTCTGAACTTTCTCATATTGACTTTCTTTGGCCACGGTTTCTTCAAGAACCTTATACACATCTTCCTCAGGTGTAGAACCACCGACACACCCCATTAATACAAAAATAGCGGCTCCTAAAATGAAAGCAAAACGAAATTTCGACACAACTAGATCCCCCTTAACTATTTACCACCTTCTACTATATCTATGTCTACATCTTTTGACAATAGGGATTTACAACTGTGGAAAAAAATGTCGATTGGACTATTCTCCCTATTAAAATCATTATGTCTTTTTGCCGCCGGGTATTCCAGTTAATATCGAATCTCATTCATTAACTTTTTCAAAGGAAAATGATAAACTAGTACCATACATAATAGATTATCTTAATACGTAAAGTAGAGAAGGGATCAATTTGTATGGCCCTGTCTTTTTTGTGTCCTGACAGGTTCATCTATTTCTATCTCTATGTATCCTAGGAGGAAAACCAATGATTACGATGAATGACATCATCCGTGAGGGTCACCCCACATTAACCATGGTAGCTAAGGAAGTGCCCATCCCGCCATCCGAAGAAGACCGGGAAGTCCTGAGTAGCTTATTGGAATACGTAATAAACAGCCAAGACCCTGAAACGGCTGCCAAATATGGATTGAGACCCGGTATCGGCCTTGCAGCGCCCCAGATCAATGTTTCAAAACGGATGCTTGCCGTCAACGTTACAGACAATCAGGGGAAATTATACAGCTACGCATTATTCAACCCGAAAATCATCAGCCATTCCATCGAGAAAGCCTATTTAACTTCGGGGGAGGGTTGTTTATCCGTCGACCGGAACGTACCGGGATTCGTACCCCGATATGCCAGAGTGACTGTAAGAGGCTGGGATGTGGACGGCAATGAAGTAAAACTTCGCCTCAAAGGTCTGCCGGCCATTGTATTCCAGCATGAAATCGATCACCTGAATGGTATCATGTTCTATGACCATATCAATCCTTCTAATCCATTTGAACCGATACCTGATGCCATCGCCATTGAACGATAAACCCAAAAAAGACTCCCCCAGAATATCCGGGGGAGTCTTTTTTTAGCGTATCCTAGATCAATTCAAGTTCTTTTAATCCGTGATAGATTCCATCATCATCCACGTGCTTTGTAATCAAATTTGCGTGTTTTTGGACTTCCTGTACGGCATTGCCCATTGCAACACCGGTACCGACGGATTGGATCATCTCGATATCATTCAGTCCGTCCCCGAAAGCATAAACATCTTCCATGTTAAATCCAAGTTTGGCGATCATCTTCTTGATTCCCTCTGCTTTTGAACCGCCTTTCGGAAGAATGTCCATGGAGAATTGGTGCCAGCGGATAAACGTGAAATCCTTGTATTTCTCCCGGTAAAAATCCTCTTCTTCCTTTGTGCAGAATAGCAGGGATTGATAGATGTCCCTTCCTTTATAAAAATCCGGGGCATATCCCGGGTGGGGAAACTTCAGGCTGTTCATACTCTTCTCGATATAGTCATGGTGTTTATGGTTCGCTTTCATCGTTTCATGATTCAAATGAACGACTGGGTGTTCCTTTGTATACGTATCCTCTAATAATTCCTCCAACGTTTCAACTTGCAGAGGGTTCGTGTATATCACTTCATTTTCAAAAACCACATACTGTCCATTAAAAGAGACGAAGGACTCGATTCCCAATTCCTCTCTTAAGCTTTCGTACATAAATGGTGCCCTTCCAGTCGCAATCGCAACATACGTTCCGTTTGCCTGCAGAGTCCGGATGGCTTCTTTTGTGGCCTGTGGCAGTTTTTTGTCGTGATCAAGCAGCGTGCCGTCTATATCAAAGAAAACTATTTTAGACATGATCGTTCTCCTTTTCTAAATATTCTAGTTGCGATTCTATTTTACCCGTTGTATAAGGTAATCCTTTACACGGAAAATGTCAATGAAGACAGTCAGACAGAACCATTTACCAAACTTAACCATGTAAGAGATTCCATAAATTCCGTACAATATAACTAACACAACAGAGACGTCCGTATTATTGTTCCTTTACTTCAAAGGTAAATCTCGGTAAACTATTAATAAGGAGTGATCCACCATGTTAAAGAAGCTCAGGAAAAAGCTTTTAAAACAGTGGAAAGAATTGCTTAGAAAAAAGACAATTGCATAATCCCTCTGTTTCTCGGGAAACGATTTTTTGGGGAAACGCTATTAGAATCCATGACAATCGGACATACTGACATACAATTGCACAATGAATAAGGGACTGACGCCACTAGTGAGCTTTTCCTCCATTGGCATTGGTCCCTCTTCTATCTTTGTCATGATTTAGTACAGGATTATTCAAAAGCTTTATTTACACGGAAGAATCCTATATAATTTAATACATACATAACTGAATGATTCGTTCCTATAGAAATGATAGGCTATTATATAAGTTAATGTAAATATAGTTGATAACTTTTTTATCATAGATGAAAGTTAGATTTTTTGAAAACGGATAAGGAGAGAGAAAAATGATTTTTAAAGTATTTTATCAAGAAAGTAAAGCAGAAGTGCCTGTTCGCGAATGCACTCAATCTCTTTACATGGAAGCAGAATCAGAACGTGAAGTACGCCTGAATTTAAAAGACAAACCGTATAACATCGAATTCGTACAAAAGCTTGAGGGCGCTTTTTTAGAGTATGAAAAAAACCACCATTCTTTCGAGATGGAGCAATAATTAATGAAATTTGTAAAGAATGACCAAACCGCTGTATTTGCCCTTGGCGGTTTAGGTGAAATCGGTAAAAACACATACGGCGTACAATTCCAAGACGAAATTATCCTGATCGATGCAGGAATCAAATTCCCTGAGGACGAACTGCTCGGTATCGATTACGTAATCCCAGATTACACGTATCTCGTGAAGAATGCAGATAAAATCAAGGGACTCTTCGTCACTCACGGACACGAAGACCATATCGGAGGAATCCCCTATTTACTTCGAGAGTTAAACATCCCAATATACGGTGGGAAGCTTGCCCTTGGTCTTATTAAGAATAAACTTGAAGAGCACGGGTTATTACGCAATGCGAAATTAAATGTCATCCAGGAAGATGATGTCGTGAAATTCCGCAAAACATCCGTAACCTTCTTCAGAACGACGCACAGTATCCCGGATTCTTACGGAATCGTGGTCAAAACACCACCTGGAAATGTAGTGCATACAGGTGACTTCAAATTCGATTTCACGCCGGTTGGTGAGCCCGCGAACTTAACCAAAATGGCTGAGATCGGAAAAGAAGGCGTTCTTTGCCTACTGTCTGACAGTACAAATGCTGAAGTTCCAAACTTCACGATGTCAGAACGCAAAGTCGGAGAAAGCATCAATGATATTTTCCGTAAAGTGGACGGGAGAGTCATCTTTGCTACTTTCGCTTCGAATATTCACCGTCTTCAACAAGTGGTTGAAGCAGCAGTATTCCACAACAGAAAGGTTGCTGTTTTCGGAAGAAGTATGGAAGCAGCCATCACGATTGGACAAGAATTAGGATATATCAACGCTCCTAAGGATACATTCATTGAACATAACCAGATCAATCGCCTTCCAGCGAATGAAGTGGCCATTCTATGTACAGGTTCCCAAGGTGAACCGATGGCGGCATTATCCAGGATTGCAAACGGTACCCACCGTCAAATCCAGATTCAGCCTGGTGACACCGTTGTCTTCTCTTCTTCACCAATTCCGGGGAACACAATCAGTGTAAACCGTACGATCAACCTGTTATATCGTGCCGGTGCAGAAGTCATCCACGGACCATTGAGTGATATTCATACATCCGGTCACGGTGGACAGCAAGAGATGAAGCTGATGCTTCGCCTGATGAATCCAACCTTCTTTATGCCGATACACGGTGAGTTCCGTATGCAGAAGATGCACGCTCAGCTCGGTGTCGATTGTGGCGTCCAACCGGAAAACTGCTTCATCATGGATAACGGTGAAGTCCTTGCATTAAGCAATGACTCTGCACAGGTAGCCGGGAAGATCCCTTCCGGAAACGTCTATATCGATGGAAGCGGGATCGGTGACATCGGTAATATTGTCCTTCGTGACCGCCGCATCCTATCAGAAGAAGGCCTAGTGATCGTCGTTGTCAGCATCGACATGAAGGATTTCAAGATCGCTTCCGGCCCGGACCTTATTTCAAGAGGATTCGTCTACATGCGTGAATCAGGCGACCTTATTAATGAAGCGCAAACGCTCATTTCCAAACACTTGAACAAAGTGCTTGAAAGAAGAACGTCCCAATGGTCAGAAATCAAGAATGAAATCACAGATACACTTGCTCCATTCTTATATGAAAAAACGAAACGTCGCCCGATGATCCTACCGATCATCATGGAAGTATAATAACGAATAAGAGGCTGGCCCAAATGGGTCAGCCTCTTATTTCCTTTTATAATACCTTTTTTTCGAACCGGTTAATATCCGTATCGGCACCGATGACAATAAGGATGTCCCCAACCCGGATCTGTTCATCAGCTTGTGGGGAAACGATGATATCTTTTTCCCGCTTGATCGCCACGATGTTGATTCCGAATTGAGCACGGATATCCAGATCGATAAGGGAGTTTCCACTCAGACGTTCACTCGCTACAATCTCCACGATCGAGTGTTCATCTGACAACTCCAGATAATCCAATACATTATTTGAAATGATATTATGAGCGATCCTTCTTCCCATATCCCTCTCCGGATGAACGACCTGGTTCGCCCCAATTTTACGGAGGACCTTTTCATGATAATCGTTTTGTGCTTTCACGGTAATTTTCTTGACGCCGATTTCCTTTAACATCAATGTCGTTAGGACACTTGATTGGATATCATCTCCAATCGCGACAATGACATGATCGAAATTACGGATCCCCAGGCTCTTCAATACGGATTCATCAGTTGAATCCGCAACAACCGCATGTGAAGCAATGGAAGAAAATTCATTCACTTTGTCCTCATCCTGATCAATGGCCATGACCTCCATGCCTTGATCCGTTAATGATCGTACGATACTGCCGCCAAATCGGCCCAAGCCAATAACTACAAACTCTTTTTTCACCATGTATCCCCCCGCAGTCTATATAATCTATATTTTAGCATAAAAAAAAGGAGAAAATGACATTTCTCCCTTTCCTTTTTAGTATTTCATTCAAGTTCCAACTCTTCACTTGTTCCCCTTAACGTAATCCGCATCAAATAAGAAAAGTCTCATCAAGAGATAAAGTGAGGGAATCAGTAATAACAGTCCTGCGATAAAGACCACCACCAGTGCCATCCCCATCGTTGGATTCGTGACACTCGTTTCAATCGTGATAAAAGGTTTTAAGATATATGGTAAATGTGAAGCCCCGTAGCCAAAGAATGCAAAGAAGAATTGCTGCATGACCAGGATGAATGCAAGACCAAAATTCCTTCTCCTATAGATAAAAAATGAAGCGCCAAGAAAGCACACAAGGGATAATCCGAACATCCACCAGATCTCGATGGCGCTATTGAAATGCCCGGGATTATGTTCTCTTAAAGATACGAAAACCAGTAAACTCGCTAAAATCGTCGGCGGGCTCCAGAATAGGGAAAACCTTCTCAATTCTTCTCTTGAATCCATATCCCCGGCACGATTGGCATAATAGGTCAGGAATGTGGCACTGATGAATAAGACCGATACGATGGACAGGACGACCACGCTCCATGAATAAGGACTCGTAAATAATTCACGGGCCAGGAATACGACCTTATCCCCCTGCTCTTCCAAAAAGCCTCCTTCTGAAATGGTCAATGCCGTAGACAGGGAAGCCGGAATCAGTAACCCTGTTGCCCCGTATAAAAACAGGTAAACGATATTGTCTTTGGAACCATAGTTTCCGAAAGCATAAAAGCTCCCCCTGATGGCAAGCAAAATAATCGCGATACTCCCCGGAAGCAATAATGCCGTCCCGTAGTAATAAGCTGCGTCAGGAAAAAAACCGACCAAACCGACAAAAAAGAAGACAAAGAAGACGTTCGTTACTTCCCATACAGGAGAAAGATATCGACTGATCAAGACATTCAACGTATGCTCTTTCCCTTTCATCCTCCCGTAAAAGGCGAAGAAGCCGGCTCCAAAATCAATCGAAGCCACTATCAGATAACCATATAGGAAAATCCACAGGACGGTGATCCCCACGATTTCCAAACTCATATTCATTCCTCCCCCTTAACAAAATCAGTCGGCCCCTTCTTTATAAGGAGCCTTACACGCTAACTCGCTTTTTTAGGAAAGCGTTGTTCCAATTCAGCCTCTGCCGGCTTATTTTTAAACATTTTAATCAATACAACGACACACAGGATGCCGAGGAGTATATAGAGACCAACAAATAACGCGAACGTCAAGCCGACCCCGTCTGCCTTTGTTGCAGCTTCCGCGACCTTCATATATCCTCGCAGTATCCATGGCTGCCGTCCGACCTCGGCGTAAATCCAGCCAAATTCGATGGCAAGCATCGCAAGCGGTCCACTGGCAACAATCCCCCATAGCAATCCTTTATTCCATTCATTTCTTTTTTTCCATTTCCAGAATAAGATAAATGCCCCTGCAATGAAGATACTGTAAAACCCGATGGACACCATCAAATCAAACAAATAATGTACCCATAAAGGCGGCCGTTCGTCTTCCGGGAATTCATTCAACCCGATGACCTCCGTATCAAACGAACTTCCCGCCAGGAAGCTCAGGAAACCTGGTAATCGTATTTCATTATGGACTTCATTGTTTTCATCAAGCGTCCCGAAAACGATTAAATCGGCATTCTCTTCCGACTCAAAGTGCCACTCTGCCGCCGCAAGTTTCTCAGGCTGATATTCAGCCAGGAACTTGGCCGACAAATCCCCAGCAAGAGCAGAGCCAAAAGCGAAAATCAACGCAGATACCATCGTTAAACGCAGGGCTTTCTTATGATAGTCCCCTCCCTTTTTACGGAGGATCGCAAATGCTGTGATGGCTGCCAGTATGAGGGCAGATGTTAAGTATGCCGTCGTCAGCACATGAAACACTTTGGTTGGTGTCGCGGGATTCAGCATGGCTGCAATCGGGTCGATATTGATTGCTTTTCCATTTTCCAATTCAAATCCCTGTGGCGTGTTCATAAACGCGTTCACAGTCGTAATGAATAGTGCCGAAGCTGAAGAACCGATCATCACCGGTATCGTCAGAAGCCAGTGAATCCATTTATTCTTGAATCGATCCCATGTATAAAGATAAATCCCCAAAAAGATGGCCTCAAAGAAAAACGCAAAAGTCTCCATGAATAATGGCAGGGCAATCACCTGTCCGGCGACCTGCATAAACGAAGGCCATAACAAGGACAGCTGGAGGCCAATCGCAGTCCCGGTCACCACCCCGACAGCCACCGTAATCGTAAATCCCCTCGCCCATCTTCGTGCCAGCAAAAGGTAATGAGGATCATTTCGTTTGATCCCCATGAACTCCGCTATGGATATCATAACCGGAACCCCTACCCCAATCGTTGCAAAAATAATATGGAATGCAAGGGTTGTCGACGTGAGCATCCTGCTTAAAATCACACTATCCAAAACCATTCTTTACTCCCCCTACCGAATTACTTTTTATCGTAAACAGCTCTTTCCTACTGTTTATCACTTATTGTTCATTATAAAACCTGAGGGTGAGTTTGTGAAGTATTGAACAATGACTATTTTGTGACGTTTTTCACAAAGTTTTCTGTTGTTTAGTTTCTCCAACTGGGAACGAAACCGTTTCACCGCCACCACTCCACAAAAAAACCCCACACACCAGTGCGGGGTCCTCAATACTTCACATTACATCGCATCCAACATCCTGAACTGTGACTTTACCAGTTCAAAATAGTCTCCTTCCTGTTCCATCAATTCGTCGTGATTTCCAGACTCTTTGATTTTTCCATTTTCAAGGACAAAAATATTGTCGGACTCACGGATTGTGGATAGGCGGTGGGCGATGATGATCGCGGTACGGCCGTTCAGTAATTTCTTCAATGCATTTTGGATCTTGACTTCTGTTTCTGTATCGATGGATGCTGTCGCTTCATCCAGGATGATGATGCGAGGGTTGGCCAAAAGGGCACGTGCGAAGGACAATAGTTGTCTTTCACCAACAGATAACACATTCCCCCGTTCCTCGACTTCCGTTTCATAACCGTTGGATAACTTTTCGATGAATTCATTTGCCCCGATGGCTTCGGCTGCCTTCAGGACCTCTTCATCGGATGCACCCGGGCGTCCGAATCGGATATTATCCATGATCGTTCCAGAGAAAATGAATGTATCCTGCAGGACGATGCTGATTTGACTGCGTAAGCTGGAAACAGATGCATCCCGTAAATCCACTCCATCAATTTTCACTACCCCATTTGTCGGGTCGTAAAATCGGCTGATGAGATTCGCGATCGTCGTCTTCCCAGAACCTGTATGTCCGACGAGTGCAACGGTTTGCCCTGCTTTCATTTCCAGATTGATGTCCCTGAGTGCTTTACGTTTGTCATCATAAGAGAATTCGACATGTTCGAATTGGATTCTTCCCTTGATATCCGTCAGGTTCATGGCATTTTTCTTTTCATTTACAATCGGTTGTTCATCAAGGAATTCAAAGATTCGCTCGGATGAAGCCATCCCGATCAACAGCTGATTATACACCTGCCCTAGTCTTGAGATCGGCTCCCAGAACATACCCAGATAGAATGCGAAGGAGACGAATTCACCAAGCTCCAGGGATCCATTTTGAATGAGGTGGGCCCCAAACCAAATCAGGACGGCGGTTCCGATGGCATTGGTTAATTCCACCAGTGGACGGAACATGGCATTTTTCTTTGTTGCCGTTCTCCAGCTATCGAAGGTCTCTGTGTTGACTCCATCAAAGAAGGCCATGTTTTCTTTTTCCTGGGTGAAGGATTGTGTCACCCTGATTCCCTGGATGCTTTCATTTAAATGAGAATTAAGTTTAGATTGCTTAAGCCTTACCACCTGCCAGGATTTGCGTATTTTTTTGCGCAAGCTTGTAGATATGAAGAACATGATAGGCAAAATGACCATGACGGCAAGTGTGAGTTCCGGACTTAACGTAAAGAGTATCACGATGATTCCGATGAGCAGAATGATATCCATCAACAGATTGATGACACCGTTCGTGAAAAGTTCCTGAAGGGAGTTGATGTCATTCATGATCCGGACAAGGATGGATCCTGCTGAACGCTGATCAAAGAAACGATGGGAAAGCCACTGTACATGACTGAATAAATGTTTTCTCAGGTCATAGATGACTCCCTGCCCCAATTGATTCATCCATTTGATCCTGAGGACATTGGCTATATAGTTCAAAACATACAGTCCCGCTATGACTCCCACAAGAGTAAAGAGAAGATTCTCATCTTTTTGCCTGATCGCTTTATCCAGTGTGTACACCCCGATCAGTATCGGGATGATCAGGCGGACAGCCGTTGTGATCAGAACGGTGATGATCGACAAAGGCAACAATTTTTTAGAATATGGTTTTAAATAAGTCAGTAGACGGTAGAGCTGTTCCCAGTTGAATGGCTTATCGATTACTTGATCGGTTGAGTAATGGAACCTGCTCAGAATGTTTTTATTCACTTTCTTATTTTTGCTCAAACCCTATCACCTACCCTTCCTGAGTTTGTAATATTTTTTTCTGGTCTTGGTATTGAATATCATAAATTCGCTGATATGGTCCGTTATTTTTCAGTAAGAAATCGTGAACCCCTCGCTCAACGACTTTACCATTCTCAAGGACGATGATTTCGTCGGCATGCTTTAGCGATGAAATCCGGTGTGCAATGATGAAGGTCGTACGATCGGACATGACTTCTTTCAGCGCTTTTTGGATTCTGAATTCCGTCTCCATATCGACGGCACTTGTAGCATCATCAAGAATGAGGATCGACGGGTCCGTGCAGATCGCACGTGCTATGGCAATCCGTTGTTTCTGACCGCCTGAAAGACCCAATCCCCTTTCACCCAGTCTTGTATCATACCCATCAGGCAAATCGGATATGAAATCATGTGCCTCGGCCCGTTTTGCTGCTTCGATAATTTCTTCCATTGATGCCTCCGGTCGACCATAAGAAATATTGGCTTTGATGGTAGAGGAGAATAAGAATGACTCCTGGAGTACGAATCCGATATTTTGACGGAGTGATTTTAGTGAGTACTCTTTTACATCCCTTCCATCAATGAGGATTTCTCCATTATCCGGTTCATAGAAACGTGTGATCAGCTGGGTGATACTCGTTTTTCCTGATCCCGTGCCCCCGATCAGACCAATGACCTTGCCGGGTTCTGCCTTAAAGGAAATATCCTCCAGGGCTGCTTCGTCATGCACCGTGTAATTCAATGATACGCCTTTGAATTCCACTTCGCCTTTCAAGCGATCAACATGGATGACACCACTATGATCCTTTATCTTCTCATCCACTTCCAAAATCTCCAGTAATCTCTCTCCCGATGCCTTGGACTGTGAAAAAAGATTGATGGTGAATCCAAGGTTCATGATCGGCCAGATGATATACCAGACCAGGCTGTAAAAGGCGACAAGCTCACCTGGTTGCAGATTTCCATTCATGACGAGATATCCACCGTATGCAAGGAGTGTCACGACACTCACATTCCCTAAGAACTCCATGAGCGGGAAGTATTTTGCCCAAATGTCCGAGGTGAAAAGATACTTATCTTTATAATCACCATTAGACCGGTTAAATTTATTGATTTGAAAATCTTCACGGGACAGTGATTTCACCGTATTGATCCCTGAGATATTTTCCTGGACATTCGTGTTCAGCTTTCCAAAGGATTTGCGGATACCGCGAAAGGCAGGATGGACAGCCTTATCGAATTTGTATACGGCAATGGCCAGAAAAGGCAGGGAAACCAGGGTGACAAACGTCAATGATGGTGAATAGTAGAACATCACCCCAAAACTGACCGTCACCAGCAGGAAGAAGCGGAGCAATTCCGAGAAACCAAAAGATAAGAAAAAGCGAAAAGCTTCTACATCCGCCGTCAGGCGTGACATCAAGTCCCCTGTCTTAGCGTTATCATAATAACTGAATGGGAGGAATTGAAGCTTTTCATACAATTCGTTCCTCAAACGATAGACCGATGTGATCCCGAATAGGTCCCCGTTGTACTGTTGGATGAATGTAGCGATCCCTTTCACGACCATGATGCCGATGAATCCGAATGCAAGGTACGGAATCCACTTATATTCCCCTTGGAGAATAACATCATCAATTGTAATTTGTAAGATCATGGGATATACCACTGTAATGCCTGTAACAAAAATCAAGAAAATCATTGAAATGATAAAATGCCTTTTATAAGGCCAGTAAAAGGCTTTCAATTTTTTAAATGTATCCATATTTTCTCTCCCCTCCGTGTTCCATAAAAAAACAACGTACTACTAAATATATCGGCTTTCGAAATATTTATCTACCCTTTTTTTAGAATTTTTTCCTTTTTGTGAATTGTCCTTTAACTCTCTATTCATATCTATTGTAAAAACGAAACCAAAAAAAAAGATCGGTCTTTTGACCGATCTCTCTTCCATATTACGGTTGATCCCTATTCGCTTTTTTCCATTTCATCCAGGACACGGTTCACACGCTTTTCAAGCATCTTCATACCGCTCCCTCCTGCCTGGAAGTGACGGAGATTTCCGTCTTTATCAAATACATAATAAGCAGGAACGTATTGATTTTCAAATGCATCGGTCAGCTTATGCTCACTGTCCACAAAGATCGGTTGAGTGATATCGTGCTCAGCAGCCACCTTCTTGATTTCGTCCAGATTTAAATCCTCCTCTGAACGGGGCATATGAACAGCCATTACGTTCAGTTTATCACTGTATCGGTCACGGAATTCATTGACTTGGGGCATGGCTTCTTTACATAGGTGACAAGAAATCGACCAGAAGTGGATCAGGGTCGGTTTATCTCCAACAAGATCATTCTTTGTTACTTCTCCATTCAACCATTCAGTAGCACCGGAGAGTTCAGGCATAGGTTCACGCAGTTTCATTACGAGTGCCTCCTTTAATTTCTGTTTATGAGTAAAAAAAAGACCTAACAAACGGTTAGGCCTTTATTCATTTTGAAAATTATAAAGTTTTTTGACCTGGCTTCCAGTTCGCCGGGCAAAGACCGCCGGTTTGAAGTGCTTGAAGTACACGTAATGTTTCTTCAACGTCACGGCCAATATTGTTGTGGAATACAGCCTGGTACTGAAGTTCTCCCTCAGGGTTGATGATGTAAAGGCCGCGAAGAGCCACACCTTCTTCTTCAATCAGAACACCATATTCACGGGATACAAAATGGTTTGTATCTGCCGCAAGTGGATATTTCAGTTCACCGATTCCATTTGCATTGCGATCGGTGTTGATCCATGCTAAATGTGTATGGATAGTGTCTGTAGAGACACCAATGATTTCTGCATCTAAGTCTTCAAACTCATCGTAACGGTCTGACATTGCTGTGATTTCCGTCGGACATACAAATGTGAAGTCCATTGGATAGAAGAACAATACTGTCCACTTATCGTTTTTCATATTTTCCTCTAAAGAAACTTTACCGAATTCTTTGTTTGGCATTACAGCGTCCATTTCGAAACGTGGAGCCTGTTTACCAACCATGCGTTCTGCCATGAATAAATCCCTCCAATGAGTGTTTGATGAAATAATGTCTGTGAAAGGATGGCTTTATAAGCCTGTCCATTTCAACTCACAAATATCATTATATAGGATTGGATTTTTTTAGTCAATTATAATTAATTCAATATTATAATAATTATAATTTGTTTCCATCATCCCTTAGTTGTTTTGCCCAAAACAGATGTCATTTAGTCTCTACTTGCATGAATGACTTGCCAGGATTACGTTTATCATTTATCCACCAGAGAATAAACCAGTATGCTTTTTAGCGTGGATCTCCTTTGACATAACCTATGGGGTATTGTGTATACTAGTATGGTCATCATTTATAGGAAAGGATGTTTTTGGTTTGGGTTACATAATTGGTTTAAGCGCTTTAAGTGATCGACTATCCAATTTTAATTGGGGCGGTCTATTAGTGACGATCGGAATAGGGGCACTGCAAATTTTAGCGATTTGGATCGCTTTTATCATTGTAAAAGGTGCAGCGAACAAAGTGATTGAAAGAATCTTTGAAAAATATCGAAAGAGAAATGATGTATCAGTTGGTCGTGCTCAGACATTACAAAGTCTTTCAAAAAATATTGTCGGCTATATCCTGATCTTCGTTTTCTTTGTGACAATCTTACAAATCTTCGGTATCCAGGTGACCGCGATCCTTGCCGGAGCCGGGATTGTGGGACTTGCCGTCGGGTTCGGGGCCCAGGGGTTGGTAAGTGACGTGGTCACCGGCTTTTTCATTCTTCTTGAGAAGCAGGTTGACGTTGGTGATTACGTGACGACCGGCAGCTTCTCAGGAATTGTGGAAGAGGTCGGTTTAAGGACGACTCATATCCGCGGCTTTGATGGGACCCTGCACTATGTGCCGAACAGGGAAATCACGAGTGTGAGCAATCATTCACGTGGAAACATGAGGGCCCTTGTCGATATCGGTATTTCGTATGATGATGACATCGATAAGGCAATGGTCGTACTTCAGCAAGTATGTGATACCATTGCACAGGAAGATGATAACATTGTCGATGGCCCGAATGTGCTAGGTGTTCAGACATTGGGTGCTTCTGATGTCGTTCTCAGGGTATTATGCAAAACAAAGAACATGGAGCAATGGGGAGTGGAGCGAAAGCTTCGTAAAGCATTGAAGGAAGCCCTCGATCAGAATGGGATCGAAATTCCTTATCCTCACCAGGTTTATATCGAGAAAAAAGAAGACTGATGAAATAAAAAAAGAGAAGGCGCCGCCTTCTCTTTTTTTATTTCTCCCTTCTCTTTTTCGCCTCAAGAAGACGTTTCAATCGCGCATCATCACCATTTACTACAGGTTCCGCTGTTTTCTTTTCCCGTTTCACTTTTTTGACGGATTCCCTATTTTCTTTGGTCGCTTCCAAGGTTCGCGGACGGTCAGTTCCCTTACGCTCATCATTCCTGCGCTCCTTGTTGACTTTTCTGCCAAGCTGTTCGATGCTTGTTTCATCTTTCATCTCTTGCGATGTCCTCCGTGGTTTAATCAGATCAACCACCATCATGATCGGTCCAACCCCGAATCTTCTTATAAAAATCTCACAAAAGAATAAAAGGAAGCCTGCTGTAATGAGAATGGTTTGAATGGACCGTGCTGTAAACGAGGGTTCATGCAGGTCCCTGAATGCCCCTTTCAAGGAAGAAGTCTTCCTTCCACCCGTCTTTTCTACGATTGTATCAAGTGACTGGGATCCTCCCTTGAAAGAGTACTCCTTCGAATAAGGGACTGAGAAACCTGTCTGAAATGTGCTTTCACCACCCTCCCCACTTTTGGCAATATTCATATTGTAAAGACCGGGCGATAAATGTTCTTCAAATACGACCTCATAATCCCCCGGTGCCTTTATCCTGGTTGTTGCGGGAATCATTTTTCCATCTTCAGACAGGACCGTCACCTCAAGTGGTGAGATGTCCCCTTCGGACGATGACAACTTTAGACGGGTATTTTCGTTTTCTTCCTTTACGTCGATGGAGTAAGGATTCGAACGAAGATCAGGAAACGAGCGTGTGACCAGCTCATTGAGAAATGCCGGCCACCCCTGCCACCGTGCAAAATCACCCGTCCATTTCCCACTCGTGTCCGACGTAAAGGCGAATGATCGACCAAGACCGTATCTCCAGGTAGCCAGTACCGGATCGTTCTTTCCGCTCTCCATTTCCATCCGGGCAGTCCCTTTAAGGGAAGTCGCAATATAAGCATTCATCTGAGGAACACCGTCTTTAAATAGGGTCGCCCACTCGGACGATGCAACCCTGGGATAAAACGGTTGATCTTCTATATAGGTCCTTGTCGTGATCACCGTCTCCCTCGTCAAGATGCTCGGTATCACGCTGGCATCAGTGACATCATAGAATCTTCCTTTTCCCCACTGACTCAGATCATTCAGCAGGCCTCTGTCCGCCCCTTCTCCGATTGAAACGGTGGATAGGGTGATTTGTTTATCATGGCCGTCTTCTACAAGTGTCTGGTAACTCCCTGAGGTGGCTGATTGTCCGTCTGTCAAAAGAATGATATGCTTTCTTTTTAATGATAGATTCTCAAGACTCGCATAAGCCTGCTGAAGGGAGCTGTAGATTTCTGTCCCGCCTCCTGGAGAAATGGAACGGATCTTTTCTTCTGCTTTTTTACGATCAGTAAGTGGCTTCGTTTTGACGATATCCCATGGCCGGTCATCAAAGGCAATGACTCCCAGCGTATCTTTGTCTCTTAGGAGGGAAACGGTTCTCGCTGCTGCTTCCTTTGCAAGGGCCAGCTTTTGCCCGTCCATGCTGCCGGAGCGATCCAGAACGATCACCAGTCCAAGGGAAGGTAGTTCCTTCTTCCCCTTCACATCCATATCGACGGGAAGTATTCGTTCGATCGGTGTCTTAAAGTATCCCCCAAGGGCAAAGCTGTCACTACCACCGAACATAATGAATCCTCTTCCAAACTCTTTCACACTTTTTTCCATTAGAAGCATTTTTTCCTGAGGGATGCTTGTGGCAGCTACATTATCAAACAAGATGCTTTGATATTGCAGATAGGATGTCAGCTTGCCGGGCAGTTGTTCCGGTTTATATACATCGACGGTAAATCCGGCTGAGTTTAGTAACGGCGCCAATGCACTTTCCCCATCTGCGTTTTCCACCAGCATGACTTTTGCGGCTCCTTCTGAACGTGCCAGGTGGTAGAGTGCATTGTTTTCAGGACTCCCATCTCCCTTAGAGAACACTTCTGCCTTATACACGAGTAATCCGGATTGATCGACTACATGCTTGAACTGAAACTCGTTGTTGCCTTCTTGCACCTGAAGGTTTTCCTTTATGATCACTTGATCATTCAAAGTAATGCGCATTTCAATTTCTTTTTTGGTCGTGCTGTATGTATTGACCGTGAGAGTTGTTTCTTCTCCTTCATATTGGACGGATGGAGCAGACACATCTGTTATGGCCACATCATCCTTCGTATCGGAGGCGATGGCCATCCATTCAACCTCGATCTTCTTCCCCTTTAATAAAGGAATGAGATCTTCCCCTGCCCCCATCGTTTCCTTCCCGTCTGTCATGGCAATGATCCTCCCGCCACGGGGGAGGAGATTCGATGAGTACTCCAACCCTTCCTGAAGATTTGTATTTCCCTCCTTGATTTCCCCCACCAGCTGTTCAGGATTCTCCCTCTCATCTGAAATCGTCTGTTCGATTGCCGCATTTTCACCAAATGAAACAATACCGTATCGATCCCGTTCATGTTTGGAATGGACGCCCCGGTTGATCTCATCAAGGATACGGTCTTCTTGCAAGGATACAGAAGCGGACCGATCCGCCAAGAAGATGACCGGCTTTGCCTTTTCGGGTAAAACAATGGACGGATTGGCAAGGGCAAGGATCAACAGGACCATAGCGCATCCCCTTAATGCCAGGATGAGCCTTCTTTCCTTCCGATTCATCCCCTGTTTCACAAAGAGAAAGAGAACCAACCCAAGTGGAATCACGAGCAATAGCCAGAGTACTTCTTTAAACTCGATTCCCACGCCTGTATACCTCCCACTCTATAAATAAGATCAGGATCGCCAACACCAGAAACCAGGAAGAAAGTGTTTGGGGAATTGTTTCTCTCTCTTCTTCTCCGTTTTCTTCTGTTGGTTCCAAAGAAAATGCCTCGCCTCCCGGCTTCTTTTCTCTGTCATCAAGTACGACGCTAAAATATTTCGTCACGTCTCCCTGTACGGCTTGATAAACCCCTGGGGCAAGCGGAGCTTTAAACCAGTCCCCCTGGTCCGATTTCTTAATAAATTCACCATCGCCAGAGTAGATATCCCAATCCCCTGGGGCAAGTGGAACAGTCCTTCCTTCTCCCGGCTGAAAATACCCGATGAATCCTCCATCTTCTGATAGATGTTGATAGGCATTGTGAAGAAAGATCGGAAATCCCGGGTGCAGGGGAAAGTCTGTGTCAGTTAGATGAAGGTTCAGGACCACCATTTTCGCCCCATTCCTTTCACCATTCTGAATAAGCGGTACGGAACCACTCTGAGCGGCGGTATCCAATTCTTTTATCCCGATGGAACCTGCTTTTTCAACAAATACTTTTTCAAAGTCAACATGCTTTAGAAGTGGGTCATCGCCTTTCACTTCCATATCAGTTGTAAGAACAGTGGACTTGTCCGATGGTCCAGGGATGATCAGGACGGGGTTGGCGATGGATAGCTCTTTCCATTTCTCTTTCGTTGTCACAATGATGTCATCACCTGTTTTCAACTGGTTTTCTTCAATTGTCTTCACATTTACGCCAAGTGATTGAAACCCCTTTAGCAGGAAAGGATTGATCTCCCCAAGCACAAGGACGGCAGGTTTTGACGTTGCCTGAACACTGGTAATGATGTCGTCTCCCCTGTAATCATCCTGAAAGTCGATTTTGGCCTTTAATACCGGGCTTGAAGGTAATTCATCCAGGGGAATGACGGCTTCCTTCCCTGCACCGATCTTGAGTCGATTAGATATAACTTCTTTTTTATCATCATATATGACGATCGTCCCTGATTGTAACTCGTCACTTTGATTTTCAACGACGGCGACTCCCTTATAGGCCGTCCCCGATTTTTCCACTCCGAAGCTTGTAAGAGAAACATTCTTCGGATGGGGTATGGAGTTATGAACCCTGATCGGTGTATGTATTGTTTCATCTTTATAATCGGCTTTAAATAACGAGTCAGAATAGACATGAACGACCGATGACGATCCCTTCCCAAGTGCTTCACCCAACCGAAGAGCTTTCTCCATATCTTCATGATCATTTGTTACCGAAATATTTTTCAGTCGGTTGAACACCACTTGATCGTTTGATTCTTCTGAAACAACGGTGGTAATGGAATTCCCCACTGCCAAGAGAGTGATGTCACCCTCACTTTTTTTTATCAGTGAGTGAATGTCCCTTTTAGCCAGTTCAAAGTGGGATACCCCGCCCTGTGAGGCATTCATGGTGGCAGAGGTATCCAATAAAATGATGACATGATCTTTTTTCTTCAAATCCTCTGTAGTATATGGTTTGACCAGGGCGAACATCAACAAGGACAGTATGAGCACCTGCAGGAGTAAAAGGAGATTTCTCTGTAATCGATGAAACCATGGTGATGCCTGCCATTCTTTCATGACCTCCTCCCATAATAGATTGGAAGGCACAGTAAGAGCCCGGTACTGCTTCCGGAAAAAGTACATTAATATGACGGCTGCTATGAAAATTGAAAAGAAAAAAAAGACCGGATTTCCTATTCCCATACCATCACCTCAGCGAATCCATCCATTTTCTTTGAAATCCTTAAAGAATACTGTGTTCAATGGGGTCAGACAGGTTGTCCGGATATAGCCGAATCCCCACTTCTTGCACAATGACTCAATCATTGTATTGTGTTCCACTAAACGCTTCTGATATTGATCCACTACAGTCCGGTTCAATGTTACATTCACTTCCTGATGCTTTTCACTATCAATCAATTTCACATCACCCTCATAAGACGGTGAAAGCTCGTCCTCGTGTAACAGTTGAATGAAATAGGTCATTTCCCTTTTAATAGACAGCCTTTTAAGAGCATCCTCAATCCGCGAAATAGGTTCCATACCGTCAGAGATGATAAAGGAAATCGAGCGAGTGTTCCTGACGCGTTTTATCATTTCCCCATAAAACGAGCTGACTCCGGGACTTTCAGGTGAAAGCTGGCCAATATCAAAGAGAATGCTTTTTGCGTCCCGGGGCCCTTTCTTCATGAAAGTCTTTCGGGCCCCGACACAATGCAGGGTGAGTCGGTCGTCATTTGACAGGGCGAGGAAGGAAAGTGCTCCTGCCAACTCTTTTGCTCTCTTCCATTTTCTCTCTTCTGTTACCATGGAGTTGGTGCAATCAAGAAAAATATGAATCTTACATTCCCTCTCATCCAAATACCTTTTGATATAGACTTTTTCGGTCCTGGCATACACATTCCAATCGATTTGCCTGACATCATCACCAAGTTCATAGAGTTGATAATCGGAAAACTCAAGGGAGCTGCCCTGGTAGGTTGCCAGGCGGGAGCCTTTATGGTGACCCATTTTCAAGCTGGCACCGTTGATCCTGTGCCTTTTGAGCTGAGCTAAAAACTGGCTGTGAAAGTTCATAGATGATCACCCTTTTGAACAAAATCGATTAATTCACGTATAAGGTCATCGGTATGCACATTCGTGGCTTCCCCTTCGAAATTGAGGATGATCCGGTGTCTCAGAACGAGAGGGGCCACCCTTTTGATGTCTCCTGTTGACACATGGTATCTGCCTTGTGTCAACGCTCGGGCCTTTGCCATTAATATGACGTTCTGCAGCCCTCTGGGTCCACTCCCATACTCGACATATTGTTTGATTGCTCCGGTTGTTTTTTCACTGGCCGGGTGCGTGGCATCAATGAGGTCGATGGCGAAGTCAATCATTTCATCTGTTACGACAATTTCTTTCACAAGGGCCTGAATCGTCAGGAGCTCCCGTTGACTTAGCTTTTTCTCAAGGAAGACTTCCTCGGTTCCCGTTGTTCTCTTGATGATTTGTTTCAATTCTTGCTTAGAAGGATAGGAAACGAGTACTTTACTCATAAAACGGTCGACCTGTGCTTCGGGAAGAGGGTACGTCCCTTCAAGGTCGATGGGATTCTGAGTTGCCAGGACAAAAAAGGGCTTCTCTAACGTCATCGTGTCCCCGACCACGGTCACCGTATGCTCGGCCATGGCCTCGAGTAAGGCACTTTGGGTTTTGGGCGTTGAACGATTAATTTCATCGGCCAATACCAGGTGATGGAACAATGGACCTTCATGAAAGGTAAAAGGATGGTCATCATCACGGGCTTGTTTCATGACCATTGTGCCTGTTATATCCGTAGGCATCAGGTCGGGGGTGAATTGTATGCGGGAGAAACTGAGATCCATCACATCGGAAAGAGACCTTACGAGCATGGTTTTCCCTACCCCCGGCAGTCCTTCAAGGAGAGTATGTCCTCCCGCCAGGATGGTCCAAAGCACCGCTTCTACAATATCCCCTTGTCCGACAATGAATCTCTGAACCTCTGCTTTTACTTCCTCTATCTTCTTTGATGCTTCCTTGAACTGTTGCTCCTTTTCTTCTATGTTCATCCTTTTCACTCTCCTGGATCAATCTCACTAAAATACGATTCGATGATATGCTCTAGATCTTTAGGGATGGTGGTTCGATCCTTTCCGCTCCGATACGAGGAATAGTACTGTTGATACACTTCTTCATATGGCCTCAGAGACCCTTTTTGAACCGGCCCATTGGCCTGGAACTGATCTCCCTTCTTCCCATCACCCAGTTTTCCCGAATCAAGTTCTATACGACTTTCCCCGCCTGTTTTTTCAGGAACCGAGAGCCATTCCCTGTCCCCTTGTCCAAAGCCTGCCCCGGTTCCGTTTCCTTTGCCACTGCTGCCTTTCCCTTTGCCTGAACCCGTTCCTGCTCCTTGGCCACTTTGTCCGGAAGAGCTGGTCGCCCCGCTCCCTTTAGTAGAAGAAGCATTTTGTTTATTTGTTTCAGATCGGCTGTTGGATTGTTTGGATGAAGCCGCCTCTCCTTTCTGTTTAGAGGGCGTGTTTTGAGCTGTCTGCCCTTGATCAGTTGTCCTGCTTTTCCCGATTGCTTTGCCCAAGAGATCGGCTTCCTGCTGCAGCTCTTCCTGAAGGTTGGCTATTTCATTTAGTTGGTTGGACCCCTTCGATTCCTTCCATACATTCGCTAATTCTTCAACGGAGGCAATCCCCTGCTTTTCCATCGCGTCAAGCAACTGATTTTTCTGTTCCTCTGATAGTTGATTAACCTTTTGCTGAAGTTTATCACTGTCAGTCTCTTGAATGGCTGCTTTTATATAGGGAAAATCCAATCCATTCAACTCTTTCTTCACTTCCTGCAGCTTAGTCTTCTGTTTTTCCATCGTTTTCTTCTGAAGGGACAGTTCTTTCACTTTTTTGTTTATTTCTTCATAACGTTCTGCCGCGCTCTTCTGTCTTTTAAGCTGTTCGTTTTCTTTTAACAGCCTTTTTTTAATAGAGGCATTCTCTTTCTTATTTGCCTGTTTGGTTATTCTGCTGTTTGATTGGGCAATGATCTCCTTTTCCTTTTCCATTCGTTTCGCTTCATGAAAAGTGGCATCCCGTTGAGTGAAAATCAGCAGGGATAAGGAAACAAGGAGCGTGGTGGAAATCATCAACCTTGGCTGGATGATTCTTCTTCGGTACATGTTCATATCTGGAGGGGTTTCTCTCATCTTGACCAGTGCGTCCCGGATGATCAGCGGGGATAATACATGACCATTGTGAAGACTGCTATAAGCGGCTGTGACCCGATCATCCTCAACGAATCGATCATAAAACAGGGCACTTTCCTTCAAGCTTACCCTTCTGGGAAAAGATATCATCACTCCGGAAACGACAATGAAAAGGATCCCGATCCAAAGCATTCTATCCCAATTGGGGATGATGATGACTGATGCCAAAGTGATCAAGCACAGGGCAAATGCCCCTGCGAAAGCAAGCAGGAGCTGGAAGACATACCAAATTTGCCTGATCAAGAGCTTTTTTCTTAATTGTTTCAGTAATTGAAGAAATTTCGCTTCCATGTTCTCACCCTTTATTTGTGCTCTTCACCTTCATGCTCGGTCTCAGCTTCATAATGCTTAAAGACAGGGAAATCACTGCAACTATTGAATAGATCATCAGGAATGAGATCCACAACGGAAACGTGATCCCGCTGCGTGAATAAATTTCATCAATCGCCATCGGTTCAAAATGCCCCATGATGACAATGGCAGGATTGAACATGGCGATGAGATAAGGAACAGGAGTGGTCTGATTCTGATATGGGCCGTTACCGATTGCCATGGAAAGCATAAAGAGAAACAACGTCCCCCCTACCAGAAATAGAACCGTCGCATAGGTCGTTACCATGGACACAATCGTTTTCCTTATGACCGTTGAATAAAACACGCCGATCGAACCAAATGTAAAGACGAGAAATAAACTATATCCAAACACAGTGAGTAAATCAGAAGGAGATACGCCTCCGAATAAGAAAACAAAGCTGTATAAAGGCAAGCTTGATATCACAAGTAATAACAAATACGAAACGGATGAAACAAGCTTGCTCAAAATGATGCTCATGGAGCTTTGTTCTGTCGTCAGCAGCATGCTTAACGTCTGTTTCTCTCTTTCACCGCTGATGACGCCTCCCGTTAAACCCGGGGTGATGAATAATACGAGAGCAAGCTGCAAGAATGAGAGAATCATAAACATCACCCTGCTCTCTTCCGGGCGAAAATAGCCCGTATTGGAAAATCTGGTTTGCATATAAATGAAGCCGATCACCACGATCCCTACGGCAATCAGGTAGCATAACATTCCGATGAACGCTTTAAATGAACGGAAGCGAAGCTTGAATTCTTTATTCAACATGGGATTGATGAGTAATTGTTTCATGAAAGGGTCACTCCTTTGGTGATTTCCATAAAGACATCCTCGAGGTTCGTCTCTGTTTCTTTGAAACTCAGGATGGGAATATCATTCAGAATGGCTTTTCTGAGTAATTCCGTTTGTCCGGTCTCATCCCCTTTATAGAGAAATTGAAGAGTTCTGTCCTCTTCATTCACTTCGATCTTCGACACAAACGGATCATCTTCAAAAAATGCAACGGCACTTTCTACTAATCCCCTCACCTTCACCACGATCAACTTATCTGCCTGAAGTTGAAATTGGATATCCGCAACAGAACCGTGGGCCACAAGCCTTCCATTATCGATGACCCCGATTTCATCACACATTTCTGCGAGCTCAGGAAGGATATGGGACGAGATCAAGATTGTTTTACCCATTTTCTTCAATTCCTTCAATATTTCTCTCATCTCGATTCTTGCCCTCGGATCCAATCCCGAAGCCGGTTCATCCAGTATGAGAACCTCCGGATCATGGATGAGGCACCTGGCTAAACACAGTCGCTGCTTCATCCCCCTTGATAACAGGTCCACATAGGAATCTTTCTTATGTGTAAGATTCACCAATTCCAACAGCTGAGGGATGAGCTTTTTTCTCTGGTCAGCCGGGATTTTATAGCTTGCACCATAGTAATCAAGATACTCTTCCGCTTTCAATTGATCATACACACCGAAGAAGTCGGGCATATAACCAATTTGTCTCCGGACCAATTTAGGCTCTTTACTAATATTGAATCCATTCACTGTGGCCGTTCCGGTCGTAGGAGCCAAAAGGGTGGCCAGTATGGAAAATGTCGTGGACTTGCCTGCCCCGTTCTGACCGACAAACCCAAATACGGTCCCTTTATCAATGGATAAGTTCAGGTCGTCAAGTGCCAGAAATGACCCATAACGTTTGGATAAGTTGTGGATTTCGATCATGGTTGTACCTCCCCTTTCAATACAATGGCAGGAAGACGAACGAAAGGATCCCCTTGAGAGCGCTTTTCAAACTCAAAAACGATTTCCCCATTGCCATTCAAATAGTTGTTCATATTCTCATTCACTTCTATCGCTCCTGCAGATGTCTCTTCAAGAGGGATCTTTTCGCCTGTATAGGGCTCTACAAGTGAGAACTTCAGGACCCCTCCCGTATGAAGCGTCATATTTAAAGAATGAAGAGCGACCTTTGACAAATCGATTTGTTTAGGAAGTTGAATGGTCATTTCATACGTTCCATCTTCTAGGCCCATTTCATCTGCACCATTATGGGAATAATGCTCGATGATTTGCCCATTAACAGGCTTGACATCAGGGTCCAGCTGCTCACTCCGAAGCGTAAAAGCTCCCTTATAAGTGCCTAGAGAAGGAAAATGCTGATAAAGCAACGAGAAATTATCCGATTTCGATTTTTTATTCTTAATGCTCATATCGAAAACCTCAGCTTCCGTATATCCAAAAATGACGGGTGAATTCGGTTCATTATCGGAAGAAATCATTTGTGAGGCGAAGTTTTCCAAGCGTTCCTTCTTCTGCTGTTTCATGCTTTGTTGATTCGGGAACGGTGCCGACATATTGGGATTACCGATCGGCGATGATAGATAGTCAGTCGAAAGCTTCTTATCGACACTAAGTGTTTCCCCTGCCTTTACTTCACCCACCCGGTAAATCCGGGATCCCGACCAAATATATACATCGGTGAAATCGTAAGGGAAATCATTTTGAATCGTACCTGAAATCGTCTTATCCTTCATATTTAATTCCGGGATGAATTTCCCCAGATCCTCTTTTTCGCCGGTGCCCAAAACGGTTCTCGTCGACCAGTACTCGACATCCCTGAACGTGATCGTTCTTTGATCTTTGTTCAGTTCCTCAACGGCGAATTTATACTGATTGCCTCCACCCGGATTATTTCTCATCCTTGCCGGTGTAAGCTCCAATTGATTTCTGTCAGAAACAAAGTCGTAGTCCCCCCCTGTGTTGGAAAGAGCTGTGAATGCTGCAATCCCATGGGCACTCCCATCATCCTCCACCTTCAAGATGTTCATTTGATTCAAATGAGGCTTTGAGATTCTGTCTTTGGCACCTGTTATAAATATACCCGATGAGACAAGGATCGATATGGCAGGGATGATCCACCATGCCTGTTCACGTTTATCCATTTTCCTTAATAGGAAATAAAGAAGCGGCACGATGATGACCAAGTATACGATCAGGATGATGACTAATGTGCTTACTTTAAAATTTGTCGATGGGAAGAGTTCGTTACTATCTGCCACTTCATAATAAATTCTCTCAAGAAAACTTTGGTCACCATTGTTCTGGCCCAATAAAAAATAGGGTTCTGTTTTAGAAAGCATGTATGCAAACCACTCATCATAGTCTTCCCATTCGTTCAAAGCAGGATCACCCAATGAAAAAGACGTTTGCCACACTTCCCCAAGACCTCTTGCGCTCTTTGCAACTATTGGGATATCCCCTTGTTCGGCCACTACTTCCCCTTCTTGCTTCACTTCCCCTTCAAAGACGGTTAAGGAGCTGAATGAAGCCTTGATGTTTTTCTTAACATTAAAGGATGACGTATCGGAAAGGGTCGCTTCTTCCTGCTGTGATAGAGGAGCCATATCAGCTACTGACCCAAGTGTATCTCTTAGATGAGGGACAGCCCCGATAAATAGGACCCCTCCATTTTGAACCCAGCTCTTCAGAACCCCCTGTTGTTCCTGACTGAGTCCCGTTACGTTGAATTGATCTAAGACGATATAATCAAACATCTGAAGACCGCCCTGTTCCTCAGGAAATGTATCCTTTGAGAGTGTCAACGCCTCTACCCTGTTCCCTCCCATGGTCGAGCCCTTGATCCCTTTCAATCGATCAGGATTCTCACTTAATAATCCAATGGTCGTATTATTGGTATAAATGAAATTAGGTGTTAAGCGTTTATCCCCTTTGAATGTCACTTCTTTCCCATTTTCCCATGACCCCTCGAACAAATGGATGGTTTGAAGATTTGAATTATGTCTGATTTCATCATTGAAACCTGGAATGGAAAATGTGTATGTACGTTCGGAGTTGGCAGGAACATCAATGGATAATGCCCTCGCTCCCCCTGTTTGATAGGATGGCGCATAATCAAACAAAAGGTCTCCTTTAAAATCGGAACCTGTATTTTCTACGGTGACTTTAAGAGGAAACCCCCGGCCTTCCTTTACTTTTCCGTCGATTCCTTCTTCCACTGAAATTTTTATTTGTCCTTTTGCCAGTGTTGTGTCCTCTATGAACAGGAACATCAGTATGCCTAAACACACAACGAATAATACTTTTCCCCACCTTTTCACATGCATTCCCCTTTCTCTTTCTCTTTCTCTCTAAAACATAGACGAAATGTAACAGGAAAAAGTTTCTTTTTTTATTTTTTCCTTAATTACCCAACTTCCACAAGTGTAATTTTACACTATTTTTACATATTCGCAAGACTGTTTTTGAAATGAATGAAGAGTATTTTCGTTTATTCCGGTCAAAATCAAAAAAAATCACGGAACGTATCCTGGATACGTCCCGTGATTAAGAGAGGTTATTTTAATGAACCGATATAATCCGTTAGAAGAGTGATGGCAAAGTCAATGGCATCTTCGTTCGGGTTTAATTTAGAATGATGGAGGCCGTATGGGGAGTCGACACCAAGCCAGAACATAAAGCCGGGTATTTCCTCAAGCATATAACCGAAGTCTTCCCCAGTCATCGCTTCTTTGCAGATGACAAGGTCCCTATTGGTTTCCCGCAGGAAAGACATAAAGTGATTTGTCCACTTGGGATCATTAAAAACCTGCCGGTACATGCTGCCATAACTCACTTCGATTTCACAGTCATAACTGATTCTCATTCCTTCGATCAAGGCTTCCAAGCGCTCTTTCACACTCTGCATCGACTGTGGTGAGAGGGTACGGATGGTCCCTTCCAATCGTGCCGTTTCTGCAATGATATTCTGGACCGTACCACTTTCCATTTTTCCGACTGTGATGACCGCACTGTCTAAAGGGTCAACGTTCCTTGAGACTATTGACTGCATTTGGGTGACAAAGGAGGAAGCCGTGACAATCATATCCTTTGTATGATGGGGGTAGGCGGCATGTCCACCCTTCCCTTTAAAGTCTATGAATAGTTCAGACGTATTGGCAAACAGCAGTCCCTCTTTAACGGCAACCGTCCCCACTTCGTATTCCGGGGCAATGTGCAGGGCAAATATACAATCCGGCATCCACTCCTTCATGATTTCACTTTGGAGCATCGGCTCCGCCCCGCCCGGCCCTTCCTCTGCCGGTTGGAAAATGAAGAGAAGGTCATCTTCGATTGGGTGGTGAACAAAATAGGTGAGGACCCCCAACTCGATCGTCATGTGAAAATCATGTCCACAGGCATGCATCTTCCCTTCATGTGAAGAAGGGAATTCAAGCTCCGTTTCCTCCTGGATCGGCAGGCCGTCGATGTCCCCACGGTACCCGATCACCCTCGTTGGCCTTGTTCCGTGAACCTTAACAAAAAGGCCCGTTTTCCAAGTCTTGATCTCTAATCGTTCAGCAGGGAGAGTGCTAATATAATTCAGTAAGTATGCTTGCGTTTTAAACTCTTGAAACCCAAGTTCAGGAATTTGATGAAGATCTCTCCTGATCGCCTTAAAGTCTACTGTTGACATGGGTATCCTCCTTTAAGGGAAAACTAGAATGATGGATCGGGAAAACTGGAATCTACAAGAAAAGAACAGACGATGACCGTCCGTTCTTTCTTCTATCTTCTATGATCGAATGGATTACAGTTGACGTAATTCTTGTTTGATTTCTGTCTTTGATTTTGTTTTGTCATCGATATCTTTCAACTTCTTCGCAGGGGTACCGGCAACAACCGTGTATGGGGCAACATCGTCCACGACAATCGCTCCGGCTGCCACAACAGCCCCTTTACCGACCGTTACACCTTCGAGGACCACGGCATTGGCACCAATGACGACATCGTCTTCAATAACCACGGGCTTAGCAGATGGCGGTTCAATGACTCCTGCAAGCACAGCACCTGCTCCGATATGACAATTCTTACCTACCGTTGCACGTCCACCGAGTACAACATTCATATCAATCATGGTTCCTGCTCCTACTACAGAACCAATATTGATCATGGCCCCCATCATGATGACAGCATTGTCACCGATTTCGACCTGGTCGCGAATAACGGCACCCGGTTCGATACGGGCTTTTACGCCTTTAAGGTCCAGAAGAGGAATCGCAGAATTTCGGCGGTCATTTTCCACTACATAGTCTTCAATTTTATCTTTATTCTCTTCAAGAATAGTAGAAAGCTCACTCCACTCTCCGAAAACAACCCCTGATGTCCCTTGAAGGAACGTTTGGGCAGAACCGAAGTTGATCCCATCCAGATCACCTTTCACATAAACCTTTACTGGAGTCGATTTAGTACTATTTTGAATAAAAGAAATAATTTCGTTTGCATCCATCATGTTCATGAAAATTCCCTCCGTAATTATGTATAAATTCAGAATTCGTTTCTTGAATTACTTTATCAGATTAAAGGGTGGAAGACAACCCATATTGTTGAATCCTATGAGTTTTCATGGATGAATTCGTTTACAACTTCTAGAAATGCTTCCACCTGTCGTAATTGAAAGGCAGACTCGTAACCAAGTAACCATGTATCACGGTGAATGAGTGAATCGTGCTCATCGATGAGGGGGATTTTATAAATATTTTCTTCCATGCCGTCCAACGTGATGGCTGGCAGTATGGCGTAGCCGATCCCGTTTAGAGTCATCTGCTTACATGTTTCAATTTGGTCTACCACGATCGTCCGCTTTGGGGTGGTCTGGAATTGACGATGCCACCAATCTTGAATTTCCTGATAATAATTCGAATCACTTTTAAACTGGATAAAGGGACGATCCGTTTTCATGACTTCATCGATGGACTGGATCTCTCTATCGACCAAGTACAGGGTATCCTGAAATAAATGGTGTTTCGGCCCTTTCCAGTCCGGAGTCCCCCTGATGATCCCTATATGCACTTCGTCTTCATAAATGGCTTTAAGAATTTCACTGCTCCATCCTGTCATCAAAGAAATCTTGGCATGTGGATAGGTCTCCACAAAACGCTTAAGAACCTTCGGAAGCCAATTTTGCCCTACAATCGAGGCACAGGCGATCTTCAACGTTCCGTGCACTTCAGACTCAAGGGCCTGAATACGTTCCCTCACACTCTCTTCCTTCTGCAGCATCTCATCTGCAAGATTCACGACAAGTTCTCCGGCCGGTGTCAGTGAAAGGCCTTTTTGGGATCGGATAAATAATTTCGTCCCCCATTCCTTCTCAATCGTCTGCAGTCTCTGGGACAATGCAGGCTGAGATACAAATAACCGTTCAGCAGCTTTCCTCATATTCATTTCCTGGGCAAGTACATGGAGCAGCTGATATTCCGAAAATGCCATTGTGTTCACCTACATAAGTTTTTCTTATATTATATCTTAACTTTTATAAAATTTCATTATTAGCTGAAGTCGAATACACTGAGAGTAGATAGAAAAGAGGTGTGGTACGAATGGAAGTGATATTGTTTTTCACTGGTTTGATTGTAGCTCTTATCGGAACGCTTGCCGGAAGCGGCGGCCTGATCGGTATGCCAGTCATGCTCCTTTTGGGGTTACCGATTCATACCGCGATTGCAACGGCTAAATTTTCGAATATCATCAGTTCTTTTTCGAGTTTCATTTACCTGGTGCGGGATCGGAAAATCACATGGAAGGAATCTTTGCCCATCCTTCCCATAGCGCTGGCCGGGGGGCTGTCTGGGGCCTTTCTATCGGATAAAATATCCCCGTCCCTCCTTGAATGGATGGCTTTTTTCTTCCTTCTCCTTGCTCTGGCATTAAGCCTACTGAAGGGATTCCAGCCAAAGGAAAGGAAAAAGACACATTACAGGGTGTACGGGCTTCTGTATTTCATCAGTACGTACGACGGATTGTTCGGACCAGGGCAGGCTACGATGCTCATGTACACACATTTATTTCATGGACTGTCTTATATAAAATCAATGGCCCTTACCCGTTTTCAAACCTTTGTCAGTTGTTTAGGGGCATTCACGGTCTATTTTCAAAATGGTCACGTCGAATGGGGTGCAGCCGTCCCGTTTGCACTTGGGGCCCTCTTAGGAGCTCAGTTGGCAGTAAGACTGGCATCAAGGCTTTCTATGAAATATCTCAAGATACTATTAAACATTTTGACATTCATTCTAATCCTGCAGCTCGGCAAGAATCTTTTCTTTTAAGAAGATCCATGGAACTAAAAATAGTGAAGCAATCCGTAACTCTTTTATCTTACCTAATGAAAGAACAAAGAGGATGACAAGTGTGCCATCCTCTACCATTTTCCCTGTATGTAACTGCCCTTGAGGGTTTAATCCCTTTTAAACAGCTGTCGTTGAAGTTGCTTTAATACAACTCTTCTTGTCATGATTCCTTCAAAATAGCCATCGTCGGACACAACGCATAAGAATGGGTGGTCGACTAATAATTCTAAAGCCTTCTTGAAATCTGCTTGTAAAGAGATGATTGGAAAATCTGTTGTCATGACTTCCTCTACCTTTTTCTCTTCAAGTTTTTCAAACTCAAAACGTTCGAGACCGAGAATCGAATCGGTAATTAAACTTGAACTGATCAACCCCTGAAAACGGAATGTTGGATCAAGGACAGGGATGGCTGAGTAACCGCTCTTTGTGAGTAATAGTAACGCATGTTCCAGGGAATTTCCCACTTGAACGTGAGCCACCTTCTCAGAAGGAATAATGAAATCCTTAATATTCGTTTCTAATAACTCCTTGCTACTCAATGAAATCATGTATAACCCCTCATTTAATCAATAAGAATTTGCGTGACGCTTACTTCCCATTTTAACATACTGGAAGAAAAATGTATGTTAAAACAATCGGTTTAAAGACTAAAAAAGATAACCGTATGGTTACCTTTTGATTGTTTAATCTTGTTGGGCTTCCTGAAGAAGTTCGAAGATTTCAATGGCTGTAATGTCTATGTTATCAAAAGGAAAGCTGTTTCCTTTTTCATTCATGACTTCAATTTCGAATGTATCCTGTTTGGGAAGATACTTCACCTCACAGATTTTCTTACCATTGTATTCAAAAAATCGTTGTTGAGTTTCCCCTTGTTCACCTTGTTCTTGTAATGATTTTAATCTTTGTATAATTCCAAGAAGCTGAGACATAATCACTCTCTCCTTTCCTGTTCTAATTCTTGGTCATAGCTTTTGCATTGTACCAGATTCTATCCTGTGAAATCTAATGTTTTGTCCTTTTTCTACATAAATTCCTTTATAATGAAAGGTGACTATTATCTTCCCTCACTGAAAGGATGGATTTCGATGAGTATTTACCGTATAGATTCCCGTATATCATTAGTTGATCTAATGGATTTATCCTTAAAGGAACGCACAGGCAGTTATATCATAAACGAAGAGGCGCTGACCATAATCGAAACATCCGCCAGCCCTTCAATCCCTCATCTAAAAAAAGGTCTCTCTAAGTTAAACATTAATCTTGAAGATATTCAATACATAATTTTAACCCATATCCATCTTGATCATGCTGGAGGAGCAGGTCTTTTTCTAAAAGAGTGCCCAAACGCGAGTATTATCGTCCACCCGAAAGGAAGGCGTCATCTCATCGATCCCACCCGTTTGATTGCAGGAGCAAGAGCGGTTTATGGTGAAAAATTCGATGAACTATTCGACCCGATTGCACCGATTCCTGAAGAGAGGATCCTGGTGATGGATCATGGAGAAAAACTGGGTCTCAGTGATACGTGTACGCTGACGTTCTATCATACCCCTGGACATGCAGAACATCACCTCAGTATCTTTGATTCCGCTTCAAAAGGGATGTTCACCGGCGACACATGTGGAATTCAATACACCATAGGATCGAAGCGGTTTTATTTCCCTTCCACTTCACCCAATCAATTTGATCCTGAAAAAATGAAGACTTCCATCCACCTTTATAGAAGCCTTCCTCTCGACCGGTTGTATTTTGGCCATTACGGGGTAAGCGAGGAAGTCTCTTTTGCCCTTACAGAAGTAGAAAAGTGGTTGGATCTTTTTCTAAAAAAGAGTGAGGAACAGTATTCTTCACATGTTACAATAGAGGAGAATGTAAGGACCATCACCTCAGCTCTGATTGACCTGACAGGAAGAGAATTGGTCCAAAAAGGGATTGATCCAAAGAACCCTATTTTCTCATTGTTGGAGTTGGATATGAACGTTTCTGCAATGGGAATCGTAGATTATTTCATAAAACAAAAAGGAGACCGTTCATCATGAAGGAAGTCACACTATATTCACAACCAGAATGTCCACCCTGCGAAGTGGTCAAAATGTTCTTGAAAGAACATCATGTGAATTATAAAGAAATCAACATAAAAAAAGACGCGCAAGCAAGAAACTATCTTATCAATCAATTGCAGTGTTACTCCACTCCCACCGTCACCATTGATTCGGAAGTCATTTCAGGCTTCAACCTGGAAGCCCTGTCTGCTGCCTTAAACAAATAACCCCTATACTAAAAAGGTGGCCCGGAGATGCTCTCATCCTCTAAGCATCTCCGGGCCACCTTAGCCTATTAGTGTGATGGTTGAACGGATTCCGGTAATTCATACGTGATCGAGGAAACCTTCCATGTTCCTTCTTCTTCACTCAACACCACGGCTTCGATGCCGTTCGTGCTGGAAACCGGCCCCTCCTCATCTTCTGTCCTTTCTTCCCAGACATACCATTTTCCATCTATGTATCGTACCCTCGTGGAATCATCATAATGAAAATATGGTACATAGTGAGAGGCGAAATCAGAGCCGAATGTGATGTACCCCCCGTCTACCTCATATACGTTTTCATTCATAAAGCCTGCTGTAAGACTATGTGTAAGATACTTTGACAGTTTCTCCTCAATCTGATTCTTGGATTGTGGTTTTTCACTCAAGGATACTTGAGTTTGAAAGGCTTCCTTAACAAGGGATAAGGCATTTTCCTTTGTGAACGTGGATGCCTGTATTTGCCCCGCTTGTCCACAAGCTGCTGTTACTAGGACTAAAATGAAAAATAATAGCGATAATTTTTTCTTCCGCACGTATATTCACTCCTATTTCTATAGATGAGATTATTGTAGCAATGGAAAAATGTCGATAGGATACCATTTCTTCGTTAAATCATAACAATGACTGACATATTTTTTGGTTTGACTGTAAAATTCCCCCTGTCAGTGGCGCTTAAACACGTTTTATGGTGGAACATTTAACCAAAAAAGGATGCCGCATGATCTTCATGCGGCATCCTTTTTATTATGATAAATAACGTATCGACCAATAAATGATGAATAATGTTATCAGAATGGTCCCAATCAGGATGGATAAAAACACGGGATTACGGATGAACGGGTGCTCTTTTACGACGTCGGGAATGTCTGTGTCAAAGTCACCCTTCAACCGTTTTTCCTGCCCCGCCAGTCTAAAGGTATACACAAGTGAATAACCAGCAAGCGCCAAAACAATCAACGCAAGCACAATCATAAATATACTCAATATAGCCCCTCCTTACAAAATGTCCTTTAGAATAATTTGTCCCAACAAGAGGTGGCTATTCAAGAAATGCATGCTAAAAAAGCAAACCGTCTTCTTCAAATAAAAATTCATACGAGAGATCCATGAAGAGATACAGACCATTTCCGAACGGGTAGGAATACGTACGGATGGATTCTCCAGAATCTATGTCACTGTAAATATCAGATAGCAAACCTTTTTTATCGATTCTCATCCGGATGATATTTTCCAGGAAGTACGGGCGCCAGCTCCAATTTTTCCCTTTGTACCTTGGTTCAATCGTCCAAACCTGATCGGATTTCACGACGTTACTCGTAACTTGAAACCCATTTTCATCGCAAATGTAAACCCGAAAACATTTATCCGTAAAATGCCTCGCCACCTCAAAAAGCAAATCATCAAATTCCACCGTTTGTTTCTTTAAAGTCATCAGTTTTTGACTGATCTCTTTATGAAGAACGTCCGCGAACTCATAGCCTGCTTCCAAATGTTTCTTTTCATATCGGATATAGTCCTGGCACTTTTCTTTCAGCTTTTCTTTTAACAGATCCGGTTCGAGAAAGGTGTCGGAAGGATGCTTCAGATAAAAGCCCTGGTAATACCTGCCCCCATTCAGCCAGGCAAATTGGAGCTGGTAGTTGATTTCGATATTTTCGAACAACAGGGATGCCCCGATTTTTCTGGCAAGCATCGATAAGCTATATAGAATATCTTTATACACTTTATTCCCGGCATCATTACGAAGTTGATATAAATCCACTTTCAGTATATCCGGCGAATACTGTGACAGCCGGTCCAATTGACCGCTGTTACCACCGATATTATCGATGGCAATCTTTATTCCATATGTTTTGTAATAGAGGAGAAGATGGACCAATTGATCAAAGTCCCCTACAAACGTTTTTTCTGACAATTCGATTACTGTCCTGCTTAAGTCCAAACCCTTCTTTTCATATTCCAGGAGTAGCTCAAGGAAGGACTCACCATGATCCAGCATAAGTAACCCGGCATTCCGGTTCAAAAATATGTAACCCTCTTGTTTCTCTGCTAAAAATTTTTCCAGCGCAAGACGTGTGACACGTTCATCCACTTCCATTTTATATTCATCAGGTATCTCATCGTCACCAAAGAATGGCCCAAGACTTTCGACCCCATCATTCCCCATATTCATTCTTCCAAATACCTCGTACCCGATGATTTTATGTTCATCTGCACTGAAGATCGGTTGAAAGTACGGAATCACTTTTTCTATATTGGATAATATCTCTAATGCGTCCATTCGCACTCCCCCGCCATCGCTCATGTTTTTTTGCATAATTATAACACAACTATTCTGATGTATTAAAAAAGAATAACCCAAAAAGCTTTCCCTTTCCTGTCACTTGAACAGGAATGGGGAAAGCTTCTTTAGGATGAGCTCTCTTCATGATTGTGTTAGATCAAAATGGAAACGGGTTCAGCCATTGACCTCCATCCATCGTGATGCATTCTCCATTAATATAGGCAGCCTTTTCAGAGGCGAGGAAAAAGGCAAGTCCTGCAATTTCTTCCGGTGTACCCAAGCGTTTTAATGGTACACTGTCGATGGTCCTTTTGGCAGCTTCCTCCGAGATCCACAGCTTCTCAGCTCCTCCGGTACGTTCGATCGGTCCCGGGGCAATCGCATTCGTGCGAATCCCATACTTATGACCCCACTCGACGGCCAGGGTTCTTGTCAATGATAAGACCCCGGCTTTTGCCGCTGCCGAATGAGCGACACCCGCTCCGGCATTCCAAGCATATGTTGCCACCATATTGATGATGGATCCCTTTTGATCATGTTCGATCCAATAGTTCCCAACCGCATGTGAACATAAGAATGTTCCATTCAAGACGATGTCAATGACGGACTTCCACCCATTTGGAGTGAGCTTCTCTACAGGGCATATGAAGTTTCCGGCTGCATTATTGATCAGAACATCGATTTTGCCGAATTTTTCTGCCGTAAACTCGACCATGGCCTTCACATGTTCCTGCTCCCTAACGTCCATTTGAAATACTTCGATTTTCCCTTTGAGAGAAGAGAACTCCTCCTTCACCGATTGAAGCCTCTCCTCATTTCTCCCCGTGACAACGACACTTGCCCCTGTTTCGACGAAGTGCTTTGCCATATACTTCCCCATACCATTCGAACCGCCTGTTACGATGACAACTTGTTCTTCTCCCATATGTAACTCCCCCTAGTAATGAATGAATACTCACTCATATTTTACCATACAACCTCACTCTACAACTATGTTTAGAGTAAAAAAAGACTGATTTTTAAGAAAATATCGTTTTCTTAAAAATCAGTCTGCTGTGTTAACCATCCGGATTATTCACGATGAGCTCGTGTAACTGGGCAAGCGCCTTAATAATTGTTTTATTTCGCTTATATCCTTTTGCTTCAACTGAAACATCATTATATGAAACAACTACCTGACCTAAAGATCGAGGAGATTTAAAGCCGTATACATACACTCTGACCGTTCCTCTTTCGGTTGGGAGAAAGAGGACTTCCATACGTTTTGTCTTTTTCATAATCCCTCTCCTTCATAAAGCATTAGGAACCGTGATTCATTTGGAAAGGTATCCTTCCCTTGTCCTTCTATGAACCTATTACTCTCCTCACTTTAAAATAAGTCATAGGAATTACTCTGTCAAACATTTGAGGTGATACTCTGTGTCACATGCACAACCGAACGCTGCTTTTACATGAGGACGAATTGCTGCTGCTCAATCTCTTTTGGTCCTATCGGCTTACTAAAAAAGTAACCCTGAGCCTTCTGACAATTTGCCTTCTTCAAAAAGTCGACTTGGCCCTCGCGCTCCACTCCCTCTGCGATGACTTCCAGACCCAGACTGTGGGCAAGATGGATGATCGTAGTCGTAATGGCAGAGTCCTTATGGTTCATCCCTATCTCCTTGACAAACGATTGGTCGATTTTTAATACGTCGATGGGAAATCGTTTTAAATAATGCAGGGAAGAGTAACCCGTACCAAAGTCGTCCACAGATATAAACACTCCAAGATCTTTCAGTTTCTTCAGCATTTTCAAGGTTTGCTGAGTATCTTGCATGGCTCCCTCCGTAATTTCAATTTCTATGCAGCTAGGGGGAATCATATACGTTGATAAGTAGAAATTGATTGTTTCCACCAATTGCTCTTGCAGAAATTGCTTCGGGGAAATGTTGATGGCCATCCGCACCGACCTGTACCCCTTGCCCCTCCATTTTTGCAACTGGATACAAACCTGCTCCAACACCCATTCACCGATTTGATGAATCAGTCCTGTTTCTTCTGCAAGCGGAATGAATTGGGCAGGTGACACGAAGCCAAATTTACGATTATTCCAGCGGATCAAAGCTTCGAAGCTGTCGATGGCTCCAGTCGATAAATTGACTTGTGGCTGATAATGGACATACAACTCGCCTTTTTCTATCGCTTTTCTCAAATGGGATTCCATAATGATATAATTTGGAAAACTCGATTTCATATGGGTATGGTAAAACCGATAATGTGCCCTCCCTTTTTCTTTCACCTCAAAGAGAGCCTGGGCGGCTTTTTGAATGAGGGAATTGGAATCATAGCCGTCTGCAGGATAACAACTGATACCAATGGAAGGGGATATATAAAATTCCTGATTGTCGATTGTAAAAGGGTCGATAAATAACGCCAGGATCTCTTCTGCTTTAGTCTTTGTCATTTCAAAGCTGCTGTTTTTCAAGAGGAAGATAAATTCATCTCCACCTTGCCTGTACAGTAAGCACTCCTCATTGGTGAGAGTGATCAGGCGCTCTGTGATCCTTTTCAGAAAACGGTCGCCACCCTTTAAACCCAATGTGTCATTCACAAATTTGAACCGGTCCAAATCAAGGTATAGAAGGGAAAGTTCCACTCCTCTTTCCTCCATATTGTGAATGATCATAGGGATATGATCATCCAGGGCCTTCCTGTTCCATATTCCTGTCAGTTGATCATGAAGGGCCATATAATGAATCATTTCACTTTGTTCATGATGCTTCGTGATATCTTTTATGATGATATAACATCCGTCACACTTTTGATCTACCACGATGGGGACCATTTTCAATTGAGTGATTCTTTCTTCGCCTTTTTCATTCCCAAGAAGACAATAATCAATGGAAGACGGAACCCCCGATAACGTTTGGAAAAGAGCCTCACGCAATTCCATACGATTCTGAGCCTTCATTAATTGGAAGATATCCATGTTGACGAGTGCCTCTTTTGAAAACCCTGAAAGCAAACACCCTGCTCTATTCGAATCCTTAATGACTCCTTGTGAGTCCAAAATAAAAATCGCATCCAGATTATGTTCTATGATGGATTTGTATCGTTGCTTGGCTTTCTTCAATTTCATCTTTTCTTCAATTGAAGAAGTAATATCCCGTGTAATGGACACGACATACTCTGCTTGACCACATTCATTCATGATTGGTGTCAGAATGGACTCATTCACTACCTGATTTCCATTCATGGCTTGAAATGTGTCCTGATAGGTCATGCTCTCACCTGTCTCCACTAATTCCGTATATCTCTTCTGTAAGTCGAGTGCCATTTCCAAAGGCATCACATCCTCCAGTAAGCGCCCCATATCCTCCTGTTGGATGGATGTGTACCTTTTAGCAGACTCATTGACATAGGAGTACCTGAAAATGTTTCCTTTTTCTACCTTCATAATGAAGATCATATCGTGGATATGGTCTAAAATGAACTCCTTCAAGACCGTATCGAGGTTCTTCTTATCTTGACTGATGATGGTATCGTCTGTCCATTTCATGGATTCGTCATCCTTTTATGCTGATGTTTTTATCTGTATCATATATCCTGATTCCATTTTACTAGTTCAGCCGTGGTTTTCCTACATTCTTGTAGGAATATTCCCAATAGTTGAGAAAATGGTCGTTGTATCCCCCTCATAAGCCCATTATATCCGGGACAGGCGCGCAGGTTGATCATGAACCATAGAATAATTAGAGAGAGGAGGTTTTCTTTAATTATGTACCCATATGCATATTACCCACATCGAAGCTATCCGCCTTACAGAGGGGGCGATCAGCGTTTCTTCCCATTCTTTGGATTACCATTCTTAGCAGGAGGTTTAGCAGGATTGGCCATCAGTCCTCTGCTATTCAACAGACCATGCTATGGTTGCTATCCGCCTTATCCACCTTACGGAGGGTATCCTTATCCCGGCGGCTATCCACAACCATATGGAGTCAATAGTTTTCAAGCTTCACCGAATAACTTTACTGAGAATATTAATATATATCCCGGACGATAATCATAAGGCTCGCCTAACCTTACATTGTTTAGGTAGAGCCTTTATTGTACTGCCTCTCCCTTCTCCCCATCGCACCTCCTGGGATCTTTACCAATAAACTCCCCTTCCTACCCTTTCCAATCATAGGGAAAGGGGGTATAATAGAGAAGAATACACTAGAAAGGAGCCAATAACTTGAGAAACACTAGTAAATCCACCCCTTCTTCCACATCTGTCATTACCCTCTCTCAAGCTATTTTCACTGTGAATCGCCATGCGAAAACAGCAGGTAACCCAAAATACTTATATTCATTAAAAAAACGAGCGTTAATGAAAATGATCAGGGAAGGTAAGGCCAAAAAAGTGGGACTTCACTTCTCTAAAAACCCAAAGAACAGTCAGCAACAATCTGATGTCCTGATTGATTGCGGAGAATATACGTTTCATCTCCCTCCTGCAAAGGAAGATTTCAAAGAGCTTCCACATTTGGGATCACTTGACCAGAGCCTGCGAAACCCGAAATGTAAAATGGGATTACAACAGGCGAAAGGGATTTTGGAACAGTATACCGGAATGTCAGATCATACCGATCAGATACGGAAACCGGGAAAAAATCAATATCAAAAGCCTGTATTTAAAAAGTTGGGCGATAGCTTCTTTTAATACCCACTGATTTTAGTGCGGTAACGCATATATCCTCTAAAGGGTTTTGACCATTGTCAGAACCCTTTTTTTAGTTGGATTACAGAATGTACTGATCGATCTTTAAAATAAGCTCAGCGATTTCCGGTTTGCTGACCTGGTCTTCCGCCCCTACCATCTCGCCTTTATGCTTTAAATCATTTGTAATAAGAGATGAAAATATGATGACCGGGAGGGTATTGAGCTTTGGATGATTTTTGATTCTTTTTGTTAAATGATGCCCATCCATCTGTGGCATTTCAATATCCGTCAGTACAAGATGTACGCTTTCTTTCACATCCTGACTTCCATCCACAATGGATTCTAAGTACTGAAAGGCATCGGCTCCATTTTCAAAGAACTCTACATCCTCATATCCTGCTTCTCTCAGTGTGTCGTTCAACAGCTTCCTAAGTAATGGGGAATCCTCAGCTGCAATGATTCTCTTGTTCCTTCTCTCTCTTGGACCTAATTTTTTCACTTGATCAACGCGGATTCCTGTTTCAGGATTAATCTCGAGCATGATGCTCTCAAAATCCAAAAGAAGAATCATGCTTTCTTCCCTCTTGATCACCCCGATGATCCCCGAATGGACTCCAGAATACATTTCTGAAGGTTTCTCGATTTGATTCCAGGAAATGCGATGGATTTGAGTAACGTTATGGACATGAAAGATGACCTTCTGCTGATTGAATTCAGCTACAATGTATTTTGATTTCATTGTTTCCTCTTTTTCCGCCCCAAGTACCCTCGCCATGTCTACGACCGGCAGTACTTCCCCTCTTAATTGAACAAGTCCCTTTACATGCGGGTGTGCGTGGGGAATCGGTGTCACGGCAGTCGGCTGGATGATTTCCTTCACTTTAATGACATTAATCCCAAATTTATTGTTTTGAACCTCGAATTCCACGATTTCAAGTTCATTTGTACCGCTTTCGAGAAGTATTCCGTTTGATTGATTCAATGGTTTTCGTCCTTCCATACATAATTGCCTTCCCTACTTATATCGAACAATCCAGGAACTTCTTTACATGCGAGCACGAAAAATAACTGATTAGTAATGGATTCCTAATCCATACTAAGGACAGGAGGTGTTGTTATGACGGACCGTAGAGGTTATGAAGGCAGGGGCCTGCCTGATTTTGATGATATTACGGATCATATTCTGCCTGCACAGAATAATTTTCCTTTGATTGCTCTCGGGAAGAATGCAGAAGGCAAGGATGAACCCTATGAACTTTCGTATATTGAAGGGCAAAAGCGCCGGAATCAGGCAGATGAAGACCCCCGTGCTTAAGTGGATCAACCCAATAGAAAAAGCGATTGAATGGGAATCCATCAATCGCTTTTCTTCCTACACCCCTCGCTTGTTCCCCCATACCAATGTATGGAGCTGGGGGAGCACACGAACATGATTTAAATCTTTTCTTTCACACACTTTATCTATGAGTGTTTCATAATCCAACAGTAAATCCGACACCAGCTTGGCTGTGTCACCTTCTCCAACGGCAGGATTGCCCGTTTGGATATAAAATGGTACACCGGGATAACGGTGATGGATGCGTGTGGCATATCCTAAATCGAGATCATCAAAGACCACCACTTTCAAACTGAACTGTGAAGAATTCTCACTTAATCGATGAACGATTTCATCAAGTTTCTCAAAGTCCGTCTCCATGCCGGAACTTGGCGGCTTCGGGGATATGGTCAGATCACTTATATCATAAAACCAATCCTGCCAACGGCTTCCCTGTGTTTCAAGGGCAGATTCAATACCATTTTCCTTTAAGATATCAATAAGCTCCTTTAAACTTGCCAACAGGGCAGGATTCCCACCTGAAATCGTTACATGGGAAAATCTGTCCCCACCTGCTTCAAGCAATCGATTCCAAATATCTTCTGCCGTCATGAGCATGATATCCTCTTTGGCGGATCCATCCCATGTAAAGGCTGAGTCACACCAGGCACAGCTGTAATCACATCCTGCCGTCCTGACGAACATCGTTTTTTGGCCGATGACCATCCCTTCCCCTTGAATGGTTGGCCCGAATACTTCCAGTACGGGAATTTTCTTCATGAGCGTTTCCTCTTTGGTCTGTATATACAATAGCTGGTAGGGGTTTCCCTTAAGAACACTTGAAGACACTGTGGTCGGTGGGGAAGCGTGTCTAAATGATCCTGGATGATTTCCCACATGACTTTCGCCACTACTTCCGTCGTTGGGAATTCCGTCCCTCTTTCTGAAGAAAACCGTTCATCCTCATTGATCATCGTATGATCAAATCGTTTATGGATCAGTTTTTTGATATGTTGGAAATTAATGAGGAATCCTGAATCATCGAGTCGATCTCCACCAATCGTGATGTTGGCAAAGTACGTATGACCATGAACCTCCTGGCAGCTTCCTGCTTCCACATGAGGAATATAATGTGCAGCAGCAAAATGCATATCTTTATTTAATTCATATTCATAGGGATGATCGGGAACAGGGTATATCTGTTGAATCATGATCCCTTTCCTCCTTTTTTGCTACTCAAATATTCATCCAATCCCCTTTGTCTCAGTTCACAAGCAGGACATTCCCCGCACCCGCTCCCTTTCAAACCGTTGTAACAAGTAAGGGTATGTTCCTGAATATATCGGAATGCTCCCAAGTCGTCGGCCATTTCCCACGTTTGGGATTTATTGATCCACATAAGGGGGGTATGAATGACAAACTGCTCATTCATAGAAAGATTGAGGGATACATTCAAAGATTTCACAAAAATATCCCTGCAGTCCGGATACCCGCTGAAATCCGTTTCGCATACACCCGTTACAATATGTTTCGCACCGATTTGCTTGGCTAAAATGCCCGCAAATGATAGGAATAATAAATTTCGCCCAGGAACAAATGTGGAAGGCAATTCCCCCTCGAGATGTGTAATTTCTTCATCCGTTCTTGTAAGGGCACTTGGGGCCAGTTGATTTAGCAAACTCATATCTAAAATATGGTGTGGTACATTCAGATCTTCAGCAATCTCTTTCGCACAGTCAAGCTCTGCCACATGTCTCTGACCATAGTTGAACGTTACTGCTTCTACTTCATTAAATGCTTTCTTTGCCCAAAATAAACACGTTGTACTATCTTGACCTCCGCTGAATACGACTAACGCTTTCTCTGTGTTCATAAAAGGTTCTCCTTTCTCTTCTACAGGCTTCTGCCACGAAAAGAAGAAAGAGATTCTGTCAGACTCTATAATATAGGCTTACGTTTGCCACTAACAAAAAAATAACGACACCTAAGGATGCCGTTTTCCTTAGTTTTTTATAGAGGGTTGTGCTAGAACCTCTCGGGTTTCATACAGACACCCAATTCTTCTTCTATTGTCCTCAACCAATATAACGTTTTTTCACAAAAAAATCTACATTTCACGTACAATTTATCCGAAAATATCACGAAGCTATAGGGGCAAGACTATTTTAACCGGAGGAGCCTTCTCCTTTTCCTTCTTTTTTTCGAGCCGAAACGCAGCCAGCCTATTTTCAAAAAGAACCCAAACATGATCAGTGCTACGAGTCCCATGATTCCCAGGACGATGAAATACCCATTGGGCTCATCGAGTTCAGGCATGTTGACAAAGTTCATACCATATAAACCTGCAATAAAGGTAAGGGGCATAAAAATCGTCGTGATGACAGTCAATGTCATCATGATGTTGTTCATTTTATCGGAATTGATCGATAAATAATTATCACGTATATCCGACGAGAACTCCCGATAAGATTCAAGCATTTCAACAAGCTTAATTAAATGATCATAGACGTCATTGAAGTATAGCTGCTCTTCCTTCAGTGCATTCAATCTGCCCGAATTACTGATGCGATACAATAGATCCCTCATCGGCACGAGGATGCGACGCAGCTTTGACATATCGTGTCGAATATCAAATAATTCATCCATCAGATCACTGTCGGCTTCTTCATTCGTGTTGTCTTCAATCGTATTAAGGCGATCTTCTATCTTATACACAAGGGGGAAATAATCATCCACGAGGCGGTCAACGATTCTATGCATGATCTTAAAGGGACTGAGCTGGCCCCCTTCTTCTTCCATCTCTCCCCATATTTGATTTAACTGACTGACAGGTTCTTTATGGAACGTAACGATAAACCTTGAATTTACAAACATATTTACCTCATGGGAATCAAGGGTTTGTGTATTGATTCCGTGCATGAGCACAAAAATGTATTGATCATAAAAATCAAGCTTGGGACGTTGACTGAAATCATCCAGACAATCCTCAATCGCAAGGGGATGAAATCGAAAATACAGCTTCAGCAATCTGATGTCCTTGCTTGAAGGCTCTGAGAAATCGACCCAGTACCATTTTACATCTTTTTCCTTTATTCTTGATAAGGGAACATCACTTTGGATCTCCCCGTTTTCCATGATTATACTTGTTCGGATCATATGGCTCTCCCTAACTGTCTTTTTTCATTTTTTATCCTTTCCCTATTTCTCCTCCATTCAAACAAAACCACTGCGTTAACATTCAATTTAATGGTAAAATATGAATCAAACGATCAAAGTAGGTGTACATATTGGAACAGCATATTAACCCCAGGGTAAGGGACATACAAATTTCGGGTATACGACGATTTTTCAACATGGTGTCAGACATCGACGATATGATTTCCCTTACAATCGGTCAGCCTGACTTCCCAACCCCTCAACATATTAAAGATGCAGGAAAAGCGGCCATTGATGGAGATTTCACGTCATATACCCACAATGCAGGATTTATCGAATTACGTGAAGCGGCTGCTTCATTCGTCAAAGAAAAATATCATGTAGAATATGACCCTGCAACAGAAGTCATCGTCACAAATGGTGCGTCCCAGGGAATCGATGTGATTCTGCGAACGATCCTTTGCCAGGGGGACGACTGCCTTCTTCCAGGGCCCGTATATCCAGGGTATGAACCCATCATCAAACTATGTGGTGCCTATCCGGTCCATATCGACATTACCCAAAATGAGTTTAAATTAGATGCAGCATTGATCGAAGGCAGCCTGACCCCTTCAACCAAATGCATCATCCTCCCATACCCCTCAAATCCAACAGGGGTCAGCTTATCAAAGGAAGAACTGAAAGAAATTGCCGAATTACTCAAGAGCCGGAACATTTTTGTATTGGCTGATGAAATATATAGCGAACTTACCTTTGATGATTCCCACCATTCCATTGCAGAGTATTTAAGAGAGCAAACGATCATCGTGAATGGATTATCAAAATCACATAGCATGACAGGTTGGAGGATCGGCCTGATCTTCGCTCCTGAAGCCATTTCGAGGCACCTTTTGAAGGTGCACCAATATAATGTGTCCTGCGCTTCGTCCATCTCCCAGAAAGCGGCTTATGAAGCTTTGACAGCCGGGAAAGACGATGCCCTGGATATGAAGATAGAGTATAAGAAACGAAGGGACTATGTATACGACAGACTTGTTGATATGGGATTCAAGGGAATCGTCAAACCCCACGGTGCCTTTTACTTTTTCGTGAAAATTCCCGATCACATCCTGTTAAGTTCATTTGATTTCTCCTTGGCCCTGGCTCAGGAGAAAAAGGTGGCTGTCGTCCCCGGTGATGCCTTTTCACCACTTGGAGAAGGATATTTCCGACTATCTTACGCCTGTTCCATGGATCAACTGACAGAAGGACTCGACCGGCTTCAATCTTTCATCCAATCCTAATGAGAGGGACGGACCTTGATGCAAGGTCCGTCCCTCTTTATGATTATCCTCTATATTCACCATTGTTATTAGATGCTTTTTCTTTTTTCGCTTTGTCGTTGTGGATTTTATTTGTCGCTGCACTCCCTATTTCATGGGCAAATTCAGCATTGATCTTTGAAGAATCAAAGCCTTTTTTATTTTTCTGCTGCGGATCATTTTTCTTTGTCCTTTTAGCCATCGTTTATTTCCCCCTTTATTATATTGCTGAACCGCTTAATCGATCAGCATATGTTTATTATTCATCTTCATCTGAAGTCCTATTCAATGGACAAATATCCAAAAAAAAAGAACTAACGCAGTTAACTGAGTTAGTTCAATAAAAAAAGGAAAAGGGGGTGTTAGTGAGAAATTAATCTCCAATTTCATGCTTAGTAATAGAATACCCGCTTTTAAAGATGATAAACCATCTTTCTACTTTTTTTATAAAAAATTTTTCGTTCACCGATACGCCGCTCCACTGAACAAAAAACGTCCAATAATTGGCCTTCAAACCCCCCAGGCACCCAAAAAAGTTATTTTAGTAAAACACTTTAAAAAAGCGCTTTCATACAGTATAATAAACAAGGGAATTCTGATCATGAAGTTTGAACATGACATTCAAAATGGTAATCATATGTGTAAGCCCCTTTTGAAAAAGAAAAAAGGGATTGAAAGAACCAAGCGTTCCTTCAATCCACTAGAAAGGGGGAAATGAGAATAAAAAGGCCCAAAGGGTGTGTGCCTTATTCTTCTCAGATATATTACCCTCATTTTCACTATTTAAACCTACATTTATTCCATTGATGTGGCTTTTTTCACTGCAGAAATGACCGCATCATTGGTGTCAAGTTGTAGTGCCTGTTCAGCCAGTTCTTTCATTTCAGCACGGTTCAACTGACGGATTTGAGAACGTGCCTTCAAAATGGATGTTGCACTCATTGAGAACTCATCCAAACCTAATCCAAGTAAGATTGGTACGGCAATCTCATCTCCAGCCATTTCTCCACACATACCTGCCCATTTTCCTTCCTTATGAGCCGCATCGATGACCATTTTCACAAGACGTAAAATGGCAGGGTTATACGGTTGATATAAATAGGAAACGCGCTCGTTCATGCGGTCGGCAGCCATTGTGTACTGAATCAGGTCGTTTGTCCCGATCGAGAAGAAATCAACTTCCTTGGCAAATACATCCGCCATGACGGCAGTTGAAGGAATTTCCACCATGATTCCCACTTCAATGTGATCAGCTACCGTTGTCCCATTTTCAAGAAGGGCTTTCTTCTCTTCTTCCAGGATTGCTTTCGCTTCTCTGAACTCTTGAAGATTTGAAATCATCGGGAACATGATTTTCAAGTTTCCAAATGGACTTGCCTTCAATAAAGCTCTAAGCTGCGTACGGAAGATATCCTGCTCATCTAAACATAGACGGATCGCACGATACCCAAGGAAAGGGTTCATTTCTTTCGGCAGATTTAAGTAAGGAAGCTCTTTATCCCCACCGATGTCAAGGGTACGAACCACAACTGGTTTCCCTTCCATTCCTTCTAATACAGCCTTATATGCTTCGTATTGCTCATCTTCTGACGGTAATTCGTCACGACCCATGTATAGGAATTCTGTACGATAAAGTCCTACACCTTCTCCACCGTGATTCTTTACCCCTTCAAGATCCTTTGGTGTCCCGATATTGGCAGCAAGTTCAACATGTTCGCCATCTTTGGATACCGTCGGTTCGTTCACGAGCTTCGCCCATTCAGCCTTTTGTTCTTCATAACGGGCATGTTCTTTCTTGTACTCTTCGATGACTTCCGGAGTCGGATTAATATGTACTTCTCCATTTAATCCGTCAACGATGATCATATCACCATTTTCAACAGAGGAAGTAATGGATTTCGTCCCCACTACAGCCGGGATCTCCATTGAACGGGCCATAATGGCCGAATGTGATGTTCTTCCACCGATGTCCGTTGTGAATCCTTTAACGAATTCACGGTTTAATTGTGCCGTGTCAGAAGGAGTTAAATCCTCTGCAATCACGATTACTTCTTCTGTTACCATGCTTGGGTTTGCAATCTGCACGCCCAATAGGTGTGAAAGGACACGTTTCGTCACGTCACGGATATCCGCCGCACGTTCCTTCATATACTCGTTATCCATGGATTCAAACATGGATACGAACATATCCGCGGTTTCTTTAAGGGCGGATTCAGCGTTTACATTTTCTGATTTTACTTTGTCTTCGATAGGTGTCAGTAGTTCTGGATCGCTTAAGACAAGAAGATGTGCTTCAAAGATTTGAGCTTTGTCTTCCCCTAAATCAACTCTCGCTTTATCACGGATCGCTTCAAGCTCTGATTTAGATGTCGCAATGGCATCCTGGAAGCGTGAAACTTCCTGTTCAGCATTGTCTACGCTTTTCTTTTCAAAGCTCAGGTCAGGTTCGACCAGGCGATACGCTTTCGCTATGGCGATACCATTTGATGCCGCTATTCCTTTTAAGAGACTGGACATTACTCAGCTAAACCTTCTTTGTTCAATGTTTCCTGTAAGCTGTTTAACGCTTCTTCTTCGTCACTACCTTCAGTAATGATTGTGATTTCTGCACCTTTACCAACACCTAAAGACATAACACCCATGATTGATTTTAAGTTTACTTTCTTTTCTTTGTATTCTAGATGTACATCGCTGTCGAATTTGCTTGCCGTTTGAACCAATAGAGTTGCCGGACGAGCATGAATTCCTGTTTCAGCTGTAACTGTAAATGTTTTTTGTGCCATGTGAATCGACTCCTTCAATTATCTTGTTTTTAGTTGCTTCATAAAAGTAATGGATTATAAAGAAAACGTCAACTATTTCTAGTGATTAATCCAATATTCCTATAAAGCTGTTCAATAAAAAAGAATAGCATGCAATGAGGATATACACAATTGTAAAGCTTGATTTTTTTAGTATTTCATAAATTTGCCACTGTTATGAACCTAATTATGTAAAATTTGATGATTTATTGTAAACCCTAAAGAAGAAAACGCAGTGAAGACCCCATATCCATGTGATATGGAGTCTTTAGTATGAGTCATTCTTAGGGTTGTCATACTATTCTTTTTCTACTGTTTCTGCCTTCATGAGGTTATAGCCGATCTTTGCTTTGATAACCGTTCCTTTCAATGTCATTTCATGATCTTCTGAGATATTTGAGTATACATTGACCAAGTCACAAATACATCGGGAGAATAACTCTGACAGCTGCTTTAATTCCTGGACCTCATACTTCCTGTCTTCTTTCATCAATTCCTCCATCACATCGATGGCAAGACTTTTCACCCTCAGTGCCTGCTCGATTTCGTATTTCAAATGGGACCCTCCCCTTTCTATCATTCTTTCTCTAGCATATGCCGTGGAAACTAGATTAGAACGGGGAAGCCGTCAAATGTTCAATTGGGCATCCTTTGTAAATAGTCGCTTATATGCCAGTAAAATAAACATGACGACAGTCAATGCAACGCTTCCGACAATACCTAACAGAATGGCAATCTGATATTCAATGGCCACCAGGGGGCTTACTCCTGAAAGAATTTGCCCAGTCATCATCCCAGGAAGAAAAATGATACCCATCCCAAGCATATTATTCAGAGTGGGAAGGATGGCAGAATCAAATGCATTATCCAAATACGTCTTAGAGGCTGCTTTAGGGGTTGCCCCCAGCATCAAAGCTCCTTCTACTTTTTCCCTCTGTTCTATCAATCCCCCGAGGAGGGTGTTGATTCCAAGCGTTATGCCCGTCATCGCGTTCCCCACAATCATCCCTGCAATCGGAATGAAATATCTTGGTTCATACCATGGGGAGAAATGGATGACGACCATATTGAAATAAAACAAGCTGATCAGCGTACCTGCGCATAATGAGATCGCTGCGATGCCTTTCAACTTTCGATCCATTTCATATTTAACCTGCTTGAATATATTCCTGACCGCAAATACTTCCATTACGACTATGATACTCAAGGTTAGCCAAGGGCTCGGATGATCAAAAATATATGTAAGGATGTAGCCAGCGATAATCAATTGAATGGTCATCCGGAGAGAAGCGAGTATGATCTGTTTTTCCCTCGATATCCCCCTCCATTTCACGATAAATAACAAGAGAAGGACAAAGGCATACGCCGCAATGAATCTCCATAATTCTATGTCGATAATTCCTTTTTCCAATCTTTACACCTCCATCTGCTATTTTCTGATCGTAATGATTTCTTCGCCGTACTCTTCGGCCACATTTGTCGAATGGGTCACCATGATGATGGTCCCTCCATGCCCATTTGCACACGTAATAAAACTTTTCATCACTTCAATCTCTGTTTCTTCGTCAAGAGCCGACGTAGGTTCATCCAATAAATAAACAGCAGGCTTCATTACTAACACCCTGCCGAGGGATAATCGCTGGCGCTCACCGCCAGACAACTGTTCTGCACGAGCATCCAGTGGTTTATCCAGCTTGACAATGGTCAAAATCTTCAATAGTTCCTCCCGGCTAGCCAGGGGCTTTTCTGAAAAGACAAGTCCCTTCTGAAGATTTTCTTCCACTGTGTCTCCAAACAGAAGAGGGGTTTGAGAAATCATGACAGCTTCCCTCCTATGCTTCACAGGCTCCACACTTTCCAGGGAATTCCCTTTATAACGGATTTCGCCCCTATCTGGTATGTTCATTTTATTCAACAATTTCAATAGAGTAGATTTCCCGGCACCGCTTTCCCCAACAAGGCAGGTCGTCCTGTGTTCGGAAATGTCCATCTCCTTAATATGTAAAATATCTTTATAATGCACATCTCTTAATTCATACAACATATAACGCCCTCCTCATCTTTATCATACCCCACCAAGAAAAATATAAAGAAGCTAATGCTTACATTAATGACTCATGTAAGCATTAGCTTCTTCTATTGATCTTCCCGTTCTTTCAATTCACCAATATGATGTTCAATCTGATTTGTGAAGTAATCGACTTCTTGCTGACTTGGAACGGATTGACCGTATCTGATGCGTTCATATAGAGAGAAAAAACGTTCAGATTCACTGAGCCCGATCCGATTGAACCATAATTGAACGTTCTCATTCTGTTGTCTTCCCGCTCCCCACCTGTGAGCTTCCCCTTCGAGCTTCTCCATGGATAGCCGGATTACGTCCCTTGCTTTTGAATACGAAATTCGATCCCTATCATCCTCCTCGACATGGGGTACGATCTTTTGAGTCATCATCGTTGGAGAATTTTCTGCCTCTCTTGCCATGTCAAGGGAGGATTTCCGTTTCTTCACTAAATAAATGATGACTGCTATAACCAATAACCCGAGTAGGACCTCATTCACCCAGGAAAATGATAATCCCTGGGTAAGTTCATAATCGGGAGTTTCTCCTAAATCCTGTTTTTGAACTTCACTTCCCTCTCCCTCCTGAGCATCCCTCGTACTCAAGAACATGTCTCTTAATTTTATCAACTGATCATAAATTGGATCCACCAAGAAAGAAAATACCCAAAACACCTTCTCAGCTCCCCAATAGATCCCTTTACTGGCGAGCGAGCTGAATATAGCCAGTATACCGCCTGCCAATGTTACTAATAACCAAAATCCCATTGGTTTCAACAGCACTTTTTTATGGTCGTTTTTCACATCACTGAGCATTCTTTGAATCGGCGTGAGCGTGATGATGATTGAAAGTAAGATGAATAACAGACTGTAGATGATATTCGTATTTCCCAAGTCTCTTATGGAACCTGTCAATAATGAAAACGAAGCGATAAATAAAAAGATCAGGACAGACCCGCTGCTCACTTCGATGGATGCATCGTTACTTTTGGTATAAGACGTGATTCTCCAATGCAAAAAAACGAGTATAGCCAGCATCACCCACCATGCAGCAGAGAAGAAATAGATACTTAATACAAGAGAAATAGCGAGTGCCCCTAACAATAGTTTAAAGATCCAAGGTTTCAATGTGCTTACTATAAGAAATGTCATTATTATGATAAACACCATACAAAGTGCCGGTACGTAGCTGCTTAATAGTGCTTCTTTGGAAAAAAGGAATGTGGTCATTAATAGGGCGAATAAAATATCGATTCCGACATGCAGCCCCATTTTCACCATGAGCATTTGTTTATGTTTGATCAAGAAGGAACTTTCAGCGAACGATTCCATAATGTGACGACTCCTTGTTTTTGTTCTGAATTCAACTTGTAAACTTGGATTTTCTGTTTTTCAATCTTTGTCAATAAAACTTCTTCACGTGCCCCCAGTGCCCCTGCAGTAATAAATACAGAAGGAACCAATTGTCTAAGGTATAAATGCTTCAGAACAATATGGAATGGGATTGTAAACTCATCTGTCGATAGAGTAGAAAGCATTTCCATCCCTCTCTGCCTGTGAACCCTTCCTATTCCGGGCGGAAGATAATAGTAAGGGGTCCCTCCCTGGGATCTCACGTTTAAGACAAGGGAGAAAGTGATATTTTGTTCTACCGCAAGCCTCATCATATAGGAGGCATATTGAATGATTTCTTCGAGCTGGTTTGTGATGGCATAGCGATCAGATAGATTGATGGCGATCATCCACTCTTTTTGGGTAGCTGGTGCATAGATCTTCGTTTGAAGGCTGCCGGTTCTGGCAGTTGCCTTCCAGTGAACATCCTGAAAGCGGTCTCCTTGGATGTAATCCCTTGTCCCTATCTGATGAAAGACATCATGAAATAATGAATGTTGGATGGGGACGTCCCCCTGTTTCCATGTAAGCTTTTGTTCGGCCATTTTCACTGGAGAATCTGAAGGAAATACGATAATGGTGGACGGGACATTATCAAGTAAATCCAAAAGTACTTTACCACTTCCGAATAAGTGGGGGATTTCCAGCTGCATATTGGTAATCTTGCATAATCCCCTTCTTTTTCCCATAACAGGTATGGAGATGCTCCCTTCCTCATTTTTACGGATGGAGAATGGGATGGACACTTCAATTTTGTCCTCCACCCCTGACGAGTAGGGGTGCATAGTGGGGATGACGATATCTTTAAATGTGATTTTCAACGTCGCACCCCAAATGGACATGCCTTTATTTTGAAGTTGAAATTCCCACTTTTGCTCCTCATCGCAATGGAGCCTAATCCTCTTCGTGGTCCTTCCAATGCTGATGCCTTCACCAATTTTCATTAGATACCATTGATGGACCCTGAAATAGAGGATCATCAACAAAAAAATACCCAACCCTACATAGGAATGTACATAAAAGCTTGCTGCCCCAACGATGACAAGCAGGACCAGAGTCAAGGATATATAGGGATCTTCGACAATGTCACGTTTCCAATTCACTAAGCTTGCCTCGCTTCTACAGGAGTAACCGACATTTCTACAATTTGCTCGATCACTTCTTCAGCCGTTCTCGTTAAGGATGACTCGATCGTTAATTGGATCCGGTGTTGGAGAACATATGAGGCAACGGCTACAATATCCTGCGGTCTCACAAAATCCCTGCCTTCGAGGAATGCTTGAGCCTGAGAGGCCTTGAGGAGTGCGAGGCTCGCTCGTGGGCTTGCACCTACCTCCACCCATTCATGTTCCCTTGTTCCCCTTGTAATTTGAAGGATATATGTTTCGATATCCTCAGATATATGTACTTCTTTAACTTGGCGGGTCAATGATTGTAACTCATCAAGACTTAACACTTTGTTGACTGTATTTAATGGTTCAGATGATTTAAAGCGATTTAATATTCCTCTCTCCTCTTCAAAATCAGGATACGTAAACGGAATCTTCAACAAAAATCGGTCCAGCTGTGCAGCTGGCAGTGGAAATGTTCCCTGCTGGGATTCAATCGGGTTCTGAGTGGCGACCACGATAAACGGGGGCTCTAATGGGACGGTTTCCCCGTCTATGGTGATTTGTTTTTCTTCCATTACTTCGAGTAAACTCGCCTGTGTTCTAGGAGTGGCCCTGTTAATCTCATCTGCCAAGAGGACATTCGTGACCACGGGTCCTGTCCTTAATTCGAATTCCTGTGTTTTCGGATTGAAAAACTGTATACCTGTCACATCACTCGGTAATACATCCGGTGTGAATTGGATCCTTTTAAATGCTCCATCGATACAGTGACTGAAAGTTTTGGCGAGCAAAGTCTTTCCTGTACCCGGGACACTTTCCAATAGAACATGTCCTTCTTGAAGTAATGCAATTAACAACAGGTCGATTTCCTTGTCCTTCCCCACTAGCACTTTATTCATCTCTCTCTTGATTGAATCCAATCGATTCATTCTTTTTCCCCCTCATTGACTGTATTAATTAAATTTTCTAAATATATTATTTTTTTATTCTATCATAACTTGTTGTTAAATTATCCCTTTTCCTAAAAAAAAACGAACCACTTCACCAGGATAGGTGAAGTGGTTCGTTTTTTTACCGTTAATGTTCATAAATCATCTTCCTTGTCATTCCCCCATCAATCACGATGTTTTCACCTGTGATGAAATCATTATCGGGGTGGGCAAGGAATAAGCATGCCCTAGCAATATCTCCAGGTTTCCCCACCCTGCCGGAAGGGTGCTGACTGTGGTCGATGTCTCTCAAGGTGTCATAATCTTCCGTTTGAATCCATCCGGGACTGATGGAATTGACACGGATCCCCACTTCGCTCAAAGTAATGGCCAGGGAATGAGTGAGGCTCACAATGCCTCCTTTTGTCGCTGAATAGGCTTCAGTATCCGGTTCAGACATAGAAGCTCTTGTTGAGGCCATATTTATGATGCATCCTCCCTTCTCCTTCATTAATGAAGCCGCTTCCCTGCTGCAGTAAAATACGCTGCTTAAGTTTGATGATAGAATGCTGTTCCAGTCGTCAGGTTCCATCTCCCAGAAGGACATGAATCTGGAGACACCTGCATTATTTATCAGAACGTCCAGCACCCCATGATCTTCTTTTATTTTATTGAAGACGCCTTTCACCTCATCGGGGACACCGACATCTGCTTGATGGAATCGTGTGTTATACCCCTCTGCATTAAGCCTATAGGAATGTTCTCTCCCCTTTTCCAGGTCCTTATCCATGAATTCAACCATGGCGCCCTCTCTGGCAAATTCTTCAACCAGGGTTTTCCCTATACCGCTTGCTCCCCCTGTAATACATACAATTTTGCTCTTCATTCTCTTCATCTCCCATTAAATGTTTATACAGAAGGATACCCTTCGCCCTGAAAGTTCAATCTCTTTTAATAGAAAAGGGTTAACCCGATTGGAATTCTCCTTTTAAAATAAGAGAGATTTCCTAGGGTTAACCCTTTACTAAATTATTGAATCATTTTATTATGAGTTGTTTTTTCAGTATCATTTCGCTGATGAATATTGATCAAGGCATCCAGCTCTTTACTCAGTTGAATGGTAGTGGGACTGTCCAGCCCTAGACGAAGGCCTGACTCTATCATTTTCCACCTTACCAACTCAATTCGAGCAACAATTGTCCCATTCATCAACATCACCTCTTTTTCTTTTCTCTATTTTACTATTAATCCCACATAGAGGAAAGAAAAAAGATATCCGAACGCTCATTTATTATTTACGACTCTTCTTATTTTGCGAAACGGTGTTTCCCAATTGTCAGCAAGGTGTCCCTGCTTGTGATCCAGTCACTTGTAGATGTCACTGGATTATAGAAAAAGAGTGATCCCTTTCCTTGGCCTCTGAATGCCAGGGCTTCCTGGACCGCGTCCCTTGCTTCCTGTGAAGGCGCCTGGTTGATTTGTCCATTTTGTACAGGCGAAAAGGCATAATGTCCATTTGAAACTTGATAGATTACACTTTTGATAGTGTCAGGGAACTCAGTAGAGTCCACTCTGTTCAATACGACGGTTGCAACTGCGACTTTACCTGCATATGGCTCACCTTTTGCTTCTGCATGTACAAGCTGTGCAAGCAGCTCCCGATCTTCGGTTGTCACGTTATTCTCAGGGATCTTGATGGTTTGACCCGGTTGGATTTCATTGGATTTCAGATTATTTGCTTCCTTTAATTGAATGACGGATACAGATTTCTCTTTACCGATATCCCAAAGGGACTCACCTTTTTCTACAGTGTGTTCTCCCCCTGCAGCAAATGTTTGAGTAGAGAACGTAACAAAAGAAAGTGCTGCAATTCCTAAAATAAAGCTCTTCTTAATCATATTTCTACCTCCCAAATAGCGTTCCCTCATAAGATAACAATGAATGGGGAGAATTTCAGCAGGTAATGGTTACCACCAATGGTTCATGCTTCAATACTAAATGAAGAAACCCGTTCATATACTGTTTATAGACAACAAGACTCTGATGCTCATATACAAACAAAAAAAGCAGAGGATGATTCCCTCCACTTCGGTTAACTTCTCGGTGTATCAAGGTATTGAAAGAGGATATTCCCACCTTGTTTAGCTATCCCACGGAACTGTTTGAAGTCTTCCTGTTTTACCAGCACAGATCGGAAAGCAAGAAAATCTTCCTTCAATACCATTATTTCCTCTACTTCTCTTGTACGCAATGATTGCAGCTGTTCAAGAATTTCTGTTTCACTCATATACACTACCTCCATCTTCACTGTTTCTATTGTAGTTTCAAAAGGCTACTGAGCTCAAGAGATAAATTTTATATGCAATTTTTAGAAAACTCTTTACCTTTTCATGACTTTGCGTCAAAATATTAGTAATTGTTTGTAGAATTTTGCCAAAAAGGAGCGGCTTTTGATGAAAAAAGCAGAAATCGGGAATGTCATTGAATTTAGAGAAGGATTAAAAGGAATCGTTGAGAAAGTGAATGAAAATTCAGTAATCGTCGATTTAACTTATATGAAGAATTATCGAGACCTTGAATTAGAAGAAAAGACGGTGGTGAATCATAAAAACTATAAGATTGTAGAGGCATAATCCTTAATATATATTTCTTATAAGGGGGAGGACACCCTCCTCCTTTTTTGATGTAGTACCAACATAGAAAGGTTTACGGCGGCAGCTTTGGGGTTATTCTGATAGCATACTGTCTCGTAAGGTGGAACCCTGTTATGAACCTGAATATACATATATTGAATAAAGCGCAAAAAAGCTTTTGGTTTGTGCCATTTTTATTCTCGCTGATCTCATTAATTCTTTCTCTTCTCACCTTTTATTTTGATTGGTGGTTAAGTCAGCATAACTATCCCATATTTCCAAAGGTTTTGTTCTCTAATTTCAACTTATCCATGACCATCATCAGTACGATCGCGTCATCCATCATGACGATGACGACCATTACCTTTTCAACAATCATGGTTGTCCTCACGACTTTTCTATCCCAGTATTCACCGAGGACCTTACAGAATTTCATCAATGACCGCCCGACTCAGCGGGTGCTTGCCATCTTCGTATCCGGTGTGGTCTACTGTATAACCCTGCTGGTCCTCCTCCAGGATGAATCAGGTCAGGAATTATATATTTCCTCGACTTTTGCCGGCATAGTGGCCGTTATTTGTTTATTTGTCTTCGTTTATTTCGTCCACCATGTTTCCAACTGGGTGAAGGTAAGTAATTTAATCCATAACATCACCATTAAAACAAATAAAAAAATTGATAATAGCTACCTATATAGAAGAAATGCCATTCAAGAGGAACCATCCACATTCAATGACTCCTTCTTTAAGGAAACGGAGCCGACCAATGTGTTCAGTGAAGAATCCGGATATCTGCAACAGATTGATATCGAAGGGATGATTAAAAAGGCCAAAAAGGACAAGAGTATTGTACGGATGGTGAAGACACCCGGCGAATACTTACTTGAGGGGACCCCCGTGATGACGATTTGGACAACGAATGAAGACATTGACGCAGAAGACTACCTGGGTTATCTGGTATTGGGTCCAGATAAAGAGCCCATGGAAGACATTGAACTCGGCATCCGGAAGCTTGTAGAAATAGCCTTAAGGGCCATTTCACCAGCCATCAATGACCCTAATACAGCCAAGAACTGCATTGAAGAAATCGGGATCATCCTGTCAAAGCTCGCTAAACATAAGCTTCCAAGCTCTTATTTGACAGATGACGAAAACCAGCTGCGTATCATTTTAGAACAGCCGACCTTTGTCGATTATTTATACAAAAGCTTTTATCAATTAAGGCATTACGGTAAACAAGACGTATCCATCATTGCAGAAATCCTCCGTTCCCTGAGAATGATTGGTGAAAATAACAGCAGTGAAACACAGCGGCTGGTCTGGACATTCAAAAATTATATACTTGAAGGCATCGACTATGACAGCCTTCAGGACCTTGATATGCAGTACATCATGAGACATTTGGACGAACTCGCAGCAGCTTGTGGCATAGACGATTGGGACAAGGATGAAGTCAGAAATAAATACTTCCCCGAGCAATACAAAACCGATGACTCTTATCATCATAAAAAAGACTTATAACCAAATGAAAAAACGGATGCCACTTAGCATCCGTTTTCCTTTTATTGCTTTTCTTTCTTTCCTTCTGAGAGCTCCTTGAATGAAGAAACTTTTCCGTGAGGATGCTGCTCCTCTTTTCTTACATTCCACTGTCTTTCTTTTTCATGTTTGGACTGTGTCATGTTTGTCACTCCTTTTGATTTACTCTCTATTAACATGAGCAGCAGAACCATTTTTTACTCTTTTTGAACATTATTTATTTGGTTTCATCCAGAGAAGGATAATGAATATCAAACTCATATAGCCAAATAGAGGATACAAGTAGGACAGGAGTTCACTGTACTCAAAGAAGCTCAAAGAATAAATCATCAGGAAAATCCCGGTAAAAGTCCATAAAGATGAGCCTTTCCAATAGCTTCCGAGCTGTTTTTCCAGCCCGAATACGCCACCGATGACAGAAGTGAAAATCTCACCATAAATAATGAGGATATAAATAAAGTAGAAGCCTGATACGAATGACTTCATCACCACGGCCATGGGAATCTGATACTCGGTTACATTCGGGATCATGACCAGCGTGATATGACTGGAGATCAAAATGAGTGTAAGAAAAAATCCGCCAAGATATCCCCCATATTTAATGGTTTCCCGATCTTTCACTTCTCCTGCAACAGGAACGAGAACAGCCTGTGCCATGGCGAGATTGAAGGCAACATATGAAAATGGGGCCACGACCGATTTCCATCCATCTTCCGCATGAGGGATCATGAGGAATGCTTCCATAAAATCCGCATGGCGAACAGAATACACCATCAGGAACAGATTGAAGACAATCATAAGAGGAACGACAAACGTATTCACAGCAAATAAGCCCTTCATCCCTACCATCATCGTTAAAAAACCCAATGCGATGGTCAACAGAATGCCTAACTGCTTGGATAATAGGAGCTGCTCCTGAAAAACGGCCCCTGCCCCTGAAAGCATGACGGCTGATACTCCGATGAGCATGATCATCATGACGATATTCATGACCTTTGAAAACCATTTGCCAAATAAATATTCATTGAATTCCTCGAATGACTTCGCTTTAATATCATGGGATTTAAGCATGATCTTGGTTCCCATCGTAATAAATAAATATCCACTTAGTAATATGGCAATAAACCCGACGAAACCAAACCGGGTGAAAAACTCGACAATTTCCCTTCCAGTGGCAAATCCGGCTCCTATGACAGTTCCTACATATACTGCTGCAATCTGAAACGATCCAGCCATCCTTTTCATCCCATCACCTCTGACACCTTCTACTTCACCTTATGTACAAGCATGGGAAATCAGAAGCAAAAGAACATAATTCTTTGATTAAACAAAAAAAGCAACCGCATAAAATGCGGCTGCCCAGTTTCATTTATAGGGTTGTATCGTCGATTCCATTTAACCACTGTCTGATTGGTTCGATTACTTTTTCGACCGTTCCCTCCTGGAATGGAGAGTCCAGATGGGCCGCTTCCACGAGTGCTGTGAATGAACGGCTTCCTCCCAGTTTACAAAGGGCGACATAGTCACTCCAGGCCCCTTCACGATCCTCATTCATTTTCTTCCAAAATTGAAAAGCACAGATCTGAGCTAACGTATAATCGATATAGTAGAATGGTGAATTGTAAATATGGGACTGCCTCTGCCAGAACCCTCCATTTTCCAAATACGACACTCCATCATAGTCTTTGTGCGGGAGATACTCTTTCTCGATCTTTCTCCACGCTGCGTTCCGTTCAGCAGGTGTGGCTTCAGGATTCTCATACACAAAATGTTGGAATTCATCAACCGCTACACCGTAAGGGAGGAACTGAAGCGCCTCACTCAAATGAGAGAATTGATACTTATCCGTATCTTCTTTAAAGAAATAATTCATCCATGGCCAAGTGAAGAATTCCATGCTCATGGAATGGATCTCACACGCTTCGTAGGTTGGCCAAATGTATTCCGGGATATCGAATCCACGGCTTGAATATACTTGGAAGGCGTGGCCCGCTTCATGTGTCAATACATCGATATCGCCAGACGTCCCATTGAAATTCGAGAAGATATATGGCGCTTCATGCCCAGCAATATATGTGCAATATCCTCCTCCCGCTTTCCCCTTCTTCGCCTCTAAATCCATGAGGTTGCGTTCGATCATGAAATCAAAAAATTCCTTTGTCTCAGGTGATAACTCTTCATACATTTTCTTACCATTGTCAATGATCCACTGAGGGTCTCCTTTAGGGGATGCATTGCCTGATGTGAATTTGAATCCTTCATCATAAAACTTCATGGAGTCGATCCCAATCCGCTTCCCCTGTCTTTCTTTCAGCTCGGTGGATAGAGGGACGATATGCTCCTTCACCTGATCACGGAACGTTTTTACCATATCAGGTGTATAATCCGTTCTCGTCATGCGATAATACCCTAACTCAACAAAGTTCTTATAACCTAAAGTAGTCGCTATGGTATGACGGACTTTTACTAACTCATCGAATAAACGATCTAATTCTTCCTGATTTTCTTCAAAGAAAGAAACGGTGGCAAACGCTGCCTCTTTCCTTGTCCCGCGATTCACGGATTGTGTAAAGGGACCCATTTGGGCCAATGTTCTCTCTTCGCCTTCAAACGGGATCTTGGCAGAAGCCATCAGTTTCGTATATTGGGAAGACAGCTTATTTTCTTTTTGAAGCAGAGTGATAATTTCGGGGGAGAACGTCTTGATTTCACTCTCTGCCAGAGAAAATAACTGTGTTCCCCACTTATCTTCCAATTCCTTACGATAGGGGGAATTCACCAGTTCCTGATAATATTCTGTCACCATGCCGGAAACCTCAGGCATCATGTCATCAATATACTCCTGCTCTTCTTTGTAAAAGCTATCATTTGTATCGATGGAGTGCCTGATATAGCAAATATTCTGCATAGTGTCGATGGTAAGTCGGATTTCATTGATTTCCTTGATCGCTTCCATCTGTTCCGTAACATTTGAAGCTGCTTTAAACTTCTGAAGCACCTTTTCGAATGCCGGCTTAATCTCTTCCAGATTTGGTCTTTCATATGTATATTCTTCAAACTTCATACTTTGTGCCTCCTCTTAAATTCATCCCGATTATAGGTATTCGACTTCATAGCCGGAATCTCCTGTTGATATAGGGATCAAATTCAATATAATCTCCCAAAAATAAAAAGCCCCGTCTATAATAGACAGGGCAGATTGATGTGGCCTAGTAGGACAGATCTTTAATGGATAGTCCAAGCTTTTTCAGCATTTGAATGGTTTCTTCCTTCTCGTCGGTAGACAGCGCAGACATCAATTCGTGTATCCGGTTCTCATGGTTCGGGAAAATATCATCGATCAACGCTTTGCCATTTTCAGTAATCTGGGCGTAAGTCACCCGACGATCCTTGGGACAGGCAACACGTTTAAGATATCCCTTTTTTTCAAGCTTATCGACAACATACGTGATGCTGCCTGAAGCTAGCAGGATCTTTCCTCCAATTTGTTGCAAAGGCTGGTCTCCCTTATGATACAAAAGCTCCAACACGGCAAATTCTGTCGGGTTCAGACCATTTTCTTGAATGTTCTTATTTATCTCTTCATTTAAAGCTTTAAAAGCTCTGGAGAGGACAATGAAAAGTTTCAACGACTGTTTTGTATCTTGTTTTTCGGTCATGGCATTCATTCCTTTAAAGAATATATCTCAGTTTCAAAATATTATACAAATATATCTGCTCATTGTCAACTGTCAGAGTCTTTTTGCAGAAGGAAAAAGCAAAGGACGGCCCGCTATCGGCGAACCGTCCTTTACCTTTGAAAAAACGACAAATTAGTTTTGTTCGTATGATGTGAATGTGGAATTGTACGGAGATTCTTTCTCTCATATGTCTGAATGATGAGGGAATTCCTGGTGAGTGGTCAAGAAGCAGTGCGTTTCAATAAACTCTTAATGTATTGCCCTAATTCGCTTGATGATTCGTGCACTGGCTCTGATCCACCATTATTTGTGCACTTTTCATAGTCGTTCAACAGCTGATCCAATTGCTGGCTGCATTTGATTGTCTCCTCAGCACATAATCCTAAATTCACTCCCATTGATACCATTTCCGAGCGCTTGTGGTTGATTTTCAATAATAGCCACTTCTGTTTTAATAAACGACCCATTTCTACTAAACTCCTTTTTTATCTCCTAGTCTTTTTATAGTAAAATCATTACTTGAGCATTATCGCAAGTATTATCAGAAAAGTAAATAGATTCGCAAAACAAGACAAAATAACTAGTATTATTGCTGAATTAGACATTTTTCGCCAAACGTGCAAAAAAAAGATAGACAAAAGAAGCGACTCTTTGTCTATCCTGATGGATGATTAATAGATTGGTACCCAGCCTTCCTGGGTGACAAAAATGCGGACGGCTACCACCTGCTTATCATCGCTTAAAGTAAAATAGTGGCGGATGTTTTCAGGAACGGAAATTAAGTCACCCGGATTCAGATGCACCTCAAAGAAATCCCCGTCCTTTCCTTGAATGACGAAAACGCCATGTCCATTCACTATAAATCGTACCTCATCATCCGTATGATGATGCTCCTGTTGGAAATTCTTTAATAGCTCTTCAAGATTTGGTGTGCTTTCGGAAAGGGAAATCACATCCCTTGCCTGATACCCCCTGCGGGCTGAGATATCTTCAATCTCCTCTTTAAAGGTGGAGAGAATGGCCTCTTTATCCTCATCGGTTAAAGCGTATCGGTCCCTTAATGATTCGTCCAGTTTATCCATGTTCCAATGTTCGTAGATAACCCCTTGGTCATTTAAATAATTTACTACCTCTTCCTGGTGCTCTATGATCTGATTTTTCCCCTGAATGTGTATCGTTGTCATAATTTGACTCCTCCCTTGGAAATAGATTTTGTGGTTGTTAATGATAATAATGTAAGGTGGTACTGGAACAGAAACTCACACGCTTCCAATAGTTTCTTAGCTTCAAACCCTGTACGTCCCCAAACGGTAATTCCATGATTGCGAATAAGTACGGCCCCTTTATCTTCTTTAATGTATGGGAGGAAGGAATCCGCCAAGGTTGGAATATGCGCATGATTATGGATGATGGGAATCGAGATGGAGTCATGTTCATCCCATTTGTCCCAGGCTTTAATCAGTTCCTGGTTTCTGAATGTGATGACACCTTCATCCCCATACAGTTCACTGATCACATTGTTGGCAACAGTATGGACATGTAAGCTGCATCCCGCTGAACTCCCATTGAATATGTGACTGTGGAGAAGGGTTTCGGCTGAGGGACGCAGTTGGGTTTCCTCCAAGGCCTCACCTTGTGCATTCACAAGGAGGAAGTCCTCTTTCGTGTGCTTTCGCTTATCCTTTCCACTTGCCGTAACCAGGAATGATACAGGCGATGATCCCACACGTATCGCCAGATTCCCACTGGTTCCCATAAACCAGTCCCTGTCTGCCAATTCTCTTTTGATATCAGCGAGCTCTTCCCATTCGGCTTGATACGACTTCATATTGTCACTCCTTTTTCTATCACATTTATGCAATCGTGAAATGTTTCAAAAGGATGGTACGGGATTCCCTTTTCTTCACACGTACGTGCCAGATAGTCCCTTGCGAGTACTGTATCGCCAAGCTTCGCCATCTCGATGTCTGTAACAGAGTCCCCTATTACAATCACCTCATGATTTTCCAGGGATAATGCCCTCAGGATGGAAGGCTTACAGCATCCACAACCTTTGTTTTCACAGTGCACGTCACATGGATACGGCCAATGAATGGTTATGGTCGAATCATTAAAGATCGCTTCGTTACAATATACAGCCTTAAAAGGCCCGAATTCTTTCAGTAACGGGTGAACAAAGAAGTCTATTCCCCCACTCACGATATACAGGGGAATCTCATTGACTTTTGTATAGTCCACGAATTCCTTGAACCCTTCACGTATAACCGCTGTTTCCATCAAATACTGGATCATCTCGTCTTTCTGTGAAGAAGGAATGAAGGAGAACAACTTGCTTACCCCTTCTTTAATCGAGACCGACTGGTTTAAAATGTCCTCTTTTATAGGCTCCCATTCTGGTGGGGCAAAGGCTTTCATCAAAGAAATGATATTATCTGTTTCTGTGATCGTCCCATCGAAATCACAGAATATCACTGGATGACTCATTACACCTTTACCTCCCCTCCCCATAGGGACAGGGCTTTCTTCAGTTCTTCATGGGTTTCGGCTGCTTCCTGGAGTGACCTTCCGTTTAAAACAGCATCGATCGCTTGACGGAATGCCCTTCCTCCCCCACTTGCACCGTCCGGGTGACCGTGAATGCCTCCTCCGGCATTAATGACACAATCTGTCCCGAAATCTTTTACCAAAAGTGGTACAAGTGCCGGGTGTATGCCTGCTGATGGAACTGGCAAGGTTCTCTTCAAATGGTCGTCATGCTTCGTTAATTCATGGCTTATGGATAGGACGTTGCCCTTCTCTAGTGCCACACTTCCATACGGAGATGGAAATAGTGAAAAGTCAGCTCCGGCCATTCTCAATAATTTACCCAACCATAAAGAGTAGCTCACCCCATATACTGGAGATGCTGCAACAGCCCCGGCAAAGGCAGGATGAGCCATGATCGGCAATGAAATCGCAGGGTCCTCTCTCAATTCCTGCAGAACATCGAGACCGTATGAAAATACATTGAATAAAAGAGCGTCTGCCCCAAGCTCCCTGGCTTTTCTTGCCTTGTCCCGTAACTGTGAGGTTTTCCCTGTCAGATTTACGGCATACAAGGTTCTACTACCCGTTTCTTCAAAGACGTCGTGCAACACTTTTTTTCCTAATCTCACTCTTTCAAAAAATGGAGTCAAGGAATTATCAAATAATATTTCATCATCTTTTACGACATTGACTCCGCCGAGGGCCTGAGCTCTTAACTGATTTTCAAGGAAAGTGAGATCCCTGCCAATCACCCCTTTGAATATGCTCATTAACAGCGGTCGACCATGAACCCCTGTTAATTGCCTGATGCCCTCTATCCCAAAACGCGGACCGGGAAATGACTTTTTTAAGTCTTCTGAGAACTCCAGATCCAGTAATTTCACTTCACCATCGAGAGAAAGCTTGCCGAATACCGTTGTAAGGATAGCCGGGATATCATTGGAATAATTATGACCGGGATACCCTATCTTCACCTCACCCCATGGACCTTCCTCCTTCTCTTCCACTGAAACGACTCTTCCCTTGTATTTTCTCAATTGTTCCTGCTCCAGCAGCGGCAGGTCCGTCCATGATCCGACCGTGAGTCCCAAAGCAATCCCTTCTGCCTTTTTCTCGAAGGAACCACTCTTTCCCTTAATTCGATATGTTGCGATCACTTCACCCATCCGTATTACCTCCCTATGTAAAAGCACTTTTTCCGTGTCTTGATATCATCCAAACAAAAAAACCTCTTCCAGATAAGAAGAGGTTTACATTCGGCACTCTTCTTATCTGTCAGCTGTAAAGCTGCAAGAATTAGCACCGTGCTTAAATAAGTCGGTTGCCGGGCTTCATCGGGCTGGTCCCTCCGCCTGCTCTTGATAAGAATTTCATTATATTAATTCAGTTGGATTATTGCACCAATTTCAACATATGTCAATCCCTTTTGTGAAATAATTCTAAACTTTCTATACGGGAAATCGCCTCTTTTATCCGTTCATTTGTCGTTAAAAGACCGACCCGTACATACCCTTCTCCATATTCGCCAAATCCTACACCTGGAGCAACGGCCACTTTGACTTTTTCAAGTAAATAGGTTGAGAACTCAACAGATGTGAATCCTTCCGGCACCTTTAGCCAGGCAAAGAAAGAACCTTGAGGAGCTTTTACATCCCACCCAATTCCCTGTAGACCCGAGATCAGGAGATGTCTCCGTTCTTCATATGTGGCAACCAGTTCGGTTACGCAATCCTGGGAACTCAATAAAGCCGTAGTGGCTGCTTCTTGAACCGCTCCGAACAGGCTTACGTAAAGGTGATCCTGGAGGAGATTGATCGCTTCAATGACACTTTTATTCCCAACGGCAAAACCGACTCTCCAGCCTGCCATATTATAGGTCTTCGATAATGTATATATCTCAATCCCGACATCCTTGGCACCATCCGTCTCAAGAAAGCTCACAGGCTTCTGTCCATCGAAACCGATCGCCCCATAAGCAAAGTCATGCACCACACAAATGTCATGCTTTGACGCAAGTTCCACAGTATCCTCGAAAAAGGATATTGTTGCGGTTGCACCCGTTGGATTATTGGGGTAGTTAAGGAACATTAATTTCGCCCTTTCCCATTCTTCACGGGAATGGACACGATAATCCGGGAGAAACCCATTTTCCTCTTTCAACGGCATCTTGATCATACTGGCTTCTGCCAATGCGACCCCCGATACATAGTCCGGATAACCGGGATCCGGGACAAATACCCCATCCCCGGGGTTCAATAAACATTGAGGAATCTCCACTAATCCTGCTTTTCCTCCGAAGAGAACCGCTACTTCGGTTTCGGGATCTACTTCTACTCCGTATTCCCGCAAATAGAAAGCTGCAATCGCCTCTTTAAAGCTCGATAAACCGCGAAACGGAGGATATTTATGATTAGAAGAGGATTGAGCCGCTTCTGTTAATTTTTCCACAATATGTGGGGGGGTCGGCTGATCCGGATTTCCCTGCCCCAAATTAATGACATCATGCCCCTCATTCACAACCGCATTCACAGTTCCTGCAAGGGAAGCGAAAAATTGTTCCGGTAATGATTCCAATCGTTTTGCTTTTTCAAAGTGTTTCATCCATTCACCCACTCATTTTTTTGAAAATTAATTACTTTCAAATTCTAGTCACAAATGATATAACGGAACATAAAGAATGTAAAGGAATAAATGACAAAAAGTACATAACGAGGTGATGGTAATGATTCAAAAGGTTGGTCTCGCCCAGATGGATATTATGTTTGGGAATCCTGAAGAAAACAAGTTGAAAGTGGAACAGTGGGTCAAAAAAGCAAAGGAAGAGGGATGCGGTACCGTCGTCCTTCCAGAGCTGTGGACGACAGGTTATGATCTTACACGGATAGATGAAATCGCAGATAAAGAAGCCGAAGACTCTTCCTCCTTCCTGACTTCCCTTTCAAAAAAATATTCCATTCATATCGTTGGTGGTTCTGTTGCCAATAAATCAAATGACGGGGTAAGAAATACACTTTTGGTGGCGGATGCTAATGGGGCGTTGGTGAAACGGTATTCAAAGCTTCACTTATTCAAACTAATGAATGAACATCATTATTTACTTCCTGGACAGGAAGACGGGTCGTTCTCTCTTGATGATACGATGATGGCAGGACTCATTTGTTACGATATCCGTTTCCCTGAATGGTTCAGGAAACATGTGATGATGGGAGCGAAGATTGTCTTTGTGGTGGCTGAATGGCCGGCTGCAAGAATAGATCACTGGCAGACCCTCTTAAGGGCACGTGCGATTGAAAATCAATGCTTTGTGATTGCATGCAACCGTGTGGGGAGTGACCCAGACAATGAATTTGGCGGCTCCTCCCTTATCATCGATCCGTGGGGGGAAATCCTTGCCAAAGGAACCCAAAGTGAACAGTTGGTCGCTGCTGAAATCAATTTGCAGGAAGTGGAAAAGGTCCGTAAACAAATTCCGATCTTTCAAGACCGGAGACCAAATTTTTATTAGAAAATATTAAAAAACCGTTGACATGGAAAATACTTCAATGGTACCATTCAATTCAAATGAACATTCAGAATTTTAATTAAATAAGATATACGCAACTCTTATCAAGAGCTGGCTGAGGGATTTGGCCCTATGAAGCCCAGCAACCGACCATAATACCGTTGTAAAACGGGGCGCTGTATGCGCCGGATGATCAATCCAGTAAGGCACGGTGCTAATTCCAACAGAAAGATCATCTTTCTGGGAGATAAGAGGCGAAGAAGATGACTCTTCAAGCCTCTTTCGAACATGGAAAGAGGCTTTTCTTATGCCGCGGAAAAGCCTCCCTAACACCTTTTCTTTTAGAAGGGTGCACTAAAAGGAGGAACGAAAATGGCAATCACTAAGCTCAATACGTATCAACCACTGACGGAACAGTCGGCCATCTCTATGGCAGTGAATGTAGGAATCTTTGAAGACGGTTCACTTTTAACTTGTGAAGAAATCGGAGATGGAAACCTTAATCTCGTTTTTCATGTCGTTGAAAGGGATTCAGGTAAAGGAATCATCATCAAGCAAGCCCTCCCCTATGCAAAGGTTGTAGGTGAAAGCTGGCCACTTACCATCGAACGGGCAAGGATTGAAGCGGGTGCCTTAAACCTTCAGCGATCATTTGTAGGCGATCTCGTACCGGAAGTGTATCATTCTGATCCATCCCTTGCCGTCACGGTGATGGAGGATTTAAGCAGCCTCACCATCGCACGTGCCGGCCTGATCAATGGGAATAAGTACCCCCGGTTATCAGATGACATTGGTACATTTCTTGCAAATACACTGTATTTCACATCTGATTATGCCCTTCATCCATTTAGGAAAAAGGAGTATGTGAAGGAATTTTCCAATCCTGAGCTATGCAAAATCACAGAGGACCTGGTATTCACGGATCCTTTCTTCAACAGTGAAACAAATGAGTTTGAGGAGGAATTATCCGGGGATGTGCAGCAATTATGGGATGATTTCACTGTAAAGCTCGAGGTGGCGAAGCTTAAAAAGAGTTTCCTTACCGAAGGGGAAGCCCTGCTTCATGGAGACCTCCACACGGGCAGTATCTTTGTGGATGACCAACACACAAAAGTCATTGACCCGGAATTTGCTTTTTATGGGCCGATCGGTTTCGATATCGGTCAGTTTATTGCAAACCTTATTTTCCAAGTGATTGCGAGTCCAGGTGAAAAGGAACCCATCCTACACCATATCGAAAATACTTGGAACGTCTTCTCAGCTACGTTCTCCAAACATTGGAAGGAAAGTGGTGACGCCTATACGAAGGTGAATGGGTACCTTGAGTATGTATTGGAGAAGAGTTTTCAGGACAGCATCGGGTTTGCAGGATGCGAGTGCATAAGAAGGACGATCGGTCTTGCACATGTGGATGACCTCGAGAGCATCGAAGATAAAGAACAAAGATTAAAGGCCAAGCGGGCATGCCTTAACCTTGGAAAAAAGCTGATTGTAAATCGGAAACACATTCTTTCCATTGAAGAGCTTCTGACTTTAGTACGGTCATATTCTGAATAATTAAAGGAGATACTCATGACACATACACCGACCATTCCAACTTCACTCGAGTGGCATGAAGATCATTTACTGATTCTTAATCAACAAAAGCTGCCGAACACTGTGGAATATTTGACGCTAACGAACATTACAGACTATTACAACGCCATCGTCTCTCTCAAAGTGAGAGGTGCACCGGCAATAGGGATCACAGCCGCCTATGGATTGGCACATGCTGCTTCCCATTATGAAACAGACAATCTAACAGAATTCACTCACCTATTCAGGAGGGATAAAGATTACCTAGCCGATTCAAGACCGACAGCAGTCAACCTGGTCTGGGCATTGAATCGGTTGGAACAAGTTCTGGCCCATGCACAATCCGTTAATGAAGCCAAGACCAATCTGCTTCATTCAGCCATCCAGATCCATACGGAGGATGAAGAAGTATGCAGGATGATCGGTGAATACGCATTGGATGTATTGGATGACAAGAGGAGGATCATGACCATCTGTAATGCGGGATCCATTGCCACGAGTAAATATGGAACGGCACTTGCTCCCTTTCACTTAGGCAGGGAAAGGGGAATAGGGTTTCAAGTATTCGCCTGTGAAACACGCCCCGTCCTTCAGGGCGCACGACTCACTGCCTGGGAGCTTCAGCAATCCGGTGTCGACGTGACCCTCATTACTGACAGCATGGCCGCTCATACAATAAAGGAAAAGGGTGTGGAAGCCGTGATCGTAGGAGCCGACCGAATTTCTGCCAATGGGGATACCGCAAACAAAATCGGAACCTCCATGCTTGCAATCCTATGCCACCATTACCATATACCATTCTACGTGGCTGCCCCTTCTTCGACATTCGACCTCTCCTCAAGAACCGGTGATGATATCCCGATTGAAGAAAGAGGACCAGACGAAATCACGACGATGGGTGGCACTATGATCGCACCCGAACACGTCCATGTTTATAATCCCGCTTTTGATGTGACTTCTCATGAATTGATTTCCGGCATCATCACTGAAAAGGGTGTGCTGTATCCTCATTTTCAAGAAAGCATTCAACAGACTATAAACCTGGCATAATTATGTTGAAAGAGAAGGATGACCATCCTTCTCTTTCCTCTTTTATTCTGATAGTTTTGTAGATGCCCACATTTCCTTTGGATTCACCTCATAAATGCCGTTTTCCCGATACATGAACTGATGGATGATGAACTCTCTCCTCAAGGTGGCGAAATCTTCATGGAATTGCAGGATGTACTCATTCAGCTCTTTTTCCTTATACTTTTCCCCCACCTTCAGACCTTCCACGAGGTGTTCAAGAATGAATAGTTTTTTCTTTTGTTGGGCGGGAATACTTTTGATGCGTCCATTTTTCTCCAGAAAATTGTTCTTCACCTTCTGTTTTTCTTTCACTAACTTCTCTGACATTGTCCTGTCCCCTTTCTCTTCTTGAGCAAACCTGTGCAGAACGTCCCCGTGATGACTTAGTACTTTTTTATTCAAATGGTAGTAAACCGTGTTTTTCTCTTTCCGCGAATAAACAAGATTGCACTCTTTCAGTTTCGTCAAATGATGGGAGATCGTTGGCGCAGTAAGTCCGAGCTTTCCGGCTATGGCCCCTACGTGCAAACTCTCTTCTGCCAATAAGTAAACGATCTTGATGCGGGTCGCGTCCCCCATCGTTTTATGAAACGCGATTTGTTTGCTTAATTGCACCCTTCCACCTCCTATCTATTTAGATTATCATCTAATTAGATAATAATCTAAATAGAGAAAATGAGCAACTGTTATTTTCAGAATTTTCCCCCTGCATGATCGTTTCGTGAACCCAAAATAAAAAACAGGCATTCTCCACATGGAAAATGCCTGTTCCTATTATCTTTCTAATAAGAGTAACGTTTCTTTCTTGTCTATTTGCTTACCTGCATAACCGGTGAGTGTCTTATTTTTCCCAATGACACGGTGGCAAGGGATGATGACGGGAAAACGGTTCGCTTTATTTGCCTGCCCCACAGCCCGGACCGCTTTCGGTCTTTGAATGGCTTGTGCTACATCCTGATATGACCAGGTTTCACCATAGGGTATTTCCTTGAGAATATTCCATACTTCCTTTTGAAACACGGTTCCTTCTATTTTCAATGGAAGATCAAATGTTCTTCTATCACCCCTGAAAAACTCCAGTATCTGTTCCTTTGCTCTATTCAAAATGGGATGATCCGTTTCGATGCACTCTTCTTCTTCAACAAACTGTACAGAAAGCAATTGAGTGGGATCGGCCGTAAGCTTCAAATTCCCAATGGGGCTGTCGATTACAATCGTATGAATGTTCATATTACAGGACTCCTTTATGATTTAGGCAGATAGATATGGAAAACGGTCCCTTCTCCAACGATGCTTTCAACTTGGACGCTGCCTTTATGTTCTTTAATAATCTTAAAGCTTACCATAAGTCCAAGTCCAGTCCCTCTTTCTTTTGTTGTATAAAAAGGTTCGCCGAGCTTCTTGATTTTATCCTTTGAGATTCCGCCTCCCTGGTCTTTAATCTCGATATGGATCAACCCGTCCTCAGTCTCCCCGATGCTGATGGAAATCACCCCTCCATCCGACATGACTTCAATCGCATTCTTAATGACATTGATGAAAACCTGTTTTAACTGGTTGGGTTCAGCTACTATGGTCGGAAGGTCTTCCTGATACCTTTCCTCATACTGAACATTATGCATGACGGCCTGTGCACTCAGTAATTCCACCGTATCCTTCATGATCCTGATTAAATTCGTTTCCTGGTATTGGATCGCCTGAGGTTTGGCCAACACGAGAAACTCCGTGATGATTGACTCAATACGCTGGAATTCAGAAGTGATCACATTAAAATACATTTCATGATCTTTGCCGACGCTGTTCTCAAGCAGTTGGATGAATCCTTTAAGTGCAGTCATCGGGTTTCTGATCTCATGGGCAATCCCTGCGGCAAGCTCCCCTACCACACTTAATGTGTCAGATTTCCTCAGTTGTTCCTGCATTTCGATTTGATCGGTGATGTCACGGATGATGGTCAAGTTCAGGTTAGAGAGCAAATTGTATTTTGACGATAATTCAACATATTGAAGCCTGTCCCTGGAGGATGTCAGCGTTTGTAAAAACGTTGCCTGACCTTCCTCCTTCAATTGATGCAGATAATCCTCATAGGCTTCTTCACCCGGCTCAATATTCAATATTTCGCGTACATCTTTACCTATGAGCTGATCTTTATCCAACTTAATGATGTTACTCACTTCAGGATTCGCATCTACGACGACATAATTGTGATTGGTCAGAAGCAGCCCGTCCAATGAACCTTCGAATATCTTCCGAAACCTTTCCTCACTCTCCCGCAGTTCCTTCTCCATTTGATATCGTTCACTGACATTACGGAATATGGTCATATTATAACCATCAACGGAATGAAGCTTGGACGTGAATTCCAGATGTTTGAGCTGATTGTTCGGCATGAGGAACAACACCTCATCCCTTACAGCCCCGCTTCTATATAACTGTTCCATGACCAAATCAAACTTCTGGCTTTCCAAGGGATAAACGAAGTCCCTGATTTTTTTGGAAAGGAGCTCGGAAAGTGTGCACTCGAATATCTTCAATGCTGAAGAGTTCGCTTTAAGGACCCTTCCGTCTTGATCCCATAGGACAATGGCGTCAATCGCTTCTTCAAACAACCCTTTGAACAATTCCTCATTACGCTTCAGCTGGATCTCCATCTGCCTTTTTTCCGTTACATCTCTGAGAATGGCCATGTGAAGTTTATGATGAACGTATGGACTTGTCGTAAATTCCACGATTGAAATACTTTGTGATTTCTTGATCGGAATTTCACCACGGGCTTTCTTATTTTGAGAAATCAATTCTTTGATTTTATCAACCTTATAATGGGCATTTTCGGGAATGAAGGAACTGATATTCCTTTTGGTGATCTCATCCTTATCGAGACCCACTTGCAAACTGAATGCATGATTCACATCATTGATATTCCCATCAATATCGAATAGCACGATCCCCTCTGAAGCATTCTGGAAGATGTTCGAGAGTAAGTGTACATTTAAATGGTCTTTGCGCTCTTTCTCCTTCAGTTCCGTTACATCCTTAAAGTATAAATAAGCATTAGGTGAAATGGTCGATTTTTTCAGCAAAAGTTCGACGTGGATGATTTTCTTCTCATTTACATTCATCAGGGTTTCGTCTTCCAAGGTTTTTCCCGTTTCCATTACTTCTTTATAGTGGGCCACTATGGGCGCGGGCACGGAAGAGAAAAATGAGCTGAAGAGCTTCCCTACAATATTCTCATCATTTGACTCCAGGGTTTCATATGCTTCGGGGTTGGCATAAACGATTTTCAACTCTTTATTGATCACAAGCATCGGCATGGGTGAAGCTGAGCAAATTTCCCTATCGACGGGATGACATAAATCCCTATTTTGCTCTTCCTTCACATTACTACTATTAGTCATTTCCTCATCCCCCTACTATATTAAAAGACGACCATTGGCTTAAATATTACAGAATCCGCATAGCTCCCCGTACTTCTGGTGATAATTAACAATGAAAATCATGTTTTGCTCATTGTATCCTAGGGTAAGAATGAATTAGGATTAAACTTTTCTAAAAGATGGTGAAGATATGAAACAGCGCGACTATTACTTCGACAATGCCAAATTCATTTTGATCTTTTTAGTGGTATTTGGACATGTCATCAGATCCTATATTGAAAGCGATCCCTTTATCCTTTCATTGTATAAAACGATATACACCTTCCACATGCCGGCCTTCATCCTTGTGGCAGGGTTCTTCGCGAAAGGATTCTATAAAAAGGGATATATCCAGAAACTTGCTAAAAAGTTGATACTTCCCTACATTGTGTTTCAACTGATCTATACGGTGTACTATCATTTTCTTTATCAAAAATCAACATTCGAGGTGGATCCACTTAATCCTCACTGGTCACTGTGGTTCCTTATCAGCCTTTTCTGCTGGAACGCTCTCCTATATGCATTCATCAAATGGTTCAAATTCAAACCTGGAATGGGCTTGACAGTGGCTTTTTCACTTGGACTGCTTGTAGGATTCGCCGATGTTATTTCAAATTATTTAAGCTTGTCCCGAACGTTTGTGTTTTTTCCTATATTCCTGATGGGGTACTACATGGAGAAGGAGCACTTCGAATATTTTAAAACGAGTAAAGCCCGTTTAGTGGCAGGTTCATTATTTGTAATCGTATTTTTAGGGATGTATTTTATACCTGAATTCTCAGATAAATGGCTCCTTGGTTCCAAACCATATGGAGATTTTGAATGGAACAACGTCATCAGCATGGGTGTCAGGGCGGCTGTTTACTTATTAAACGTCGTGATGATCTTCAGCTTTTTCACATTTGTTCCTACAAAAAGACAGTTTTTCACCAAGTGGGGGAAAAACACTCTCTATGTCTACTTACTCCACGGTTTTCTCATTCGGTTATTCCGTGAAAGCCATCTTAAGGACACAATTGACCCTAACACCAGTCTGTTACTGTTACTCGGGGTATCCTTTGTACTGACGATGATATTTTCAACTAAATTCTTTACCAGCATCACACAACCTATCATCGAGTTTAGATCAACCAGGCTGCAGAAACTGCTTTCCAAAAGGGAAATGAAAACAAGATAAACCTCACTAGAAAGGGCTGACCCCATTGTATTCACGGGTCAGTCCCTTTTTCATGATTAACTATTCGCTTTTGATCGAGAATCACCTGGTTCATCATTCAACACAATTTTCAAAAAACGTATATTACCTTATATTATTCGCACCTTTTCCTAAAATTCCTTCTAATAGTTACAATAAATTTAAATTCATTTAAGACAAACATTGAGCTTTATCGCAAGCTTAGATAAAATGATAGTCAGGTTGGTTTATTACGTTGTACGAACAACTTGCAACAGATAATCATTTGGTTACTGAAAGTCATATGACTGAGAGTCAAACGGACTTAGAATAAAGGAGAATATGAATGAAGAAAGTCGTCTTAAGTACGTTAAATGCAAAATACATTCACACGAATTTAGCTATTCGCTGTCTAAAGGCCTATGCCGAACCCCAACACGAAATTGAGCTCTCCGAGTACACGATTAAGGATCCCACCCTTAATATCGTTACCGACTTATTCTCTAAAAAGCCGGACATCATCGGATTCAGCTGCTACATCTGGAATATTGAAGAAACGATCAAAGTCATTCAGATCCTTCGAAAAATCATGCCTGATGTAACGATCATCCTCGGAGGTCCCGAAGTGACATATGACGTCCCATATTGGCTTGAGCGCCTTGAAGACGTGGATTTCATTGTGATAGGCGAAGGAGAAGAATCCTTCAAACAATTATTGGATCAGCTTGATGGTGATAAAGATTGGTCGAAGGTACATGGAGTGGCTTATTTAGATGACGGAAAGCCTGTAATCAAACCGCAACAAAATAAAATTGATTTAAGAGAAGTCCCTTCACCATTCCGTTTTAAGGAAGATCTGCAAGAGCTCGGCAAAAGGGTGACCTATATCGAGACAAGCAGAGGATGCCCTTTCCGCTGTCAATTCTGTCTTTCTTCTATAGAAGTGGGGGTGCGCTACTTTGACCGTGAAAAGGTAAAAGAAGATATCCGCTTCCTGATGAAACATGGGGCGAAGACCATTAAGTTTGTGGATCGGACCTTTAATATCAGCCGAAGCTACGCAATGGAAATGTTCCAATTCCTTATCGACGAGCACTTGCCGGGTACCGTCTTTCAATTTGAAATCACGGCAGACATCATGCGTCCCGAAGTGATTGAATTCCTCAATGAACATGCACCACGGGGCCTATTCCGATTTGAGATCGGCATTCAATCAACCAACGATGAAACAAATGATCTGGTCATGAGAAAACAAAACTATAAAAAGCTCACGAGAACCGTCACCATGGTGAAAGAGGGTAAAAAAATCGATCAGCATCTGGATTTGATCGCTGGTCTTCCTGAAGAGGATTACCAATCATTCCGTAAGACATTCAATGATGTGTTTGAAATGAGACCTGAAGAGCTGCAATTAGGATTTCTTAAGATGCTGCGCGGGACGGGCCTTAGAATTCGCGCAAATGATCATCAGTATACGTATATGGATCATTCCCCTTATGAAATCTTGGGAAATAACGTATTGTCATTCGACGATATCGTCCGGATCAAGCAGGTGGAAGACGTGTTGGAGAAATATTGGAACGATCACCGCATGGATCGAACGATTGAGTATCTGGTCACTGAATGCTTTGACACTCCATTTGATTTCTTCCAGCAGTTTGGTTCCTATTGGGAAAATCGCGGATGGTCCAGGATCGGCCATCAGTTGGAAGATCTGTTCAAACGACTGCATGAGTTTTTATCCAATGAAACAAGCTTTCACATCTCAGTCATTGAAGGTCTCATGAAGCTCGATTATTTAGACAATCAAAAATACAAACCAAGAAAACCATGGTGGACCCATGAGCTGACGAAGGAAGAGAGATCTGCCATTTATCAAAGTCTTTTAGCACAGCCAACCATTGCAGGCGATGCATTTGCCAGTCTTAAATTAAATGAAAAAGAGTTGTATAAGCATACACTCCTTGAAACGATCCGTTCAAAAGAAGGTCAGGATCAGTACGTTCTTGCCTACTTTGAACCTTCAACCGGCCAATCAACCGTATTCGAGTTTGACCGTCAACTTGTTCAATGATAAAGAAGAAAAAATGTTAAGCGAATCGCTTAACATTTTTTCTTCTTTTCTTCTGTTTTTGGTTGTTTTTGTGTTACTTCCATTATTTTAGCTGCATTGACATCTCCAAATTCCTGACCGAATTCTTCACGGAAAGACTGTTTTTTGTCTTTCATCAGCCTCTCCCTTTTTTGCCTTTTGCTGAATTTCTATTCTTCCCTTTTGCCGCATCCTCACCTTGTGAGAACTCAGCAGAAAATTCAGTCTCCTGCTTATTCTTAAGTGGTGTTTGATTATTTTTCTCAGCAGCATCATACTGTGCTTTTCGTTTCATTTATATCTCATCTCCTTTGACCTTATTTTCCCCTCCTCCCCCTTTTCCATTCTTCTAAAAATAGGTATACACTCAACTGAATAATTCAACATTTACTCCGGAAACTAAGGAAAAATGGCGAATGAGGATAGGACATGATACTAATTTTTTTGCTGGCATATGCTTTTTTAGGGTGGAAGTTTGGCAATTGGAAGGATTTTTACAGCTATTATCCCACTTTATTATTTTTCATTATCGGAGATTTACTTTCACAATTTCTGTTATTTGATTACTCCATGTGGGAGTTCCGTACTGTCACACCCTTTGGGGACTCTCTTCATTTGAATCACACCATTATTTCATTGAGCAAAATGGCGATTCAATATACAGTCACAATCGCCATTTTCATCGGGAGACTTCCGTCGGGTTCATGGGGAAGGGTTGGTTGGATCTTGCTATGGACAGGTATCTATGGTTTGACAGAAGGCCTTTCCCATCTCATCGGGATGATGACATACCACAATGGATGGCATTTCGGTTGGGATCTTCTTTTTAATCTCATGATGTTCACCGTACTGATCGTACATCACAAAAACCCGGTATTAGGATGGATCATCTCCATCCCCATCATCCTATTCCTTATGATCCACTTTCACGTGCCCTATTCCGCCTTAAAATGATAGAACCCCTTTCATCCTTAAAAGGACAAAAAAACGATGCTGCATGCAGCATCGTTTTTAAAGAGGTCCATTACCCAATGATGACCCGTTCTTTTGGATAGTGATATTTAGCTGTCTTTTCTTTTCCGCCAATCATGAAGAGGAAGGAGAGTATCCCCACCCGACCAATGAACATCAGCACGATGATGACGCATTTTCCGATTGAGGAAAGCTCAGAGGTGATTCCCATGGATAATCCCGTCGTTCCGAACGCGGAAGCAACTTCAAAGACAATCTCCATAATGGAATGGTCCTCTGTGAACGTGAGGATGATGACAGATAGGAAACAGATAAAAATGGCCATCATCGTCACGACCAGGGATTTAATGACATCCTGATGGTGAATTTCCCTTTTGAATACCTTAATGGTTTGATTTCCCTTTGCGAAATGGAACAAAAATAAAATATTCAGGGCGAATGTCGTGGTCCTGATCCCTCCACCAACCGAACTTGGAGAAGCCCCGATGAACATAAGGGCACTCATGACCAATAAGGTGGGAATAGAAAACTCGGCCACATTCATGGTGGCAAGTCCGCCGTTCCTTGTTGTAGCCGACTGGAAAAACGAATAGAAAAATGCCTCATGCCACTCCATACCATCAAAAAAGCGGTTATATTCAAAGAGAAAGATGACCAATGTCCCGAATATCATTAATCCAAAGAACGTAACGGTCGTAATCTTTGAATATAAAGAAAAGTGGTGTTTGTTTCTCTTCTTGCTCATTAGATAATCCTTCGTCTCAATCAGTACGGGAAATCCAATGGCTCCGAGTGTCAATAAAATGATGGTGATGAACTGGACAAAGTAGTCATTTGCATAAGGAATGAGTGACTGACCCGTGATATCGAAGCCCGCATTCGTTGTGGCACTGACAGAGGCAAATAGTCCATGAATAAAAGCCTGCTGCCACGTGGGATAATAGCCTAAGAAATAGACACCTAAAATAAATGCCCCCACGATTTCAATGAAGATGATCAGTAATAAGATTTGCTTTAATAAACTTACAAGTCCGGCCAGGCTTGTCTGATTTTGATCCGTCATGATGAGGCGGCGTTCTTTCAAGCCGATCTTCTTCCCTACGATCAACCAGAAAAATGTACCGAGGGTCATGATCCCAATCCCACCGAATTGAAGAACAAACATTAAGATGAAAATTCCCGTTGTATTGAATGTGTCGACCGTACTTACAACGGTAAGTCCCGTAACGCTTACAGCACTTACGGCAGTAAAGATCGCATCCAAAAAGCTCCACTCTGCCCCGGATTTATGCGCAATGGGAAGACTGAGCAGAATGGTCGCAATCGTCACCGCCAAAAGGTAATACGTTACGATCACTTGTGCAGGAGTTAATTTATTTAAATTCAATCTAAGCTTATACCACATGTATGTATTTCCCTTTCAACGTTATTTCCTTTTCTATCTTAAAGAATAAAACCGAAGAATGAAAGGAAAAATGATTAATTTCTTTAATGTTTATTCTTCCTTTAATGTAAGCCCCCTAAACCGAAAAGTATTTGATTCAAAGCATTTTCAAGCAAACAATACAATTTCGGCGAAATATTACCATTCATGTTCATGATGATATGACAAATAATATAGGTACTGAAACATACATTGTTTCAAGTATACCAGTAAGGAGGAAAACGAATATGGCTAGAAGTTCAAATAAATTGCTTGTTCCTGGTGTTGAACAGTACCTTGATCAAGTGAAATACGAAATCGCCCAGGAGTTTGGCGTGACGCTTGGATCTGATACAGTTGCCCGCTCTAATGGATCAGTTGGGGGAGAAATCACGAAGCGTCTTGTGAAGCAAGCTCAATCTCAATTAACTGGACAACAAACTAAATAACTTGGAATACGGGTAGCTGGCATGTACCAGCTACCCTTTTTCGGTTTCAAAAACAAAGACCCATTCAGATGAATGAGCCTTTTCCTATCCTGTTAATCTTTTTTATTTTCTTTTCTGTTTTCATGATTCTGTTTCTTTTCTTCGTTTCGATTATTTTGATGATCATTACGCTTATCATTGTTTTCATGGTATCCTTGGTCATTTCGTGTAGAATGATCATGCCCTCTATAAGGTTTGTCATTACCTCGGTTCCCATTGTTACCATTTGAGGATTTCTCCATTTGTGACTTCTCGGATTTTCCCCTCTCCCCTTTATTTTCGGGGTGAGATTTTTGACGCTGATCATGGTTTTTTCGAGGTTTTTCAGCCTTATCCGCAGGTTGTTTCTTCTCTTTTATTGGCGGATTCACCTTTTGATTTTCAGCTTTGATTTTTTCATCAATGATCGCTTTCTTTTGCTTCTCTTTTTCTTGTTTGAGCATTTTTTCTTGAACTTCGTTATCTTCTATTGTTGAATCATTTTTTACAGGCTCCGTTGTTCGAGTGGAGCCCTTCTGTTCTGTTTCACGAATCAGTGAGCCTGCAGTCATTCCTTTTTCAGATGCCTTTTTCCTGAATTCCCGGGATGTTTCTTTCATGATGATGTTCGTAGAATGATCAGAACCGTAGTCCTCCACAAACTCATTTAATTCGTCCATCAATTCGGTTTCCCGTTTAGGGTCGGAATCATCAATGAAGGAAGAAGTAATGAAAACATTTTGAGTTCCCTTTAAATACCCGAGTCTCTCACTTAAAAGGAAGATTTTCTCCGTCACTTCCCCCACATCTTCATTTTTCCAGTCTCTCAGTTCCTTTAAGAGAACCTCGGCATCACCATTATATGGCTTGATATTCAACACCTGTTGATCTTTATTTAATGTTAATTCCATACTGGGATTGATATCGACCGAGACATAGGCATACGCCCGGTTATTCTGCAGAACAGAACTTGAGAATAAGGCAATGATGACGACAAGAACTGTCAGCAAAGATGTCGACACTCTCCAATTCCACTTGGAAATCGTGTTTGGTTTATCAGCTCTTGAGCTCAGAGGAAAGAAAGGAATTTCTTCGCCTATCGCATACTGTTGATCGGGCTGCTTTCTTCCTGTAAGAAATTCTCCTTCTGGTGTCATCATCACCAGGATATCCTGTTTGATTTCCATAATGATCCCTTTTTTCATATCTCTAACCGCCCTTTTAAATAATCCCGTAAATAAACATAATCCCCTATAAGAATGAGAGAAATGGCTATAATATATTTTCTATTTCTCTCGATTGTTTTTCTGGTGACGTTCACCTGTTTTTCTAATTTTTTTATCGGTAATCGTCTTTTTTCTGTAAGATAATCTAAAAGTTCTGGTGAACTCACTACCTTTTTGGCGATTTCTATGGCATTCAATCTTGCATCTTCATGTTTGGGAGACTGTTCAACCAGATCGTGAAAGGACAACTTGTATTGAGCCAGTTGTTCCTGAAAGTAAAGGATCTCTTCCCGTCGTTTTCTGGCTTCCTCCTGTTTTCCGAATTCCTCTACGGACACAATCTGATCGATTGTTACACCGGAAGAATCTTCCCCATTCTCAAATAAGCTAAAATCGAAGCTTATATCCTGGATCTTCCCATTCTTTCTGATATAATCGATTACTTTCCGCTTGATGATCACTTCAGAAAAACTGATGATGGAAGAGCCTCGTTGATGATTATACTTTAAAATTGCGTCATGAAAGGCAATCAGACCGATGCTGAATTCATCGTCACTTTCATAAATGAATCGTTTGCATACCGATGATACCGTTTTTTTAATAAATGGCTTATAGTCTTCGAGCACCATGTTCAATAATTGCTCATCACCATTTTGTATCTGGATCGCCATCTCTTCAAGCGATTGCTTTTTCTTTTGTTTAGCGAGTAGAAATAGTAGAACATTTAGCACCAGCCTCACCCCATCCTGCACACTATTATACTCATATGGTGTTGAATGTAAAAGGATATTAGGGAGAAAGGGTTGCTTTTACAACCCTTTCCTGACCGATGTGTCAATCACTTTCAGACTCTAGATCGAAATCATGATTCTTTATGATGACCCTTACCGCCTTCTTCTCGTTTGCCGTTCTCACTGTGCTGATGATTTACTTTGACTGGTGCTGAATGTTGTTTTTTTACTTCTTTATTCTCGTGGCGGGCTTCTTTTACCTTTTGTTTTTCTTGTTTACGTACTTCTTTTGCTTCTTGCTTCTCTTGTTTACGTACTGCTCTTGATTCTTGTTTTGCTTCTTTATGCTGTGCTTTCCATTCTTTTTTTTCTTCTTTTTTCTCTATCTGTTTTTTTACTGGTGAAACAGTTTCTTCCTTATCTGGTGTTGTCGTTTCGGTAGTCTGTTCGACCGGAGCTTCTTCCTTTGCCGGCATTTCTGTCTCTAAGACAGGTGATTTTTCCATAGGAGTTTTTGTATCCTTTTCAGTTTCACTTTTTTCAGCCTTTTGTGCTGCTTTCTCCTCTAATCTGTCAAGCTTTTCAGCTAGTTTCAAGTAACTCTTTTCAATATTTTTTAGTAGGGCCGCTTTCGCTTTTGGATTTTTCACTTTTTCCATATTTGCTTTAAGTGACAAGATGTTTTGTGCCATCATTTCTTCCATAGCGTTATCATCGGTATTCTCTTCAATCTTTTCATCATCGGAAGTGGGTTCTTCTTTCAAGGCATCTTCAGAGGTTGTGTTATCAGTTTCTTCTTCCACTTTAGATTCATCATTCTTTTCAGAATCAGACTCAACACTCTCATCATCAGTTGAACCCTTTTCTAATTCATCATCAGACCACTGATTTTCCGATTTTTGCATCATCTCAATCGCTTTATTTAAGGCTTCGATGGCTTCGTCTTGTTTACCATCTTTGAATAATTCTTCTACTTCGGCCAATCTTTCTGCAGCATATCCGGCTAACAGCTTGGCTTCTTTAGCATCGTCCATTGTAAACGCGAGATGGATTTTTTCGATTGCAAGCTTCGCAAAATAGAAAAAATCACCAGGCAATAAGGATGGAGCCTCTGAGGCTTGCTCTAGTTTTTCAATTTCATTTTTTGAGGATTCCAACATTGCGTCGTCATTTACTGCGACATCAGCACTGACTGTTTTCTCTTGCTCCAATTTAACGCTGTCAAAGTTATCGTCGTTTGAATTTGCAAACGCGAGTGATCCTGGTAAGCTAATAGAACTCGCTACAAGTACTGCTAATGAAGATTTCACTATTTTTGATTGTTTTTTCATATGTACACCTCGGAAGTTAATTTGGATTTGGCCGATCGATCGCCTTATTAAAGGAGTTACGTTTAAATAACTTTTTTTGAGGGGGTTTAACCAAATAAAAGTTTAGAAATTCCCTCAATCGTATAATTCTTCATGGCAACGAGCCGTCAAAACTTCCGTTCGGCAAAACAAAAAAAGCTAACGGGAAAACTCCACGTTAGCTTTATATGACCTCATTATTCTGCTTTTGCTTTTCTTTCAATATTTTCTTCTTCCTGCCTTGCTTTTCTTCTTGATAATAAATACCCACCTACAGATAGCAGGATCAATACGCTCCAGAAGACAAGTTTCCACCCTTTTGATTCAGGGAAGTGATGATCCAGGATGGCTACATCAGGATGAGCAAGGGTGAACACGGCAAGTTTCACACCTACCCAGCCAACAATTAGGAATGCTGCTGATTCCAAGGTAGGGTATTTCTCCAATAATTTCACAAACCAGGTAGCGGCAAATCTCATGATCACCAACCCGATGATGCCGCCTAGGAACATGACGATAAACTGCCCTCCGTCAATCCCTCCTACATCAAACCATCCAGTCGGTTGCAGGGTTACGGCCAAAGCGACGGCAGCAAGCATGGAATCAACCGCGAATGCGATATCCGCAAGTTCCACCTTGAGTACCGTAGTCCAGAATCCAGAGCCTTTCGCCGGTTTTTCTTCTACTGCCCCGGTGTCTTTCCTTTTCTTCACAAAATGGTGAATGGCCACGTAGAATAAATAAATCGCCCCAATCGCCTGAACCTGCCACACATTGACCAAGAATGAAATGAGAAATAATGCAGCGAACCTAAAGACAAAGGCTCCTAAAAGACCGTAAAAAAGTGCCTTCTTCCTTTGTTCCACAGGTAAATGTTTGACCATTACAGCCATTACCACCGCATTATCAGCAGCTAAAATCCCTTCAAGACCTACCAATATCAGCAGGACCCATCCATATTCCAATAACATCGAAGCATCCATACCTCTAGTCCCTCCCTATTTACATAGTTAGTTTTCCAATAGGCAAGGAATTTTATAAAAATAAAAAGACCCTTGCCTAAATAAGGCAAAGGTCTTGCTTAGCATACGGATATGCCAACAAAGCCGATGGCATACACCATGAATTGACGACTTTGTTTAGGTATGAAACCTATAGCTACTCCCCTTTGACAGGTAGAAAACGTTCATTTGTATAGATGTATTTTAACTCAAAAACATCTATCCGTAAAGAGAAAAAAATTTATTGAACCCGTATCAGGATGGCTCGTATCAATAGTCCCAGCAACACTCCAGGAATCACAAACAAAATCGGTAGAAAAATGGGCCCGATGAATTTCCCGAATAGATATACCCTAGGGGAATACATCAAACCAACCGTTACCATATAGGCAGACATAACAAATGGTAAAAAGCTGTACTTCCCCTTATGGCCATCGGCAATTTTATACGCATCCCACATGGCAAACATATATAAACACGGATAAAACATAAGCCACTGGTAATCAAGTATGTCTGCTGCTTTATGTGTTTCGCCTAAAAAACTGTACATGATCCCCAGATTGAAGTTACTTTGAATATTGATTATGATCTCAAGAAGGACAAACAACGTTCCCTTAAACCATAAACCGACCAGCAATTGAGGAAAACCCGGCAGCGCAATACTCCACAGGATGCCTTCTAATTTTGTAATGGATGACTTCATAAGCACCCCGTCAAACAGGAGGAGTGGTAATACTGGTTGTTTCTAATAGGCTTATTGTAAGAATTGTGTTTGTCTCGGTCAGGGTATAGCGTAAGGGAAAATGACATCTTGAGATTCCTCCTATTGAAGCTTCTCCCTTTATTTTTACCATATCTCTCCCAATTATTACGATGATTGCCCGTTTGAATGTTTCCATCCCTCTATTAATCGATCTTTACGTGCAATCGCTCATTAGAGGCATTTTCAAGATAAAACTCAACCATTTTTTCAATCTGGCTGGAAAGGGACGGACATATAATCGAAGTCCCTTCCAGGTCTTTTAGGGCTTGTTGGCAGTTGAATTTACCTTGGAGTGTAAAATAGTCCAAAGCTTCCCGTTCGACTTTTAAATAACGGCGTATAAAGCGGAAACCAAGAGCCCAATTAGAAAGAGATAACGGAATATTCCCCTTTGGTTTCTTTTTTAACATATGCCATAAAATCTGTTCATACACTTCCTTTACCATCAGGGGTTCTGGATCCGTCAGATGATAGGTCTTTCCTTTCCCAGTCTCCTCATGCCCCAGATAAATGGATGCTTTCACGACATATTCAACTGGGACGATATTTATATATGAGGTACCCTCACCGAGAAATGGAATCCATGGCAGGAAAGATAGTCTGTTAAACATATTCATAATAAAGTATGGTCCATCGAACTTCACGGTCTCTCCCGTTTCTGAGTTTCCCTTCACGATACCTGGTCGGATGATCGTAATCGGCAGCTTGTCCTTCCATTCATCCACCAGAACCTCTGCTTCATATTTAGTCCGTTCATAGAAGTTATGAAAACGCTCAGGACGGATCAATTCATTCTCCATTAGTTCACCTTCACGAGATCCAGCAATAAAAGCAGTGGAAAAATACACGTATCTTTTTAATCGACGGAAGGTTTGACAGAAATCATTGACCTGTCGTGTGCCTTCTACATTTACTTTCTGAGCAAGATCCTGAGGGACTGCGAGATCATAGATGGCTGCTAAGTGCCAAACATATTCCACTTCCTCCCTAATTTCGAGGATTTTCTCTTCTGACATGTCAAGATTCGTTCGGGTAATATCCCCTTCTACCAGGATGATCTCTGCATCTGACAAGAATCTCAGTTTCCCCAATCCTTCTTCCGCCTGCTTACGCATTGAATGAAGGTGAAGTAAGTATACCTTCGTTGCCTTATCCTGCTTGAGTAACTCTTCCACAATATTATGACTTAAAAAGCCCGGAAACCCTGTAATCAAATAGATACCTTTTTCCATTTCGAACGTCTCCCCCGCTTGTCACCATTATTTTTGATAAAAAAGAGCTAACCTTAGGCTAAGGTACCTCATCCTTTTAGGAGGTGACTGCTTAACATGCGGGTTAGCTCTCGTTGTGTGTTCTATTCTTTATATAACTTTGTTTCTCTTGGTTTCTTCATTCTTCTCGTCTCTTTATCAAAGAAGCTGTACACAATCGGTATGATATATATGGTTAATAAAGTCGAGCTGATCAGCCCGCCAATGACGGCAATGCCCATAGGCTGATTGATTTCGGTCCCTTCACCCAAACCGAGGGCCAGTGGCAATAAGCCGAGGATCGTCGTCAGTGCCGTCATGAAGATCGGCCTCGCCCGGTCCTGAACCGCTTCGACGATACTGTCAAAGCTGTCAGTTCCCGCCTCTTTCCGCTGATTGATGTAATCTACGATGACGATTGCATTGTTGACGACGATACCAGCCAGTACAATCACTCCGATGATCGCCGATATGCTGATAGGTGTCTGTGTAATCGCCAGGGCGATTGCTACACCTATCACCATGAGCGGAACGGTAAACATGATGACAAATGGGTATTTAAATGACTCGAATTGAGCAGCCATGACCATATAGACAAGCACGATGGCAAGCCCGAGTGCCAGGGCCATGTCGTCAATCGAATCCTCAAGGAGCTCTCTGTCCCCACTGAATGAAACCAAGGTCTCGTTTGGAAGATCCAGTGATTCGATTTTCTCATCCACCGCCTTCGAAATGGCTCCAAGATTGGTTGCCGATGAATAGTTGAGTGTGAATTGAACGGCATGCTGCTGGTCAATCCTTTGAATGCTGACAGGACCATCTTCAATTGAAAAGTCTACGACGGAGTTTAACTGAATATACTTCCCTTGTCCATTTGGAATGAGGAGTTTCTTTAAAGAACCCAGATTTTCAGTGATGTTCCTGTCATATTGAACAAGAACATTTATGACGTCAGAAGACCCTGTGACCATTTGGGTAGTCAGGACCCCCCGGGTTACATCCTGAACGAGCGTCCCGATCTGAGCAGGTGCCAAACCTTGTTGAAGTGCCTTCTCCCGGTTCACCTTCATTTGGACTTCTTTCACCGTTTCCATCTGATCTGTTGAAACTTCCGTGACATCCTTCATTTCTTTCAACGAAGCGAATAACGTATCGACGGACTCCTTCAGTCGGTTCTGATTTGTATCCCGCAAGTTGAACGTCAAGGTTTGAGGACTGGAGCCGGATGTTGACTGTAAGTTAAAGGAAACTTCAGCAGATTTATTGACCTTTTGAGCCGCTTTTTCCACTTCTGGCTTTACTTCATCCGCAAAGCTGAAAATCGATCTCTCCCGCTCATCGAGAGGCATCATTTTCACATAAACTTCTGCAATATTCCCTTTCCCGCTTCCTCTGAAAGATTCTTCCTGGGTTGTACCCACAAGACTTACGAAGACATCCACATCTTTTTCTTTTTTCAACCTGCCTTCAATCGCTTTGACGACTTTATTGGTCTCATCGACGGAAGCTCCATTATCCAATTCGACCCTCATGTTGAAAAACCCTTCATCAGTTGGTGGTAAAAACTGCGTTCCTACCGTCGTAAGGCCAAGTCCGCCGCCCACTAATGTAATGAGAGTGATGAATAATACGATGAATCGGTGACGAAGCGCCCATTTAACCGACCGGGCGAATGTCTTTCTGCTCTTGGAACGTCTCCGCTTTGCTTCGATATTCCCTTTCGGTTTTTTCAAGAGTCTGCTTGCGAGCATCGGGATGACCGTCAATGCCACGACAAGGGAGGCCAATAAACTAAACGAAATCGTCAAGGCGAATTCGGTAAACAATTCTCCCAGTAAACCGGATATAAAGACAACCGGCAGGAATACCGCTACAGTGGTCAAAGTGGAAGCGGTGATGGCTCCCCCCACTTCTCTTGCCCCGATACTGGCCGCTTCCCTCGGATTTTTCCCCAGGGATAAATGGCGATATATATTCTCAATGACTACGATCGCATTATCAACCAACATTCCAATTCCAAGAGCCAGGGCTCCCAATGTCATGATATTCAATGCGAAATCCGCAAAAAACATAAGAACGAACGTCACAATGACGGAATAAGGGATGGCCACCCCGATGATAAGGGGACTCTTTACATTTTTCAAAAATAAGAAGAGCACAAGCATGGCGAACGCTCCACCTATCAGGAGGGAATTGGCGATATTCCCAATGGCTTGTGCGATGTAATCCCCCTGATCGAACAGGATATCAGCTTTGATTGATTGATATTGATCCTGCTTAAGGAGACGGTCCAGCTCCTTTTGAAACGCTTTCGATACGGAGGCGGTGTTAGCATCTGATTGCTGCAGCACACTGAACAGGATGGCAGATTCTTCGTTTGCCCGGGTGATCGTGTTTGTATCCTGTTTTCTCTGTTCAACTTTCGCGACATCAGAAAGCTTAAGCTTCTTTCCAGTTTGCGGATTCACCTGTAAGACCAATCCCTTTAATTCATCCACGGACTGGAGCTTGCTTACTACTCTTGTGGTCAATGTTTGTCCATCTGTCTCGATCGTATCTCCGGGAGCCGTCACATTGTTGGCGCGGATTGTATTGACCACATCGCCCTGACTTAGACGATTATCTTTCAACGCTTGCTGATTCAATTCAATGACCACTTCATCCGTTAATGAACCTGAAACATTTACATTTGCGACCCCTTCCACTCTTGTCAGTTCCTGTTTCAAGTTCTCTGAAAGTGTCTTTAGGTTGGACTCGTCCCCTTCTTCCCGTAAAGAAAATTGAATGATCGGGAACTGGGCGGGATCAAATTTGAGAAATCTTGGATTCTCTGCTCCATCGGGAAGTGGAGTTTGGTCGAGGCGTTGCAGGACATCATTTTCAATCTCATCGATAGAGGTCGACCATGAAAATTCAAGGAGAATAAAATTCGAACCTTCCTTTGAAGTCGATTGAAGGTTCTTCATTCCCGGCAAGGTGGAAAGACTCTCTTCAAGTGGTTTTGTTACTTTCTCCACCACCTCCCGAGGACCTGCTCCGGGATAATTGGTCACCACGACACCTACGGGTGGATTGAGGTCCGGGATGAGTTTCAACGGGATCCTGAGGAGCGAGACCCCTCCCAAAATCAGGATAAGCAGCATGGTGACAATGGTGAACACCGGTCGGCGTATGGAAAAATCACTAATTTTCAATGATGTGCTCCCCTTTCTTTATGTATAACGTTCATTACGGTTTGCAAGGAGTTACTGTTAACTATAGTCTCTTCAGGAAGATCCTTCAATATTAAAGCGTCTGTGAATGATAAATATCGGTTAAAAATAAATAATTCCACCTTATCGGTATACACTATTTTTATACTGTAACGTAAGGAGCATTAAAATGGCGAACTGGGTTCCCTTTGTATTCCTTAGCTTTTTCAGCATTTTTGCATTATATTTAATCGTAATAAAGAATCGTCACATATCTGGCCGGATCATCCTATTTTGGCTTTTCATTTCCGGGTTGGCCTATGTATTTGAATATATCATCTTTGTATTATTTAACAGCTATACGTATCATCCCCATATTTTATCGAATAATTACAATGACAGCGTGCTGGGATCGATCAGTTCACAGGCATTTTCGGTTCCGGTTGCGATAACCTATATTGTATTGTACCGCTTGCCGGCATGGAGGATTGCGGTCATCATCGGTGTCTTCTTCCTCATTGAAACGTGGTTCATCCACACGAGGTTATACGAACATCATTGGTGGGAATCGTATTATACAACCTTTTTCCTTATTATTTCCGTTATACTGGCCAAAATCTGGTGGAAAATTCTGAATGAATCTGACAACCACTATGTTCAATTCATCACTTTGTTCTTTGCACTTTCCACCATCACTCTTTCTTTTGCCTGGATTCTCTCTTCCCTTTTAAAGCTGTATATCCTCCCCCTGAATCATTTTTCGAATCCTGTCAGGGATTTGATCGCAGGGAATGCCCTGTATTTTTGGTTCACGACCTACTTTTATAGCCTGGTTATTTTTTTTAGGAACGGGGATTGGAAATATTCATTATGGAGCATCCTTTTTCTCTTGACCGTTGAGGTTTTTATGGTGCAGGAAGGTGTATTATTGCTCAAGAACCCTTTGATGATCGGCGTGCTTCCCCTATTCCATTTAATCATGATATCTGCAGGGAGCCAGTATTACCAGCGGTATTTCGACACATATATTGAAATGCACCAAAAAGGACTGTCTTCTAAATGAATCATCCTCACACTAAGAGAGTGAATCATTCAGACTGACAGTCCTTTTACATTGTCTGATTGTTATGAATTCGATATAGCAGCGTTATTCTCCTTAGGCTCTTTTTCAATGGTCCACCCCGTGAAACCATACAGGATGGTGATGACAGGAGATATCAGGCAAAAGACCGCAAATGGTAGATACTCCATGGTTGAAACACCTAATACATCTGTGAGGAATATTCCACACACACTCCATGGAACAAGTGGATTCACCACTGTTCCTGCATCTTCCAATGTCCTGGATAAGGTTTTAGGGTGAAGACCCAATTTCTTGTATTGAGATTGGAATGCTTCACCAGTCAATAGAATGGATAAGTACTGCTCCCCTACTACAACATTGATACCAATCGCTGATAATGCAGTGGATAGAATCGTTCTTCTTTCAGATTGAATGATAGCAGACACCTTGTGAAGCAGTGCCGGGATGATACCCAGTTTAAATAGTAATCCACCGAGACTCAGTGAGAGAATGACAAGGGAAATGGTAAACATCATGCTGTTCACTCCCCCTCTTGTCAACAGTGAGTCAACGGATTCCACCCCTGTCTTCGAGGTAAAGCCTTCGAATAGCACCTGGAATAATTCATTTACCTTCAACGTCCCGTGGAAAAAAGATAAGAACACAGAAGCGGCTATCGTGATGGCCAGTGTGAATAATGCAGGCGTCTTATATACAATCAGCACTACCAGCAGCACTAAAGGAACTAAGCTGTACCAGTGGATAAGGCCGGTCTGCATTAAACCTTCCTGCAATGCATCAAGCTGGGCCAAATCAACCTTACTGGTCCCTGGCGAAAGGACCCCGAATACAATCAATGTAATGATAAAGGCAGGTACGGTCGTCCAGGCCATATTTCGAATATGGGTAAACAGATCCACCTTGACGATGGAGGAAGCAAGATTGGTTGTATCCGATAATGGAGACATCTTATCTCCAAAAAAGGCACCTGAAACGATGGCACCAGCCGTGATTGCCATGGATAACCCCATAGCCTCCCCGATTCCGATTAAAGCTACACCGATTGTCGCTGCCGTTGTCAGTGAGCTTCCGATTGCGACTCCACTTAAAGATGTAAGTAAAAAGGCAATTGCATAAAAATAATGTGGAGTGACAAATTCAAACCCGTAAAACATCAACGTGGGTATGGTCCCACTAATCAACCAGCTGCTCACAAGCAGACCAATAAAGAAAAATAATAGAATGGCACCTAATCCACCCTGCGCTCCGGCAATCATCCCTTTTTCCATTTCTCTGAACTTCACTTTGCGTATCAGTCCATATACCATCAAAAAGAAGAGGGAAAGAATGATCGGAATATGAGGGACCGCTCCCACACCGATAATGCTGACACTGATGATTCCCAGAACAGCGAGTAATACTGCGGATGCTTCAGGAACGGACGGTTTATGAATGCTTTGAATGTTTAACATGTTTACACTTCCTTCTGTAAGCTATATTATGTGACCGAAAAGGGATTGTATGACAAAAAGAACCCTCCATCCCTGATAGGGACGAAGAGTTCTCCGCGTTACCACCCTAATTGAAATAAATCATGACATGCATAGAATCGACTGATCCATTGCATGATTTATTTCCACTTCATAAAGGTTGTCTCTTGATAAGTCCCCTAAATCACTTAGAGAATTTATAAACAATGTAATTCAGAAAGAAGCGGACCTGGACTTCCAGCTGACGTCCAGTCTCTGATTGCTGTCTCACTATTTCCTACTGCGTTGTTCAAGACAATGATATGTGATTGATTGGTTTAAGGGTCCATTCCTCTTTTACCCTTAAACGCTTTTAAGCTTTTATGTGCTAAAGTATTTTATAGTAATATAATATCATGTTCTTTAAAATTGTCAAGGAACGATTTTATTGTCCTTTTTCCCTTTGAAGGATCCCCTTACATAAAGAACCCCTCTCCTAATATAAGGGGAGGGGTTTGACGATTAAACGAATAGAGTTTCTTCAAATGGTTCCATCGCTTCTTCTTGAGGTTTTCCTATGAAATAGCCTTGCGCATAGTGGATTCCGATTTCTTTACAGAAGAGCAATTCTTCTTTTCTCTCAATCCCTTCTGCCAGGACCAAAATGTCCAATTCTCCGGCAATCTTCATTACTTCACGTAAAAATTCCTGATTATCCTCATCAGAATCACAGTGGTTGATGAAGGATCGATCGATCTTTACATAGTCCGGCTGCAGCAGGCTTAACATTTCAACCGTGGCAAAACCTGAACCCACGTCATCAAGGGCGACTTTCATCCCTTCTCTCTTATATACGTCAAGTACCGATCTTAAATGTTCTACATCTTCAATCTTCTCGGTTTCTACCACTTCGAATACAAGGTCTTTTGGATCTACATTGCATTCATTCACAATCTTGAAGGTGTGGCGCAAACAAAATTCAGGATTATAAATCGTCGAAGGAAGAAAATTAATAAAACTCTTCGTACCAGGTTCCACTTGGCCCTGCCTGGACTCGATTGCTGATTTCCTCGCCTTCTGATCCAGCATGGAGTGAAACCCGGTTCGCGAAGCAGCTTCAAACAACTCCCCTGGATTGATACGATTATGGCCACTATTTGAGCGTAAGAGCGATTCATAGCCAAAAAGACTGAAATCGCTAAGATCAATGATAGGCTGGAGGTGACTCGTAAATTGCCCTCCTTGAATCAGCTTAACCATTTCTCTATATTTAATTAATTGCAGGAATTCTTCAGCAGGACGGAAGGGACCGGGCTTCTCTGAACAATTAAAACTGCATGTCCATTCTTCCTCAACTAATACGGTTTCTATTTCTGATAATTTACCATAGACCTCATCAAGATTATCATATGGTAATACATATAAGCCTTCTTCTGTCTTATCAACTGATCCTGTCAGCGGTAAGTTCAGCCTTTTTTCGTTATGTAAAAATAAATACCCTGCTTCATGATACTCCATCTCAATTCCACAGTTTGCACAAGCGTATTGCATCCTATCTCTTCCTTCCCCTGTAAGTCATATATAGCCTTACCTATATACTAAGACTTAGTACCCTACTAACACCAGTAATATCCCTTTATTTTAGGAAAAATTACTCATTGATTGTGAATTTTTTTGAAAATGCAGTTTGAACCGACAGATGGTTCAGGTTTTTCACAACAAAAAAAGGAGTGAAAAAGAAGAAATAGAAAAGCACTCCCCCTGTTCTGGAGAAGTGCTAAGTGTCATTACATTAGGCTATATAATCGGATATCAGGATTTTTATCATTGAACCATCTCATGGCAAAATCGTTTTCGAAAAGGAAAACAAGATTATCATGTCGATCCTTGACCAGCATGCTCCTGGAGCTTGACATAGTTTCCTTGACATCTTCTTCGTTTTCAATCCACCGGGCAATCTTGGACCCGATCGGTTCCATTTTCACATCAACGTTATACTCATTCTTCATCCTGTGCTCAAATACTTCAAATTGAAGTTGACCTACCGCTCCAAGAATGATATCTTCCGTGCGTGTTTTATAATACTGAATGGCTCCTTCTTGAACGAGCTGAAGGATCCCCTTTTGGAAGTGCTTCTGCTTCATCACGTTTTTAGCTGTGACACGGACAAAAAGTTCAGGGGTGAATTGAGGCAGCTTTTCATACTGAAAGCCCTGCTTTCCCTGGACAAGAGTATCACCGATTTGATACGTACCCGTGTCGTAAACACCGATGATATCCCCACTGACCGCTTCATTCACCGTACTCCGATCATCTGCAAGAAATTGAGTGGATTGCGCCAGCTTAATGGACTTTCCTGTACGGGAAAGATTGACCGTCATTCCCCTCTCGAATTGACCTGAGCAAATGCGGACAAATGCAATCCGGTCCCGGTGGGCAGGATTCATATTGGCTTGAATCTTGAATACAAACCCGGAGAAATCCTCTGCTGTCGGCTCAATCTCTCCGGCATCGGAATTCCTTGGCTGCGGAGATGGAGCAAACTGTAAGTATGTTTCCAGAAATGTTTGTACACCGAAATTCGTTAATGCACTTCCGAAAAAGACTGGAGATAATTCTCCATTCGCTATGCGTTCACGGGAAAACTGGTTTCCAGCTTCATTCAGCAACAAAACATCTTCAAGAGTCTGATTATATAGATTGCTTTCTTTAAGAGGGTGTTCTCCCTCAATTTCACCTTCATCATTTAATGGAATAAAGCGATCCTCTTCCTCAACTCGAAATTGCTCGATGCGATTATGGAAGCGATCATAGATTCCCAAGAATTCTTTCCCCATTCCTATCGGCCAGTTCATTGGATACGATTGAATTCCCAGTACTTCTTCAAGCTCTTCCAATAACTCAAGTGGTTCACGCCCTTGGCGATCAAGCTTATTGATGAAAGTGAAGATTGGAATGCCTCTCATTCGACAAACTTTGAAAAGCTTCAAGGTTTGTGCTTCAATCCCTTTCGCAGAATCGATGATCATCACCGCACTGTCAACAGCCATCAATGTTCTATAGGTATCTTCAGAAAAGTCCTGGTGACCTGGTGTATCCAGGATATTCACCCGATAATCATCATAATCGAAGGCCATGACCGAAGAAGTGACAGAAATCCCTCTCTGCTTCTCGATTTCCATCCAGTCAGATGTTGCAAACTTACCTGATTTCTTTCCTTTAACTGTTCCAGCGGCGCGAATCGCACCTCCGAATAATAGTAACTGTTCTGTTAAGGTTGTTTTCCCAGCATCCGGGTGGGAAATGATGGCGAAAGTCCGTCTTGACTGAACTTCCTGTATAAAGTCTATTTTCATTCATAAAATCCTTTCTCGTCATTCTCACTTTCTCATCATATTCGTTCTAAAGTAACAATGCAACAAAGAATCAATGCCATGCTGAGCCTGGTTCTATATCTAAATAAGATCTTCTACATCTCGGTTGTCCATTGAACGATACGGGAGCTTAATGTTAAAGCTGTTTCAGATGCAATTCTTTCCTTTAACGAATGCATTAATTTTGATTGGATATCGTCCTCTTCATAAGTGAATGTATAAGACCAATTGATATCCGGGACGGCGACCACAAAAAACTCTTCTTTCTTATTTTCATATATATATACTTTTTGTTCCAAGCCTTCCAAAAAATTTTTTCTGATCTTCATTATTGTATCCCCTTTCATGAAAACGCTGTATTTGCGCATACTATTGACGATGTTGTCCGTACAACTTTCGACAAATCTTGCAATTGTAGGTTGTCAGACGTCTGAAAGAATTGTAAAATAAAAACCCGAAAGCATCAAGTTCCAATCATACTTATCGAAGAGGTGAAAGAAGTGCAATATTTATGGGGTATCATGGGTATCATTGTCGTTATGGGAATTGCTTTTGCATTTTCTAAGAACAAAAAGCGGGTTAATGTCAGAACAGTCCTTGGAGGACTTGCCATACAGTTATTTTTCGCTTTTATCGTATTAAAAACATCTTGGGGGCAGGAGGCTCTTAAATGGTTGACCGAAGTGGTGAATGCCATCATCAATTATTCCAACGAGGGGATCACGTTCCTGTTTGGAGGACTTTACACTGAGGAATCAAACATTGCGTTCATCTTTGCATTCAATGTACTTCCTGTCGTTATTTTCTTCTCAGCTTTAATTTCAGTTCTTTATTATCTTAAAATCATGCAATTTTTCATCAAGATTTTAGGCGGCGGTTTGTCTAAACTGTTGGGAACAAGGAAAGCGGAATCATTGTCTGCCGCAGCAAATATTTTTGTCGGACAAACAGAAGCACCATTAGTCGTAAGACCTTTCTTGGCGAAAATGACTGAATCAGAACTCTTCGCCGTCATGACGGGTGGATTGGCATCCGTAGCCGGATCTGTCCTTGTAGGATATTCACTATTAGGAGTTCCACTGGAATACTTACTTGCTGCAAGCTTCATGGCTGCACCTGCAGGACTTGTCATGGCCAAGTTATTTGTGCCTGAAACAGACGATTCTCCGGAACCTGAAGCGTTTGAAATGGAAGCGGATTCGGAATCGGCCAATGTGATTGATGCTGCCGCCAACGGGGCAAGCGTAGGTCTGCAACTGGCTTTAAACATCGGTGCGATGCTACTTGCCTTCATCGCTCTTGTCGCGCTGATCAATGGATTACTTGGATTAGTAGGCGGATGGTTCGGGTTCGACAGCCTTTCTCTTCAGCTTATTCTTGGTTATGTATTTGCTCCTCTTGCCTTTGCAATCGGTGTACCATGGCATGAAGCGGTTACAGCAGGAAACTTCATTGGGCAGAAGCTTGTCATTAATGAATTTGTTGCGTATTCAGCTTTCGCTCCGGAAATCGGAAACCTTTCCGATAAAACAGTAGCAATCATTTCATTCGCATTATGCGGATTTGCGAATCTTTCTTCCCTGGGGATATTACTTGGAGGACTCGGGAATCTCGCACCAAACCGCAGGGGAGATATTGCCCGTTTAGGATTAAGAGCAGTCGCTGCAGGTGCACTTGCTTCACTATTGAGTGCTGCTATTGCCGGGATGTTCATTTAATTCACCGTTTCATCAAAGAAGCCATCCATTAGCGGATGGCTTCTTTTTCTTTATGGGGTGCAGGGTGACCCGGCATGAACAGTGCACCATTTGCCAGGCAGGTTCTTTTTTTGCCGGCATTCTTGGCCTGATACAATCGTTCGTCGGCAAGTGCGATCAGCCTTTCAGGTTCCAGGGTTTCCGTTGATTGAGACTGACCGAAGCTCATGGAAATGGCGATTGGATCCAAATCTTCCAACTGTCCGTATAATTCCTTAAGAAACCGTTGAATGTTACGCTCCTCCATATGGGGTAAGATAAAGACAAACTCCTCTCCACCATACCTGAAAGCCTGCCCATTATATGCTTCGGCATGAAAACGAAAGACTTCCCCTGTCTTCCGAATGACCTCATCCCCTGTCAAATGACCGTACTCATCATTCACCTTTTTAAAATCATCTATATCTCCCAATAATAGCAAAAAGGATTCCTTCCCTTCCAATCTGCCTCTGAATCTTTCCTGAAACGAACGATGATTAAACAACCCTGATAAATAGTCCTTATGGGCAAGGTGATGGTAGGCTTCTTTTTGGACATAGTGAGCCCGCTCTCTTAACATGATCAATGCCCCGAATAAACCGATGATCCAGAGAAAGAACAAGTTGGACGTCAAAGTGAAATAGTGCTGAAATTGAAAGATGTCCACCGTCATAAAGCCCATCACAGCATAGGCTGCACTGAATACAGACAGGGAGACGAGTGCACCCTTCGTCCTCCAGTAAATCGTCGCGTGCATCACGAAAAGAATGGATATGGGATAAAGGGGACTATGTATTCCCTGTGATAAGACCATCAGCCAAATCAGTGCCAGAAAGTCAAAGACGATCCCCGCCTTCAGGATGAATTGAAGACTTCGCTTGTCCTCCCTCGCCCGTATCAAAGCAATTTGAGTCACCAGCATATAAATGATTCCTGATACCAACAAATAAGGGAAGACCGTTTTGTTCGTTGTAATATTTTCAGAAAATGGAGGTATGTAGAAGATGAGCGTGGCGATCAGGACAAACAGCCATCTCAAAGTGGAAAACAATTTTTCTGTTTCATAGTCATTTAAGTATAACGAAAACTTCATACGCTTCATTCTCTCATCTTTTAATGTGTATATTAAATTTACCAAAGATTGTGAATTCCGTCTATCCTCATCCATAAAAAAACAGACCAACATTTGTCGTATTGGTCTGTTCATCTATAGTGATTATTCCGTTATACCATACTTCAGTTTACTTTCTTCCGCAGCAATCTCTTTATCGCTGTGGGGATATTTGGTATTCTCGATGATTTGATAGTCTTCATGACCTTTTCCTGCGAAGATGATGATATCTCCCGGTTCACTTACTTCGATGGCATGTTTGACGGCTTCAGCCCGATCTCCGATGAGAGCGTATTTGTCATGCTGCATGCCTTTTTCCAGATCGTTCAAGATACTGTCGTATTCTTCATACCTTGGGTCATCCGTCGTCAGGATGACGTAGTCTGCGAGTGATGCTTTTTCTGCCATTGTCGGACGTTTTGTCTTATCACGGTTTCCACCTGTACCGACCAGGAAGATGATTTTATTCTCCTTGAACGGAAGGACAGACTGAATGGCATTTTCAATGGCATCAGGTGTATGGGCGTAATCGATGTACACAGAAAGCGGTGCCTTCATGTCAACCTTCTCCATTCGCCCATTCACCGGAGGCAGATCACGGATGATTTCCACGAGTCTTGAGATTTCCATCCCCCTTGCATAGAGGCATGCCATGGCAGTCAGTACATTATAGACATTGAATTTCCCAAGGAGCTTCATCTCGACCTCAAAGCTTCCTTCGGGTGAATTCAAGGTGAACTTCGTCATATCATTGAAATATTCAATATTCACTGCCTTGAAGTCTGCATGAGCGTCGAGTCCGTAACTGATGACTTCATGTGGAGTCATGTAGCTGTAACGGTGATACCATTCATCATCCGCATTCAGGATGACATACTTTGGATCTTGAAGGTCCTGCCCCAGCTGGGAGAATAAGAGACCTTTTGCATATCCGTAATGCTCCATCGTCCCATGATAATCCAAGTGATCGTGACTTAAGTTTGTAAATGCAACAACATCAAAGTCGATTCCCCACAATCTACCGAGTGCCAGTCCGTGAGAGGATACCTCCAGGGTGAAGTTTTCAATCTTCCGGTCCAATGCACTTTGCATCATCTGCTGATTCGTTAAATTATCGCATGTCGTATTTTCACTGGGAAGCAATTCCCCATTCAGATTAAACCCAATCGTTCCGGATAACGCAGAACTCTGACCAGCCCTTTTTAGGATGGAATGGATCAGATTACTGACTGTGGTCTTTCCGTTTGTGCCCGTCACACCGAAAACAGTGAGTTTCTGAGAAGGATAATCATAATATTTATTCGATAATTGAGCCAGGGCTTTGAAAGTATCTTTAACTACAACTAATGCCGCCTTACTTAAATCAATATCAAGCTGCTTTTCAGCGACGATTAAGGTCGCACCTTTTTCAACGGCCATTGCAGCGAAATCATGCCCATCCACTGTGTACCCTCTCGTACATACAAACATGGTGCCTTCTGTCACTTTTCTTGAATCGACGTGAATGTCAGTTATCTCAGAAGGAAGTTCACCGTATACCGTTTTTAATTTAATGCTCTCTAACAGATTATATGTAATCATTCTTTTACCTCATTTTAAGTTAATTGTGTTTTTATTTTATCTTATCATCTTAGCTTTGATAAGAGAAATACCTCCTAAAATCAAAACAAATTTTTATCACACAATTGTCACCATACCCCGTTTAAATTTGCGTGAAACAAAAAAAGTCTTCCATCACCCAATAATATAAGGTGATGGAAGACTACTTGTTTATTCAATGACCATCTTGGATTGAACATAATGCCAAAGCAAATTTTCCGTGTGAAGAATAGAGGTTTCATGGGTGCGTTCATAGGCATGAGACGCATCGATCCCTGCCCCTATCAAACCATGGACAATATCAAAACCTGCCCGTATGGCAGCGGAAGCATCCGATCCATAGTACGGATAAATATCCACTTTATATTCGATCCCATTCTCCTCTGCCAATGAGACTAAATGCTTGCGAAGTCCATAGTGATAAGGTCCGCTTGAATCTTTCGCACAAATCGAAACGGTAAACTCATCTGTCGATTGACCGTCGCCGATCGCACCCATATCGACTGCCAGATATTCAATCGTTTCGTCAGGAATATTCGAATTTCCGCCATAACCGATTTCTTCATTATTTGAAATCAGAAAATGGGTCGTATATGGAAGCGTGATTCCTTCGGATTGAATGTGGCGGATTAACTGCATAAGCATCCCTACACTCGCTTTATCATCCAGGTGACGGGATTTTATGAATCCGCTTTCCGTGATTTCAGCACGGGGATCGAATGAAACGAAATCCCCCACTTCTATTCCCAACTCTCTTACATCTGCAGCATTCCGTACTTTTTCGTCGATCCGGACTTCTATATTCGTTTCGTCCCGTTTCGCTTCACCTGCATTTTTGTAAACATGGACAGAGGTTTGATGCATGAGGATCGTCCCACTGTAGGTTTTGCCTGTAGCTGTTTCAATCCTGCAGTACTCCCCTTCCACTGCATTCCATCTGAATCCACCAATCATGGATAACCGTAAGCGTCCATCACTCTTGATTTCCTTGACCATGGCACCTAATGCATCAACATGTGCCGTCAGCATGCGATGCCTCGATGTATCTTCACCAGGCAGGGTGATGATGAGTGCACCCTTTCGATTCCTTTTCATTTCCACCTGTAAATCCGTGAAATATTCCTCCACAAAATTCATGATCGTATCCGTGTTTCCTGAAGGACTTGGAATTTCCACAAGTTCCTTTATCAATTGAATGGTTTTCTTCGTATCTGGATATGTATTCATCTGTTTCCCTCCCTTCCCATATTATACCGTCATCTGCAACAGGACTACAAATGCTGTTTACCGAATATTCCACCGAATGCCCCTGGATTTCTTCATGCCATCCCTTTCGAACTTCTTTCGTTTTTTCTTTATGAATGGGTGAAGGAAACCACATTGATCACAGCTATACATGACCATATCCCCTTCCACTCTCTGTCCAGTAACGTTCCATCTTGATTCCCCATACCCTTCATTCATAAATAATTCGTTTTCCGTCAAGCTGGAATGACCGCAATACAAACACCCATTAAACAATTTTCCCACCGCCCCTTTTTGTACATGCCTATGAAAAGAACGGGAATACTATGAAAGGATTTGGAAAAAAGTTAACTCGCCACCCTTTCCTGTCAGACCTACTTATTTTCAAAAACAGGAGTGATAACGTGAACTCATCAACATTAGACCGTTTACCTCAAGGTAAAAAGCATCCCAAAGGTCTTTACCTGTTATTCTTCACAGAACTATGGGAACGGTATAGTTACTATGGAATGAGGGCCCTTCTCGTTCTATACTTAACGACAGCCTTTGTAAGCGGAGGCTTGGGGGTCGATCCCGCAAAAGCGTTGTCCATTTATGGTATTTATACCGGCAGTGTCTACTTTACCCCAATAGTAGGAGGATGGCTGACGGATCGATACATCGGGCTGAGAAAGGCGATCACCATCGGAGGAATCACCATGGCATGTGGAGATTTCACCATTTTCCTCACTCACTCCCAAATCGGCTTATATGCAGGACTTGCCCTTCTCGTTCTTGGGAACGGTTTTTTTAAACCGAATATATCCACACTCGTAGGGGAGCTTTACCCACGGAACGATAAACGAAAAGATGCCGCCTTTACCATTTTCTATATGGGAATCAACCTGGGAGCATTATTCGCCCCCCTCATTGCAGGTTTCCTTGCAGAGGACCTGTTCCTTACCACCATGGCGGACGGAACGATGCATTATGGATTCAAATGGGCATTCCTTGCCTCCTCCATCGGAATGATCACCGGGCAGATCATCTTTAGTACGTTAAACAATAAATATCTTGGGGAAGTAGGATTAAAGCCAAATAAACTATTAGCGGAAGAAGCCAATGAAGACAGGGATGTGCCTTTGACCAAGAAGGAAAAGCAGCGTACTACTGCCATTCTCATCCTTGCATGCTTTGTCGTATTTTTCTGGGCAGGGTTTGAACAGGCCGGGAGTTCATTTACTCTCTACACGAAAAATTTCATCGATCGTGACGTGTTTGGTTATACCATTCCCGTTGCTTGGTTCCAATCAGTCAATCCATTATTCATCGTCATCCTTGCACCGATCCTCTCAAGTGTCTGGTTACGACTTTCCCGATCGAAAAGGGGCGATATAAATATGACTACAAAAATGGGAATCGGAATGATCCTACTCGGCCTGGGATTCATGGTCCTCATACCTGCAGTCATGCAAACCGGGTCCGATGAACAAAACATCACAGTAAAAGCCAATCTTCTGTTCATCGTCTTTACGTATTTGCTTCACACACTGGGGGAGTTATTTCTGTCCCCTGTCGGTTTGTCTCTCGTCAGTAAAGTAGCCCCCGTGAAGATCGCCTCCCTCCTGATGGGGGTTTGGATGGCTGCCATCGGGGTGGCAAGCCTACTCGCAGGTCAACTTGCTTCCCTCACTGCGACCCTGGGGTATTTAGAAATATTCGCCGTCATTGGCGCTGCCGCCATCATATTGGGATTTGTATTGCTGACCATTTCCAAGAAGCTCGTGATCATGATGAGGGAAGAAAATCATATAAAATAACAAGAAATCGCTCGGCTTTAGTGCCGGGCGATTTCTATTTCAATGTTTTCTCTGCTACACTACCGTTCAACAAGCCCCCGATCAAAAGGATGGTTGAGGATATATAAAACCAGACCACGAGCGTAATGACGCTCCCCAGCTGACCGTAAAACTGGGAATAATCATTCAACTTCACGTAAGTTCCATAAAGCCACGAAACTCCCTGCCACCCGAATGTCGCAACCAGTGCGCCAGGGATGACGTGAAGAAGCGATATCCTTTTACTTGGAACGACCATATACAGAAAGACAAAGAGGATGAACATAAAGACAGAGCTCAATCCCCATTTGCCGATCACCCAGGCCTGACTCCAGTCGCCGTTAATTTTGCCCTCTGTAAATCGTGCATGACGGACATACTCCTCGACAACCGGTACGATGAGGGAAAACGAAATAAGGACCATGAAGCCGACCGTCAATAAGAGATCATACAACAATGCGATGAGAAAAGGTTTCTTCCTTTCGATCCTATATGCCTGATTCAGCGAACGTACCATCGATTGGACCGCCATCGAAGAAAGCCAGAAAGTGAAGAAAATGGAAACCGACAAGACGTCCCCCCTCTGGTCATATAGGATGCGTTCAATATTATCCTGGATGATGGCGTATGATTTATCAGGGGCAAAAGGTTTGATCAATAGCAGCACGTTGGTCTCCGATATGGGCAGATAACTGATTAATGAAAACACGAAAATCAAAAATGGAAAAATGGATAACAATAAGTAATAGGCCAGCTGCGCTGAATGATCGAAGAAGCGTTCCTTGAAAAATCGAACAGTCACCGTCTTAAAATGATGTATGATAATCATGGTTTTAACTCCTAAGCAGGAAAAGATACTATTATTTTCCCCTTTAAGATACGATTCAATCCTCTTTGAACCGTTTTACTGAATTCACCGACCATATGGTGCATCCTCCAATGACCATTCCATATTAAATGAATGATTCAAAAAAATACCGAGCATAAAACCGAGGGAGGATTTACGTGTTCCCTTCAAGAAATATATATAAAAGGGGATCAGTTGCATCTCTGAATCCACACAGAAGAAAGGGAGAATCTTTATGGTTAACAAGAACGATTCCATGGGGAATGAAGAAGTATATACGGATTTTATCAATAGAATGACGTATGGTGAATATTTGGGTCTGGACACATTATTGGATAGTCAAAAGCGTTTGTCCGGTCACCACGATGAAATGCTGTTCATCATCATCCATCAAGTCAGTGAACTATGGATGAAATTGATCCTGCATGAAACCAGGGCGAGCATTGCCTCCATTCAAAAAGGCGAACTGTCCCCTGCATTTAAAATGCTTGCCAGGGTTTCAAAGATACAATCCCAGATCATCCATGCATGGGATGTGTTATCGACCCTCACTCCATCAGAGTATGTCCAATTCCGGGACAGCCTTGGTCAAGCCTCCGGGTTTCAATCATATCAATACAGGATGATTGAATTCGCCCTGGGGTATAAAACCAGGCATGTTCTTGAAATTTACAAAAAAGATCCTGAGTTATTAGCCCAGCTTACCGATGCCTATGAGGCCCCTTCCCTTTATGATGTTTCCATCCTTGCTTTGGCTGGTGCAGGGTTGCCTATTCATGAAGATGTAAAGAATCGTGATTATACAAAACCCTACAGTGAAGACCAGTCGGTACTCGAAGCCTGGACAACCGTCTATAAAAATCCTGATCAATATTGGGACCTCTATGAGTTGGCTGAAAAATTAATCGACATTGAAGATTGGCTCCAGCAATGGCGGTTCCGCCATATGAAAACAGTCGAAAGAATCATCGGTCACAAAATGGGTACTGGTGGCTCCAGCGGTGTCGGGTATTTAAAAAAGGTGCTTGACCACCGCTTTTTCCCTGAGCTTTGGAACGTGCGCACGAACCTTTGATTCAGCTTTTACAACTACTCTTTTAAATGTTTTTAGAATACATGCATTATTCACACATTCTTTTAGCCTATTTTTATTTATGGTCATCCTCAGGGTTGCCAGATATAAAATTACCTGATAATATGTAATAGAATTATTTTTGTTCGGAATGGAAGGATGGACAAAGTTTTTAAAGCTTTTCGCCTTGAAGTTACATGAGCAAGAATAGTAATACATTGTGTGGAGAACACACGAGGAGGTAACATTATGTTAGAAGGTACAGTTAAATGGTTTAACGCAGAAAAAGGTTTCGGATTCATCGAGCGCGAAGGTGGAGACGACGTGTTCGTACACTTCTCAGCTATTCAAGGCGAAGGATTCAAAACTTTAGAAGAAGGTCAAAAAGTTTCTTTTGAAATCGTTCAAGGAAACCGTGGAGACCAAGCAGCTAACGTTACTAAAGCATAATTTATGCTTACCGAAAGACTCTACTCTGTAGAGTCTTTTTTCTTTGCCACCCATTCACAAAGTGTATACAATATTCTTAACATGTTTTCTGGGAGGATTCTATGTATGGCAAAACACTCGTTTCACATCTCGACTGAATGGCCGGGTCTCAGGAATGATACAGGCACCTTGAGCTCTGAACATTTTCATACGAAAATTTCGATCCCGCCTGAAATGGACGGTCCCGGGATCGGGACAAATCCTGATGAAATGCTCCTTGGAGCTGCAGCTACATGCTATATCATCACGCTTGCTGCTATGCTGGAAAGAAGCCATATAGAGAAAAAAGACTTAACGATGACTTCTGAAGGAATTGTAGAAGTAGAAAAAGGGGTCATCACGTATAAAGAAATCATTCATCGGCCAATCCTGTCACTCGGTTCTGCTGCCAGTGAGAAAGACATCGCACTTTCAAAGAAATTAATGCTGAAAGCTGAACAGTCATGCATGATCACACGTGCCCTTAAGGGGAATGTATCGGTGAAGGTAGATCCAGAAATACATATGTAGCAAAAGAAGGGCATCCGTTCGGATGCCCTTCTTTGTTTGCTCACGATTCCGCGTGAACAAGTTTCACGAGCATGTGAGAAAGCATATGCTGCTCTTCTTTATTTCCCGCTTTCCATAATTCATACAACAGCTTCTCTTCCCTGTTTTTCGGTTCTTCATGAGCTGCCAGATAGTCCCCTACCTTCTGAGCTGCCTTTGCCTGCTGCTCTTCATTCATCCCCAGCTTATCTGCTAAGGAAACCTTGTTCCCTAAGTATTCTTTGAAATGATCAAAGTTTGAAAGAATGTCCTCTTTTTTGTCCTGGGACATACGATCCATTGTATTTTCTACCTTCGACTCCATCTTTTCTTCTGTAGAATGATTTGCCATGCAGCCAACCTCTCCTCTCACTAATCTACTATGTATATTCCCAGGAAAGGAATTACTAAACATTTATTTTCTTTAATATGGAAAAACACACTCGACTCTCTCTGTATTGTTTATTTGCTGAACTTAATGTGTAAACAATAAGGAGGTAATAAAGCTAAACAACTATTAAGGAGGACGAATGAGTATGAGTTCAAAGAAGGTAGCGATCATTACTGGAGCGAGCAGTGGGATCGGTCAGGCAACGGCAAAGGAATTGGCGTCAAAGGATATCACGGTGATGCTTGCAGCGAGACGGGAAGAACGATTGAAGGAATTGAAAAATGAAATAGAGCAAATGGGCGGAACGGCATATTATCACGTAACAGACGTGACGAACGTCGAAGAAATGGAACAACTTGCGAAGAAAACGGTAGAAGAAGCCGGCCGGATTGATGTATTGGTCAATAATGCAGGCCTCATGCCCCTCTCACTGATTAATAAACGAAAGATAAAAGAATGGGATCAGATGGTTGACGTCAATATTAAAGGGGTACTCTATGGGATATCCGCTGTTCTTCCTTATATGGAAGATCAGAAGTCAGGACATATCATTAACATCTCATCCGTAGCCGGGCATAAAGTGATGCCGGGCAGTTCAGTCTACAGTGGAACCAAATACGCCGTCAGGGCAATCACAGAAGGCTTGAGACAGGAAATGAATGCATCATACAACATTCGTACGACGATCATCTGTCCCGGGGCAGTTGCCACAGAACTGACTGAGACCATTACAGACGAAGATATCTTAGCCGCTTTCAAGGATCGGGATATGAAGCCACTTGACAGTGAAAATATCGCCAAAGCGATTTCTTATGCCGTGGAGCAGCCTGATCATGTAGATGTGAATGAAATCATTGTACGCCCTACCCAGCAGGATATGTAAACAACAAGGAGGAAATGATTTTTATGAATACACAATTTGACAAACTTTTCATCAATGGTGAATGGATTGATGGAGGCAGTGAAAATACAATACCGAATCAGAATCCTTTTGACCATACTGAAATTGGATCCATTCAAGCTGCCAGTAAAGAAGATCTCGATAAAGCATATCAATCAGCACAGGAAGCACAGAAATCCTGGGCAAATGAGCTTCCTCAAACAAAGAGGAGCATTATGGAAAAGGCGGTCTCTGTTGTTGAAGAAAATAAGGATTTAATCATTGAATGGCTCATCAAGGAGTCAGGGAGTACGTATATGAAAGCTGCAGGTGAAGTGACCGTCTCCATTAACAGCATGAAGGAAGCTGCAACGTATCCGTATAGGATGGAGGGGAAAATCCTCCCTTCCCAAGTTCCCGGTAAGGAAAACAGGGTATACAGGGCCCCACTCGGAGTAGTAGGCATCATCAGCCCATGGAATTTCCCCTTCCATCTGGCTGTCCGCTCCATCGCGACTGCTTTGGCTACCGGAAACGGGGTTGTGGTTAAGCCAGCTACCCATACTCCTGTGACTGGCGGGTTATTATTTGCAAGTATATTTGAAGAGGCCGGACTTCCGAAAGGACTTCTTAATGTAGTGGTAGGAAAAGGGTCTGAAATCGGGGATGACATCGTGACCCACCCCATCCCCCGCTTGATTTCCTTTACAGGATCTACGGAAGTGGGACGCCGCATCGGGGAGCTTGCAGGGAAAAATCTTAAGAAAACGGCTTTGGAGCTCGGTGGCAATAATGTCTTTATCGTACTTGATGATGCTGACCTTGATCAGGCTGTTGAATCAGCCCTTTTCGGTAAATTCTATCACCAGGGGCAGATTTGCATGAGCATCAATCGGATCATGGTTCAACAAGGAATGTATGATAAGTTTGTGGATGCCTTCGTTTCCAGAGTGAAAGAATTACAGGTTGGAGATCCTTCTGACAAAAAGACACAGATCGGCCCATTGATCGATCAAAATCAAGTAGACCGGATATTGAAAGATATTGAAAGCAGCAAGGAAATGGGCGCTGAAGTGGCACTTGGAGGAAATGCAGAAAAGAACTTATTATATCCGACCGTTCTGACCCATGTGACAAATTCCATGCCGATTGCAAAGAATGAAATTTTCGGACCAGTGGCAGCCATCATACCATTCGATTCCGAAGAAGAAGTTGTAGGGCTAGCTAACGAACATCCTTATGGCTTAAGCGGAGCAGTCCATTCTTCATCCATCGAAAGAGCGACGAATGTGGCTCATCAAGTGGAAACCGGGATGATTCATATCAATGACGAACCGGTGAATGACGAGCCCCATATGCCATTCGGCGGAGAAAAAGATTCAGGACTCGGACGCTTCAACGGGGAATGGGCACTCGAAGAATTCACGACGGTGAAATGGGTGGCCGTTCAACATAAGAGAAGGGATTATGGTCCTTTTATTGAAAAGAGATAACAAAAAGCGAGTCATGCCGACTCGCTTTTTATTATGATTCCTTTACAGCTCATCAAATCCATTGGCATCCGATGTTTTAGTATACTGCCTTGATTTTTGTTCAAAGAAATCGGTCTTTCCCCTATCGACTTCCTGATACGCTATGATCCATTTAAGCGGATTCGTTTTGTAGCCCTCGAATGGTTCGTCAAAACCTAATTGCTTCGCTCTTTTATTGGCCATGAATTTAATATAATCCTCTACATCACTCATCAGAAGCCCTTCCACATGGGATCCAATGATCTCTCTTCCCCATTCCATTTCGAGGTGCGCTGCCTGTTTGAATGTTTCCTTCCCGAACATACGCAGCTCTTCCGTCTGATAAGAAGGATTTTCATTCAAAACTTCTTTAAATATTTTTTCAAACAACCCGACATGAAGCTGTTCATCACGATTGATATAATTGATCATCGTGCTCGTTGCGACCATCTTTTGGTTTCTTGCTAAATGATAGAAAAAAGCAAAACCTGAATAAAAGAACAATCCTTCCAGGATGACATCATAAATGATTGACTTTAATAGATTCTGAACAGTCGGTGATTCAACAAATCCTTTATAGCCATTTGTGATAAATTCATTCCTTTTCAATAGAATGGGATCGTTCTTCCAAAAGTCAAACACTTCATTTTGCTCTCTTTTCGATACGATGCTGGATAACACATAGCTATAGGAATGGTTATGCACGACTTCTTGCTGTGCCAGGATGATCATCAGGGCGTTTAGGCTCGAATCCGTCAGGTAATCTGCCACTTTTCCCGCATAGTCGGTTTGAACGCTGTCAAGCAGCGCCAGGAGACCTATGATTTTTAAAAAGGATTCCTGCTCATTCTTCGACAAAGTAGGGAACTGCTTAATATCTTTAGCCATATTGATTTCAAATGGAGTCCAGAAATTCCCCAGCATCCTTTTATATTTCGGGTAAGCCCAGGGAAACCGCACGTCATCCCAGTTTAATATATTGGAACTTTTCCCGTTTACGATACCCGTTGATTTATTTGGGGCCAGTGAATCAATCAGGACCCGCTGTTTCAATTCTTCCATTTTCCTTCTTCCTCCCCTAGCTATGACAGCTTTCGCATTCTTCGAAATTGGATACGGACGTAGACCTTACATAATAAGTGGTTTTCAATCCGGACTTCCATGCGTCCAGGTGAAGATCCAGTAAATCTTTAGCCTTGATGTCATTACGCACATACAGATTAAATGAAATCCCCTGATCGATATGCCTCTGCCTCCTTGCGTTCTGTTCCACACTCCAATGTTGATCCACTTGATAAGCGGTCTTGTAATACCAGGTTGTTTCCGGAGACAGATCGGGAGCGGTCACTGGAATCTTGTAATCTTTTTTTTCTTCTGAATACTGGAGCCTGAATATCGGATCGATACTCGCAGAGGACCCCGCAATGATCGAGGTTGAGGAATTGGGGGCTACCGCCATTAAATATCCATTACGGATCCCTTTGTCTTTAATCCCATCCTTTAATTCAATCCATCTTTCACTTGAATAGTCCCGCTTCAGAAAATAATCTCCCGTCGCCCAGTCCGAGTCGTCGAAATAAGGATAGCTTCCTTTTTCCTTTGCCAGTTCATGGCTTGCTTTTATCGTATAATAAGCAATCTCTTCATAAAGGTAATCACAATAGTCGACCGCCTGACTGCTTTCCCACTTCAATCCCTTCAGGGCAAGGAGATGATGCCATCCGAATGTCCCTAATCCGATTCCCCTGTACCGCTGATTGGTGATCTGGGCCTGCAGGACGGGAAGGTCGTTTAAGTCAATCACATTATCCAGCAGTCTTACGCCTATCGCCACCACTCTCTCAAGCTCATCATCCAGGATGGTCTTGGCTAAAGAAATGGACGCGAGATTGCATACGACATAATCTCCCGGTGACTTATATGTGACGATCTTCCCATCTTGTATCACCTCTTCTTCCATCACAGTCGCACTCATATTCTGAGCGATTTCGGTACATAGGTTACTGCAATAGATCATCCCTTTATGGGGATTGGCATTCATGCGGTTTACGCTATCCCGGTAAAACATATACGGAGTCCCCGTTTCGAGCTGAGATATCATGATGCGCTTAAAGATTTCAATGGCAGGCACCACTTCCCGTGAAAGGGTGGGGTGAGCGACACATTCCCAATACTTCTCACGAAAACTACCAGCACCGGATGTTTCGTCATAGAAGTCTTCCAGGGAAAAGCCCATGACTCCTTTCACTTCATGAGGGTCGAATAAATACCAGTCTTCCCTCTTTTCCACCTGTTCCATAAATAGATCGGGTAAGGAGACGCCCGTGAAAAGATCATGGGTCCTCTGCCTTTCGTCCCCATTGTTCAACCGGGTATCCAGAAAGGGGAAGATGTCTTTATGCCATACATCCAAATATACGGCGATCGCACCTTGACGCTGACCCAGTTGATCGACGGAAACCGCCGTATTATTCAGTTGCTTCATCCACGGTATGACCCCGGAGCTCACTCCTTTAAATCCCTTAATATCACTCCCCCTGCTACGGACCTTTCCTAAATAAATTCCAAGGCCCCCTCCATTCTTGCTAAGAGTGGAAACGTCCGTATTACTGTCATAAATGCTCCTTAAGTCATCTTCAACCGTATCAATGAAACAGCTGGATAACTGGCCATGGCTTTTTCCTGCATTTGCAAAAGTAGGGGTTGCCACGGTCATATACAGATTGGACAGTGCCCAATACGCTTCTTCAATCAAGGGAATTCTTTTTTCCTTTTCCTCATTCATGCATAACGTCATACTGATGACCATAAATCTCTCTTGAGGAAGCTCCAGCACTTTTCCATTATGGGACTTTGTCAAATACCTCTCGGCCAGCGTAACGATCCCTATGTAAGTAAAGAGTTGATCCCTGCTGAAGTCCAGTATGGAACCTAAGTAATCCACTTCTTCCTTGCTATATGAATCCAGTAGTGACGGGGAATAAAGGTGAGCTACAGTTAAATCTTTGACCACTTGATAAAATGAGCCGGATAGATTCTCTTTTGATTTCCCCCTTGAAAATGATATGCCCTCATATAAATCTTTGATGTACAAGGATGCTGCCACATAGGTCCAATCCGGTTCGAGTGCGGTGATACGTTCGATCGCTGTCAGGATCATGAAATGATGAAGCTGTTCACTGGTCCCTTCCTCCTGCTGATTTGCATACATGGTGATTTTCTTATCGAATTCTGTAAAATCCAGGTTGGGAAACTGTCTGCTGAGGCTGTGGAGAATCCCTTCCACTTCTTTTTGTCTTACCATTGAGAATGTCATGTTCATTCCTCCCGATTCTTAATGTGGGAAGGAGTCAAAAAAAGCCCATCCTTCAAGAAGGACGGGCTTTAAACAATACGGAGATATAAATAGACCTAAAAGCCTATTATAATCCTCGCTTTATCCTCCCAATTCCCGAAGAAGATAACACGTGTTAAATAAGGCAGGTCTCCTGACTAGCGCTTCACCCTACTCTAAGGCCTTCCCATCGATACGACAGTGGCAGTTCCTTATTTCGTCAGCACATACAGTTGCGGGGACAGCTCCGGATTCTCACCGGATTCCCTTTTAAGTCTAATCAGACACCTTATTCACAGGTTATAATCAATATATAGTCATAAAAATAAAAACAGACACCAAATGTTGTGTCTTTAACTATCATATATGATTCAAAATAGATTTACAAGTAATCTATTCACTTTTATTTTTGCAAAAATAGATCTTGAAATATGCTTATAATTATTATTTTCCCTGAAAAGGGAAGAAGATGATGGAATAGTGCTTCCAAACGGACAGTAGTCCATCTACGTTAACATATATGTGGGTTGAGGGAAATGGAGTCCATCTCTATAATCCAAATAGAAGGTTGTTTGACAGTATTCTTTGGTCCCCAATATTTTTGATAGGTTGTTTAAATGGAGAAAGTCTCGATTTAAACAACCTCTTTTTTTGAACGTATGCAATATTCCTCCTGCTTTATCACTTTAGTAGGATTTGTATTCCCTACATATCAATGTACGGAAGGAGAATCAGCTTTTTCATCTGTGTTTCATCCAGATTACAATCAATATATTTTGACCTAAATACTTTCTTTTTGCAGGTTTTTCATTTACAATGCCCATTAAGTGATTTTTTTTGAAATCACACCTTAGTTCTGAAAGGAGTCTATTATGAAGAAACTATTAACGACTTTACTAGTAGGATTATTAACAATTGGACTAGCCGCTTGCGGTTCGAATGAGGAGAGCCAAAAAGCTGACGATAAACCAAAAACAGAGGCTTCTGACAAAAAGGCTCAAGAAGAGCAAGCGAAAAAGATGGAAGAAATGCAAAAGAAAATGGATGAACAAAAGGTTGAAAAAGATAAGGTCGTCGCCATCGTAAACGACGAAAAAATCAAAGGTGAAGATTTCAACAATGTGTTGACTCAATCACAGATGCAGTATCAACAAATGGGACAGGATCCGACAAGTAAAGATGCTGCCAAAAAAATCAAAGATCAAACCATTGACAGCATAGTCGGTCAAACGCTTCTTATGCAACAGGCCGAGGAAAAAGGCTATAAAGCGACGGATGATGAAATCAATAAGCAGCTCGACGAAGTGAAAAAGCAATACAAAGATGAAAAGCAATTCGAAGATGCCATGAAAAAAGCCGGATTTACCATGGATGAGTTGAAAACTCAGATTGCTGAAAATATTAAGTACACCAACTACGTAGAAAAAGAAATCAAAGTCGACGAAGTGACAGAAGATGAAATGAAGAAGTTTTATGATCAATATGCAAGTCAACAGGGGCAGGATCAAGCAAAGGATGCACCAAAGTTTGAAGATGTAAAACCACAGATCAAGACTCAGCTTGAACAGCAGAAGAAACAAGAAAAGCTTGTTCAACATGTTGAAGATTTAAAGAAAAATGCTAAAATTGATGTGAAAATCTAACACAAGTCAGAAAGCCGCCTTTTTATGGCGGCTTTCTTTTTTTTTCTATCTTCCACAGGAGGTTTTTCTCCCTGTCCCGGGGGTATGGTATAAGAACCTATCATTTAAGGAGGATGAGCATCATGACGAAAAGAACAAATCAAAATCCGGAAAATGCCGAGCAGGATCAGGAAAGTATCCTTGATCAGCATGAAAGTGAACAAAATGTCGATCCCATCCCTATCGACGAACTAAAAAAAGACCAGCGTGACGAAAAGAAAAAACACGATACTAAAGACGAATAAATAAACCGCCCTGTGGATGATCCACAGGGCGGTTCTATATTATTCAGCTAACCAATCTGTATGGAAAGTACCTTCTTTGTCTATACGCTGATACGTATGGGCTCCGAAATAGTCCCGTTGTGCCTGCAGCAGATTCGCCGGCAATGATGCAGAACGATAGCTGTCATAGTAAGCTAATGCACTGGCGAGACCCGGTACAGGAATACCCAGTTTGATGGCTGTTGCCACTACTTCCCTTGCTTCATCCTGATAATTTTCAACAATCTCTTTAAAATATGGATCCAGGAGCAGATTTGTTAAGCCGGGATCACGATCATAGGCATTCTTGATTTCTCCCAGGAAGCCGGCACGAATGATGCATCCACCTCTGAAGATCATGGAAATTTCACCTGGTTTAAGATCCCAACCATACTCATCCGACGCCGATTGAAGCTGTGCAAATCCCTGTGCATAAGAACAGATCTTGCTCAAGTACAACGCCTTGCGGATCATTTCGATAAACTCCTGTTTATTACCTGTAAACTCTTTATTTTTAGGTCCTCTCAGGATTTTGCTCGCCTTCACACGTTCTTCCTTCATGGCTGAAATGAAACGGGCAAAAACAGATTCAGTGATGATGGATAACGGTACTCCCAATTCAAGGGAACTGATGCTTGTCCATTTTCCTGTCCCTTTTTGACCGGCAGTATCTAAAATGACATCTACAAGGGGCTTGCCTGTTTCTTCATCCACCTTAGTGAAGATATCGGCTGTAATTTCAATCAGATAGCTGTCAAGCTCCCCGGCGTTCCACTCTTTAAATATTTCATGAAGTTCCTTTGCACTTAACCCAAGCACATTCTTCATGAGATAATACGCTTCACAAATGAGTTGCATATCACTGTATTCTATTCCGTTATGAACCATTTTCACGTAATGGCCGGATCCGTCCGGACCGATATATGTACTGCATGCATCCCCTTTTACCTTGGCAGCGATGGCAGTGAGGAAAGGTTCGACTAGATCGTACGCTTCTTTCTGGCCACTTGGCATAATCGCAGGTCCGTATAAGGCACCCTCTTCTCCACCGGATACTCCTGCACCGATGAAGTTGATTCCCTTCTCCTCCAGCGCCTTGTTGCGGCGGATGGTATCTTCAAAGTATGCGTTCCCACCGTCGATGAGGATATCCCCTTTATCCAGATGAGGTAGCAATGAATCAATCGCTTTGTCCGTAATATTCCCGGCAGGTACCATGATGAGAATTTTACGCGGTACTTCCAACGATTGAACAAATTCACTTACATCATGTGTTCCAACCAAATACTTTCCTTGATGCTCGTCGAGTACTTCTTTTACCTTTTCATCCGACACATCATATATAGAAACTGAATATCCTCTGCTTTCAAAGTTTAAGGCGAGGCTCTTTCCCATCACTCCGACGCCGACGACTCCTATTTGTTGTTTTGTCATTACGTTCATTCCTTTCTAGTACGAATAAATAGATCACTTCACCGTTATTATTATAATACGAAATAAATTTCCGTGGTGGATTTTTCATGAAAAATTTTTTTCTTATATAAGATTAGATGAAATTTTTTTCTCTGCTTCTCATTATAAATTCCCCACAACAAGAATGAAAGGCATACACTGTTTACCACAAACCCCGCCTCATCACACATCTATCTGTAGAAAACCTACTATGATCGCTCATTTTATTATTGCTATTCATAATAAAATTATCCATTCTTTCAACATAAGAGGGACGGACCTTAAAGGTCCGTCCCTCTCATTATTATACATCAAGTCTTTCAATGATTGTGGCATTGGCCATGCCGTGTCCTTCACACATGGTTTGCAGACCGTATCTTCCTCCCGTGCGTTCAAGCTCATGCATCATGCTCACCATGATTCTGGCTCCACTGGCCCCTAATGGATGGCCGAGGGCGATTGCCCCTCCATTCGGATTTAGCCTGGAAGGATCCGCATCGATCTCCTTCAACCATGCAAGTGCCACGGGGGCAAATGCTTCGTTCACTTCAAATATGTCAATATCTTCGACAGACAGCCCCGCTTTTTGCAGGGCTTTCCTGGTCGCAGGGATGGGTCCCGTTAACATCAGGGTGGGATCAGATCCCACCACAACACGGGTGTGAATTTTAAAACGTGCTTTCAGGCCCAATTCATCGGCTTTTTCCCTGGACATAAGAAGCAGGGCTGCGGCACCATCACTGATTTGACTGGCATTCCCCGCATGAATGACGCCATCTTCTTTGAATGCAGGTTTTAATTTCCCAAGGATTTCGAGTGATGTTTCTTTTCTTGGTCCTTCATCTTTCGTGAAGAAGAACGGATTTCCGTCTTCCCCTTGTACTTTCACACCATAAATTTCACGATCGAAACGTCCTTCTTCCTGGGACTTTAAAGCTTTCTGATGACTATCATAGGAGAACCGGTCTAATTCTTCACGGGTAAAACCATATTTATCAGCGATTCGCTCTGCTGATAACCCCTGATGAATGATTTCATGTTTTCCCCTTAACTTTTCACTAAAATCTGCACCTTGATAATTAGATCCGATCGGCGTTCTGGTCATGTTCTCCACCCCACCTGCAATGACGACATCCATATCCCCGGAGAGGATGGCTTGTGATGCAAAATGCACGGCCTGCTGACTCGATCCACATTGACGGTCAATGGTGGTGCCGGGCACTTCAATCGGAAACCCCGCTATTAGCGCAGCGACCCTGGCAATATCTCCAGCCTGTTCTCCAGACTGAGTGACACATCCAAGAATGACATCGTCGATACAACCCGGATCAACACCCGACTTCTCTACCAATCCTTTAAGTATCTCTCCTGCCAAATCGTCAGGTCTCATCCCCATCAACGATCCCTTTCTTCTTCCAACCGCAGAACGGATCCCTTCAACAACGACAACTTCTCTCATCCCACTCTCCCTTTCTATAACCCCAGATTCTTCGCAATGATCACTTTCATGATTTCGTTTGTGCCGGCATAAATGCTTGCAACCGGTATATCCCGATATCGCCTGGCGATCGGATATTCTTCCATATAGCCATATCCACCGTGAAGCTGCATGCATTCTGTGGCAATGTGACGGGCCATTTCTGTCAGCTTATACTTGGCCATGGATACCTTTGTCACTACGTCCTTTCCATGCATATGCTCGGCTATCAACCCATCCAAAAAAGCTCTGCCCATTTCAATATCAGTGGCCATTTCTGCCAGCTTGAATTGGGTATTCTGAAATTGACTGACGGACCTTCCAAAGGCTTGACGGCTCTTCACGTATTCCATCGTAAGGGAAAACATTTCTTCCGAAGCCGTTTGGGCTGCAATCGCCACAATAAGACGTTCCTGCTGCAGCTTATTCATCAAATAGTGAAAGCCACTGCCTTCCTCCCCGATCAGGTTTTCTTTCGGTACCTTACAATCTTCAAAAATGAGTTCGGCTGTATCCTGACAGTGCAATCCGATTTTATCCAGCTTTCTCCCCCTGGAAAACCCCGGAGTATTCCTTTCAATCGCCAACAGGCTGACACCTTTATGAGGCGGTTTACTATGGGGATCCGTTTTAACAGCGACAATCACTAAATCACCATGAATACCATTTGTAATAAAAGTCTTTTGTCCATTAACAATATAATGATCTCCCTCTGAAAGCGCTGTCGTTTTGATGGCCGCTAAATCTGAACCCGTACCAGGCTCTGTCATGGCAATGGCTGTAATCATCTTTCCCCTCGCACATAAAGGAAGCCACTTCTTTTTCTGTTCATCTGTCCCATATTCCGAGATGTAGGGAACCACGATATCATTATGAAGCCCTATTCCAATCAAACCGGAACCCACTCTTTCCAATTCTTCATTAATGATGACAGAAAAGCCCCAATCAACTCCGCTTCCCCCATATTCCTCTTCAATGTCCGGGCAAAGAAACCCCTGGTTCCCCATCTTCTCCCAAAATGATCTGGGAACCATCCGGTTATTCTCCCACTCCTCATAATAAGGATAAGCTTCCTTTTGTAGAAATTTCCTCAGAGCCAGACGAAATATGCTGTGTTCTTCGGTTAAATAAGGATGTTTCATACGTCTCTCCCTCATTTCGAATTGGTGTATAAAGGATAGCGCTTTCATATATAAATGAATGAACATGCATTCACTAACTGGTTATTTAGGCTGCATCCTGATGGCTCCGTCCAAGCGGATCGTCTCTCCATTCAACATCGGGTTTTCAAGTATGCTTCTCACCAACTGAGCATATTCAGATGGATAACCAAGACGTTTAGGGAAAGGAACCGTGCTCCCAAGGGATTGTCTTGCCTCTTCTGGAAGGGTGTCAAACATAGGGGTATGGAATAATCCCGGTGCAATCGTCATGACCCTGATGCCGTCCCTTGCAAGTTCCCTTGCAATCGGCAGGGTCATTCCTACAACTCCTCCTTTTGATGCACTATACGCAGCCTGACCGATTTGACCGTCAAATGCGGCAACAGACGCAGTATTCACGATCACACCTTTTTCCCCATGCTCATTCGGTATGTTTTGCATCATCTTTTCTGCAGTCAACCGTATGACATTGAACGTACCGATCAAATTCACTTCAATTACTTTGGAAAATTTCTCAAGGGAATGGATACCTTTTCTCCCCACCACTTTTCCAGGAGGTGCGATACCTGCACAATTCACAACTGTATTGAATCCCCCGAAATCTTCCATGGCTCTATCAAGGGCCTCTTTTACACTTTTTTCATTTGTTACATCTGTTTCATGATAAAACATGGAGTCCCCATACTCTTTTTTTAACGTTGAGCTTCTCTCCCCATTGAGGTCAAGGATATAAACCTTTCCCCCTTCTTCCATGATTTTTCGTGCCGTGGCTTCTCCCAGTCCGGATGCTCCCCCCGTGATGACGGCAACAGAATCTTTCATCTCCACTCACATTCCCTCCAATCTGCCTGCTTATAGTTTTATTTTAGCGTTGGATGCAGGAAAAAGATATAAAGTTTTAAAAATTCCGTCTATTCACCAGAAGAGCAGGCGCCGATATACCAAACAGGCATGAATACACAAAAAAAACAGACTCACGAATGAGTCTGTTTTTGGATGTGTAAAGTTAGATTATGCTTTACGTACGTTAGCTGCTTGTGGTCCACGAGCACCTTGTTCAACGTCGAAAGATACTTCTTGACCTTCGTCAAGAGATTTGAAACCTTCACCTTGAATCGCTGAGAAGTGTACGAATACGTCGTCTCCACCTTCTACTTCGATGAATCCGAAACCTTTTTCTGCGTTAAACCATTTTACTTTACCATTTTCCATGTTTGTTGCCTCCTAAAGTGCGTTACACACAATATATTACTATTCTTGCGATATCAGGTGAAAACCAAATCTTGTTCTTCCCTCGTATACCGGACAAAAATAATTCTTCTATAGAATAACAGTAATGAAACAAATAAGCAAGTTCCTGAGGCGGAAGTTTTTAAAGTCAGACCTCTGACATAATTTGACTCCTCGATCTTATATCCGTATTCGGCACGAGGTGCATTCCACTTTTTAACATGAATGCGTTTCCTTTCTTCTTCCTTCTGGTCCTTTAGGTGGAACGTGATCCTTTTATCAAGTTTATCACTCATGGGACTCTAAAATGGAGGGTAAACTGTGGTATAATGATTAAATATGAAAGGGAGTGCCCAATGAAATCCACAAAAAATCGGTTCAGTAATGGTTCTATGGTTACGATCAAGGAAACAGGAGAAACAGTCACAATATTAAAATGGCAATACGTTAAGAACATGAAGCGATATTCTTATATCGTAAAGGAACATCCAGGCACATTTTATTTTGAAGAAGAGTTAGAACTGAACTAAATACAATCCTCATTACTAATATGATTTTGACAAGGACTCTTACCCGAATTCAGCAGAGTCCTTTTTCAATTCAATCTTTTAACGTCAAAAAAGGATGCATCTTATAAGATGCATCCTTTTTTCTATGTATGACCTGTGAGGGATTCGAACCCACGACCCCTTCCCTGTCAAGGAAGTGCTCTCCCACTGAGCTAACAAGTCGCGATGTAAGGTACATATTCTATTATAGTAAATTCTAAAGAATTGTCAATGGATTTTCATAAAGAAATTCACCTATTCCAGATTTTATGTATAAAAGAACATTCGTTCGCATACAATGTCAATACAATCATCTGAGAGGGGCTTCCATATGATGAGGTTATTAGAGCGATCGTTGATGGATCGATGTCCCATTGAAATCATTTACATGACTTCCGGGCAGAAGTGTTCGAAAAGGAGAATACTGGTGAAAAGAGTTGAAAAGGATTATATCACTGCTTATTGCTATTTCAGGAGAGATGTCCGCAACTTCAGGATTCATGACATCTTAGCTGCTTCTCCCATCCATTTTCATTCTGACCGGACGATATCAAGACGGGATTACAATAAATAAGAGGCTGTTAGCCCATGAATGGGGTAACAGCCTCTTATTGTGTTATGCCGTTGCTCTTGTTGGTGTTTTATCTTCTCTCTTAATAAAGAATTGCAGCGCAAGCATGATACCGAATAATACCAGACCAATAATGTCTGACATCCCCTCAGGATAAATCAGTAATAATCCGGCTGCTACGCAAAGGAAACGTTCTATGACGAACACTCGACGGTACCAATATCCGATCATACCTGCCCCGATCGCCATCATCCCCGTTACGGCCGTGAAGACGACCCAAAGTAATCTAGGAATGGTCGTATCGATCATTAACAGTTCAGGTGACAGGACGAACATATAGGGGATGATAAAGGCAGCGATGGCCAATTTAGCGGAATTGACCCCTGTCCGTATCGGCTCCCCTCCCGATACCCCGGCCGCGGCGAATGCAGCCAGCGCCACTGGAGGCGTGATATCAGCAATGATCCCGAAGTAAAACACGAATAAATGTGCCGCAAGCTCCGGTGCCCCTAATAGAATAATCGCAGGAGCAGCGATGGTGGAAGTTATGACATAGTTCGCCGTTGTCGGAGAACCCATGCCGAGTACGATCGACGCTATCATCGTGAAGATCAATGTTAGGATCAGCTTGCCTTCTGTTGTATTGGTCAGATCTGCAGCCAGGTCCACCAATCCATTTGCCAGGGTCAATCCTAACCCCGTTTTCGTTACAACACCTACGATCATACCGGCGGCAGCTGTCGCCACGGCTACAGACAAGGCAGTTCTGGCGCCGTCAACAAGGGCATCCACAGCATCCTTGAAACCGATCCTTGTATCTTTTCGTATGGCACTGATGACGATAGTGGCAACAATCGACCACAGTGCAGCACGCATGACACTCATCCCGCTTACCAACAGAATGATGACCGTCAGTATCGGAAGCAGCAGATAAATCTTTTTGAATACTTCTTTACGGTTGGGCATTTCTTCATCTGATAATCCACGAAGACCGATACGTTTCGCTTCAAAGTGAGTCATAATCCAAATCCCGGTAAAATACAGGACGGCAGGAATCGAGGCAGCTTTCGCAATATCCCAATAGGAAATCCCTCCGATAAACTCGACCATCAGGAATGCGGCAGCTCCCATGATCGGAGGCATCAGCTGACCACCTGTCGAAGCAGCAGCCTCTACTCCACCGGCAAACTCTTTACGGTACCCAAGCTTCTTCATCATAGGAATCGTGAAGGAACCCGAAGTCACGACGTTTGCGACCGAGCTTCCACTGATCGTCCCTTGAAGGGCACTGGAGAAAATGGCAACCTTTGCGGGCCCTCCTACACGTTTCCCGGCAATGGATACGGCCAAATCATTAAAGTATTGTCCGACGCCGGTTTTCACCAGGAACGCCCCGAACAATAAGAACAGGAAGATGAAGGTCGCTGATACATATAGGGGAGTACCCAGGATCCCTTCACTTGTAAAGAACATCGTTTTAACGATATCATCCCAGTCATATCCTCTATGGGCAAGGAATCCAGGCATCAATCTGCCATAATACATATACAGGATGAACGCAGAAGCAATGATGGTGATCGGTAACCCCACTGCACGACGGGTTGCTTCAAGTACAAGGATCATAGCAGCGAAACCGACATAGAAATCAAGGGAGGTCATCAATCCCACCCGGCTGACGATATCATCCTGCATGATCGGCCAATAAGCACCGATCCCAATCGAAATGACTGAAAGAACGACGTCATACCAGGCGATCTTATCCTTCTTCAGATTCTTCTTCCGGGCAGGGAATAAGAGGAACACTAAAGAAAGAGCGAACCCTAAGTGAATGGATAACAATAATTGCCTAGGGATGAATTGAAAGATCGATGCTACTAATTGAAATAGTGAAAATGCCAATAATCCGAAGAATATGATCCATTTGAATATCCCATGATGGAATTTTCTTGTAGATGATTCTGGATCGTATTTCTCTAGTAACTCTTGTTGTTGTTCTGCAGTCAATGATTCAAATTCTTTATCTTTTTCCAACTACAGTCACTCCTTTCCACTGATCATAAAGTGATTGTTTCATTATCTGAACCCGAACGACGGAGCCTTTATCAAAATAGTCGGCTAAAGGATATTCCTTTCCGTTTATCACAAGGCGGTGATTGGCGACGACCTGTCCGATCCGGATATCAATGAATGGGAACACTTTATCCATATTAGAAATTAAATATTTGCCTTCCTTCGTCACTTCAAAGGTTTCATTTCCCTCTGCATTGGCCGGCATCCCAATGGCAGTATCTTCATAGAGTAATTGGGTTTGTTGAATTTGATTGGAAGATGTTTGATGGTAAAATTCCTCTACTTCTGATAGATGAATAGAGTGTGTATAGCGAACCGAAAAGGAATGATCCTCCGGAAGTCCGAAAAGGACCGGGTCCCCCGTTGTACTTCTCGGTTCTATCACTAAAAAAGTTTGCAAGGGTATAAAAAGGATGATTCCAACACAAAGAATAAGGAGAATCGCACCCATGAATGAAAATTTCTTCATCAAGAATTCCCCACCATTCCATTTATTGTCCGTTTTGCTAGAGGCTTGGAATTAGCTTAAACCAAAACAAAAGAATAGACCGTATTAGCGGCCTATCCCTTCGTCCATCTTCTGGTGTGAAACTATTCCATTGAAATTCCTTTTTCATCAAAGTATTTCTTTGCACCAGGATGTAATTCGATTCCCATACCTTTAAGTCCATCTTCAGCTTTGATCAGCTTACCTTTGGCGTGGGTGATTTTATCCGTGTTTTCAAAAATGGCTTTTGTCACATCGTAGATGACATCTTCAGAAATGTCAGCGTTCGTCACAAGCATGGCACGAACGGCAACCGTTGTCACTGCGTCATCCACTTTACTGTATGTTCCAGCCGGGATTTCATCCTCTGAGTAGTAAGGATACTTCTCGATCAATTCGCTGACTTTATCTGACTCAACAGGTACGATTGCGATGTCTTCTGTTGCAGCCAGACCTTCAACCGCTCCAGTCGGAGTACCTGATGTGATGAATGCCGCATCGATGGTACCATCCTGGATCCCTGTCGTTGAATCATCAAATGATAGATTACGAGCTTCTAAGTCTTCCAGCTTGATCCCATGAACCTCAAGGATTTGAGTGGCATTCAGTAAAGTACCAGATCCAGCTTCACCTACAGAAACGACTTTCCCTTTTAGATCTTCAACTGATTTGATACCTGAATCCTTTGTTGTAACGATCTGGATTGTTTCTGGATAAAGTGTCGCAATACCTCTTGCGTTCTCTACCTTGTTGTCCTTGAACATTTCTGTACCTTCAGACGCATAAGATGCAATATCCGTTTGCGTAAAAGCGATTTCAGTTTTACCGTCTTTCACAGCGGCCATATTTTCAGCAGATGCACCTGAAGTGGATGCTGAGGACTTGATTCCGGTTTCATCTTCGATAATCTTAGCGAATGTTCCGCCCAACGGGTAATATGTACCCCCTGTACCACCTGTAGCAATTCCAATGAAGTCAACCTCTTTGTTACCTTCACCATCAGATGATGAACCTCCACCTGATCCACCGCCACATGCAGCAAGAACGACAGATAGAACTAGAAGTAGTGCAGTGCTTAGAAATAAACTGCGTTTTTTCATATTCTAATCCCCCCTATTAAATTTTGTACGTTAACGAAATAATTGTAACACAATCTGTAACAATCTTGTCAAATCAAATACATAAACTTTTAACATTTTTCATAAAAAACCCTTTTATACAATAACCATGTCATACAGTTCCCTTTATCCCGAACCTCGAGATGTATAGGAAATGTATAAAGCGGTTACAGGAATTACCTCCCTTTTCACCTGCCATGTATATTTGTCCACACAAAAAGGACTGAAGAGCTAACTCTTTCTTCAGTCCCCCGCTGTTATATATCAGATAGTATTTCAGCCAATCAATTCCTCGTCCTCGAACTTCAACTTATCTTCTTCGGAAATATTTTCTTCCATGTCCCTCTGAGTATGGGCTATCCTTGAAGATGCATTTGCAGCGATGCTTGCTACGATATCATCTAAAAAGGTATGTACACCATTCCCTTTTTTCGTATCCAGCTCCCTGATGATGCCAATTTTATTCTTATCCAGATGGCCGAATGTGGTGACGGCAATGCTTCCATAGCCTAAAGCAGCCCCCAGTGCAATGGTCTCGTCGACTCCAAACAGTCCTTCATCCATTTCTACAATCGATTGAAGGGGTTCAGAAAGCTTCTTCTCTTCAGCAAGCTGATCCAGCTCCACCCCTACCAAAATGGCATGCTGAATCTCCCTTTTTAATAAAACTCTCTTCACACTATCAATACAATCATCCATCGTAAGATCATGATTATATGGATACTGCATTTCAAAGACGATCTCGGCTATATCTTCTATCCTCACTCCCCGATCTTTCAATCTTTGGAGTGCAGCTTTGGTTACATCTCTTGAATGGACAGGTTTATTCATTGTTATTCCCCTTTCTAAACAGGCATGATTGTATAAAAATTATAACACTCTTTTGAATTTTCGTATTGCAAACCGCTTTTGGGAATTATGAAAGAGATTATGGTACAATCTTTCTGTAAACGTTAACAATCATTCTAGGAGGCTATCGTCATGACAACTGTAAGAGGAACTGTAACCGAATTAAACCTCTTTAGTAAAGAATTAAACGAAGAGATGAAGATGCTGGTTTATTTACCGGCAACCTACTCTCCCCTTTATAAATACACCCTTCTCATTGCTCAGGATGGCAAAGATTACTTCCAGCTGGGAAGGATTCCGCGACTCGCGGATGAATTGCTTTCAAACAAGGAAATCGAAAATATGATCATTGTGGGGGTTTCATATAAAGACGTAGAGGATCGCAGACGGAAATATCATCCCCACGGTGAGGAAAACGATGCGTATATCCGCTTTCTGGCACATGAACTGGTCCCTTATTTAGATGAGCATTACCCAACTTATCATATGGGGATGGGACGTGCCCTTATCGGAGATTCATTGGGGGCGACCGTCTCTTTGATGACTGCTTTGAAATACCCGAACACATTCGGCAAGGTTCTCCTTCAATCTCCTTTCGTCAATGAAAAAGTCCTTGATGCCGTGGAAGATTTCACACAGCCTCATCTGTTAAGCATTTACCATATAATAGGGTTGCAGGAAACCGAAGTGAAGACGACAGATGGCAAAGTAAAGGATTTCTTAAAACCAAACCGTCAGCTTCATGAAACATTCGATCAAAAAGGATTCAGTTCCTTTTACGATGAATTCGACGGGGACCATACATGGAAGCATTGGCAGCCTGATTTAAAACGTGCATTGAAGCTAATGTTTTAGCTGATCTAAAAGGCAAGGGGTTCCTCCCTTGTCTCTTTAGATCAGCCGTAAGCTTCAGTAATCATCCCATTGCTCTTTCGTTCGCCCTATATTAAATTTTTGAAAAATTTGCTATACTATACATATGACAATGATAGTTAAATAGAGGAGGATTGAAGAAAATGAATTATGGTATAGTCATTTTCCCATCGAAAAAGCTTCAAGATATCGCGAACTCTTATAGGAAACGCTATGATCCTCATTATGCATTGGTTCCGCCACATTTGACATTGAAAAATGTCTTTAGTGCAGACGACGATCAAATTAAAGATATCGCAGGAAAGCTTTCCGTGATTTCAAAGAAATACGATCCATTTAATTTAAAGGTGTACAAAGTAAGTTCCTTTCAACCTGTAAACAATGTGATTTATTTCAAGGTCGAGTCAAAACCTGAACTTCAGGGGTTGCACGATGACATGCATAACCAAAACTTCATGGGTGACGAACCGGAATTCGCTTTCGTCCCTCACATCACGATTGCCCAGAAGCTTTCGAATGATGAGCATTCGGATATTTTCGGATCATTGAGCATGCTGGGCATCGATCATGAGGAAATCATCGACCGCTTCCACTTGCTTTATCAGTTAGAGAACGGCTCCTGGACCGTGTACGAAACGTTCCGATTAGGGAAGGAACAGTAAACGGTGATTGTCGAAGTTGCCAAGACAGAGGATCAGATCCAAGAGGTATTCCATATACGAAAGACGGTCTTTGTAGTGGAACAGCAGGTTCCCCTGGAAGAAGAAATCGATGAGTATGAAAACGACTCCACTCATTTCGTTCTCTATGAGGATAACAAGGCGGTCGGGGCAGGACGATTTCGCATTCTCGATGGAGTCGGAAAAGTGGAAAGGGTCTGTATCCTTAAATCCACCAGGGGGAAAGGTGCCGGACGTGAATTGATGCTCGCCATTGAGGAATATGCGAAGCGGCAGCCTTTATCACAATTGAAATTAAATGCCCAAACCTATGCCATCCCTTTTTACGAAGGATTAGGGTATCAGGTTACTTCCGAGGAATTCCTCGATGCCGGCATCCCTCATAAAACAATGAAAAAAACCATCTGAATAGAACAGAGAGTCCAGTTTCAGGCCTGGATTCTCTGTTCTTTTTTGTTTATCCCTTCGTATATTCACCACCCATCCCGGCGATAATGGTGAAAGGTATGGAAAGGGGGATCATCATGGAAATCAAGTCCATTGCCATTGAATTAATCGTCGGATATTTTGCACTACTCATTTTGACAAAAATCCTCGGAAAAACACAAATCACGCAAATATCAGCCTTTGACTTCATTTCCGCTTTAATTCTTGGTGAGCTCGTGGGAAACTCCCTTTATGATGGGAAAACAACCGTATACCAAATTCTTGCTGCCATTTCGATTTGGGGGAGTCTGATCTTCATTACTGAATTCTTCACTCAAAAATCAAGGCGGTTCCGCCATATGCTCGAGGGGACCCCTTCATTGATCATCAATAAAGGACATATCAATTTTAAAGAACTCAAAAAAAATCATCTGGATTTGAATCAGCTTCAGCATTTACTCCGGGCAAAGGATGTATTTTCTGTCAGGGAATGTGAATATGCCCTTCTTGAATCAGACGGAACGTTGAGCGTCATCCGTAAGCCGCTATATGACATGGTTCAACGACAGGATCTTCAACTCCCAATCAAGGCAGCCACCCTCCCTCTTGCCTTTATCGTAGATGGTGAAATTGTCTATGATAACTTAACCCTTGCCGGGCAAGAAGATACTTGGTTATTGAATGAAATAAAAAAACAAGGCTTCCACTCCTCCAAAGACGTGCTTTACGCAGAATGGGAAGATGGAAAAACCTTGTTGGTTCAAGGATACTAACGGGGTTTAATAATCAGTTCATTGTGTTGAATCAAAAAGGAGAGAAGTTTCTTCCGTTCAAGACTTGTGAGGTAGGCCGTGACCGATGTTCTGAATAGCAGCCACTGCCCCACATTCGAGACGTTGATACTATGTAATTCTAAGTATTCCCTCATGATATGATCAAATGTCTTACCGCCAGGGCTTGTATTTATCACATCTAAAAGGGAGTTCATTCTTTCTTCATGAAGTTCGATATTATTCTTCACCGTTTGAGAGATGTCTTCTTCGAACCGGCCATGACCCGGGATCGCTCCTTTACAGGATATGTGAAGGAGTCTTTCTAACGATTCCAATGTAAGGTCTGCATCCACAATAAAGGGGATCACATGCTTCTTTAACGTCTCACTTCCAAAATAACTGTCCGCTGCATATAAAATACCATCAACCAGAAGACCTGCCTGACTATGCGAATGCCCTGGTAAATCAATGACCTCAAAAATAAACGGACCAATGATATTTTCTCCTATTAATAGTTCTCCATCCACCTCGACTGCCTGTCCCTCAAGAAATTTATTCCTTAAGTCACTTATTGGAACAGCCCCATTGAACAAATAGATGGGTTCTAAAATGGAATTCTCAATAATCGCTTTTTCAAATTTCAGGGCAAACAATGGAATATCATATTTACTCTTAAGATACCTGGCACCGCCAAAATGATCGGCGTGGGCATGGGTGATCACGCAATAATCGAGGGGAAGTCCCTCTCCGTCCAATATCCTCTTCATCTTCTTCACTGCCGAATCATCCAATCCGCTATCGATTAAAAGCCCCTTTCCATCTTTTACACAATATCCGATCGTAACCGCACCGGTAAATGCAAAGCAATGTTCTGTGAATTTCTCTAGTTTCAAGTCAATACCCCCATAGAAATCGGTTCACTACACATATTCGTTAAAGTGTTTTCCTTTTCCTGTGAGCTGTGCTAATAAATTGGAGGGGATGGATGATTTTCTAAGGTTCTCGTATGGAGCCTTTCCCTGAATGGAAGGCTGAACATGATCGCCTGCTCCTTCTGGGTGTGCCTGTGATTTATTTTTCAGTGGTTTAATTGGTTGTATGGGGAAAAAATTGAAGTGGTGTCGATCAACTTTGATATCTCTTTCCTGATACTGTTTGTACTGATAGTGAGGAATCGGCGCAATATATCCCATTTTTATGACCTCCTTGGTTTTATTTACCCAATTTCAGATTGTTAAAAACGCACTCACGCTTACCTACCTGTCTCTTTAATACTTCCTATAAAAAAGAAAGAAGAATTAACATAAAATACGTGGCTTCACGTTGTTTTATGTCCATTCTCCTTGAGTTTGATTCCTTCTTTATTTTTTCCCCTTGTTTAACATGTTGGAGATTGTTCCGAAGTCCAATTGCTTCCCGTCGTTCACGATCGATTGGACAATTTTATCTTCCATTTCCTTGTTTACAGGTTTATTGGCGATTTTAGATACACGTTTGATGACGCTTCTAACCGTTGCTTCATCTTTGAAATTTGCATTTTGTAAAGAGTTCGCAAGCTCTAACACTTCGTTCATGTTAACGCCTGTCTTCTTCTCTAAATTCTTAAAAAAGTTATTATTCATTTCCATCACGCCTCCTTTTAACTATAAGCATCATATGTAAAAAACCCAGGAGCGTGAATTGAATATATAAATAATTTGAATTGATGTATTCTTTTTTGTACAAAACAAAAAGACAAAATCTCTCCAATGAGGATTCTGCCTTTTGTACCCCTTTCTAACAGAAACTTGCTCCAACGATAATCAAGAGAATGAAAAGCACAACGATCAATACAAACGTTGAGCCATAACCGCCGCCATATCCACAGCCGGCACCATATCCACAGCCACCGTATCCATATCCATACATATAAATTCACCTCTCTTTTACCTTTAGTCTCTTATAACATATGTACTAAGAGGGGAGAACGTATGGGCTTTTGGATATTTTATTGTGTGTTTGTCCAATCGTACAGATCAAAGGTCAGGTTGCCTTCAGAATCCAATTGTGCCAGAAAGACGGACTCCACCGTCAGTTTCCGTTTAGACAACTCCCGAACCAACCATGGCAAGGGAAAACCCACTTCAGCCAGGGCTTTTTGATCGATTTTCCCATCTGTGATCACGGCTTGAGGCGGGGTGGATTTTTGTGATATATCAAATACATCTTCTCTTACAAGGGGTTGTTTTTCTTTCTTCAACAAAACACTTAAATCACCGTTCGTGTCAAGGGATGCAAATTCCACATCTGCAACGCGGAACACATCCTTTTTCCGTAGTTGTTCAAGCATTTCATCAACGGAATACTTCTCCTTCTTCAACGCTTTTTCATCAATATTTCCATCCTTTATGAATACCGTAGGCTTGCCTTCAGCAAACCTCCTAAAGCGAATGCTCTTCAAGGACAGGAAAGAAAACAGGAGGGGAAATGCAAACCATAATAAGATACTCATCAGCCCTTCACTCAAGGGCAGGTTCAAATCCATTGAAAGAGTCCCTGCAATGCTCCCAACTGTAATCCCTGTGATGTATTCGAAGAAGGATAACTTCGACAACTGTTTCTTCCCCAATAATTTAGTGATTGCAAAAAGGGAAAGCAGGATAAATATACTTCTTAGTGCCACCTGCAAGTATTCAGGCATCTTTGTTCACCTCATCATCCCTTTGGTTTGAACAGGAGCGCACCAATAAAGCCGAAGATAATGGCGGATGAGATCCCTGAACTCGTGACTTCAAACATACCGGTAAGGACTCCCACCAATCCGTGTTCACCGGCTTCCTGCATCGCCCCATTGACGAGTGCGTTCCCAAAGCTCGTAATGGGAATGGTCGCTCCCGCCCCGGCAAAATCGATAAGGGGCTCGTATAATCCGAAGCCTGAAAGGATGGCTCCCGAGACTACCAGCAGACTTAATGTGTGCGCCGGAGTCAGTTTCGCCACATCAAACAATAATTGACCGATCACACAGATGATTCCACCTATTGTAAAGGCCCAAAAAAACATCGCTAACACTTGGTTTCCTCCTTTCAGATCTACATAAATTCAATCGACACCGCATGGGCGATACAAGGAATCGACTCTCCTTGTTGAAATGTCAAGGGTGACAACAATGCTCCTGTCGCGATGACTAAAATACGTTTGTACGTTCCTTTTTTCATCTCATTCAATAAATGGCCGTAAAGTACGGTGGCTGAACATCCAGGCCCGCTTGCTCCTGATTGAACCGGCTGGTTTTCACCGTAAATCAGCATCCCGCAATCTTGAAACAGACCATCAGGGAGCGCGTAGCCTTTTTGTTTCAACATTTCAACAGCCGTCTGCCTTCCAATTGTGGCAAGATCGCCTGTAATAATAAGATCATAGTACGAAGAATCCCTTCCCAGATCCTGAAAATGACCAACAATCGTATCTACAGCTGCCGGGGCCATGGCCCCACCCATATTAAATGGATCTTTCAACCCCATATCCACAACCTTCCCGATCGTTGCGGATGTCACTCTCGGAGTCGGCACGGTGACGGATGTCCCTTCTCCAATCACAGCATAGCCGGCACCTGTAACCGTCCATTGGGCCGTCGGGGGTTTCTGCCCGCCATATTCAGTAGGGTAGCGGAATTGCTTCTCGGTAGCAGAGTTGTGACTGGAGGCTCCCGTAACCACATGACGGGCTCCATGATAATTCACTAAAAAGGCCGAAAGTGCGAGGCCCTCCATCGATGTCGAACACGCACCGAACAAACCGAAATAAGGAATTCCATTGGTTCTTGCCGCAAAACTTGAAGGGGTGATTTGATTGATCAGATCACCGGTTAAAAAAAATTGGATATCGCTTTTTTGCAGTGATTGTTTTTCGAGTGCGATCTGAACGGCGTCCTCGATGAGAGTCCGGTTGGCTTTTTCGTACGTTCCCTGCCCCATCCATACATCATCATAAAATTGATCGAAGTCTGCAGTGAGGTTTCCTTTTTTCTCAAAAGGCCCACCGACGACACCGGTGGAAAGGATGGCCGGATTCCCAGGAAATACCCACGAACGTGTCCCTTGCAGCATCAGATCACCCCCAGCTGGATTAGAATGGTCTTTATCAATGCCACGACAAAGGCTGAGAATACCCCGAAGACAATGACAGATCCTGCCAGTTTAAAGATATTGCCTCCAACACCGAGGACGAGTCCTTCTGTTCTGTGCTCAATGGCGGCAGAAATCACGGCGTTCCCGAAGCCTGTGACAGGGACGGCACTTCCTGCCCCAGCAAATTGGCCAATGTGGTCATACACCCCAAAGCCGGTCAGGAGCATGGCAAGAAAGACCATCGTCGCAACCGTAGGGTTCCCTGCAGTCTGCTCAGTGAAGTTGAAATAATAGATGTACATATACGTTACCGCCTGTCCGATCAAACAGATGAAGCCTCCCACAAAGAATGCTTTCACGACATTTTTCAGTAGGGGCCGCTTCGTTTCATATTGTTTTTCTAACTGCTCGTACTTCTTTTGTTCGGGTGTTTTTTGTGGTTTTGACACGAAACATTCCTCCTACGTTTTCTCTTTTTGCAGCTTCACGATATCCCGGAATCTTTTTTCAGCATCTTTTTTTGAGATAGACCCATTTTTCAGTTTTTCTTTTAAGCGGATGGTTTCGAGAAAGATTTTATAGTCACTGGACAATATAAAATCTTCCTTTGGATATTTATCTTCCAAATACCGGTCCATTTTCTTTTCAATCTTTTTCATTTTGAATCTGTGCAAGTGCTTAACCTTGTAAACAACGAGCGTTTCTTTCTTTCCCTGGATGACAGCGACATCATAAAGCTCCTTCATTTTGGAAATTTCCCTTTTGATGGCGTGACCGTAACTGTCAGTCTCTGGATTGTCCACTAATTCAATGGGGGGCGGATTGGTTTTCTTCATAAGTGCAATCTTGCTATCACTTCCATCTTCCTTATTGGCACATCCAATCAAAACGCATAATGAAAGTGGAATGATGATCCTTTTTTTATTCATGACAGATCCCTCTTTTGTTTGTACTCACCTTTATTTTTTTCATAAAGTCGTTTTTTATTAAAAAAAGACTGCCCAATTTGAGCAGTCTTAGTTTTTTTTCACTTTTGACCCACAGCCGCACCCTTTTTTCTTAGTGGATGAGTTTCCTTGTTTCTGTGTATTTGTAGAGGTTTTCTTCACTTTTTATTTCCTCCTTTATCCTGATTCCCTTTTTAGTATATGTGAAGAAACCCGAGCTTGTTTCCACTAATTACCTATAGATTCAGTCTGTTTTCCAACTTTGTACCGCAGTCTCCAGGATGGCAGCGATTCCCGCAACGGCTAAAAGGGTGATGAGTGGGACGAAGTACAATGGAAAAAAGCAATAGCCTGCATAAAGAAAGCCTGATACCCATATTCCCGTACACCAATAACAGGACAATAACTCTCCGATAAACCCTTTCAAACCACCTTTTTTAGGAGAAAGATAAATCGCCTCTTCCCCATTCTCTTCCACTTCAACATACTCATCGAAAAATGGAGCTCTTAAGAACTCAGTGATCTTATCGAAGACAATGAGATGGGTCAACCGGAATATGGCTAAGCCGAGAGCGAACAGTTCTATCAACGTAAGTTGCAATGGAAAGACTCCCTTCAATTCACAAATTATACAAGCCCAAATTTACAAAAGAGGGCAGATGTCCGTTACCTAATTGCCTACATGACAATATGTTAGTAATGTAAATGAAATTCATTTTAAGGAGGAACTTCTATATGGGTTGCGGAAGAGATAAAGACAATAGTTCAAAAGATCGTGGTTGCGTATGTCAAGCCGTCCGTGCTATTAAAGATATCCAAGACGAAGCAAATCAGGAGTGTAACGATTGTAAAAATGATTGTTTCCTTGAGCCACTAGGTTCATTGGTGAGCCCTTCCAATCGGTTGAACACTCGTATCTTCAAATTATATCTAAAAAACGGTGAGACGTTTAAAGCGCACATCAAAGGATGCCCTTGGAAATCACCATTTTTCCGGGTGAAGGAAGTTTTTGATAACTGCTGTGCCACTCTTCAAGTGTTAAAGCCTGACTATGCTGATGGTTCTGGTTCTGGCTCTAGGTCAGGATCCGGTTCTGAAATGGACACTATGGGCAATAACACTGACTGGGTATTTACCGGCGAGTGTATCACAGTCGACCTGGATTGCTTCTGTGCGATTCAATGTATCAAAGATGTACACGTATTCTTGGAATGCGACGAAATAAACTAAGTTCAGAGGAAATAAGCCAGCCGGGAATCCCGCCTGGCTCTTTTTTTATTGGAGGCCGATCATCTTGATGGATTGCAATTCATTCTTCCTCATTTTTACTTCTTCCCCTTGAAAGCTTTTAACGGTTATTTCATTTCCGGAATCCTCCAGGATGACGCCTTTCACTGCCAACACACCATTTGAAAATTCACAAGGAAAAGGTACTTTGCCTGAAATGCTTGCAGAAATGTAGTCTAATTTCTCCTCTATGTTCAATTCACGGAATGGCTTTAATTTCCTGAACGAAGAAGCGGCGGTTTTCCGTTCAGGCAACTGAGGGACCGGTTGGACACTTGGTTCTTCCTGGGGCTCCCCCTGGTCCAAAAATAACTGCTCATCTACATATTTATCTTCTTGTATCCCCTGGTTTAATGACTTTAATGATGTTTCTAATTCTGGTGTCCTTTTACTTTTATTACTCTCTTCCTTTGACTTGGGTTTCTTGACTGATCGGTAAGTAACTTGCATATTGCCTTTCACTTCTTCTAATCTCGGCTGGTTTATATACAGCAGGGGTTCTCTCCCTGCTTTTTTCTCTTTTCTCACTGAGACACCTCCTAATTGATCTCCACTTTTATATGTATGCAGAAAGCGCCCAGGGGTTTCATGTTTATGGAATATAAAAAAAACGGCTGAGGGAATGTTTCCCACAGCCGTTCTTTCTATTATTATCCCAATACGTGATAGCCTGAATCTACGTGAAGGTTCTCTCCTGTGATCCCTCTAGAATAATCACTGAAAAGGAATACCGCCGTATCTCCGACCTCTTCCTGTGTCGTATTGCGACGAAGCGGAGCGCGCTCTTCGATTTCTTTCAGGATGCTATTGAAGTCCCCGACACCTTTGGCTGACAGGGTACGAATCGGACCTGCGGAAATGGCATTCACCCGGATGCCGTGTTTCCCTAGGTCGCTCGCAAGATACTTTACGCTCGCTTCAAGAGAGGCTTTTGCCACTCCCATGACATTATAGTTCTGCATGACTCGTTCTCCGCCCAGGTACGTCATGCTCACGATGCTTCCGCCTTCAGTCATAAGGTCCTTCGCCACTTTTGCCACTGCAGTCAGTGAATAGGAGCTGATATTGTGAGCAAGCAGGAAACCGTCTCTTGTCGTATTCATATAATCTCCGGCAAGTTCTTCTTTATTGGCAAAGGCAATACAATGAGCCAGTCCATGAATCGTTCCCACTTCTTCTTTGATAGTGGCAAAACATTTTTCGATGTCTTCATCATTCGTCACATCACATGGAAGGACGAGTGAATCTTCCCCGCCTTCCAGTGTGCCGGCTAAATCCCTGACACCTTTTTCAAAACGCTCCCCTGCATATGTAAAGATCAAACGTGCACCTGATTGATGAAGTGAACGGGCGATCCCCCACGCGATACTGCGTTTATTCGCCACTCCCATTACAACATATGTTTTACCTTTTAATGAAAGAGTCATTATTATCCTCCTAATTAATACATGTTATTAGTACCTGCTACTAATTCTACCGCACTATCCCTTAAAAGAAAAGAAAATTTCTATGTTATTCTCTTTTTCACATCTTCTATTTGCACGAGATGCCTTTGTTCGTGTTTCCCGAGAAGTTCGAGTACCTGCCAAATCGGCATGTCTCCAAATCGGTGATGGTTCATGGATTGACAATTCAAGCCTTCTTTCGTGTATTTCTCCAGAAAGTGTGAGGTGAGTAAACGTGATTCATCCAATGCATTCATCAACTCTTCCATGGTCTGTGGATCAGTCGAAGGCTCGATTGGCGCTATCATTTTTTGGGATGGATCATCAAATACCGATAAATCCACATCGGAATCGCTTCTCCCCCCTCTATTTTCAGCAGAATCAAGGGCCAAAGTCAAAAAGCGGGTTTCCGCTCCGGCCAGATGAAGGATGATCTGTGCAATGCTCCACTCCCCGGGGGAAGGTTTTTGATTCAATTCCTCATAAGACAATCCTCTTATACTTTCCTTCACTAATTTCCGAATCTCCACAATTTTGGTTTCCCACATATTGGTTTCCTCCTTTTCATCTTTATTATCTATTAGGGATTACGTCATGATACTCCTTTATAAAGTAAAAACTTCCCAAGAAAAATGTTTCTTGGGAAGCAGGATTCATGTTAGCAGTATTCACAGAATTCGAGTTCTCGTTTGAGTTCATCGACATATTCTTTAGAACCTGTGACAATCAGACGGTCATTCATGTGAAGTTCTGTATCCCCATGGGGAACGATAGAGTCCTTTCCTCTGAAGATCCGGACGAAGATGACGTCTCCAGTGAATGGGAATTTCCGGAGTGTCATTCCTTCAAACTGACTGTTCAACATGCGGATTTCGTATAGGGATGTTTCTTGATTGGTCAAGATACTCATGACGGATGGTGATTCAATGAGCGCCCTCAATAAAGCTTTCGTTGATAAGAATACAGAATAAACTTCTATATCCTGTTCGCGAAGACTTTCATGCAGATCAGGGCTCTCCACCCTTACAATCACACGACCTACTCCATACTCTTTCGCCGTCACTGCAAGTGTCGCATTCACCTCTTCATCCCCAGTTGAAATCACGAGGATATCCGATTCAAAGATTTCCTTCTCCTGGAGTGTACCGAGATCATAATCATCGATTTCATGGATATCGAACAGTGAATCCGCGATGCTTCGATCTGATTTATCCTGTTTCGTATGATACAGGACGGGCTCGTACAAGGAGGATTGAAGCTCCCTTGAAACGGGCATGGTAAGCTGATTGGCACCCAGGAACGTTATTTTAAGCTTCTTCTCTTTAGCACTTTCCCTTGGAAAAAGCTTCTTAAAGATGATAGGTGTGATGATACATGTAATCACGGCCACCAAGATGAGCGTGCCACTCATTTGAGGGGTGATAATCTCAATCCTTTCTGCGATCTTTGCAGCAGCAATTACCAACGACAGAGTTGACGTTAGGAGAAATGCTGAAGCGATCGTCGTTTTCGTATCATACCAGTACCTCAATAAATATACCGGGATGATCTTCGAAACGAGGAAGGCGAGAACCAGCAATGGAATGAGTAAAAGCATTTTCTTGTCACTCAGTAGTGAGCCAAGGTCCAGCTCCACGCCGATCATCACGAAGAAGATCGGGATTAAAAATCCATATCCAAATGAATCAAGCTTATGAACCATTTCCTGATTCGGTGCAAGTAAGGATACAAGTACACCGGCAAGGAAAGCTCCCAGAATGTTCTCCGCACCCACCGTCTCTGACACTGCCACCAGTAACATGATCAAGGTAAAGACCGCACGTGTACCAATTTGAACAGTCCCTGTCGACAGACTTTTGATGAAGGGGTTATTCTTCAGCCTCTTAGCCAGGAAGTATAATAGCAGACCTACACCAAAGAGAATCAGAAGAAGCCACATATTCCCATGTCCTTCTCCATAAAGGGAAACGAACACAGCCAGTAAAATCATGGTCACCAGGTCAGCGATGACAGCGACCAGCAGAATGATCTGACCGATGGCACTTTTCGTGATATGTGCCTCTTTCAGCGTAGGTACCACAACACCAAGTGATATCGTGGAAATGATCAATGTCATCAAGAACGCATTATCGATAAGTCCAAACAGGACAAACAGATAAGATAGTCCCAGTGATACAAAGAAAATACCGATAAAAATGATAATCGCCAATTTCAAGCGGTTAGGTTCTTCTTTACCACTCGGTAAAAGCTCTTTTTTCTTTTTTCCGCCAGAAAATGCGGTAAAATCAATTTCAAGACCGCTTAAGAACATGAGGAAAATAAACCCCAGGGTAGATAATGTCTCAAGCCACATGTCCTGCTGGACGAGATTAAACCCGCTCTTTCCTATAACTAATCCCATGATAATCTCTGCGATTACGACCGGGATGAAATTCAACTTGAATCGATGCAGCAAAATGGGAGTTAAAAATGCTACCATGATCACGATCACAAGGGATGCAACAGATGCATGTTGTTCCATTCATATTTCCCCCTTTTCTCTCTATATTAGGTAATTCATAAACATCGTCGCTAATCCAAGATAGATTAAAGTACTGATGATATCATTAATCGTCGTGATAAAAGGACCGGAAGCGACAGCCGGATCTACTTTTAGCTTGTGCATCAAGAGGGGCACCAATGTACCTGCGAGGGTAGCAACGAAAAGTGAAATCAATACGGAGACCCCGACAAGGATCCCTAAAAAGAATTCGCCTTTCCACACGTACACAATGATGCTGACCACAATCCCGCATGTGGTCCCGGTAATCAGCCCTGTTCCCGCTTCACGAAAGACAAGGGACATCTTGTTTTCCTTTTCCAGGTCACCTGTGGCAATCCCCCTAACGGCAACGGCGAGTGCCTGAGTTCCAGTATTTCCTGCCATTCCGGCAATCAATGGAATAAACACGGCAAGGATGGCCACTTTATCCAACGTATCTTCAAACCTTCCGATGAGGCTTGCAGTGAACATTCCGAGGAATAATAAGGCGATAAGCCACGGGAGACGCTTCTTGGCCGCATTTATAGGACTTCTGTCAATGGAATCCAGATCGGCGATACCGGCAAGTTTAGAGTAATCATCGGACGCCTCTTCTTCCATGACGTCCATGATGTCATCAACCGTAATGATCCCAAGTAGATGATGTTGAAAATCAACAACCGGTAGGGCAAGGAAGTCGTAATCCTTCATCTGTCGTGCGACAGCTTCCTGATCTTCGCTGACACCGACAGCCATGACACGGCCACTCATAATTTCACCAATCATCACATCATCATGGCTGATGATCAAATCTCTAAGGGATATGACCCCTACAAGCTTTTTGTCATCATCCACCACATAGATATAGTAGATCGTCTCCGCATTGGGTGCTTCGTTTTTCAATATATACATGGCAGATCTGACCGTCTGATTCTTTGAAATGGCCACGAACTCAGTGGTCATGATACTACCAGCTGTGTATTCTTCATAATGCAATAACTCTTTAATCTCTTTAGCCGATTCATCATTCATGATTGTCAAATAACTGACTACCTGATCTTTATCCAGTTCATTCAAAACATCCACTGCGTCATCGGCATACATATTAGAAAGCATTTCGGCTGCGTATGTAGGATTCATTTCGGCCAGGATATCCTGATAATCTTCTTCATCAATATCCAGACTTTCAAAAAGCTCCGCCATTTCTTCCGGTGAAAGATAATGATACAGCCGGCTTCGTAAGTCTTCATCTATTTTAGAGAAAAACTTTGCTTGATCATAGGAGTGTAATTGAACAAATTCTGAACGAAACAAATCCAGATCTTCTTCTTGAAGGGCTCTGATGAGAAGGTCTTCATCATACATTTCCTTTTCCTGCTTATCTCTGTCATTCTCCTGTTCTTGAGTAACCTCAGACATCCAATACACCCTCCTTCATAACTTCATTGAATATAGTCGTAATAATACTAGCAAATCTCAACACAATTGTCTCTTATGAAATCATAACCATCTATGTATTCCTTTGCTTTAATATGTCATACTAATGCCTGACGAATCATAAATGCATGAATTGCTGAATTATTAATATGTCATAAAATACGTGAAAAGAAAAGAAAAAAGGCAGGTAAAGGAGTGGGATCCCCATGAAATTGGATATTATCGGTGATGTTCATGGCTGTTTTACCGAATTTAGAGAGTTGACGAAAAAGCTTGGGTATGAATGGGGCACCGGACTTCCTGTTCATCCTTATGGAAGGAAACTTGGTTTCATGGGAGACCTGACGGATCGGGGACATCACTCCCTGGAGACGATCTCAACAGTATACGGGCTTTTTCAAAAAGATACTGTTTATTATGTTCCCGGGAATCATTGCAATAAGCTTTACCGTTATTTCTTAGGGAACAACGTAAAAATCCTTCACGGCCTCGAAACAACCGTGGCAGAACTGAGTGCCCTCACTGAAAAGGAAAGAAATCGCTATCGGGATATGTTCATTGAACTATATGAACAATCCCCTTTATACCATGTATTGGATAAAGGTAAGCTGATCCTTGCCCATGCAGACATCAAAGAAGAACTAATCGGAAAACAATCAAACCGTGTCAAAACCTTCGTCCTTTACGGGGACATAACGGGTGAAAAAAATGATGACGGCACCCCTGTGAGAAAAGACTGGGCACGTGACTATCAAGGCGAAGCTTGGATCGTATACGGCCACACCCCGGTGAAAGAAGCACGCATCCTCAATAAAACGGCCAATATCGATACAGGTGCCGTGTTTGGCGGAATGCTTTCTGCATTTAGATACCCTGAACTGGAAGTAGTGAGTGTAGCATCAAGCATGCCTTTCGTGGCGGAGAAGTTTCGGGAAGTTGAATGAGTTTTCCTCCTGTCGGTCTCATTATATAAAAAAAGAAATCCCTTCAGTTTAACTGAAAGGGATCTCTTACTGGCTATCAAGCAGCATCCTCATATCATCGGGCAAGGGGCACTCCAAGTTCGTCCATTCTTTCATAATCGGGTGGAAAAAGTGCAGTCTTTTACAATGAAGGGCCTGTCTGCCTATCAGCTTACCACTTCCTCCGTATAAATCATCTCCTGCAAGAGGATGGCCTAAGAACGAAAGGTGAACACGGATCTGATGGGTTCTGCCTGTTTCGAGCTTCAATTCCAGGTGGGCAAATTCAGGGAACTGATCTTCCACCCTGTAATGAGTCAGGGCATATTGTCCATCTGACCGCACTTCTCTTTCAATGATGCTGTCGGTTTTCCTTCCAACCGGTTCTTCTATCGATCCGGATCCTTTCATAACCCCTTCTGCAAAGGCTTCATATGTCCGGTGGATTTCCCTTTCCTTCTGCTGAAGGCTGAACAGATGATGAATGTGGCGGTGTTTTGCCACTAGTACCAGTCCCGATGTGTCTTTATCCAACCGGGTGACGATGTGTACCGTTGAAGCGAGGTCCTGTTGATTGAAATGTCCCAATATGGCATTCGCAAGACTTCCTGTCGGCTCTTCTTTCGTGGGGATCGTTTTCATCCCCCACGGTTTGTCCACAACGAGCACATCATCATCTTCGTAAATGATTGAGAGAGGGATTGTTTCTGCCACCAGGGATTCACTTGCTCTTTCTTCAGGAAATCTCACCTCAAGAAGATCTCCTGCAGTAAGTGGATGCCGGACATTTTCTTCTTTTCCGTTGAGGGTGATCCTTCCTCCATCAAACTTGACTGCCGTCAATGTACGCTTTGACAATTGCTGATCGATTAGAAACTCTCTCATCAGCATCCCTTCATAGGTTGAAGGGATGCACCATTTTAGCGTATATCCCTTCACCTTATGATTCCCCATTATTCATCCGCTACAAACGAATCATGCACCCGTTTCCAGAACGGGAAAGGACGGAAGCGTGCAAAGCGGATTTTCTCATCTGCGACACGATATTGAATGCTTTTCACATCTTTATGAAGGAGGGATAGATGATCGATCGTCACCAGGAAGTCCGGTCCATTCACAGGCTTCAGCATGCATGTATGATGTGCAGGTAAAATGAGGGGCGATCCGATGGTACGGAACACCCGATTATTGATGGAAGCCATTTCAGCGAATTGGATGGCGGGTAAGGACGGGTGAATGATCGCCCCTCCCAGTGCCTTATTATATGCCGTACTGCCTGAAGGAGTGGACAGGCATAATCCGTCGCCCCTGAACCGTTCAAAATGCTGCCCCCGGATTTCAACATCCATCACCAGGGTCCCTTCAACGCTTTTAACCGTTGATTCATTCAATGCAAGATAACGGGTTTCTTTTCCACCATGTTGATAACGGATAATCGTTTCCAATAGTGGATATTCAATGATCTGATAGGGTGTCTTGGCGATGGCAATGACAAGTTTCTCGATTTCTTCCGGCACCCAGTCTGCATAAAAGCCGAGGTGACCTGTATGCACACCCACAAAGGCCGTCTTATCAAGCCTTGATCTATAGCGATGAAAAGCATAGAGCAGTGTACCGTCCCCACCGACTGAAATGACGATATCGGGTTGATCGTCATCATAGATCAGGTTGAAATCCTGGAGATACGTTCTCATTTTATGCATCAGTGTATTGGACTTTGAATCACCTTTTGATGTAATAGCGAACTTCATTCATTTACCCCCTGCTGTTTAGGTTCAGATCCACGCTGGTCTTTTTCCTTTTTGTTTGTGAAAATGACCTGGGCTTCCTGGATTTCTTCACGGATCAAACTCATTTCTTCATCCAGCCTGAATGCCGCTTCGGCAGCACTTTGCAGACGGTGACGGATTTGTTCAGGAATTTGTCCACTGTACTTATAATTTAACGAATGTTCAATCGTAGCCCAGAAGTTCATCGAAAGCGTACGGATTTGAATTTCCACCAGGATATTCTTTTCACCATGGATCGTTTGTACCGGATAGTCGATGACAACATGATAAGAACGGTATCCGCTTTGTTTCTTGTGGGTCACATAGTCTCTTTCTTCAATAATTGTAAAATCCTTGCGGCCCCGGAGCTTTTCCACCACCACATGAATATCCTCTACAAATTGACACATCATCCTTAGTCCTGCGATGTCCTGCAATTCTGTTCCAATATTGGATAGCTTGATTCCTTTTTGATTTGCTTTATCAAGGATACTCGCGATCGGTTTGACTCTCCCAGTCACGAATTCTATGGGAGAATGAGTGTTATGAAGTTCATATTCTCCCCTCATCCCCTTAAGCTTAATCTTTAATTCATCAACCGCCTGCTTGTAGGGAGCCAAAAATTGTTCCCAGTGATTCATTCCCCTCACCTCTAAACGCCTACTTTTCAAGAAATACGTTCTCTACCTTATTAACCATTTCGTCACCGTAGTTCCCGTTTCCTTCTATATTATCTATGAGATACTCAAGCTCTTCTATAAATTGAGTTAATTCGAGTGTATCTTTTTCACTTTTTGCCACGACTTCCGCTTTATCATGAAGGGCTTTTCTTAATTCCGGCCAGATTGACTCTTCCAAATATAAGTATACATATTCCTCTTCATTTTCAGCTAAGTATACGAAAGCATAGCGATCGGAATCTGCAATGATCTGACCTGCCGCCGTTGTACCTTCTAAGAGCTCTGACTGGTCCGTATGTAAATATAATGTCCCTTTTTCATATGTTGTGTGATTAAATTGAACAATTTTCCTCATGCTTTTCTTCATCCTTCCATTAAACAATCAGTATCATTTTAACATAAGAAAACCATTTCATCTAAATATTGAAGTTCCCTTTTATTAAAGAGATAATAGAGGAAGTATGCAAGGAAAGGATGCTTGTGATGGCACAGGAAATTGAAATTGAATTTAAGAATCTTGTAACAGAAGAAGAATTCAACCGATTGACTTCACATTTTCATATAAAGGAGGAAGATTTCATTTCTCAGGATAATCATTATTTCGATACACCGGATTATCAATTAAAGGAGAAGCAGTCTGCCCTCCGGATCCGGGAGAAAAACGGGACGTATACGTTGACGTTAAAGACCCCGTTGAAAGAAGATCTCCTGGAGACGAATCAACCCTTATCCAAAGACCAATCGTATTTTCTTTTACAAGATGGGCTATTCCCGGAAGGTGAAGTCAGAGATGTGCTGAACTCCCTTTCCATCTCTTATGAGTCCCTTCAACACTTCGGGACACTCTCAACCAGCAGGGTGGAAATCCCCTATAGGGATGGTCTCCTTGTTTTCGACCATAGCTCTTACCTGCAAAAGGAAGACTATGAGCTCGAATATGAAGTGAAAGAACGTACAACAGGCGAAGCGATATTCCTGGAATTACTCGAGCAGCATCAGATCCCACTTCGTCAGACAGATAACAAAATCAAACGTTTTTACTTGGAGAAATTAAAACAGGATCGATCATGACCGATATAGAATAGGAATAAGCGTTTTATTAAAGAGGAGTCAAATATATGAATGTCCAACAATTAAGAACGATGATGGAGCTTCAAGCCTTGAACAGTCTCGGGTCCGTATCTTCTTTCCAGGATACAACTGGTCAATCGAATGATTTGTTTCAACAATTATTAACAAGTGCCCTGCAACCAAGCCAACAAAATATAGATCTGAATCAAACACTTGGAGCCGTCAATGGAGCCCTCCTGACCCAATCAGCCAGTTCGGTCCCTATTGGAATCAATCCTCTTTCGGCTCTAAACAAGCCGAACTGGAATGCCCCTGAGGAGATCGATGAAATCATCAGCCGTGCATCGGATCACTTCGCCATTCCAAAAAAATTGATTCAAGCCGTCATTAAACAGGAGTCCAATTTCAACCCGGATGCCGTCAGCCCTGCAGGCGCCACGGGATTGATGCAGCTCATGCCGAGCACAGCACGAGGACTTGGGGTCAACAACCTATTTGATCCGGAAGAGAATGTATTTGCCGGTACAAAATATTTAAAGCAAATGCTCGATAAGTACAATGGCGACATCCACCTTGCACTGGCTGCCTACAATGCAGGTCCCGGAAACGTTGATAAATACAACGGTATCCCACCGTTCAAAGAAACCACTTCATACGTAAAAAAAGTGACAGATCGCTATTTTGCCTAACGATTCCGTCCTCATTCAAAAAGCAGGCCTCATAGGCCCGCTTTTTTTTATGACTTGGATGGTCCAATCGACCCCCATTGCCTCTCCAGCCATATTTCCCACTATTTCATGGGATTTGGGAATAGAGTGACAAAAGCGGGCTACACTAATTTAGGAATAATCAGTTGATGTAAGGCGATTTGTTTGAGATATGAAAGAATGCTTGCTAGAATGAACATACAATCTAAGTAAAAAGGAGTCATTCTTATGGTCGAGAAACCACAAATGCCTTATAATCTTATCGGCGAAAAGAAACTCTCCATGCTCGTTGAAGCCTTTTATAATAGAGTATCAAATCATCCTGAGTTAGCACCGATCTTTCCGGATGATTTAACCGAGACAGCTCGTAAACAGAAACAATTCCTAACTCAATATTTAGGTGGACCGGCTCTTTATACAGAAGAACACGGACACCCCATGCTGCGTGCAAGGCACCTCCCCTTTCCCATCACAGAGTCACGGGCTAAGGCATGGTTAAGTTGCATGCATGATGCAATGGATGAGGTCAACCTAGAGGGTCCTGTAAGGGATGACTTTTTTCACAGACTTGTATTAACCGCCCATCATATGGTAAATACTGAAACTTCCAAGGGTTCTTCCATTGACTAGAACAACTAGCTGGCATCACCTCAAAGGGTGTGGGCGTGACAAGAAACCTCTGGAAATATATATGTTTGTTGACCCTCTTTGCCCGGAATGCTGGGCGCTTGAACCAATATTAAAGAAATTGCACATTGAGTATGGACAATACTTCCGGATCCGCTATATTCTAAGCGGACAGCTCGCCTCATTAAACCTTGCGACGAAACGGAAGCAGGAGGACCTTGCACAGCAATGGGATAAAACAGCGAGTCGCTCCGGCATGTCCTGTGACGGCAGCCTGTGGATTGAGAATCCGATTGATTCACCCTATCTCGCTTCATTCGCCATTAAAGCGGCAGAACTTCAAGGAAAGCACTCAGGGATCCGCTTTTTACGTTTTTTACAAGAACGATTATTCCTTCAGAAACAAGACATCTCCAATATTGAGGTACTGAAGGAATGCGCACAGGCAGCCAAGCTTGATCTCACGGAATTCATGAACGATATCAACTCTTCTTCCGCATCCAAAGCTTTTCAATGCGATGTCAAGATTACCTCTGAAATGGAAGTGGAGGAAATTCCGACGCTTGTCTTCTTCAATGAGAATATTGAAGATGAGGGATTAAAGATTACAGGATTGTATTCCTATGAGGTATACGTACACATCATTGAAGAAATGCTTGCATCAAAGCCGGAAAAACAGCCGTTGCCTCCACTGGATGTATTCATGAAGTATTATCGGGTTGTTGCATCGAAGGAAATAGCTGTTGTATATGATCTATCGGTAGAAGAAGTAGAGAAACAAATGAAGAAATGGACACTTCAGCAAAAAGTGAAGAAGCTCCCTGCAAAGCACGGAACCTTTTGGAAATATATCAGTCAATAATTATTTCAGTATAATTAAACAGCCGTATAAACAAGAAAAGCCGATGTTGTTTCCAACATCGGTTTTTCAATACGAACAAAGGGGATGGGAGAAATTTTTCACGGTCAAACAAAGGGGTATATGTTTGCTTGTGATCAACTTCACACTGATAATATATCACGTTTCCACTTGTATTGGCAAGTTGTTTGTATGGTATTTCACAATATTGTCAAAATCGATTCATGTTCTCCATTTCCCCTTCATATACATGGTTATAAGACAATGTTCGGAGGGAATGGCTATGCTCGCAAAAATGAAATACGGAATCCTCCTTCTACTGATCGTGATCAGTTTCTTCATAAATATCCTTGGCCTTATGCACCTGGTACCGGTTTATATCACGTCCCCCATCCTCTTTCTCTCCCTTCTCCTCTTCTTCCACTCACTGGGAAACCGTAACCGCTTCAGGGGATTCAAATCGATGAAATGAGGGACGGACCTATATAACCAGGTGCCAAGAAAAAACACCCCTTCTTCTGAAAGGTTACCTTCAGGAGGGGTGTTTCTTTTCGTAATCGCGTTTATTTTATTGCAATTTTTCAAGCAGTTCTTCCATTTCATTCAGCTTTTCTTCAAAGACCTTACATGCATCTTCCACCGGTTTGGAAGTTGTCACATCCACTCCTGCTTTCTTCAATACTTCAATCGGGTAATCGGAACTTCCAGCTTTAAGGAAATCGATGTAGCGTTCCACTGCAGGCTCGCCTTCTTCGAGGATCTGTTGACTAAGGGCCGTCGCTGCAGAGAAGCCTGTAGCATATTGATATACATAATAATTGTAATAGAAATGGGGGATACGTGCCCACTCCAGTCCAATCTCTTCATCAATTGAAATTTCTTCCCCGAAATATTTCTTATTCAGCTCATAATACTGTTTGGTAAGGAACTCCGAAGTCAGGGCCTCTCCTTCCTGGGCTTTCTTATGGATAAGATGCTCGAATTCAGCAAACATCGTCTGACGGAAAACAGTCCCTCTGAATCCTTCAAGATAATGATTCAACAGATACAATCTTTTCTTCTCATCATCGATCGTATTCAACAGGTAATCATTTAATAATGCTTCGTTGCAAGTGGAAGCGACTTCTGCCACAAAGATGGAATAATGACCGTACGTGTATGGTTGGGAACTGCGCGTATAGTAACTATGGACACTATGACCGAATTCATGGGCCAGTGTGAATAGATTGTTTACATTATCCTGCCAATTCATGAGGATATAAGGATTGGTTCCGTATGCCCCGGATGAGTAAGCACCGCTTCTCTTTCCTTTATTTTCGACCACGTCCACCCACCGATTCTCAAATCCTTCTTTCAGCACATTGGCATACTCCTCACCCAGTGGCTTTAGTCCATCGAGGATCATGCTCTGTGCTTCGTCATAGCTTATGTCCATTTTGACTTCCTTCACGAGCGGGGTATACAAATCATACATATGAACCTCATCCAAACCCAGCACTTTCTTACGAAGCTTCACATAACGCTGAAGCAGATGAAGGTTTTTGTTCACCGTATCAACAAGGTTATCATACACTTCTTCAGGGATATTGTTATTGGATAAAGCCGCATGTCTCGCTGAATCGTAATGTCTGACGTTGGCGACGAAATTATCTTTCTTCACCGCTCCACTTAACGTTGAAGCGAATGTGTTTTCAAATTCCCCGTACGTTTCATAGACTTTTTTAAAGGCGTCTTCCCGGACACGGCGATCGCTGCTCTCCAGGAACCGGATAAAACGACCGTGTGTAATATCCACTTCCTCCCCATTTTCATCTTTGATGCTCGGAAACTCTAGGTCTGCGTTATTCAACATGCCAAATGTATTACTTGCGGCACTGAACACTTCAGATGCCTGGGCCAAGAGCGCTTCTTCTTCAGCGGAGAGAACATGTGGACGCTGAAGATTGATTTCCTCTAAAGCATGCTTATACTTCTTCAGTTCATCCTTCTCTTCAAGGAAACCATTCAGCTTCTCTTCGTCAATCGATAGAACTTCCGGCACCAAATAAGCAAACTTACTCCCTAACTGGGTATAAAGACTTTTGGCACGGTCATCAAGACCCTGATAATAGGAATTGGTCGTATCCTGGTCATAGCGCATATGAGAATATGTATATACCTTCCCCATACGTTCCATTATTTCATCCTGGAAGGCAAATGCTTTATAAAGCTGATCTGCACTATCACCCAGTGTTCCCTTAAATTCGTCTGCTCTCTTTGTCATTCCTTGGATTTCTTTATATTCTTTCTCCCACGCATCATCACTTTCGAAAATATCTTCCAATCTCCACGTTAACGTTTCATCTACCTCTTTTCTTCCAGGCAGACTTTTAGTAGCTGTATCTTTTGACATATACATCCTCCATTCTGAAATCTACAGAAAATTCCTTATAGTTACATTCTCTCTCATCTACCAATTTCCTGCAACAATACAATCTTTCTTACAGCTTTTTTAATATATGCTTCCATTTAGGAAAAAAATCATGTTTATGCTTTTCGAAGGCTGAAAAATGATCCGGGCAGCTCCATGGTTCAGTGAGTTGATACGTATCATTTATTTTACTGAGAACCTGCACCTGTTCAAGTAATCTTAAATAACCGCTTGCAATCCTCTTGATCACTTCATCTCTTTTTAGTAGAGGAAGGGATCGCAGCTCGATATGGCCTTTTGCAATTCTTCTATCCAGCACCCTGCACACACTTTCCTCTGAAATCGAATCCCCTTTCAAACAATCTTTCCATACGTAATATTGCCATTCCACTTCGTGATTTCTGATATGAATGCCATGGGGAATGACAGGGATGCCAATATACAGGGGCAAATATAAAAACGTATCCCCTTCCCCGTACACTTCCCTTAAGAACACGTCTGTTCTCGCATTATTATAATGGATTCTGTTGTATATCGATTTCGTTCTATAATCGTACCAATGGGATAAGGAGTAGGGATGAAGAACGGAAACATCCGGAATGGAAGGAGGAAGTGTGAACTCGGAAACGGGTATGATGATGGGCGCTGCACTCATAAATGCCGTGCCGGAAACCGGAAGGAGATGGGAATAGAGTTGAAAGATACTTCTATCCGGAAGAAACTGAAGGAGAAAATAATCCAAGTGTGGAGAGTATCGGATAAATGCTTGTTGGAAAGTCGTCAGACTCAGGAGCTTCTTGGACTTAAGGGGCTGGGTCAGGATCCAAAAGGGGGTGATCCCCTGTCGGTGATAACCATGTGTGCGTCGTACTATTTCAGAAATCGGTATGGTGGAACACTGAATCTCGATGGCAATCTCTGCTGTATCTGTTTTTACATAAATATCTGCGACTTGCTTAAGCTCTCTAATGTAATGCTCTAGACTCACTCTTGCATGGAGGGAGCTGACCCTGTCATATAATAGCTGCTTACTTAAGAGATGGTGTAGAGTCTCACCCTTCACCAACTCGCAATCTGCTTGGGACATATGGGCAAAATGGGGTATGTTGCGGCTACCGATTTTCATGGTCAATACGGAAGAACAATGGGGACAGACAAATGAGGCACCTCTCCTTCTTAACCCTCTCAATTCCTCCCTGGAATAATGGATGGTGGTAAATAGTTGCTGGTTGAATAATGCTGTTAACATAGAACACCCCCTTCTGTTACCATTCGACATAAACAGTGAAAATCCTGCATAAACAAAGCCCTCAAGCAAAAAATGCTTGAGGGCTTCACTCTATAACAAGGGAGACATCAGTCGGGAAGTGGATTCCAAGATCCTGTATCCCAGGTGTCGCTTCTGAAATTCTTCCAGCTGCAATTCTTCCGATTCCTCCAGGTCATGTAAATATTCTTTTACAATCGAAGAAGTGCTTTCTGTTTTATACAAAAATGCATTCACTTCAAAATTCAAGTGAAAACTTCTCATATCCATATTCGACGTTCCTATTGATGCCATTTCTTCATCTACTATCACGATTTTACTATGCATGAATCCTTTTTGATACTCAAATATTCGGGCTCCGGCTTCCAGAAGATCTGGGAAATAAGAGCGTGAAGCATGGAATACAATCCGTTTATCAGGTTTATGGGGAACAAGGAGTCTCACATCCACACCGCTTAAAGCAGCAATCTTCAAAGCTGAGAAAATATCTTCATCCGGAACGAAATAAGGGGATGCCACCCACACACTCTTTTTCGCCGAGGTGATCATGGAGAAGAATATATTCTTTAAAACGCTCAATTCATTATCGGGTCCCCCCGCAATCATTTGAACTCCGCCGTCGTTCGCATTTTCAAGAGGGTCAGGACTTAAATATCCAGGTGTCAGGAAGTCATCGTTCGTCATATAATACCAATCCTGCAGGAAGATCAACTGCAGGGTCCGAACCGCTTCTCCCCTTACAAACAGGTGAGTGTCCCTCCAGAAACCGAAGTGTGGATTCTTACCTAAGTATTCATCCCCGATATTGAGTCCTCCCACAAATCCGATACTCCCATCGATGACAATGATTTTACGGTGATTCCGAAAGTTGAATTTATTATTCAGCACCGGAATCTTGACAGGTCCGAACGCAACTACTTCTACACCTGCATTTTTTAAATCATTTATATAATCCTTTGATAATTGCCAGGCACCTACGGCATCGTAAAGGAAGCGTATCTTGACTCCATCATTCGCCCGTTCAATAAGGATATCCTTAATCTGGTTACCGATTTCGTCATGACGCACAATATAATATTCCATATGGATATGATGCTTCGCCGTCTTTAACCACGTCAGAATTTCACCGAACGTTTCGTTACCATTGGTCAACAGCTTTGTTTCAGTGGAAAAGGATATGGCACTGTTGCCGATTCTTTGCGCTAACTGAAAATGCTTTTCTTGAAATAAGCCAAACATATCTGCGTTTATTTCCTTTGGACCGGGCTCGAATTTATTATAGGTTTCCTGATCCAATATGTACTTCTTTTTATACATTTTCTCTTTTCTGTAATTCCGTCCAAATAATAAATAAAAAATGAAGCCTAAAAACGGAAATGCCCCCAAAACGACGAGCCATGTCAGGGTTTGGGCCGGATGACGATTTTCAAAGAAAATAAGAAACCCAATGACAACGACGGAGAATGTGAAGACAATACTAAAATACTTCACCATTCCTGAAAGATACTGATCAAAATAAAAAATATAACTTAATACAAGGACAGCACAAAATAAGAGGACCCTTACTGTATTCTTCATATGTAGTAACACCTTCCACCGGCTTAATGTTTCAAAAATTGAAAACCCTTATACAGAGAGTGGATATAAAAAATACCGATTTCTATATGAAACCGGTATTGATCCTTACGAAAAGTGTTCACTCAACGTCTCAAAGACATGGTCATGGATGACCACTTTGCCATACTCTTCAAGGCGATGAACGGTCATTCGTGATTCATCGGCATATTCAAGCAGTATACTTAACGTATTATCGATATCTTCTTCTGAAAAGTGTTCTTCAGAAAATTTAACATAAATAAAATATTTATCTTTGAATGCAAGCAGCTTTGTTTCTAAATGTTCCATAGATATGTCTTTCAACCGATGGGATAGAGAAATCGCATCTTCGAAATCATTGAATTTCAACGTGAAGTCCAAAACTACTTCAGCTTCCCCATCCTGATCCTGCTTGATTTGGAAATGCTGATCCAATAGCTCCTCTATACGCTCATCGACTGGAAGTTCCTTGAGCTTATCCTCTGGAATAGGAAGCTCGAATCGCTGGCCGTCCTTAGAAACCTGAGCTCTTGTAACAAGGACTTCAAGCCCTTTATCTAACGCCTGAACCTGAATCCAAAGCGGTCCTTCGATTCCGAAATCTTCTTCCTGATGGACTTCATCCATCATTTCCCAGAAGAGTTCTTCACTCCGTTCACGGTTATACCAGATTTCTTCACGGTCAAATCCGCGATCTTCAATATCTCCATAAGAAATATAGAACTTGACTGTATTTTCGTTTATGCGTTCGATTTCCAATTAACACCTCTCCCTTCTTGCATGATGTTAGTGAAGGGACTACACCCTCTGAGCAAAACGCTCTATTGCTGGTGAAGATTGAAGATACACTTAAATTAGTTTGTACCTTGTACTTCTATTTTATGATAAAACCTCAGAAAATGGAATTAAACTAACACCCATTTTTTTCTCGCAAATCCCTCTAGGCGTTTTTGACATTTTAGCGGATATTTGCAGAAAATTCAAGTGATAAAACTTATTCTAATATAAAGAGACTGACCCGAAAGGAGACGCAACGTTCCTTAAAGGGTCAGCCCCTTTTACTTATATATTCCCCTACATGGAAAAGAGTACTTTAGTTTACCATTCTTTGAGCTTCAAGAAGCTGGAATGTCCGAACCTTTCTTGGTAGGAAACGTCTGATCTCATCTTCGTTGTATCCAACCTGAAGGCGCTTTTCATCAAGAATGATCGGGCGTCGCAGAAGGCCGGGATTCTTTTGGATCAATTCGAACAGCTCTTGTAGTGGTAAAGTTTCCAGGTCTACATTAAGCTTCTGGAATGTTTTAGAACGGGTTGAAATGATTTCATCTGTTCCATCCTCAGTCATGCGAAGGATTTCTTTGATTTCATCAATGCTTAATGGTTCAGAAAAAACGTTGCGTTCGGTATATGGAATCTCATGCTCTTCTAACCAAGCTTTTGCCTTGCGACAAGATGTACAACTAGGTGAAGTGAATAATGTAACCACGAATCATTCACACTCCCTTTAGGAATTTTTATAATATAGAGTATTTTATTTAAACGCCGTTAATTAAAATTAGTTTAAATAAGAAATCTCTATTATGTATTATACATGAATTACTGTCCCATGAACATAGTTTTAACTAATTTGTCAAATTTCCTGTACAGAGGTTTAACATAGCTATATATTCTGTTTCTATTATGGGTTTACCCGGTACACTCTTAGCTTAAACATGATATTGTATATTTCCATTTTTTCATTTAGAAAACCTTATTGCGAATAGGCAATAAGGTTTTCTTCCGTTTAAAGATCTTTTAATACATCCCCATCGCGTTCATCGTCTTTTTTTAACACTTCGTCAACGGGTTGATAAGAAGCACCGTAAAATTTGTGGTCATTATACGTATGAATGAGCTCATATGTTTTTTTCATGGATTCGAAGATAAGATCTTCGGATTCATGCTCTGGTGCCCAGTATAGGATTTCCATTTCATTGATTTCGTTTGTAGCAAGTGAACGGCGGGCATATCCGATGCTGACGGCGTGTTCGAAACCTTCACGTTTGTAGAATTTCAAGCGCTTCTCAGTATCAGTGTCATCATAGTCCACTGGCTCGACTTCCAAAATGATGGCTTTCTTCTTTTCTTTTAACTTATCGAGTAATTTATGGCCCAGGCCTTGTCCGCGGGCATCCTTTGAGACAAAGAGATAATCGATGAAGATAAAGTCTTCAAGTTCCGCATACATTAGTACATGGTGCGGCCCTTCATCTTTGTGATAGATGTCGCTTCTTTCTTTTAACAGTGATTCAAGATGTTCTTTTGATTTCATTTCCTCTACAGGGAAATATTGATTTAATTTTTCATACCAGTGCATGGATCTACTCCTTCGATTGAATTTTTAAGTGACATTGACTAACGGGATACCATTATCATTCTCAGAAAAAAATAGGTTTATGTTAGATGTTAGTCTTATCCGTGGGATAATCGTACGGAATCACAGGCTGAACTGCCCATGAAGAGGGTAATGTGGTTGAAAGCGGTTAATCTTACCAATAATTTAATGATAACAATATTTCAACGCTTTTTCAAATGGGAAGCAATGCTTCGGTCCCCGTTTCTCCTTAAGGGAAAAAAGACTGACCTGCACGTTCCAGAGGTCAGTCTCTTCTATTAAGGAGTGTAGTCGACGCCTTCAGTATAGGAATTACCTGCATCCCACAGAAGGAATTCATTGATTCCTTGATCATTCAACGCTTTGATCTGCGCCTCTACTTCTGCTTTTCCGTAAGGTTTATAGTTTCCGCTGCCAAGCCAGGAAGCGGTGAAATCCTGAAGCCACGGTCTTGAGATCGGCTTATTTTTCAGTTCAGCTATTTTCGCTTTCTCTACCTTCGAGTATTCTGTTACCAGTTCGTACGGCTGTAAATCCGGTTTGGCAATCCCGAAATAAGGTGTCCAATGACTGGGATAGATCATGGATGATATGACATCCACATTTTCAGATATCTTCGAGAAATTCTGACCGATACCGGGTGCCTCTGGAAGGGTTGCCGTATAACCGAAGATATCAACGGATACTTTCACACCATAAGGTTCCAACTTCTTATGGGCATATTCCACAAAATCAGTGACGGCATGTACACGTTTCTGTACATTATCACTGTCTTCCTTGGCATATTCCCCTCCGTTATAGGTGAGTTCATCATCACGTTTCTCGAATCCTTCCGGGAATCGGACGTAATCGAACTGAATTTCCTGAAAGCCCATTTTTGCTGCTTCAATGGCGATGCCTACATTATAATCCCACACTTCTTTAAGGAATGGGTTGACGAAGGAATCCCCTCCTCCATTTGACCAAACCTTATCCCCGTCCCTAAATGACAAGTCAGGACGCTGATTCGCAAGAACGGTATCCTTGAATACAACGACACGTGCAATCGGATAGATTTTCTTTTCTTCCAGGGTCTTTAACATCGCTTTGGGATCTTTGATGTATGGCTGACCGACCTTGGCATACGGAGAAGACTTTTCCGGTTCATATGTTACATTCCCTACGTCATCTTTAATATCAATGACCATGGCATTAAGATCTGTAGTATCCATTAATTTCGTAAGAGTATCAAAACGGGCTCCGCCAGCGGAATGTGCTGTAACGTATACCCCTCTTACCGCATCAGGATACTCGAAACTCAGTCCTGAGTCATAAACAAATCGTGGCACCGGGCTTGTAATCTCCTTTTTACTCATCGCAAACGTTCTCTTCTCATGTTTCACCGGACCATCTTCAGCGGCACTTGCTGACTGGAAGGGCAAGACGCACATTGTGGCTACACATAAAGATGTCGCTACCTTACTCCATTTCAAAATGAACCTCTCCTCTATTAAGTATGCTATCTAGTAAATTATGTAACTCCTTATACTATTCTAACAAGGAAATAACTTGAAAGAAAAGGGTTAATCCACCTAGTCTGTCGAAATTTCCAAGGAAATGAATATTATTCAATATATAGTATGAATCTCATTAAGGTTTAGACGTTATCAAAGGAAAAAGCTCCCCTCATCGAAGGGAGCTTTTATCATCCTCTTAGCTTTTGTATGATGCTTGATATTGCGCAAATTCTTTTTCTGAGCAGTAAACGAAATGTCCAGGTACCACTTCACGCATTTCAAGATTATCATCCTCTGTATAGTTATGAACAGAAGGATTATATTCTTTTCTTCTGCGGGTGCGCTCATACTCGGGATCCGGTAACGGTATCGCAGATAGAAGCGATTGAGTATAAGGATGAAGCGGATTTTTGTACAGGGCGTCACTTGTCGTCAACTCAACAAGCTTTCCATAATACATAACACCAATCCGGTCACTGATATACTTTACCATGGATAAATCGTGGGCAATGAATAGATACGTTAACCCTTTTTCCTTTTGAAGTTCCTGCATCAGATTGACGACCTGAGCCTGAATCGAAACGTCAAGGGCTGAGATCGGCTCATCGGCAATGATGAAATCAGGATCCACAGCCAGTGCACGGGCAATCCCGATACGCTGACGTTGTCCACCTGAGAATTCATGCGGATAACGGCCTGCATGTTCTTTGTTCAGACCCACTGTTTCCAGTAGCTCATGAACCTTCTTCAAACGTTCTTCCTTGGAAGAAGCCAATCCATGAATATCAATACCTTCCGCAATGATATCGGCTACCTTCATGCGGGGATTCAGACTCGCATACGGATCCTGGAAGATCATTTGCATTTTACGGTTAAATTTCTTTAATTGAGAGCGTGACTTCTTCCCGTGAACATCGTCACCGTTAAAGAGAACCTGACCGTCCGTCGCATCATAAAGACGAATGATCGTACGGCCTGTCGTTGATTTCCCACACCCGGATTCTCCAACAAGTCCAAGGGTTTCCCCTTTATATATATCAAAGCTGATATCATCGACTGCTTTAACCATATTCGGTTTTCCCGGGTTGAAGTACTGCTTTAAATTCTTAATTTCAAGTAATTTTTCTGCCATTATGAACGAACCCCCTCAACAAGTACCGGCTCTCTATAATTTGAAGGCATCAGTCTTTGCCTCACTTTCACTGCTTCTGGTGGCTCTACCTGTGGAGCACTCGGATGTAATAACCATGACTTCACGATGTGAGTGTCTGATACTTGATAATATGGCGGTTCTTGTTCAAAATCCACTTTCAATGCATATTCACTTCGGAGGGCGAATGCATCCCCTTTTGGTGGATTCAATAAATCGGGAGGAGTACCAGGAATCGCTACAAGCTCCTGCTCACCTTCTGTGTCGGTTGTCGGCATCGAACCGATCAATCCCCACGTATACGGGTGACGAGGGTCGTAGAAAATCTCATCGACTGTTCCCGTCTCTACGATCTGACCACCGTACATAACCGCTACGCGATCTGCCACATTCGCAACTACACCAAGGTCATGGGTGATGAAGATGATGGATGTTTCAATTTTATTTTGAAGATCCTTCATTAACTCAAGGATCTGTGCCTGAATCGTAACGTCCAATGCCGTTGTCGGTTCATCGGCAATAAGGATTTTAGGATTACATGCAAGAGCAATGGCGATCACGACACGCTGACGCTGTCCACCCGAGAACTGATGCGGGTATTGCTTAAAACGGGTTTCAGGACTCGGAAGACCAACCAGCTTCAGTAATTCAATGGCGCGTTTTTTAGCGTCATTTTTGCTCATGTTCTGGTGCTTCACCAGTGGTTCCATAATCTGTTTCCCGATTGTCATCGTTGGATTCAAAGAAGTCATCGGATCCTGGAAGATCATCGAGATATCTTTACCGCGGATTTTTTGCATATCCTTTTCAGGAAGCTTCGCTAAATCTTTTCCTTCAAACAGGATCTCCCCGCCCTTAATGAATCCCGGCGGGTTTGGAATCAATCTCATAAGGGCTTTCGTCGTTACGGATTTACCTGAACCCGACTCCCCTACGATTGCTAATGTTTCACCTTTATCTAAATGGAAATCTACACCGCGTACTGCCTGTACTTCCCCTCCATGCGTATTGAAGGAGACGTGTAGATCTTTCACTTCTAAAATTTTCGACATATTAGTATCTCCCTTCCATTACTTACGCATTTTCGGATCTAGTGCGTCACGCAGTCCATCGGCCATTAAGTTGAAGCTAAGAATGACTAATGAAATGACCGCTGACGGTACAAGCATCATGTGCGGATATGACTGGATAGATCTGTATCCTTCATTAACCAATGATCCCAGAGACGCTTTAGGTGGAGCGATCCCTAATCCGATAAAGCTTAAGAATGCTTCTGTATAAATAGCAGCAGGAACTGTGAACATTGTCGTAATGATGACAGGTCCCATTACGTTCGGTAGCAGATGTTTAAAGATTAAACGATTACTGCTTGCCCCTAAAGTACGGGAGGCTAGGACGAATTCCTGATTCTTTAATTGAAGAACTTGTCCACGGACAATCCTAGACATCCCGACCCAACCGGTTATGACCATTGCCATCGTAATGGAGAATATACCCGGTTCAAATATCAGGATGAACAGGATGACAACAATCAGATTTGGTATCCCTACCAAAACTTCAACGATCCGTTGCATAACGTCATCGACTCTCCCGCCGTAGTAAGCAGAAATCCCACCGTAGGAAATCCCGATCAGGAAGTCAATGACTGCGGCAAGTATACCAATGTATAAAGAGACGCGGGTTCCATTCCATGTACGCGTCCATAAGTCACGTCCCAGGTCATCTGTACCGAACCAATAATTCTCTTTGATTTGTCTTGATTCATATACATCAAAACCGTCAGCATCTTTACCGTCAAACGGAAGCCAGCTGATTCCTGAAAGCGCTTCAATTTTCGGAGGCAGCTTTGCATGGCGGATATTTTGATCACTGAATTTGTATTCATTCATTCCAGGACCGAAAATGGCAAAGAAAATAATGATTACAGTGATGATGATCCCGACAAGTGCACCTTTATTCTTGCGCAAACGAAGCCATGAATCCTGCCAGAAATTCAAGCTTGGACGTGAAATTTTTTCTGCCTCGTCCCCACTAGCTTGTTGAGGTTGGAAGAGGTCTGGACTAAGTTCATCTAGTTGCTCTTGTTTCTTTTGTTTTGCTCCCATTATTTCTTCCCTCCAGCTAAGCGAATACGCGGATCAATGATTCCGTATAAAATGTCCACCAAGAAAATAACACCGATGAATAAAGCACTAAAGAAAAGGGTTATTCCCATAATGACCGTATAATCATTCGTGTTGATTGATAAGACGAATTGTTCCCCTAATCCAGGAACCGCAAAAATCCGTTCTACAACCAGTGATCCAGTCATGACTGCTACTGTCATCGGCCCGAGAATGGTAACAATTGGAATCATGGCATTTCTAACTCCGTGCTTCACAATGGTACCTGTCTTTGAAATACCTTTTGCAGTTGCAAGTAAAATATAATCAGAGTTTAGAATCTCTAACATTTCAGTTCTCATAAAACGGGCAATGGTCGCTACCACACCTACAGTCAATGCAAGCGTAGGAAGAATGGTATGCTTATATTCGCCCCAAAGTGCTACAGGAAGCCATTCGAGTTTGACCCCTATATAATATTGTAATAGTGCTGCAAATACAAAGGACGGTATCGAAATTCCCAATACAGCCATAAAAGTAGATCCATAGTCTAACCAAGTATTGTGTTTAATTGCAGCAATGATACCTACTAACAGTCCTATAAAAGTTCCTAATACCATGGCTTGAAATCCTAAAAGTGAGGAAGGTCCAATACGAGTGCCAAGAATTTGAGTTACTGGTCTATTATCATATTGGAAGGACAAACCCAAATCCCCTTTAGCCAGCCCAACCATATAATTGATATATTGTTCAGGCAGCGGGTCGTTGAGACCGTATTTATCCAGGATGATTTGTTGTTGTTCCGGAGACAGCCTTTCTGTGTTTTGCAGTGGAGATCCAGGCAGGAGCTTCATCAGAAAGAAAGTGGCGGTTGCAATGATAAGCAAAGTGATGATCATATAGACGATACGTTGAATTGTATATCTGACCATTCTTTAGCCCCCCTTTTTTATCTTATTTTTTCTACATTTTTAATTATAGCTATTTTCGACAAATTTTCAATGTATTTTTACTTTTTTGATAATTATCGACATTCACTGGAAAAGGAGAGCATATGCTCATGCATACGCTCTCCCTTTAAAGGTGTGTCTACTGAGTTAATACTTACTCAATTGAAGCCCATTTGTATGAATTATCTGCACCAAATGAATGGCGTAGTACATTCTTAACATATGGACGCTCTAGATAAGAAACACCAGCTTGGTACATTGGGCTGATCGCTTGATCATCAAACAGGATCTTTTCAGCGTCAACCATTGCTTGCCAACGTGCATCTAAATCGTCAAGAAGTTCACCTTTAGCTTGCTCGATTTTCTTGTCATATTCAGGATTTGAGTAACCCATTTGATTATGAGCACCGTCAGTTACGAACATGTCAACGAAAGTCATCGGATCTGGATAGTCAGGACCCCAACCAGCGAAAGAGAAGTCATATTGACCCTTCGATTCTAATTCAAGCTTTTGCTTGAATGGTTGAGCTTTGATCTTAACTGTTAATCCTTCAAGGTTTTGCTCAAGTTGTTCTTTTAAGAATTCACCGATTTTCTTAGAGCTGTCAGAGTCATAGTTTAGTAGTTCTAATTCGATAGAATCTTTACCTAACTCTTCTTTTGCCTTAGCCCAGTAGTCTGCAGCTTTCTTCGCGTCGAATCCACCGAAATCGCCAACAGCTTCACGGTATTCAGTTCCATCAGGACCTGTTACGAAATCTTTTGGTACTAAGTAGTACGCAGGCATAGATCCATTGTTAAGTAGTACATCAACCATACCTTTTTTGTCATAAGCAGAGTCGATTGCTTTACGAGCGTTAACGTTTTTCAGCACTTCATTACCTTGGTTTAAACGAAGGAAGAAGACAGACGTTTCAGCTCTTGTTTTGAAGTTTTCATCTGATTTGTACTTATCAACGAATTCAGCTGAAAGACCAGCGATATCCGCTTTATTTGTTTCATAAAGGTTAACACCAGTAGCAGTATCTTTAACGATGTTGAAGTTAACTTCTTTCAACTTCACATTTTCTGCATCCCAGTAGCTGTCATTTTTAGAAAGTTTGAAGCTTTGCTCATGCTTCCACTCAGAAAGTGTGAATGGACCATTATACACAACCGTGTCAGCTTCAAGACCGAACTTGTCGCCTTGCTCTTCCACGAATTTTTGGTTTTGAGGATAGAATGTTGCAAAAGAAAGTAAAGCTTTGAAATATGGTACCGGAGTTTCAAGCTGAATTTCTAATGTTTTGTCATCAGTAGCTTTAACACCTAGTTCTTCAACTGGAACTTCACCAGCATTTACTTTAGCAGCGTTTTTGATATCGTACATGATGTACGCATACTCTGCACCAGTGTCAGGGTTTAATGCTTTTTGCCAAGAATAAACGAAGTCGTTAGCCGTAACGGGATCTCCGTTGGACCATTTCGCATCACGGATCTTGAACGTGTAAGTTTTGCCATCTTCACTTACTTGTGGCTCTTCTGCAGCCATACCAAGTACAGGCTCGTCATTTTCACCTAAACGGTAAAGACCTTCAAATACGTTGTTCATTACGTTGAATGAAACAGAGTCAGTTGCCAGAGTGGAGTCCATTGATGGGATCTCAGAACTCTCGATAAGATTAAGTACCTGTTCTTTCTTTTCGTCAGAACCGCCTGCACCTGATCCTTCTTCATTGCCTTCAGTCTTCTTGTCGCCGCCACATGCAGCCAAGAAAGTACTTAGAGCCAGAAGAAGAACCAGCAAGAATGAAAACTTTTTCTTCATCTTGAAATTGACCTCCTCGTAAATCTCATATTTATTTATCTTCTAATTTTCAGAAGATTTGTTACTTATTATACATGATAGAGAAATTATTGCAATATGAATTTAACAGTTTTTTTGCTAAATTATCAGATTAGTAGGTATATTGTTGTTAAAACCTTGATACATCAACGTTTTTCCTAAACATTTTAGAGAGTTTGTCCTATTACAATTGTTACAATCGTAAATTTCCACTGGATGAAACCACTTTACAATATGGATGATTCACCATCTTTAAATGCCCCCCTTCTATTATAAATATTAAAACATCAGACTAAATATAAATAATAGAATTAATACTTATTTCACTCTCCTTCAACTTTTGAAATGAGATACTACTTGTATGTACGCCCTGCATGGATGTCTGTTGTCTTCCTTTATACACTTTTGAAAGAATTGTATATATATGAATGAGGATTGAATTATTCTTCTTCCTTCATGTATACTTTGGTTAAAAACATCTTAAGGAGCATTATGAAACGAATGAAATTGTTCAACATACTTACCTTTCTTATTTTTATCATTGCTGTGGTAGTGGCTTCACTGCAGGAAAAAAATCTGCTTCTTTCTATAATAGACAGTTTGTTTGTCATCGGGATTGCCTATATCAGTATCGGTGCCCTCCTTTATATTTTTGGAAAGGGATTTTTTAACGGGATCGTCTATGCTCTTAAAAGGTTTCGCAACAGCACGAAACAGGGAAAGTATATTTCCCAGTTCGATGACCTGGATGAGATGAAAGAAGCTCACGAGGAATATGGTGTACAACGTTCCTACTCTATTACGAAGTCCTTTTTACTGACCGGAGGACTCGCATTCGTCCTTTCGATTATCATGACCTACCTTCTGTACACTTGAATTCACCCTTCTTTTCTCATATAATAGCTACATATGAATGAAAGTATAAGCTTGGATGAAGAGTAGTACTTTTCAGGATGAATAAAAGAGAACTTGTGGTTGGTGCAAACAAGTATTCATTTGAAAAGGAATGGACTTCGGAGCTTTATGTGTGAAACGGAGTAGCACATAACGGGATGACCTTACGTTAAAGAGGTTCCATGCACGTCATGGACTAAGCTGGCTCTAACGGGCACTTAGGGTGGCACCGCGGAAATCATCCCATTCGTCCCTATTTTTTATAGGACGGGTGGGTTTTTATTTTGTGTAAAATTAGGAGGAAATGAAATGAAGACAATATTCAGTGGCATTCAGCCGAGTGGGACGATCACCCTCGGTAATTACATCGGGGCGATGAAGCAATTCACCGAGCTCCAGGAAGAATATAATTGTTACTTCTGTGTGGTTGACCAGCATGCGATCACGGTGTCTCAGGATAAGATGGAGCTGCGCAAAAACATCCGCAGTCTTGCCGCCCTGTATATCGCCTGTGGCATCGATCCGGAGAAGTCTACATTATTCATTCAATCGGAAGTTCCTGCACATGCACAGGCAGGCTGGATCCTGCAGTGTGTGACCTATATCGGGGAGCTTGAAAGAATGACTCAATTCAAAGATAAATCCCATGGCAAAGAAGCCGTTTCAGCGGGATTATTAACGTACCCACCGCTAATGGCGGCAGACATCCTGTTGTACGGAACAGATCTTGTTCCCGTCGGGGAGGATCAGAAACAGCATCTGGAACTGACCAGGAACCTGGCGGAACGATTCAACAATAAATACAATGATATCTTCACCGTACCCGAAGTAAGAATCCCCAAAGTCGGTGCCCGGGTGATGTCCCTTCAGGACCCGTTGAAGAAGATGAGTAAATCCGATTCGAATCAGAAAGCGTTCATTACACTCCTTGACGATCCTAAACAGATCGAGAAGAAAATCAAAAGTGCCGTGACCGATTCAGATGGCATCGTGAAATACGATAAAGAAAACAAACCCGGCGTGTCTAACCTCCTTTCGATCTATTCGATCCTTGAAGGTACTTCTATAGAAGAAATACAACAGAAATATGAAGGGAAAGGATACGGGGACTTCAAAAGCGACTTGGCACAGGTGGTCATAAGCGCCATCAAGCCGGTACAGGACCGCTACTATGAATTGATCGATTCAGAGGAATTGGATGATATCCTTGATCGCGGTGCAGAAAAGGCAAACTTCGCAGCAAACAAAATGCTGAAGAAGATGGAAAAGGCCATGGGATTGGGAAGAAAAGAGAGAAAGAGGAAATAAACAGGAAGGCCAGAGACTGCTTGCGCGGTTTCTGGCCTTTCCCCTGCCCTCATACAAAAAAACCTCAAGCCCACTACGGACTCAAGGTTTCCTGCGAACGATCAATTAACCTTAGGGCGATTCTCCACTTCCCATAGTTTTTCGAAAAATGGTTGTCCCTTAATCAAATTCTCACAGAGGGTGAGGTGCTTGTCCGACCACCCGTACTGGGTTTCTTCATATAGCATCTGCCATATGTCTTCGAAATCCATTTCCTGTATGGTGCGGTAGCGCTCTGGTGCCCATTCTGTGTACCAATACCGGATTTCCGCCGTGTTGTTTGAACTGTGAAGTTGATCAAGGGCCATGAATAACAGCTGCTTCAATTGTCTTTCCTTCCGCGTCAGCCCGCTCATCATATAAGGATTCGGGGAAAGAATATGATACGCATCCTCCCTTTTACCGTCCGGCTCGATGGAATACTCTACCGTTTCATGACTTTCGACCATTTCATACACCAGTTGTTCCTGTCTTGGTATCAGCCTGCTTTTTCTGATTGGGACGGTGTATCCGATTGTATCCACTGCCAGTATCCCGGTGCCATCCGTCACGATGAAACAATAATCCAACTGGATCCGTTCGTGGTTTTTTCGCAGATATGCTTTTTGATAGACATGATGGAGCAGTTGTTGAGGTAACTCTGATAAATCATTCTCGATGTAATGAAACAGTGTCGTGTCTACTTTAATCAGAGGAACCTGATCCAGTAATTCAATAACGTCCTCTTTTCTCCACTCATGAAAATGGCAGACATTGTAGCCATTTTCTTCGCCTTCGAACCAATTTACCCATACATCATGAAGATATAACATGATTGACCCCTCGCTTTGCTTCAATCTTATTTGTCAATCAGTATAGGCTAATTTGTGTAAATTTATTCCTATTATCAAGGGTTTTATGATTGTCATTATATTTTTCTGCGGGGTATATAGATTGAAAGGGTGATAATGAGGATTCCCAAAAGAAATAAATAACTTTCAACACGTGTGGAAACAAAAGATATATAATCTGTAAACGTCATTCCTGTCGTGAGCAAATTTAAATACATGATTAAGCTCACCCCTCCTGATACAGCCAGTCCAAATCCAATAAAGAGTCCAAACAATTGTACCACCATACCTTCCGCCTCTATCCTTGCATTAAGATATTGGAGCCCGTCCATGCTTAGTATATTTTATGAAAGGAACAGGAAGATATGACGGCAGAGGACATCCTATTTTCAGGAAAGCCCATGGCTTCAGCAATTCTCCTGATTTCTATGGCAAAAATACTGATGACGGTTCTCCTATGAGGGAAAGGGTTGACGAATCCTGCTTCTTTAAAAACTGTTGCACCAATCGGTAGCCCGAGGAATAGCCGAGCATTTTTGGAAAGGATTTTTGTCCAAGAAGCAGCTGATCATGCAGAGGACTATCCCGCCTCACTTCCAAATTGGGCTCTATCCATTTTTCATAGTAGCGGGACAATTCCTGTTCATCATACGCTTTTGTCCAGGGAGCCACATATTTCTCTCCACAGTATTCTCTGACAGCAGTTTCTGCCAGCCCTTCAAAGATGATGGAGTCAAGGAGCGTATAGTGGTCCTCCTTTTTGTTTAACCGCTTCATTCGGACACAGTGATGGTATTCATGGACAAATAACGCTTCATATTCTTTTGGATCTTCCTGGTCCGTAACGAAAAAGAAGATTTCATCTTTGAAGCATACCCCCGATTTTTTCATGGATGTCTGGAACATCCCCCTTTTTTCCTGTACGGGGAATAGATAGATCGGGACGCTCGGTCCATTCCACTTTCGCTTATATTTTTTTTCAAAGAGAGCAAATCGTTCCCAAAGTTTCTTTTCTTTCATTTTTTCGTAAATATCTCCGGCGAGACGCGCAGAACGATACATTCCGTGCTTTGTAAGGTATTGATAAAACGATTGCTGATCGTCTTTACCATTTTTCGTTTTCTTGAGTAGATCCACGGGATTATCGATCCACTCTGCCAACCAATCATCTGTAGGTACAACTGCCACCTTCATCCCTCTTTCCATGCTTTTTAACATGTATATGTGAAAGAGGAAAGATTCACAACAAAAAGAGCCTGCTACATGTAACAGGCCCATAATTGTTAACTTTGATATTTTTTAAATACGATGGTGGCATTATGACCACCGAATCCTAATGAATTACTCATCGCTACATTGACTTCTTGTTTCCTTGCTTCATTTGCTACGTAATCAAGATCACAATCAGGGTCCGGCGTTTCAATATTGATGGTTGGAGGAAGGACACTGTCTTTCATCGCCAGTACAGTGAAAATCGCTTCCACTCCGCCTGCTGCACCAAGAAGGTGACCCGTCATGGATTTCGTCGAACTCATGGCCAGTTTATAGGCATGCTCTCCGAACACTTCCTTCACAGCCATCGTTTCGTATTTATCATTATATGGAGTGCTTGTTCCGTGGGCATTGATGTAATCCATCTCTTCCGGACGGATCCCGCCATCTTCAAGTGCCATTTTCATCGCTCTTGCGCCGCCTTCTCCAGCAGGTGCCGGGGCAGTGATGTGATAGGCATCTCCGGTACATCCGTACCCGACGATTTCTGCATAAATCGTCGCTCCACGTTTTAAGGCATGATCAAGTTCTTCCAGAACGACGATTCCCGCCCCTTCTCCCATTACGAAGCCATCACGATTGGAATCAAAGGGTCTTGATGCTTTCTCAGGATCTGGATTCGTGGAAAGGGCTGTATTTGCACAGAATCCGGCAACGGACATTTTCGTGATTGGCGCTTCTGCTCCACCGGAAACCATCACATCCGCATCCCCACGCTGAATGACCTTGAAGGCATCACCGATTGAGTTTGTTCCTGTTGCACAAGCTGTTACGGTACAAGAGTTGAACCCTTTCGCTCCGAGCATAATGGACACTTGTCCCGCTGCCATATCAGGTATGATCATCGGCACGAAGAATGGGCTTACCCGGCGATATCCACGTTTCTGGAATGTTTCGTACTGCTGTTCGAATGTTTCCATTCCCCCGATTCCTGAACCGATCCACACGCCAACGCGATGTGCATTTTCGTCTGTGATATCAAGTTTTGAATCTTTTACTGCCATTAACGATGCGGCAATCGCATAGTGAGTGAAGCGGTCCATCTTCCTTGCTTCTTTTCTTTCCACCCCGAACTCTTCAATATTGAAGTCTTTTAGTTCTGCCGCCACTTTGGCAGGATACTCATCGGCGTTTAAACGCGTTAAAGGCCCTACCCCCGTCTTTCCGGCCAAAATATTCGACCAGGTCGATTCAACATCATTCCCTAAAGGCGTGACGCTTCCTAATCCTGTAACCACTACACGCTTCTTATTCATTCTAATCCATCTCCTTTAACTGCAAGTTGTCAATAAGCTTCTGATACTCAATTATTTACCCCAGCGCATAATGATCGCGCCCCAAGTTAAACCGCCACCGAATCCTACCATGACGACAACATCATTCTCTTTCACTCTTCCCGCTTCAAGATCTTCCACTAAGGAAACCGGGATAGAAGCCGCTGATGTATTTCCATATTTATTTACGGTCTTAGACATTTTTTCCACCGGCAGCTCAAGGCGCTGCCTAGCTGCTTCCATGATACGGATATTGGCCTGGTGAGGAATGAGGAAATCTACGTCCTCTTTACTTAAACCTGCCTTTTCAATCACATTTATACTGGATTCGCCCATTTGACGAACTGCGAATTTGAACACTTCCCGGCCGTTCATGATCAATTTTTCATCCTGATACAAATGTTTCGCTCCTGATCCGTCCGATCCTAATTCAAAGGCAAGGATCCCCTTGCCGTCTGGAACGGGTCCAAGGACCGCCGCACCGGCAGCATCTCCAAATAGGACGGCTGTGTTACGATCCTCCCAGTCAGTGATTTTGGATAATTTCTCTACACCGACCACGAGGACATTCTTGTACGCACCATTATCGATGAATTGCTTTGCCGTAATCATACCATACATAAATCCTGCGCATGCGGCACTGATATCCATTGCCGCAGCCTTCTTGGCTCCCAATCTTTCCTGAAGGAGGCAGGCAACGGATGGGAATGGATGATCCGGGGTAACGGTTGCTACCATGATCAGGTCGATGTCCTCGGGATCGATCTCCGCATCAGCAATTGCCTTCTTTGCGGCTTCGAAAGCCATATCAGAGGTATTTGTTTCATTATTTGCTATTCTTCTCTCTTCAATGCCTGTTCTCGTACGAATCCATTCATCCGAAGTATCCACCATTTTCTCAAGATCCGCGTTTGTTAAGATCTTTTCAGGAAGATAACGTCCAATTCCAATAATACCTGTATTCATACTGGCGTTCCCTACTTTCGCTTATAATTTTTTTCATATACTCAATGGTTATTATCAATTATTATGACTTGGTACTAATTTTATCGAAGATTTCTACTTTCTGCAATTATTTTTTCTTCCTAACAAAAGACGGGTCACCTTAAATTCAGGTGACCCGTCTTTCCATTCGCTTATTCTTTATGTAAGGCATCCTGTTTGCCTAATTCATAAGCTTCACTCATGACCTGGGTGAACAGCGTCATGAATGGCTGCAGCATTTCAGGAGAGAACTCGACTCCCGCTTGATCGAGTTGTTCTTTCGCTTGGGGGAAATACTTCATGGCAATCTGCATAAACTCCATTGTTTTGTCTTGATTCATTGCTTCGATTCCTTTCCATTCGGCAATTTGCCGGTATCAATATAGTCCTTGATATGTTGCTTTATTTCAGTTTGAAAATCTTTCGGAATGAGCGGACTGAATTTTCCCATGGAGATCACACCGTCTCCAAAATCAAATTCCAGGTTGCCTGACTCCAGCTCATCATGGGCGAACCTCTCGGCTACTACTCCATACAACTTATCAGCCTGCTGGACGGTGCTTGTCAGGACCGTTGATTCCCCGAGATCGGATTGATCGGAAACGTACCCTATGGCATAAAGTCCTTTCTCCTTAAGCTTTTCGATTACTGCTACATTATAGCCGTCACCTGCAGGATACACAACATCGATACCCTCTTTTAGTAAAGTGTCCAACTCGTTAAGGGCCCTCTCTTGATCGTCCCAATGATTGGTGTACTCTACGTTAACCTCTGTCTCACTGTTTTGATACTTCGCTCCATCTATAAACCCTTGAACCTCAGGCTGCCACTCAAAGGCCGCAATCACACCGATCTTCTTCGTTTTAGAGTGAAAGGCTGCTGTCATTCCTCCGAAAAAGCCCATAGCGTATCCCTTGAACTGTAGGCTTGTCGTGTTTTTCTCCGTGGCATGTCCGTTAAAGCTGACGAAATGCATATCGGGATGCTCTCCAGACAAGTCGTTAAAGACATCCGCATACTCACTCCCATGTCCAAATACTAAGGTGACATCCTTATCATCAAATTCCTCTACTGCCTGCTTGATTGATGTATCATTCTTCATTCCCTCTTTATAGAACACGTCTGCATGATAATCGGATTGTATTTTTAGTAATCCTTTGTACCCTTTTGTTCCCCAAACTCCATCATTCACTGCTTCCGGAACAAGTAAACCAACCTTTTCTATCTCTTCGCTGTTTCCTGCTGAACAACCACTTAGTCCGACCAGGAATACAATCAGGAAAAACATGTACCATTTCTTATTCATGTGCAGCAACTCCTTTAAAGCCCATGCAGCATCTATAAAAGGTTCATTACATCATCCCTATTTTACCCTCACCTGTATCTACATGAAAAGGAAAAGTTTTCTCACTCCTCAATTTCATGCAAGCGAATCCCTTTTTCTTGTTGATCAATGATGCCCCTGTGAGACTTTGATGGTCTGACGATCACTTCTTTTCCAACGGCATCGATTTTACGGTGACCAGTTGAAAACGTTTCATTTGTGATATAGGATAGAGCTTCATTCCAGCTCCTGTCTGACAGAGGCTTCAAGGTAAAGATGTCTTTTTTTGAAGAGAGATTGACAATCATTTTAGCTGCGTCCTTCACATAAATCGCCCCCGAGGGATCATCCACATAATCCGTTCCTTCCCCTTTGCCGGTCAATATTTGTGCAAAAAGGAATTCTTCCGGTTGATGGATACCATATAATGTTGGAAGGTAGAAGGCAGCACCATCTTCCTCAAGACCTCTATTTCCTTTCCCGTTGGAATAGATTCGAATCACATGAAAGGGTTGGTCCACTTTTGAGAGCAGTTCATCCACTTCTGATAAATACCCCGCCCTATTCCCTCTTACCTGATCATAGTAAGGAAGGAATACACTGGACCCTCTGCGTACGCTCTTATCCCATCCCCCATAAGACACGTACTCCAGGTTTGCATTCCTTCCAATTTCCATCCATTTATCCTTCGTCTCTTTGTGCTCATCGATGGCGGTCACGGTCCATCCTTTTTCCAGAAGGGCATGACAGAGTTCAAATCCCAAAAACTGTTGTGCAGCGAAAACGAACGCATGATGGTTCAAGTCAATCACTCCAATTTATTTGTTATAACTCTTTCTCATGCAGGGAAAAGTAAGATGCGATCTTCCCTCCAAGAGACCCTCGTTTCTCAGGAAGAACAAAGAATAGATCCGTTGAAATTCCTTTTGCTAAACGCTCCGTATATATATCTTTTATGAGAGTGAATTGATTTTTATAACGATTTAGAGTCATTGACTGAACAATATACAGGGGAATAGGGATATCCTGGAATATTTTGTAGTCCTGTGATTGTTGTGAGATGAAGGCTTCACAATCCTCTTCCTTCATCTTCAGCATCAATGAAAGTTCTTTTATCACTTTTTTATAAAAGAATTTCTGTTCTTTTTCTTGTTCTAAATGGTCATACATCGATACGCAGGGGGAGAGCAGGACGGCACTCCTAATATCATGTGCCAATTTCGGATAGAGATTTTTCAATACTAACGCTCCCATTCCTTCGGCCAAAATGTGGATCTTTCCATTGATGATTTCGTTCCGTTTCACATGCTGATAGAGTCGCCTGGCCAATTGTACGGCTTGATCGCTACCCCAATTCGCTCCATACAGATTACTATAATATACAATGTACCCCTTGGCTGTCAGCTCTTGAATCCACTTATACCGCGCCTCATGCTGCACCCAGAAACTGCTCTTTTCGTCTACATAGTGATGGGAGTCCCCTATAATCATTACAGCGAATCCATTTGGTCGTTCAGGGTAATGGATCATGCACCACTCTTGCTCTAATTGAAACAATCGTTGATACATTCAAATTTCTCCTTTTACATACTGAGTCTCTATAGTTTATGTAATGAGACTGCATTTGTAAGGGAGATAGCCCATAGGAAACCTTTTATTTATAAATTTTTGCCCCTATCCTCCAACAGATGACAGGGTTTACATTTCACAGATTAGTCATTTATTAATTGTTAAAGCTGTGGTAAACTAATAAAGATTGAAATGAGTGACAACATACGATTGAATGTGTTCAATACATAGGAATGAGGTGACTTGGCGTGAGATTTTTTTGGATGTTCTTCTGGGCTTTTGCATTGTCCGAAATGCTGACTTACGTTGTAAGTTCAATGAATGGAAACGAATTTCATTTTCAAACAGGATTAATCCTTTCCGTTTGTTTCGCGGTACTGGTATTCCTTATCACGCTTGTTATTCCAAACGAGCCTGCAGAAAACCATTAAAAAAAGCAGCCAAATCCGGCTGCTTTTTTCATTTAATGAATCGTTAGACCATTTTCACCCGCATCAATCGTGATGGTTTGACCCTGCCGTATATTTCCGGCAATGAGCTCCCTTGCAAGCTTAGTCTCGATTTCCCTCTGCAAGTACCTTTTTAAAGGACGAGCTCCATACACGGGATCATATGCGGATTCTGCAATGAATTCCTTCGCCCCTTCTGTCAGGGTAAGAATGATCTGCTGTTCCTCTACCCGATGTTGAAGGTCCTCAATGAGTTTATCAATGATCCCCTTAATGTTTTGAATACTCAATGGTTTAAATAGAATAATGTCATCCACTCGGTTAAGGAATTCAGGGCGGAACGCGGAACGAAGCTGCCCCATCACAAGATCTTTCGTACCGGGGTCAATCTCTTCCTCTCCTTTATTCCGTTCAAGGAGATGAGAAGATCCGATATTGGATGTCATGATGATCACCGTGTTCTTACAATCAATGGTTCTCCCTTGAGAATCGGTGATCCGGCCATCGTCAAGCATTTGCAGAAGAATATTGAATACTTCGGGATGGGCCTTTTCAATTTCATCCAGCAAGATGACTGAATAAGGTTTACGCCTGATCGCTTCCGTCAGCTGACCGCCTTCTTCATAGCCAACATATCCAGGAGGTGCACCGATCAAACGGGAAACCGCATGTTTCTCCATATATTCCGACATATCGATTCGGATCATCTGCTCTTCGCTGTCAAATAACGTTTGGGCAAGTGTCTTCGCAAGCTCTGTCTTCCCGACTCCTGTCGGGCCTAAGAAAATGAAGGAACCAATCGGTCTGTTCGGATCCTTGATCCCTGCCCTTGCACGAATGACGGCATCACTGACCAGCCCGACAGCTTCATCCTGGCCGATCACCCGCTCATGAAGAATGTGATCAAGCTTCAATAGCTTCTCCCGTTCTCCTTCTACAAGCTTTGTGACCGGGATTCCGGTCCATCTCGCCACAATGTTCGCCACTTCTTCTTCTGTCACTTCTTCACGAAGCAGGCGCCCTTCCTGTTCTTTCATCATTTCCTGCTCTACCGCCGCAAGTTCTTTCTCCATGGCCGGGATCCGTCCATGCCTGAGCTCAGCGGCTTTATTCAAATCGTAATCACTTTCGGCTTCTTCCAACTTGCGCCGGAGTTTCTCCAGTTCTTCCCGCTTCTCCTGTACTACGGAGATACTTTCTTTCTCCTGTTGCCATTTTAATTTCATGCTATTCGCTTTTTCCTTCAGATTGCTTAAATCTTCACGGATTCGTTCGAGCCGCTCCAGGCTTGCAGCATCCTTTTCCTTATTCAATGCTGCTTCCTCGATTTCAAGCTGCATCACTTTACGGGTGACTTCATCGAGCTCTGAAGGCATCGAATCGATTTCCGTCCGGATCATCGCACATGCTTCATCGATCAGGTCGATGGCTTTATCAGGTAGGAACCGGTCTGATATATAACGATCCGACAGGCGGGACGCAGCTACGATGGCCCGGTCATGAATATTGACCCCATGATGGATCTCGAATCGTTCCTTCAAGCCTCTCAGGATGGAAATCGTATCCTCCACATTCGGTTCCTGTACGAGCACTTGTTGAAAGCGTCTTTCCAGGGCTGGATCCTTCTCGATATACTTTCGGTATTCATTGAGGGTCGTTGCCCCGATGCAGTGAAGCTCCCCTCTGGCAAGCATGGGCTTCAGGATATTCCCCGCGTCCATGGCCCCCTCTGTTTTTCCTGCACCGACAATCGTATGGAGTTCATCTATGAAAAGAAGGATGCGCCCTTCACTCTTTTTCACCTCTTGGAGTACGGCCTTCAGCCGCTCTTCAAACTCACCCCTGAATTTCGCTCCTGCGACTAAAGAGCTCATGTCCAGCTCGAAAATCGTCTTATCCTTTAAACCTTCAGGTACGTCTTTACGAACAATCCTCTGTGCCAGACCTTCCACAATGGCGGTTTTCCCTACTCCCGGCTCTCCGATCAGGACGGGATTATTCTTCGTTTTCCGGGAAAGAATGCGAATGACGTGGCGGATTTCACTATCTCTCCCGATGACAGGATCGATTCTCCCTGATCTCACATCTGCCACAAGATCCCTTCCGTATTTCTTGAGTGCTTCATATTTCACTTCCGGGTTTTGTGTCGTCACCCTGCTCCCTCCTCTTATCTGTTCAATGATTTCTCTTACGATCTTTTCCATTACCCCTTGCTGCGTCAAATACAGCGTAATCGGATGCTGCTTCTGCTTCCACAGGGAAAGAGCAAGATGCTCAATGGAAATATAGTCATCTTCCCATTTGCGTTTCAAGCTCTCACTATCGGCGAAAAGTTGATGGATATCCCTTGAAAGGTACTGTCCGTATTGGATTCCCTCACCCTCTACCGCAGGGATGTCATCTAACTTCTCATCGATCCATTCCGTCATTAACTGAATGGTTATCCCCGCCCGTTCATATATTGTGCGAAGGAAGCTCTCTTCCGGCCCGAGCAGCGACTTCCACAAATGAAGGGCACTTATATCTGTATGTAGCTTTTCTGTGGCCAATTGACCAGCCGAAGCCAACCCTTCCTGGATGCTGTGGGTCATGTTATCAAGATTCATTATCTGTCACCTCACATTTTGACCTTCATTGACCTTTAATGACATTATATCCCTTTCATTCGAAAAAGGAAAAGAAAAAGGAACAAGGATTGCCTTGAACGGGGCACCCTTGTTCCTGATGGTTAAGGTTTTCTCATATACGACCATAGGCGGTTATGGTTGGAGTTCTCAGGAAACCTGTCCCCTGCTTTCAGACGCAGTTTTTGCGGATTCTTTACCATGCTCCCGGTTTCACCGATTTCTATATACTCACCATTGTTCGGTGCCTTTTCGCCGGCCCTGAATTGTCGTGACTGTCCCATTCTTACCCCTCCTTTTTCGAAGCGATGCTTCTTTCCTATTTTTCTACAAGCGTGACCTTTCATGCATGCCAGATGAAGGATAAATATGATAATCACGTTACGGTTCGGTTAACATTCGGAAAAAGGCTTTACAGTCTTTCCCTTAATGGTGTTAAATTAAAAAATGTGGAGAAAAAAAGCTTGGAGGATATACAATGGATTTTTATTTGATTATGAAATACTTATTTTTGGGGATTTTTCAAGGGTTCACGGAACCGATTCCGATCTCATCCAGTGGACACCTGCTGCTTGCACAGCATTTCCTTGGTATCAAAGACACAACACTGACCTTTGAAATTCTGGTCAATACGGCATCATTACTCGCTGTTCTCATTATTTACCGGGAAGACATCTTACGCCTCATCGTAAATGGCCTCGGTTATTTCAAGCAGAAAACACCCGAAACAAAACGTGATTTTCATTTCATCATATATTTACTGATCGGCACAATCCCAGCTGGGGTGATCGGTATATTATTCGGCGATGTGATTGAGGAACATCTTACTTCTGTCATCACGGTGGGTATCACGCTCATCATTACAGGTATCGCCCTTTGGATGATCCGTAACCTGAGAGGAAGAAAAAATGATGGAGACTTGAACGTAAAGGACGCGATCATCATCGGTCTTGCACAGGCAGTTGCCCTCATCCCCGGAATCAGTCGTTCAGGTGCAACGATCGTTGCCGCCATGGCAAGCGGTATGAAGGCAGAAACAGCCCTTCGCTTCTCGTTCCTTCTTTATATACCTGTCAGTGTAGGCGTCATGGTATTTGGGATTAGCGACTTGATGGGTGATCCGAACCTAGCTTCCATGGCGATTCCATATACAGTTGCCTTCATTGCTTCCCTGATTGCTTCTTACTTCTCATTAAAGTGGTTCATGAATATTATGGCAAAAGGGAACTTGAAATATTTCGCTATTTATTGTGTCGCGGTCGGAGCTGCCGTCCTGATTTTCACATAAACCTTCTATCCGTCGGGTATCTTTGGTAAGCTTGTTAGAATAAGACATTTTGATGGAAACGGTGTGATCTCATGAGTGAGAATGTTGAAGTGCCTTCGGAGATAAAACAGTTATTCATCGAGAAAAAGTCGGTGAGAACCTTAAAAAAAGGAAGTTACTTGTTTCAAGAAGGAAAAGCGTCTCACGAGTTATATTTAATCAAAAGCGGTCGGGTTCAAATAAGCAAAGTCATTCCCGATGGACGGGAATTATCCCTGCGCATCTGTTCAACGGATGATGTCATCGGAGAATTGACTTTATTCAGTAAAGAAGCCTACTACATGCTCAGCGCAAAAATACTTGAGGACACGGCGGTTTATGTTTTACCGAAAGAAAGGTTTGAAGAAACACTTTCTCAAAACGGTGATCTGACCATACAATGGCTGAAATGGATACAGCTTCAAAATCAGCAGAATCAGACAAAATTTCGCGACCTCATCCTTCATGGGAAAAAAGGAGCCCTGTATTCTACCCTGATCCGCATGACCAATAGCTACGGAAAAGCCGTCAATACCGGTATCCTGATCGACATGCCCTTAACCAACCAGGAATTGGCCAATTTTTGCGGAACATCCAGGGAAGTCGTGAACAGATTATTGAGCGAACTGAAGAAAGACAACGTCCTTCTGTCGGAAAAAGGATATATCACAATTTTGGATCTGGAATACCTGAAGAATGAAATTGACTGTGAGAATTGCCCGGTCTCCATATGCAGGATCGATTGATCCAAACCTAAAAACCCCCTGAAGCAAAGCCTTTCAGGGGGTTTCTCATGTATTGGGTATTATCTGATTCCCAATGCGATTTTCGCATAGCGGGACATATTGTCTTTGCTCCATGGTGGATTCCAGACGATGTCTACCTCTGTTTCTTTCACTTCGGGAATGTCTCTCAGTGCTGTTTTCACTTGATCCACAATGGTTCCAGCCAACGGACAACCCATTGACGTAAGGGTCATGGTGACTGTTGCTTTCCCTTCCTCATCGAGATCCACATCATACACTAAACCTAAATTCACTATGTCTATTCCTAATTCAGGGTCGACAACCTGCTCTAAAGCACCCATCATATTATCTTTAAGATCTTGATCCATGCTAATCACTCCTTTACGCTTATACTTGTCTCTTACCCATTTTCATTACTCATCTTAACAAATAACCACGTATAAAACAAAAAGTTAAGCTGATAAATGCTTCTCGAACCACTCGACAAGCCTCAATACGCCTTCTCTCGTAACCTTGTGATCGGCTTTATCATCTTCTATGAAAAGCAGATGATCTTCCCGTTCCTCATAATAAGGCAATATGCTGTCATAGAATTCCCTGGTCAAATGGAAGGGGACGACTTTGTCGCGCTTTCCATGCCAGAACATGAGGGGTCTGCCCCCGAGCTTCTCGGGTTGAAGGCTAAGATCATAATGGGCAAGCTCACTCATCATGCTTTCGATTTCCCCTTCACTAAATGGCAGGTCATATCCAAGCGATTCCACTTGAGCGAGCTGGGCCTGTGCAAATTTCACATATGTAGGGTTCCCCATCAGTGAAACGGCTGAAGAAATCCATTCATATTGAGTCAGTGCACCCAATGTCACGATCCCTCCCATGGATGTTCCTGCCACACCGATTCCATTTGGTGTGATCAGCCCCTTTTCTTCAAAGTGCTCTTTCAATATGGATAATTCATGTATGGTATTCAACACGATCTTCCAAAAAACTTCTCCCAATTGATACTCTGACTTTCCAGAAGATCGTTCTCCGTGCTCTAAACAATCCGGGAGTATCACTCTGAACCCCTTTTCAGCAAGAAGGTATGCGTAGTGAAGATTATGCTCTTTCGCACTCGTAAAGCCGTGAATAAAGAAGCATGTCGGCAGCGGTATATTCATGTCTTCTTCCCTCACAAGATGAAGGAATGGGATCGTTTGTATAGTTGATTTATCAATAAGAATCATGATGGTTCTCTCCCTCCTGATTGCTTTTCACTTTACTATGATATCCTAGATTTGGTAGTATGTATAATATTTAAATCGAAGGCGTATGTAAACATTTCTTAAAATCTATGTGCAGGCGGTGGACAACTTTCTTCGTGCAACGCTACACTAGAATAGCCTTCATACCAATAAGATTGGGGATTTGTATTCATGAACTCACAAGAAAAACATTTGATTGTTCTGGATCTCGATGGAACATTATTAACCGATGAGAAGAAAATCTCGTCCAAAACACATGATATATTAAAAAAAGCGCGCCATAAAGGGCATGAAGTGATGATTGCAACTGGCAGGCCGTTTCGTGCAAGTGAATTGTATTATCAACAATTGCAGTTGACCACTCCCATTGTCAATTTCAATGGGGCATTCGTGCATCACCCCACCGACCCATCATGGGGAGTCTATCATGAGCCGATGGATCTCGATGTGGCCAAACAAATCATCAATGCTTGTGATGATTTTCCATTCCGTAATATCGTCGCTGAAGTGATGGATGATGTCTATCTTCATTATCATGATGAAAAGATCATCGATGTATTTATGATGGGTAACCCTTCCATTTCAACAGGTGATATCCGGAACGTATTATCGGATCACCCGACATCCATGCTCATTCATGCTGAAGAAGAGGATGTAGCCGACATTCGCGCCCACCTCGATGATGTTCATGCAGAACTGATCGACCATCGCCGCTGGGCAGCACCTTGGCATATCATTGAGATCGTTAAATCCGGATTGAATAAAGCTGTCGGGATAGAGCGTGTGGCTTCTTCCTTGAATATCCCCCAAGAAAGAATCATCGCATTCGGGGATGAGGACAATGACTTGGAAATGCTCGACTACGCAGGAACAGGTGTCGCCATGGGTAACGCCATCGATCCACTGAAGGATATCGCGAATGCAGTGACACTTTCGAATGAAGAAGATGGCATCGGGCGTTATCTGCAAAAACGCTTCGACTTATAAATTCGGATGGAAACGGTGGGTAAATCTTCTTACTGTACGTTCCGCCTCCGAGAGCCATACTAGGAGAGAACGCATCCAGCGTTCCAACTTGCACAAGGGGTGGTAAGTGATGGGTAGAAAATCGAAACGATTTGTACAACAAGGTAAAATTGCTGTATCAAAACATGACGAACGTATCCCGTATCATCTGACGTATGCAGAAGCAGAGGCTAAGAAGCTTGCTTCACATGGTGACGGTGCAGGGGGGCTGGAATAATGAGCAATCCACTATTCCAGCAGGCACGTACCGCTGTATCTTCCGCTAAACAGGCATGCAGTACGGGAGAAAACGCTCAAATGTCCATTGATAAAGCGAAGAATGCTTTGTCATCTGCTTACGCTAACTCGAATGTCGAAGAGCAGAAGCAGCTTCATGCTCTTCAGGACGAGTTGAACCGCCTTTCATAAGCTAGATCAAACAGGGTTGCCCGTAAAAGGGCAACCCTGTTTATTTGTTTGGCAGAACGACAAGATAACTGTGAATGATCTTGCCGTCCCCCTCATCACGCTCATATAAATTCAGGAACAGCTTTCCATTTCTCCTTTTCAACTCAGGGAGTATGATGGAAAACTCCGTCCAGGCTGGAGCTTCTTTATTCACTTTCAAGAGCGTTTCCGAAAGGAGTACCCGATGTCCATCCTCAACCATATAGTAAAAACTTCCACTCGAGACACGGGCTTGTCCAGTGACCGTAAAGCGACCTTTGATCTCCCTTACCTTCACATCTTTAAAGGAAGGGTGTTCCTGGGGTAATACGCTCTCTGCTCCCGATTTCATGGGTGCCCCCAATAACAGGATTGAACTGATCAGTATATACACGATGGCTTTCAAGGTGATGCCCCTTTCTATCTGGGTTCACCCATAGTATTTGTTAAACATGAGAATCTAATCTTTTCGAAAGAACCCGAATATCCCGGTCGTCTGAACGATATTTGTGAACGCATTGGGATCTACATCCTTGATCGTATGTTCAAGCTCGTACAATTCATACCGTGAAATGACGATGATTAACATTTCCTTGTCCTCTCCGGAAAAAGCCCCTTTAGCGGGCAAAGTTGTAATTCCCCTCACAAGCTTCGAATGGATGGCTTCTCGCAATTCGTTCGATTTCTTGGTGACGATCATCGCAGTCAGCTTCTCATGGCGTGTATGGATGGCGTCGATGACACGTGTGGAAGCATATAATGTCACTAACGTATACAGTGCTTTTTCCCACCCGTACAAGAAACCTGCAGACGTGATGATTACGGCATTCATCAAGAAGAAATACGATCCGACCGGCTTATCTTTCATTCTTGACAGGATCATGGCGATGATATCCATTCCCCCGGTAGATGCTCCCCACTTCAATGTGATCCCGACACCGACAGCGGCTATGACCCCGCCGAATACTGCATTCAGAAGGATGTCCGGTGATAATTTAATGACAGGAAGAACCTCCAGGAAAAAGGAAGTAAGAAACACGGAAATGAAGCTATACACAGTAAAGGAACGGCCGACCTTAAGCCACCCCAGAATGGTGACGGGAATATTAAGGATGAATAATAAAATACCTGTTGAAATATTGAATGGTGCAAACTCCTTCAGTAAGCTTGACAGCAGCTGGGCAAGTCCCGTAAAGCCGCTCGCATACACATTTGCGGGAATTAGAAAGAAGTTCATGGCAATGGCTCCTAAAAGGGATCCGACCAGGACCACGACAAATTTCTTCGCCTCTAATTGAACATGATCTCTCGACATACACATACCTCCTGCATCTTGTTGTTATTTTTTTATGTTCCACATTTCATCTTACCTAAACTCCCTCTACTATTCATCTTTTTATCATAATTCCTGTTCAATCGATTGTTATTTTCACTGAAAATCGCTAGACTAAAGCTATAAAGATAAGTCAAAGGATGATGAGGATGACAGTAAAATTATTTGCTGATAGTGCAAGCGATCTTCCTGCTGCCTATTTCAACGAACACAACATAGAGCTTCTTCCACTTAAAGTACATATAGATGGCCAGGACTACGAGGACTTGATCACCATTGAACCAAAAACCGTATTCGATAAAATCAGGGACGGACATATGCCGAAAACGTCCCAAGTCTCACCGGACCTGTTCCTGAAAAAGTTCACACAGCTTGCAGAATCGAATCAATCCGGCATTTACGTTGCTTTCTCTTCCCAATTATCAGGCACGTATCAAACGGCTGTCATGATCCGGGATCAGGTAAAAGAAGATTACCCTGATCTTGATTTGACCATCATCGATTCCAAATGTGCTTCACTCGGATATGGGTTGGTCGTCATGAAAGCGGCCGAACTCTTGAACAACGGTGGGACAAAAGAAGAAATCATCGAAGCCTCCCGATTTAACTCCGAGCATATGGAACATCTTTTCACCGTAGAAGATCTTGAATATCTTGCAAAAGGAGGCCGGGTCTCAAAAGCTTCAGCCTTTTTAGGCGGATTGCTGAACATCAAGCCTCTTCTGCACATGGAAGATGGTAAACTTGTACCGCTTGAAAAACTACGCGGAAAAAAGAAACTTCTTAAACGCATTTTAGATATGATGGAAGAACGTGGTGAAAATCTTTCTGACCAGGTGATTGCCATCAGTCACGGTGATGACGAAGAATTCGCCCTTGAAATGAAGCAGCTCATAGAGGAAAAATTTTCACCTAAGGACGTTTACATCAGTATTATTGGATGCGCCATAGGTTCTCATACAGGGACAGGGACCTTAGCCATATTTTTCTTAAACCAGCACTCATAAACTTCTCCCCCCTTCCCCATACTAATAACGAGATCCAATACGGAAGGGAGAATCATCATGCCACATACATCTGATAACGAAAAAAAGGCGAGGGACAACAATGCCTTGCGCCAGGAAAAGAATAAAATCAAAGAAATAAACCGGAAAGCCGGTAAAAATCAATACTCCAAAAAAACGGATCATCTATAAGGGATGGACCGGCCGAAAGCCACCCGTTCTCTCATGAAGGGGTGGCTTTTGTTTTTCCCCTAAAAAAACCTGCACCATTTCAACCAAAGAAGTTGTATGTCCCGTCACAGCTTGTCTATAATGAAAAGAGAAAAAGTATGGAGGGGTTACATATGGCAAAGGAAAGTTCGTTTGACATCGTATCCAAAGTGGATATGTCAGAAGTGAGCAATGCGATTCAAATCGCGTTGAAAGAGGTTCAAACCCGGTATGACTTCAAAGGGAGCAAGAGTGACATCAAATTGGACGGTGAGGAAATCGTCCTCGTCTCCGATGATGAATTCAAGATGAATCAGTTGAAGGATGTCCTTCTCAGTAAGCTGATCAAGCGTAACGTCCCTGTTAAGAACCTTGATTACAGTAAGCTTGAAGGTGCATCAGGCGGTACTGTCCGTCAGCGTGCCAAGCTTGTACAGGGAATCGACAAAGACAATGCAAAGAAAATCAACACAATCATCAAGAACTCCGGCGTGAAGGTAAAGAGTCAGGTTCAGGATGATCAGGTTCGTGTTACGGGTAAAAGCAAAGATGATCTCCAAAAGATCATCGCAGCCATCCGTGAAGCTGATCTTTCCATTGATGTACAATACGTAAACTTCCGTTAATACGGTTTTCCAAAGAAGTCTAATGGGTACAATAAAGCCATTAGACTTCTTTCATTTAGGAGGAAAAACATGAAGAAAAAAGTCATCATCATCGGTGCCGTCGGCGGTGGGGCGACGACAGCCTCTCAAATCAGGAAGCTCGACAATGATATCGAGATCATCCTGCTCGAGAAAACCTCTTACTTATCCTACGGAGCCTGCGGCATGCCCTATTACCTGGGAGATGTAATCAAAGACAGGGAAAGTCTATTTGCCGCCACTCCTGAACAATTACATACCAAAAAGAATATTGACGTCAGAATGCATCATGAAGCGTTAAAAATCAATCGCGAAAAGAAATCTTTACTTATCAGGGATCATGACCGCAATGAAGATTACGAGGAAACCTATGACTATCTCGTCCTTGCAACGGGAGCCTCCCCCTTTATACCAAATATTCCGGGGATCGACCAAATCCCGTCTTTCCATCTCAGAACCGTCGAAGATATGGACAGGATCAAGCAATTCCTAGAGACCTCCAAACCCGATTCATGCACCATCATCGGTGGTGGATTCATCGGGGTCGAAATGGCTGAAAACTTCACTCATCTAGGAATGAAGGTGAATATCGTCGAAAGGTCTGAGCACGTCATCAGTATCATTGATGAGGAGACAGCTGCAGGATTGCAGAATCATATCACGGAAAAAGGGGTAAACCTGTATACGAAAGATGGTCTGAAAGAAGTACTGCCGGAGAATACATTAAAACTCGACAGCGGTGAAATGTTACAGTCCGACTTCATCCTTCTTTCTGTCGGAGTGAAACCCCGGAACCACCTGGCGAAGGATGCCGGTTTATCAATCGGGAAATCAGGTGGGGTCATCAGCAATGAGTACATGCAAACGGACGATGATTCCATTTATGCAGTCGGGGATGTCGTCGAGTCCATCGACTTCGTTGACAATGCGCCGAAACAGGTACCCCTTGCCTGGCCGGCTCATCGGCAAGCCTATATAACCGCTAAGCACGTAACCGGGGACCCTGTCCCTTTCAAGGGAATGCTTGGAACGGCGATTGCCAAAGTATTCGATCTTTCCATCGCTTCAACGGGACTGGGAGAAAAAGAATTAAAGAAAAAAGGCTATACCTATCAAACCGTCGTGCACGAAGGGAAGTCCCACGCCGGCTACTACCCCGGGGCTCATGACGTATATGTCCGCGTCCACTTTTGTCCTGAGACCGGTAAGATCTTCGGGGGAAATGTGGTGGGCGGTGAAGGTGTCGATAAACAAATCGATATCCTGGCCACTGCCATCTACGGTGGACTCTCGGTCACCGAACTACAGGAAATCGAGACCTGCTACGCCCCTCCCTTCTCTTCACCTAAGGGAATGTTGAATATGATTGGATATAAGGCTGCTGGAAAGATGAATAAGAAATGATTGGAGGCAGGCTACTCGTTGGGGTAGCCTGCTTTTTGTGTCGGGTAGTTTTTGTTTGCTTAATAAGTGAGTCGCTCTTCGGAATATGGATAAATTTGTTGATTGGCTGGATTCTGGTTCAGAACGGCTGGATTCCATGTCATTCCGGCTGGATTTTCTGTAAAATCGGCCGGATTTTTCATTTGAACGGCTGGATTATTGATTGAATCGGCTGGATTCCCCCTCAGGACCACCTAAATCCCCCTAACATCCTCTAAAAAAAACACGTTAATAATTATTTTTTCCGGGTAAACACTATTTTAAGATAACCTAAATCCCTAAAGGAGTGTTTTCATTGTCTCAACAACAACAAAACCAGAAACAGACTTTTCCCCCTCAGCACCAGGATCACCAGCCTGGTACGGTGGATGAAATGAACCCCCAGCCCATCCATACGGATCAAAACTATAAAGGCAGTGGGAAGCTTGATGGAAAGGTCGCACTCATCACAGGAGGCGACAGCGGGATCGGACGGTCGGTTGCCTGGTACTTCGCGAGGGAAGGCGCACATGTAGCAATTTCGTATTTGGACGAGAATGAGGATGCGAATAAAACGAAGGAACTGGTAGAAGCAGAAGGCGTCAGATGCATCCTGTTACCAGGTGATGTGGGAAGTTCGACATTTTGCAAAGATATCGTGAATAAGACGATATCCGAGTTCGGAAAACTTGATATCCTCGTGAACAACGCTGCTGAACAACACCCTCAGTCAGGACTTGTGGATATCAGTGATGAACAGTTGGAGCGTACATTCAAAACGAACATCTTCTCCATGTTCTATTTGACGCGGGCTGCCCTCCCACATCTGAAGAAGGGAGCCTCGATCATCAATACGGCTTCGATCACAGCATATAAAGGAAACAAGGATCTGATCGATTACTCTTCTACCAAAGGCGCCATTGTCAGCTTCACCCGTTCACTGGCTGAAAACATTGCCGCAGATGGAATCAGGGTGAACGGGGTCGCTCCAGGACCGATTTGGACTCCGTTGATACCATCGACATTCAGTTCACAAAAAGTGTCGGAATTCGGAGCGAATACACCCCTTGGACGGGCGGGACAACCGTTTGAATTAGCACCTGCCTACGTATATCTTGCCAGTGATGATTCAAGCTACGTGTCGGGACAGATGATTCATGTGAATGGCGGTACCGTCATCAATGGATAAGACGAAAAGCGACTGAGGTCCATGACCCCCCTTCTTTTTTGAGGGGATCATCACTTCAGTCGCTTTTTTTTTAGGACTTCCCTTTCCGTTCACCACAGGTACACCGGGTCACTAGATGGTGAGGAACAATGATTCTCTTGATTGGTTCTTTTGGATTCTCAATTTTCTGGATCAGGCTTTTTGCAGCTTCATTCCCAAGATTATAAATATTGATATCCACTGATGTAAGCGGTGGTCTGGACATTTCCGCCAGGAGAACATTATTGAAGCTGACAATGGAGATGTCTTCCGGGACGCGAATGCCCATCTCATCCAATGTGTTCAAGACCCCAAGCGCCATCAGATCATCGGCCACAACCAGGGCAGTCGGGGGGGCTTCCAGCTGCATGAGCTCTTTGATGGCTTCACGCCCCCCTTCCCGAAGGAATTCTTCGTGTATGATATATTCGTCCTTCATATCGATCCCCGCATCACGGAGGGACTTCTCGTACCCTAACAAACGCTCGACGGTCACAACAAGATTCAGGTCTCCTCCGATGAAGCCGATGCATTCATGTTTAAGCTCGAGGAGGTAGTCCGTCACTTCTTTCGTTGCCCGGTAGTTGTCATTATCCACATGTGTGATTTCTTCACAATATTTATACGGCTTCCCGACGACAACAAAGGGGAAATCACGATTTTTCAAGTAGTTCATCACTTTGTCTTCTACCTTTGAATACAACAGGATGATTCCGTCCACCCGTCCACCCTGTACCATCTGGACGACCCCTTCGTAGATTTCCTCTTCCGATTGGCCCGTGGACATTTGAAGGGCATACTGTTTTTCCTGAGCCCCTTCACTCAACCCTCTTAAGACAGTCGGAAAGAATGGATTTTGCGAGAAGGCACTGGCGGAACCCGGTAATACCAGACCGATAACCTGTGTGGACTGATTGGCCAGGCTCCTTGCAATGAAGTTGGGATGGTACCCAAGTTGCTCCATCGCTTCCCGGACTTTTTGTTTTGTTTTTTCACTAATTCTAGGATTGTTTGCGATCACACGTGAAACCGTAGATGGCGCTACGTTTGCAAGCTTTGCAACATCCTTGATGGTAACAGCCATTTATTCCACCCCCCTTTATTAAAAAATGAGGACCCGCAGGCGGGCTGCTCATTCATACAATTAAAACGCTTCCAATTCTTTATGGTTAAAATGGCAGCAGGGCTCATCTTAAGGGCCCTGCTCTATTACCGTTTCTTCGATTTCCCACGTTTCTTTACAAGATACAGGAAGAGGAAGAATAGGAAGTACATGATTCCCAAAGCGATCAGGTACGGATAATTCAGTCCGCTCTTGTTTTTGAGCAAGTAGATTTCCGACTCTTCTCGATCGAGGACTAGATGATAATTTCCATCCTTGTCGCTGCGGACCAGGTCATCACTGATCAATCCTTTCAGCTCATGATTATCCGCCAAATCGTCTTCAGTTAATTGAACATTTTGTGTTTCACTCGTATTGTTGATGGCTATGACGATGGTCTGATCTTTATATATACGCTTAAAGATTCCCATCCCGTCTTGATTGTAGATCGGTGTGATATCCCCTCTCGTCAGTGCGGGGTATTCTTGACGAATTTCACCTAACCGGGTGATATAATCCATCAGTTCTTTATCAGCCCTGAAATTCATAAAGCGGCGGTTGTCAGGGTCATTCCCTCCGTCCATCGCTATTTCAGAACCGTAATAAACAATCGGGATTCCCGGGGTTGTATACATATACGTGAGGGCAAGCTTCCATCTTGTTCCAGGGAAGAGCTTCTCTTGAACAATCATTCTCGTAAATCGTTCCATATCATGATTATCAATGAATGTTCCCATCACATATGGATTGTCATAGAACGTTTCATTGTATTTCCAAAAGTTGAATAACCGATCCATGGATGTATCGGGCTTTTGGAAGACGGAACGCATTTCTTCCGCTTGGGGAACATTGACGAATCCATCGATCCCTGTCCCATTGTAGGCAGCGATTTTTTCCGGGTCCCGGTCGAATACTTCACCTAACAGGTAGAAGTCTTCTTTTACCGACTTCACCTCTTCGCTGAACTCATTCCAGAACTCCTGCGGGACATGACGTACAGTATCCAGACGATACCCATCGATATCGGTTTCTTTGATCCACCACTTTGCCGCATCGAATAAATAATTTTTCACTTCGGGATTTTCTGTATTTAAATCGGGAAGATCATATAGCCAGGCATTCTGAAGACTTTCTTCATTATTGAAATTCATCGGCTGCTTCTCATGGAACCAGTCCTTTTTTTCAGGGTCATTCACCCAGGGGTGTTCCGGCCCGACATGATTCACCACAAAGTCCAGCATCACTTTCATATCCCGTTTATGGGCTTCTTCCACAAGCTTCTTGAACGTCTTCATGGAGCCGAAATGTTCTTCGGTTTTGTAGAAGTCCGTAATCCAGTAGCCGTGATAACCCATCGGTTGATTATCAAATATGGGGGTCAGCCAAATGGCAGTGAATCCCATATCCTTGATGTAATCCAATTTATCGATGATTCCTTGGAAATCTCCGCCCTGATAGGCTTTCGGGTCCTTCGTGTTAACATCTTTATCATTGCTTGTATCCCCATCATTAAAGCGATCGACCATCAGAAAATAAATGGTCTCATCCTGCCATTTTCGTTCTTCTTTTTCAACTGCACCTACCGGAAGGGCGTAAAAAAGAAGAAACGGGACTAAAATGAGAGATAATACTCTTCTTTTCATCTCCGCTCCTCCTATAAATGTTAGTAACGCCTATAAGATTATCCTTTTGTACCCCCTGCCGTCAATCCTGAAACGAAGTATTTCTGGAAGAACAGGAATAATAGGGCAATCGGTACGGCAATGAGTACTGATCCGGCAGCAAATGTTGTAAACTCTGCCCCGAATTGTTTGGCCACCATATCATAAAGGGCAACCGGTAGTGTATACATCTTTTCTGAACGTAACAGGATACTTGCAATGATAAAATCTGCGAATGGGGCAATGAATGAAAACAGTGCCACAACCGCAATGATCGGTTTCGCAAGAGGCATGACGATCTGGAAGAAAATGCGCAAATGTCCCGCTCCGTCCATCTTGGCTGATTCATCCAGCTCTTTCGGAATCGTATCCAAATATCCTTTCATCAACCATGTGTTCATAGGGATTTGACCACCCACATATACAAGGATCAATCCGATATGAGTATCTAAAAGTTTTGTTAACAGCGCTAATACGAAAATCGCAATCAGCGCGGCAAAGTTCGGAATCATTTGCAGGATCAGGAATGTCATCAACCCATTCTTACGTCCAGCGAATCTGTATCGGGAGAAAGAATAGGCGGTCAGACTGACCAGTAAGACGGTTAGGGCCATCGTAGATAAACTGACCTTCAATGAATTCCAGTACCAAAGCATATAATTACTTTTTTCGAGATCAAATAGTTCCTTATAATGGGCCAATGTTGCATTCTTCGGAATGATGGATGAACCGGATAAGCTTTGTCCCGGGTTGAATGATGATCCGATGATCCAGGCAACCGGGTAAAGGATGATGGCAAACATGATTCCGATGGCTGCGTATGAAAGTGTTAAACGTATGAGTTTCTGTCTCTTCATATTCATATTACATCATATCCTCTTCTTGGAATGATTTTGTTCTCTTGAACTGCCAGATCGCTACAGTGATGACGATGATGGACAACAATAACGTAATGGCAGCGGCTTTCGAATACTGTGCGGATGTCATCGTCAGACTGTAGATCCAGGAGATGAGGATATCCGTCCCACCTGCATTTTGGCCGGTTAAAGCCGGTCCACCGCCGTTGAATAAGTAAATGACGTTAAAGTTATTAAAGTTAAACGTATATTGCGTAATGATGATCGGTGCCGTTGCAAACAGGACAAGTGGCAGCGTGATATTCTTGAATTTCTGGAAAGCCGATGCCCCATCGACCGTCGCTGCTTCATAAAGTTCATCGGGAATCGATTGAAGCACCCCTGTTGTCATGGCAAAGATGAACGGGAAGCCGAGCCATGCCTGAATTCCGATCAACGCGATTCGTGTATACATCGGTTCGGTCATCCAAGGTAATCCTTCAATACCGAAGAAGCCCAGGATGTCACGGTTGATCGTTCCGAAAGATTCGTTGAACATTCCGGCGAAAACGAGGATCGAAACAAAAGCCGGTATTGCCCAAGGCAGGATGAATACCGTACGGATGATGGCTTTCCCTTTTAAATCCTTTTGATTAACAAGGATCGCAAGGAATACTCCAAGTGCCACTTGAAGCGTTGTCGCCCCGAACGTCCAAACGAGTGTCCAGGCAAGTACGGTGATGAACGTTTCTCTCCATATATCAATCTTGAAGATATCAACAAAGTTTTGAAGCCCTACCCAGTCGACCAGTTTAGCCGGTGGTGAGTGATACAGATCGTAGTTTGTAAACGCCAGTAATACTACGAAGATGATCGGGAAAATGACGACGAATACGAGTAGTAAAAAACCTGGAGACATAATGAGATATGGAAATCCATTATCAATCAGATTTCTGTACTGCTCGCGGATCGTGCTAAGCTTCTCCCCCCTGTCCCGCTTTTCTCCATTTTTATACGCATCCCTGAGATTAAACAGATAAAAACCGATTCCAAAAATAGATACTATGATTGCCAAGATACCGTATACCATTAAGAAAATGGAATGATCTCCGTATGATACATCTGTCCCAAGGGTCGTAATCCCCCATAATCCGTAGCCGATCAGGTCTCTGAAGACAAGAATAAAGGCAGCTGTCATGATCAGGAAGAATCCGCCTTTTAGAAATTGTCTATGATACATCTGACCTAAACCAGGGATTAGGGAAAGGGCCAGCGCTGTTCTTTTATGATTTGTTTGATAGGATTGTTGCTCCATCCTATATTCCCCTTTCTACGTTCACAGTTATGATAAGCTTCAAGAGCTTTTTAAGAAAAGAAAGCTTTTTTTCCTTAAAAAGCCCTTGAATAGGTCTTTAAAAGGATAGCAGTACCCCTCAATAATGAGAAGGTACCGCTATGGTTATGATTAGTTGGAGTGGTTCGCATCAATGTTTTGCTGAATTTGCTTCACTGCTGCATCAAGAGCCGCTTTCGGTTCCTGCTTACCTGTTACAACCGTTTGAAGTGAATCAGCCATTGGTCCCCAAACTTCTCCCATCTCAGGGATGTTCGGCATTGGAACCGCATATTGAGATTGCTCAGCAACCGCTTTTGCACCAGGATTGTCAGCGATCGCAGGATCGTCGATCAGACCTTGGTTTGTTGGAACTTCCTGTGTTTGTTCGAAACGTAATTTCGCATACTCATCTTGAGTAATGAATTCGATGAATTTTTGAGCCCACTCTTTGTTTTTAGAGTAGCCTGACACATGCCAGCCTTTTACACCCATGAATGTTTTCATCGGCTCTCCGTTAGGAAGCTTAGGCATTGCAGCAATACCGATATCGATACCGGCATCTTTATATCCTTGGAATGACCATGGTCCGTTCATGACAGATGCCACTTTTCCTTCTCCGAAAAGACCGTCAAGTGCAGATCCACCGTTTTCCCCGATGATCCCTTTAGGGAATAAACCTTCTGTGTACCATTTTTGGATGTATTCAGTACCTTCTACAGCACCATCATTGTTTAAGCCAAGATCTTTCGGGTCTAATGCCCCATCTTTTTCCGCAAATACATATCCGCCGAAACCACCCATAGGTGCATGTGCGAAATAGAAGTTATCCCATAATGCTAAGAAACCGTAGTTTCCATCTTTTGTGAAATCTTTAGAGAATGTGTATACTTCATCCATTGTTTTTGGTGCTTCTTCCATCAACGCTTTATTGTAAATGAAAACAGGCGTTTCTGAAGATTTTGGAAGACCATATAATTTACCATCATAGCTCTCAGCCGTCATGGAAGATTCAGTGAAACGCTTTTCAATGTCCCCGTCGACTTCTAAAGGAGCGATATGCCCTGCAAGAGCAAGTTCACCGATTTGGTCATGTGGTAATGTCAAAACGTCAGGACCTGTCCCTGCAGGACCGTCTAAACGTAATTGTTCTTTCATCTTAGTAGCCATTTCGACTTCTTTCACTTCAACCTTGATACCAGTTTCTTCTTCAAACTTGGCACCTACTTCATCCAGCCATCCGATTTTCTCTTGATCTTCCCAGACAACCAGTTTTTCAGGTTTGTTCGCATCGTCAGCTTTTTTCTCTCCGCTGTCACTTTTTGATCCTTCCTCACGGTTTGGACCACAAGCAGCGAGCGCCCCCAGTACAAGCATGATTACCATAAGCAATGATAACGCTTTCTTCATTTCGACCCCTCCTAAGTATGGTGAAACTATTAATTCATGTTTTAGATTGAACAAACGCTTGCACACACTATGACTTAATCTCTAAAGATATCGCTTACATTCTTTTGTGAAAACGATTGCACAACCTACTTCTTATTATACAAACTAAATCTCCTTTGACAATACTTTTTTTGAATTTTTTTGTGTTTTAACAGAAAGGAAAGAAAACGCTTTACTAGTTTGACTGCCTATCATTGACAACATTGTTGGTTTGGAATACTCTTTAATGGAATGAATAAGAGGAGGATGTACGATGCTACTGGAAGCCATCTATCATAGACCGAAAGATAATTATGCATACGCTTGCACAAATAATGAATTACACATACGGATTCGCACAAAGAAACAGGATGTTGAAACCGTTACTCTCCTCCACGGAGATCCCTATCAATGGGAAAATGGACAATGGCTATATGATCGTAAGGAAATGGTTTTAACCGGAACGGATCAGTTGTTCGATTATTGGTTCGCTTCCATATCCCCTCCTTTCAGACGGCTTCGTTATGGTTTTCTCCTCGATGACGCTACGGAAGAAGTCTTTTATGGAGAAAAAGGATTTAATGAGGCCCCTTCTACTGATATAGGGGATTATTTCTGCTTCCCGTTCCTGAATACTATCGATGTCTTTCAAGCACCCCAATGGGTGAAGGATACAGTCTGGTATCAAATTTTCCCTGAGCGATTCGCAAATGGGAATACAGAGAATGATCCGGAAGGGACACTGGATTGGAATAGCGCAGAACCCACCCCGACCAATTTTTTCGGAGGGGACTTAGAAGGCGTGATCCAGAACATCCCTTATTTAAAAACGCTTGGAATCTCCGGGATTTACTTTACACCGATCTTTAAAGCGCATTCCAATCATAAATACGACACAATCGATTATTTCGAGATTGATCCCCAGTTTGGGACGAAGGAAACATTGAAGGAATTAATCAAGGTCTGTCACCAGCATGATATCAAAGTCATGCTCGATGCCGTCTTTAATCATAGCGGCTTCTACTTTGAGCAGTTTCAGGATGTGCTGGAAAAGGGTAAGGATTCACCTTATAAAGAGTGGTTCCATGTACATGAATTTCCATTAGATATAGAAAGTTCGCCTCCCAATTATGATACCTTTGCATTCGAACCTTCCATGCCGAAGCTAAATACTGAGAATGAAGAGGTGCGAAATTATCTATTGGAAGTTGGCCGCTACTGGATAAAGGAATTCGATATCGATGGTTGGCGTCTCGATGTAGCCAATGAAGTCGATCACCACTTCTGGCGTGAATTCCGAAAAGAAGTAAAAGGTTTAAAGCCGGAGCTGTATATCTTAGGGGAAATCTGGCATGATTCCATGCCCTGGCTGCGTGGAGATCAATTCGATGCTGTCATGAATTATCCTTTTACGACCAATCTATTGAATCTGTTTGCCCACCAGACCATTTCTGCTTCTCAATTTGCAGAAAACATGACATCTGTCGTTCATATGTATCCTAAGAATGTAAATGAAGTAAATTTCAACCTTGTCGGTAGTCACGATACACCACGGGTATTAACAGAGTGCGGCGGAGATATCCGACGCGCTAAACAAATCTACTCGTTCATGCTCTCCTTTACCGGCACACCTTGTATTTATTATGGTGATGAAATCGGTCTGACAGGTGAACAGGATCCAGGATGCCGTAAATGCTTCCCATGGGAACAGGAACATCATAACGAGGAGCTCTTCGGGCATATACAGAAACATATCGCCCTTCGGAAGAAATACCCGCTGTTAAGCAACGAAGGAAATCTGACGTTCTTACCCGGTGATCTTCATGAGCATTGCCTTTCATTCACCAAGTCAAACGGAGAGGAAACCATCTTTGTTCTATTAAACTGCAGTGAAGAATCGACCACCTACTCCCTTCCTTTTGAGTTGAAAGGAAAGAAGATCACCAATCTGTGGACCGGAGAAGATTTTGCTGCAGAAGCAGAGTCCATCGAGGTCGCACTCGAAGGGTATGGGTTTGCCATTTTGAAATTCTAATGATGCTTATTTCCTAAAAAGAGGGACTACACCTTAACGGTTAGTCCCCTTATCTATTTCATATGTAACGAATGCCGGTGTATGCCCCCGGTAAGCTAAAGGAGAAAAACTATGAGCAATAACCAAAGAAACATGACCCTCTTTGCCTTGACCTGGCCGATCTTCATTGAAATTTTTCTTCATATGCTGATGGGAAATGCGGATACGTTAATGCTGAGTCAGTACTCGGATGACTCGGTAGCAGCCGTCGGGGTCTCCAATCAGATCCTTTCTCTCATCATTGTGATGTTTGGATTTGTCGCGACGGGTACAGCCATCCTCGTAGCCCAGCATCTCGGGGCGGATGAGAATCGCATGGCAGGGGAAGTGTCGATCGTTTCCATTGCTGTCAATCTACTATTCGGACTCTTATTGAGTATCGCCCTTGTATTTTTCAGTAAGCCGATCTTATCATCAATGGATCTCCCCCGTTCACTGATGGATGAAGCTTCTTCCTATTTAAAAATCGTGGGAGGCTTCGCTTTCATCCAGGCATTGATCATGACTGCAGGAGCCATCATGAGGAGCTACGGCTATACAAAAGACGCCATGTATATCACAATCGGCATGAATATCATCAATGTGATCGGAAACTACCTATTTATTTTTGGACCGTTCGGTGTCCCTGTATTAGGCGTAGAGGGTGTGGCGATTTCCACCATCACCTCGAGACTGATCGGATTCATCGTGAGTATCATCGTGATAAGGAAACGGATCCCCACTGCTCTTCCATTCAGAAGACTATTGAATCTACCACTCTCTCACGTTAAAAATTTGTTGAGGATCGGTGTCCCCTCTGCAGGGGAGCATCTTTCCTATAACGGGTCACAAATGGTCATTACTTACTTCATTGCGAGTATCGGGACCAATGCTATTACGACGAAGGTTTACGCCCAAAACCTGATGATGTTCATTTTCTTATTCAGCGTCGCCATCAGCCAGGGAACACAAATCATCATCGGACACATGATCGGTGCCAGGGATTTTGACAGTGCTTACGAACGATGCCTTAAAAGCTTAAAGATCGCAATCATCATCTCGCTCATCATGGCAGGGATTTTTTCCGTTGCAGCAGAACCTCTCCTTCGCATATTTACGAGCAACGAAGAAATCATTTCCCTTGGTAAAACATTGATCTATCTGACCATCATTCTCGAACCGGGAAGAAGCTTTAATTTAGTGGTCATTAACGCACTTAGGGCAACAGGTGATGTACGCTTCCCGGTCTATATGGGGATATTATCCATGTGGGGAGTGAGCGTCACACTTTCCTATATCCTCGGAATCTGGTTCGGACTCGGACTTATCGGAATCTGGATCTCCTTCATCGCCGATGAATGGCTGCGGGGCATCATCATGCTCAAACGCTGGCGATCCAAAGTATGGATCCATAAACGATTTGTCCAACATGATAAAAATACCGTTTAGAGGGACGGACCTTCCTTCAGATGGTGGCAAACTTACTCCCCACCCTCCCATCATAAAAATAGAGTCAGCTCTCTAGTCGAGCTGACTCTTTTTTCCTGCAAATGAAAACGCCCTCATTCACAAATGTTATGTTTTTTTACATAAAAACGCTTTCATTGCAAATTAATACTTGAACTTTTGTTATTTTCTGAATATGATAAATGATATAACTTATTCATGTCATAAAACCTAACATGAAAAAATCAAATGTACAAGAGGAGGAAATCACATTGAAAAAAGTGGAAGCGATTATTCGTGCAGAAGCATTTCTATCCCTGCGAGAAGCATTATGTCTTCGTGGATTCAGCGGCCTGACAGTATCAGAGGCAGCCGGGTGTGGAAAACAAAAAGGGAAACAGGGGATATTCAGGGGGAATAAATTTGAGCTGCAGTTAGTCCCCCGCGTAAAGGTGGAAATGATCATCGACGATGGACAGGTGGAAGACATCATTGATCTCATCGTTGAACATTGCAGTACGGATACCGTGGGTGACGGTAAGATTTTCATTTATCCCGTCGAAGATGTCATCCGTATCCGCACAGGCGAACGAGGAAAAAAAGCCGTTTTGTAAATCACTTCTTTCTTCACTCAATCATTTAGCCGCTTTACCAAACCAATACTGGAGGGATTCCATTGATTAAAAAAATTACGTCGCTTCTGTTCCTTTCACTTTTTGTGAGCACTACCGCTTTCGCAGCTGCCCCTACCGCAGAATCTGTTCAAGCATCCGTCGACTCCCTGTGGGTCATGATCGCTGCAGTCCTTGTGTTCTTCATGCACGCCGGATTTGCCATGGTCGAGACCGGATTTACCCGCGCCAAGAACTCTCTTAATATCCTCATGAAAAACTTCTTAACTGTAGCCATTGCCTCTGTTCTTTATTTCATCGTAGGGTTCGGATTTATGTTCGGTGGATCTTCAGGCGGCCTCATCGGCACGGACAGCTTTTTCCTATCAGGACGGGAAGACATCGGTTTCTTCTTATTTCAATCCGTCTTTGCCGCTACTTGTGCCACGATCATTTCGGGAGCCGTGGCTGAACGCATGAAACTCAAAAGCTATATCCTTTTGACCATCGCCATGACAGGAATCATCTATCCGATCGTCGGACATTGGGTGTGGGGGGGCGGCTGGCTTTCTGAGCTTGGGTTCGTCGATTTCGCCGGATCTACTGTCGTCCATTTAACGGGTGCAGTAGGCGCATTCATCACAGTCCTATTCCTTGGATCCCGTGTTGGGAAATACAGCAAAGGAAAAGTGAATGTCATCCCGGGCCATAATATTCCCATCGGGGCCCTCGGTGTGTTCATCCTATGGTTCGGCTGGTTCGGGTTTAATGGAGGAAGCAGCCTGGCCGCTGATCCCACCCTTGTCCCGCACGTCATCACGACGACCTTATTTTCAGCTTCCGCCGCCATTCTTTCATCCGCTTTTTACACGTTGATCCGATTCAAGCGAATTGATCCATCCCTAACATTAAATGGTGCCCTCGGCGGACTGGTCGGAATTACCGCCGGCTGCGCCAATGTATCTCTCACAGGCTCACTCCTGATCGGTCTGATCGCGGGAGTCGTTTTAGTCGAGGCTGTCACCTTCATCGATTCGAAATTGAAAGTCGATGATCCTGTCGGAGCCATTGCCGTTCATGGAATTTGTGGAATATGGGGTACAGTGGCTGTGGGATTATTCGACGTCCAGAACGGACTTTTATATGGTGGAGGCGCTGCCCTGGTCGCCACTCAAGCCCTCGGGGTGTTGGCCGTCATTGCCTGGACGTCTGTCACCGTTGGCGGATTCCTATTCATCGTAACAAGAGTATCAAGTATTCGTGTCTCCCGTGAAGAAGAACTTTCAGGGCTGGACTTTACGGAGCATGGCTCCAATGCCTATGAATTAAAGGATACAGTATTGGAATCGAACGTTTCTTCCACTTCCCCATTCGGATCTGACTTAGTCGAGCGCTTGAACTCGATCGGAACGGGAAATGTGAGTGATATGAATCAACGGAACACAATCTGATTTTGAGTAAGAGCTGCTACATGCGGCTCTTTTTTCTTTTCCAATATGGGTCCGGGACAACAATAAGCTCATATGGAAGGCATCCGTACAGCCTCCATACGAGCTTATTTATGATATGGATGAAATGATCTTCTCTTTTGCATCTTTGGATACATAGTGCTTCTTTGAAAAAACATTATAGTGATTCGTTCTGACTTCGTTCAGAATCGCACGGTATAACAGGGCTGCGCCTTTTACCGGGGTCCTCGAATACACAGGATAAAGATTAATGGTACGAAAGGCTTTTTCATAGTAATTTTCTGCAAGTCGGGCCATTTCTTCCCATATCGACTGAAAAGCGTCGTTGATTCTATGTTCTTTTAAATCCGTTACAGTATACTCATATTTCACTAATAGATCCTGAGGGATGTATAATCGACCCCTTTCAAGATCCTCGCCGATATCTCTCAATATATTGGTCAGCTGCATGGCATACCCAAGATAGATTCCGTCTTCCCTCAATGACTGTTCTTTCCCGGGGGCAAGGATAGGCAGGAGCATTAAGCCTACAGTGCTCGCCACGTGATAGGAATAGTCAATGACATCGTCCATCTTGACGTAGACCCTTTCACCAAGGTCCATCCTTTGCCCCTTTATCATGTCCCGGAAAGCTTGAACATCCATATTGAACCGTTTAAACACATCATCCAGCGCTACCCACATCGGCTCATCCGGGGGATAAAAACCGGTCAGATACGTTTCAAATTCCATTTCGAAACGGCGTAATTCTTCTGAAGGATTCGTGCCCTCGTCAACGATATCATCTACTTTGCGGCAAAAGGCATACACAGCCCATACAGCCTTCTTTTGGTCTTTCGGCAGTAATGAAAAAGCTCTGTAAAATGTTTTGGAATGAACCTTTATGATATTTTCACAGTGATCGTATGCTTTCAAGATCTTGTTCATGTAAGGACACATCCTTCCTTTCTGATTCTGTTTTGCAATATTCCTTAAAGGCTTGGGCTACGAGCTTCGCACCCTGCATGACAATCGGTACTCCTCCGCCAGGGTGGATGGATGCCCCGACAGCAAAGATGTTCTTCTCCGGAAAGGGTTGAACCTGGGGTCTGAAGGGACCGGATTGACTCAAGCTTGGCGCAATCCCGAAGCTCCCCCCCGAATATAACCCTTCTTGCATCGCCTCTTCAGGCGTCCTGATTTTCATCCAAGCTATGCTTTTTCTCAGTTCTTCGAATCCCCTTTCTTCCATTGTATCCAATATAAGGTCTGAAAGAAATTCTGAGGCTTCTTTCCAATCCACTTTCTCCGACACCGGAACCGGTATAAGGACATATAGGACGCTCTTGCCTTCAGGCGCAAGTGAAGGATCGACCTTGGAAGGATTGAATACGTAAAAGGATGGTTCTTTAGGAATTCTCTTATTCTCGAAAATATCCTCCATATTCCCCGAGAAATCTTCATTTAAATAGAATTGATGCATTTCCTTATCATCATACTTCCTGTCGACTCCCATATACAAAAGCACACAACCTGATGAAGGCTTATACGGTTTGGGCGATTTCTTCCTTACTAATTTGGATGCCGCAGGGAAATCCCCATTCATGATAACCGAATCGACCGGCTCCCTCTGGTCCCCAAGGATGATATGAGTCGCTTTGCCCCCTATTGTTTCGATTTCCGTGACGGGTGAGGAGGTCTTGATCGTGACACCATGCAGGTTGCAAGCTTCCTTCACATGGTCCAATAGGCCAGCATATCCCCCTTTTATATAGTAGATGCCGTGCTTATGTTCACTGAAGGACACCAGGCTGTAAATCGCCGGGGTCGTGTAAGGATTCCCACCGATATACAGTGTTTGCAATCCATAGGCCGTCTGCAACTTCCCGTGTTGAAAATAATGCTTTAAGTTCCCCATCACATTGCGGTATGCCTTTAGCTTAAGCAATGAACCAAGAGTTTGGGGATTGAGATAATCCCTCGTTTTCAGAAAGGACCTTTCAAGAAATTGCGGCTTCCCGATTGCAAATCGCTCTTCCATATCGCACATAAATCGAAGGAATCCTTCTTCATCTCCGGGAAACTTCTTCTTGATCTCATCATATTGCTTATGGATATCGGCATATTTCGTATACGTTTGCCCATCAGCAAAATGAACATCATAGAGGGGATCGCAGCGAACGAATTCTATTTCATTCGTATCTATGCCTGCTTCTGAAAGGATGGACATGAGCATGTCGGGCAGAAGTACAATGGTAGGTCCCTTATCAATCTTGTAATCCCCTTCCTGAACAAAGGCAAGACGTCCACCGATGATCGGCTCTTTCTCATAGACCGTGACGTGGTGACCGTCTTTTGCAAGTAATAATGCCGAAATCAATCCGCCGATACCTGATCCTACGACTGCTGTTTTCATAGAGCTTCCTCCATCGTTTGTTCTTTAGTGAACGAGTGCGAAGGGTATTCATTCATCAACATATTGGTCGTGATCCTCGCAGATTCTAATATTGTAGGCAATCCGCTCCCGGGATGCGTGCCTCCACCGACCAACCAGCAGTGTTCGAGTTCTTCAAATTTATTATGTGGGCGAAGTGCCATCATTTGCGTTAATTGGTGACCAAGATTGAAGGTGGCACCTTCATATATATTGAAATCGGTCTCCCAATGATGGGGGGAGATGATCTTTTCTACCTTGATATGATCCCGGATATTTTCTAAACCTGCCTTGCTCTCAACAGCATCCAATACCAGATCCCGGAACGCTTGTTCATTTTCTGTCCAATCGATCCCGCTTACATTATTAGGGACCGGTGCAAGGATGTATAAGGTTGAATGCCCAGGCGGCGCCAGTGTTGGATCTGTCACTGATGCATTTTGAATATAAATAGAAGGGTCCTCTGAAAGGGTGAATGACTTCGTTATCTCCTCTACATTTCGCCTGTAATCCTCCGCGAACACGATACTGTGATGAGGGAGATCATACTGTTTATCAATGCCAAGATAAATCATAAATGTGGAACAGGAGTATTTTTTCTTTTTCAGCCTGTCTTTACTGTATTTTTGCAAAACCCCATCTTCCACCAGGTTGGTCATGACATGGGCAAAGTCCCCGTTGATGATCACTTCATCCGCTGCAACTCTCTCTCCATTTTCAGTAATGATTCCTTTTACGTCATTTCCGTCTTCAATCCACAACTTCTTGACCCCGTGACCGAGATGGATTGAGCCTCCATGCTCCGCCACCACTCTTGCCATGGCTTTCGATAGTTGATTCAATCCGCCGATTGGATGAAAGACACCGTATTCGTGTTCCATGAAAGACAATATGGAAAAGGCGCCCGGACACTCCCAGGGGGACATGCCTAAATACTTCGACTGGAAAGTGAACGCGAGTCGCAGTTCATGTTCTGTAAAGTAATCACTCAACACGCTGTATAGGGATTTACCCAGGGATAATTGTGGAAGCGCCCTCAATACCTTCCAACTGATATATTGATAATATCGATCCATCGGGCTCTGTAAAATCGGTTTCAAACGTTCCATTTTTTTACGAGTATCATTCATGAAACGTGAATACCCTTCTGAATTCCCTGGATAATGTCGTTCGATTTCCCGGGATAACGCTTCGGGATCTTTGTACATTTTGACTTTTTTATCTTTAAAAATGAGTTCATACATCATGGAAAGCTCCCGCAGGTCAACATAATCATGAAGATTCCTTCCTGAGGCTTCGAATAATTCTTCTGCTATCTCCGGCATGCTGAGGAATGTCGGCCCAATATCAAATGTATAGCCTTCCATCGTGACAGAACCATTTCTTCCTCCCACAAATGATTGCTTCTCATAGATTTCTACTTTGTACCCTTTACTGGCAAGAAGCATTGCCGCGGCCAGGCCCCCGGGACCTGCACCGATGACGATTATCTTTTCGGCCATCATTATAGCCTCCAATGTCTTTTATTTGTACAATTATTATACAACACTTATACAACTGTTTTCCACTCTGAAAAAACAATAAACTTTATTATTCCAACTAAATTTGTCTTTCTCTCTTTATTGGACTTGTCCTACACCCAATAAACCCATTAAAACCGTAATCGGATCACCTTACCATCAATTTGTTGCTACTTAGCAACAAAATTCTAAGCCAGAACAAATAGGAGGCATAGTAAAAGGATTCTTATCCTTTTACTATGCCTCCATTTCAATCATTCATACTGTCATTCTATGTTTGTACCTGTCTATACATTCTTAGTCCCTTTCCTCGATTGCTTCACTCCACAATTTCAATCTTATAATCCTTGAACCACACATGGATCTGGGCAAGATGGGCAAGCAGTTGGGGACCGGTCATGAGTTGGCCGTACCAGGGGACTTCAAAGGCTGCTCCCCCGCTTGCGACGATTTCTTTGAGTTTCTCTTCGTCAAATAATTCATAGAGAATGCTTGACTTGTCTTCCAGGATTTCATTGAGCCAGTCACTGACCAGTTTTGTATACTCCGGGTGATGGGTTTTCGGGTATGGGCTTTTCTTTCTGTAAAGAACTTCATGGGGGAGTACGCCTTCAAGTGCCTTCCTCAGGATGCCTTTTTCCCTGCCTTCATGCATTTTCATCTCCCACGGGATATTCCACACATACTCTACAAGTCTATGGTCTGCAAACGGAACGCGGACTTCGAGGCTCGCTCCCATACTCATGCGGTCCTTTCGATCCAGCAAGGTCGTCATGAACCATAATAAGTTTAAATAGAATAATTGTCTCCTTTTCGTCTCCACTTCACTTTCCCCATCTAACAACGGGGTTTCGGCAACCGTGCGATCATACTGCTCCAGAACATATTCCTCGAGGTTTAATTTCTTACTCCACTCATCTTTGAGAAGCCCCTGTCGTTCCGCGGTGGAACGCATCCATGGGAATCCTCTGCGGTTGAAATCTTCCGGCCGGTGAAACCACGGATACCCCCCAAAGATTTCATCCGCACATTCACCGGATAGCCCCACTGTAAAGTCCTCTTTGATTTCTCTGCAGAACCATAAGAGAGATGAATCCACATCGGCCATACCCGGAAGGTCCCTTACATGCACTGCTTCAATCAAATAGTCCTTTAACTCTTGTTGACTGATTTCACATTTATGATGAATCGTATCGAATTCAGCAGTCATCTTTTCAATCCAAGGGGCATCGGAGTTCGGTTGGAAATCATTCGCTTTAAAGTATTGGTCATTTTCTTCATAATCAATGGAGTACGTATGGAGTTTCCCTTTCCCCTCTTCCTTATATGAATTTGCTGCCACCGCCGTAATGGCACTTGAATCGAGTCCTCCCGATAAGAATGTGCACAGCGGTACATCGGAAACAAGCTGCCTCTCTATGGCATCCTTAAGCAGAAAACGCACTTTCGAGACCGTTTCGATGAACGAATCCGTATGCTCCTCACTTTTTACATTCCAATATCTCCAAATATTTAAGCCTTCCTTGGAGAAGATCATGCTGTGGGCTGGACGAAGTTCTTTCACCCCTTTGAACACCCCATTCCCGGGAGTGCGGGATGGGCCGAGGCCGAGCACTTCCGAAAGCCCCTGCAGGTCCACCTGTGGCAAAACATCGGGATGAGCAAGTAAAGCCTTGATTTCGGATGCAAACAGGATGCCTTCATCCTTTTCAACATAAAATAAAGGCTTTACGCCCATTCTGTCCCTTCCTATAAATGCATGCCCCTTCTCACTGTCCCATACTGCAAAGGCGAAGATCCCGTTCAGGTGCTGGACACATTCTTCCCTCCACTCAATATAGGAAGTTAACAGGACCTCGGTATCAGAATGCCCTTTGAAGGTATATCCCTTCTCTATAAGTACTTGCCTTAGATCTTCTGTATTGTACAGCTCTCCGTTATAGCATATGGTGAAAGGGTGTCCGTTATGGTTGAGGCTCATCGGCTGCCTTCCTCCTGCCGGATCGACTACGATCAATCGTTTATGACCGAACGCAGCATGCCGTTCGACCCATACATTCGTTTCGTCAGGTCCCCTTTTAGAAAGGGTTTCCGCCATTTTCTCAACAACTTCTTTTTCATTCGACATATCCTGTTTATAATGGATCCAACCTGTAATTCCGCACATAGTGATCATCCTCACTTTCTAGTAAAACAAACTGGGCTCACTGACACATAAATTATTCTATGCCCCTTTAAAGAAATGGTTAATTGTCTCAATCAATCTTTACATGAATGAAATATGATAATTATGACAAGAAATGTAGTTAAGGAGGGATATTCACTTGAGCAACATATTTCGATCAAACATTTTAAAATCCCAAAAAAGATCTTTTTCCGAAGGCACTGCTTTATTCGAAGAAGATACATGGTTCTTTTTCGAGATTGACGCCGAGGAAGAATCTGAGCTCGAATTTTACCTCAATCATGAACTGAAAGTGTATAGAGATGGAGAGTGGCTTTCTGGCGTTCTCTTGGAAGATGGTATCATTGTCACCCCCTATGAGCGAATAAGAATCGAGAATGGCGATCGAATTCAAATAAAGAAGAATATATTGTATTCATTGGAGAATTTATTAGAAGAGATTTCGGATGATGCCTTTCACCAGTTTACAACAGCCTTAAATAACCTGGGCTATTCGATTTATGACAGTATCTTCTGCCATAACCACCTTGTCTTCCTTGGAAACCAAAAAATTAAGGAAGGCGTAAACTTCATCACGTTTGATAACGGTGTGGAAGTATGTGCTGTCCAGCATCACTTCACCTACTACAAGAAGAAACGCGACCGCTTTGAATTCACTTTAAGTACGGGTAGAAGAATTGTCATTGAAAGCTTTAATATTTGAACTGACTACCGGATCAAAAAGACAAATGCCTGTCAGGCAGGGTACCCGACAGGCATTTGTCTTTTTATATTTCCAGGCTTGTCACGAGGTGCATTTTCTTTAGAAATATGTTCATTTTCTCCAGTGACATCGGCCTTTCAATCAGAAACCCTTGCGCAAAATCACAGCCAAGCTCCTTCAATAACTCTAATTGCCCGGGGGTTTCCACCCCTTCGGCCACCACTTTCATCTTCAATCCCTTCCCCATGGTGGAGATGGATTGAACGATCGCGACATCAGGTGTGTGATCGCTCATATTCTGTACAAACGAACGATCGATTTTCAGGATATGAAGAGGGAGATGCTTCAAGTAACTTAAAGAAGAGTAACCTGTGCCGAAATCATCAATCGCAAGCTTCACCCCAAGACCAGCAAGTGATTTCATGGCTTCGATTGTATGAGCTGCGTCATGAAGCATGATCGTCTCAGTCAGTTCCAGGCAGAGGTATTCCGCCGGCAGCCCGGATATAGCCAACGCTTCTTCCACATCATTCAGGAATGTAGGGTGCTGGAATTGCCGTGCTGAAACGTTGACAGATATATAGAACTCCCCCGCCTCTTGGTCTAACCACTCTTTTAACTGTATACAGGATTCGACCAGGACCCATTTACCGATATCATGTATCAGCCCTGTTTCTTCTGCAAGGGGGATGAATTCACCTGGCGGGATCAACCCCCAGGTTGGATGCTGCCATCTGAGCAATGATTCACAGCCTATCAGGGATTGACCCTGAATGTGAAGGATGGGTTGAAACGCGATGAACAACTCCCGTTTCTCGACGGCTCGTCTGAGATGGGCCTCCATTTCCACCTTCCGTGTAATCTCTTCTTCCATATCCCTTGAGAAATAAACGGTATTATTCCCGCCCTTGGATTTGGCCCAGTTTAGAGCAGAATCGGCATTTCTTAACAAGTCGGCAGTCTCTTCCCCATCCCGGGGATATATGCCTGCACCGATACTGACGGATATGTAAAATTCTTTGCCCTGATAAGAAAAAGGTGCCTGGACGGTTTCCAGTATATCCTGGGTAATTTCTGAAATAGTGGCTTCATTCACCTCTTTCGTGAGGAGCACCGTAAATTTATCCCCACTGAATCGGCCGAGGTATGCTCCTTTGGGGAGGATCCCTTGAATCCTTTGGGAAAGTTCTTTGATGATGACATCTCCCACAAAATGACCAAGGGTATCATTAATCATCTTGAAACGGTCCATATCCAGAAACAATACCGCCAGCTGCCGTTTCTTCTTCTTCGCCCTTTGAATATGCTCGTCTACCATTTCCCTGAACTTCATCTTATTAGGCAGATCGGTTTCACCATCATAATATGCGAGCTGCGTGATTTTTTTCTCAAATTGACGCTCTTTCGTGACATTTCGACCTATCCCGAAGATCCCGACACATTTCCCCTCAACGGTAATCGGGATATTCTTGATTTGAAAGAAATTCACCTCACCTTTCTTGGATGCAATGGGAAGATCATAATACTGTTCTCTTCCATCCATCGCCCGGTAAAAATGCCTCCTTACCCGCACCGCGTCCTCTTTCCTGATAAAGTTAAGGGCGGATTTCCCAAGAACCTCTTCCCTCGTAAATCCAAATGTTTTCATGAATGAAGGGTTGAGGGAATTAAATCGGCCATTCAGATCGGTACTGTAGACAAAATCCGTATTATTATCAAAAAGGGAACGGTAATACTCCTCAGAGATCTGGATGTTTTGTGTTAATTCTTTTATGTCCTTTTCCGCTGTATTGACTAAATGGGTCAAACTCATCATAACATCGGCTTCAGGCGTTAATTGAAAATCGATCTTAATATCCGTGATAGGTTCACGTATCCCTTCAGACAATCCAAGATACGAAAGGGAATGAGCCATCAGCTTTGGTTCACCCCCACTATTTCCTAATTCTCCGTAAGAGAAGAAACCGGTCAATGGCGATACCTGATTTAGATAGGAAAGTTCCTGATTCGTTACATCGCGAACATATCTTCTTCTGGCTATACAATTATAGACAAAATGAGTTTCCACCGGTCGGCGTTTCAGTCGGGATAAGAGCTTTGTTGTGGAGCGGATTAAATCCTGCACATCAACAAATCCAAATGACACCGTCTCACCCTCCGTCACTTCCCGACTGAGTTCAACACTTCCATTAGTCAGCACATTCACGATATAGACCGCCACTTTATCATTCTTTTTTTGCAAAAGAAAAGGAAACTCGATCGAAGAGTCAGGAAGATCAGTCACAAATCTCTTCCCTAAATAGGTTTCAAGGATACGGATCGGTTTCACATGATTGATTTCCTTCAATATATTCCCTTGTGCTTTCGTGATATTGAAGACGGGGCCTACTTCCTGCCACTCTTCTACGCTGTGGGAATGGACCTTTAACTCCTCACCACTCAAAGAAGCCGTTACAAAGCCTTCGCTTGTTATTTCGTGGTTCGTGAATACGTATGTCGGCCTATTATGAGGCAAATCAGAAGAAACACCGCCGACGATGGCCACTTCATCCCCTCTTTCCGATACACCTTCCAAGAATTCCTGAATTCCCAGCTGTAAGTGGCTCGCAAAGATAATGAACGCTTTGGTGTCGGATTTCCCTACAGCTTCGTTCAGATGGATACCCAGTTGCTTACTGGGTCCTGATTTTTCTTGTAAAAGGGACTCTATTGTGGTGCTTTCAAATATCGTAAAGGATAAGACGATCTCTGATACAATCGCTTCTTTTATGACTTGAGCGTTCGAGTTGCAGCCAATGAGGATCCCCTGGGGTAATATCCTGTTAATGAGACGTTGCAGCCCTTCTATGACAGCGAAAGGGGCACCGCCGACAAATGCCTGGATCAGGAGGGAGGAATGTTGATCTATACCTTGCTCTTGAATAAATTGGTTCAGGGAGTGTTCGTCTTTATATATGAATTGAAAGGACTTCACCATTTTCTACACCTACTTGAAAGACATCGTTTCTAACAAAATACCACAATTCGACAGATTTGGATATCCATTTATATGAAAATAGTTGCCGTTCACTTCCTTCATCTCAGGAAAAGACTAAAATAAAAAGCCTGCTCCATAAATGAGCAGACTTTTCCAGCTTATGCAAATGGATGTAACCCAAGTGGTAAACGCAGTCCCAAGTATAGAACAATGAGTAGCGCAATCACCATGACAATCCACAATACATTCGTGCTTTTTCCTTTATTCATGCGGACCAGGATCATCTCAAACATACCGATCACCCATATTCCCACCAATCCTTTAATGCCATAAAGGGCCGGATTGATTCCCTGATGCTTCCAGAATAAAAGGGCACCGGTTAGAATAATGAGCAAGTAAAATAATCGTAAGATCATATGTACAACTTTCATGCCTTTTTTCTTCCCTGCGTTATGCAGTCCGACCGCTACAAAGAAAAGAATGATGGCAACAACCCACGTTGTAATATGGGCATGTGTATTATCAAACATATTGAACCTCCTACAGGTAGATAGTTTACGTCCATAATATTACCACAGTCTGTACATCAACAGAAATTTTAACTAAGCCTGTAACGGATTTGTCAAAATTCCCAATCCTTCTATTTCGATTTCCACTACATCTCCCTTTCTCAAAAAGCGTGGGGGCTTGTAGCCTTTTCCTACTCCAGAAGGTGTACCTGTCGCAATGACATCCCCCGGCAACAGCGTCATTCCTTTGGACAGGGTGGAAATGATCGTCGGAATGGAGAAAATCATTTGTCCCGTATTGGAAGACTGGCGAATTTCGCCATTGACCTTCGTGGTGATGGACAGGTTCTGAGGGTCATCCACTTCATCCTTTGTCACAAGGAACGGACCCATCGGGCAAGTTGTATCCAGGCTTTTTCCTATGAAAAATTGGCCGTGTTTTTTTTGGAGGTCACGGGCTGTGATATCATTCAGGATCGAATAACCAAACACATGGTCCATCGCTTCTTCAGGAGAAATCCCTCTCCCTTTCTTTCCGATGATCACGGCCAGTTCCCCTTCATAATCAAGCTCGTCTGTGATGTCATCATGATGAAGCACCGTTTCCCCGGGACCGATGACCGTATGGGTTGCTTTCGTGAAAATCATGATATTCTTCGGGATATCCTGTTCACCACCCATTTCAATGGCATGTTCACGATAGTTCTTTCCTACACACATAATGTTTCTTTTCACTGTCGGCATCGGGGAAAGCCATTGCACTTCATCCTTTGCAAATGATGAAAGAGCTTCACCCTTTTCCCTAAGAAGAGCTTCCACACTTTCAAGAAAACCTTCCCCGGATTCGATTCCCTGAAGTAAATCCCCGGGTAATCCGTCCACCCCTGCTAAATCAAGGATCCTTCCTTCCACTTCCACTCCATATGTTTCGTTCCCCTCAACTGCATAGCTAACGAATTTCATCCTTATTCATCCCCTTTTCCAGTTTTACACTTCTCCCTTTTTCACAACATTGCGTCTACCATAACTTAATACCCGCCAAAGCTTTTCAACAGGTCCATATTGAAACTTGGATAACCACATTTCAGATAGGATCACCTGTATGACATAAATCCCCACTGCCAGCATCGTCCCTGTCGTTAACGTCACTTCTCCGTAAAGTCCAAACCCATAGGAATAGAAGATCAGGGTGCCGATGATGGATTGCATCAGGTAATTTGAGAGGGACATTTTCCCTACTGAAGCGAATGGCTTGCTCCATTTCATCATTTTTTCATTCAACAATAATAATGAAAGGATTATTGCATAAGATACTGATAAGAACGGACCTCCTAAAAAGTCCTGTATATAGCTGTAAGCGAAGTTGGACTCAATGAGTAACGGCAGCGCTTTAATGATGATTCCAACGAGTAACGTACATCCACCTGTTATCATCCAAACCTTCTTATGCTTTCTGACTTTGCTCAATAGCTGAAGTTTACTTGCGCCTGCCCCGATCATCATCATAGGAAGAATCGAAAGTAACAAGAATAAAAGATTGTCAGGTGAGTTCACTATATACCAGTCCTGAAAGCGTTGTTCCATGATACTGCTGAAGCTTCCTGAGGCATAGGCTGAGACCGAATCCTGCAATGCGGCAATGTTCGTATAATTGGTCACACCCGTGGGATCAGAGAATGTCATCAACACTAGTAAAATACTGAAAAACAACTGCGGCATGAGAAATAGCATTCCTCCCAGCCACATCAATCCCTTCCCGGAAAGCCGCATGAAACCAAGAAGGATCAGACCGAAAACGGCGTAATTTATCAGGATGTCCCCTGACCAGATCAGGAAGGCATGAATACAGCCGATACCCAATAAAATAAGGAGTCTTCTTACCCCAAACAGGTAGAAGGACGTCCCTTTCATCGTTGCCCTTTGCTGCTGGATCCCCAGCCCATAGCCAAACATCATGGCGAATAAGGGATAGAAACTCGCTTGGACCAAAACATCAATCCATGGAAATAATGCCGTATCTTCAGGTGTTTTCCACCAGGTATACGGATCAAAGTACAGAAACGGTGAATGGAAGGAAATCATGTTGATGATAAAGATGCCGAGCAGAGAGAATCCCCTGATCACATCGAGACTTACAATACGTTCTGATTGTTCAATTGGCGACAAGTTGTTCATTCATTTTCCTCCGAAATCATTGATCTAATTTCTATTCTAACCTGAAACGGTCATTTAGGCGATTATCACCTATTCATGTTCTTAACATAGAATAACAATAATTAACTTTGTCTTAAAGGTGTGAGTCAGAATGCCTGCAATTGTAGGAATAGCACAAGTCATAAACGTCGGTTCCAGTGCCGTCTTTCACATTGGGGACGTCTTTAACATCAGTCCGATATCAACAGCCAAAACCTTTGCCGGTGCAGGTTCATTTATTACAGGTAGAGGGATTTCCGTCTATAATGAAAGTTCCTTGACCTACACGGTGGACGATGATGGAATGGATCAAGGAATAAACTTTACCCTATGAGTGTGATGCGAAAATGACGAATTATTATGTTCAACAATCCATACAGATACAATTCATTAAAATCGGGGGAATGTCCAATTCTTCCGTATTGCAGATCGGTACATGTGGACAGATAAATACAAATGACTATCTGTATAATACCGGTGGTTTCACGGAACCTGCTCCTGAAGCAGAAAAAAACGGGAGTGTTTCACAGGGACCATCAGCATCTCCTTTAGTTCCTCTTCAAAGGCCTTAAAAGAGTCCGCGACAAGAAAAGAGGTGGCAGGATGACTAATTACTATATGACACCCCAACAACTGTATCAGTATATCGACATGTTGAATTCGAGAATTGTCGCGTTAGAAAAGAAAGTAGATGAGCTCTCACAGGAATTGACGACGATCAAAGATACTCCCAAGATCAATGTGGAAAAAATTGAATATAAGTTCGATCAGCTTAAAGTCGAGTCCCTGGACGGTACGTTGAACATCGGCCTTAACCCAAGTAATTTAAAGGATACGATAGAAGATTTGGCCGTTGATCAGAATGTGAATGTCGATTCAATCAAAGACCTGACTCCTTATAAAGAAAGGATAACGAAAGAAATACAAGCATATATTCAAGCCGAAGTACCTGCCCTGATTCAAGACAATGAAATGCAATTCCAACGATCCCTCGATCCTTCTTATTATGAAATGGTGCAGCAAGACCTTCTGAATCAGATGCCGCAGAGAATCGATTTCTATCTGGAGAACATACCGCATGTCGAGTCCAAACAATCTGAAGGGGAATGGGAAAGAAAAATCATTTCAAAGATCAAACAGGATATTCAAACGGCACTCTTCTCCTTTATGTCCCAGATGCCGGAAAATATGGAAGGGATGAATAACAATGAACCTCCAAGTAATCAATCGTGAATTGTCCGTCGGCAGTATCGATATTGCAGGGGTGGCAAGCTCCTCTCTCGTCCTGATCGGGGACGCCGATATCATCCAGCTGACTTCTGCATTCGATACTCCGCCCGAATCATTGATCATCGGTCCATTTGTTCCTCTGACACCGAAGGGATAATAGATGTTTAAGCGATATTCGATTGTAAATAAATTAGACGGCATTACGTTATCCTTTAGTTCTCTCTATCAACTGGGCGATTCCGAAAACATAAACGCTCTATCCTTTGCCTATGCTGTTCAACGGGAGAAAGAGTTTTTCTTGACGAGCGAAGGAAGCTTTGATTCCAGTGTCTTTCAAGGACCACTGAAAAAACCACCTTACGATCCCACTGTCAGGGTCAATAGACTAAACCTTTGTCCGATCAAGGTAGATCAAGTATTTATCAAGGCTACGGCTTTCTCTTCCATCATCCATATTGGAAATACGTCGAGTGTAGCCATGGAAGCAAGAGTGAAACACATCCGTCAGCTTGAATCTAAAAAGCATGAAGAGGTGGAAAATTTCGAAACCATAGATCAGCCAGACTAAAAGCCTATAGCAATATGAACATTCCATTCTGTTTCACATAGGTTAACAGTATAGATATTTATGAAGAGGATGTTGAATATGCCCGCTTTAGTAGGTCCTGTCGCTATTCTTAATGTAGGTGGAGGAAGTGTACAGTTTGGGGATACAGGTATTATCTCCCCTAAGTCCGCATCGAAAACGTTCAGTGGTTCTGGTGGATTCAATACCGGACCATTTCAACTGAGCTACAATGTCTTCAGTGTTAATACAACATTTGATTGTAATGTCGTAGACCAGCCAATTACCGGAAATAACTAAAAAACCAAAAAGCCCACCAGCAGGCTTTTTGGTTTTTTTGTATCGACTATCTCTTCTTTCTTCGCTCGTGGCTTTTCTTCGTTTTGACTAATTTAGTAGGCGGCTGCTTTCGGATCCATTTTATGAATGCATGAATCTTCTCATCTTTTCTTAACTCTTCGATTGAGTTTAATCTTGCTCCTAGTTCATCATTTGTGTAAAGGGAATGAATCTGTTTATGACAAGGAATGCATAGTTGTGCCGTGGGGAGGAATGTTCCCCCGACCTCCTTGGGTGTGAGGTGATGAATCGTAATTTCTACATTTCTCCTGGCACATAACTCACATGCACCAATCGCTCTTTTACTCATCTTTCACCATCCCTGAATACGTGATTAGTATAGGTATTCCCTTTAGCAGCAAAAAAACACTTCGCAGCTAATGCTCCGAAGTGTTTCCTTTTATAACTCCAACACATGTCCTCCATCGAAGAAATACAGATACTTTTCTGCTACCGGTTCCTTCCATATGGATTCCAGTGCCCGGGTGTATAATTCGATTTGCACTTTATACCTCTCTTCAAGGACTGGCCTCGCTTCAGTGAATCCGCCCTGATAACGGTCATGGATGCCGTCTGTTTTGTAATCCAACAGGACGATCCCCGACTCATCCCTGAATACACAGTCGATGACCCCTTGAACAAGGATGGTTTCTTCAGGTGCTTCTTCACCCGTTTCCGATATTTCACTAAGGGGAACGCTCATACTGAATGGGATTTCCCGCTGGACATCCAGGGCATTTGCCATCCTCTGACCGATTCCACTCTGGAAGAAGCCTGCGATGTGTTCGACTGACACCGCCAGTTTCTGTTCTTCTGTCAGGATTTCTTTCTGAACGAGCCTTGATAAAAGATCTTCAACCTTTTCCTCTGTCGGCACCCCATCGTCAAAAGAAATATGCTGCATGACAGTATGCATGGCTGTTCCCTTCTCAGCAGGGGACAGTTCCTTCGATTGCATGAACTGAGGTCGATTATACACAGGTTTATGGTGCTGCCTCAGGATATCATTACTTGAGGCTTCGTCCCTTATTTCAACCATCCGTTTCAGCTCTGAAACTGATTGCTTTGAACGAAGGTTTGTAGCACGTATATGAGGGTACTCCCACGATAGGCGTTCTAATACCTCTTCGTGACGGGGTGACACAATATCCACCACTTCGCCATTCTTCACTTTCTCCTGCCACGTTTTTTCTTCTTTCATTTCTTCATCCTCATCCGCCACCAACTCGGATTTATGAATTTTCGTGATATGAAAGCAGGAAGGGTGATTAAGAATCTCTTCATTCATCAAGCCGACTCCTGACGCGCCAAGCTCCCCACACTGAGGATGACGCATGAGGGAGGGACCTATCCAATCAAGATAAGAACTAGCCCCTGCCCGGTCATAATCAGATAATAACCAATCGGTCTGACTTAAAGCCCCCCGCCATTTCTCCAGCGATTTCTCCAGGCTTTTCACGGTACCGACCAGATATAATTTCTCCTTGGCCCGGGTCAATGCCACATACAGCACCCGCATCTCCTCCGAAATCGCCTCCATCCGCTTCTTCCGCTTGAACGCCAATTGGGGAAGGGACGGGTAGCTGATCCGTTTAGCTGCATCGGTATATTTCACGGCCAATCCAAGGTCTTTATCCAATAAGTATGCTGCATTCAGATCCATCAGGTTAAATTGTTTAGAGGTCCCGGCGACAAATACGACGGGGAACTCAAGGCCTTTACTGGAATGGATCGTCATTAACCGTACCACATCTTCCTGTTCACTCAGGGCTCTCGCCACTCCGAGATCATCTCCCCGTTCCCTCATCCTGTCAATGAATCGCAGGAATCGGAATAATCCCCTGAAGGAAGTTTCTTCGTACTGCCGGGCACGGTCATAGAGTGCCCTGAGATTAGCCTGTCGCTGCTTCCCGCCGGCCATCCCTCCTACATAATCATAGAATCGGGTATCCCGGTACAATTGCCAGATCAATTCTGTCACCGAGCCCTGCCTTGCCTTCGTCCGCCAGTTCCCGAGGTGATAAAGGAACACTTTGACCTTTTCGAATGTTTCTTCTTCACGGGGATTGCCCGGCTTTTCACTGGCAAATGTCTTCAACGCTTCGTAATACGTCCCTGCCCTGGAGTGGACCCGTATACTGGCAAGACCCTGCTCATCGAGTCCGACAATCGGAGATCTTAGTACAGACGCAAGGGGGATATCCTGGTACGGATTATCGATCACTTTCAGCAGGGAAAGCATAATGGCAATCTCGGTCGCCTCGAAATATCCTGTAGATAAATTTGCATAAATCGGTATTCCCTGGCGTTTGAATTCTTCCATGATTTCTGCCGCCCAAGGCATGGAACGAAGCAGGATCACGACGTCACGGTACTGTATCGGACGCTCGGTTTTCGTTTTGGTATCATAGACCGGTGTCCGCTCTTCGATCATTTTTTTCACTTTGTTTGCCATATAACGGGCTTCGAGGACCGATTTCTCGATATCCCCTTCATCAAAGATGGACAGCCCCTCTTCATCACCACTGGCAGAAGGTTCCTCTGTTTCCTGATCGATGATGGCCACTTCAATCGGATACTCCGTTTCCTCCGGATAAGGGGCACCTTTTACAAGTTCGGCTTCCCTGTTGTATTCCATTTCACCGACCGATGGGCCCATGATCTGTTTAAATAAGAAGTTCGTCCCTTCCAGCACTTCTTTCCGGCTTCGGAAGTTTTGGGAAAGATCGATCTTCAATCCGGCTTCCCCTCTCTCGGGAAGAAAACGGGTATACTTTCCTAAAAACAGATTCGGTTCCGCTAATCTGAATCGGTAAATGGATTGCTTTACATCCCCCACCATGAACCGGTTTCCAATTTCTTCACGTTCCTCGGTAATGAGGAGGAGGATGGATTCCTGAACCATATTCGTATCCTGGTATTCATCCACCAGTACTTCTTTGAACTTATTTTTGTAAAGATTTGCTGCTTCTGAAGGAACCAATGCTTCAGATGAAGGGTCCCTTAATATATCGAGACAAAAATGTTCCAAATCGGCAAAATCGACGAGTCCCTTTTCTTCCTTCACTAGCCTGAAACGGGTACCGAATTCGATCACCACTTCCGCCAGGGTGTGGATCACGCCCTTCATCTTCCGCATATCTTCAAGGAATGAACCGGGTCTTCTTGAAAAGAAATCCTCCTGAATCTTTTCCAGTGTCTTCTTTCCTTGATCCCGGAGTTTCTTCGCTTCATCCACTATTTCTTTATCATAATCGTCCCCCCTGCATGCTTTCAGCTTCGTAAAGGGCAGGGTTTGTATCGTTTCATATAAAGTGTTCCAGGAAGTTGCGAGACTTTCCTCCAGGCTCTCGACGATCTCGATATCGCTTAAGAAATTCTCCGCTCTCGGACCAGGTCCCCCCGGCACACGGGTGAGTTCCAGAGCCCGCTGAAATAAGCTTTTTGCACCATGAAGCTGTAATCGGATATCTGTCAGAAGAGGCTCAATAAAGGAGAGTTGATCGATTTCCTTCCCTTCTTCCACCTCATATAGAACCTCGAGTCTTCTCAACCACTCATCGGGGTTCGGGTGGGAGCGGGAAAAATCATACAGCTTCCTGATCATATCCTGCAGGGCACCGTCACTTCGGTCGTTTGTAAATGTATCGACGAGCTTAAAGAAGTCCTGATTATCTTCCTTGCCGTATTCCTCTTCAAAAAGATCATCAAGGACCTCATCCCGAAGCAGGTCTCCTTCGGTCTCATCTGCGATCCTGAATCCAGGATCGATATCAATGAGATAATAATATTTTCGTATCACTTCGAGACAAAAGGAGTGTAGGGTCGAAATGGACGCCCGGTTCAGTAAACTGAGCTGCTTCCTTAAATGGCGGGAATGGGGGTCCTCATCGATTGCCTTCTCCAGCGCCACGCCGATCCGATGTCTCATTTCAGCCGCTGAAGCATTGGTAAAGGTAACAACCAATAACTCATCCACGTCCATCCTGTCTTCTTCTGAGAGGATCTTCTGAATGATCCTCTCTACCAGGACAGCTGTCTTACCCGACCCTGCCGCTGCAGCGACAAGGATGTCCTGCCCTTTTGCCCAGATCGCCTTCCACTGATCATCCGTCCATGTAACATGATCCGGCTTGACTGGAATACTGCCATTATTCATTGGATTCTGCCTCCTCTCTCACTTTCCGTAATAAATCTTCCGGTTTCGCTGTCGGCAGCACTCTGTACTCGTTTTCCTCCAACGACTGATCAAATTGACAGACGGAACGGTACGAACAAAATTGACACGGGGTCCGGTCCTTCAGCTTATAAGGAGCTATATCCGTCTCTCCTGAAATGATCCGGTTCCCGGAGGCTTCATAGAGCTTTCTGACATGTTGTCGCATATAATGAAAGTCTTCACCTGAGGCCGCCTTCGAACGGGAAGATAACGTACCGTCCTTCTTGATCCCTGCTGAAATGATATCAGAGTTCCCCGTATCGAGCGTCTGGTCCATTAATCTGACAATGTCGGAATCCCCAAGGACGAGGCCCTTCATCTTAAAGCTCTTGAAAATTTCGTTCTCGATTTGATCCATTGTCAGGATCTTCTTGCTGTTGATCATCGGGTTGTGAACGTGGAAATAGAGGACACCGGCAGGCTTCGCTTCCTTTCCGACGAACTGTTTTGAATTGGTTAACACAATGTCCAAATACGTCAGCATTTGCAGGGCCAAACCGTAATAGACTTCCGTCATATCCAAATCCCTGGCGCTCGATTTGTAATCGACGATTCTGAGATACACCCCGTTTGCATCCTCCGCTTTATCCACCCGGTCAATCCTTCCCTGCAGCTCCATCTTCGTCCCATTTCTCAATTGGAACTGGAACGGCGGAAGAGTCGCCTGGGGACCGAATCCAAGTTCCACCCCTACAGGTACAAACCCGCTGGCCTTCGCATGTTCACTTAGGATGAGGCTTGCCCTGCCTATGATTTGCTCAAGCTTCTGAGCGATATAATAGTGCCGGTTCGAGCTTAATAGGATCTGATGCTGCAGCTTTGGTGCAAGCATCAGGACCGCTTCTTTCGCCAACTGCAAACACTGGGATTTCGAGAGTGATGCCCATGTCAGACCATGTCGCTCCACTTCTTCTGAGATCCATTTTAAAGCCGAGTGGAACATTTCACCGATATCCGGTGCCTCTAATTTGAAGAAATCCCGTTCCCTGAGCTTCAGTCCATGACTCGCAAAATGTGAGAATGGGCAGCTGTGAAAGAGCTCCATCCGGGAAACACTGGCAAGGATATGGTCCCCGTACAAATCTTTGCTCGTATCTTCTGACAGTTGATTTCCGCGATTTTCATAAAAAAGGCTCGACAGGATATGCCCGGAATGCCATTTCCATTCATTGGACTCAGTATAAAAATTATACACATCCCACCAGAAGTCATGGATCGGATACTCCCTCTTCTTTAACTGAAGCTGCGACGTCAGATGGGAAATCGTCACATTTGGATGACAGACGTAATGAAGCTGATCTTCTTCAGATAGTTCCGACGGTTCATTGATGAGAAGCTTTGTGTGTGCATCCGGGAACATTTCATTCAATCTCTTAATGAATGAGGAAGGCAAGAGCGCCTTTCCTTCTTCATTTGCGATGGGATAGCTGATGAAAAGGCGTTCGGCCGGAGTCGTGAACGCTTTATACGCCACAAACTCTTCATCCAACAGCTTCGTCCTGTTACTCGGGGCGATCTTGAATCCCCTTGTGATCAATGACTCACGATCTTCATCGGACAGGACCCCTTCTTCATTCATTTTCGCAGGGAGAACCCCGTCATTCACTCCAATGATGAACGCGGCTTTGATATCGCCAAGTCTGGATTTCTCGAGATCTGCAATAATGACCTGATCAATGGCAGGGGGGACCAATGAGAATTCCATCGTTTCAATCCCTGCATCAAGGATGGATGAGAATTTCTTCATGGTCGTATCTTCATCACCAAGCATCTCTACATATTGATCAAGGAGATCCATCACCGCCGACCACGCCTGGTCATGTTCCCTTGCTGCGATCAAATTTCCTTTTTCCTCTGCTTCGATGCGCATCCGTTCAAGCTTTGCCGGTATATCCAACTCTTCAAGATAAAGATAAAGGGCCTCACAGTATTCCCGTCCCGTGGCGCGCTTCTTTAATCGTTTTCCCAGACGGATGATCGGAGCCGAGATAAATAACCGCAATTCATTGATCTCGTGCTCAAGCTCCCTCTCCCGGTCGGTCTGAGGTGCATCCACATGTTCGAGACCCCTGAAGCGACGGTATTTCCAGCGGTCTTTTTTCGTCCACCGGTCTCCCTTTATTCCATAAGCGAGCACATAGTTCTCCAGCCGGTCCATCTTTTCACGCAAATCGGTTGGGTTCTTCTGATATGGAAATAAAAGGTCTGTTTTCACTGCCCGGAAGACCGGCTCGTACCTCCAGTTCGTGTTCATGATCTCAAGTGTGGAGCGAATGAGTTCGATGAGAGGATGGTTCAGCATCGTCCGCTTCTGATCAAGGAAAAAGGGGATCGCATAATCCTGGAAAATCGTTTCGACCTTATCACGATAATCCTGGCTGTTCCGAACCAATACGGCGATATCCTTGTAGCGGTATCCTTCTTCCCGGGCAAGCTTTCTGATCTCCCTGGCGATTCCTTCTACCTCAGCCCGACGGTTGGACGCTTCGAGGAATTCAATGGTGTCCTTTCCCCCCTCATAGGGAATCGTTGGACGCTCTTCAAAATGACGCTCTAAATGAAGCATCGTTTCACTCTGGTAGCGAATCGGTTTAGTGAGTACCTCTTCATTCACCGATACCCCTGACACCCTGCATATATCCTGAAGGGTATGATAGGTTTCGTTTGTCATCCGATACAGGCTCAACTCGTTCATGGCGTCGATTGGCTGCTCAGGATCCGTTGTAAGGGCAACCGTCACTTTTTTGGTATGTTGTATGAGCTGATCGATTATGAGGTATTCCTGTGGAGTGAAACTATGAAAGCCGTCTATGTAGATCTCTGCCTTTTTCAGGAGGTCGGAGTTTTTCACATGATCAGCCAGCAGTTGAAAATAATCTTCCGAATCAATGTACTTTCCAAAAAGCTTTTCCTCAAAATTTTCATAAATCAGTTCAAGGTCATGAAGCTTATCCTTCAATACCTTGGAGCGATCACTTTCTCCCTTGAATTCCAGCAGGTCCGCGGGCGTTATGCAGTAGCGCTTGAACTCCTTGACAATCGCTTCCACATGATGAATGAATCCCGGCTTGTCCGATGCCTTGGTGAAAATATGGAGATTCTCCTTGTTTTCGTCTATGATCTTCCGGATCATCATATTCAAACCGACATCAGATAGGTGATAACGGCTCATTCCACCTGTCTCCTGGAGGATCTTCCACGCAAGGCGGGTGAAGCTGAACACCTGTCCGCGGATCATACCATTCAATCCCGGCGTGTTTACGAGCTCGTATTCAGATATAAAGGACATTTGATCCGGTACGATATAGATGATTGGATCTCCATTCGGGGCTTCCAACAAACTCTTCTTCATCTCATCCAATATGCGATGGGTTTTCCCCGTACCGGAGCGTCCGAGAATAAAACGTACAGACATCCTCTCACTCCTTTTCTTATATTCTATCTATTCTACCCAAGAGGGTTTATGAATTTTTGTATAGGTTCATTATAGTACACAACTACGAATCTTTCCCGTCTCAATTTTGATTGAAAATATTTGGAACATCCGCATACAGTAAAGATAGGTAGGTGATATCATCATGAATCCAAATTTCAACAGAATTGCTGCTGTCCTGGTTGTGATGGCCGTAATGGTCGCTTGTAATATTTACACCTTCATCCCCATTTATGGAAGCATCTCTGCCACTCTTTCCATTCCCCAAAGTGAAGTCGTCATGGCCGGAACTTCATTTATCTTTCTCTACGCATGCGGATTATTAACCTTTGCCAATGCCGCAGACCACTTCGGCAAAAAAAAGATCCTCGTCTGGGGGATGCTTGCATCTGCCGTTTCTTCAGGACTCGTTGGACTATCTGCAGACTTTTGGAGTTTATTAATCACGAGGGGAGTACAGGGATTTTGTCTGGGGAGCTTTGCACCTGTCGCGTTTGCCTATACGTATGATTTGTTTTCAGGAAAGCATCGGACCCTGCTTCTGGCCTTCATCAATTCAGGATTTCTCTTTGCCGGTATCCTCGGTCAGTTGCTCAGCGAAGGAATCACACGCTTCTCCGGCTGGTCTGCAGTGTTCTTCTTTTTCGCGGTGGTGTACGCTTCCCTTTTCTTAATCGGAAACCAGACGCTTCCATCAACAAACGTTGTATCTGTTTCACCCTCACAACAACTCGCCACCATCGTAAAGCTGCTTAAGAGAAAAGAACTCCTTTACTGTTA